>DBFWLD010000049.1:0-119349 GCA_048465615.1 Tannerellaceae bacterium
CAAGATTGTGGCACGAATGTTTGCTGTGATCAAAAAAAATGATTTCTATCAGCCTTTTTTTTCTGCCTAATAGTTGCAAAAATCATAATAATATGTAATTGAAATTTCATGCCGGTGTATTTCGGATTTCATAAGCAGAAAAGGGAAAATCCATCGGCAGAGGCGAAAAAGAAACTTGAAAAAATTACAATAAGCCTCCTTTCCGGCAGGGGGGCTTATGCTAACGAAACAACCGCAGGGTTTCGGGCGCATATCCCGAACGGATACGCCATTCCGGCGGATAGAGATTATTGGCCCGGTTGCCCAGTTGCTTTACAAAGCCCAGGGCCTGCCCATCGTATCCTATCAGCACATATCCTTTTTCCAGGCTAGGCGGCAAACAGAGCGTTTCCTTCCGCAGATAACATATCGCCCCTGCCCAATCGAGAGTAGCGGCGGGAAATGCCTCCGGGCGGCGTGCCGTGCTGAGCGCCAGGGCGGGAGCCGGAGCCACTTCTTTCCCTTTGATTTCTCCCAACCGGACGCCGGCCGAGAGGATATTCAGCCGGGCGGCCAATAGGGAGTAGGCGGCCTCGTGGAGGCGGGGAATAGCCGTCCAACCTTCGCGGATGAACTCGATGCGGTAGTCGTCGGGAGCATGTAGCCAGGCGCGGAGCTGGGCGGGCGGAACGGCTGCGGCTTGTGTTTTTTCTTTTTTCGGTTTGTGTTTCAGGCGTATCTCCCGTTTTTCTCCCTCCGCTTTCCGTACCGCGGCCAGGAAGAAGCCTTCTCCCTTCGTCTTATGCGGGAAAAAACGGCAGACAGGGTAGTCGTATTTCAAAGCTCCTTCCACGCCCCATTCCGGCCGGAGAGCGATGCGGACGGGTTCGGCGCCTAGTTCTTCAATCAGATACCGTACGTTTTCCTCATTTTCTTCGGTATTATAGGTACAGGTACTATAAATGAACAAACCGCCGGGCTTGAGCGCTTCCCATACATCGCCCAGGATGCGGCGTTGGCGCGAGGCGCAGAGTTGTACGTTGGCCACGCTCCACTGGCCGGCGCTGTCGGTATCTTTGCGAAACATGCCTTCTCCGGAGCAAGGCGCGTCGGCTACGATCACATCGAAAAAGTGAGGCAGCTCACCGAAATCCGCCGGGTCGTTCTGGGTGACTACGGCGCAGGGATTTCCCCATTTGGCGATGTTTTCGGCCAGAATATAACTCCGGCTGCGGATTACTTCGTTGCTTACCAGCAGGCTCCCTTCCGGCAGCAGGCCGACCAGGTGGGTGGATTTGCCGCCGGGCGCGGCGCAGAGGTCGAGGCATTTCACCGGGCCGGTTACTTCCTGGCGGATGGCTTGTTCCAAAAACATGGACGAGGCTTCCTGTACGTAATAGGCACCGGCGTGAAACAACGGATCGAACGTAAACGTCAATCGCTCGTCGAGGTAGTAGCCGCTCTCGCACCAGCCTACGGGTCGGGCTTGCCGGGGGGCGGGGGTGTGTTTGGCGCGGTTGATGCGCAGGCTCGCGGGGGCGTCGGTCTGCAAAGCGGCTTCCAGCCGGGAAAAGTCAGGCCCGAGAAGCGCCCGGGTACGTTCGATAAATTCTGAAGGAAGTGCCATTCGATTCGGTTTGTTTGCGGCAAAAGTACTACATTTGCGGAAAACTAACAAAACAGCCGGCCCCCCGTGCCGGGACGTAAACGTATGCAAGCATCATTGTATCTTATTCCGGTGACGTTGGGCGAGACGGAGCATCGCCGGGTGCTTCCCGAATACAATCGGGAAGTGACGGGCCGGATCAAACATTTTATTGTGGAAAACGTGCGGACGGCCCGGCGGTTTCTTAAAAAAGCCGATCCTTCTATCGTGATCGACGAGCTGGTTTTTTACGAACTTAACAAACATACTTCGCCCCAGGACGTGGCCGGCTATCTGGCTCCGCTCGCCCAGGGGATGGATGTGGGGGTGATTTCGGAAGCGGGGTGTCCGGCCGTGGCCGATCCGGGGGCCGATGTGGTGGCGATCGCCCAGCGCAAGGGCTATCCGGTGGTTCCCTTGGTGGGGCCTTCTTCTATCCTGCTGTCGGTGATGGGTTCGGGGTTCAACGGGCAAAGTTTTGCTTTTCACGGCTATCTGCCTATCGATGCCGGCGAGCGCACGAGCGCGATCAAACGGTTGGAGGGGCGGATTTATTCGGAAAACCAGACGCAATTGTTTATCGAAACGCCTTACCGCAACAACAAGCTGGCAGAAGAGTTGATTCGCTCCTGCCGTGCGTCGACCAAGCTTTGCATTGCCTCGCAGATTACCTGCCCGGGCGAGTCGATCCGGACGCTTCCGGTAAAGGAGTGGGCGGGAAAAGTGCCCGACCTGAGCAAGAAACCGACGATTTTTTTAATTTATAAGTAATTGGGAATGTGATTTCTTTTTCTGCCGGGGTGCCCTCCCGGGAGATTTGTTTCCGCCTTTACGAGCGTTTCGGCGATAAGGCGATAAAGCGGGAATACGACCGGCGGCAAGGACGAGCCGGTAAAGAAAAGGAATTGTTAATTCATGAGCATATGGCAAATTATAAAGCGCACGAGTCGGCCGTGATCGATCCGGGGTGCATCATCGGGGAAGGAACCCATATCTGGCATTTTTCGCATATTATGTCCGATTGCCGGATCGGCGCGCGGTGTAATATCGGGCAGAACGTGGTGGTTTCGCCCGGCGTGGTATTGGGCGACGGGGTGAAAGTACAAAATAACGTGTCGATTTACACCGGTGTGGTTTGCGAAGACGATGTGTTTCTGGGGCCGAGCTGCGTGTTTACCAACGTAATTAATCCCCGGAGCGCGGTGGCCCGGAAAGATCAGTATCGGCAAACGCTGATCGGCAAAGGGGCTTCCATCGGCGCGAATGCCACTATTGTGTGCGGACATCGTATCGGGGCTTATGCCTTGGTGGGCGCCGGGGCAGTGGTCACCAAGGAAGTGCCGGCCTATGCCTTGGTCGTGGGAAATCCCTCGCGCCAGATAGGCTGGGTGAGCGAGTACGGCCACCGGCTGGCCTTCGATAGCGAAGGGCTGGCGGTTTGTCCGGAAACGGGGCAGCAATACCGGTTGGAAGAAGGCCTGGTGAGTCGGATCGGGTAGGTGGTGTGGTTCTGCCGTATCCTTGTTTTGTTAGTAAGCCGGCAGGGGAGCAGGGGAAGGATACGGGGGAATGGCTCAACCTTTCCGTTTGTTTCTGGCATTTTTCATGGGAAAAAAGCGGCCTGGAAAAAAATGAAGTGAACCCTGAAAGTTTTTGTCTGACTTGTAGGGCTCACTTCAAAAAGCCGCTTTACTTTTCGGTATCTTCCTCAGGCTAAAAGCGGGTAGGGCAATGCCTATGTTTGTTCGTGCCGGCCGAATAAACCTGAGCTCATCCCTTTGGGGCGAAGAAAATCAGAATCCGGTTATTGTCGGATATTTATCGCCTCCTTGGCCCATTTCACGGCTTTGGAAATCTCGTCATTGCATAGCCTTCCCGTTTGCCAGTCGATGTCGCCATAATGTTTCTTCAATTCTTTTGTGCTGTTCAGGATGGAGCTGCTGCCCGACGTGGCAAACGGAATGAGCGTTTTCCCTTTCAGGTCGTAGCTTTCTACGAAGGTGTTGATGATGCGCGGGCATTGGTTCCACCAGATGGGGTAGCCCAGGAAAATCACGTCATACGTCTCCGCCCCGGCTTCCGTGTCGGCCAGCGCGGGGCGCGAAGCGGCATTGTTCATTTCTTGGCTGCTGCGGCTCTGTTTGTCGTGCCAATCGAGGTCGGCCGATGAGTAAGGTTGTGCCGCCCGGATGCGGTACAAGGCGGCGCCGGTGGCTTGGGCGAGGGCTTTGGCCACCGTTTCGGTATGGCCTGTGCAGGAGAAATAGGCTACCAATACTTTCTTTTCCTGGGCGTAGGCAAACGTTGCCGACAGGATGCAGGTCATCATTAAAATCAGTTGTTTCATTGTTGTTTGTCTTATGAGGATAATTTGCTCGGGTTGTCCGGCTTATAGCCGGAGCGAAAGAAGAGGCAGCCGGTGTTGGAAGTACACGGCGCAGATCCGGTCGAACAGACGCTCGAAGCATTAGCCTAAAACGACAATCATAGAATTAAAAATGATTGTTTGTAAACAATCAACTCAGTTACTTAGTTTGCGGAAGATCTCCGGCATGGCCGAAGGGTTCATCGGAATCATATCTACCAGATCGAGCCGTTTCACCATATGGAGCGTGCCTTGCTTATAGGTCTGGAAATGCGGGGTACCGATATGGTGGCGGTAAGCCTCCTTGTCGGCATAGATCTCCAGAATGCGTATCTGGCAGGAATCGCGCTGTTGGATCAGGGGATAGATGGCTATCACGCCGGGTTCTTCGCGCACCGATGTGGCTCCTACCGTAAGGGCGAACTTCAAATATTCGTCGAGGTATTCGGGATAGACTTCTATCTCGGAAATGCGTACCAACATATCTTCGGCCGGCTCCCGAGTTTGAATCATCTCTTGAGAGGCCGTGTTTTTTTCCCGGTTTGTTTTTTTTCCTGAATCTGTCGGAACCGTCGCCACGGTCGTGGCCGCTATCGTCGTCATGCTCAGCAGCAAGGGTGCTGCCGCTAAAATCAGTTTGTTTCTACCCATATCGGTTGTCTGGTGAGGTGAATAATTTCATCGCATTGCCGCTTGCGAAGCCGGGCGGCTGCTTTTTCCGTTTTATTCCGTTTTGGCCAAGCGGTCGTATTGCTCGTCGCTTACGGCTTCCAGCCATTCGTTGCTGGCGTTCTCGCCCGGCACTTCGATGGCCAGATGGGCAAACCAACTGTCGGCGGTGGCTCCATGCCAGTGTTTTACGCCTTGCGGTATGTTCACTATATCGCCGGGATTGAGCCGTCGTGCGGGCTTGCCCTCTTCCTGATACCATCCTTCGCCGGCTATGCAGACAAGGATTTGCCCGCCGCCTTGGCTGGCATGGTGAATATGCCAGTTGTTGCGGCAACGAGGTTCGAAGGTTACGTTGTGGATGCCGGCCTGGGCCGCGGACAGAGGGGCCAGATAGCTTTGGCCGATGAAATAGTTTGCAAAAGCGTCGTTGGGCTTGCCGATGGGGAATAGCATTTTTTGCTCGAAAGCGGCTTTTGCGTCCCGGGCGGCAGTGTCTTCCGTCCATACCTCTTTGGCCAGGCGGAAGGCCGCCCATGCTTTGGGCCATCCGGCGTAAAAGCCGAGTTGTGTCAGTATCTCCGCTATTTCCGTGCGGCTAATGCCGTTGTTCTTGGCCGTTTGAAGATGGTATTTCAGCGAGGTGTCGGTAATGCCCATGCTGACCAGGGCGGTTACGGTAATCAGGCTGCGATCGCGCAAGCCGAGCTGCTCTGTACGGCTCCATACTTGGCCGAAAAGCACATCGTCGTTCAAGGCTGCAAATTGAGGGGCGAAGTCGCCTAGTTGTTCCCTTCCTGCGGTTTGTTTTACTTTTGTCTGTGTCTTGATCATGGGGGGTGAAATGATTGTAAGTAATAATGTAACAAATAATAGTCTTATCGCCTTCGTTAAGACAGGAACATATCGGATGTTCCCGGAAGACGCCGGTATCGCTTCCTGCGATTTCCGCTGCACGTTCGATAAAATAAATTTATTCATAGGCACTTTGTTTTTAATGAATGGTACAAAGGTAGGCGGTTCGTTGGGAGAAATATTATTTTACGGCTCATTCTGTGTTGGTGTGGAGCTCATATGGGTTTATTTTCTTGTTTCCCCAAACTTTTTCAGACGGAGAAGCCATTTCGTCTGTACGGCGGGGAGCCGTTTACCCGGGTGGAGGCCTGCGGGCTTCCCGCTGATTCTACCTGGTCTGCCTATAAAGGAAAAAGCAGCCCGTATTTCAAAAAAGCGGAAAACTAAAACGGCCCCTCGTATCTATGGGGGGCCGTTTCGTCGTATCGTCGGGCCCGTTATGAGAGCCGGATCGGGATGGTTCGGATCGTTATTCGCAAGCCTTGAAGCTCATATCCAATCCTTTTACAGAGTGGGTAAGGGCGCCTACCGAAATATAGTCTACGCCGCATTCGGCATAGTCGCGCAGGGTGGCGAAAGTAATGCCGCCGGAAGATTCCAGTTCGTAACGGCCGCCTACCATTTCAACGGCTTTGCGGGTGTTTTCGGGCGTGAAGTTGTCGAGCATGATGCGGTCGATGCCGCCTACGCGCATGGCTTCCTGCAATTCGTCGAAGTTGCGCACTTCGATCTCGATCTTCAGATCTTTGTTCTTGGCTTTCAGATAGTCGTGGCAACGGGTAATGGCCGCTTCGATGCCGCCGGCAAAATCCACGTGATTGTCTTTCAGAAGAATCATGTCGAACAACCCGATGCGGTGGTTCACGCCTCCGCCTATTTTTACCGCTTCCTTTTCAATCATACGCAGCCCCGGCGTGGTTTTGCGGGTATCCAACACGCGGGTTTTCGTTCCTTCCAGTGCCTTTACGTACTTGCGGGTGGTGGTAGCGATACCGCTCATGCGTTGCATGATGTTCAGCATCAGGCGTTCGGTTTGCAAAAGCGATTGTACCTTGCCTTCTACCACAAAAGCGATGTCGCCTTTCTTCACTTCGGCTCCGTCGTGGATAAATACCGTCATTTTCAGATCCGGGTCGAAGGCATGGAAGATGCGCCGGGCCATTTCCACGCCTGCCAGCACGCCGTCTTCTTTTACGATAAGCTGGCTTTTGCCCGTTTCGGCGGCGGGAATGCAGCACAAGGTGGTATGGTCGCCGTCGCCTATGTCTTCGGCGAAGGCCAGTTTAATTAAGTCGTCGATTAGTTTGTCCATCTTTATTCTATTCTGATTGATTGTATAAGCGCCTTGTTACCGTCCGCGCGATAGGCTACGTTTACGCGCAGTTCGCCGCCGGGGGTCTGCATCTTTCCGATAAAGAAGCCGTTGTCTTTTTTTTCTACATGATGAACGACCGAGAAGCCGGTGGGTTTGGTACGTTGGAAAAAGGCCGTCAGGGCAGCCACGGCTTCCTGGCTGTTGCATTTCTTCGTTTCGCCCGGTACCGCCAGATCTACCGAGCTGTCCATCGAACCGGAAAGCGCGTTTCCGTTTCCGTTTTTTAAAGCGCCGGCAATCGAGGTAATGTCGGCTGCCTGGGCTGTGATTACTGCCAGCCACAAAGCCAGTAGGCAGAAAAAGCGTTTCATAATTTTCATCCTTTTAGGTTTATACCGGGCGAAGATAGGGTGATGCGGCGCCGGAGAACCGGCTTCCCGGGACGTCCGGAAACCGGCCAGGCCGGGCTTTCGGAAGCTATCCTGGGGCATACCGGGTGCAGAAAGCGGCTTGCTTTGCCGGGGCGGACGTACAGCCTATTTTCGCTTTATGAAGCAAAGGTATGTATTTTTCTTGTAATTTAGCCCCATTAAACACGTTAAATAGATACAGATGAAGATTGTACTTCTTGTAATCGGAAAAACCGATGCCGGCTATTTCGTAGAGGCTATCGGCGAGTATATCAACCGGTTGGTTCATTACCTTCCGTTCGAGCTTCAGGTAATTCCCGATATTAAAAATGTACGCAACCTGTCGGAACCGCAACAAAAGGAAAAAGAAGGCGAGTTGATTTTGAAGGCGTTGCAACCGGGCGATTACCTGGTGCTGCTCGATGAAAAAGGGAAGGAATTTACCTCGGTGCAATTTGCCGCTTATCTGGAAAAGAAAATGCACGTCGTTCCCAAACGGCTGGTATTTGCGGTAGGAGGACCCTACGGATTCAGCGAGGCGGTGTATAAGACGGCGGCGGAAAAGATTTCGCTCAGTAAAATGACTTTTTCCCACCAGATGATCCGGTTGATCTTCGTGGAACAAATTTACCGGGCGATGACGATTATAGCGGGCGAACCTTATCATCATGCCTGAGCGTGTCCGGCAGAGGATAAGGTTCGTCCATTAAGCTTATATGCGGGTTTTTTGCAACAGCAGATAATCGAGAAGCGTCATCGCCGTCATCGACTCCACGATGGGGACGGCGCGGGGGAGCACGCAGGGGTCGTGCCGCCCGCGGGCTTTCAATATCGTTTCTTCTCCTTCGCGGTTTACCGTCTCCTGTTCCATCAGAATGGTGGCTACCGACTTGAAGGCTACCCGGAAATAAATATCTTCTCCGTTGGAAATGCCTCCCTGGATGCCGCCTGAATGATTCGTGCGGGTGCGGATTTGCCCGTGGTCGTTGAAAAAGCGGTCGTTGCGTTCCGATCCCCGGTAAAGGGCGGCTTCGAAGCCGTCGCCGTATTCGAAGCCTTTCACGGCGTTGATCGAAAGCATGGCCTGGCCCAGCGCCGCATGCAGTTTGCCGAAAACCGGTTCGCCCAAGCCTTGGGGTACTCCTTTGGCCACGCAGGTAATGACGCCGCCTATGGTGTCGCCCTTCGCTTTTACTTCGGCAATCAATGCTTCCATCTCGGCGGCTTTACGGGGGTCGGGACAACGTACATCGTTGGTTTCCGCCAGTGCCAGGTCGTAGGCCGGATAGCTGTTTTCCAAGCGGATGGCGCCTACCTGGGAAGTGTAAGCCCTAATCTCGATACCGTAGGGGCGCATGGCCAGTTTGGCGATGGCGCCGGCTACGCAGCGGGCAATGGTTTCCCGGGCCGACGATCGTCCGCCTCCCCGCGGATCGCGGATGCCGTATTTCATTTCATAGGTGTAATCGGCGTGCGAGGGGCGGTAGACGGTTTTCATATTGTCGTAATCCGACGAATGCTGGTTTTTGTTCCAGACAATAAAACCGATGGGCGTACCGGTAGTTTTACCTTCGTATATGCCCGAAAGGAATTGCACTTCGTCGTCTTCTTTCCGCGGCGTGGTCAGGCGCGACTGGCCCGGCTTGCGCCGGTTGAGTTCCTGTTGGATGAAAGCCTGGTCGAGTTCGATACCCGCCGGGCAACCATCGATCACGCCCCCGATGCCGGGGCCGTGCGATTCGCCGAAGGAGGTGAGACGGTAGATAGTTCCGAAAGTATTCATCATAAGCAGAATAAGCAGACAATTAGCTGATCGACACAGTAGGGGCAGGACGGCTGCAACTTAATGGCAACCGCCGCAACCGCAACCGTCTTTCTGATCCTGATCGCCGCAATCGCTTCCGCAGTCGTCGCAACCGCAACCACAACCGCCGGCAGGAGCCGTCAAAGCTGCGATTTCTTCGGCAGTCGGTTCGTGCACGTCGATTACTTCGCCGCTGAAATGCAGGGTTTCGCCGGCCAGCGGATGATTGAAGTCCATGACCACCACGTCGTCTTTTACTTCCAGCACGGAACCGTTCAGACGGTTGCCGTTGGAATCCATCATCGGCACGGTATTGCCTTCCTTAATCATTTCTCCGTCGAATTTGCCGTCTACTTCGAAGATGTTTTTCGGCAGTTCGATTACGTTGTCTTGCTGATATTCGCCGTAAGCGTCGGCCGGAGCTATCGTGAAGTTGAAGGTAGAACCTACTTCCAGTCCGTCGAGGGCTTTTTCAAAGGCGGGGAGCATCATGCCGGCTCCGAAGATAAATTTCAAGGGAACTTCCGCGGTGGCTCTTTCCATCAACTCGCGTTCTTCTCCTTCGCCCACGTTCAGGTCGTAAGTAACCGCAACATACTTGTTTGGTGTAATTTTCATCTTTAAATAATTTAATAATGTATAGAAATGGATGCGAAAACAGGGCATGTCCCACGCAGCGGCAAGCAAGCTTGTCTACTGCCGGCGTATGGCTTGTTTTCGCTTGTTTGAAGCAAACAAAGTGCACACCGGGCAAAAACAAATCAAGCTTTGATTTTGCCTTGGCGTCGCCTATCTTCGCTTCGGGCAGCAAAGATAAGATATTATTTCTTATCTATCGCTTTTTTCAAAGCGTTCATTGCTATCTCTAAAACAGAGCGGGGGCATCCAATGTTCAAACGCATATACCCTTCTCCGCCAGGTCCGAACATGCTTCCGTCGTTAAGCGCCAGATGCGCTTTGTCCCGGAACAGGCTTACCAGATTTTCCTGATCCAGTTTCAATTCCCGGCAGTCCAGCCAGACCAGGAAAGAAGCCTCGGGCTGGTAGACCTTGATTTTCGGCAGATAGGTTTTCAGAAATTCGTCTACAAAACGCACGTTTTCCATGATGTACATCCGCATCTGCTGCAACCATTCGGCACCGTAGGTATAAGCGGCTGTCGTCGCTTCGTAGGCAAAAATCGTTCCGTCGCCGAATTCGCCGGCCTCCAGAAAGCTGTAAAAACGCTGCCGCAGCCGGTCGGAGGGAACAATAGCGTAGGAGGTGACGATGCCGGCGATATTGAATGTCTTGCTGGGCGCCATAAATGTCAGGCTGCATGCAGCGGCAGCCTCGGAAACGGTGGCAAAGGGATGATGCTTATATTGAGGGTAGGCCATCTCGGCATGTATTTCGTCCGAAATCACGAGCAGGCCGTGGCGGTGTGCCACCTCGGCCAGTTTCGCCAACGTCTCTTTTTTCCATACGACGCCCCCCGGATTGTGAGGATTGCAAAGAATCAGCGCCTTGCATTTTTCATCGAGCACCGATTCCAACTGGTCGAAATCCATTTCATACCGTCCGTCCGTCAATTTCAGAGGATTATAGACTACTTCCCTGTGCATGCTTTCCGGCACGATCCGGAAGGGATGGTATACCGGAGGCTGGATAACCACCTTGTCGCCCGGCTGCGTAAAGCATTCCAGGGCAAAGGCGATTCCTTTTACGATACCGGGGATATAGCTGATCCATTCTTTTTCCAGTTTCCAATTATGCTTGTAATGCACCCAATTAATGATACTTTCATAATAAGCTTCGGGAGCATAGGTATAGCCGAACAACTCATGTTCGCAACGCTTTTTGATGGCTTCCACAATGAAATCAGGCGTGCGGAAATCCATGTCGGCTACCCAGAGCGGAATCAGGTTGTCATCCCCGAACCGTTCTTTCAGCAGGTCGAATTTTACGCAGTTCGTTCCCCGCCGTTCGATTACTTCGTCAAAATTGTAATGTTTCATATCGCAATATCCCTCTGTTTGTCATTCTCGTTTTGATAGAGGGCAAATATACGAATTATTCCCTATCTGAAAGGAGAGAGCGAAAAATCTTGTCTTTCCCCCCTCCGGGCCCGGCTCGCAAGGAGAAGGGGATGCGGGCGGCGGCAAGCCGGAGAGGCCCCCGAAGGCGACCGGACGTACTTCCCCCGAAGGGAAAAGGGCTGTTTCGCTTCGAATCCGAAGAAATCAAACGTGAAGCCTGTTAAAATGCAATTGAAAAAACATCTTATATTGAGAATTGAAAGGAAAACGTAGAATTTTCTTTTAAAACCTTTGCTCGTATCGATTATTGTTCTACATTTGCAGCGTCAAAAAGAAATAAAAATGGTAAACAACGTGCTGCATATTATTCTCGTCGTGGTCCTTCTAGTCATTAGCAGGTAAGGAGAAAGGTGTGCAGAATGTCGTGAACTCGGTAAGATATTTGTTAAGCCTTTCTCCACTTGGGAGGAAGGCTTTTTTAATATATATAATGTATAGCCGGGCGAGCATCTCGCTACAAGCTAAAAAAAGATAGAAATGAAAAATCCGTTAAGAAGTTCAAGCAGCACGCAAGGTCGCCGGATGGCCGGGGCCCGGGCTTTATGGCGTGCCAACGGCATGAAAGAGGAACAGTTCGGCAAGCCGGTTATCGCTATCGTGAATTCGTTTACCCAATTCGTGCCCGGCCACGTGCATTTGCATGAGGTAGGGCAGTTGGTAAAGGCCGAGATTGAGAAGCTAGGCTGTTTTGCCGCCGAATTCAATACCATCGCCATCGACGACGGCATTGCCATGGGACACGACGGAATGCTATACTCGCTGCCTTCCCGCGATATTATCGCCGACAGTGTGGAATATATGGTGAACGCCCATAAAGCCGACGCTATGGTTTGCATCAGCAATTGCGACAAGATTACGCCGGGCATGCTGATGGCAGCCATGCGGTTGAACATACCCGCCGTTTTCGTTTCGGGCGGCCCGATGGAAGCCGGCGAACTGGACGGACGCCATCTCGATTTGATCGATGCCATGATCGAATCGGCCGATACCTCGGTGGCCGACGAGCGCATCGCCCAGGTAGAACGCCACGCCTGCCCCGGCTGCGGTTGCTGCTCGGGCATGTTTACGGCCAACTCCATGAACTGTTTGAACGAGGCCATCGGCCTGGCGCTCCCCGGCAACGGCACCATCGTAGCGACGCACGCCAACCGCGTTCAGCTCTTCCGTGATGCTGCCCGGCAAATCGTAGAAAATGCCTACAAATACTACCGCGACGGCGACGAATCCGTCCTTCCCCGCTCCATTGCCGGCCGCGAAGCCTTCCTGAACGCCATGACGCTCGATATTGCCATGGGCGGTTCCACCAATACGGTGCTTCATCTGCTGGCCGTGGCCCAGGAAGCCGAAGCCGATTTCCGGATGGACGATATAGACCGGCTTTCCCGCCGCACCCCCTGCCTTTGCAAGGTGGCTCCCAATACCCATCAATACCACGTGCAAGACGTCAACCGTGCAGGCGGCATCCTAGCCATCCTGGGCGAATTGCTGAAAGCCGGTCTGGTAGACGGCAGTGTCCGTCGCGCCGACGGACTGAGCCTGGCCGAAGCCGTGGCCCGCTACAGCATAACCTCGGCAGAGGCGACCGACGAAGCTGTCCGCCTATACAAAAGCGCGCCCGCGCGCCGGTTCAGCATCGAGATGGGTTCGCAGGAAACCTATTATAAAGAATTGGATACCGACCGTGCCGCCGGTTGCATCCGCGACGTGGCCCATGCCTATTCGAAAGATGGCGGGTTGGCGGTATTGAAAGGAAATATCGCCCTCGACGGCTGCGTGGTGAAAACCGCCGGAGTAGACGAGAGCATCTGGAAGTTCGCCGGGCCTGCCAAAGTATTCGATTCGCAAGACTCCGCCTGCGAGGGAATTTTAAGCGGCCGCGTGGTATCGGGCGACGTGGTAGTGATTACCTACGAAGGGCCTAAAGGCGGTCCCGGCATGCAGGAAATGCTATATCCCACCTCCTATATCAAAAGCCGCCATCTGGGCAAAGAATGTGCGCTGATTACCGACGGACGGTTCAGCGGCGGCACCTCCGGACTTTCCATCGGGCATATTTCGCCGGAAGCCGCTTCCGGGGGTGCGATCGGTCTGGTGAGAGACGGCGATATAATCGAAATCGACATTCCCCGCCGATCGATCGACGTGCGCCTGACCGACGAGGAACTGGCCGCCCGCCGCCGCGAAGAAGAGGCCCGGGGCGCGAAAGCCTTTACTCCCCCCGTGCGCCGGCGTACGGTATCGAAAGCCCTCAAAGCCTATGCCCGCATGGTTTCGTCGGCCGACAAAGGAGGCGTCCGCCTCATTGAAGACTAAGGAAGAACGACAGCTCAAACAAAGATAAACAGAATAACCAGAGAGATAAAACAGGTATGGAGAAACAAAAGATAACCGGTTCGGAAGCTTTGCTGAAGGCGTTGATCGCCGAAGGTGTCGACACCATTTTCGGCTATCCCGGAGGCCAGGCGATTCCCATTTACGATAGTTTGTATGATTACAGGGATCAGCTTAAACATGTGTTGGTACGCCACGAACAAGGAGCGACGCATGCCGCCCAGGGCTATGCCCGCGTCTCGGGCAAGGTAGGGGTAACGCTGGTTACTTCGGGCCCCGGCGCCACCAACACGATCACCGGCATTGCCGACGCCATGATGGACAGTACTCCCCTGGTGGTGATTGCTGGACAGGTACCCTCTCCGCTACTGGGCACCGACGCTTTTCAGGAAGTAGACGTGATCGGGATTACCCAACCCATCACCAAATGGGCCTACCAGATCCGCAAACCGGAAGAAATAGCCTGGGCCGTATCGCGCGCCTTTTATATCGCTTCCACAGGCCGTCCCGGGCCGGTCGTGCTCGACCTGGCCAAAGACGCCCAGATCGGGTGGGTGGATTTCGAATATGAAAAGGTGGATTACGTGCGCAGCTACCAACCCGAGCCGGAGATCAAGCCCGAGCGCGTGGCCGAAGCCGCCGCCTTGATCAATGCCGCCGAAAAGCCTTTCTGTCTGGTCGGCCAGGGCGTTATCCTGGGCGGAGCGGAAGAAGAACTGAAAGAATTTCTCCTTAAAAACGATATACCGGCCGGGTCGACTACCTTGGGTCTTTCGGCCTTGCCTTCCGATTTTCCCCTGCATAAAGGCATGCTGGGCATGCACGGCAACGTAGGGCCGAACCGGAAAACCAACGAATGCGACGTATTGATCGCCATCGGCATGCGGTTCGACGACCGGGTGACGGGCGATTTGAAAACCTACGCCAAACAAGCCAAGATCGTCCATCTGGACATCGACAATTCGGAAATCGGCAAGAACGTGCCGGTGACGGTGAAAGTATTGGGCAACGCCAAACGCACGATCCCGATGATTACCGCGCTGTTGGAAGCACGCAAACGCCCCCGGTGGAACGCCGCCTTCGAACCCGACGCCCGCGAAGAAAACGAAAAGGTAATCGAAAAAGAGCTTTATCCGGCAAGCGGCCCGCTTAAAATGGGCGAAGTGGTGCGCAAAGTATCCGAAGCCACCGGCCACGATGCCGTGTTGGTAACCGACGTGGGGCAGAACCAGATGATGGGCGTACGCTATTTCCGATACAAACGCACCCGGAGCGTGGTTACCTCGGGCGGGCTGGGCACGATGGGCTTCGGCCTGCCGGCAGCCATGGGAGCCAAATTCGGCGCGCCCGACCGCACGGTCTGCTTTTTTACCGGCGACGGCGGTTTGCAAATGACCATCCAGGAATTGGGAACCATCATGCAGGAAAAGCTGAACGTGAAGATCATCGTGCTCAACAACAATTTCCTCGGCATGGTACGCCAGTGGCAGGAACTTTTCTTCCACGAACGCTATTCTTCCACCCCGATGGAAAACCCCGATTTCGTAGCTGTCGCCAAAGCCTACGGCATTGCTGCCCGGGCTGTCGGCCGGCGGGAGGAACTAGACGGGGCGATTGCCGAAATGCTTGCTCACGACGGCGCTTACCTGTTGGTAGCGAATGTGGAAGCCTGCGGCATGGTGTATCCGATGGTACCGGCGGGAGGAAGTGTGACGAATATGATTTTAGGCGAATAAAGCGAAAGGAGAAGCAGATATGACGAACAAAAAATTATATACCGTAATCATCTTTTCGGAAAACACCGTAGGGTTGCTCAACCAGATTACGATTATCTTTACGCGGCGGCAACTGAATATCGAAACTCTTTCGGTTTCGCCTTCCGCAATCAGAGGCATTCACAAATTCACCATCACCACCTTTGCCGACGAAGATATGATCGACAAGGTAGTGAAGCAGATCGACAAGCGGGTAGACATCCTCAAAGCATATTATAATACCGACGAAGACCTGGTTTTCCAGGAAATCGCCCTCTATAAACTCAGTACCGAGCTGTTTATCAAGATGGGGACGGTGGAAGACCTGATCCGCAAATACAACGCCCGCATCCTGGAAATGAACGAAAGCTGCGTGGTGCTGGAAAAGAGCGGCCATTACGACGAGACCCAGGCCCTTTTCCAAGAACTGAGCGAGAGCATAGGCGTATTGCAGTTTATCCGTTCCGGCCGCGTGGCCATTACCAAAAGCAAGGTGGAACGGCTGAGCGATATGCTGGCCGAGATGGAACGCAAGTTGCTGGAAAGGCAAAACGGCGGCAACCATAGGTAGTGATAAATGAACGGAAGTGCTTTAGCCGGCACGTATGAAACAGAACGCAAAGTAAACGATAACACCGGATCACAATGAAGAATGTAGGCGAATTTCATTTTGTCAGCGAATCCTATCAGTTGGATTTCCGCGGACGGGTAACTATCCCCATGATCGGCAACTACCTGCTGCATGCCGCCTCTACGCATGCCGCCGACCGGGGGTTCGGCTATACGGATATGACCGAGAAACATACCGCCTGGGTGCTTTCGCGCCTGGCCCTCGAAATAACTTCTTACCCCGGGATGTCGGAAGAACTGACGGTATACACCTGGGTAGACGAGGTAGGACGTTTGTTCACCAGCCGTTGTTTCGAACTGGCCGACGGAAAAGGAAATACTTTCGGGTTCGCCCGCTCGATCTGGGCGGCTATCGACCTGCAAACCCGGCGCCCCACTTTGCTGGACGCCGAAAGCTTGAATGTTTATCTTTCCGACCGGCCTTGTCCCATTGAAAAACCCGGCAAAATCGCGGCGGCCGAATCCGTTTCGGAAGGCGTGCCCTACCGGGTGAAATACAGCGACCTGGATGTAAACGGGCATCTGAACAGCATCAAATATATGGAGCATTTGCTGGATTTGTTCGATCTGGAAATGTTTCGCCACCGGGAAATCCGCCGTTTCGAAATCGCTTACCAGTCGGAAGGGCGGTACGGGATGGAGCTGGCTTTGCATCAGGCCCAGGTGTCGGCCGACAAATACGATATGGCCATTTGCCATGAAGGCAAAGCCATCTCGCGGGCTTCGGCTACCTGGACGGCCGGTTAAGGACGCTTCGGCCGCTAAACCGCCCGACAGCAAGCCGTACACGCGGTAAGCCGACAGCCGGGTGGCCCCCCGGGGGGTAAGTCCGGCCGGCAGATCATTTCGGCGGCCGGCAGAAAAGAAAAACGGGGCGCGAAGACCCGGAATCAAACAGGAATTTTTAGTCACATTTAATAGTTATAAAAAAATGGCAGTTATGAATTTTGGCGGCGTAGACGAAAATGTCGTTACCCGCGAAGAATTTCCATTGGAAAAGGCAAGAGAAGTGTTGAAAAACGAAACCATCGCCGTAATCGGTTACGGCGTGCAAGGCCCGGGCCAGAGCCTGAACCTGCGCGACAACGGTTTCAACGTAATTGTAGGACAACGCAAGGGGGGAGCTACCTGGGATAAAGCCGTTGCCGACGGTTGGGTACCGGGCGAAACCCTGTTCGATATTGAAGAAGCCTGCGAAAGAGGCACGATTATCCAATACCTGCTTTCCGATGCCGCCCAGATCGAAGTATGGCCGCGTATCAAGAAATACCTCACGCCCGGCAAGGCTCTTTATTTTTCGCACGGGTTTGCCATCACTTACAAAGAACGTACGAATATCGTTCCCCCCGCCGACGTAGACGTGATTCTGGTCGCCCCCAAAGGTTCGGGCACCTCGCTGCGCCGCATGTTCCTGCAAGGCCGCGGGTTGAACTCCAGCTATGCTATTTTCCAGGATGCTACCGGCAAGGCCTGGGATCGCGTGGTAGCCTTGGGCATCGGCGTGGGTTCGGGTTATCTGTTCGAAACCACCTTCAAGAAAGAAGTATACTCCGACCTGACCGGCGAACGCGGTACGCTGATGGGCGCCATCCAGGGCCTCCTGCTGGCACAATATGAAACCCTGCGCGAACATGGTCACGAACCTTCTGAGGCCTTCAACGAAACGGTAGAAGAACTCACCCAATCCTTGATGCCGCTCTTCGCCGAAAACGGAATGGATTGGATGTATGCCAACTGCTCGACGACCGCTCAACGCGGCGCGCTCGACTGGATGGGCCCGTTCCACGACGCCACCAAACCGGTATTCGAAAAATTGTACGACGAAGTAGCCTCGGGCAACGAAGCCCAGCGTTCGATCGATACGAACAGCAAGCCGGATTACCGCGAAGGGCTGAACAAAGAACTGGAAGCTCTGCGCAACAGCGAAATGTGGCGCGCAGGCGCGGTGGTTCGCAAACTTCGTCCGGAAAACAACTAACCGCTTACAATCCGTTTATATCAGAAGAAGGCAGGCCGCAATTCCAAAGCGGCTTGCCTTTCTTTTGTTTGGCTTGTTTATAGCTGTCTTTCTTTTGACTGCCTTTCTTATTATCCGTCTTTTTTTGCCTGCCGTCTGCCCTTCTTTGCATGGAGTTGCTTGTCGGCGGTTCCTTATCCTTTCCCTTTTTACCTTTCCTTTTCCCCTTCGGAGGCCCTACCTTATTGTCATTTTTTATTTAGTTGAAAAAATACATGCCGATGCAATTCGAATTTCATGCCGGTGAAATTGAAAATTCATGCTTATATAATTTTCCTTGGATCGGCATGAAATTGGAAAGGCTTGCAGGTGGTCTTGTAGTAGTCTGTATATCAGTATGTTATAAAACGATATTCGCCGATCGTCCCGAGGGCCTACTTATTGTATTTTTTTCAGATAAAAAGAGGGGAGGCGGAAGCTTTCGTCTACCCTGCTTTCGCTGCCGCCCCTGCCGTTTCCCGTACTTTCGCTCCGCCTGCCCCCCCGCTTGCCAGACCGCCTTATGAATTGTCGGTCGCATCCCGTTAAATCTTACGTTTTATTATAAAAGATAGATGAAAAATTTCGGTTTATATTTTGTGGTTCGAAAAAAGGCTGTATCTTTGCAGCGTTCGAAAAGAACACGGTTTTAAAAGAAAACAACAACGGAAATGAAACGAAATACAGCCGACAGTCTGATTATAACTCTAAACATTATTCTACTCTGGGAACGGGATAGGAAGTGAGACTGTATGCTTTATTGAGCGCCGATATAGGTAAAAGAGCCTTTCTCACTTCCATGTGGGAAAGGCTTTTTTCATTGTCGGTCCCCCTTTGAAATATTAACAAATTAGCTATAAAAACTTATGTCAGACAGATTATTTATTTTCGACACCACCTTGCGCGACGGCGAACAAGTGCCCGGTTGCCAGTTGAACACCGTAGAAAAAATTCAGGTAGCCCGCGCCCTGGAAGAACTGGGCGTCGACGTGATTGAAGCCGGCTTCCCCGTATCCAGCCCGGGCGATTTCAAGAGCGTGGTCGAAATATCCAAAGCCGTTACCTGGCCCACCATCTGCGCCTTGACACGCGCCGTCGACAAAGACATCGACGTAGCCGCCGAAGCCTTGAAATACGCCAAACGCGGCCGTATCCATACCGGCATCGGAACTTCCGACTACCATATCAAACATAAATTCAATTCCACCCGCGAAGAAATACTCGAACGCGCCGTAGCCGCCACCCGCTACGCCAAACGCTATGTGGAAGACGTGGAATTTTATTGCGAAGACGCCGGCCGCACCGACAACGAATACCTGGCCCGCGTGGTGGAAGCCGTCATCAAAGCCGGCGCCACCGTGGTAAATATCCCCGATACCACCGGCTACTGCCTGCCCGACGAATACGGGCTGAAAATCAAATACCTGATGGAACATGTAGACGGCGTACATAATGCCATCCTCTCCACCCACTGCCACAACGACCTGGGCATGGCCACGGCCAATACCGTGCAAGGCGTGTTAAACGGCGCTCGCCAGGTGGAAGTCACCATCAACGGCATCGGCGAGAGAGCCGGCAATACCTCGCTGGAAGAAATCGCCATGATCTTCAAAAGCCATAAGGAACGGGAGATTATCACCAACATCAACACCACCAAGATATACGGCATCAGCCGCATGGTATCGAGCCTGATGAATATGCCGGTACAACCCAACAAGGCCATTGTGGGCCGCAACGCCTTCGCCCATTCCTCGGGCATCCACCAAGACGGCGTGTTGAAGAACCGCGAAAGCTACGAAATCATCGATCCCAAAGACGTAGGCATCGACGACAATGCCATCGTGCTGACCGCCCGCAGCGGACGGGCCGCCCTGAAACACCGTCTGCATATGCTGGGCGTGGAGCTGGAACAGGAAAAACTCGACAAAGTATACGAGGAATTTCTCAAACTGGCCGACCGCAAGAAAGACATCAACGACGACGACGTACTGATGCTGGTCGGCAAAGACCGCACGGCCACCCACCGCATCAAGCTGGATTACCTGCAAGTAACCAGCGGCGTAGGCGTACAATCCGTAGCCAGCATCTGTCTGAACATGTCGGGCGTGAAGCGTTACGAAGCCGCCGCCGGCAACGGCCCGGTCGACGCCGGCATCAAAGCGGTGAAAAAAGCCATCAGCAACAGCGATATGACCATTCAGGAGTTTCTGATCCAGGCCATCAGCAAAGGCAGCGACGATACCGGAAAAGTACATATGCAGGTGGAATACAACGGCGCCGTTTATTACGGCTTCTCGGCCAATACCGACATTATCGCCGCCTCGGTGGAAGCCTTTGTCGACGCGATCAATAAATTTATCGTGGAATAAAGGCGGGCAGGGCCGGACGCTTCGGGCCGTTTCCGGTCAACCCAAGAGACCCGCCTCCTACGGATACGACGGCCTATACGTATTATTCATCGGAAAAATTAATACCAAATAAAATGAGCAAGACATTATTCGAAAAAATCTGGGACAAACACGTCGTCGACACCTTGCCCGACGGAACCATCCAGTTATACATCGACCGGCTTTACTGCCACGAAGTAACCAGCCCCCAGGCTTTCGCCGGCCTTCGCCAGCGTGGGCTGAAACCCTTCCGCCCGGCGCAGATCACCTGCATGCCCGACCATAATATCCCCACCCTCCGCCAGGATCGGCCCATCGAAGACCCGGTTTCCAAAAACCAGGTGGATACCCTGGAAAAAAACGCCAAGGACTTCGGGCTGACCTACTACGGGCTGCAACACCCTAAAAACGGCATCATCCACGTGGTGGGCCCCGAAACCGGTCTTACCCAACCGGGGATGACCATCGTTTGCGGCGACTCGCACACCTCCACCCACGGGGCTATGGGGGCCATCGCCTTCGGCATCGGCACCAGCGAAGTGGAAATGACGCTGGCCACCCAGTGCATCATGCAGCGCAAGCCGAAAACCATGCGCATCACCGTCGACGGCCGGCGCAAACCGGGCGTGGCGGCCAAAGACATCGCCCTGTATATCATCAGCCGGATGACGACCGGGGGAGCTACCGGCTACTTCGTGGAATATGCCGGGGAAGCCATCCGCGACACCACTATGGAAGAACGACTGACCATTTGCAACCTATCGATCGAAATGGGTGCCCGCGGCGGCATGATCGCTCCCGACGACGTTACCTTCGCTTACCTGAAAGACCGGGAATTCGCCCCCCGCGGCGAAGCCTGGGAAAAACAACTGGCTGCCTGGCGCGAGCTGTATAGCGATCCCGACGCTCGTTTCGACAAAGAAATCGTCTTCCATGCCGAAGACATCGAGCCGATGATTACCTACGGTACCAATCCCGGCATGGGCATGGGCGTCCGCGACTCGATTCCCGCGCTGGAAAGCGTCGACGAAGCCAGCCGCATTTCCTATAAAAAATCGCTCGACTATATGGGCTTTACCGCCGGAAGCCCGGTGTTGGGCCAACCGGTCGATTATGTTTTTCTGGGTAGTTGTACCAACGGGCGGATCGAAGACTTCCGCGCCTTTGCCTCGCTGGTGGAAGGCCGGAAAAAAGCCGACGGCGTGGTGGTATGGCTGGTACCGGGCAGTTGGCAGGTAGAACGCCAGATCCGGGCCGAGGGCCTCGACCGCGTGCTTGAAGAAGCCGGTTTCGAACTCCGCCAGCCCGGTTGTTCGGCTTGTTTGGCCATGAACGAAGACAAGGTGCCCGCCGGCAAATACGCCGTATCGACTTCCAACCGCAATTTCGAAGGACGGCAAGGCCCCGGCGCCCGTACCATCCTGGCCGGCCCGCTGGTAGCCGCTGCCGCCGCCGTAACCGGCCGCATCGCCGATCCTCGCGACCTGATGGCCTGAGCCGCCGGCTTTTTTCCGTACTATAAATCGATTTAAAAGAAAGAAACAACGATGAAAGAAAAAATAAGCATCATCACCTCCACCTGTGTTCCCCTGCCGCTCGAGAACGTGGATACCGACCAGATCATCCCCGCCCGTTTCCTGAAAGCCACCACCCGCGAAGGTTTCGGCGACAATCTTTTCCGCGATTGGCGTTACGATAAAGAGGGCCGTCCCAATCCGGATTTCGTACTGAACCAAGATACTTATAAAGGCCGGATTCTGGTAGCCGGAAAAAACTTCGGCAGCGGTTCGAGCCGCGAGCATGCCGCCTGGGCGGTGGCCGGATACGGCTTCCGGGTGGTGGTGAGCAGCTTTTTCGCCGACATCTTCAAAAACAATTCCATGAACAACGGGCTGCTTCCCGTGGTTGTTTCACCGGAGTTCCTGGCCGGCATATTCGCCGCCGTCGAAGCCGATCCCGCCGCTACGCTGACGGTCGATCTGCCCCGTCAGACGATCACCAACAACGCCACGGGCGCCACGGAGAACTTCGAGATCAATGCCTACAAGAAAGATTGCCTGATGAACGGCCTCGACGACATCGACTATCTGCTGGCCAACCAATCGAAGATCGAAGCCTACGAAGTTTCGGTAAAAAAATAATTCCGGAAGAGGCGGCTAAAAGTATCCTATCCCCCTCTCGAGAGGGGGTAGGGGGTGTGTCATTGCCTGCCTGCGGCGGGACGATTGTTTATATAACCGTCCCGCCCCGCCGACCAGCTTTGGCAATGCCTCTTCCTGCTTCCTCTGAGAAGGAAGACAAACCATTCAAACGAACGACCAACAGGATATAGCGTATGATAGAAATAATGGACACCACCCTCCGCGACGGCGAGCAAACCTCGGGCGTCTCTTTTTCCGCCCACGAAAAACTGGGTATCGCGCAGCTATTGCTCGGCGAAATGGGCGTAAACCGCGTCGAGATCGCCTCGGCCCGCGTATCGGAAGGCGAATTTGAAGCCGTGCGCCGCGTGGCCCGCTGGGCCGAACGCACCGGCAACCTCGACCGGCTGGAAGTGCTCGGCTTTGTCGACGGACATACTTCGCTCGACTGGATCGAATCGGCCGGCTGCCGGGTCGACAACCTGCTTTGCAAGGGATCGTACAAACACGTTACCGAGCAATTGCGCCGCACCCCCGAGCAACATATCGCCGATATTACCGAAGTGGTCGAACTGGCCGCGGCCCGGGGCATCGCCGTGAATCTCTACCTGGAAGACTGGTCGAACGGCATTAAAAATTCGCCCGACTATGTGTTTCAGTTGGTCGACGCCCTCCAATCGCTCCCGGTCGAACGCTTTATGCTGCCCGACACGTTGGGGGTGCTCAACCCCGCCGATACCTACGAGTTTTGCCGGATGATGGTGGAACGTTATCCCCGCCTGAGGTTCGACTTCCATTCGCACAACGATTACGGCCTGGCGGTAGCCAATGTATATTCTGCCGTCCGGGCCGGGATAAAAGGCGTGCATACCACCGTCAACGGGCTGGGCGAGCGTGCCGGAAACGCCCCTCTCGGTAGCGTCCTGGCGGTCTTGAAAGATCAGCTTAACGAAGAAACTACGCTCAGGGAGGAAAAAATCAACCGGGTAAGCCGGTTGGTGGAAACCTATTCCGGCATTCATATTCCGCCCAATATGCCCATCGTGGGCGAGCACGTTTTTACCCAGTGTGCCGGCGTGCATGCCGACGGCGACAGCAAGAATCATCTGTATTACAACGATCTTTTGCCCGAACGCTTCGGCCGGGTAAGAGAATATGCCTTGGGAAAAACTTCCGGGAAAGCCAATATCCAGAAAAACCTAGAAGCCCTCGGTATCGATATGGACGAAGGGTCGATGCGGAAAATCACCGAACGTATCATCGAGCTGGGCGATAAAAAGGAAATGGTTACGCCCGAAGACTTGCCCTACATCATCAGCGACGTCTTGCACCACGACGCTATCGACGACCAGAAGATACGGATATTGAATTATTCCTTATCTTTGGCCCAGGGACTCAAACCCGTAGCTACGCTGAAAATCGAGATCAACGGAGAAGCTTATCAGGAATCGGCTTCGGGCGACGGGCAATACGACGCTTTTGTGAAAGCCCTGCGCAAGATTTACGACCATCTGGGCCGCCCCCTGCCGATGCTCACGAACTATTCCGTTTCCATTCCCCCGGGAGGTCGTACCGACGCCTTTGTCCAGACGGTGATCAGTTGGAACTACGCCGGCGTCGACTTCAAAACCCGCGGGCTGGATGCCGACCAGACCGAAGCGGCCATCAAGGCTACCTTGAAAATGCTGAACAAGATCGAGCAATAATGCTCTTTCCAAATTTAAAATAGGAGGTATTAGTAATGAAAAGATTGACCATCGCGCTCGTAGCGCACGATAACCGGAAAGCCGATATGGTAGAATGGGCCGTGCACAACGCCGGATTCCTGTCGCAACATCACCTGGTTTGTACCGGAACCACCGGCGCCCAAGTGAAAAATGCCTTGGAGCAAAAAGGCGTGGAAGTGAATATGACGCGTATGCACTCCGGCCCTCTGGGAGGCGATGCCGAAATTGCCGCCATGGTGGTGCGCAAGGAAGTCGACCTGGCCGTTTTCCTGATCGACGACCTGAACCCTCAGCCTCACGAGGCCGACATCCAGATGTTGCTGCGCCAGTGCCGGGTACACAACGTCCCTATCGCCTGCAACCGCTACAGCGCCGATTTGATGATTACCAGTACCCTGTGGGACGACGATTCGTACACGCCCACCGAACCCAAATATGAATATTTCCAACGCGAATAATAAACGAATAATCTGTATGAAACTGACTATTGCAGTACTTCCCGGAGACGGTATCGGCCCCGAGATAGTAGCACAAGGCATGAAAGCCGTAAAAGCCGTTTGCCGGAAATACGGCCATGAACTGAGTTACGAAGAAGCCCTGGTGGGCGCCGCGGCCATCGATGCCGTGGGTAATCCTTATCCCGATGAAACCCATGCCCTTTGCATGAAGAGCGACGCCGTCTATTTCGGAGCCATCGGTTCGCCGAAATACGACAACAATCCTTCCGCCAACGTACGCCCCGAACAAGGCTTGCTGGCGATGCGCAAGAAACTGGGCCTCTTTGCCAATATCCGCCCCGTCACTACCTTCCCATCTCTGGTGCATAAATCGCCCCTGCGCGCCGACTTGGTAGACGGAGCCGACTTTATGTGCATCCGCGAACTTACCGGGGGCTTGTATTTCGGCCGTCCGCAAGGCCGCAGCGAAGACGGGAATATCGCTTATGATACCTGCGTTTATTCGCGTGAAGAGATCGAGCGCATCGTGCGCCTGGCCTTCGAGTATGCCCGCAAGCGGCGCAAAAAAGTAAGTGTAGTGGATAAGGCCAATATTCTGGCCACCTCGCGCCTGTGGCGTCAGATAGCGCAGGAAATCGCCGTGGAATACCCCGACGTGGAAACCGAATACATGTTTGTCGACAACGCCGCCATGCGCCTGGTGCAATGGCCTAAGAGCTTCGACGTGCTGGTGACGGAAAACATGTTCGGCGACATCCTTACCGATGAAGCCTCCGTCATTACCGGTTCGCTGGGCATGCTGCCTTCGGCTTCGATCGGGTTGCATACTTCGGTATTCGAGCCTATTCACGGTTCTTATCCCCAGGCGGCCGGCAAGAATATCGCCAACCCGCTGGCCACGATCCTGAGCGCAGCCCTGATGTTCGAATACGCCTTCAACCTGCCGGAAGAAGGCCAAGCCATCCGTCAGGCCGTAGCCGCCTCGATGGAAGCCGGCGTGGTAACGGAAGATATTTCCCAAAACGGACAGTCTTATTCCACCACCGAAGTCGGCGATTGGGTGGCCGACTATATCCTGAAACAGTAAATAGCGAGATCGGCCGACAAAAGCCGTCTCGTTCCTTTCCGGCCGGAGGCGAACGATCGACCGGAAAGAAGCCCGAAATAAGGGCCTGAAGAAACCGTTCCGAGGAATAGGTTCTTCAGGCCCTTGCTTTTCATCTTTTCGGAAGATAATAATCAGCAAAAGTGAAGGAGCTTATTGACGGCACGAATGAAAAATAGAATATTAGACTATCCCGTCGACGAGGTAACGCTATTTTTTATTCTTTGTATTGTGTAAATGAAACCAATCAATTATATTTACATTCGAGTTAAAAGGAGATGCCATGCCTGAAATTTGTCGATTCTTTGGAATCATAATAAGTCTGTATTGGAGAGATCATAATCCTCCTCATATTCATTTTGCTTATGGGAACTACGCGTGTTCTATAGGGGTATTGGATAGAATTGTAAATGGACAAGCGCCTGTAAAAGTCATTGCAAAAGTAAATGAATGGATTGATTTACACGAAGCGGAGATTCTCTCTTTATGGGAAAAAGCCCAGCGGGGTGAAAAAATAGATAAGATAGAACCTTTAAAGTAGATGCCATATGTTACGGATAATAGATGTCGATTATATCAAAGATTATGAGTTGCTGTTGACTTTTAGCGATGGTAGCCGTAAAAAAGTAGATTTGAAACCCTACCTTACAGGTGAGGTTTTCGGCGAATTATTAGATAAAGAAAAATTTGTACAATATGGCTTGACCCAAGTGACGATTGAATGGGCCAACGGCGCAGATTTGGCCCCGGAATTTTTGTACGAGATAGGAACAGCTGCTTGAGAATGAATACCATCCCCTTAGCATTTGTTGGGATACTGCATACCAAACGCAAGAGGGGGAGAGGGGGGCGATAGCAGCTGGAAAGAGAGTGCAACCTATCTTCATTTTGGTTCTTTGAAGCAAAGATAGTGCAAACTGAGTGCAGAAACAAGCTTGCTTGGCTATGCCGAGGTGCAGCCTATCTTCGCTTTGATTCCTTGAAGCAAAGATAGTGCAAACCGAGTGCAGAAACAAGCTTGCTTGGTTATGCCGAGGCGCAGCCTATCTTCGTTTTGATTCTTTGAAGCAAAGATAGAAAAAACGTCCCGTTACTTCGTCATCCGCATCAGCTCGTCGATCACCTCCTTGTCATAGCCCATGTTCCGGGCTTTTTCGAAATCCATCGAAGCCGATTCCTTTTCATATTGGGCCAGTTTCACTTTTCCCCTGAGCACGTAAAGCGCCGCCGTGGGTTTGCTTTCCAGAAACACCCGGTTAAGGTCGGCCATCGCCCGCGCGTTTTTTCCCATCATGAAATACACATCCGCCCGTCCTTCATATAAAACCATATTGCGCGGCAATTCGCTGATCAGGTAATTGAAAATGCGCTCGCTCTCGTCGTAGTTGCCGCGCATCTTTTCCAGAATGGCATGCCCCAGGCGTCCGCGCACCGATTTTTCGTTTTCCTCCAGAATCTTGTCGAAATCCTCTTCGGCCAGAATAAAATTCCTATCCTGCAAATAAAGCAGTCCCCGGCAATACAAAGCCTCCGGATGCGTAGGATTCAGAATCAGCAACGCGTTGTAATCGTTCAGCGCTTTTTCCTTTTCTCCCAGTTCGCTATACAAGGAAGCCCGGTTTTCCAGAATCGCCGTGTTGCGGGGCTGGCGGCTCAGCGCGGCCGTATAGGAAATCAACGCCTCTTCCCGTTTCCCCTGCCGGCGTTGAATCGTACCCAGATTCATCAGCAGCGCATAATTCGACGGATTGCCCGGCTCCAGCCGCATGGCTGCCCTGAGGCTCTCTTCCGCCGCCGGCAGATCGTCCTTTTCCAGGTAATCGTAACTTTTTTCGGCCAGTTCGGCATACGTTTGCGCAGGAGCGGCGGCAACTACCGCCAAAAGCCCTATAATCAGTAAGGAAAGCAGTCTCATCTGGTGTTATCTCATTTGTTATTTGATGCGGATGCAAAGCTACGCAATAATTCACTTTTTTCGCCGGAATAAAAAAACTTTATACCTTTGCTACATTTTGTAATACATTTCGTGGCCCGAATGTTATATAAAAACAATCCAGTTCAAAAATAAAAACGTATGATTTTAGCAGAAACTATCCGAACCGGCGCCGATCTGAATGCCGCGCTGCACACGCTTCTTACCCAAGCCTCGCATCTGGGGCTGGCTATCCTCAAAGCCGCTATTATTTTTATTGTGGGGCGTTTTGTCATCTGTATGGTCAACAAGCTTGTCCGCAAAATGCTGAGCAAGCGCGAAATCGATCCGGCCGTCCGCACCTTCACCGGCAGCTTGGTCAACGTAGTGCTTACCATTCTTTTGATTGTATCGGTAGTGGGCGCGCTGGGTGTACAGACCACTTCCTTCGCCGCCCTGCTGGCCTCGGCCGGCGTAGCCATCGGTATGGCCCTGAGCGGCAACCTTTCCAACTTTGCCGGAGGCTTGATAATCCTTGTATTCAGACCCTACAAAGTAGGCGATTATATCGAGTCGCAAGGCGTGAGCGGATCGGTAAAGGAAGTACAGATATTCCATACCGTGCTCAATACTCCCGACAATAAGGTGATTTATATCCCCAACGGCTCGTTGAGCAGCGGCGTGGTTACCAATTACAGCTATCAGACCACGCGCCGGCTGGAATGGACGTTCGGCGTAGACTACGGAACCGATTACGAAAAGGTACGCCAAACCTTGGAAACCGTCCTGGCCAAGGAAACCCGTATTTTGCCCGATCCCGCCCCGCTGATCGCCCTCAACCAACTGGCCGACAGCAGCGTCAACTTCGTGGTAAGGGTATGGGTGAAAAGCGGAGATTACTGGGACGTGTTCTTCGACATCAACCGGAACGTATACGAAACCTTCAATGCTGTGGGCATCAACTTCCCCTTCCCGCAACTTACCGTTCATCAGACGAAAGAGTAAGAGGCAGGTATCGCAAGCAACGGTTGCAAAACAACAGCGGCCCAAGGCGTATTCGGCCCGCTTCCCCCCGCCGCGCCTTACCGTACAACCGATTAATTTTAAGACGATAAACATAAATAGACCATGAAACACGCTATTTTGTTATTTTCCGTTGCGGCCGGCCTGTGCGCCGGTTGCCATTTCAACCTGTCCGCACCTGAAGCGCCTCCTTTGAAAATGATCGATGCGGTAGACTTTTCGCATGTACGTATCCACGACCGTTTTTGGTCGCCGCGGCTCGACAAGCATCGGTCGGCCACCTTGCCGGTTTGTATCGACCAGATCGAAAACCAGACAGGACGTATCCGCAATTTTGAACATGCCGCCGAAGGGAAAGGGGAACATTCGGGAATTTTCTTCGACGACTCGGATGTATACAAGGCCCTCGAAGGCATGGCCTACAGCCTTATTCACCATCCCGACGCCGCCTTGGAGCGGAAAGCCGACGAATGGATCGATAAGTTCGCGGCCGCCCAACAGCCCGACGGCTATATCAATACCTATTATACCCTCACCGGGCTGGGAGAACGCTGGAAAAATATGGACAAGCACGAAATGTATTGCGCCGGCCATCTGATCGAGGCGGCTGTGGCTTATTATCAAGCCACCGGCAAAAGCAAGCTGCTGGACGTGGGCCGGCGGATGGCCGATCATATGCTGACGCTTTTCGGGCCGGACAAACGGCATTGGGTGCCCGGGCACGAAGAAATCGAGCTGGCCCTGGTGAAGTTGTATCAGGTCACCGGGGAAGAGAAATACCTCGACTTCGCCTATTGGCTGCTCGAAGAGCGCGGCCGCGGTTGCGGAACCAAAGGCAACGGGGAAGAGTGGGATCCGGCTTATTACCAGGACGAAAAGCCGGTACGCGAAATGACCGACATCGCCGGGCATGCCGTGCGGTGCATGTACCTGTATTGCGGCATGGCCGACGTGGCGGCCTTGAAACACGATACCGGCTACGTCGCCGCCTTGAACCGGCTTTGGGAAGATGTGGTATTGCGGAACATGTATATCACCGGAGGCATCGGTTCTTCCCGCCACAACGAAGGCTTTACCGAAGATTTCGACTTGCCCAACCGCGAGGCCTATTGCGAAACCTGCGCGTCGGTGGGGATGGTGTTCTGGAATCAGCGGATGAACCAGTTCACGGGCGATTCCAAATATGTGGACGTGCTCGAACGCTCGATGTATAACGGCGCCCTGGCCGGCATTTCGTTGGCCGGCGATCGCTTTTTCTATGTTAATCCCCTCGAGTCGGAAGGCGACCATCACCGGCAAGCCTGGTACGGCTGCGCCTGTTGCCCGAGCCAGATTTCCCGGTTTCTGCCTTCGGTGGGCAATTATATTTACGGCACGTCTGCCGGGGCCCTTTGGGTGAATCTGTATATCGGGAATACGGCTAGGATACCGATGGGTACATCCGAAATCACCCTCCGCCAGGAGACGGACTACCCTTGGGACGGCACGGTGAAACTGACGCTTTCTACCCCTGTGCCGCTGCATAAGGAAATCCGGCTCCGTATTCCGGACTGGTGCAGGCAGTACGCGCTGACGGTAAACGGCAATCCGGTAAAAGCCCGGATGGAAAAAGGATATGCCGTAGTGGAAAAAGAATGGACGTCGGACGATGTATTGATCCTCGCGATGGACATGCCGGTGGAAATGGTATCGGCCGCTCCCGAGGTAAAACAAAACGTCGGCAAACGGGCCGTTCAGCGGGGACCGCTGGTATACTGCCTGGAAGAAACCGACAATACGCCGGATTTCGAGGGGGCGTCGCTTAGCGGCCGCACTTCTTTCGAAACCCGCTTTGTACCTACCCTGCTGGGCGGCGTCACGACAGTGGAGGCCGCGGCCGGCAACGGCAAAATCCGCCTGATTCCCTATTATGCCTGGGATAACCGCCAACCGGGCCGAATGAAAGTGTGGATCGATTACCGGAAATAATACCTGGTGTTTTTAATAGAATACAAACAGGCAACATAGGCGAAAGCCATTCATTCGTACCCTCGAACTGCCGATGGCGATGCCGGTAACGGCCGGCCCGGCGGCTTACTTTACCCGGCAGGGAGCGGATACGGGAGAAGAAGGCATCGAGCTGATTCCTTACGGATGTACTACCTTGCGGATTACCGGCTTTCCGGTACGATAACCCGACGACGGCTTTCCGGTGCGGCAACCCCGCAACAGGTACCCGGGTTTTGCTGGCCATCGTGTCCGGGCGGCTGATTCCTCCGCCTTTTCCGAAAAAGAGACTATTTTGCTTACCCAGGTCTACGAAGTCTGTCGTAGGCTTGGGTAAGTTCGTATGGGGGGATTTCTTCCGCTTGTTTTGTGGGTGTGTAGGGAAGCTTTTTATCCAAGCCACTGAACGATAGGGATGCGAGGCGGTAAGCCTGCCCTGCGGCCATATTAGCCGGATAGGGCGGGTTCCCGCTTTTTTGCCGGTGTCGTTTTTGTTCGACAGGCAGGTGCTTTTGGTTTTCCTGCGATCGGTTATATTTTTGACCTGAGTAGTTTATTTATTTTACCTGGCTGAAAAATCTAGATCACCTAGGTTATTTATCTTTATGACCTGGGTAAAAAATATAGGGGATAAGGATGCGGAAAAAGGTTCCTCTCCGGGGAAAAATTCCCCGTTGGTGAGGTTTATTCCCCGCTGCGAAACGACTCGTTGAATGGGAAGATGAAATTCAAATCTTTGAATCTATGCGATTTAAAGGAATATATACGGAAAAGTCAATCGTGGCACGTCTTTTGTCCTTTTAAAAGAAACAATAGATTAGCCCGGTCGCCTCTATCACCTTCCCCATGAGGCCGGCCGGAGGATAAGGTAAGCATGTGAAGGGATTCACGTGCTTATTTTGTATTTCTGGAACGAATTGACACAAAAGGGAAAGCCGGTTACTTGCCTGAACACGTAACCGGCTTTCCGGGTTTTGCCTCCAAAGAGGATTTTAGTTGAAAAATGGAGGGAATGATCTCTTTCTTTTTTCCCTTTTTCTTGTTTTTTATTCCAGCTTCTTTTTCAGATAAGCGATTTTCTTTTCGGCCTTTTCCTTTTCCTTGGTCATGTTTTCGATGTCGCTCAGCACCACGGCCAGGTCGTAGGTGGCCACGGCCGCTTTTTTATCGGCATCGGCCATATAGATCACATAGGGCTTGCCGCCGGTATATTCCACCTTGATGCGGTCTTTCGGGTGGGCATAAATCAGCTTGATCGCTTCGATGCCGTTATCCCCTTTGTAGGTTACCACTTCGGTGGTATTTCCCAGGTCTTTGAAACGGTAATTCACCCCTCCGTCGTAGGGAATCGAGGCCGTCTGGGCGAAAACGTCGCCTGCCGTACTGAGCTTGATGCCGGTATGTTCGATGGGCCGGCCGCCGTAATACACGCTGGCCAGATACATTTCGCCTTTTTCGTTTACGCCCGAGCGGATATAACAGCGTTGCACGTTGCGTTCGATGGTTTGTTGCTTCCAGACGTAATGGCCGATTTCCTCATATACCGTGTCTTTTTCCAGCACGAATCCTTTTTTCAGGGTTTCGGCTTCTTCCTGCTTGATGGGGAGCAAGCTGTCGCAGAAAGCAATGTTGCGTTCAGCCTCTTTCAGTTCCACTTCGCGCATGAGCGAGAGCGCTTCCCGAAGCGCTTTTACCTCCTTGGGATAAAGGATGCGTACGCTGTCGATCTCGTTTTTGGCCGCGAAAAACTCGTTTTGCTCATACATGGCGCGGGCCTTGGCCAGCCGCCCGGCAGCTTTTTCCGCGTCGTGGTTGCAGGCGGTTAAGGCCGTTACGGCCAGCGCGATACAGAGAATGATTGCTTTCATGTCGTTGCTTGTCTTGTCCATTGCGATGCAAACTTACATAAAAAATGTCTGATTATTTCCTATATTCGGCCAATCAATTCTGCCCGGCTATAAAAATCTGATCGGCAAAAAAGTAAGATCACTCGGCTACGACTTCAATCACACGGCTGTTAAGTTGCTGTGTGGTAAACAGATTCAATCCTACATTCATCAGGAATTCTCCTGAAAACACTTCACCGTCGCCCTGCAAGGAGGAATTGGCTCCGGGCATCATGTTGATTTCTTTCACGCGATACATTTTGTCTGTGTCCAGCCCCTGCAAACGCACCGGCAAAGTTTTTTCCGCATAACGGGGATGAATATCGAAAGCGAAGACAACAGCCTTCTTTTTATCTTTTCCCACATACATGGTGGAAGTATGATTGTTGCCGTAAGGAGATACCAAACGATACAGATCGCCTTCCAGGACTACCGGTTTCAGGCGGTTATAATTCTGTACGGCAGCACGGCAATAGGCTTCATCGTCCTTGCTCATATCCGCCAATTTAATATCGAAGCCGAGCTTGCACATCATGGCAACATCCGTACGGAATTTCACACTGGTATTTTTGTTCCAGGTAGTTACGTGCGCACACATGGTTTTAGCCGGAAATACTTGCGAGAATCCCCACTGGATGAACAGGCGTTCGATCGGATCTGTATTGTCACTAGGCCAGAATTCCGTGAAATATTTCAAAGCCTCGTAATCCGAACGGCCGCCGCCTCCGGAACAAAGCATCATCGGCAGATCGGGATATTTTGCTTTCACACGTTCCAAGACATTATACAAGCCGCGCACATAGTCGATATACAAATGCGATTGTTTGTCCTTCAGATAGGCCGAGTAAATATTCGTGACAGGGCTGTTGCAATCCCATTTAAAGAAAGCTATATCCGGATATTTGGTCATCAGGTTATCCACTACGCCGAATACATAATCCTGCACTTTCGGGTTGCTCAGGTCGAGTACCATCTGGTTGCGGAAGTAATATTCGTCACGGTTCGGCAAATGGATGCCCCAGTCTTTATGCTTTTCATATAATTCGCTCTTGGGATTCACCATTTCCGGTTCAATCCAAATACCGAACTTTATACCTTTTTTCTTGGCCGTTTCAGTCAGATAGCCGATACCGTGGGGAAGTTTGTCGGCAGTCTCGTCCCAGTCGCCCAATCCCTGATGGTCGCCGCTACGGGGATATTTATTGGCAAACCAGCCATCATCCAGCAAGAACATGTCTACACCCAGTTCCACCGCGTCGTCCATCAGTTTCGCCAGTTTCGTTTCATCGAAATCAAAATAAGTCGCTTCCCAGTTATTCAGCAGGGTCATCCGGGTCTGTTGGCCGTCTTTCACCTGATATTTGCGCGCCCAGTCGTGAAAGTTGCGGCTTGCCTGGCCTTTACCGTTGAAACTATAAGTGAAATAGAAATCGGGAGTACGAAAAATTTCATCCGGCTTCAGGTCATACTCCGAAGCATACGGGTTGATACCCGAAATAACACGGAGTTCGTTCTTGTTATCCACTTCGAATACAAAGCTGAAATTACCTGTCCAACCTAATGTTCCAACCAGAATTTCTCCCCGGTTCTCTTCCGACTTCCCATCCAAGGAAAGCTGGAAAAAAGGAGAACAGAACATATTGGCACGCGCTCCCAGCTTGGTATCGATTGTTTTCTTGCCAAATTCCAAAGGCTGCTCTTTCATGTGTACTTCACTGGCCCAGTCACCCGAAAACTCAGTAAGGAAATAGTTGTCCCGATTCAAATGCAACATGGAAGAAGCATATTTATGAAGTTTCACCGGTTTCTTTTCCTGATGGCTGATTTCGGTGAAAGTCTTTATCAGGTTTTCTTTCCGATAAGCTACATAATGAAGGTTGACGGTGACCGGATATTTATCATCCTGCATGGTGATAACCACTTCGCTCACACCCGGTGAAACCTGATTCTGCGTATGAGACACATACTTTAACAAGGTAGAAGGATTACCGTCATTGTGTACTACATGGATAGCCGGTTCAAAGTAATCTTCCATGCCATGAGTAAGATACGCTTCGGTTCCTTGCGGCAAATGGGCAATATCCGTAGCATGATTTAGTTTCTTTCCTAAATAACTCTGGTACAGGCGTCCGTTATCGCCTACCCGGTAAATAAGGTCTATGTCTTCCGTACTGATTTTGATTACCGGCTTGTTCGCCGCCTTTGACATAAATGATATACATACGAAACCTATCAAGAAGAACAGTTTTGCTTTCATGGTATTGTTTATCGATTAAAATTTATAGTGCAAAAATAAGTAAAAGCCATTGCATACACCACTTTAAATGTTTCCTGGTATAGGAAAAATGATACATTTTCTCTTTTTTACCAATCATCCGTACGGAAAGGAGCCACGGGCAAGCCGTTTTTTCCATAAAGATTGCATCGGGGATTATCCGCCCAAGCATAACGCACCGCTAAAGGAATAGCCACCCGGGGGGAAGCAACGATAATCTTTCCATCCTGTATACGGGCTTCAGCCGGATAAAACACATGGTCGGGGCCTGCGATGATGAAACCCTTCAGCGTTTTTCCTTTTATATGGAAACCGTCTTCGGCATGATCGAAAGTTATTTCCACCTGATTCCCTTTCGTAGAACATGCTTTGTAGACGGGGGCGGAGCATGAAAATTGTTTTCCATACGTATTCCTCAGCGCAAGCAGTGCGAGGCGCCGGCCTACTTCCTGTTTATTCTTGGGATGAATGTCATTGGCAAGGCCGATGTCAATGGCTACGGCCATGCCGGTGCCGTCCAGTTGCAAGGCTTTGGCTTGTGCTTCGCGCAAGGCCGCCCATTCCGAATCAGGCTGCACTTGCTTGCATTCCATGAAATTGGCCAATTGCACAAAGTAGAAAGGAAGGGCTTGCTTCCATTGTTGCCTCCAATCGGCAATCAGGGCAGGAAACAAGTCTGCATACTGAGCCGCCCGTCCCACATTGGCTTCGCCTTGGTACCAAATCACTCCTTTCACCGGAAAATGTACCCAGGGAGCGACCATCGCGTTGAACAACACCGTAGGATAACCGGAACTCTGTGTGGGCGAGACTGGCGCCGGGGGGAAGCCTTTCAAAGAAAGCCCGATGCGGTATTTCCAATCTCCTGCCAGGCTGATGCGTTTTCCATCCGCTTCGGCATACAACTCGTCGGGCTTTCCATGAATGCCCCCTTCGCCTCCGAAATCGGAGACACGAATGACAAATTCCGCCCTGCCGGCTTTTACCTGTTCTGCCGGAACTGTGTACCTGCGCGGAGTCATAAAGCCTGCCCCTTTTGCCACTTCCATTCCGTTAAAATAAGTAATGTCTTCATCGTCGATCATCCCCAGTCGCAGCGTGAGCGGTTTACCTGCCCACTGGGCAGGAATTTCCAAAGAACGGCGAAACCAAACAATGCCGTCGAATTCCTTCAGTCCTTTGCTTTCCCAATAACCGGGCAGCGACATGGCCTGCCATCCTTCTTCACCCAAGGAAGGTGCCGCCCAGCAAGGCGTGCCGTTCTCCATTCCTTTATCTTTTTCGGTGAAGAGAGACTGCCACCGGGCGCGTTCTTCCGAGTAAGCTTGCTCCATCCGGCCGGAGTCAAAGCCGAGCCGTTCCAATTTGTCCGTTTCTTCACGAAAACCCAGTACTTGCCGTAAAGTTTCACGGCTTGTCCATGCCTCGGCGGGCGTGCCTCCCCATGTACAGTCGATCACTCCTATCGGGACATTCAGTGCTTTCCACAACGCACGGGCATAGAAATAAGCTACCGCGGAAAATCCGGGCACTGTAACGGAAGAACATTCCTGCCAGCCTCCCAGGGTAGACTCTACGTCTTCCACCGGAGCCAGGGAAGTATTCTTCTTCACTTGAAACAGACGGATGGAGGGATAAGCAGCCTCCGCTATTTCCTCTTCATGGTTCATTACCTTTCCCCAGCCGGCTACCGGCATTTCCATGTTCGATTGTCCGGAGCAGAACCAGACTTCGCCTATCATTACATTTTCAAGCGTCAAATCGCTGCCGTCGGAAAAAACTACATGATAGGGGCCTCCTGCTGCCGGGGTAGGAATCTTCAAACTCCATTTTCCCCGGCTGTCTACCTGCGTATGATACTCTTTTCCGTTCCATCCGGTTTTAACGGTCAACTGTTTGCTCTTTGTTGCATCTCCATAAAACGTAATTTCCGTTTTTTGCTGCAATACCATGTTATCTGTAAAAACAGCAGGTAATACGACTTTTGCCTGCAACAACCCGGTGCAACCCCAGAGCGCCGCGGCCATACACATATATTTCCACATAGATATAAACCTGATTATTTCATTCTTCATCCGGGATTCCTTTATTTGTTGTTGTAGGGCGTCACCAGCAACTTATACTGGCCGCCTTGCAACAATTCCTCATCGAATGTGATGCTGAGATTCTTTGTTTCTCCCGGCATCAAGGTGAAATAGTTGTCATTCATCAGCGCCGGCAGAATACGTTCGCCATCCGAAGCGCGAACAGCCTGCACATGTACGGCAAAAGCCACGCTTTTTGCTGATTTCGGGAGTGTGATGGCAGCTTGTATCTGCGCTTCGCCATGCTGGCGAACCAACTTGGAAGAGACCTTCAAATCGGCTTTCGGCAACGTGTTCAGAGCCGTGAAGTCCAGGCGGTCGTTGCCGCGCCAATAGTTGTTTTCGGAAAGGATGTTACCGTTCTTGTCTTTCAGTTTCAGGCGAATGAAATGCACATCCGTCAATCCTTCGCTGGGTTGAACGCCGCCCAGCACATCGAAACTCCATAGAGAATAACCGAACCACCATCCCAACTCGATGCCGAACATGCGCACATAGCGGGCTTCCACTTCAGGGAAGGTAATGATTTCCAATCCTTCTCTGCCTTCGGCAGTCTTGTAAACCTCTGTCCAGTTCTCCGCATCGTTAGATACTTGGATCTTATAAGCCTTGCCGTAGGCAGACTCAAAGTCGAGACGTACGCCTCCTACCGGCTGCACGCTGCCAAGGTCTACATAAATCCATTCATTGTCCGCTTTCTTGGCTCCCCAGCGGGTATCGTCCTTGCCATCCGTCACGTAAGAAGGTTCTCCGGTGGAAGTGGAAGAAGCTACCGCCCGCTTGCCCGACGAAAGGTTCGGGCGTTCCCGGTTGAAGCCAAGTACAAAGCACTGTGCCGCGGTGTTGGGATAGGAAGTTACCGGTCCGCTTTGGGTGTAACGCTGCACGGGCTTGCCATCCAAATTGTAGATAACAGCCTCTGCCGTCAGCCCTTCAAATGCTTGGGTGGTGGTATTCACTACCTTTACTTCCTCTGTAGCCGGATTCCAATAAATATGCAGCGGTTCGCAGGCAGACTTACATCCCCAGTAGGCGCCTGTCAAATCGTAATAATAATCATATGTCTGCCATACCATGGAGGGATAAGCCGATTGCCCCATCCAAGTCATAATGCCCGAAGCGTCTTCCCAAATATGGTCTAACCAACCCTCATACATCGCCTTGTTCGATTCCAGATTCACCAACTGCGCCTTCCGGCAGAAATCCGCTGCATCCTCGGCCTTGCCGTATCCTTTATCGATAGAAGCCGCATAGGAGTCGGGAAGGGCATTGCCGGCGCTCGAGCCGAAGTAATGCTTGTTCCACATTTCATTGCGCGGCCACCAGTCAGACTGCGGCATGAATTTCTTGAAACTTTCAAAAGTGGGCACCACTGCCGTACCTATCTCCGTACGGAATCCCCAACCGCGCTTACTATCTCCGCCGGAAGAAGGATCCGGATAGTTCAAAAAATAATAGCGTGGATCGAAAGCTCCCCAATAGCCGCTTCCGCTCAAGCCGCCGGCATTGGAACAAGCCTGGAAATAACGGTCGCCCCCATCGAAAGTCTTTATATTCACATCCATCCAGCCTTGGATGGGTTGTTCCGGATAAGCTTCGTTATCTCCGCACCATACGGCAATGCAGGGATGGTTGCGTACCCGCTTGATTTTTTCCACCACGTTATTATTGAACACATTCAAGTCGTAGGGTAGGTTCGGGTTGGAGTTAATCCAAAAATCGTCCCATACCATGAGCCCGTACTTATCACAATATTCATAGAATTCCTCATCCGTAACCGAACCGAGCCAATTGCGTATCATGTTGAAATTCATTTCCTTGTGCAGGCGAATCTTGGTTTCGTATTCCTCGCCGCGGCAGCGCAGCAGGTATTCGGACATTCCCCAATTGGCTCCCTTCACAAACACGCGCACGCCATTGATAGAGAGATGGAACACTCCTCCTTCCCAGTCGTAGGCATACTTTTTGATACCGAATGTCAGTTCCTTGGTTTCAGACACTTCGCCGTCTGCCAATACTTCCAGCTTACAAGTATAAAGGTTGGGTTTGCCATATCCGTTCGGCCACCACAACTGCGGGCGGGCAATGCTGAGCTGTGGGAAATAACGCTTGTCAAACTTCAATGTCGAGAAACGGTTGGCTTCCACTTCCACCTCTTTTTCAAAGGTGATGTTACCCGGAAGGATGGTGCCGCGCACGGTAAACTTGCTTTTCTGCGCAGAGTTATTCTTTACTTCCATCTCCACGCTCACATCGGCGCGCCCGTTGGTAGGCAAATCCGTACGTACCCAAGGGTCTTGCACGGTGGCCTTTCCGGTGTTGGAAAGGAACACCTTGTCGGTGATGCCGCTGTTCAAGCCGGGCACATACGGCATCCAGTCCCAACCGCCGCTGGAGAGATAGGTCGGGCTTCCCTGGTTGGCCAACGGAGTATCCGGCATATGTACCAACACGGCCAATACGTTTTTGCTGTCACGCTTTGCAATCTTTGTCACGTCAAAACGTCCACGGTGCATAAAGCCGTCCAGACGGCCCAGGAAAACACCGTTCAGATAGATGTCGGCACGGCGGTTCACACCGTTGAAGTGCAGCCATACCAATTCTTTGGTAAAATCGGCAGGTACGTTAAACGTAGTGCGATACCAAAAACTGCGATCGTACTTCTGGCGGTTTACCTGATGAATGTTGTCGCCGAAGTTGGGATCTTTCTCTAGTCCGGCCACTACATAGGAGTTAAAGGCGGTGCCGGGTACTACTGCGTTCACCCACTGCGAGGCATCGAACTCCGTACGGCACAACATGGCCGCATCCCCGTTCACCTCGGCTTGCGGTTTTAATTTCCATGCAGTTTGCGGATTATCGGAATGCAAATAAATCGTTTGTTGCGCTTGCAGGCCGGTCAGGCAGCCTGCAAGTGCGAACAAGGCAATTATTCTTTTGAATATGATCATGTTTTGTTACTATTTATCAGTCAGAGCATCGTTTTTAATATCCCGGATTCTGGTCGTCTTTTGTGAAAGCGGAATTATTATTGATTTCAGAATCAGGAATGGGATAACGCATGTGGTATTCTTGAATTGTTCCCGATTCTCTTGCCCAGCGGTTACGCTCTTTGATCAGTTCTACAAACTTGCCGGTTCGGATAAGGTCCATACGTCTCCAGCCCTCAAAGCAAAGCTCGCGCAAGCGTTCGTTCATAATTTCCGTTCTGAACTGTTCTTTAGAAAGTCCCGTCCATTTCTTGTCAGCCGGCAAATTTCCTCCCCAGGCACGCGTACGGACATCGTTCACGATTTTCATGGCATCTTCCGTTTTTCCTACCTCATTCAAGCATTCTGCCAGACAAAGCAGCACATCGGCAAAACGAATCATGGGATAATTCTTGCCTGTACGATAATAACTTCTGTTCGGCACATTGGAAAATTCGGGAGCGAAACGGTCTACACGTCTGTCTTCCCATTTCTTGATATGCGGGTCCAGTTCATCGATGGCATCTATAGGAACCGTATATTTCTTTCCATCATATTCCCACTCATAGCGCAGACTGACATCCTTGCGTGAATCGCCTTCTTCCCATACGCCGCCATCTTCTTTCATGCTATACATATAAACGGTAGGCATAATCACGTCCCATCCGCCCAGATAACATTCTTCCGAATAACCGGCCTGTCCTAAAGTCTTGGAACCCATATCCCATTGCCATCCGTTTCTTCCATTGTCATTGGGCTCGTAGTCAATTTCATAAACCGATTCGGGGGAGTTGAATTCCAAGGTTCCCCATTCGTCGAACAAAGTTCCGTAGTTGGGTTCCAAAGCATAACGTCCGTCATTGATTTCTTCAAAATAACCAACGGCCTTCTCAAAATCGCGATAACCGCTTTCTACAGGCGCATACATGTGGAGTTTGCCCAACATGGCTAAGGCAGAACCTTGAGTGGCACGCGCACCTGTTTGCCGTCCGGCGGCCAGATTTTGGGAAGCATAGGTGAAATCGTCAAAGATTTGTTTCCATACTTCAGACAACGGTTTTCTTGTGTATTCTATATCCGTCTGGTCGAGAGAAGCAATTTCTACCACCGGCACTTCTCCCCAGTGCATAGCCAACTCGAACATAGACATGGCACGCATAAAACAAGCATTCGCCTTCAACTCTTTGATTTTGTGCATGGTTGTTTCATCTCCTCCTCGTTCTTCCAAACCGGTAAGACCGCAGATGGCCAAGGAAGACGTATTGATAATGGGCCATTTGCTTTTCCACATGGCCGAAATCTTATCAAGTGAGCTGTTTAATTGCCCGTTGTAGTAATCGAATCCCGGTTGGCTGGAATAAGTAATCATTTCCTTAATGCCTTGCTGAGCCTCGTCCGTGCCAATCATATAGAAAGTAAAACCTTCTCTGTTCACTTTGGAGTTTCGGAAACTGACATACAAGCCGTCTACCGTAGGCTCCAGTCTGTTTAAGTCCGAGTAAATCTGATTAGCTGTCAAAGCACTTTGCGGTTCCTTATCCAAGAAATCCTGGCAGGAAGTTGCGCCTAGCAGGCACAGGGATGAAACGAATAATATATGTATTGTTTTCATAGATTTCATTTTATATAAACATTACTGACTTAGTTATAAACGGTTCTCTCTTAACAGGGGGCTTAAAAACTTACATTCAAACCGAATACGAACATTCTGGTGGGAGGATACCAGTCGCCGGTTTCCGGATCGTAGCCTTTATAGGGAGTCCAACAAAATACATTCGAAGCCGTAGTATATAACCTCACGTTATCCAGTTTCATTGTGTTGACCAACTTCTTGGGAAGTGTATAAGACAAGGTCATGGTAGAGAGGCGCAGGTAAGAGGCATCCTGTACCGAGAAATCCATTTGTCCGGCATTAAACGTATTGTAGGAGGGAGCTCCGTCATTTCCGTCATGCAACATCGGGCGGGGGAATTTGGCATCTGTGTTTTCGGGTGTCCAACGATCCAGCAAATCGACCGAGGCCAAAGAACGGCCCACGCTTCCGGCCAGTGTTTCATACATATAACTCAGTTTCTTGGCGCCATACGAGTAATTGAATACAAGATTCAACGAAAGGCCTTTCCAAGTAAGGTCGGTACTGATGCCTCCATAGAATTTAGGATCGGGAGAACCTACTATCACCCGGTCGTACTCATCGTTAATCTTGCCGTCGGGTTTGCCGTCCGGGCCGGAAATATCCAGCGGATACAAATCGCCCGGATTCACTTGTCTTCCCTGCCAGTCTATCTGGTTCAAACGATCCATATCGGCTATCTGGGCAATGCCGCCTGTCCGCCATATATAAATGGTATTACGTGATTCGCCCAAGAAGAGGTTGCCTTCTTTTTGCAGATTGTGGTCGCCGTCATATTTCTTGATGAATTGCACTCCGTCACCATACAATTTGGTTACCTCGTTACGGTCTCTGGAGAAGTTGGCTGAAACATTCCATTCCCAATCCTTGGTCTTCAAGGCATTTACCTCTACCGTAAACTCGAAACCTTGATTCTTGATCTCGCCGATATTCTCTACCGATGTACTGAAACCGGTTGTTTCCGCCAGGTTTCGTGTCAACAACAAATTGTTATTGACTATGTGGAAATAGTCTGCCGACAATTTGATGCGGTTATTCCAGAAGGCCATATCCGCCCCGATATTAAACTGACGTTGTCCCTCCCAAGTAATGTTTGATGTTCCACGTTTGGAATCGGGTACATACGTGGTGCTTCCCGTAGATACGTTCGGTTTGTACAAGGTCAAGAAAGCAAAATTGTCAATTTCCTGATTACCGACCACGCCATATCCGGCACGCAATTTCAGCTGATTGAAAATGTCCTGTTCCTGCATAAAAGCTTCTTCAGTAATATTCCATGCGGCAGAGAAAGAAGGGAATAACCCCCATCTGTGTCCCTGAGCGAACTTGGAAGAGCCATCGTAACGGGCTGTCACGGTCAAATAATACTTGCTTGCGTAGGTATAGTTGGCACGCAAGAAATAAGACATCAACGAGGAAGAATAGAAGTCTGACTCCAACTTTCTGTCGGCCAACTTTTCCGATGCTCCGATATTGTGGTAGCTAAAGAGATTAGAGTCGAAACCACGACCGGTAGCGTTGGTATAGTTGCGCGAAATATGGTATGCGCTTGTACCCAGCACGGCATTGATACGATGAACGTCTGCCAAAGTCTTGTCATAAGAAACCGTATTATCCCATTGCCATGTGACGAGATTATCTCTCTTATGAGAAGCTTCTCCTTTATTAGAATAACGGATAGCCTGTTGAATATCGTTCGGCTGATATTTGAATGTTTGTTCATCCAAATAGTTCACTGCAAAAGTAGTACGAATGTTCAGTCCTTTAATAGGGTTGATATTCAGGAAATTAGAGCTGATGAAACGATTTCTGACCCGGTCGTTTTCAATGCGCATGGTGCCCAGCGGGTTAAAATAGTTTTCGTCTACGTAGCCGCCGTAATTCAATGTCAACAAGTCATAATCGATCGGCAACATCGGGTTGGCTCCCCTGGCTTTGTCAAATACCTCATCTCCCTCGCCTAGTTCCGACTCGGTACGCACATACGAGGTATTGGTTCCCACTTTCAACCAAGGTTTGACATTGTATTCGGCATTGATACGTCCCGAAATGTTTTTATTGTTCAAGTTCTTCACCATACCTTGCTGGTCGGCATAATTCAAACTCAAGAAGAAAGAACCTTTTTCACTTCCGCCCGAAAAACTTAATGAATGATTATGCTCGATGGCATTACGCGTTACCTCGTCCATCCAGTTATAATCTTGAAAATCCGGATTATTATAAGCATCTAATTCATATTGCCCGAACACATAGCCGCCGCCACCCAGCGGATTGTAAGGAGTCATGATACGGTTTTGCAAGTTTGCATCGATTTCTGCTTGTGTCGCATTCGGATGACGGGCCATAAAGCTGTTCATGGCAGCATCTCTGCGAAGTTCAAACAATTGCTTGGAATTCATGGTTTTAGGCGTATTTGCGTAGGAACGGACGCCGACCCAGCCGTCATAGCTTACTTTACCTTCACCCTTGGCGCCCTTTTTCGTTGTAATCAAGATAACTCCATTGGCCGCACGCGATCCATACAGTGCCGTTGCCGAAGCATCCTTCAGTACTTCGATAGAAGAAACATCGTTCAGGTTGATGGAATTGAATCCGCCTGCATAGTTGTCCATCACCAAACCGTCTACTACGTAAATCGGATCGGTAGTACCGTTAATTGTATTAATACCTCTGACTTTGATAGAAGAGTTGTCGCCGGGTTTTGCCGCGGTGTTAATCAGCACGCCGGCCACGCGTCCTTGCAACGCCTGGTTGACATCAGTTACCGGCTTTTCTTTCAAAACCGCCGAACTTACACTACCTACGGCTCCCGTCAAATCACTTTTTTTCATTGAAGTACCTACCACTATCACTTCGTCCAATGTTTCGGTATCTTCTGCCATTACAATTTTAAGAGGCTGGTTGCCTGCTACTTTTACATCTTGGGCAGCATATCCTATATAAGAGACATGCAACGTTTCTCCTTTTTGGGCCGATAATGTAAATTTACCGTCAAAATCGGTTATAGTCCCGTTGGTAGTACCTTTTACCACCACGCTGGCACCCATGACAGGTTCGGATGCAACATCCACCACCTGTCCTGTAATTGTTATGTTTTGCGCCCACATATTGGAGCAACAAAACAAGATAAGGATTAAATTAATAAGCTTAATTCTTTTCATAATTTGTAAATTTAAAACGATCTAAAGTTTATATGGGTTTATTCTTCCACCTTGAACACGACAACGTCAGAGGCAGGAACCGTTACCTCCAAAGTGGCTTTGGCAGTACTTTCTATGCCACTCCACAATTCTTTCAACTTGTATTCCTTCGACGCATCCAGCCCCAGACGTTCTAAAGAGGCCGTCATTTTCAATTCCTGGTCGGCGTAGTTGAACACGGCGTAATAAGCCTTGCCGTCTTTATCTATGCGTACAAACTGATTTTCTGATTTTTCGCCGTTACCATCCACCGGGCGGAAAGCTTCTCCATTGGCTATGGCATTGATTCCGGCGTTCGTCAGATATTTCATTGCCTTGTCTTTTACTTCTTTGGAACCGCCTTCGCTGAAATCATCCCCGGCGATAAACAGGCCTGTAATGACTCCCGAAGTGACGCGGGCTCTGTTTTCACCGTCTGTGGCCTCGCGCAGTACAATATGGTCGGGGTCGTTGAACTGATACACCTTGTCCTGCCACCAACCGTATGAAAGCGCATTCAGCGTGTACTCGGTATCTTTCATCTTGTTCCAGGCGTCGCAGGCAATTCTTCTGGACTGGGCATACTGGGCAGGGAATACAGGAGAGATGGAAAGATTGATGTACATATCGCCAAAATAGTTGTCAAGCAATTGCATCCCATAGTTATACCCCTGAATACCTGTCTGTATTTCCGGATTATGCCATTTATCGGCCTCCATCGCCCCATGCGTCATGAAATCCATTTTCACATATTCGAAACCTGCCCGATGGAATAATTCCGATGTACTCTTCATCATGGCTTCGATAGCCGGATGGGTAGGGTCGATGGCATAAGCGCCGTCCAGTTCCTGCGGTTTGCCATTGGCGTAGAGATATACATCCTTATATTTGCATCCCGGTATTTCCTTTATTTCCCGTTCCGGATTTTTACCCCAGTCGGTGAACGGTGTCCAATAAACGCCGGCTACCTGGCCGTTGGCTTTACATTTGTCTACGAAAGCTTTCAATTCTTCTTCTGAAAAACTGTTCCAACCGGAATCCAAACCTGTATAGACCAAATTGTCGGAGTTTACAAAATGATTGGGCTGCAAGTTTTCTTTATAGAAGTCCGAAACTTCCAACGCTTTGGGATAAGTCAATTTGAATTGTAAAGCCCCCCAACTGTTCCAACCGAAAGGAACAGCCTTATCCCAAGCTTTGGGAGGGGCAATCACAGCATTTGCCTGAGCATATTCTTCCATACCCGCGCGCCAATCCTCAAAAAAGCCCAGCAAAACTTTCGGCGATTTCACTTTTGTACCTTTCAAGGCGCCGTGAGGTTTGGAGTCGCGCGTGATCGTATCGGCAGCGCCGCCATAACATACCAACGAGCCTACATTATATATATCACCTTTACCTATTGTTACGGCTGATTTCCAGTTGTCATGTTCCACGGAACCGACGACTATCGCTTCGCGGTCATCATTATTGAAGATGGCAGTGACTTCATAACTGGTCAAGCCTGTAAACGTGAGCGGATGAGACTGGTATCGTATCCAGCAATCATTATCAAAAGGGATAAAAAGAGCACGGTTGTTTTCCCCCCGTTCCAATACTTCCGGCATCTGATCTACATTGACCGGAGCCATATAGTTGGAAGCAATTTCATGGTCGTCTTCCAATGTAAAATCGGTCAACACATAATCCTTTTCAGGATAAACGTAAAACGATTGAACCAGAACAGGCAGATTGTTGCCGGCATAAGTCACCTCATAACGGTAGCCTTCTCCGAAAGCATCCTTGATTTTTTCGGTAAAAACGGTATGTTTCGCGTAATTGCGGGTGGAAACGAGGCTGTCCGAAAGCTTATAAGAAGCATATACATTGTCATAAACAAGCTTCGAACCTTTTGTGATGTCTATGCCGTTTGTCTCGGCATCGTAAGCCAAAGACCATTTACCGGCATTCAAGGTAGTCTGTTCGGCACATCCGGAACATAGAGTGCCGGAAACTGTCAGTGCGGAAACACATAGGCATAGTGATTTGAAAGTCGACCAATTATTCTTCATGATATGATTAGTTTGTCAAGAATGTAATTTCATTTAAGGTTTGCCCTTCGCCCGGAGATATTCTGTGTTTGAGGACGAACAAAAGTAGACAGCTCCCAACAACTCATTCATATACAAACAAAGCAATAAATAGGATTTTTGCAGCAATGACGCATTTGCGGAGATTGAATCCGCAAATGCGTCATTTTTTGCATCATTTCTTTCAATTACAAATGCTGCGTGAGGTCTATCCTGATCTTTTCCTTGGTCGTTTGATTCTGTTTTTCAAATTCTTTCGGTGTCATACCGAATTGTTTCAAGAATAATTTGCTGAAGTAGGATGAAGAATTGATTCCTACCATATAACAAATATCGCCGATGCGATATTTACCTTCCTGAATCAGTTCCGCCGCCTTCTTCAACCGAATCAGACGGATGAAATCGATCGGCGAAAGATTGAACAGGATTTTAATTTTCCTCAACAAACTGGAACGGCTCATACACAAAATATCGGCCATACGCTCCACATTGAAATTCTCGTCGGCTATATTGTCCTGAATCACGTTGATTACTTTATTCATAAATTCTTCATCCGCTTTGTTCATCTGCATGTTCCGAACCGGGAAGAAAGGACGCTTGGAAAAAGCTTCGCGTTCTTTCCGGCGGTTGCTCAGCAAGGACAGGATTTGAGTCTTGAGGTAATTGAAAGAAAAAGGTTTCTCGACGTATGCTTCCGCGCCGATCTTCAATCCGTTGATTTTACTCTCCAGGTCGTTTTTCGCCGTCAGGAAAATAACCGGTATATGACATAAATCCATATCCGCTTTCATCTCTTTGCACAGTTCATAGCCGTTCATCGCCGGCATCATGATATCACTGATGACAAGGTCGACATGATTGCTCCGCAACACCTCCAGCGCTTCCTGCCCGTTACAGGCAGTTTCCATCGTGAAGAATCCCTCCAGACGGTCTACTATAAAAGACCTCATGCTCTCGTTATCCTCTACCAGCAACAACGTATATCCTTTCGTATTGTCCGTTTCCAACGAAGTTTCTTCGTCCAGCACCTCTATGTTCTGTTCTACCACTTTCTCTATTTGTTGCAACAAGCCCTCTTTATTCAGAGGAATGGTGAGTACAAAGGCGTTTTCGGGCTGTTCGGTGTCCAAATACAGGCAACCTTTATGCAAAACCGCCAATGAACGGGCCAGCGGCAGACCGATTCCCACTCCCATACGGGGCAAATCCTTGTTCTTCTCCATCTGATAAAACGGTTCGAAAATCTGCTGGCCGGATGATACGGGTATCTTGTCTCCGTCGCTGATAACCCGGACTGTGAATTCTTCCTCATCCCGCCAAAGTTCTACCAGGATGGTGTGACGGGCATATTTCAGGGCGTTGTTCAACAGATTACTCAGGATTTTTGTAACCGCTTCTCTGTCAATGGCGGCCAATATTCGTTCTGCGGGAATATGCTGTAACAGTTCTTTCTTCTTTTGCAGGATAGTAGGTTCAAAGCGGGCAATCGTTTCATTCAACAATGACGTTACGTCGACGGTCTCGAATTTCATTTGAAACTTGCTGGCGCCTATCTTCTGAAAATCGAGTAACTGACCGGTAAGGTCAAGCAGGCGTTTGGTGTTTTGACCGATTACTTTCAGATTCTTGTTCAGTTTCTGGTCTTTGATATTCATCTCCTCGATAGCTTCCAAAGGCCCGCTTATCAGAGTCAGAGGGGTGCGGACTTCATGGGCAATTTCTGTAAAGAAGCTGACCTTGGATTCATAAAGTTCTTTCTCTTTTTCCACTTCGAAGAGTTTCTGCTTTTCTTCCATCTGTCTTTCCTTGCGCCTCTTGTACCAGAAAAACCAGCAAAGGATGGTAAAAACTCCCCCGATAACATAAATGGCATACGCCCAACCCGACTGCCACCAGGGAGGCAGAATCATAATAGACAGCGCGCGGGTGGCGTAGGAACCGTCTTTAGCACTATTGGTTGCCCGGACTTGCAACGTATAGTCGCCTGGCGGTAATTGGGCATAAGAGATGTTCTGATTGCTTGCCGCTTTTATCCAATTCTTATCCAACGGCTCAAGTTTATAATAATATTGATTGGATTCTGTGGCCGAGTAACTCAGCAAGGCTACATCGAAACTTATATTGGACTGATTATAAGGTAATACTATTTTATCTGTATGTTCTATACATTCCTTCAACGGGGAATTGGGGGTATGAACTGTTATTTCCTGATTATAAATGCTGAACTTCGAGATATAGACAGGCGGTAGAAAATCGGTTTTCTCCGAAGAGTTCGGATCAAAAGCTATCAGCCCGTCAATACCCTCGAAATAGAACTTTCCGTCGTTGCCTTTCAAAGCTGACTTGTAATTGAATTGATTGCCCAACAGGCCATCTTTGGTAGTATATACCCGTATATCCTTCGTTTCCGGATTGAACCGCACCAATCCTCTGTTGGTTCCAAACCATAAATTAGCCTGGTCGTCTTCCAGTATTTTATAAGCTACGTCATCCGGAAGTCCATCTTTGATAGAGAAAGTGGTAAAATCATCCGTAGAAGGATTATAACGACAAATGCCGCCCCGGTCGGTCGAGACCCAAATACGGCCTTTGCTATCCTGCATCACCGAACTGACCGAATTGGAGCTTAATCCATTCTCTTTCTCTTCTTGGTAAACATATTTTGTAAATGTGTTTTTTACAGGATCATATTTCCATAAGCCACTTCCCATAGATGCGAACCACATCATTCCATCCCTGTCCTGAAAAGTATCGAATATCCAGTCGTAGCCCACTTCCTCCACTTTACTGAAGTCCAAACTTCCGCAAGCGGCTTTATACAATCCCCAACCGGTTCCGATCCAATTGTTTCCCTTGTTGTCTACAAAGAAGGAATAAACGCTTCCCTCGCCGATATTCAGAGATTCATAACTATAATGTTTTACCTGTTTTCCCGGCAACTGAATAATATCCAAACCCTGCTTAAACAATCCGCAAACGATCTGATCACCTTTAGCGAACATGGCAAGTGTAACCACCCGGTTGTCTGCATCGCTGCCTTCCGCTTTCAAGCGGCTGACCTTTCCGGATACCGGATTCAATATATTAACCCCGTTATCCTCTGTGCCAATCCAGATATTGCCGTCGCTGCCGATTGCAATTTCTCTGACCCTCTTGGTACTTAACGAATTGCCATCGCTACCCGGAACGTACTTATCGAACAGCAAATCATGATGCGGCAAATAATTCACCCCTCCGAACATGGTTCCCAGCCAAGTTCCGCCCTCGCGGTCTCTATAAATGGTATAAATGATTTTATCCGACAAACTGAACGGACGCATCAAGTCCTGTTGCAAATGCACGATGCTGCCTTCTTCTTCATTGACCACAAACAGCCCTTCGTGAGTTCCCACCCAAAGTTCGTCGTCCAAACATGCCACGTTGCGCACATAGGTATGGCCGGCTTCTGGTAAATCAATCTTCACCAGCTCGTCTGTAGCCGGATTGTATTTCATCAATTCTCCCTCATGAACGGCCATCGCAATCCAATCGCCGTAATTGCAAATAAAATTAATATTCTTTCCTTTCAGAGAATTTCCGGCTCTGTCTTCACAATGCTGTTCGAATTTATCCGAGTCCGGATGATAACGGAAAAGCCCTACACCCCATGTACCTACCCAAATTTCACCGTCGGGACGTACTAAAATGCAATCCGGCGCTTCCCTCTTGAAGTGCTCCTTGTTCGTGACTTCATAAAAATAAAGCTTTTCATCTTTATAGCGGAAAACTCCCTGGTCGGGAACCACAATCCAGATGTTCCCGGTGGAATCGGCTACGATATTAGACACCCAATTATTCATATCCACTCCGTCCTCCGTTTTCATGTTCATCGCCGTGAATATGTCCAAAGCCGGATTGTAACGATAAACTCCTCTATCGGTGCCGACCCATAACTGACGTTCTTTGTCTTCAAACAAAGCGGAAATATTATGATTTCCTGTACCTGCCACGTAATCATCACAGTTTATTTGTACAATAGAAGTGCCGTCAAAACGGTTCAAGCCGTTTTTTGTACCAAACCACATAAATCCGTAGCTATCTTGTAGTATAGCTTTTACATTGCTTTGGGAAAGTCCGTTCTCACCTGAAATATGAGAAAAGTAATAATTCGACAGTCTACGTCCTCGCGCCTCTGCCTGGAATGTATAGAGGATACATAAACAGCATACTATCAGAAAGGGGTTTTTCATAGTTTATTCGAACGAGCCTACATACCTTTTTTCTTCAATTTTAGTGTTGTTCCTAAATTTCAAAGCTATGTAGGGTATTAGATAATTAGAAGATTCTCTTTCGTACACAAGCCCAGCTTTACTCTCTACCGGAACTACGCATAATTTATTAGTAATCCCTTTCGCTGGCTTATTTTGATATGGTTTTCTTTGAATCCCTACATGGATAGATAAAATTGCTATAAAGGCAATCAGCGGGATTCTTGTTTTCATACTTGTAAAGTTGTACCTTCCAGCAACCAACAAAGGTGGATATACAAAAGAAGTGGGCTGCTGTCCACTTTTCTGTTAGGTGTCGCCAAACCCCTGTACACACGCGGACAAGCAACCCACTAGATATAGCGAGTCACTTGTGCCTTGTGTGTTGTTAAAAATTGGCGACTTTAACAGAAAAAGGCACTTCTAAAATATTTTGTTCGATAGAACAGTGCAAATATACAAATATTTGTTATATTTGCCTATTTTTAAGTCGTAAAATTATTGCTTCTAGAGTTGTTCGTGGATGCGCAAAACATTGCCGGCCAGGGCAAAAGAATCGGGTTTGTTTCTTTTGTAGTAGAGCTTCTTCCGTAATCACGGAATTGGGATTGAATTTGCAAAGGAAGCAATCGTTGAAAATGTGTAAATCGACGTATTGAAAATCAGTCTGAAATTCCTTTGTCTACCGGGAAAGAAGAATGGGATAGTAACGTGACTCCGGTTTTACTTGGTTTTCCGATGGTTTTACCCGGCTTCTCATTTTTTTCTCTAATTGTTGCCTAAAATGCTGATAAACAGTTATGTTTTCTCGAATTGTCCTCACTTCCGTTTTTATTTCCTATCTTTGCTTCAAAAGAGTTAAAACAAAGATAGGCGGCGCCGACGAAATTCTCTCATTCCGTGGCTTGTTACTGCATGGACAGGTGCGTCTTGCGGTTTTTACCGATTTGTCGGATCGGTTTCTGCCGGAAGGGAAGGGGGGAAGGTTTTCCTAGAGGCGGCCTATTGGTAAGATAAAAACATACTATGTATATCGACGAAGAAGAAATACAGCGGCGCTTGGCGGCCAAACCTTTCCGCCTGGTGGGGGAAGCGGCCGACGAATTGGGGGTGGAAGCCTATGTAATCGGGGGCTATGTACGGGATATTTTCCTGAACCGGCCTTCGAAAGATATTGACGTGGTGGCTGTGGGCAGCGGTATCGATCTGGCCAAGGCCGTGGCCGGGAAGCTTGGACGGGGCGCCCATTTGTCGGTGTTTAAGAATTTCGGCACGGCGCAGGTGAAGGCCGGCGATCTGGAGCTTGAATTTGTAGGCGCGCGCCGCGAGTCGTATAGCCACGACAGCCGGAAGCCTATCGTGGAAGACGGTACGTTGGAGGACGACCAGAACCGCCGCGATTTTACCATCAACGCCCTGGCCCTTTGTCTCAACCGGCAGCGTTACGGCGAATTGGTCGATCCCTTCGGCGGTTTGGACGATATGGAAGACCTTACGATCCGTACTCCTCTCGATCCGGATATTACGTTCAGCGACGATCCGCTTCGCATGATGCGGGCCGTACGGTTTGCTTCCCAATTGGGCTTTTTTATCGATCCGGATACCTTTGCGGCGATCGAACGCAACAAGGAGCGGATCGGGATTATCTCGAAAGAGCGGATTGTGGACGAACTGAACAAGATCGTGCTTTCCCCCAAACCTTCGATAGGTTTCGAGTTGCTGGACCAGTGTGGCTTGCTGGCTTTGATTTTTCCCGAATTGGTAGCCCTCAAGGGAGTGGAAACAAAGGAGGGTATCGGGCATAAGGATAATTTCGCCCATACGTTGATGGTGCTCGACCGCCTGAGCCGTACCACGGATAATCTGTGGCTTAGGTGGAGCGCGCTTTTCCACGATATAGCCAAGCCGGCCACCAAGCGGTTTGATACACGGCTGGGGTGGACGTTCCACAACCATAATTTTATCGGCGAGAAGATGATTCCGGGGATCTTCCGGAAGATGAAGCTGCCGATGAACGAGAAGATGAAGTATGTGCAGAAGATGGTAAGTTTGCATATGCGGCCGATTGCCTTGGCCGACGACGAAGTGACCGATTCGGCCATCCGCCGGCTGCTGTTCGATGCCGGCGACGATGTGGACGATCTGATGAAGCTTTGCGAAGCGGACATTACCAGCAAAAATCCCGACAAGGTGCGGCGGTTCCTGAATAATTTCCGGCGGGTGCGCGAGAAGCTGGCCGAGATCGAAGAGAAAGACCGGGTGCGCAATTTCCAGCCTCCGGTGTCGGGCGAGGAGATCATGCAGACGTTCGGGCTTGCGCCTTCGCGTCCGGTGGGCGTATTGAAAGAAGCCATTAAGAACGCCATTCTCGACGGGGTGATTCCCAACGAATATGAAGCGGCCTGCCGCTTTATGCTGGAACGGGCGCAGAAGATGGGATTGCAACCGGCGGCGGCTTCCGGTGCTTGCGGCAATCAAATGACGGACGGATAAGCGCTCCGCCGACGATGTTAAGCCGGAGGAACGGCCTGCGGGGAGCACGAGACCGGCTTTTCGCCGTCAAATACTTCCCCGCTTGTTTTTATACCCTTTTTCAGGAAAAAGGAAAAATCCTTCAGGAGTTCAGCCGCTCTACGCTTTTCACGCCTTTTACCGTTTTGATTTTTTTGGTCAGCATATTCAGCGAGGTGGTGTCGCGTACCATCACGGTGAAGTTCCCCTGGAACAAGCCGTCTACCGAATCGATATGCAGCGAGCGGAGCACCACGCCGCTTTCTTTCCCGATCACCGAGGTGATATTGGTGACGATGGCGATGTCGTCGCGGCCTACCACGCGCAGGGTGACGATGTAACCGTTGTCTCCCTTGCCGCTCCATTTGGCCCGGATGATACGGTAGCCGAAGCGGCTGAACATTTCCGGCGCGTTGGGACAATCCATCCGGTGGATTTTGATTCCTTGGGTGGAGACGAAGCCGAATACCTCGTCGCCGTAGATGGGATTGCAGCATTTGGCTAGTTTATATTCGATGCCCGTCAGGTTTTTGTCGATCACCAACACGTCCTTATTGGTGGAAATCTCTTCCACTTCGGTGGTGGTGACGAAGGATTCGGCGCTTCGTACTTCCGGCCGGTCGTTGCTTTCCGTCTCCTTGCGTACCATCTCCAGATATTCGTCCATCACGTTGTTCGGCTCCAACTTTTCTTCAGCCAGGTCGATGTAAAAGTCGGTTACCGTCTTGTATCCTTTCTTTTTGATGTATCGCATCAGGAAGGCTTCCTCCACGTCGATCTTCCGGTTCTTGAACCGGCGTTGTAACATTTCTTTGGCGAAATCGGCGGCTTTGGCCGCTTCTTCACGGAGGGCCTGCTTGATCTTTACCCGGGCTTTGGAGGTGACGACGAAGTTCAGCCAGTCGCGTTTGGGGGTCTGCGTGGGCGAGGTGATTACCGATACGGTATCGCCGTTCGACAAAACGTGTTTGATCGGTACGTTTTTGTCGTTTACCTTGGCCGAGACGCATTTGCTGCCCAGCTTCGTATGGATGGAAAAGGCGAAGTCGAGCACGGTAGCGCCCTTGGCCAGCTTGATCAGCTCGCCGGTGGGGGTGAAGACATAGATTTCGTCTTTGTAAAGATCCATTTTGAAATCCTGCATCAAATCGAGCGGATTATTGTCTTTCGCTTCCAGGGCGGCGCGTACGGTGTTGAGAAATTCATCGAGCCCGGTTTCGGCTTTTACCCCTTTGTATTTCCAGTGAGCCGCTAGGCCGCGCTCGGCGATTTCGTCCATCCGGCGGGTGCGGATCTGTACTTCCACCCATTTGCTTTCGGGGCCCATTACGGTGATATGCAGGCTTTCGTATCCGTTGGTTTTTGGAATCGAAATCCAGTCTTTCAGGCGCTTGGGATTGGGTTGGTACATATCGGTGACGATGGAGTATACCTGCCAGCATTCCGATCGTTCTTTTTCCAAAGGAGTATCGAGCACGATGCGGATGGCAAACAGGTCGTATATGCCTTCGAAATCGATTTTCTGCTTTTTGAGCTTGTTGTTGATGGAATGAATCGATTTGGTACGTCCCTTGATGTCGAAACGAAGACTGGCTTCTTCCAGTTTTTGCCGGATCGGGGCGATAAACCCGGCGATATAGGCGTCGCGCGAGCGTTTGGTTTCGTTCAGTTTTTGCTTGATGAAATCGTATTGCCGGCGATCGGTGTATTTGAGCGAAAGATCTTCCAACTCGCTTTTGATTTTGTAGAGGCCCAACCGGTGCGACAGCGGAGCGTAGAGATAAGACGCTTCGGTAGCGAGCCGGATACGGTCGTCTTCGGGAAGTTGCTTGCCCAGGCGCATCAGGCAAAGGCGGTCGGCAATCATAATGAGGATAACGCGTACATCTTCGGCGAATGAAAAAAGCAGATGGTGGAAATTTTCCGAATTGATAGCGGTGTTGCGGGCATACAAATCCGAGGTTTTCAGCAGCCGGCGGATAATCAGGCCGACGTCGGTGTCGAAAGTGGTTTCCACCTCGTCGAGCGTAAGGGCGCCTTTAAGTACCGGGCGGTAGAGCAAAAGGGCGATCACCGAAGTGCGTTTGAGGCCGATTTCATCGGTGGCGATCAGGGCCGTGTCGATATGGCGCAGCAAGCCGTTGATACCGTTTTTATCACGTCCGTAGCAATCCAGGGCGACAATGCGGCTGAGAAGCGTTTTCATTTTCCGCAGGTCTTCTTTTTTCAGAAAAGAATCGAGGCCTCTGAGCAACCGCCGGTATTTCGAGAAAAACGTCTTTTTCTCTTCGTCTGTAAAGAAAGGTCGTATATCCATAGCTTTCAGCAATTTTTACTGCCCGCTGCCGGACAGGCCGTAAAACATGCTGTAAAAGTATCTTTTTTATCGGAATATTGCCACCAATCTGCCGGTTATTTTATACATTTGCGGATATGCAGTGCTTCTTGTAAAGCATTGTATCCGGAATCGGGAATTTATTATTCATTAAATACCAGTACTATGTTAAACGCAAATGATTTGGAACAGCTGAAGGCGAAAGGCATCAGCGAAACACAGATTGAAGAACAACTTGCCTCTTTTGTAAAAGGCTTCCCTTTCCTTGAAATCGCGGCTTCGGCTTCCATGGAACAGGGCATCCTGGTGGTTTCCAAAGAGGAACAGGCTGCTTATATGGATGCTTGGGATGCTTACCTGGCCAAAAATAAAAAGATCGTGAAATTCGTTCCCGCTTCGGGAGCAGCCAGCCGCATGTTTAAAAATCTGTATGAATTCCTTTCGGCTGATTACAATGAACCGAATACGGCTTTCGAGACGAAATTTTTCGGCGAAATCAATAAGTTCGCCTTTTACGACGCGCTCAACGCCAAATGCCTGGAAAACGAGGAAAAAGATATTCCGGCTTTGCTGGCTGCCGGAGAGTATAAGGCGATCGTTGCCAATTTGCTGGAAGCGAAGGGGCTGAACTACGGGCAACTTCCCAAGGGTTTGTTGCTGTTCCATACCTATCCCGGCAAGGTACGCACGGCGATGGAAGAGCACCTGGCCGAGGGCGCGATGTATGCTAAGAACAATGCCGGCGAAGTGAACATTCATTTTACGGTATCGCCCGAACATAAGGCGTTGTTTGAAAAGCTGGTAGAAGAAAAGAAGGGGGAATACGAAGAAAAATTCTCCGTAAAATACGATATTTCTTTCAGCGTGCAGAAACCGAGTACGGACACCGTGGCGGCCGATATGGAAAACCAGCCTTTCCGCGACAAAAACGACCGTTTGCTTTTCCGCCCGGGCGGACACGGGGCGTTGATCGAAAACCTGAACGATGTGGATGCCGATGTGGTCTTTATCAAGAATATCGACAATGTGGTGCCGGATAGCTTCAAATGTTCTACGGTGATTTATAAAAAGGTGATCGCCGGCGTGCTGGTGACGCTTCAGGATAAGATTTTCGAATACCTCAGGAAGATCGAAAGCGGCAAGTATTCGCACGAAGAGGTGGAAGAAATGATTCATTTCCTGCAAGACGATCTGTGTATCCGGAATCCGGAAACGAAATTCCTGGAAGATGCCGAATTGATTCTCTATATCAAAGGCAAATTGCTGCGTCCGTTGCGGGTTTGCGGGATGGTGAAAAATGTGGGCGAGCCGGGCGGCGGCCCGTTCCTGGCGGTCAATCCGGACGGTACGGTGTCGTTGCAGGTGCTGGAAAGCTCGCAGATCGATATGAACGATCCGGCGAAAAAGGCTATGTTCGAAAAGGGCACCCATTTCAACCCGGTCGATCTGGTATGTGCCGTGAGAGATTATAAGGGGCAGAAATACAATTTGCCGGATTATGTGGATAAGAATACGGGCTTTATCTCTTATAAGAGCAAGGACGGCCGCGAGCTGAAAGCGTTGGAACTGCCCGGCTTGTGGAACGGAGCGATGAGCGACTGGAATACGGTATTCGTGGAAGTGCCCATCGAAACGTTCAACCCGGTGAAAACGGTGAACGATTTGCTGCGTCCCGAACATCAATAGATTGTGCCTCGGACCTGCATAAAGGAAAAGCTAAGATAAAAAAGTAGGCAGACCGGAGAAAAAGCGCACGGATGGGTCTATCGGGATATTCCGGGCCGGGTCATCCGGAGTGTCGGAATCGTTTGCTCAGGTGTTGCTTTTGAAGCGCGTTCTCATCCTATATCAAAAAGGCGGAAGAGCTGATAGCTGAACTGCATCCTGAAAGTTTTTTGTCTAACTTTCAGGGCGCACTTCATACCAGGACTCTTCCGCCTTTTTTTCTGGTTTTCGGTAGCATACGTCTGCGGAGAAAGTTTTTGCTTCTTCCTTTCGTTTTGCTTCTCCCCGTTCTCCAGAATAAACATTTTTCTTCTGGAAACGAATTGATTATACCCTGTAAAAAAAGTTATTAAGTTTTATCGCTTATTTCTTTTTCGGAAGATAAGTCTACCTTTGTATCCTTATAAATAACGACTCTCGTCGCAGAGCTTGAAACCTGACAAACAATGAAAACGATACATATACAGCGTTTCCTTCTGGGCCTGATAGCCCTTTCTTTCAGCCTCACGTCGTGCATCCGCGACGAGGCCCCGAATGCCGAAGCCGATATTCTGAGTTGCACGGTGCCGGGCGATATATTGAAGTCCGAACCGGAAATCGGGAACGAGGCAGTGACCTTGATTGTACGCAGCGATGCCGATATTACGCAACTGGCTCCCGTTTTTACGCTTACCCCCGGCGCGAGCATCGTTCCGGCCAGCGGTACGGCGCGCGATTTTACGACCACCCAGCATTATACCGTCACCTCGGAAGATAAAAACTGGAGCAAGACCTATGAAGTGCGCTGCGTAGTGGCCGGTTTGAGTACCGAGTATCATTTTGAATCGGTGCGGATGGAACCGACGAACGCCCGGTTCCAGATTTTTTACGACAATATAGCCGGAGGCGAAATCATGGAATGGGCCAGCGCCAACGGCGCGTATGCCTTGACCGGCGTGCCGAAAGCACCTGAAGATTATCCTACCAGCCAGTGGGACGAAGGATACAAAGGGAAGTGTGCCAAGCTGGTCACCCGCAGTACCGGCAGTCTGGGCAGTTTGGTGAAGATGTATATTGCGGCGGGCAATCTTTTTATCGGTACCTTCGATTCGCCCAGCGCGTTGACCAACCCCTTGAAAGCTACCCGGTTCGGAAAGCCTTTCGAGCATGTGCCTACTTACCTGAGCGGTTATTATAAGTACAAGGCCGGAAGCGAGTTTACCGTAAAAGGACAACCGGTGACGGATCGGAAGGATCAATGCGATATTTATGCCGTCTTTTATGAAACGACCGACGAGGTGCGGACGCTCGACGGCACGAACGCCCTGACGAGCGATAACCTGATTTCGGTAGCCCGGATTACGAATCAGCAGGAATCCGATGAGTGGATTCATTTTTATCTGCCTTTTGTGGCCCGGCCGGGCAAGACGGTAGATAAGGAGAAGCTGGCCCGCGGAGGGTATCAACTGGCTGTGGTCTTTTCCTCCAGCATCCGGGGCGATTATTTCGAGGGAGCCGTAGGCAGCACGCTGTATGTCGACGAAGTGGAAGTGATTTATTCCGAATAAGCGTAAAAAAGAAGCAACATGAAAAAAGAAATAGGATTGGCCGTTATAATGGCTTTAGGATTTGTTTTGCCGGCCAAGGCGCAGCAGGAGAGGAACGAGGGGATTATCCGCTCGTCTCTGCGCGGGCTGGAATACGAGGTGAAAGCCGGGTTTAACATCGGGGGAACTTCGCCGGTGCCCCTTCCCCGGGAGATTCGTTCCATCGACGGGTATAAACCTACGCTCTGCGTGGCGATCGAGGGAGATATTACCAAATGGTTCGGCGTGGAAAAGAAGTGGGGGGCTACGATCGGTCTTAGGTTGGAGAATAAAGGAATGGAAACCCGGGCCACGGTGAAGAATTACAGCATGGAAATTATCGGCCAGGGCGGCGAGAAGCTGAAAGGCAATTGGACGGGGGGCGTGCAGACAAAGGTGCGCAATGCTTATTTCAGTGTTCCTTTGCTGGCTACATACCGGTTGAACAACCGGGTTAGCTTTTCGGCCGGTCCTTATCTGTCGCTGATGACGAACGGCGACTTTTCCGGTTATGTCTACGACGGATATTTGCGGGAGCTGAATCCGACAGGTATGAAGGTGGAGTTCGAAGGAGAGAACCGCGCTTCGTACGATTTTTCCGATGATCTGAGGAGCTTTCAATGGGGTGCTCAGCTTGGAGCGGAATGGCGGGCTTTCAAGCATTTGAACGTCTATGCCGACCTGACGTGGGGTTTGAACGATATTTTTCCGGGGGATTTTGAAACGATCACCTTTGCGATGTTTCCCATCTATTTGAACGTGGGATTCGGTTACGTATTTTAGCTGGATGCCGCGGGTGCCGGCCGGTTTTTTATACGTTTGCAACGAAGTTTTTTATGCCTGATGGGTTGTCACCAGCATTTTCTTTGCTTTATTAATTTTTTTAGGTGCTTGCTTAAATCTGCCAGGGTGATGTGGTGTTTTTGCTCTATCTTTAGTGTGCTTATAAGCAATAAGATAAGGAAACAATGGACGTAAATGTCTTTGAGGTCAAAAACAAAGTTGAAGAGTAATTTGAAGTGAAGAAAATCCAGGACGCCTTTTTGCCATGCCAGCATTCCCAAGGAGGCACAAATTACGGAGGAGGTAAGAAAGACAATCGATAGATCGAGTGTCTTGTTGTGAGGGGCGATACTTTTGAAAAATTTATAGGCTACAAATTGGGTATACCAAATGAGTGTAAATAGGGCAAGGTGAAAGGGTAAACCGGCATCCATCCCGGTGTGTTTATAAAGAGAGTCGTTCACAAAGCTATATTTGCTATTGAAGGTAGGCAGAAAGCCTAATACGTTGGGTACGATCTCAAAACGAGTATCTATAAAGAAGGTGTATATTATCAGTTTGGTTCCTTGGTCTATTCCTATAAGGAGTAGGATTAAGAGTAGGATAGTGCGTGTCTTCATATATAGCTGATGAATTGTGTAAATTGGATAAAGAGTAAGGGAGTGCAAAGCGGGTGTAGAAACAAAGCGTGCTTTGATTAGGCCGAGGCATACTCTCTGTTCGTTTTAAGCAAAGGTACGAAAAACCGTGTATACTCTTTGCTACTATGCTTTTTTCTCCTCGGTAAATAGAAAGTTCTACATGGGCAGGGCTTACCTTCGGATATTTTGAGGGGGGATGCCTTCTTTTGAACGGGTGATTGGATAAAAATGTAACTTTCCTTATTTATGGACGAGATTATATCGTATTCCATTGGCTATCTAATATGAAATCAGAGGATACACCCTGCATTTTTTAGCCTTTCTCAAAAAAGCTTAATCGAGAGCTGCTCTGTCTTCGTGGGAAATAACAGATCACGCCAAAAAATCGGGAAAGGATAACTCCTGAAAAGATAATAATATCGGTATGAGTTATTGTAATTTTTTTTCTGTCCGAAAAAGTGGACCGGCATCAAATTCGAATTTCATAGGCAAGAAAAGAAAATTGCATGCCGATGGAATTTTTATTTCTTCGTTGTGTATTTTTTCGTTGGCTATATGTTATTGATAATCAGGCATGTATGGATATGCCTAAAGGGGGAGGATTTTGAAGGAGACTTATTGTATTTTTTTCGATAAAATACTCCTGCTTTTCTTTGTTGTTTCGGTATGTTCTTTATTTATCTTTCATATAAATACCCACTATCGCTTTAAGCCGGTTAGCCCCCTGGTATGACCAGGTAGACCGAATTAGGATTTTTTCTTTGGGAACCAACCATAGCCTGAACCCTATAAATCCATTTTCTGAATAGTGGCCATTTCTTCAATACACGTTCGCCCAGTGCTGGCAGCGCATCTTCTAATATCAACAGCAAAGCTTTTGGGGGGACTTAAAGGGTGGGTGGGTGCTTTCTACTCCTATCCGCTTTTGATTGTTGTTGGAAAAGAAAAATCCCTGAATTTCAAAGAAATTCAGGGATTTACCAAATTTGAAGTCTTTTTAAAGTGGTGCCACCAGCAACCGAAAAACGGTTTGTATAGCACTATTTCTCAATAAGTTATATCTTTCCTACGATGTTAATCCCTTGAATAAGGTTTTCACAGCTTTGCACCGCTCGACACCAGATTGTTTCTTGGGTACGATTTCTGAATGCAAAGATAGAAGATAATCGTAATTATTCTATGGATTTTATCACTTTTATTTCTTTTCCTGCATATGTACCATATGCTTTTCCTGAAACTTCTCCCTTTTTATAGTAGTCCGCTAACATTTTTAATGTTAAATCTATGTCATTTTCAATTTCTATATGGAGTTTTCCATTCTTAATATTCAATTGATTACCATATTTCTTGCAAATCCGTTGCATCTTATTGATGGCTTTAGTATCAATGCTTTTGTAATTTCCTATTTTGGAAAGTCGAACCAATTTTTTATGAATTGATGGATTAGATTCTATTTGTTCACTAATAATCTCTAATCCTGTAATCATATTAGTATCTTTGAGCTGGGATAGAACTTCTTTAGCTTGTTCTTTATACTCCTCTTCTAATCCAACAATCTGTTCAAATTGAGTTTTTTTAGCAATATAGAAAATATCATTATAATACAAACAATCTACTTGTTTGTCAAGATTAACAGTTTCTCCCGGTATTAATTCTAATTTTTGGCTTTTGGTATTGAATACAGTTCTTAGTGCCTTAGATATCCACTTTCGATTGGTGTTATCTTTTTCATCAATTGCTACTTTTCCTGCAAGGATTTTTCGGAATGTGAAAATATTATCTTTATCTTGGTTTTGAAATCCTACACAATAAGCCCATAGTTCCTCTTTTTCAATTATTTCTTCAAGGCTTGTGATTTTAGGTGGAATTGCCTTTAACTGGTTATTAACAACATCAGCGAAAGACATTACTTTATTCGTCATTGAGTATGTGAACAAGTGTTGCGTATCATCTGTGATGACATCGTATTCATGCACTTCTGTTTTTTTATTAATAAGATATGATAATTGTTCTTGCGTCAAGGAATATAAATGATTTCGAATTTCATCATTTATATCGACTTGATATACTTTAAAAAGATATTTATTCAGAACTTTGCTGTTTTTTCTCTGATTTTGCTTTAAAACTCGTGTTACAAAATAGAGATAAGTATCGCAAACCTCTATATCTTCCAACTTTTCAAGTAATTCTTCTAGTATCATATTTATTTTTTATTTATTGCGAAAAATAATTTATTTCCTATTTCATATAACTTTATTTTGTCTTCATCTTGTAATGAATTGTCTTTTGATATAATGAAACCATTCTTGATTTTTCCATTCTTAGAATATTCGATGTCATATATAGAGTATTTGCAACTGAGAATTGGATTTATCAATATCATAGATGAGTTGATATAGATTCTGTATATAATGCCCATTAAAAAGAGGATAGAAAGACCTTCATACCATCCATTAAGATTCTGAAATAGAAAAGGAATTATGTAAGTCGCTATATATCCGATTGATTCACTGTTCTTATTTTTTATGTCAATAATTGTTGTGTTAAAACCGTTTTCAGATATCTCCTGAATGTTTTTCAATGTAGTATACAATCCAATAATTCCCCATATAGACATTAAAGTAAGTATACTTGTTAAGCCAAATGAGGATAGGAATATTTTTACACTATCTATCGATATACCTCCCCAATAAAGATGATGATAATTATCTGAAAGTTGCTTGAGTATTATCAAGATAAATAAGGGTAAGTATGAAGATACGAATAGTGCAAATTTAGCACCTTTCTTCAAATCATTATTTTTATATTTCATAGGCTCCTATTCTTAATAAAATAACCTCCTGTTTTTGGTGCCCCTCTAAACTCGATTAACTTTTTATCATTGAGTGATTTTAGATAGCGTTTAGTCATTCTTAGGCTCTTAGAAATTCTTTCTGATATTTCAATAGCATTCAGTCCTTCCTCTTTTTTTATTAAATTTAAAACAATCTGCTCATTCCCATTTACAGTGCCATTTACAGTGCCATTAGGGGCACTGTAAGCTTTTCTTTTTAATACCACCGTAAATATTCCATCCGTATGAAATTCCGGTTCAGGAAGCTTTGCTTCTCTCATAGCTTCTTGCATCCGGGGAATACCGGATGCCACCCTTTCAACCAAGTGCATACGGGTAAACAGACCAAATATTAATGGGTTACGTGTCATACTCTTATGCCCGAAATCTTTAGCTACGATAGGCAAAAGTCCTCCGGGATTTGATATTTCTACTCGGTCGTCGAACATTTCTATCGTAATGGTTGCTCCCTGTTCGTAATAATCACGATGGGATAAAGCGTTTATAATGGCTTCTTTAAATACAGTAAGAGGAATTTCCCAAATTTCCTCTCTCGGTCCTGTTCCCTCAATTTTATATGCAACTTGCAGTTTGCTTTCCAGCCATGCCATTGCCTGTAAATATTGCTGGTATAGTGGACCACCGAAAGATTTATCATCAATAATATATACTTTGGTTGTTCCTTTGAAAAGAACGCATCTTGTTATTGCGTGCGGAAATTTTCGTTCAGGTTGTTTTCCAAAGAACATGGCTGCACCATTTTTGGCTATACCTTTATCTGTAAACAGTTCCAAATTCTCGAATATCTGTTTGTTGGCGGTGGATGGACTTAGTTGTGCTTCCGTACGGAAGTCTTTTATCGCTTGTTCGTCTGCATCAGTGTAAATGTTGAACCATGAACAGGGAATAGCATCAAAAAATATTTTGTTGCACTCCTGAAAGAAGCTACGCATTTCTTCGACAGTACGAAGTTTTTGAGAGTTTGCTCCCTCGCGTACAAAGATAGAACCGGAGAATATATAAGGTTTGTCTTTACCTGATGGAACATCAATCACCCAAACTGTTTTATCTTCAATATTCACGGTGTACAGCTCGCAATGAAGAGCTGGAGATATTTCACTGATAGAACCTTGAATAGCAGAACGTTTGTCATTCTCTAAACTTGTGCCTATAATCTGTCCGTTATCATCTATACCAATAAGCAAATATCCTCCGTCTGCATTGGCGAAAGCGCAAATTTCTTCTGTCAGTTCACGAACTTTAGAGGGAACACGAACTTTGAACTCTACATTATAGCCTTCTCCGCTCTCAATGAGCGATTGTATGTTTTCAGTATTCAACATAAGTATCTGTAATTGTGCTGCAAAGGTAGTTATTTGTTTGATAAATGCTTCGTTGCCCCTATTCTATTTGCACCAAAGAAGTAGTTTAATTTCTTTTGAGAAGTAAAAGAAATGATTCCAGTGTTACTCTAAAGTCTATGAGCTACTTCTATGATAAAAGCCTATACAATGAGTGCGTATGATTTATTCGCTGAATATCAGTAGCTTATGATAATCATAGAGCATAATGAGTGACAACATATAAACAAACGAAATCCTTTAATCTGTCTTGCGTTTCCATTGTCTCAACTAACTTCTTTGGAGATATAGATATTTTTTTCAAGAAGTATACTTACTACTAAGTAAAATTGACTATCTTTGCGGCATGAATGATACAAGAAATGAAATAATCCGTTTAGGAAATGAATTAATCCGCTCTATTGGATATAATGCTTTTAGCTATGCTGATATATCTAAGACATTAGGTATAAAGAATGCGGCAATTCATTACTATTTCCCGTCAAAATCAGATTTGGGTGTAGAAATTATACAACGTAATATTTCTGCTTTTAAAGAGTTGATAGAAAGTTGGAAAAAGTTAGATTATAGACAACAATTCTATAACTACGTTCACATGCATGATAGTTTTATTGAAAATCATTGGGTTTGTATTGTAGGAGCACTTTCTCCCTCTTATGATACACTTCCTGAAAATATGCAGAAAAAGTTACAAGAATTGGTGAATATCATTTTAAAATGGCTTACAGACTTATTAGAGGCAGGCTTAAAAGCTAAAATATTTTCATTTAATGAAACTCCACGCATTAGGGCTTACATGATTCATTCTGCATTGTTGTCTTCTTTGCAAATGAATAAAGTTCTTAGAAATGATATATATAAGGCAATTCAAGAAGGACTATTAAACATTTAATTTTTTTACCCGAATAACTTACTTACTAATAAGTATAAATATGAATGCAGTAATTAACTCGATTGGGATTTATCATCCAAAACAAAAAGTGTATAACTCATTTTTTGAAGAAAGATTAGAAACTTCTGATAAATGGATTAAAGAAAGGACTGGCATAGAAAGTCGTTTTTTTGCGGGATCGGATGAATATACAAGTGATATGTGCGTGAAAGCTGCACTAAATCTTTCATCTGCCTATAATAAAGATTTAAGTGACGTTGATTTTATAATAGTCGCCACCACGACTCCTGACCAAGTTGTTCCTAACGTTGCAAGCCAAGTTCAAACACGCTTAAAAATTCCGCATGCAGGCGCTATAGATGTATCATCTGCTTGTGCTGGTTTTTGTAATGGTTTAATTTTAGCAAAAGGACTGATTGCAGCAGGAACGCACAAAAAAATATTAGTATTTGGTGCTGATACGTTATCTAAAGTAACAGATTTTACAGATAGAAATACTTGTATTTTATTTGGAGATGCAGCAGGAGCGGTTATTGTTGAACAATCACAGGAAAATTGTTTACTAGAAACAATAACTGAAACAAATGGAGAATTTGGAAAAGACCTTTATCTAACTAACCAAAAGACCTTAATAAATGACGAAAAAGTAGTTGCAAATAACAAGCTACATCAGAATGGTAGAGTTGTATATAAATGGGCAATACAAACATTATCATATGGCTTAAAGTCTTTGGCAAGAAAGAATTGTTTTGCTTTAGAGGAAATTTCATATTTCCTGCCTCATAGTGCAAACTATAGATTGTTGGAAGCTGTATTCCATGAATTAAAGATACCTATAGATAAATGCTTAGATAGTGTTAGAAAATATGGAAATACTTCTGCTGCTTCTATACCGTTAGCGTGGTATAATGGAATCATGAATAATACGATACAAAAAAATGATACTTTATTGCTTATGGGCTTTGGAGGTGGTTTTACTTATGGTGGTATTTGCATCAAAAATCAAATAGAGAAAAAGTAACAATAATTTATGTTTTATAATGTATGGATAATATATTGCAACAGAGACTTTTCCGCTTATTGTCGGAATACTCACAACATAAGGTTTCTGTATATGAATATACAGAAGCGATTGATAAATTGGCTACCCACGTAGCCAATTTTACTATCAGTGAACAGGATAATAGCGTTTTATTACGCTATTTTTCTTTTGGATTGCATCGTCTCAAATCGTACCGTGTACGGTTTGAGCAAGAAAAAAATGCCTTATTTGTATCTAATTGATGAAGCGATAGGGCTAATAGATAACGAAATACGCATTGTAGAATGGCGTATAAAATACCCCGAACAGTTTAAACGGCAACTTGACAAACCACCTCTTTCCCCTCTCTATTTGGCTGACAAGACAACCCTTATCAATATCATGGAAATTGTCAGCGGTCTGTTCATCTCTAAAAATATCGTTTATCAAAATGGCAAACCTGCCTACTTGGTGGATTTGGGAAAAGCTTTTGAATGGCTCTTTAATATCAAGATAGGCGACTATCACCAAAAGCATGAGGATGTGATAAAACGAAAGGCAGGTAAAATCACGGAGTTTCTTAATGGACTGGCAGACCTTATACGAAAAGAACATGATAAAAAAGGATATAGATAATCAACTACTTAGCACCCATTTATAGGGGATTCCATGTTCACCCCCGTAATTTCTTTGCACTGGTTTTCTGAACTTTGCATCATCAATCGATTGACAAACCATAATGTATAATCAGAAAAATGAAGCAACTATGTATATAGAAAACTACGATTTCAAGGAATGGATGCAAAAGCTGTTCGACAAGCTGGACGAGCTTTGCAAAGATATGCGGGCTTTGCGCAATGCCGACAAGGTACTGCCCGAAGATGATAACCTGCTGGATAATCAGGATTTGTGCCTGTTATTCAAGGTTAGCATCAAAACTTTGCAACGTTACCGTGCTTTGGGAGTATTGCCTTACTTTACCATTAGCGGGAAAGTGTATTACCGGGCTTCGGATGTCCGGGAGTTTATAAAGGAAAGGTTCAGTTCGGTAACGCTACGCAAGTTTGAGAAAGAACACGGCACGGACAAGAAGTAAACTAAAAAGCCGGAGCATCGGGTAATTGCCTGTCTGCTCCAGCTTCTTGTTTATGGTTTGCCTAATTTGCCCGCTTCTTCTTTTAACTGTTCGGCTTGTTCATTCAGTAACCTTGCCCTTTCCAGTGCTTCCGCTTGCTTCCTACTGCGATATTCAAAATCAATAACCGTATCTGTCAAGTCCTGAATGAAAGCGTTGTCCCGTTTCCGGATAAACTTTAGTTCCAATAGATTAAGCATATTCCCGTCCGCTTTTCCTTTCATCAGGAGATAACGGTATTTTATATCATTGTCTTGTAATTGCTGCATACGTTCCATAAAACCAACATTCAGGATTAACGAAGCAATACCGATAACTATTCCTGCTGAAAAAAGAAAGAATTTCGGTTGCACATAGGGAGTTATCCGGCTTAGGATTTTATCATATAACGAAACGGGTTCTACCTTTTCCTGTTGACGGGTATCTGTCGGAAACAATAGCTTTAGTTTCTCCTTGAAATACCGGTGCGAAGTCACAATCATTCCTTTTATATCATCAAGGTCTTGTTTCTGATTATCGGACTGCCCTTTCTTGATACTGGCGATTTGGTTCAAAATCTCCTGCACCATGTTTTCAGAAATAGCGGGTTTGTTCTGTATCTCCAAAATACGCTGTTCGATTACATCCAGTCGGTTTATCATTTCCTCCCGGCTGGCTGGTGCTACTTGCTGTTCCTGCTTCTCTTTCAGTTCCGTAACCATAGAGAGCAGTCCCTCTAAAATCAAATTGTCTTCCATGCGTTTATAACTTAAATTGTCGTTTCTTTTTCTTCTTCTTTCTCAAATCGGGATTGTCGGGTGTATCATCAACCGGAGAGGATGAAGCGGAGAACAGACCGCCCAAACCTGTAATCAGTGAATCATTACTTTTATTTGTAGCTGGCTCCTGAACTGGTGTGTAAATTGTCTGCTTGTTGTTTCCGGCTGTCGTCAGTCCTGCATCCCCGAAATATTTATCCAGTTTGGAAAAACTGAAACTGCGGTCAATCTCCGAACCTTTAAATGTGTATTCACCTTTGGAAAAGGAAATACCCTGTATCTCATCCGTCTGTCCTTTGTGCTTGAAATGAATGCTGATACCTTTTTCTGCCAATTGATTTTGTAATTGCTGCCAGTTCCTTGATTTCCCGATTTCGTTCTTTACAGCCGTGTAAATCTCATACTTTGATTTATCCGGTTCTTTCAAACGGTGTTGTTTCACCTGCTCTTTCCCACCAGCAAAGTAAAGCCCGTGTTTTGCTTTCAGCTTCTTGCAAACCTGCTCGTTTCGGTACATATCGTTTTTATCAGATATGGTCTTACCATTATTATCTATCCGGTTGAAAACGATATGCACGTGGGGATGTTCCCGGTCTTGATGTCGCACGATGATATACTGCGTATCGGTAATTTTCATTTCTTTCATGTACTCCTGCGCTAACTGTATCATTTTCTCATCCGTTAGCTTCGGTGCATCCACTGCCGAATAGCTTAGCGCAATATGTCCGACTGGCTTCTTTAAATTGGGATTCATTTCGGTTTGCATACAGAAACTACGGATAATATCCTGCTTGCTTTCCGTTAGCACTCCCTCTGTATGAAGTAAAGTCGCCTGTTCCTTTCCCAATACATAGTTTACACAGCCTTTAAATCCGCTTCCCTTTTTTATTTTTCCAATCATCCGATAGCTGGTTTATAATTTCGATTATCCTATTCTTTAACTTCACGAGTTCCACCGCCACCAGTGCAAACCCTCCTGCATTGGCTCGGTGTGCCAGTTGGTTTATATTGTTGGCTTCCCCTGCCAGCTTGCGGATAGTGTCTGCATCCTGTCTGTTCAGTCGGGGTGTTATCTCTGCCGAAACGACCGCTTGCCGGACGTACTCGCTAACAGGCAAACCGGATTCTCCAGCTCGCTTCTTGATAGCGTAATATTGAAGTTCCGTCAGCTTTGTACTGACTACCCGTTTCTGTTTGTCTATCCGGCTCTTTGCCGGGCGACCTCCTGCCTTGTTCCTTATCTCTGTCATATGTTTTTGCCTATTAGTTGAGTATCTTAAAAATTGCGACCAACGGGAGAAATTTTCTTTGCGGATAAGCAAAGCAAGGGTTTCGGTCTACCGAAACATAACCTTGCTCCCCTAAATCACACCGCTTACCGTTGGTACATTGTGCCTGTCCTACGTGTTACAACCGCCTGCCATTTTTTCTTTTTTCACCGGGAGATTGTCTGTTTTTCTCTTCCGGTTGTTGATGCTTGACAGACTGCCTTTGCTTCTCCGGTTGTGATTGTTTGGTCGCCTGTTGTATCCTCTCCGCTGGCTGGTTGAGCTTCTTCCCACACAAATAATCGTTCAAGTCCTTGCATTCACTATACAGGTAGGATGAATCACGTACATGCCAACTGTATTCCTTTTGTATAACTTCGACGGCTTTGCGTCCTGCTTCGTCATTATCCAAAAGACAGTGTATTTTCTCGTAGTCGGCTAACGGGTAAAGGGCTTTATCCACGTTGGCGGTCGAGTTCAGGATAACATAATCCTGCCAGTCCAGACAGGGATAGACAGGATTGTTTTTCTGCCGGATAGCTATAAAAGAAAGATAGTCCATAACTCCCTCGAATACGAAACAGGTATCATTCGATTTCCCCGGCTGCCGTATGTGGGTAATGTCTTTTGGGGATGTGCTGCCTTTGAAACGGGGATTGCGAAGCTCGTACCCTCCGGCATCGTTCTTGAAAGCGAGCGCAAAATAGGATTTGTCACCGATACGGTAATACATTTCCTGCACATGGTGCGCTGCCATTTCAGGCGAAATGTTCCGGCTTCTCAAATAATCCATGAGTGCCGGATTTTGCAACGGCTGTATTTTGCGGATTTCCACCGGGCTGGCGGTTCGCTTCCTTTCATCCTTTGGATTTCTTTCCGAAAGTTCTTTCCCTTGAAAAGAAAAAGAATTGCCGTTTCTCTGTTCCAGTCGGCAGATAGCCTCGTAAGCGTTGCAGCCGTATTGCTTCATCACAAGGTCGATGAGCGAGCCGCCCTCGCCCGTCCCGAAGTCACACCACAGGTTCACGCCGTAATCGACCTTGAAACTGGGCGTATCGTCCTGACGGAACGGGCTGTGATACATGCCGTAATAGAACTTGTCCACTACGGGCAGAATGCCGAGTGATTCCAAATAGTCCTTGATACTTATGTCGTTAGCTTCCTTATAAGTCATAATCTTTATTTTTGAATCTTTGTAAATTGCAGTAATGAAGTAAGAAGATAGTAAGATGAAAATCTAACAGCTTACTATGTCTATTCCCATTTCTTTCAATGGATTATATTCTATGCAGTAAGATAAGTAAGTTATTTCTCTATGAAAAGGTAGAAATATAACCTATGTTGTTTTCTTATTTTCTTTTTTTGAAAAATTTCCGAAAGTTCAGGATTCTATCTTACTGCTTACTGCGCATCATATAAATTATTGGTATTCAACAAGTAGGATGCAGTAATATATTTTTTGGTAGTTACTGCATGGCAGCGTTAGCCATAGTCGTTATCGGTATAGGGTGCTAAAACGTGCTTTATCCTGTACCCATATACCGAATAATTGCTGTTATTAATGCGTTTTTGTACCCGTTTGAATCCGGCTTTCCGTAATGCTTCCCCTAACCGTTTTTCTGATAACTGCATGGGGCAAACATCCCGTAAACGTGTTAGGATTTGCGCCGTTGTCATAAAGAACAGGTTTTCTTCTTCCTCGCTTGGCTTCTCAAAATACTGCATCAGCATCTCAAACTCAACCGTCTGCACCTCAAATCCTGCATTTGTCAGGTGCAGTTCTTCAATCTCCGTATCATTGAACCAATACCGCACACGCTCCCTGTACAAATACATGACTTCCGAATAAACGTTATCCATGCAGATGTTTTCCGCTGTCGGCTTGTCGATGTGCAGGACTTCAAACGGCAGGAAACGCCTGCTGCCTGTCGGGTCGGTCAAAAACTCGTTACCGTTCACCGATGCCATGAAACTGGCTAAATGCGGATATTCCTCTATATAAATATCATACGGTCTGCGGTATTTGACTGCCGGGGTGGTAATCAGGTTCTTTAGTGCGTTCTCATTCTGCTTGTTGAGTTCCTTTAGCTGGTCGTCGATATTGATAAACAGGTATTCGGCTATCAGTGTGTAGATGTCCTTGCCTTGCGGGTCTATCTTCCCGGTAAAGAGGTAATTCTTTAACGGTAACGGGCAAAGGTTATCCAACCACCATGTTTTGAACTGTCCCTGTCTGTCCCCGGTCAGGACTAAACAGGTATGGTTCTGACAGCCTGTGTCGTTCATTGCATTGGCTGCCACGCCTACCAGCCATTTCGTGAAATATTCTTCCCATTTGTCGGGATTGGCGACCTGTACCGTATCAAGCAGTCTTTTGATATATCCATGTCCGGCAGGATTCAGTAAGGGCAGGGCGGTAAAATATTCCCGTATAGGATGCACTTTTCCGGCAAAATCGCTCTCCAGTATCATGCGGATGTTGTCGGCAGAGGTGGTAATGCCTGCGGTGACATCCAGCCTGCGCCTGAAAGAATTTAGAGCGAACTTCGTAACTGGCTGGTACAAATCGCAAGTATTTGCCGCCCGGTATTCCGTACGGCTTTTCACGGTATTAAACCGGAAATCATAGAGGACGTTAAGCTGCCTTTCGATGCGTTCGTTCTTGGATAGTTTGCCCTCGATGCGTTCCGCTTCGTTATCTCTTTTCTTTTTCATTGGAAAGCCTGTTAAAAGCCGGGACATATTGCTGCTGCATCCACCTTTTCAACTCGTCCATATCGAAACGCAAGGAACGTCCACGCTTGACACATGGTATCGCTCCGCTGGCGGCTAAATGGTAGAGGTAATTAACGGAATATCCGGTTATGCTGCTGGCTACGGATATTTTAACTAACACAGGCTCTTTGTCGTCCTGTTCTCTGGGCTGTGCGCCGACTACGGGGGAAATCATCTTTTCGATGTTTTCCAATCGCTTGAAAATCTCTTCGAATGGATTGTTCATAGTGCTTACTTTTTTTGAATTAGCACCACAAATAAAATAAGAAAAAACGGTAAATAACAAAGCGTCAGGCGTTTGGAATCGATTTGCTGCGCCCTGCACCACATTAATATCGGGTTATAATAAGTTCGTTTGTGTTCTCCACCTTATTTATTTTAAGAGAATGAAAAGCTACCAGCAAATTCCGTTCTTTCTCTTATATGCTTGCTGCTTTCGTTATCATTGGAACACTAATACCGGTCAATGGCACAAATGAAAAGACATGAGCGGACAGGCAGGAACAAGCTATTATCCAAGCATATATATTTGCATCAAATAAGAAAAACGAAGTAATAACAAAAACAAGTCAGAATATGGAAATAGTAACCATTGAAAAGAAAACATTCGAGCTTTGGCAGCAGAAGTTTGAAACCTTTATCCGGCGTATGGATGCACTCTGTTCCCGGAAGAAACGGGTTAATTGGCTGGATAATTGCGAAACCTGCCGTTTGCTGAACGTATCAGCCCGGACGATGCAAACCTACCGTGACACGGGAAAACTGCCTTATTCACAGATTAATGGCAAGATTTACTATAAGGCTTCGGATGTGGATGCCTTTATACAGAACCAAGTAAATAACAATTCTAAAAAATAAAACGTATGGATTTGATTACGAAAGATTCCGATGCCACGCTGGTATTGTTTTCATCCCTTGACAGGGTGCTGGAAAATGTGGAAAACATGGTAACGAACTATCGCCCGGTGCTGAACGGCGAACACTACCTGACGGGTGAGGAGGTCTGCAAACAGCTGTGTATCAGCAAGCGCACTTTGCAGGATTATAGGGACACGGGACTGCTGGGATATGTGCAGCTTCCGGGGAAAATTATCTATCGGGAAAGTGACATATCGGAACTGCTGGATAGGCATTACCGGAATACTGGTTTGAAATAATGATAGCTTGAAATATTGACATCTTGAAATCTTGTTATTTTGTTTTCATGCTTTCTTTATTTACAGGTCAATTGAAAGCCGACAAGCTTGTTTGTGAAAACTATGTTACAGGATTTGTTGCTTTAATTTGTTTGTTAATATTATCTTCCATATTTCATTGTTGCAATATAATCACGTATATAAATAATTTGAGGAACAATTTTCCGAGCCTCTAAAATTTGTGATTTTAGTTTATGTTTATTACGACTCATTTGTTTTAATATGGCTGGACTATTCATTATTTCTGCGGATTTTTTCGCATAACTCCAATAATTACCTAAAGATCTACGTTTAGAATCATAAAAGTAATAAGGCTTAGTTTTAGTTCGAACAAATATTTTATGCTTTCTGGATCCTAATTGACTAAAACGATAAACTAGCCTATTTTCAAATAATTTGCCATGTCCTTTTTTATTGTGACTATGTGCGGAAAAATAAATGCATCTTTCCACACTTTTCCTCATTTTATAATAATATACACCTAACCCTGAATTTTTGATTCGAATATTTTCCCCATCGAAAGAAAATCCCAAATATTCAAGGAGTTTATTGCTGCCTAGTATTTCATGTTCGCAATGTATTTGTTTGTTATTATTTGTTTTGAATGTGTACAAATTGGTTTTTGAGAATTCTATAGTTAGATTTACGTTTTGTATTTGGTCTATCATGTAATCTTTCCAAAAGGAACCATATTTTAGTGGGCATACAATAATAATATCATCAGAATATCGTCTATATAACCCACCAAATGAGTCAATATCTTTAGCAATTGTTATATCAAACTCATTCATATATACATTTGCAAGGATGGCACTTATAGGTAACCCTTGAGGGATTCCTTTATGAGTGTAATTATTATTATCATAGTCAAAATTTCCTTTTCTTATTAATCCTTTTTCTCTAATTTGTACAATATCACAACGTTGACAAAAAGCAAAAACCCTTTTATCTCTAAAATATTTCTTCTTTTTTATTTTTCTGGTTACTATTTTTCCGGATTTAATCTTGCAGATTATTTTATCCTTAAATAGTTCAAATAGTTTATCTTCATCTACATATGAGTAATTTATAATATTACGGTATATAGCATATTCAGCATTACTCATTGACGTTAGATTGCAAATTTTCTTCCATGCATTTTTTAATAATTTGTGATCTAAATTGTCGAAAAAGCCCTTAATGTCAAAGGTTATTACAGCGACATCTTCTTTAAAACATTTTCCTCTTATAAAATCAAAAACGTCTTTTGCATAATGAATGTTACATTTATTTCCGTGCCTATTTTCACAAGGTATAGATCTATAAGCTGTAATACATTGGCTTATTTTGTTTTCACGCAGAAATTTTTCGTAGTATTTTGAAATTTTAAAAGCGTAAAAAGAATAGATAGTAGAATCTAAATGAGTTGCATAACAAATAGGACGAGTTTTTGCTCGCTTAACTTTTGAAGATGTTGTACTTATTTTCTTATAGTGATATTTCGTTACATTTCTTTTAATTAATGGAAAAAAAGCATGATGAGCTATCTTGTCCTCATTTCTAACATACGATTGTATATCGTGTTTGTTTTTGGGAGACAAGGGTTCGCCTATATGAGCATATTGTTTTATTTTCAGCCAACTTTTATTTTGTTTCATAATAAATAGTGAGGAGAGCGATCTTAATCGGAGTCTTTTGTTGACTTTTACAAGGTGAACTTCACAAGGCTATAAAAAGCCTCACCCCTTATAGATAGAATAATCTTCATATCTTTGCATATACTTCAAGTCATTAATAAATTAACAACGATGAAACATAATAAAGAAATACTCGTTACTGTTAAAGACATGTTAGTGGTGACCTCTGGATTACTTTCAGAAATCTTCCCTCACACTTGTCTATATAGAACTGTTATCCTCATACACCGTTTTGTATGAGTCTGCATTGTTCACTATAGTAAAAGTCCTGTTTCAGAGTCGCTCTCCTCAGTTGGCAAAGATAATAATTTCTTTTTAAATATTAATCTATCTAAAGGGTTGACATCTTATTACTTTTTCAACTTCTTGCATATCTCTTAATATTGTTTGGTCTAATACCTTCGCATAATGCTGTGTCATTCGCGTGGATGAATGCCCCAGCATTTTAGCCACATTCGGCAGCGACACGTTGTTAGCCAGCGCAATGACGGATGCGAAGCTATGCCGGGCTGTGTGCGTGGTCAGATTCTTTTTAATTCCGCAAAGGTCGGCAATCTCTTTTAAGTAACTATTCATTTTCTGGTTGCAAGGCACAGGAAGTAAAGCCCCTTTGTCAAGGCAGTAAGGATTATCCCTATACTTTTCAAGTATCTGCTTTGGAATACTTAAAAGCGGAATGTTACAAAGGTTATTTGTTTTTTCACGGGCTTTCACTATCCACAGGTTGCCGTTGCTATCCTCTGAAATATGTTCAGAACGCAAATTATACACATCTATGAACGCCAACCCAGTGTACACACAGAAAATAAAGACATCCCGCACCAGTTCCAATCGTTCTATCTTGAACTCTTTCTGCCAAATCTTGTTTATCTCGGCTTGGGTGAGGAACTCTTTGTTTACTTCGACTTCGTGAAACTTGATTCCGGCAAACGGATTTTTCGTTAACCACTCGTTAGCAATAGCAAGGTTTATCACTTTCTTGAAGCATTTCATGTACCGGATAACAGTATTTTGTGCGCAATGTTTCTCCGTCTTTAGGTATAAATCGAATTTGCGCACCAGTTCCCCATTTAACTCACGCAGTAGAATATCATCTACCTTGTAATCCCGTTTAACCAGTTCCATGAGATATTTAAGGCAATTATCGTAGCGTCTTACGGTGATGTCGGCATAGTCCGTTCCGATTAGCTTCCGGCAGTTGTCGTTATGTTCTTTGAATACATTATATAATGTCTTGGATGTCTCGTCTTTCCCCTGATAACGGTTTACTATGGCACGGGCAGAGATAATCTTTCCCTCCAGTTCCAAATCTTGGTAAATTTGGTAGAACTTTACACGCAAAGCGTCAATATAGTGGTTTAGTTCTACGGAATTACGGTCTTTGCCTATTGACTTCTCTTTATCTTGTGACCAAAGTGGGACTTTGATACTCCGTTTTAGTTGAAGTTCCACGTATAAGCGGTCATAAGTGACACGCACACGAACGGGTGCTTCTCCGTTTTTTAACAGTTTGCTTCTCTTGATGAAGAACAAAACACTGAATCTTTTCCTTTCCATACTGTTCAATTTTTAATGATACAAAGTTAGGAAATCGAACCGGGAACCCTGTTATGTAAAATAGTGCAATGGGCTGTAAAAGAATGAAGTAGCTATTCAGTTGTGGAACATTTAAGGCTTTCTAAAACTGTCCCATGAATAAGGACGTATAGTCTGCTTCAATCCCACTTATTTTGCCTATTCTTGGAAATGAAAAATCCCTGAACTTCTTTGAAATTCAGGGATTTACATCGTTTTTCTTTTCTTAAAAGTGGTGCCACCAGGAATCGAACCGGGGACACAAGGATTTTCAGTCCTTTGCTCTACCAACTGAGCTATGGCACCTTGTTGTGATTACGGGTGCAAAGGTAAGGACTTTTGGGAGATATGCAAGAGGGAAAGGGAATTTTTTGGAAGAAAAATTAATTTTTCAATGAATTCCAGCCCTGAGCTTGCAGTTCTACTTCGCCGCCGTCGCGGCCGACCAGGTAATTGCCCAGTTCCGGCTTGGTAATATGGCCGATTACCTGGATGCCTTTCATGCCGGATACCTTGTCGTGGGCAGTGAGGGGAACGGTAAACAAAAGTTCATAATCCTCCCCGCCGTTGAGGGCGGCGGTGACTAAGTTCATATTGAATTGCTCGGCCATAGCGGCTGTTTGATAATCGATGGGGATGCGATCTTCGTAAATGCGGCAACCTACCTGGCTGGCCTGGGAAATATGAAGCAGTTCCGAAGATAAGCCGTCGGAAATATCCATCATCGAGGTGGGGACGATTCCGGCCCCGGCCAACATCTCTACCACGTCTTTGCGAGCTTCCGGCTTTAACTGGCGTTCGAGCAAATACTCCTTGCCCGAAAAATCAGGCGTGAAATCCTTTTCTCCTTTGAAGACTTGCTTTTCTCGCTCCAGCAGTTGCAAGCCCATATAAGCAGCCCCCAGGTCGCCCGATACGCAAATCAGGTCGGTTTCCTTGGCGCCGCTGCGAAGCGCTACCTTTCCCTTTTCTCCCTCTCCGATACAGGTAATGCTGATAGCAAGCCCTGTCAGGGAAGCCGAAGTGTCGCCGCCTACCAGGTCGACCCCGTAAATATCGCAGGCCAGCCGGATGCCGGCATAGAGCTCGTCGAGATCTTCTACCGAAAAACGTTTGGATATACCGATCGAGACGGTGAGCTGTTTGGGGCGTCCGTTCATGGCGTAAATGTCGGAGAAGTTGACGACGGCCGATTTATAACCCAGATGTTTGAGCGGTACATACGTCAGATCGAAATGAATACCTTCCAGCAGCAAATCGGTTGTCACCAATACTTGCTTGTCGGGGTATTCCAGAATGGCCGCGTCGTCGCCGACACCTTTGACGGTACTTGCGTTTTTTAATTCGATTTTGTCGGTTAGGTGGCGGATCAAGCCGAATTCACCCAATGTTGCTATTTCTGTTCTGTTATTCATCATACTATAGGCGTACTATTTTATTTCGTTGAATCGTGACGATATGCTTTTGAATCAATTGATCGAAGGCCAGCTTTTTATCCATGCAAAAATCGATTCCGATCGGCAGATAATAAAGCTGTTTTTTCCATTCCTCCGGCAACAACGGATGGCTCACAAGCCGGGCCGCATCTTTTTCCGTTACCAGGATGAATTTTCCGGGCGACTTCATCCCGTCGAATATACTTTTTATTTTCCGTATATCCTGTTTGCCGAATCCGTGATGATCCGGGAAAATAAGCGGTACCACCTTCTCGGAATATTTTTTCACTTCTTTTACAAATAACTTAGGAGCGGCAATTCCGGAGATCAGCAAAATGTCTTCCTCTTTTTCCACCTCTTGCAAACTGCGCCGGGGGGCCAGGCCGGCGAATACCGGCCGTATATCTTCATAAACAATCCGGGTAAAGAATAGTTCCTGATGGGCTTGCAAGTGCATGTCTTCTTCGATGATGCGAAACTCGATCGGCTTCAACCCGTCTTCGCATTTCGTGACAATCACTACATCTGCCCGGCGGATAGCCTCGGCCGGTTCGCGCAGCCGCCCCACCGGGAGTAACCGGTCGGCATAGAATAAACGGTGAAGATCGGTTAGTACGATCGAGAGGGAGGGGGTAACGTATCGATGTTGGAAAGCATCGTCGAGCACGATGACTTCCGGTCGTTGGTCGTCCGGCAATGCTTGCAGCTTGCCGATACCCCGCCTGCGGTTGGCATCGACAGCCACTACTACGTCCGGATATTTTTGCTTTATCTGAAAAGGTTCGTCGCCTATTTCCCGGCTGGAACTTCTGGCGTCCGCCAAGATAAAGCCGCTTGTTTGACGCTTGTAGCCTCGGCTCAGCACGGCTACCCGGTATTGTGTCCTGAGAATACCTACAATATATTCCGTATGAGGCGTTTTTCCGGTACCTCCGGCGCTTATATTTCCCACGCAGATGACCGGCACGGCGTACTGCCGGGCGCGTAGAATGCCCCACGAAAAAAGCCGGTTCCTCCAACCCACTCCCAAACCGTATAAAAAAGCGAAGGGGGCCAGGAAAAAATTCATTTTAATTGCATCGTTAATCGGCATGTCAGTTATATAACGGGTTTGTGTCAGCGCCGTGTCGAAAAACGGCTATTGTTCAACTTGAAAAATGCGTAGGTTTATAAAGGAGCCACATCAAAGGGCAGGCGCGCTTGTATACCGGCCGCCGACTTTGCCCGCTGAATAGTGCGGAAATAGTCGTATTCCCCTCCCAGTGCCTGCTTTACGACCGCCAGTCGGGCTTCTCCCCATTGTTTTTCCAGGAAATCTTTCAGGAAATCCTTCGAACCGGATACTTCCAAAATGCTATATGCCGAAAGACCGGCCAGTTCGGCTGCCGTCCGGATGGCGGTATCGATGCCTCCCAGTTCGTCTACCAGTCCTTTTTCCAATGCTTGCTGTCCTGTCCATACCCGCCCCTGACCGACGGCGTCGACGGCTTCGGGCGTCATGCCCCGTCCCTTGGCGCAGCGATCCAGGAACGTTTCATATCCCCGTTCCACATAGCCTTGGAGCAACGTCTTTTCGTCGGCCGTCATGGGGCGGCTCATGTCTCCCAAATCGGCAAACGTATTCGTCTTTACAATATCGGTAGATAAGGCGAGTTTGTGAAGCAGACCGGAAACATTGGGGAAAATGCCGAAAATACCGATCGAACCGGTCAGCGTGTTCGGTTCCGCTATGATTTTATTGGCTCCGCAAGAAATATAATATCCCCCCGACGCAGCCACGTTGCCCATCGAGACGACGATCGGTTTTACACTTTTCAGTTCCACTACCTGACGCCAGATTTGTTCGGAGACGAACGCGCTTCCTCCCGGAGAGTTCACGCGGAAAACCACCGCTTTTACTTCTTCGTTGTTTTTGAGTTTGATTAATTCGGCAGCCATTTTTTCGGTGATCCGCTGGTCCATGTCATAAGGCGAAGCAGGCGTGTCGGGCATAATCTCTCCTTCGGCGTACAAGATGGCAATCTTCTCTTTTCTCTCTTTGGCAGCCGAGGGCATGCTTTTGAGCTGGTTCAGGTCGGCCGTCTGGAGCTTCTCGCCGGTTTGCCCGGCCAGTTCCCGCACATACTTTTCCGCTTCCGGGCGATATTTCAGTTCGTCTACCAAGCCGCATTCCACCGCTTTGCCGGGAGGAGAGAAACATAGTCCTTCATCGGCGAAATGATTCACGTCGGCCAAGGGGATGCGGCGGCTGGCGGTAATTCCTTCCGTCAGGGTTTGCCACACCGACTGAAGGTACGATTGTATCTGCCGGCGATTGGCTTCGCTGAGTTTCTCCAGCATGAACGGTTCCACAGCTCCTTTATAGGTGCCGACTTTGAATATTTGCATTTCCACCCCGATTTTGTCGAGCAAACCTTTATAAAACATCGTTTGCGAAGCCAGGCCCACCAAACCCAGCATGCCTTGCGGGTTGAGAAAAACTTTATCGGCTACCGAACAGAGGTAGTAATTTCCCTGCGAATAATTATCGGCATACGCCACGACGAATTTGCCGCTTTCTTTAAAATCTTTCAATGCTTCCCGAATCTCTTTCAGACTGGCCGAGCCGGTTGCCAGATTGCCGGATTCAAGGTAAATGCCGTTAATATGGTTGCTCTCTTTCGCTTTCCGGATAGAAGATAACAAATCGTTGAGAGCCATTCTGTTTTCTCCGTCGCCCATCAACAAAGAGATGGGGTTGTCGCTTACATAGTCGGACAAAACGCCGTCGAGTCGGATTTTGAATACCGTATTCGGTTTCGGCGTATAAGCCGGGCGGCTGCCGATACTGCTTACGATGACGATAGCCACAAACAAAGCTATCATCATCATCACCCCGGCGGCTACAAAAACGCCTAGTGCCGAGGCAAACATCATTTTGAAGAACTGTTTCATACGCTTCGCAGCGATTCAAGTCGCTGTTGATTTAACTTTCTTGTTGAAGAAGCAAAGATAGCTAAGATATTGATAAGGATGGCTTATTTTAGTTTTTTTACCGGATTCGGGCGGCTATCTCTTCTATCTCTTTATCGCCCAGGCATACCTGTTCGTAAATATCCCGAAGGATTTCCGGGGATATTTTTTCAAAATCTTCTTGCCGGGCCGTAATAAAAAAGCCCCCCATATCAGCCGCTCCCGGGCTGGACAAGAGACGATCGGGGCCATCGGCGTCGAATTGTCGGGGACGATGCTGCCTACGGGGGATGACAATCAGCCGCCAGCCTTCTTCCCCGAACCGGCCGAATAAGTTCAGCCGGGGTTCCGCTTCTTGGGGATGGATTTCTAATGCGTCGTACACCCGGCGGAATAATTCCGAGGCAGCTTGCCGGCTCCGGGCTTCAATAACAAACCCGTTCCGCAAATAATGGGTGAAATAAGATAATGTCCCTTCCGGGTGGCGAAGAACCGGATGGCCGTGTTTCTGCATCCAGGGTTCGATTTCGTAGTCTATAGGCATCGCCTGGCCGGTTACCGCCTGGAAATGCGCATGGTCGGGAGCCGATGCCCCGCATTTAGGACCGTTATAAAAAAGCGTGAACCCCTCTAATCGCCGGATGAGGTCGAGCCAATCGTCGAAACGAGACGCGATTTGCTGGGGGGCATGTTCGCGCGAGGGAATGGTAAAATGCTCGGGGAAAATAGGATAGGGGTTGCATAATACCAGGTACCGGAATCCGAAAGGCAACCGTTCTTGTTCGACCGGCAATTGGTCGGGGCAAAGGAAGCAAGGACGCCGGGCGAGGGAAGAGACATCTGTTTTAGCTCCCGAGGAAAGGATACGAGCAGGGTTAAACTGCACGTGCACGCAAAAGCCGCCCATATCGAAGGTTCGTGTCTGTACGTCTTTGAGCGCGCGGTAGTTTTTCGCGGCCAGCGGCCAGGTAGCCAATTGCTTGGATAGTAGCTCGATCGCTTGCGACGAACTGATCCATATATTCGGTTTCATCAGATTTATATATGAATGCGGGCTTCAAGTTCCCAGGTTCTTAATTTATCTTTATACGTATTATATGCGTTGGTTTTTTCCTGGCTGAGCGCGGCATCGGAATTGCCTTCCCATCGCCGGCAAAGGTAAAGCACGTCGTAAATACGGCCGATCACGTATTCGCGGCTGATACGTAGTCCTACCGCATAATCTTCGCCGTAGCTGGTGTTGGGAAAACCGATTTGGCGGATAAGGGGAGTGAAGAAAGCGCGGGGAGCTCCCAAGCCGTTGATGCGTAAGGCATTGTTGCGCCCGTTTTCGGCCGTCCATTCCCGGTGATCGATGACGCCGGGAGGAATTGTTTGCATCCGGAAATCCGTCATCCGGTAGCTGCCTACCACCATAGCGCACGACTGGGCATAAAACGCCTCTACTATTTTTTGCACCGTATCCGGCCCGCTGTATACATCGTCGCTATCGAGTTGGATGGCAAACCGGCCGCATTCGGGGTGATGAATGCCTAGGTTCCAACATCCGCCTATCCCCAGATCGTTGCGTTCCGGCTTGAGGTGGATCAGCCGGCTGTCGGCGGCAAACTGCGCGATTTTTTCGGTCGTGCCGTCGGTGGAATGGTTGTCGATCACAATCAGGTTGAAAGGAAAAGTGGTTTGCTGTCCGAGTACCGAGCGGATAGCCTCTTCAATGGTACGGGCGCGATTGCGTACGGGGATGATAACCGACGCCTCCCAAGCGAACGACGGATCGTGAAGATCGACTGACCGGAAATGGGGCGGAAGATACCCGCCGATCATTTTCAGATGATCGGTGCAGACCGCTTCCATTTCCACTTGTACGTCGCGGTTACGCGGATCGACATAGTCGAATTGTTTTTCGCCTGATTGCCGTTCGTCTTTCTCCGCCACGGTGTAGAGATATTCGTTTATATGTACCAAGGGGCTTTCGCGCGATACTTTCAGCCTCAGATCGTATAATCCGGCATATCGATACCGGGTATCCATCGAGGCTACCGCATTTTGGAACCTGTCGGCCCGATATAACATCACGGCGCCGAAATCGAAATCATCGCGCAGGCTTCCCTTCTGGTAATCGATCACCGGATGAGGCAGCCGCCGTCCTCCTTTGATTTCATAATAGTCGGCATACACCATTCCGGCCCGGCTATCGTCCGCTACGGCCGCCATGCGCTCCCAAGCGAACGGGCCGGGTTGCAAAGGTTCGGTGCGGGTATAAATCAATACATATCCGTTTCCGGCATGTCCGGCTATGCGTCGAAGGGTATCCGTATCTCCCAGGGAGGGAGTAAAGATAAGATGGGCCGGTTCGATAGGCGCCGCCTTCTCGTTGCCGGTAAGCAGATAAATCTGATCGACCAGAGGAGAGCGGCGGAGATACTCTACATTTTGCCGGGTTATCTCCGGATCTCCGTAAGGGATGAAACAATGAATAGGCTGCATAATAAATTCCTCATTAACAGGGATTGAAAACAATTGTTTTTGATTCTTTCAAACAAAGTCAGCCCCGACCGGACGCATAAACAAAGCAAGCTTTGGTTATGCCGTGGGGAGTCTTTCTTCGTTTTGATTTTTTAAACAAAGATAGCTTTTTCTCCTTTCATATAATCAGTTTGGAAGGAGCTTTGTTTGAAGAAAAAGGCGGAAACTCGACTTGCAGGCAGGGAAGCAGCCTCCCCAACTCATTTTTGCATTGAAACCCGGAATATAAAAGCCCAAGAGGCTAATCTTCAATTGGTTTTCCCATGCTCATAAGCTGCCGTATAAATATGTTTTAAAACATGATTTGATTAAATAAAGTTAAAGTCGTGATATTTCCAAACAATTTTGTATGCTGCATAACATAAAAAGCCTATATTTGCACTGTGTTTTTCATGGTATTAGATTTAAGGTTAACAATGAAGATTGGTTGTCGGGAGACAACCTTTTCTTTTTTATAGCCGCCCCTATCCCTACCCGAAAGCATCTTATTCTCCCGGCCGTTTTTTATTAGTCTGTCAAGGGATGGATAAATACAAAGCGGGCGCCTGCCGTGTAATCCGGGTCTACCCTAAGCGTGCCCCCGAAATTCTCGGCAATCATCCGGCTGATAGCCAGCCCCAAACCGGCTCCTTGCTTGAAACCGTCTACCTTTTCGAAGGGTTTGAAAATACTTTCCTGCTTGTCGGGCGCTACGCCGCATCCGGTATCGGCGACGCTGAATACCACCTGCTTTTTCTCCCGGTCGATCCGGTAATCGAGCACGATCTCTCCTTGCTCGGTAAATTTGGCTGCATTGGTTAGCAAATTGGATAACAATTGTTGCAGCCGGAAAGGATCGGTTTTCAGTACACAGGGATTTTCATTGTAGGTGAAGTTCAGTTGTACCCCTGATTGCACTTTTGGGTAGATGCTGTTCAAGGTATCGGTGCAACAAGTATGAATATCATATTCGCGCAGGCTGATGCTGAAAGAATCAGATTCCAGTTGCGAAAGCTCGAGCACATCGTTCACCAGCTTGAGCAACAAATCCGTGTTGTTGTGAATAATGCGGATATATTCCCGCTTTTCTTCTTCCGAGGCATCTTCCAGCAAATCGGAAAAGCCTACGATCGCGTTCAACGGTGTACGTATTTCGTGGCTGATGTTAGCTACAAACGAGGTTTTCAGCCGGTTCGATTCTTCGGCCTGTTCCTTGGCAATGCGCAATTTGTCGCTTGTTTCAAGCAACTCTATCCGTTCCCGCTGCAAAATGTTTTTCAATCGCCGGGTATGCAGGGCATACCTTATCAAAAGATAGGATAAGGCCAGCAATACGCACGAGAAGATAAGCGAAGCCGTAAGTTGCTTTTGTTTTTGCGAAAGCTTTTCTTTTTGAAGGAGCCACTGCTGGTCTTGCATTTTCTTTTCGTTCAGCGTATGCAAGGTTCGCAGTTGGTTGATTTGCCGGGAGTAGATGGTTGTATGACTTTGTTTCATCAACAGTTGCATCTCTTCGTATACAGCCAGGGCTTCGTCTGTTTTTCCTGCCGCCTTCAGTATCTTTGCTTTAAGTTCCAGAGTACTGGCCGAGTAATCGACAAGCAGCCCTTTTTCGATTTCGGCCAACGCCCGGGCATACTCTTTTCCGAGAAAATAATAGCGCGCCATAGCCGGATAATATACCGAAGTTATATGAGCCTGGCTCTTCTCATCGATATAGGCCGAAGCCTTTTCCACTGCTTCGGAAGCTTTGGCATGGTTTTTTTCCGCCACATAGAGGTTGATGTAATTGGAATAAAGAAGAGCATATTTGTTTTTGAAAGGATAATGAAAGCGTGGAACACGTTTTTCCTGTTCTTCCATCTTCTGTAATAAACAGGTGAATTGCTCCAAGGCCGACCGGGTCTTCTCTAATTCGTCAAGCTGTAAATAAGCAATTAAAAGATAAGGAAGAATCTGTAATTCGTAATCCGGCTGATCGCCGGTCTCTTTCAGAAGCTCCCATCCTTTTTCAAATGCTTTTGCCGCATCGCGGTCGCGCCCGATGGCGACATAAATCAGTCCCTGGTACTCATAGCTCGAAATCGTTCCTTGCCGGTTGTGTGTTTCGTCCGACAACATCTGCAAACACACCGCTTCGTTCATGGCCAACTCGTAGTCTTGATTCATCAGGTAATAACGGCAGTAATAATTAAGGAAATCAAAACACACCTGCGGAGTTTCTTTCCGTACTTCCGTCAGAGAATCGACCTTATCTGCCCAGTACTTCAGGCTGTCTATCTGGTTCGTATTGCAATAATACCGGCCCAGGCAGGAAGCGGCATAATAAAAATCGTCGATAGAATCTGTTTTCAAGGCTTGGCAAGCCATTTGTTGCAGATAACCGGGCTCTTTCGGCGTCTGCCAGTTTAGGCTGGCCAACTTCGACAATATATCCAGTTGCTGCTTCGCGCCGGTCGATGTGCGGAGTATCTTCAGCAAGCTATCTTCCCGTAATTTTTGTTGATTTTCATGGATTGCCGTCTTCATGCCATAAGCTTCCGCCCTTAAAGAAAGTAACAGAATAATGATCAAAAATCCCTGTATATAGCTTTTTTTATCTCCCATAATTTCCAATTAATTTATTGATTTTCAAATATACAGCATAATTTTATAATATAGGGCAAAAAAAATAAAAATGTAATTGTGTATATAAAGGCAGCCAGGCCGGAGCTGCTCGCGGGCAAAACAGGTCCTCGGCAAAAGGGGATTTTCCGTGGGCGAAAAGCTGGGAATGCTATAAAGAGGAAGAGGTAAATAAAAATTTGTTACGGGGCAATCTGTTACTTTTTTATACCTTTGCCGGGTAATTAATGAGTGATACACCTATGAAAAGAGTATTCTGTCCGAAATGCGACAACCAACTATCGTTTGACGAAACCAAATATCCCGACGGCAAGGTGCTGGCCTTTGTCTGCCCCGGCTGCGGCGCCCAGTTTAAGGTGAAACTCGGCCGCAAGGTCGTCAGGAACGCTGCCGGCGAAGAGAAGGAAGTGAAAGAAGCCGATTTTTCCGCCGGCTATATTACCGTGATCGAAAACAATTTCGGATTCCGGCAGGAACTTCCGCTCGTGGAAGGCGACAACGTAATCGGCCGGCGCAATAAAGATACCGACGGGGTAGACGTACCTATCATTACCAGCGATCCCAGTATGGGGCGCAAGCACTGCGTAATCCGCGTCAAGCGAATGGCAGACGGGACATTCGCCTATACTCTGCGCGACTTTCCCAGCCTGACCGGTACGTTTCTGGGCAATACGTTGCTGGGAAAAAAAGAACAGGTACGCATTGAAGAAGGAGCTATCGTTACGCTTGGGGCCACTACCTTTATTTTGCATGCGGCCGGGGGAGAAGAAGAGGCCGGCCGGAAAGAAGTTGCCCGATAAGAAAAGGCATAAAAAAACTTCAGTAGCTGTAGCCGGGCGAAACTCGATCGAGTAACATCGGGGTCGGAATGATGGCAGATAAGGGGGATCTTGGCGTTTGTTTTGGGAGTGAATGTTTCACGATATCCTTCCACCCGGGCGACAGCACTGAAGTATTTACAGAAAAAACAAACCGGAAGCGATTTGGATTTGACGGGTTAACATAAATAATCTGAATTAAATAAAATATATCTTTTTATTATTTTTCTACAAAAATGCCTTTAGCTTTGAAATTGAAATGGTACAGGCCGTTTTTACCCTCGCCGGGGAGTGTTAACACGACCGGCTCCCTCCTTTCAGTTTTATTGGCTACTTTTACCATTCCAACGAGAATCCATTAAAAAAAGGTGAACACATGCAACAACCGGCGCAACCCTCGGCAAACAAAACCGCTTTCCGCATCTTGATCGCGCTCAGCCTGACACATTGCCTGAACGACTCGCTTCAATCGGTCATTACTGCCGTCTATCCTCTTTTCAAAGAAGACCTTTCTTTAAACTTCGCCCAGATCGGGCTGATTACCTTGGTCTATCAATCCTCGGCCTCCGTATTTCAGCCTTTCACCGGACTGGTTTTCGATAAATACCCGCTGGCCTGGTCGCTTCCGGTAGGGATGAGCTTTACGCTGGTCGGTTTGCTGAACCTGGCCTTTGCCGGCAGCCTTCATTGGGTACTCGGTTCGGTCTTCCTGATCGGGATAGGTTCCTCGGTATTGCATCCGGAAGCCTCGCGCATCACTTCGCTGGCGTCCGGCGGCAGGCGCGGGCTGGCCCAGTCGCTTTTCCAGGTAGGGGGCAACTTGGGCGGTTCGCTCGGCCCCTTGCTCGTCGCCCTTCTGGTGGCCCCGTACGGGCGCACCCATATCGCCCTGTTCGCTTTGTTTGCATTGTTGGCCATTGGGGTGATGATTCCTATCTGTCGTTGGTATAAAACCTATCTGAACCGGGTGAAACGGCAGAAAAGTACGGCGAGGCTTTCCGTATGCCGCCCCCTGCCGCTAGGCAAGACGATTGTTTCCATCGGCATCCTGCTGGTGCTGATCTTTTCCAAATATATTTACATGGCCAGCCTGAGCAGTTATTACACCTTCTATCTGATTCATAAATTCGGCGTCACGGTACAAACCTCGCAGATTTGTCTTTTTGTCTTTCTTATCGCCACGGCATTGGGTACGCTTCTGGGCGGCCCCGCCGGCGATAAAGTAGGCCGGAAATATGTGATCTGGGCCTCTATCCTCGGAGCCGCCCCGTTTAGCTTATGGATGCCTCACGCCGGATTGACGGCCACTATCATCCTGAGTTTTTGCGTAGGCCTGGTACTTTCTTCCGCTTTCCCGGCTATTTTATTGTACGCCCAGGAATTATTGCCTTATAAGTTGGGGTTGATTTCCGGCTTGTTTTTCGGTTTTGCCTTCGGCGTGGCCGGAATTGCCTCGGCGGTACTCGGCAATATGGCCGACCGTTACGGTATCGAGGCCGTATACGACGTTTGCGCCTATATGCCTTTGCTGGGTCTGGTGACTTGGTTTTTGCCGGATCTGAAAAAAACGTCCGGAGCCTAAAAGCGTTTTTTACTTTTTCGCAGCTCCTTCCGCGTGGGCCGGCCGTTGCGCCGGAAGCTTTTTAAACAATCGCCTCCGAGCGGATGTTATTACTCTATCTACTGAACGTCAATATGAAATGATCTATGGTGAGTAATAACATACGGTACGGGATTCTGTTCTTTTCCCTCTTGCCGGTTTCCCTCAACGCCCAACATGAGAAAGTAGCATTAAGCCTGGAGCAATCCATCCACAGGCTTCAGGCCGAAAACAAAAGCCTGCAAATCGCGGGCAAAGGCGTAGAACTGGCCCGTAACGAACATCAGAAGCTGAGCGCCTTCTGGTATCCTTCCGTTACGGCGGCCGGCGCGTTTGTTCATATGTCGAATCCCATCGAGGTGCGGCAGCCCCTCAATAAGTATACCGATCCGGCCATCGATTTTATCAAAACCTATCTGCCCGACAACGATATAATCGTTTCCATTCTGCAAAAGATCGGCCAGAATACCTTTACGATGCCGTTGATTTCGCAAAATCTCACTTCGATCGACGCCAATGTGGTTTGGCCCGTATTCACGGGCGGCAAACGGGTATATGCAGGCCGTATCGGCAAAACCTTGATCGAGCTGGCCGAGACCACGCGCTCGGAAGTGGGGGCTACCGAGCAGGCGTTGCTGGTGGAGACCTATTTCGGGGTGCGGTTGGGACAGCGGGTCGTAGATGTGCGCCGGGAAACTTTCGAAGCGCTCAGGCTGCATTACGAGCAGGCTTTGAAGCTGGAGCAGAACGGGATGATCAACAAAGCCGAACGGCTGCTGGCCGAGGTTGGCATGGAAGAAGCCCGCCGCGAGCTTGAATCGGCCCGGAAAGACCTGACGGTAGCCGGGCAAGCGTTGAAAAGCGTGCTTAGCCTGGATACGATTCCCGAGATAGAACCTACCACGCCGCTTTTTATCAATACCGATCTGCCTTCCGCCTCTTATTTTAAAATCCAGCTCGAAGCGGGCAACTATACGGTCAGGCAGTTACGCTTGCAACAAACCATTGCCGAAAACGAGTTGAAGATCGGCCGGTCGGCCTATTTCCCCAATATCGCCCTGTTCGGCAAACAAACGCTGTATAACCACGGGGCCGACAAATACCTGTTGCCGCGTACGATGGTGGGCGTGGGCTTTACCTGGAATATTTTCGACGGTCTGGGGCGCGAGAAGCGTATCCGGCAAGCTAAAATTACCGGCCAGTCGCTCGCGCTCGGCAAAGACAAAGCGATAAACGATCTGGAGGTAGTGGTCGATAAATTGCATACCCAGATGCAAAACGCCCTCGATAATGTAGACGCCTTGCATACCACCATCGAAATGAGCCACGAGCTGGTACGTATCCGCCGGAAATCCTTCCAGGAAGGAATGGCCACCTCTGCCGAAGTGGTCGATGCCGAAGTGGTGCTATCGACCGTCAAGATGGCTTTTCTGCTGGCCTATTATCAATACGACGTCGCGTTGGCGAACCTGCTCGCCGTCTGCGGCATGCCGGAAAGGTTTCAGGCTTATAGGGCCCAAGGGCATACGGAAGATTTTTTATTTCCCAACGAATAAAAGCGATTGATTATGGATAAGACAAAGAAATATCTCAGCATTTCGTTTATCGTGATTTTGGTGCTCGTCATCCTCATTTCGGTGATCGGCATTCTGTTGCTGGGCAAGAAACCCGTTATTCTGCAAGGGCAGATCGAATCGACCGAAATACGCATATCCGGGAAGTTGCCCGGACGTATCGATACGTTTCTCGTCAAGGAAGGACAAAACGTGCGTCAGGGCGATACCCTGGTCGTAATCAACAGCCCCGAGGCGGAAGCGAAATACCAACAGGCCCATGCTATGGAGAATGTGGCCGTTTACCAACAGGAGAAGGTCGACGAGGGCACCCGCCGGCAGATTATCAACTCCTTCCTTCAGCTATGGAATAAAGCTAAATCGGATTTGCAACTGGCCAAAGTTACTTACGAGCGGGTGAACGCGCTTTATAAAGACAGCGTCGTCACTTCCCAACGCCGCGACGAAGTGGCCGCGCTTTACCAGGCGGCTCTGGCCGGAGAGCGGGCGGCGCATAGCCAATACCAGCTGGCTCTGGACGGGGCGCAGGTGCAAGATAAGGAAAGCGCCCGCTCGTTGGTGAATGCCGCCCGAGGCACCGTCGAGGAGGTAGCCTCCCTTTTGCAGGACGCCCGGCTTACGGCTCCCGAATCGGGCCAGATTTCAACCATTTATCCCAAGCGCGGAGAACTGGTGGGAGCGGGAATGCCCATTATGACGCTGGTGGTGCTCGACGATGCCTACGTGGTGCTCAACGTGCGCGAAGACCGCTTGCCTCTTTTCCGGATGGGCGAAACCTTCCGGGCCGACGTGCCGGCTATCGACGGGGTAGGGATTGAGTTCAAAATCGATTATATCAGCCCGCTGGGAAGTTACGCTACCTGGAAATCGACCAAGCAGACCGGGACCTACGATCTGAGAACATTCGAAATCCACGGCCGTCCGGTGGATAGGGTAGAGGGGCTGCGTCCGGGGATGTCGGTGTTGGTGAATCTGGGCGAATAATGAAAAAGCGCATCCAACATACTGCCTTGTATGACGTCGTCTGCCGGGAGATGCAGCGGATGGTATCGCGCCGGCTTTATTTCGGTGCATGTATCGTGCTGCCCTTGTTTTGCATCTTCTTTATGTCGACCATTTTTGGTACCGGACAAATGGAAAATATTCCGATCGGGATTGTCGATCAGGATCAAACTGGCCTTTCCCGCCGCATCGTGCGCCAGGTGGAAGCCGTGCCTACTTTCCGGGTTACCCGGCAGTATGCCAATCCCGAAGCTGCCCGCGTAGCTACCCAAGCCAAGGAAATCTACGGCTACCTGGTCATTCCCCACCAGTTCGAAGCAGATGCCATCGGCGGGCGGGGTGCCGTCTTGTCGTATTATTACCATTATGCCCTGCTCAGCGTGGGGGGCGAAGTGAAAGGGGCCTTTTCCTCTCTACTTCAAACCCTGGCGCTTTCGCCGGTAGTGATGCAGGCCACGGCGATGGGCGTGGGCGAAAAGCAAATCACTTCTTTTTTGCTGCCGGTAAAAGGAAACAGCCATCCCTTGTTTAATCCCGATCTCGACTATTCGGTCTATCTGAGCAATCCTTTCTTCTTTGTCTTTTTCCAGGTTATCATTTTGCTTACCACGGTCTATACCATCGGCAGCGAGCTGAAATTCGGCACGGCGGCTACCTGGCTGGCTACCGCCCGGCTGAACATGGTTGTGGCCGTAGCAGGCAAGCTATTGCCTTATACCGTTATTTTCAGCCTGATGAGCGTTCTGGCCAATTATATCATGTTCGGCGTCATGCAGATTCCTTTTCCGGGCAGTTTCTGGCCGCTCAACCTGTCGGCTATCTGGTTTGTAATCGCTACCCAGGCCTTGGCTGTTTTTATTTTTTCTATCTTTCCGGTGCTGAGCATCATTATCAGCATCGTCTCGATGGTGGGATCGTTGGGCGCCACGCTCTCGGGAGTGACTTTTCCGGTGCCTGCCATGTACGAGCCGGTCTATATCTCTTCCTACCTTTTTCCGGTACGTCATTTCGTGGAAATCAACCAGAATATCCTCTACGGCGATTACGGATTTCCGTATGCCTGGGTAAATTATGCTGCGTTAGGCATTTATCCCCTCCTGGCTTTGCTTATTTTACCCCGCCTTCAACACGCTATTTTAAGTCGGAACTATGAACACATCCTCTAATATAAAATCGGCCCTGGGCGATATGTCGGCTATTATCCGGAACGAGTTCCGGACGATCTCTACCAGTTATGCCATTCTGCTGGTGTTGACGGGCGGCATTTTCGTCTACGGATTGCTATATAACTATATGTATGCTCCCAACCTGATCCGAACTGCTCCGGTGGCCGCCGTCGACGAGTCGAAAACCCGGCTAAGCCGCGAATACCTTCGCCTGCTCGACGCTTCCAACCAGGTGTGGGTAGTAACCGACGCTGTGGATTTCCGCGGGGCGCAGGATATGATGAAAAAGAATGAAGTGGTGGGAATTGTTTATATACCCGACGATTTCGAGTCGCGGATAGGCCGCGGAGAGCAGGCTGTTTATATAACGTACGAGTCGACCACCGCTTTTCTGTACTATATGACGATGCTGGAAGCTTCTTCGGGCGCGATGCTGGCTTTGGGCGACCGTTGCCGGCCGGATATGGCTGTGTTTCTGCCTTCGGGTACCGCAGCCAAGTTGGCGGCCGTGCAACCGATCGGAGTGGTGGGCACGGCTTTATATAACCATACCGAAGGGTACGGATCGTACCTGATTCCGGCTGTGCTGGTAGTGATTATTTTCCAAACCTTGATGATGGTGATTGCCATGATAAGCGGCGAAGAGCGGCACACCGGTTCGTTGGCGTGGTTTGCCGCCGCGGGTACCTCTTTCGGGCGTATGGCGCGGGTGGTGACGGGCAAGACCTTTGTTTATACCATGCTGTATGCCGTGTTTTCGCTTTTTCTGCTCGGCTTGATTCCGTTGATGTTCGGGTTGCCTGACGTGGGGCATCCGCTCGATACGATTATCTTATTGATTCCTTTTCTGCTGGCCACCAGTTTTTTGGGGTTGGCGGCCTCGGTTTTTTATACCGACGGCGATGCTCCCTTGTTGATGATCGCCTTTTTTTCGGTGGGGCTTATTTTTCTTTCCGGCGTTTCTTATCCTTTGGAGTTGATGCCTTGGTATTGGCGTGCGGCTCATTATGTGATTCCGGCGGCTCCGGCTACCCTGGCCTATGTCAAACTCAACTCGATGGGGGCCTCGATCGCGGAAATACAGACCGAATACATCACCCTCTGGGTGCAATGCCTGGTCTACTTCGTATTGGCTTGCCTGGCCTATCGGCACAACGTGCGGGCGGCTTGCCGGCGGTTGCTCCGGCAGCCTTGAGCCGCCTGCACTTTATTGCATTTCGCGGATGCGTACTTCTATGCCGCTGTCTTTCAACGCTTCATTCAGTTCTCCGATCGGCGTGTCGCTATAATGATAGGGATACAGGATGCGGGGATGGAACATGCGGGCGGCCCGCGCCGCCTGCGGCACCGTCATGGTGTAAGGCTGGTTTACCGGCAGGAAGGCGATGTCGATGTCTTTCAGTTCTTTCATTTCCGGAATGTCTTCCGTGTCGCCGGCAATATAGATGCGGGTTCCTCCCAGGGTGAGAATATACCCGTTGTCGCGGTGGCGGGGGTGGAACTTCTCGCGTCCGGGCGTCGTATTATAGGCCGGTACGGCTTCGATGGTAAGATAGGGGAGGGGGGTAGCCTTATCTCCGTTGTGCATTACTTGGCCTTTGCCGAGTTTCTCGCGGCTGGCTTCGTTGGCTATCAGTACGGTTTCCGGCTTTTCCAGCGCAGCGATAGCCTTGGGGTCGAGATGGTCGGCATGCTCGTGGGTGATCAGGATAACGTCTGCTTTGGGAAACCGGCTGTAATCCGCATACTCGGAAACCGGATCGATTTGAATCTGATGTCCGTTATAATCCAGCAACAAGCTGGCATGCTTGATAAAGGTGATAGACAGTTTCCCTCCTTCAGGGGTGGAAAACGTATCGGTGGCGAAGGGGGAGGCGGCGGCCAACCCGGTGGTAAGAAGACTGCACATAAGCATCCAAATTTTAAGTTTCATAATGCGTTGGTATTTGAGGGTGATTTTGAAAAACAAAGATAGGGCAAAACGGGTGCAAAAACAAAGCTCGCTTTGTTTTGCCGAGGCGCCGCCTGTCTTCGTTTCTGGAAACCCATACAAGCATAATAGATTACTTCCCGGATTTGTTCACTTTTCAGATAAATACTTACTTTTGTAGCCATACTAATAACATGGACACGAAAATATGAGAAAAACAGTATTGCTACTTATGGTCTGCCTCCAAGCCCTGCTGGGAGCAGCCCAGAAAAAAGCTCCCAAATGGATGGATAAACAGCGCAAAGCCGTGTTTACCCTCACTACGTACGATAAGGAAAATAAAAAAACGGGTGCCGGTACGGGATTCTTTATCAGCGAAACCGGCGAAGCCTTGTCGGGTTACACCCTTTTTAAGGGAGCGGCCCGGGCCGTGGTAAAGGATTCCGAGGGACAAGAATATGAAGTATCCCGCATTTTGGGCGCCGACGAATTGTACGATGTCGTCCGCTTTAGCGTGAATGTTCCCCGGAAAGTAACCGCTTTTTCCTTGGCCGCCGAACCGGTGGCCGTAGGTTCTACCGTCTATCTGCTACCCTTCGCTCCCGGCAAAAACGGGCGTTTTCTGGAAGGCGCGGTGACGGAAGCAAGCAAACTGAAAGATCCCTACAGCTATTATAAAATGACGTTCCCCCTGGAAACGGGCGATGTGAATGCGCCGCTGCTGACAGCTTCGGGCGAGGTGTTCGGCCTGGCCCAAGACGATGCTTCCGGCAAACGCGAAGCCTCGTATGCCGTATCGGCCGGTTATGCCCGCAGCCTGGCCGTAGGGTCGGCCGACGCGTTTAATTCGGTTTACAATCAGATCGGTATCAAAAAAGCATGGCCGGCCCAGGTCGATCAGGCCCAGGTGGCTTTATTCCTCCGAGGCAATAGCGAAGACGCGCCTACTTACCTGGAGACGCTCGGCGATTTTATTGCCGCCTTCCCCGATGCGCCCGACGGTTATCTGAGCCGCGCTTCTCACTGCGCCTACCATCGGGCCGAACTGGCGTCGACGCCCGAAGAGCAAAGCCGGTATCTGGACAAGGCTTGGGAAGATTTGGAAGCAGCCGCCCGGCGGACGGAAAAAAAGGGAGAAGCAGACTATAGCCGGGCTAAACTGATTTACGGCGTAGCAGCCCGCGATACCGCCTTGCAAGATGAAAAATGGAGCATGGCTGCCGCGCTGGAAACCGTGGGGCGGGCCATCGAAGCGGAAGATTCGCCGCTCTACCGCCAGTTGGAGGGAGATATTTATTTCTTTCAGGGAAATTACCAGGCCGCCTACGACGATTATATGCGGGTGAACGAAAGCCCGATGGCTACCCCGGCCTCGTGGTATTGGGCCGAGAAGGCGAAAGCGAATATGCCGGGAGCTAATTTCGGCGATTTGATTGCGTTGTTGGATAGCGCGGTGGCCCGATGCGGCACACCCCCTTCGCCCGAAGCCGCTCCTTTTATCTTGGAACGGGTAGACTTGAAACTGAAACTGATGAATTACCCCGAAGCCATTGCCGATTACGATCTGTATTATTCGGTGTCGGGAGGCCAGGTATCCGACGATTTTTATTACTACCGCGAGCAGGCTAAGTTTCGGGCGGGCGATCTGGAAGGGGCCTTGGCCGACATTCAAACGGCTATCCGGCTCAGTCCGGATAACCCGGGTTACCGGGCGGAAGAGGCTTCGGTATATATGCGGATGGAAAAATACGACGATGCGCTTTCAAGCATAGAGGAGGCGTTGAAGCTGGCTCCGGATTTCGCCGCCTGCTACCGGCTGCGCGGCGTATGTTACGTGCGTCAGAAGAAGGCGGCCCAGGCTTGCGAGGCTTTGCGCCGGGCCGAGGAACTGGGCGATCCGGTGGCGCCGCGGCTGGTGAAAGAGCATTGCAAATAGCTTCCCCTGGGGGCTGCCCGAAGCTTGTTTTTAAAAGAAAAAATGACAATAAGCCCAGTCCCTGTGAAGGGTTGGCAAAGTGATTTTGCAACATGCTGATTATCAGCTTTGTGCAAAAACGGAAAAATACACCGTTATGGAAAAAAAATTTCATCGGCATGGAATTCGGATTTCATAACGGTGTATTTTCTTTCGGATCGGCATGAAAACGAAAATGGATGACCGAAGGAGAATTTTCCGGTAAAAAAATATACAATAAGTAGGCGTTTTTCAGGCAAGGAAACTCCGGAAAAAATCTACCTTGTCGTTTACGACGAGCGACTCCGGAAACTCGGCGAGTTGCAATAGTTCGTAAATATGGTCGTACCGGGCAATATCGAACGAGATATGGGCGTCGCTGCCCAGGATGACAGGTACTTCGTATCGTTTGCAGAGGGCCAGGATTTCGAGGTTGTTTTGCCGGGCGGATACTTTTTTCCGTACCGGATTGAGCGAACTATTGTTGATTTCCAGCAGGGTGTGATATTTCTTGGCTGCTTTTACCACCGGCTCGAAATGGATAAGGGCCGTTCCGTCGCCGGGATGGCTGATGATGTTGACGTGCGGGTTGCGAATGGCGCCGATCATGGCCGAGGTGTTTTCGTCGATGGTGCCGGGGGTGTAGCAAAGGGAGTGAATGCCGGCTATTTTCACGTCGAGCATCGGATAAAAGGCTTCGTCCAGGTCGACGGTGCCTTGGTAATCGAGTATATTCAGTTCGGCTCCCAGCAGGAGCTCTACGCCGTACATCCGGCGCGGCACGACGTGCAGGTTGCGGAAGTAAATGGGGGCGCAGGTGCCGGGTAGGCTGGGCGCATGTTCGGTAATGCCGAGAATCTGCAATTTCTTTTCGGCCGCGGCCCGGGCCATTTCCTGCAATGTGCTGAAAGCATGGCCGCTGGCTACGGTGTGGGTATGGATGTCGAGTTTTATTTCCATCGGTGTCTTGTTTGTTATGTAGGTTTGAAGTCTTCCTGCTGCCTGCTTGCGCAGAAGAGCGGGCGGCTCCGGGCGTAAACTCCCGGCGGCTTAGGCCGGCAATCTGCGCCCGGAGCGTTGCAAAGGTAGGAATTAAACTAATTCGATCGACCGCTCTATCCCTATCTCGCGAAGGAAATAGGCGTCGTGGGAGACCACGAGAATGGTGCCCGCAAAATGGCGGATAGCTTCCGTAATGATTTCCATGCTTTGTATATCCAGGTTGTTGGTAGGCTCGTCCAAAATAAACAAATCGGGTGTCTGGTTGCGGATCGCCAGGCAACAAAACATCAGGCGCATTTTTTCTCCGCCGCTCAAGGCGGCGCAACGTTTATGCCAACTGCCGGCCGGAAAAAGGTAGCGGTGAAGCCGGCTTTTAAGTTCGTCTTCCCGGAAATGGCGGTCGTTGAAGCTCTGTACTTGTTCGTAAATGGTCTGTTCGCCGCGGATAAGCGAATATTCCTGGTCGACGTAGATGTGCGTCCATTCGGTACGTTCGAGGGTGCCCGAGGTGGGGTGAAGCTCGCCGGCAATCAGTTTCAACAGGGTGGTTTTGCCCGAGCCGTTGTTTCCTTGCAGTACGACGCGTTCGCCGCTGCAAAGCTGAAAATCGAGCGGTTTATTCCAAAGGGGAGCTTCGCCGGGATAATGGAAATTCAGTTGCCCGGCCCGTACCAGCAGTTTGCCTTTGGGTTTGCCGGAGGCTTCGAAGTCGATTTGCATAGGTTGCCACGCCGACAGGCGTTCGCGTAGGCGATTAGCCTCGTTCGCTATGTTTCCTATCTTTTCGGCATGGATGTCGGACAGCCGCGTGGTGCTTTTCTCCGCTTTGTCTTTCAGGGTATTGACGGCCATCCGGGATAATCCTTTCCGAGGGGTGGCCTTTTCGCTGCGCACGTTTTGTTTTTGTTTGCGTTCGGCTGCCTGGCGGGCGTTTTGCTTGGCCAGACGGAGTTGTTTTTCCTGTTCTCCCAATTGGTCGGCCAGGGCCTTTTCTTCCGTTTGCTTACAACTTTTGTAAAAGTCGTAATTGCCCCCGTAGGCGGCGATGCCCCGGGGGGTAAGTTCGTAGATCAAGGGCAACCGGTTCAGCAGGCTGCGGTCGTGGCTTACCACTAGCAGGGTAGCTCTCGCGGAGCGAATGAAGGCGTACACTTTTTCCCGGCTGGCTTGGTCGAGGTGGTTAGTCGGTTCGTCCATCAGGATGACCGAAGGGGCGTGAATTTGCAAGCCGGCCAGGAAAACTTTCGTTTTTTCGCCTCCGCTGAGACTGTTCATTCGGGTTGACGGAGATAGTTCGCCTAGTTGCCAGGCGGTTAGGGCGGCTTGGCATCTTTGTTCGATCAGCCAGTCGTCGCCCAGGGAGTCGAACCGGCAAGGGGCGGTATCGCCTGCGGCGATCTGCCGCAGGGCCTCCAGTTTGCTATGGATACTGAGGGCCTCGGCTACGGTTTGCCCGTCGTACTGGCCGAAGTGTTGGGGCAGGTAGTAAGGTGGGGCGGAGCAGACGATTTCTCCTTCTCCGGGGGCCAGTTGGCCTGCCAGGATACGCAGCAAGGTCGATTTGCCGCAGCCGTTGGGGCCGATCAGGGCCGCTTTCCGGCCGGCGGGCAGGGTCAAGTCGATCTGCCGGAACAGGGTTTCGCCATCGGAATGGCTATAGGTCAGGTGATGGGCTGTGATGCTCATAAGGAAGATGTTTTAAATGGATTGGAAAAATAAGTACGGCGACGAGAGGGATCGGTTTCTTTAGGTAAGCGATCCTTTTTTGCCGGGTGGCTTCCGAACGGGCATACGGCGCGGCGGGCTATATCCTTCTGCGGTTTTCCGGTGGGAAAATCGCCTCGGATAGCGTGTCGTACGTTGAATTAGTTTATATACAAGAAAGTGGATAAATAGCCGAACCGTCCGTTATGCTGCTGGGCATGCAATATCGGATAGTGTCTGTCCGTCGTGGATAAAACCCGGTTTGATAAGATTGTTTTATTCGGCTATTTTCATCGGAGTAATTTAGGTGATCCTGGTCGGCAAAGGTAGCGATTGTTTTTAATAAAGCCGGAAAATAGGGATAAAAAAATCCCCGTCCGACAGTTTCATGCGAACGGGGAATGTAAAAAAAGCTATCGGAAGATTTGTGTTTGTTTCAATATGTAGTTTTCAGCCAGGTCGCCGGTAATGGGCTCTTTATCGGCATTCAGCATCCGCAGGCGTCCTTCCTCTACCTTGTAGTAGTAGATTTCGCCGTCTGTTAGTTTCACGGTCAGCAGATTGCCTTCCAGCGTATAAGTTCCTTTTTCGTCGAATACGCCGTCGGGGTTGTCGATGTATTCCGAGCGAAGGGTAACGGTGTTGTCTTTATGGAGCGTCAGGACGGTTTTGATTCCCGGGCAACTGGCTGCCGGCAGCGTGCCTTCGTAAACGCCGTAATAGTCTAACGCGTTTTCCGCGGTGTGCATATCCGGTACTTGCGCCGCTGTTGCGACGGTATCGGTTGCGGGCTGTTTTTCAGTTTTGGCGGGGTTCCCGCAAGCAGCCAAAAGGAGAACCGGCACAAACAAGGATATATACTTTTTCATTTGCGTATCTGGTTTTAAATGCGGGGCAAAAACAGCACCCGCCGAATGTATTAGGCCGGCTTGCCCACTTATGCCGGGGCGCCGCCTGTCTTCGCTTTGTAAAAGCAAAGATAGTGCCAACCGAGCGCAGAGGCAAGTTTACTTGACTATGCCGAGTGCCGCTTGTCTTCGCTTTGTAAAAGCAAAGATAAATTATATTTTGTAGATTTTCCGAACCTCGGCCTCCCTAAATAAGGTAAAAGTTCTTAACTTTTTTCGCATCGAAAACAAGGGTAGGGAAAACCCCTGAGCGAAAAGAGGGAAATAACGGCCGAACGGCCGGTTTGCCGGTAACTATATGGAAATATTTATTTCGTCGAGCCTCTTAAAATAAAGAATAGACCAATAAGGATAGGTTTGCTTGGGAACCTCGGAAAACAGAAGGAAAGGAAAAAAAACTCTATGGCCTTCAGGAAGTTACCGAAACTAAAAAAGAGGCTGAGCTCTCTTTTTCCGAGAGCCAGCCTCTTTGCCTATATCATTCCTTTACCGGATTATTTCTTCATCGCTTCTTCGATAGCTACGGCTACAGCTACGGTAGCGCCTACCATCGGGTTGTTGCCCATACCCAGGAAGCCCATCATTTCCACGTGAGCGGGTACGGAAGAAGAACCGGCAAACTGAGCGTCGGAGTGCATACGGCCCATCGTATCGGTCATACCGTACGAAGCAGGGCCGGCGGCCATGTTGTCGGGGTGAAGCGTACGGCCCGTACCGCCGCCCGAAGCTACCGAGAAGTACTTTTTGCCGGCCAAGGTACGTTCTTTCTTATACGTACCGGCTACCGGGTGCTGGAAGCGGGTAGGATTGGTCGAGTTGCCCGTGATCGACACGTCGACATCTTCTTTCCACATCACGGCAACGCCTTCGCGTACGTCGTCTACGCCGTAGCAGCGTACTTTGGCGCGCAGGCCGTCGGAATATTTGTATTCTTTTACGATGTTCAGTTCGCCCGTAGCATAGTCGAACTGCGTCTGTACATAGGTAAAGCCGTTGATACGGGAGATGATCATGGCGGCGTCTTTACCCAAACCGTTCAGGATTACGCGCAGCGGCAAGGTGCGTACTTTGTTGGCCATTTCGGCGATTTTGATGGCGCCTTCGGCAGCGGCAAACGATTCGTGGCCGGCCAGGAAAGCGAAACATTGCGTTTCTTCGCGCAGCAAGCGGGCAGCCAGGTTACCGTGGCCGATACCTACCTTGCGGTCGTCGGCTACCGAGCCGGCGATACAGAAGGCCTGCAAACCGATACCGATTGCTTCGGCGGCGTCGGCAGCGTTGGTGCAGCCTTTTTTAATAGCGATGGCGGCGCCTACCACGTAAGCCCAGCATGCGTTTTCGAAACAGATAGGTTGAGTTTCCTTACACATCGTATAAGGGTCGATACCTTTAGCGTCGCAGATAGCTTTTGCATCTTCGATGCCGTTGATACCATATTCTTTTAAAACCGCGTTGATATGATCGATACGGCGGTCGTAACTTTCAAATAAAGCCATATTATTTTTTACTTTTTAAAATTCTTATTAACCAGGAATAAAGATATCAGAAAGTTGAAAACAAGCACGCCGCCCGCCGAGGCGATATAAAAGGCCGTCCAGGGCTTATCGGGCTTGAACCAGAAATAAGCTGCGACGGCGGCTATTACCGTAACGATTATCAGGCCCAGGAGGATGCGTGTCAGCGTTTTCTTATTCATTACGAGGATCGATATATTTTACAGCTTCTTTGAAACGACCGTAAGAGCCTTTTGCTTTTTCCAGCGCTTCGTTAGCGTCCATACCTTTCTTTACCATGTCCATGAATTTACCCAGGTGGATGAATTCGTAGCCGATTACCTGATCTTCTGCGTCGAGGGCCATGCGGGTGCAATAGCCTTCGGCCATTTCGAGGTAACGTACTCCCTTGGCTAAAGTGCCGAACATGGTGCCTACCTGGCTGCGCAGCCCCTTGCCCAGGTCTTCCAGACCGGCGCCGACGGGCAGACCGCCTTCCGAGAAAGCCGACTGTGTACGTCCGTATACGATTTGCAGGAACAATTCGCGCATAGCGGTGTTGATTGCGTCGCAAACCAGGTCGGTATTCAACGCTTCCAGCAGCGTTTTGCCCGGCAGTACTTCCGATGCCATGGCGGCGGAGTGAGTCATGCCCGAGCAGCCGATCGTTTCCACCAGAGCTTCCTGGATAATGCCTTCTTTCACGTTTAAGGTCAGCTTGCAACCGCCCTGTTTGGGGGCACACCAGCCGATACCGTGCGTTAATCCGGAAATATCCGTGATTTGCGTCGCTCTCACCCATTTGCCCTCTTCGGGAATCGGAGCACTTTCGTGGTTAGCTCCTTTTTTTACAACACACATGTGTTGAACTTCATGTGAATAAATCATAATCGCTAATTTATTATATTAAAGTGATAATAAAACTTTATGCCAACTTTTCTATACGTTTGCTTTTGTCAAGAAACTGTTTTGATTTTTTCGCCTAATGGTTTGAGATGGATTTTTGAGTCCGATTAGCTCGTCCGATGAGGAAGATAGCCTGCTATCTGACGAAGAGGAGGAGCTAATCGGGCCGAAAAGCCGCTCAAAGCATAGGCGAAAACAACATGTGAAATCATACTAACAGACTGTTTGTAAAAAATCAAAACAGTTTCTAATGACCGCACAAAGATAAAATTTTTAATCCAGCCTTGCAACAGGCCTCGCCACGTTATTCCGGCGCGGCTTGGGGAGCGAGCGGCAGCCCGTTGAGGGTGGCCGACCAACTGACGGGGGCGATCTTTTTCATCATCATCGATACTCCGCAATAGGTTTCCTGCGAGAGCCGGATGGCTTTTAAAATCTTCGCTCCGTCGGCAGCTTCTCCTTTCACGTGATAGGTAACGTGGAAAGAGGTATAGAGGGTAGGGATGCCTTCCGAGGTTCCGGCTTCTACTTCGATCGAGAGGCTTTCGAACCGTACGCGCATTTTCTTCAAAAGAGGAGCTACGTCCATGCCGGTGCATCCGGCCAACGCCACCAGCATCAAGGCTTTCGGGCGCGGGCCTTGGTCGTTGCCTCCTTTTTCCACAGCCGTGTCGATGATAATCGGATGGCCGTCCAACCGGGTTTCGAAGGTGGTATCTTTTACCCAGTTCAAGATGATTTGTGCTGACATGCCGCCGGGAAGTTTAGTTAAGTACTTCTTTCAGCTTGGCGTCGAGGGCTTCGCCGTGCAGGTTCTTGGCGATGATCGTGCCGTCTTTGTCGACCAATACGGTATGGGGGATGCTGTTTACGCCGTACAACGCGGCTCCGCTGTTCTTCCATCCTTGCAAGTCGGAAAGTTGCGGCCAGGTGATGCCCAGGTCTTTTACGCCTTTGGCCCAGGCGTCGGCTTTGTTGTCGAGCGAGATGCCCACGATTTCGAATCCTTTGTTTTTGTATTGTTTGTAGGCGGCTACCAGGTTCGGCATTTCGCGGCGGCAGGGCGGGCACCAACTGGCCCAGAAGTCGATAAGCACTACTTTGCCTTTTCCTACGTAATCGGACAGCTTGCGCGGCTCGCCTTTGGCGTCGGCCATTTCGAAATCGGTGAAGGTTTTGCCTACCGCTACTTTTTTCAGTACGTCCAGATGGGCGATCATCTTGTCGATGCCGGGCACGGCTTTGAAGGCCGGGTCGGCTTTGGCTACGATCTCGTTTTGCTCGTCTTCGTTCAGGTTATAGCGTGTATTGTAAAAGGCTACGGCTGCCGTTTGCTTGTCAGGGTTGGCCAGGATGTAGGCTTTGTTTTTGGCGGTAATGGTCTTGTCGAGTTCGTCGTACTTGGCTTCGGCGGCGGCTACTACGTCTTGGTCTTCCGATTTCATGTCGGCTGCCAAGGCTTTAGTCTGCGTTTTGAGTTCGCTTATTTCTTTTGTCAGCTTGCTGAACTGATCGTTTTCGGGGCTGCCGCTTACATAGGCTGCCTGGTCGATCGTAGCCGTCAGAGGGGCATTTTCCAACACGAATATGCCTGTCCGGGGCTTTTCTTCGCCGGGCAATACCATCACGCGCAGGGCGGGAGCGGCGGCCGTGCCTTTCAGCACGAAGGAACTGTTCTGAATCAGCGCGCTGTCCAGCGGAGCGCTTTCGTCGTTGTAGGGATAAGCGTAGAGATAAACGTATTTTCCGTCGGCGGCGGAGTCTGCTACGGTTCCGGTAATCCGGTATCCCGGTTTTTCACTGCAAGCCATCAGTAAGGCGGCCGAGGCGGCCAGGCATAAATACTTCTTCATATATTACTTTTTAAAAGGTTATCCGTGTTCTTTTGTTTACGTATCCGGCAATCGCCCGCTTGCTGCCGGGCGTTGGCGATACCTCTTTTTTATTTCCCGCGGAGGCCGTTTTTCCCACCGGCCGGGCTCCGCTTTGTCTTTCTTTCGGCCATCTTCACTTTTTCCTCGGTATGAAAGGGCAAACGGTTGTTAATCCGCCAGCGAAGGTAGGCGATTCTCTTTATATTTTGAGAGTTATTGACTTAAAAAGATTTAAGAAAGAGGGGAATTTTCAGGGGAATCGGGAGGGCGAGCTTTCACCGGGGGCTTCTGTCTTTTGCCGGGTAGGCTTGCTTTGGCTTTGCCGGCTGTTTTTTCTTCCGGATTCCTGCGTGTGAAAGCAAGGGAAGAGAAGCCGGAAAAGTCTGTGTCAAGGAGGCTGCTGACAAAAATTTTGATAGAAAAAAAGAATTTTGTTTTATAAAAAGCCGTGCATATGGGAAAAATCCTTTTCTTTGTCTGTCGGTAGAGAATGAATGGAAACTATATGTAAAGTATATCCCCCTATACGAATCGACTGAAACCGGTTGTCTCGGAAGCGAACTGTAAAAACAAATCATAGTTTTATCAAAAAAGTAAATGGATATGAGAAAGATTTATGTTGTGTTGCTGATGTGTTGTTGCCTGGTGGGAGCAAGTGCCCAGCAGGTGCTGGAAGAAGTCGTTTATACGAAAAACGGCAGTGTGGTACGCGGAATCATCACGGAGATGAAACCCAATGAATCGCTGAAAATCGAAACGGCCGACGGAAATGTATTTGTCTTTGCCATGCGGGATGTGGAAAAAATAACCAAAGAGCCTGTGTGGGGCGCTCCACGCCGTCCGCAGCATTCGCATCATGGGGGCATGATGTCGCCGCCTGCGCCCTGCGAGAGGCGAGGGTACCGGGGGTTAGTGGAAGCCGGCGTGGCGGCCGGGATAGGGGATTACGGCCTTACCCGCTTGGAAGTGAATACCTCGCACGGCTATCAGTTTAATCCCTATTTGTTTGTGGGCGGCGGCTTGGGCATGCACTTTTATTTTGATGCCTCGGATGCGTTGATTCCTATTTTTGCCGATTGCCGGGTGAACGTGTTGCCGGGAAGGATTTCGCCCTATATCGATTTTAAGTTGGGATATTCTTTCGGGGTTTCCGACGGGCTGTATGGGGCCGGCTTGTTTTTGTCTCCCGGCATAGGGGCGCGTTTCGAACTGGCAGATCGGGGGCATGCCATCCGGGCCGGCTTGGGTTTCTCCATGCAGCAGGGTACGGCTTTGCATTATGGTTATTATGGTTTTGGAGGCCATGTGATGAGCAATAGCATTCTTTTTAGAGTCGGCTACGAATTTTGACGGCAACCGTTTTTAAGTGTGCGATAAAAAAAGTATATTTGCACCGCTTTTGAACAGGAATCAAGCTAATTTCCAACTAAAAGAATAAAGAAATGACAAAGAGTGCATTACAAATTGCAAGAGCAGCCTACCAGCCGAAGGTACCCGCTGCATTGAAAGGCGCCGTTAAGGCTGTCGACGGCGAGTACACCGAATCCGTAGCCGACCAGGAAGAAATTAAAAAATTGTTTCCCAATACCTACGGCATGCCTGTCATCACGTTCGAAAAAAATAACGAAAAAAAATCGCTTCCGGCCATCAACGTGGGCGTGATTCTTTCGGGTGGCCAGGCTCCCGGCGGCCACAATGTCATTGCCGGTCTGTTCGACGGTATCAAAGCTTTGAATGCCGATTCCCGCCTGTACGGCTTTATTTTGGGCCCCGGCGGTTTGATCGACCATAAATATATGGAACTCACGGCCGACATCATCGACGAATACCGCAATACGGGCGGTTTCGACATGATCGGTTCGGGGCGTACCAAACTGGAAACGAAAGAACAGTTCGACAAAGGGTTGGAAATCCTGAAGGAACTGGGCATTTCCGCCTTGGTAATTATCGGCGGCGACGACTCCAATACCAATGCTTGCGTATTGGCCGAATATTACAAGGCCATCGACGCCGGCGTACAGGTGATCGGTTGCCCGAAAACGATCGACGGCGACTTGAAGAACGAGCAGATCGAAACGTCGTTCGGCTTCGATACCGCTTGCAAGGTATATTCCGAAGTAATCGGAAATATCCAGCGCGACTGCAACTCGGCTCAGAAATACTGGCACTTCATCAAGCTGATGGGCCGTTCGGCTTCGCATATCGCACTGGAATGCGCCCTGCAAACTCAGCCGAATATCTGTATTATTTCGGAAGAAGTGGAAGCCAAGAATATGTCGCTCGACGATATTGTGACTTACATCGCCGGCATCGTGGCCAAACGTGCCGAAGAAGGCCATAATTTCGGTACGGTGCTGATTCCCGAAGGATTGATCGAATTTGTGCCGGCCATGAAACGCCTGATTGCCGAATTGAACGACTTCCTGGCCAAGCATGACACGGAATTCAAGATGATCAAGAAAAGCGAACAACGCGCTTATATCATCAGCAAGCTGACGAAGGAAAATTCCGAGCTTTACGCTTCGCTGCCCGAAGGCGTAGCCCGCCAGTTGTCGCTCGACCGCGACCCGCACGGAAACGTACAGGTTTCGCTCATCGAAACGGAAAAACTGCTTTCCGAAATGGTCGGCCGCAAACTGGCCGAATGGAAAGACGCCGACAAATACCACGGCAAGTTCTCGGCTCAGCACCACTTCTTCGGATACGAAGGTCGTTGCGCCGCTCCGTCCAACTACGACGCCGATTATTGCTATTCGCTGGGTTATACGGCTTCCTGCCTGATCGCTTCGGGCAAGACAGGTTATATGTCGTCGGTACGCAATACCACGGCTCCGGCCGAACAATGGATTGCCGGCGGTATCCCCGTGACGATGATGATGAATATGGAACGTCGCCACGGCGAGATGAAACCGGTAATTCAGAAAGCTCTGGTAAAACTCGACGGTGCTCCTTTCCAAAAATTCGCCGCCAACCGCGACGAATGGGCGATGACTACCAGCTACGTTTATCCCGGCCCCATCCAATACTTCGGCCCGACGGAAGTATGCGACGAGCCGACCAAGACGTTGCAGCTTGAACAGGCAAAATAAACCGGAAAAAGAACTGAAAAGGCCGATGGAACAGCGGAAATGCTTTTCTGCTCTATCTTATAATAAGAGTAGGTCAAAACTCGGTTTTTAGAGAAGGATAACTTCTACGAGGAAACTTGACTACCCTTGTCAGCAAAGAAAAGAGCCCTATCACAACTCGAAAAAAGAGTTTGATAGGGCTCTTTTATATTTAAATCACAATTTGTAGGGGGACGTCCCCGAAGTATACTTGCCCTTAGCGGACAATCATCTTATGAACTCTCTCCCCGGCTTGCAAGATATAAAATGCCTGTCGGCAATAGTCGACGATCCAGCCCGGGACTGCATCGAACGAAGAAATTAAATAGCCGTCTGATGTCAGGATACGCACAAGTACGACAGGAGTGTTTTATTTATTCGTCGGAAGGCCGGCTGTTTCTTGTCCAGTGGATAGAGTAAGTTTGAATTTCCGTATCCATCCCGGCAAAAGGCTGATCCCTGCAAACAGATAGATATAATAAGTCACTATGCGCCAGCAACAGGTAATAATCAGCAACAGGCTCGTGTTGGCCAGCAAATCCGAATAATAGGCTGAAAAAACATATTCGCTCACTCCGCTTCCGCCAGGGGTGGGGCTGATCATCATCACGATCCAGAGAATCAACTGGCGGGCGAAAATAAGCGGTTGTTCCTGCCAGGAGACGTAGGGGAGGAACAGAGCGCAGGCTACCAGATAGCGACATATCCAGGCGGCAGCCGTCCCGAGAAAAGCTTTAATCCAGAAAGAAACCGGAAATCGATCCATCTGGGCTGCGCTCATCTGTAAATCGTTCGCCATCCGCTCGGCCATACCGTTCCAACGGCGTAGCCAACGAAGACGGAATATCCGGATAATCAGGCGACTTGCCCAGTCGGGACGGCGGAACAGCGCTATATACAATAGTAATGTCCAGGCCGTTATTCCCAGGTAAATCAGAATGAAAACCAACTGAAAGGCCGAGGTCAGCGCTACCGAGCTGCCGAACAAGGTTTTTGCAGGAAAGATAAAGAAGAAGATCGGGAAAAGGAGGACAAAATAGAGTTCGTCCAGAAAGAGGGTGGAAATCATTAGGGCTGTTCCTTTGCCGGCCGGTATGCCTTCGCCTTTGAGGAAAACCGGTATAAGTCCGGAGCCGCCTACCGCCGAGGGAGTAACGGCCGAGGTAAATTCGCAAAGCAAATTCACCCGGATGGCTGGCCTCCAGCCGAGGCGGTCGGGCCGCGCGAGCCAACGGAACCGCCACGATAACCAGAAATCTCTTCCCAGCATCAGGCAGAAGGCCAGCAATAAGCTGAGCGCGCTTTCCGCCGTAAAATGGATTTCACGCCATACTTCCGGGCGGAATTCTTTCCGGAACAAAAAGTAAGTAACCCCCAGTCCGATGCCGGCCGGAAGCAATACGCGGAACAACCCGGGTAGTTTCAGATGGCTTGGGGCAGTAGGGGATGGGGGTGCGGACATTTGCGGCGGATTAAATGGGTGTATCGATCGAATACTTCTTCAATGATTTCGCTCCACGGACGGGCAATGGTGCGGGCAGCTGTTTGGCCGGTACGACGCAATTCCTCCGGCCGGGCCAGCAATTGCCGGATGCGAAGGGCGTAGGCTTCGGGGTGTTCGGGCGACAGATAACCGTTTACGCCGTCGTGCAGGATTTGGGCCGCCGTGGAGCCTTCCAGCAAAAGAGAGGGTGTTTCCAGGGCGGCTGCTTCCCGGACGACGAGCGGAGCGTTGTCGTAGCGGGAAGGAAATAAAAAGAGATCGGCTGCGGCATAATACTTTTTCAGCGTGTCTCGTTCGGTAATGGCTCCGGTAAACGTAATCCGCGAACCGAGCCGCAGCGTGTCGGCTAGTTGGCGGATTTCGTGTTCGGCATAACCCGAACCGATGAAAAACATCCGGAAAGGAAGGTCGGTCAGGTCGGTAAGGGCATCCAGCAGAAAGGCGATATTCTTTTCCCAGATATGTTGGCCTACAAATAGCAAAACAGGCTCGCCCGGGGCAATACCCAACGCTTCGCGGGCTTCCCGGCGGAGCGGCCCGACCGATTCCCCTATAGCCAGGTCGTTGCCGTTGTCGATGATTTCTACGTTGCCTTTGTAGCCGTATTCCCTAAGTGTTTCTTCGACGGAAGCCTGAGGAATCCATACTTCGTCGGCCTGCTCGTAAAAGCGGATGATCCGTTTCACCACCTGGTCGACCAGGTATTTAGTGGGGATGATGCGCTCGAAATCGGCCCGGTACTTGGAATGGAAAGTGGCTACCAGCGGAATCTGCCGGTTTCGGGCGATACGCATCGCCAGATTGCCCGATGAAAACGGACAATGGGCGTGTACCAGTCCGAAGGGAAGGCCGGCTATCCGGCTGGTGAATGTCCAGTCGATCCGCGGAAATCCCATGCGGTAAGGCTTGCGCAGCGGAATGGGCAGGGAGGAATAACGGTAAACCGGATAAGGTTCCTGGTCGCTATAAAGCGGATAGCGGGGGGTGACGACGCAGGCATTGCCGGTTTTCCGGTGCAACCAATAGGCATAGTTGCGGGTAGTGATGGAAACGCCGTCCATGATGGGAGGGAAACAGTCGTTGAATATACCCAGTAGAGGGGGCTTGATAAGGTTGTTTGTGTGCATACATATAGAATTTTATAGATGAGTCTGTGGTGTGAACTTTTGTCGACGGAAAGGGCTGCGTGTGCCGGCAAATAGTTTTTGGGTATAGTAAAATACTTCAAACAGGATGGTAAACCGGTTGTAACAAGAGGTAGGGGATGTGGCTTAGGCTTCCCCTCTCTTGCTCGTCGCTTCAGATGCTCAGTTTCAGGCATCTTAGGTCAGATACCTTCTATCAGTCAGACGCCGAAAAGGAAAGTGAACGGTTTGCTATCCCGAAATTCGGAAGCGGCGTCTCCTTTATAAATTTCTCCTTGCGTAAGGGATAGTTTCTTCACCGGAGCGCCGGGTGCGAAATCGAGGTGTTTGAAATCGATCCAGAAAATATCGGGTTGCAGGGTCGACTCGAAAAAATAGACCTTGCTTTTTTGGTCGGCTACGGTTCGCCAGCGTGTGGAAGCGATAAAAGGTTGGTCGGGAGTGGAGATGCCCAGCGGTACCGACACGTTGCGCAAGACGCTGAAAACGCCTGCTACCGCCAGTCGCGGATCGTCGGTCTGGGGAATAGCCTGGATATAGAACGAGGCACGCACGAAGCGATCGGAAGCGCGGTTGGTACCCGGTAGCATGACCAGTCCGCCGATTTGTTTCCAATAATCGTTGAGCGTCATCTGCTTGTCGTAAGTAGGCGAGTTGGTCATCACCTGGCATTCGCGGCCGGAATGGATCACCAGCTTTCCTTGGAGGTATTCGAATATGGCGCTGTTGCCCGTAGCATCCGAGATAGCCAGGTGGAGCGTCGATTTGGAGCCGTTGGGAAGATCGGGCGCATCGATGCGGAAGAGTTCTTTCGATAATTCGGCGACTGCTTCATCTACCGTGGCGAAATTATCCAATACGTATTGAGTCCAGATGCTCAGGCCCATTACCGGGCGGGTATCGCCGGGGAGCACATACGACGATTCCGTCAGGAAGAGCAAATTGGCGGTGAGACCTTTTTCGTTCATCCCGTCGCAGATGCCGATGTCGTAGCCGGCGGTGGCGACGCTGCCGTATTTCGAAGTCCATTGAATCGTATGGTCGGTGTGGGCTCCCCGTTTCTGCATGCCGCGGGGGAAAAGGTAGATATTTGATTGGGGATCTTCTTTCCAATCCATAGTCCGGCCGGTTACGATACGTCCGTCGGGGCCCAGGTAAACGGCACGGGTACAGGCTTGGGAGGGTTGCGGTGTGCAAAATGCAGCCAGGGCGGCGATACCGAGCCATGCCGGGATTTTCTTTGTTTGGCGAAAAAGGTTCATAGGTGTACTATTTGGATTTGTTTATTCAACAACCGGAGGGGGAGTTTTGTTTCTTCCTGAGGTTCCGGCTTTCGGGAAAGGCGCGCTATTTTCTGCCGGGTTTAAAAAAAGCGTGGTTTTTGGTGTTCGTACTTTTGGATAGGCTTATTCTCTTAGGTTTCTATCTTTATGCGTATCTTTGTATCGGAAAAGCGAAGATAGGCTGCACCTCGGCATAACCAAGCAAGCTTGCTTCTGGGTTCGGTTTGCACTTCTTTGCTTTTGTCAAAGCGAAGATAGGCTGCACCTCGGCATAATCAAGCAAGCTTGCTTCTGCTCTCGGTTTGCACTTCTTTGCTTTTGTCAAAGCGAAGATAGGCTGCACCTCGGCATAATCAAGCAAGCTTGCTTCTGCTCTCGGTTTGCACTATCTTTGCCATTACTCGCAAGAACGTTCAATAACCCTAAAAAGAAAATTATGTTCTCAGGAATCGTAGAAGAGGCGGCGCGCGTTGTTGCCGTAAAAGCCGAACAAGGCAATATTCATCTGACGATGAATTGTTCATTTGTAAACGAACTGAAAATCGACCAAAGCGTATCGCACAACGGCGTTTGTCTGACCGTCGTCAGCAAAACGGAAGATACCTATACGGTGACTGCCATCAAGGAAACCCTCGAACGGTCGAACCTGGGGCTGCTCAAAGCCGGCGACCGGGTAAACTTGGAACGCAGCATGCTGATGAACGGACGCCTCGACGGACATATCGTACAAGGCCATGTCGACCAGACAGCCGTTTGCAGCGAAGTAACCGAGGCAGACGGCAGTTGGTATTACACCTTCGAATATGCTTTCGACCCCGAAATGGCGAAACAAGGCTATGTGACGGTTGAAAAAGGCTCGGTTTGCGTGAACGGCGTAAGTTTGACGGTTTGCAATTCGGAACTTAACCGTTTCCAGGTGGCTATTATTCCCTATACCCACGACCATACCAATTTCGGCCAGATCGAAAAAGGAACCGTCGTCAACCTGGAATTCGATATTGTCGGAAAATATATCAGCCGCATGATGGCTATTCACTAACGGGAGAGGTCTGTCCGCCCGATGCTCTTTCCCCTCCGCCACACAGCCGGAAGGTTGCCGGCCGGTCAGCGTGCCGGCACTTCCGGCTTTTTAACGACACAACGCTTTTTCCAACTCCCGGCTTTATAATAAATATAGGTAGCGATCGTCCCGATGGTAATGCTTATCCCGATCGCCCACCAGATGCCCGGGCGTCCCCACCGGCTACTTAACTGATAGGCCAGCGGAATACGGATCAACCAAAGACAAACCAAACTGGCGATCATCGGAAAAAGCGTATCGCCCGCTCCCCGCAGCGCACCGTTGTAAATATTCAAAGCCCCGTGAAAAACAAAGAAGCTGCATACAATCAGCAAATACTCTTGCCCGATAGCTACCACGGCGGCATCTTGCGTGAAGGCCTTCATCAACGCTTCTCCCCAGAAGAAAACAGCTCCGAACGCCAGCAGTCCGAATAAAACATTCATACCCATCGCAAAACGCACCCCCTTCCGCACCCGGTCGAGACGCCCGGCCCCTATATTCTGGCCCGCAAACGCCGCCAAAGCCCCCGAAAGCGTAAGCACGGCCTGCGTCAGGATCGTATCTATTTTTCCCGCCGCCCCGTAAGCCGTAAGCGTATCCGTGCCGAAACTATTCACAATGCCCAACAAAGCAATCAACCCCAACGCGATGGCACATTGCTGGATGCTGGTAGGCAACCCGATTTTCAAACCGGCTTTGAAAAGCGAATAATCGAATACCAGATCTTGCTTTTTAATAGAAAGCAGCGGATGGGTATGATCGACATACACCAAAGCCACGCACATCCCGATACCTTGCGCGATGACGGTAGCCCGGGCAGCTCCCTCGATACCCCATCCGAACCCGGCAATGAAAAGAAGATCGAGACCGATATTCAGGAGTGTAGCCAGTAAGATAAACAACATGGGCCGGTACGACTCGCCTACCCCGCGCAGGATAGACAAAATACTGTTGAAAGTGACAAAAAGAAACGTACCCCCCACATAAATCTTAAAATACGCCACGGCCCCCGGAATAACCTCTTCGGGCGTATGGGTAAGACGGAAAATCGACTCGGCGAAAACAATGCCCGCAATGGAAAGCAGCACCCCCGCGCCCAGCATGAAGATGAAAAAAGAAGAAAACGCCCGTTGCACCTCGCCGTATTGCTGCGCGCCGAAGAACTGCGATACCACCACCGAAGTGCCGCTTCCTACCCCGATCACCAGGGAAATAAGAAAGTAGTAAATGAAAAATGAAGCCGATACCGCGGCCAACGCTTCTTTGCCCAGAAACTGCCCCACGATGATGCTGTCGGTAACGGAATAGGCTTGTTGCAGCAAGTTGCCGGCCAGCAGCGGCAGTGCAAACCGAAGAATCACTTTGCCTACCGGCCCGCGGGCGAGATCGGTCGTTCCTTTGTGTAAAGAAGAAGGCTGTTCGTTTATTATTTGTTCGTCTGTCACAGGGGATAGGGGGAAGCGTTAGGTATGAATTCAGAGATCTTTCAGAAGAACCTGGCTGTTGGCGGCCATCATGTCTTCCCTGGTTTTCAGCAACGCCCTCCATTGCTTGTTGAACAGGCTGGAGGTATCGATTTTGAAATTTTCCGATCCGTAATCGTCGAGCTTGGTCAACAGATAACTGACGGTAATTTTGTTTACGTCCAAGGCCGGCTGATAGTAAGGCACCCGGTCGTCGTTGCCGTAATTCACTTCGATAATAATATTCAGCTCGGTAAGCAGATAAAGCAAATCGGTCGTCAACCGGATAGGAATGCGGTAGGCATCCGACAATTCGTCGGCCGTATAAGGCTTCTCGCCGTTGGCAAAGCGTTTGACGATAAGGGAAGCAATCAGCAAGGTAAGGAAATCTTTATACCGACGGCTGATATGTTTGCTATCGCGTTCGAAACTGAATTTTTTCACGTTTTGAACTGCATACGAAAGGGCCGAGCCGAACAGGCAGATAATCCAGGAAAGCTGCAACCATAATAACAGCAACGGAATGGCGGCAAAACTTCCGTAAATGGCATTGTATTTACTTACCCAGATCTGCCCGCTGATATAAATAAACTGAAAAAGCTGAAAAGCACATCCGGCCACGAAACCGGCCAACAATCCGCTCATGAAATTCACCTTCGTATTCGGCAGAAAAACATATAGCCCCGTAAAAGCCAGCGTGGTGATAACAAAAGGCGCGATCCTTAAAATGATATTCACCACAGGAGTAAAAAACAAATAATTGCTCAGAAAGGAGTTTTGAAGCGTAGTCAGAAAAAGAGAAAGCCCGCTGGAAGTAGCCATCAGCACGGGCAGAATAAGAAAGAGCGCCAGGTAGTCGGTAATCTTCCGGTACCACGGACGCGATTTTTTGATCTGCCAAATGCCGTTGAAAGTATCCTCGATGGAAGAAATCAGGTTCACCACCGTATAAAGCAGGATGATCAGCCCGATACCCACAATCACCCCCCCCTGTGCCTGGGCCAGATAGCTTTCCACAAACTGGAAAGCCTTGCCCAGCTCCACCTCGTGGCCGGGGAAATAGGTGTAAAGTTGTTGCTGGATGGAACTCTGAAAACCGAATCCCTTGGCCACGCCCACCAACACGGCCAGCATGGGCACGATAGAGAGAATGGTACTATAGGTGAGGGCCGAGGCCTTGGTTTGCAGATTTTCGTCCATAAAGCCCCGTACGGCCAGGATGACGGTTTTGATGGAATTGATATAGACTTTTTTGATCCCGCTTACCTCATTGCCGGTAATCCGCCATATATCATACGTAATAAAGTGCATCACGTTGGCCAGAAGCGTCTGAATCCGTTCGCCGATCGGCTTTTTATCTTTAGTTTTCTCCATTGACATGAAAAATATTGCAGTCTGCCTATAAGCCGGGTTCTGTACCTTTTTCCGCCCGGAGGCTTTCGAAAGGCGTCTGCCATTTATCTCGTCTTGCCGTCGCCGGCAAGCTTTAGCGGTCTACCCCCCGGCATCGGACGAGCCGCCCTACATACGCCGGTATACATGACCTTACAACCCATAAGGCGTACGGCATCTCGCATTGCTGCGAAACCCGGTAAGCTCTTACCTTACCTTTTCACCCTTACCTGCCCCGGGGGGCCGGCGGTTATTTTCTGTTACGCTACTCTGCCTTTGCAAACAGCTTCCCGTTAAGAAGTATGGCGCCCTGTGTTGCCCGGACTTTCCTCCCGCCGGAATCCGACGAGCGACAGACCGGCAGGCTGCAATGGCGCAAAGATATACATTTAAACCGAACCTGCCTACAGATTGTTGCGCAAACTGGCCGGCGGAGCATACAAACTTTCTGACGAACTTGCTGTTATAATAGGACGAACCTGACCATTTGGCAGTACTTAACTGTTAAAAAGGTACTTTGCATTACAAAGTACTGTTAAGTGCAGTTAAGCCTTTTACATGCGTCGTTAAAAGTGATAAAAAAACAGGGTATAAAGGAATATCCGCACGTTTTTTGCGTTTTCTTTGTCGAAAGAAAACTGTTAAATTTAAGTGTTTAATTAAACAAGAAAAATATGAAAACTATCTGGAAAAATGTGCTGGGTGTTTTGCTCGTAGCCGCTGTAAGTTCAGGGGTAGCGATCGGAACCACTGCTTATCTGACCCAAGCGGACAGACAGCCGGTGAAGTATGCTACAGGGGTGGAAAATACGTTCAAGCAACCCTACCGGTTGGCCAACTACGAAGCAGTGGCGGCCGAGAATATCGATTTCACGACAGCCGCCGAAAGCACGATCCACGGCGTGGTGCATATCAAAGCCACCACGAATGCCAAGATGGCAGAAGGCGGAAGAGGACAGCAATATGTCGATCCGTTCGAATATTTCTTCGGGTTCGGCGGCCGTGGCGGTTTCCAGCGTCCGCAACCGCAACCGCGGGTAGGAGCCGGTTCGGGGGTAATTATCTCTACCGACGGCTATATCATCACCAATAACCACGTTATCGACGGAGCCGACGAATTGGAAGTAACGCTCAACGATAACCGCAAATTTGCCGCCAAAGTGATCGGAACCGATCCGACCACGGATATTGCCTTGATTAAAATCGACGCCAAAGACCTGCCCACCATTCCGTTCGGCGACTCCGAAAAACTCAAGGTAGGCGAATGGGTACTGGCCGTAGGCAATCCGTTCAACCTGACTTCTACCGTTACGGCAGGCATCGTGAGCGCCAAGAGCCGCGGCAATATCGGAGCCGGCGGCCGCGACAGAAGCAAAATCGAATCGTTTATCCAAACCGACGCCGCAGTAAATCCCGGCAATAGCGGGGGAGCGTTGGTGAATACGAAAGGCGAACTGGTCGGCATCAACACCGCCATTTATTCGGAAACGGGCAATTTCGCCGGTTATTCCTTTGCCGTGCCTATCAGCATTGCCGGCAAGGTAGCCAACGACCTCAAACAATATGGCACGGTTCAACGCGCTGTATTGGGCGTGATGATTTCCGATACGCAATTTGTACCCGAGGAAGAAAAAGCGAAACTCAAAGCCCTCGCCGGCGCCTATGTAGGCGGTTTTGCCGAAAGAAGTTCGGCTAAGGAAGCCGGTTTGGAAAAAGGCGATGTCATTGTGGCTGTAAACGGCACCAAAGTAAGATCGGCCAGCGCGTTGCAGGAACAAATCAGCAAATATCGTCCGGGCGACAAAGTAGAACTTACCGTCGATCGGGCCGGCAACACCAAAACGTTTACCGTCGAATTGCGCAATGCCCAAGGCAGCACCAAAGTGATGAAAGGCGGCGAGTCTGCCGAAGTATTGGGCGCAGCTTTCAAAACATTGACCGATAAGCAGAAACAACAAATGGGCGTAAGCTACGGAATCGAAGTAACGGGCCTTACCAGCGGCAAGCTGAAAGATGCCGGTATCCGCAAAGGTTTCGTTATCATGATCGTGAACAACCAGAAGATTACTGCTCCGGAAGATTTGGAGAAAATTGTGGAAAGTATCCTTCAAGGCCGTTCCGAAGACCAGGGATTATTTATCAAAGGTTTTTACCCGAACGGACGTACGAAGTATTATGCGATAGATCTGGCCGAATAAGACAGAATAAGGATTATTAGGCAGAAAGATTGTTAAAGGTTTTTAATTGGCTGAATGTGGGGTGCATTCAGCCAATTCTTTCAATAAATTTATGTTATCTTTGCACCCCGTATTTCTCAATTAAACGAATTGAATGAGACAATTAAAGATCACGAAGTCCATTACCAATCGCGAAAGCGCTTCGCTCGATAAGTATCTTCAGGAAATTGGTCGTGAAGATCTTATTACGGTCGAAGAAGAAGTAGAATTGGCACAGGCTATCAAAAGAGGTGACCGGAGGGCATTGGAAAAATTGACGAGAGCCAATTTGCGTTTCGTGGTTTCTGTGGCTAAACAATATCAAAACCAGGGGCTTAGTTTGCCCGACCTTATTAACGAAGGGAATCTGGGATTGATTAAGGCAGCCGAGAAATTCGACGAAACCAGAGGGTTCAAGTTCATTTCATATGCCGTTTGGTGGATTCGCCAGTCTATTCTGCAAGCTTTGGCAGAGCAGTCGAGAATCGTGCGTCTTCCCTTGAACCAGGTAGGCTCGCTGAACAAAATCAGCAAAGCCTTCTCGAAGTTCGAACAGGAAAACGAGCGTCGGCCCTCGCCCGAAGAACTGGCAGACGAACTGGACATTCCGGTAGATAAGATTTCGGATACCTTGAAAGTATCCGGACGTCATATCTCGGTGGATGCTCCGTTTGTGGAAGGCGAAGACAACAGCCTTTTGGATGTGCTTGTGAACGATGACGCTCCTATTGCCGACCGGTCGTTAATGAACGAATCACTGGCTAAGGAAATTGACAGAGCTCTTGCTACACTAACCGAAAGAGAATGCGAGATAATCAAAATGTTTTTCGGTATCGGCTGTCAGGAAATGACATTGGAAGAGATTGGCGACAAATTCGGCCTCACCAGAGAGCGCGTCCGCCAGATCAAGGAAAAAGCAATTAGAAGGTTAAGACAAGGAACACGTAGCAAGCTCCTCAAATCGTATTTAGGTTAACCTCGAACCATAAAGAGGTGCGAAGGCTCCCTATCCCGTGAAGGATGTGGAGCCTTTTTTGTGTGCAGGCCGGGGAGGGGTAACGGAGGCAGAAAGCCTCTATGGGGGCCCGGTGGAAAGCGAAAAAAACGACAATAAGTATGGGGTAAGTTTCCCTAAAAATCACCGTTTTGTATATTGTTGATAGTCAGATATTTATGATAAGCTTCGCAATGAATCGCAATTTTATGCCGGTGAAATGGAAAATGGATGCCGATGAAATTTTGATTACACTGCGATGGAATTTTTATTTCATCGCAGTGTATTTTTCGGGATAGGAAAAAAAATACAATAACCCCTTCCCGAAAGGAAGTGTTTTTTGAAGCTTTCCGGCAGGTGGTACCGCGACTCGCTTTTCAGGAAGCCGGAGAACGATCCTTTTTTATATTTCCGGAGAACGTTTCAGCGGCAGATTCTCCTTTTCCGGTAGATGGACGGATTTTTCCTTATTATATAATATAGGTGGAAACAGCAGGATTGCTTTGCTGGGCAGATTGTTTTCGGAGGTCTTCCCAATGATGATTCGGCAGGGCGGGGTGTCTGAATAAAGGTACGTTACCGATTGGCAGAGCGAAGAGGCTTAAAATAATATGTTTTATATCTCTCAATAAATCAGGTATTAAGATGAAATGGAGAAAAATAAAACAAAAATACTCGTCAAAAAGTTTGGAAGCTATGTTCTATAACAGTACTTTTGCATCCGCATTCGAGAGAGAACGCAGGTGTAGAAATACTGAAACAAACTTTTCTTGC
>DBFWLD010000050.1:0-110412 GCA_048465615.1 Tannerellaceae bacterium
GAGCCGCCTTTGTCTGAGCGAAGCGAGTTTAGGCGGTGACAGCGAAGAATCCGCCCGGAGTAGCCCAGACGGTTCAGCCCTTGACTTTTTGTTACTTTTGGGTCAAGCCAAAAGTAAAAAGAAAGAGGCGGCAAAGCCGCCATCTCTATAAATCTTTTGAAAGCTTTCCGACAGCGATCCGAAAAAATCGGATCTCCCCCACCCCTGAAACACACATAGGCGGAAGCTGAGCTTCCGCTTACTTAGCCAACGTCCGCCTCAACATCCAATACCCGCCCAAGCCGGAAACAAACGAACCGGCGAAAACGCCCAACTTAGCCTGATTCAACAAATCGGCCCCCGCAGCCGTAGAAACGTCGAACGAAAGATTGGCGATAAACAAAGCCACCGTAAAACCGATACCCCCCAACATGGAAACACCCAGCAACGTACGCTTAGTCATACCCTGAGGCATAGCCACCAGCCCGCTCTTCACGAAAAGATAAGAAAAAGAGAAGATACCCAGCGTCTTGCCCGCCACCAAACCGGTGAAAACAGCCAAAGGAACATTCTGCAACGTCTCAGGCCGAATATCGCCGAACGTAACGCCGGCATTCACAAAAGCAAAAAGAGGCAAGATCAGATAATTCACCAGCGGATGCAATTTATCCGCAATAGCCTGCAACGGGCTGATAGTACGGTCGGCCAAGGTATGAATATTATTAAGCACCTGAATCTGGGTAGGCGTCAACACCGTAGCCTTCTTCGACTGCCGCACCTCCGTATAGCGCAACATCTCCAGATACCCCTTCATATCCGTCGTGAAAGCATCGAGCTTCACCGAAGGACGGGCAGGCACCGTAAAAGCCACCAACACGCCCGCAATGGTAGGATGAACGCCCGACTCGAGGAAAAGCAGCCACACCACAAACCCGGCCACATAATAAAACAACATGGCATGTATACGCATCCGCCCTCCCACATAAAGCAGCAAAAGAATGCCGAGCGAAATCAAAAGCGGAATGAAATCGATGGAACTACTGTAAAAAAGAGCGATAATGATAATCCCCCCTATATCGTCGACCACAGCCAAAGCGGTAAGGAAAATCCGCATGCTCAGCGGCACCCGCTTACCCAGCAACCCCAGCACGGCCAGCGCGAAAGCAATATCGGTAGCCATCGGGATAGCCGCGCCCGCCGATTCGGGCGAATCGGAACACACCAGGATATAAAACAAGACCGGCACGATCATCCCCCCCGTAGCAGCCAGAATAGGCAAAAGAGCCTTGCGCGCCGAACTAAGCTCGCCGATAAGCACTTCCTGTTTGATTTCCAGCCCGATGACAAAGAAAAAGACAGCCATCAAGGCATCGTTCACAAAAGCCAGCATCGACATCGGCTCGCCGTGATGAGCGAAAAAATTGAAGCGGTTGGCCTGCAGGTCGATCGGGAAAGAAAGCAGGTGGTGATAAGCCGGCGCCCAAGGCGAATTGGCCAACAACATAGCCACGATCATAGCCATGAAAAGCAATAAACTGGCGTCGGGCTTTTGAATGGCAAAGCGGCGCAGCGGTCTGAGGATCACTTGAATGGTACGGTCCATGATAATACAAGTCGAAGAGCGGCCGGCGGGTTAACAAAAAACCGGCCCTCTTTCCGAAAAATACAGTTCGTTACTCCCCTTACCGCGCCCGGCTCCCTTGAGCTTTTTGCACGTTGTAAGCGCTGCGGGTAAGTCGTTCAACCCAGACGACAAATATACCGGTTAAAATTAAATTGAACACTATGGTAAGCACGGAAATTACCAACGCCGGCCCCCCTAAATTGTATCCCAAGGCTATAAAAATCACCCCCGCGCCCACTTCGCCGCGGGTAAACATGCCGATCGAGAGGGCCAGACGCTCGCGCTTGAGCCTGTCGCGATAGAAAAAGATAGGAAACAACTTGCCGATATTCGACAGAAAAGAAACCACAATAACATGCAAGGCCAATACAGGCCACGACATCATGGCTTGCGAGCCGGTAATGGTAGCCGCCCGGGCAGTTTCGCCGGCAAAATCCATCCCGATAAACACAGGCATGCTGACCCCTACCAGGAACATAAAAAGATAAGAAATAAAGTCGGCCACCCGGTGTTCGACGGGAGTATCGATATGTTTATGCCTCATCACCATGCCTACCACGAAAGCAGGCAGCAACACTTCGATATGAACGCTGCCGTCTTCCCCGTAATAATATTTGGAGACCAGGTACACGATCTGGGTAACGGCGAAAGTGACGACGGCATAGAAAAGAATAGCTTTCCAGTCTTGCCGCACATCGTAATAACCCATTTTTTTCCATCCGAACACCAACAGGAGAACCACCACAAGGATGATAACGCTCAGTTGCCATTTGAGCCCGATCATCATAATCTGCAAAGGAATCATCAAAAGAATGGTATCCAGGTCGTCGAAAATAGCCAGCACCTGTACCTTTTTATATACCCACGAAGCTTTCAGCCCGGCGGCGGCCAGCATGGTGAAGAGGATACCGGCCGAGGTAGGAGCGGCAAACCGGCTGAGCAGCAGGTTCTCTTTCCAGGCGTCGCCGCTGCCCCAATAGGTAGAGGGCAGAAGGATAAACATATAATAAAGGGCTACCATGATCCAGGGGAAGGCGGCGGTGGCCATAGCGATAAAGTAATCGCCGGTATACGATCGCCACCGGGTTTTATCGATTTCGAACTCGCGCCCCACATTGATCATGATAAAGGCCAGACAGACAAAGAGGAAAGTGTTGGAAACGGTTTTCACCAACGCGTAGTCGGAGCCGGCCCAGCCGGGCAGGAGTTGCGATACGACGAGACCGACCACCAGGAAAAAGGAGAATAATAAAACTTTTTTCATTCGTTACCTGTGTTTTACTGTTTTACTTTAAAAACAATTGTATTTAATTATAGTTGTTTCAAAAAAGCGAAAATAGGCTGCTTTCCGCGGCCAAAAGCGCAATCTCTTTGTTTTTGCGCCCGGATCGGCCCTTTGGCAAAAACTGAGTTTTCTCCCGGTGGCTCCACCCCCGGTTGCTTTCCCATTTGCTCGGCCGGTGCTTCCCCATTTGCCTCCCCGCTTGCTCCCCCCGGTTGCTTGGCTGGAGTATCCGGCCGGTATGGAGCGAACCGGCTCCCGACCCGGGAAAAAGACGCCGCAGCCAACCAGCCCCCCCCGGCGTTTGCTTATTGTATTTTTTTCCCTTTGAAAAACAACCTTCCGAAAGGGCTTTCCGGGCAGCCGGCGGGAAAACGGCCGGTACATCGGCATCCGTTTCTAATTTCACCGGCATGGAATCCGAATTACACCGGCATGGAATTTTTATTTCATCGACATGTATTTTCATACTACCGTCAATACACTTATTACCAACTAGTTGACAAAAACCATCCGGAAGGGGTTCCGCCGGGATGCGGCGGGTGCATAGTTATTGTCATTTTTTTTAATGGAAAAGGGAATTTCTTTACCTTATGGTATGCGTTTTTTCTCTGCTCCGCTACGGACAGCCTCCCTTCTTTCAGGCTTTCAGCCGGGCCGTTTCCACTTTCAACAGGCGGGCGCGGAGCTTGTCGGCCTGGCTGCGGCGGATGCGGAGGGTCATTTCGCAGTCCATGTCGTAGGTTTGCGATAGAATTTCGGGGTGTTCTTCTTTGACGACGCGCATGATGCCGTTCAAATAAGGATATTCGAAGAGGATGGTGATTTCTTCGTCGACCGTTCGTTCTTCTATCGGGGCGGCGGCAATCGCTTCGGCGGCGGCTGTGCGGTAGGCTACGATAAGGCCGCTGGTGCCGAGCTGGATGCCGCCGTAATAGCGCACCACGATCACCAGTATGTCGGTCAGTCCGGCCGAGTTGATTTGCCCCAGTATGGGCTTGCCTGCCGTGGAAGAGGGCTCGCCGTCGTCGTTCGAGCGGAATTGCAGACGCTCGGGGCCCAGCATATAGGCCCAGCATACGTGGCGGGCGTCGTAGTATTGTTTGCGAAATTTTTCTACCTGTTCTTTTACCTCTTCCACGCTGCCTACAGGCAGGGCGAAGGCCAGGAAGCGGCTTCGTTTTTCGGTATAATACCCTTCTGAGGGGCGGCTGATTGTTTTGTAACTGTCGTCGGTCATTCGGTGTATATCAAAAAAAAAGAACTGTTATTCGGGTGTACCGGGGCTAAGGGAGGATAGACGGAGCCACGCGGCCGGTGGTTCGGTGCAGCCGCGGAAGTGCCTGCCTTCGCTTAGCGAGAACAAAGATATATATAATTATTGAAAAAACGTAAAATATAGGGTGGCTACGCTTCGGCAAATGGAGGGGCGAGCTTGCATTTGCGCTCGGCCCCGCACTATCTTTACTCCGTAAAGTGAAGATAGGCGGCGCCTCGGCATAAGCAAAGCGGGGCTTGCATTTGCGCTCGGCCCTGCACTATCTTTACTCCGTAAAGTGAAGATAGGCGGCGCCTCGGCATAATCAAAGCGGGGCTTTGCTTATGCGCTCGGCTTGCACTATCTTTGTCCCCATCAAAAGCAGGTAGATGAAAGAGATTGCTCATTATACCTTTTATAAGACGAAATACGGCGAGGAGCTTCTTATCGACCTCGTGACGTTGGACGGTATCCGGAAATATATCCGGCAACACCCCGTGCATACCCTCTCCTATTATGACATTACCCTTATCACGGATACGGGGGAAAACACTGCCATCTTCTCGCTCGACGGCCGGCCCTATAGGCTTGCCCCCGGCGATATACTCTTTTCCAGACCCGGCGAAATCAGGGCCTGGGAAGGAGAAAAGCTTCCCGGCGGCTATGCGCTTATTTTCGAAGAAGAATTTCTCCGGTCTTTTTTCAACGATCCCTCTTTCCTTCCGCGCCTCTCCTTCTTCCGCCACGACCGGCCCTGCGCCCGCCTTCATTCGGACCGCCTCTATCCGCGCATCCTGGGGCTAATGGGGCAGATTGCGGCCGAGATCAACGACGAGGAAACCAAGGATAACCATATGTTGCGCGCCTTGCTCTACGAAATCCTCACGCTCCTGAACCGCGAATACGCCCGAAGCAACCTCTCAGCCGGCGAAATGCCCCCCCGCCGGCATATCGACCGGTTCATCCGGGCGGTCGATACCGATTTTGCCGCCTCGCACGACACCAAACACTATGCCGGCCTGCTTTGCATCACGCCCAACTATTTGAACGAGATCGTACAGCGACATCTGGGAACTACCGCCAAAGGCTATATTCAGCAGAAAATCGTGACGGAGGCCAAAACCCGGCTCGCCTATACGGGCCTTTCCGTGAGCGAAGTAGCCGGCCGGCTGGGTTTTGAGAACCCCTCCTACTTTATCCGGCTGTTCCGCCGGCAAACCGGCCTTACCCCTTTGCAATATCGCCGGGAGCTGAAGCAAAGATAAACAGGGAAAGCCCCACGCCCGATTCCGTGAAAAGTGCTGTTTTCCCGTTGATTTTTGTCGTACTTGTTTTCTCCCGCCTTTCTACCTTTGCCCCGGAATCAAACAACGAAATGCTTTATGAAAGACGTAGAAAAAACAATCGGCCGCCTGGCCGACCATCAAAAAACAGCTTTTATCGGTTCCGTCGACGCGGAAGGCTTCCCTACCATCAAAGCCATGTTGCAACCCCGCCGGCGCGAAGGCATCCGCACCTTTTATTTTACCACCAACACTTCCTCGCGCCGGGTAAGCCATTACCGGCAAAACAACCGCGCCTGCATTTACTTTTGCGACCGGCGTTTTTTCCGGGGAGTCATGCTCCAAGGCACCATGGAAGTGCTGACCGACGCCCGGCACAAAGCGTTGATCTGGCAGGAGGGCGACACGATGTATTATAAGGAAGGAGTAACCGACCCGGATTATTGCGTACTGAAATTCACCGCCGCCTGCGGAAGATATTACAGCAGCTTCCATTCCGAAGATTTCCAGGTGGAATAGCCTGCGAAGCCGGCCGGCCACCTAACGAAGGTCGGCCCTGCCCATCGGCACAAAAAAACCTTCAGCCCATACCTTTTGCACCCTTGCGGGCCCCAAAAGTACGATCGGCTGAAGGCTGCAAAAAACTATTTATTCCTTTACTTGCGTTCGATCACCGGATAATCCTTTTCGTACACCCATACCCAGTTTACGCCCGGCCCTGCCGCGGCCCGCAACGCTTCCAGCAAGGTGGCACACGACTGGCCGCCGATCGTAACCGCCGACAATAACCCGCCGCCGGACGTCTCGAACGGCGCAGAAGCCGTCGGCGCAGAAACCGTGCCGCCGCCTACAGCCGCCAACCCTTCGGGATTATTCCCCCAATAACACTGGGAGATGCTCGCCCCGGCCGCCATCTGTCCGGCCAAAGCCCCCTTCGCGGGAGCCGTGCCGCCCAGCCGGCCCTTCACGCCGTCGGCATAAAAGAAACTATTCGTCAAACTGCCGGCTTGCATATCCCCCACCAGGCCGCCCGCCGCCATGCCGGAAGCCGACACCACGCTCTGGGCATAACAACCGTCGATGGAAACGCCCGAGGCCCCGGCGGCAATCTCGCCCGCCAAACCTCCGGCCGCCTGCGCGCCCGTTACCGACGCCACCGACGAGCAATACCGCATCGTCACGTCGGCCCCGATCGTTCCGACCAGGCCGCCCGCCGCGCCGCTTGCCGGCTCTACGCTACCTTCCAAGGCATGGCAATGGGAAATCGTGACGTTCGTCGACGCATTGGCCAACATCCCCCGGCCGGTCAGGCTGCCTGCCGACAGATAGAGATTCGTCACCTCGGTCGTCGCGGAGGCCTCTCCCACCGCATTGAACAGCGTCGCCGCGCCCCCGGGCAAGGTAATCGTATGCCCCTGGCCGTCGAAAACAAGACCTTTCCACGTGGTCGCCGCCAGAAGAGCGGCCAGCTCCGGCGTAAGCTGGAGATTGTTATACAACCGGACCGCCCGGCGTCCGGCCCCGTCGGTCACCCACAACGAATCGGGCAACTGCCTGGCCGGATCGCTGCTTTGCAGGTACTCGGCCACCAGACGCAAACCCTCCGCGGAATAAATGCCCCGGTTCGGGTTCGCAAAGATCTCGTCCTCCTTGTCCGGCCCTTTCCACTTCACGATATAGGCGCCCACGCCCACCCCGTAATTTTTCGACAAATCCATCTGAATCGCCATATGCTGGCCCGCCTTCAGCTCGGTCAGCTTGGCGGCGGGGATGGAAGCCAGCGTGCCGTAAAAACGGCTGCCGCCGTACGTGATGCAAAAATCGCCCGCCGAAGCGAAATCGGTGCCCAGCTCTGCGGTAAGCGGAGGCAGGTAAAAGGTAAAATAACCGTTGCCGGCATCATAATAAAGCCGGGTAAAATCGAGCGTCAGATCGCGGTCGGAAACCGGCTGCGTCACCCGCAAAGGAGCCTTGTCGCCGCCGCTCGTGGCCTGGGCCGCCTTCCATACGTCGGGAATGGAAAAGAACTCGATCGAAACCCCTGCGGCGGCCGCCTGGTCGATATGCTGGTTGTCCCAGTTGCGCAGATACAAGCTTACCTTCGACGCCAGATGAGTAAAAGGCAGAGTCACCGAGGGGCTGACCCGGTAGTTGTTCCCTTGGGACACCGCGCTCACCAACACCTCGAGCGGCGTGACGCCCGCATTGTTCAGCCGGTCTTTATCATCCGCCGGATTGGCGTTGTAGGTATTTCCCGCTACGAAATCCACGCTTCCCTCGTTGTCGTCGAGGCCGAGGGCGACGCCTGTAGGGGTAGTCCAGGCAAAAAAGTCTACCGGTTCGTCCAGATGATCTTTATCCCATTTCAAAGCGGCCTCGGCCGCTCCCTGATACTCCAACACCCCCTTGTTGGCGGTTTTCACGTTGTAAGGCGTTACCGTCGCCGGCAAGGCCGAGGCCTGTATCTTGCGGATATGGATGGCATTGATATAGGGCAACACCACCGTCTCTCCTTTTTCGTCGTCGAAAGCCGCCCGGCTCAGCACCGTTTTCTGAGCCGGCAGCGTCGCGGCGAAACGCACCGCATCCCGGCCGGCCGCGCCCGTACCCGAGCCGGTATCCAACCCGGTTTCGCTCGAACAAGCCGCCAGAAGCCCCAAGCCGGCCACGGCCAGGCTTTTGCAAATTATCTTTTTCTTCATTCCGATCATGCTAGGTTATTTGATTGTAAAATAAGGAAAACCGTCGCCGTAAAGCGCAGGGCGGTCTACCCACTCGAATCCGCCGGCCGGCTTGCCGGCATTCAACTGGTCTTTCGTCGTCGGCGAGCCGTTCACTTCTCCGTTGTGATGGAAATTCACCAACGTCGCGCCGTCGTTCCCCAGAAAAGCGCTTGCATTGTTGCGCGAGAAAGAGTTGCGCACCGCCACCTTGGCCGGATCGACGGCCGCCGCATCGTCGCGGTCGGAAGCTCCTGCGGCAAATCCGCCATACGTCGCCCCGGGCACCCGGCCGATCGCAAAGCAGTTGAGCAAATCGCAGCTCCCCAGGCCGGCAAACGCCAACCGCCCGGCAAAGCCCCCGACGGAAGCCCCGGCAGGCGAAGCCGCGGAAAAGGAAAGATTGCCTGTGGCATAACAAGCATTCAGCGTGACGTTCACCGCCAATCCGGCAAAGCCGCCCCCTTCCAGAAGCGCGGCGGAAACAGGCAACTGCACTGCGCCCGTGGCCGCGCACTTTTCCATCGGGCCGTCTACCAGACCCGAAAAACCGCCTATATGCACCTCGCGGCCGCCTGTGGCCTGTACGCCCATCGACGTGGCGCAGGCTTGCACCTGGTGGTCGGCGTCGGAATAACCGCTCCATCCGCCGATATACACATAGCCTTCGGAGCCGGAAAAGCCCACCGTGCTGCCCGAAGCTTGCACCCGGGCCTCGCGTACGGTGCTCGACGCGCCCGAATTATAGCCTACCAGACCACCTATATAATAGGTTTCCCCGGCCACGGAAGCATCTACCTTCACACCAAACGAAGAACCGCCGAGGGAAGTCTCTACGATCGTCCCTTCGTTCGCTCCCGCCAAACCGCCGATAAACGCCGTTTGTTCGGCGCCTTGCACCACATCGCCCGGCTTGAACTCGATGCGCACGTCTTCGATCGTGCCCGTGCCGCGGTTGAAACCTACCAGCGTACCGACGTATTCGGCAGCGGCCCGGCCGGTTTTCGCCCCTTCTACCCTGAGGCCCCGGATGGTACCTTCGTTCTGGCCGAAAAGGGCCTGGTACCGGCTACCCGTTCGGCCGTTTTCGTCGATGGCCTCCTGTACGAAAAGATTCTTTATCCGGTGACGGTTGCCCTGGAAAATAATATTGGTAGAAAGGGAAACCGGCGTAAAAGGCTGGTTGTTGAAATTCACGTCGCGAAGCTGGGTAACGACCGTGGTGGTTTTCCCCCCGGCCGTTTCGGTATACACGTCCAATACCTGAAGCCCGTTTTTGCGGAACTCCATCCCGTCGCGTATGGCCGTCAGGTATTGGTTGATGTCGGCCGTGTTCAGATCGACCTCCGCCTGGTTCTTGTTCCACTCTTCTTCTTTCAGATCGTCGCCCCAGTAATTATCGGCCAGCTTGGTAATATCGAGGCTATAATGCTTGCCCGCCTCCAACGCCTGGCGCACCGGCACCAGGTGGTAAGGGCTGAAATCCTTGAATTGAAGTTTCAGATCGATCCCCGACGCCTCTACCGGCGGAATCAGGAAGGTCGCGGTATACGAACCGTCGCCTTCCGCGCCCGGCTCCACCTGGCCGGCCAGGTATCCCTTGTTCGTTTCCAGCGCGTGCGAAAGCGCGTCGAGACCGGCCTCGCGCTGAAAGAGACACGAGTCCTTCAACCCTTCGGCCACGAGATACAAACGCTCCTTATCGGTGAGCTGGCCGCTGAAATTCGCTTCCTTGCCCAGGCGCGTAAACGTGAGCTTGGAAAGCAGGTGGTTGAATTGCAAATGCACCGCGCTTTCCGCCGGGATGTCGGTATAGGTGGCCGCCAGCGGGTCGACGCCCCGGGCCACGCAACCGGCGGTAAGGTCTGAAAGGCTGTATCCCAGCGTATTGCGCCCGGCCTCTCCGCTCATGGCCGTGTTATTTTTCAGTTCGGTGCCCCCTACCGTCACCGGAGGAATATAATAGGCTTTGAAGGTGGCCGAAACGGCCTTCCAGGGCCATTCCAACGTGGTGCCGTCGAAAGCCGTCCACGAGGTGAGGCCGTCGAACCGCAGGCAGGCATACGCGCTCGTATGGGTGCCGTCGTCCAACAAGAAATCGGCATACATATGGATCACGTCGTCTTTGGCAAACGATTCCTTGGGCGCGGCCGCCCTCGAGAGGGTATAATCGTCGGGCAACGCGGCCGTGACGATAACGGCCCGGCCGCGTTGCGGCATGCCGCCCTCCGGTTGCTCGTCGCTACAAGCCGTGGCCGCCAGCAGGCAGAGCACGAAAAGCCCCGCTCCGGAAAGACGGCGGATGAAAGGGGTTAATTTATCTATGATCATCATCTTCTTCATTTTAATTATTCGTAATCAAAGTACCGGTAGACATACATCCGCTCAGCGTTCCGCCGCTATTGCGGCCCACCAGCAAACCGGTCGTGGTCGCGTCGGTGCCGGCCACCGCAGCCGTGCTGGTACAATCCGTCAGGCTCCCTCCGGATTCCAGATCTCCCACCAGGCCGCCGACGTAGCCCACGCCCACTACCAACGAGGCGTCGCCCGTAACCCGGCAACGTGTAATCCGCCCGCTGCCGGCCATGCGGGCCGCCAAAGTCCCGAAAGAACCGGCGTCAGGCACGCTTTTTTCCACCTGGATATTTTCCAGCGTCAGGTTCCTCACTTCGCCCCAAAGCGTGCCGAAGAAACCTGCGGAAGGGTTGCCGGCAAGCGAAAGGCCCGAAATGGTATGCCCCTGCCCGTCGAATATATCGCCTTCCTGAAAAGAGGTAATCACGCACGAAGGGTTGAGCGTAAAGTTGCAGGAGATGTCGTTCAACAGCCGAAACGTCCATTTCCCGGAGTCGTAGGTGCCGTACCGGCTTAATATCGCCATCCGGTCGGGAGAGGCGGTATTGTAAGCAGACATCCAGATCTCGAAATCGGCGGCCGAGCCGATGCCGGCGGGTATTTCCACCGGAATCGTCACTTCTTCCCAGCGGCGGATCTCTTCGGGCTCGATCACGGCCTGGTTGTCGCGCATGTTCACCGTTACCAGGTATTTCGTATTCGCCTTAAAGGTCCCCGACGAGAGGGCGAAAGGCACGGTAAGCTCGCGTCCGGCATTGTTTTCCAACCTGACGGAGGTTACTCCCGCCGCGCCGCCTTGCTTTACCCCGTCTTTATAAAGCTCTCCGACTGGAATCAGTACATAGTAGCAAGGCTGTCCCTGGGCCGAGGAACCGGCCGGTTTGTAGGTGCCGGCATTAGCCAGGAGTTCCGACACGCCGTCGCCGGTCTCGTCGACCTGCAAGCGAAGGGAAGTATTCCACTCCTTGCGGGAGATAAGGGCCTTTTTGCCGACGGGGGAGCTCAACTGAACGGCTACCTCCGAGCTGTTCTGCTCAAATCCCTCTCCCCGCTGAAGAATCAGCATGGCGAACTGGTGCGAAAAGGCCAGGCTGATCAGCGAGCCGTTGGCCAGGTTGTTGGCAGAGGCCGCCAGCAAATCTTCGAAGCCGTCCTTCCACGCCCCGGTTTGGGCCGGCCGCCAGATGGAAACGGCATAGGCATCTTCGGCATCGGCCGAAACCGCCGAATAGGGATAGTAGGCATATACCCGCTGGGCCAGGCCTTCTTTCCAGATCAAGGCGTCGTCGCCGTCGGGGCTTTTGAACGAGCCGCCGCTATAGGTTAGTTTCTCATTGGCGGCCGTCAGCCCGGTGACGGAGAAAAAGCCGATCGCGTCGCCGTCGGCAAACGATTCGTAAGAAATATCGTCGCCGTTGCCGGTAGCCGCTTTGGTTTCCGCCACCGGGGCGGTTCCGATCGAGCCGGCGATCTGCGCCGGACGTCCCCGGCCGCTGTCTTCCCCGATCATCGATTCCGAGCTACAGGCCGTGGCCAGGGCGAGCGTAAGGGCGGAGGCCCAAAAGATAAAAGAATAATTTGTCATATACGTAAAGACTTTTGCACGTTAAAAAATACCCGACGTTACCACGGCGCCGGCATCGAGCGCGGCGAACAAGTCCGTCCGGACAATCCCCGTAATCCGATAGCTGTTGAGCCGGTCGAACCGGTCGTAAAACACCGGTATGGGCATGAGACCGTTCTTGTCGCCCACCTGGATGTTGCGCGAGAGGGTAAACGTCCATTTCCCCGTACCGGCGTCGAGGGTGCCGTAGCGAAGCAAGGCTTTCCGGTTCTTCTCCGACTTGTCCGCCTGGTAAGCGTTGTATTTCGCGGCCCAGTCTTTCAGTTCCGTTTCGGTATAAATGCCGGCCGGCTTGGCCACCACCCCGTGCGAGCCTTTATACTCCCAATCCACCAAGGTAGCTCCGGTGAAGAAGACCGTATAGTCGGTATTATCCGTCACCCTGGCCGTAAGCAGCAAGCGGTAGCCGGGGCGGAACACCAGGGGGATGCTTTGCGATTGATCGCTGCTGATCCATTCGATCATGGAATAGGGCAAAGCGCGCTTATATACCCGGCTGAGCGAGCCGTCTTTCGTCGTTACTCTCAGTTCCATGGCATCGGCCCGGCTTTGGGGAGGCAGCAAGCCCGCCCAATCCGCCCGGCTAAGGTCGGATACCGCTTCCAACCGCCACTCGGAGGGTTCTCCCGCAGCCTCGACGAGACCTGTCTGCCGGTCGAAAACATATCCTCTGCGGATGGCGGCCAGCGATACTTGTTCCACCGAAGCCGAGGCAGGCAAATCGAGCTCCAAGGTAACCTTCACGGCAGCCATCCGGTGCGTAAGGGTAAAGTCGAGCGGAGCCATCCAAGCCGTACAGCTTCCCCACAAAATGTCGTCGCCGGCAGGATATTGCATGCCGCCTTCGCCGTCGTCGCCTACGTTCGAAAGGGTGAAAAAGGCCTTGTTGCCGGTTTCGTCGGGTTCTACGGCGGCCCAGTAAAGGCCGGTTTCGGCAATCGTGCCGCCGGCTACCTGCACGGCGCGTACCGGGTAAGCGGAACCGCCTCCCACCTGGGTGCGATAACCTAAGTAATAGGCGCCGTCGGCCGGCGCAAGGGTGGTCGCCGGCGCGCTTGCCGAGGCCGGAATCACTTCCGACAGGGAGGCGACGCGTACGGTCTTGTCCTCACCCGGGCCGCCCTCCGCCGGCATCTCCGACGAACAGGCCGCGCATCCCGCCAGCAGCAGGATGCCGCCGGCCCATATGCCCGGCAGCCGGTTTCTTTTCTTATTTTTCATATGCTTCATGATTATCTGTTTTTACTGCGGAATCAAGTCTCCCACATCCGCCTTGTCTTCCACCCAGTCGAGCAGTTGCACCTTGTTGAGCGTCACCTTCTGTTTTCCCGGGCCCGAGAGCACGGTAAGCTGCACGGTGGTAATCTTCTCCTGCTCCAACAGCACCGTATTGGCCGCGGGCGGGGTATAGGAATAAGCCGCCCCGTCGATGACGAACCCCAGCAATTTGCCTCCGTACAGCGTCTGCTTGGGCAGAATGGCCGAGAAGGTATGCAAGTAGGCTTTGCGCCCGTTTACGGTAACCGGCCCCGACACCCCGTCGTAGCGCATCTGAAGATCGCCCGTGCCGCTGCCTCCCGGCACGCTGATGCCGAAGATGCCCGCCGTTTCGGTACGGTTGTTGAACGTAACGGTATACCGGGAGCATTTACCCAGCAAGGAGGCGCGAATCTGCGCCTTGTCGGGCCGGGGGAAAAAACCGTCGTCGGCTTTTCCTTCGGGCAAAATAAGCTGCACGCGCAACTGGCTGAGCAGATGGCGGAAGTGCAAGGTGATGCCGGCGGAAGGTTCTTTCCAGCCCGCATCCGGATACACGGCCCGGGCGGCCAGGAAATCGTACTGTCCGAACCCGGCGGCCAGCGCGGTCTGGTCGAGCGCGACCTCGTATACGCAGCCGCTTTCGCCGGCTACCCGCGGCTCGGGGTAGCTGGTAGCGGTAAAGAAATACCTTCCGTCGCTGTTGGGGGCTTTAATATCTTCCACATAGATGCTTTTCACCGGGTCGGCGCCGGGCTGGCCCGGCATCCCTCCCTGGCCGGGTTGCCACGACCGGGGAATCCAGTTCGTCAGCTTGTCGCCCCCGGCGGGGGCTTCGTAAATGCCTTGCATGAAATCGTAGGCTTGCTCCAGGTTGTTGTGCGCATAGTAAATGCGGATTTGTTTGCCGGGGGCAAACGCCTTGTAGGCCGATTCGTCCAGATCGGCTCTTTCTCCGGCCCGCACGGCCGCCCGGATCGCCAACGGGGTTTTGCCGGGAGTTTCCCCTGCGCCTGTCGCGATGTCGTCGTGGCAGGCGGCGAGGCTTGCGGCCAGCAAAGCCGCGCTCAGATAGGCTAGTTTATTTTTCATCGTTCCTCCTTTTTTAGTTTTTGTCAGGCGTGATCACGCCCCCGTCCACCACGGGCAGCTCTTCCCAATCGTGCACGTCGGCCTTGATAATCAGATCGGGCTCGGCCCCGCCTTTGTCGTTGGTAATCACGACGAGGGTGTCCTTCGTTACCTGCTCGATCACATAGTGGCCGTCGGCAGGCGGCGTTATCGTCTTGCCGTCGACCTTCACCACCAGGTTGCTGCCCGGCGGCAGGGTCGTTTCGAAGCGGTCGCCCGATACCACCAGGGTATTCGTTTCGCCGGTAGCCTGATCCGACAGGTTGGTCACCACCGTCACGGTATGATACTTCTTATCGTGAAGGATAAAGTGCATGTCGCGCGTGACGCCGCGGAAAACATAGTCGTCGCCGGCCGTGATGCCGGGCATTACCTTGCCGTCGAGCGTCACGGTCACATCCCCGTCGTAGCCCGGCAGCTTGTCGTAGCGGAAGGTGAAATCGCCCCCGTCGACCACGAAGATGGCCTGGTTCGGTTCCCAACCGGGATAAGCCACGTCGGTCGTCCCTTTCACGGGCACGTCGAGGGCGGTGATGCGGCCTTGGTATTCGTAAGTGACGCGGTGGTAAACCGTGGTAGAGGGCTCGGTGTATCCGGAGATAATCAGGGTAATATCGGCATGGATGCCGGTAAGCGTAAAGAGCCGGTCGGGAGCCACGGTATAATAACGGCCGTCGGCAGTACGTATCGTAATATCAAGCCCGCTGAGATAGCCGAACGAGAAATCGCCTCCGTCGGGCACCGTTACATACTCGCCCAAGGCCCAGGGGGTATAAAGGCTTTCCTTATACATTTTCACATTCGAGGCATTGGCTTCGCCTTCGAATAGATAATTCACCCGGTGCGCGGGTTTTTCCCCTGCGGCCGAAATGATGATCGTCACGTCTTCCGTAATGTCGGTAAAATGGTAAAGCTGCCCGGGCGAGAGGGAAATCGTTTCTCCGCCGCCCGTACGGATCGTCACCGAAAGGGAGCTGTCGTATCCGAAGGAAAAAACGCCGTGGTCGTCGACCCGGATGATTTCGTTCAGGGGCCAGAGGGTGGAAAGGTTTTCTTTGTACACCGTCACGTTGCCGCTGTTGGCTTCGCCTTCGAAAAGGTAGCGCACGGTATGTTGTACGCCCGGATCAGGCCCGGGAGCGTTGCCGCCCTCGCGGTATTCCAGGGGCATATCGAAGGTATAGGCCTTGCAGGCCGCCAGTTCCAGCGTGGGGTCCATCCCGAAGGTATAGACCGTATCGGGGTGTTGGGGAAGGGTGACGGTAAACGTTACTCCCCCCTCCGGCTGCCGGGGGTAAACCACGGCTCCCCCGCTCCGGCCGTCGGCTTTCATCAGGGCCCGGAAAGCGGCCGGATCGGAAAGCGTAAGCAGAAAGTCGCTCCACGAGAACCGCCCCGATACGGGCAGGCCGCCGATTTCCACCCGGGCACCGGCCAATTCTTCGGAGGCATCGGTACGTACGCCGGAAGCGTCGACGCGGGTAAGCGAAAGGTTGAAAACCAGCCGGCACATCTGGCGGTAAAAATCCAGGTGCACGGTATCCGTGTCTTGCGTAAGTCCTTCCACGCGCCGGGCCATCAAAAAGTCGAGCGCGGCAGGGTCTGATTGGTCGGCGATCGACAAGACGGCCGAGGGGCCTTTGTCGAGGGCCAACGTATAGGGATAAAGCCCGAAGGCCTCTTGCTCGATGCCTTCCCCGGGCCGCCCCGCCGGCTCCGCTGCCGCCAAGGGCTCGAACCATTTCGTGGCGGCATCGCTCAGGAAATAAGGCTTCACAGGGGGCGTATAAACGAATTGGCCGGTTGCGCTTTGGCAAAACACCACGCCGATCCGGCTGCTGTCGGGCCAGGCTATCTCGCGGCCGTTGCAATACAGGCTGGCCGTTACGGCCATAGAGCGGGTTCCTCCCGGAGGGCAATCGGGCAGTTCCCCCTCGATGTCCATGATACAGGCGTTGAAACTACCCAGGGCCAACAGGCAGAGGAAAAGAGATTGAATCCATTTTCTCATATCAGTTGTTATTTTATTCGTTCGCATCCTCATTGGTTATCCGCCTCCCCGCGGGTATTCGTATCTATATGGGCATTCGTATCTTCGTTCGCCAACTGCGCCAGGTTCTTGCGGGCGCTTTCCGAACCGGCTTGGGCGGCCTTGCGGAAATGATCGGCGGCCAGCCGCTTGTCGCCCCGGCAGACGGCTAACAGCCCGAGGGCGTTTTCATAAGCGGCCACGTTTCCCGAAGCAATGCCGTTTCCGGAAACATTGCCCTTTTCAGAAGCAATGCCGTTTCCGGAAGCGACGCCGGCTAAAGTCGTCCGGGTACCGGTCGAGCGTACCCGGCTATCGGCAGAAGCAGCCCGGGTATCGGCAGAAACCAGCCGGGAACCGGTCGAGGCTATCGGGGAGACGGTCGAAACCGACTGACTATCATCGTCGCCCGCCGCGCGGCGGATACGCCCCAGATAACCGGCCGCCCCCTCGCAATTGCCCTCCGCCAGCTCCACATTGGCCGCGTTCACGAGCGCGATTTCGTTGTCGGGGAAGGTGCGGGCGGCCACCCGGATCGTCTCCTTAAACGCCTCCGAACGTTCGGGATAAGATTCCGCCACCTGCCACATCTCGTTTAAACTCAATTGTTCGGGACGCCGCCGTATGATCTGCCGGCTTTCCTCGGGGGTAAACGCCCGGGCCGTATAACGCACCGTGCACGCCACGCGGCGTACCTTCGGATAGATTTTTTCAACCATCTCCCGATAAGGCGCTCCCCCGCCTATCCGGCGCAACGCCTGTTCGGAAGCGTCGCTTCGGTCGGAAGCCTCCAGAGCGGCCAGCAGTTCTTCCGCCCCGGCCACAGGATGGGCCCTAAGGGCTTCCGTTACTCCTTCCCAATCTTCGCCCCCGCCTTGGGAATGAAATGCCAGCGAGCGATCGCCCAGACGGGAGGATAGATAGTTCTTCAAAGCAGCCGCCCGTCCTTCCGACAAGCGGCGGTTGGCGGCTACCGACCCCTCCGGAGAGGCATATCCGCGGATGACGATCTCCCGGATGGAAAGATTTTTATCCGCCTGAATCCGCTCCACCAGTTCCCGGGCGGCGGCCAGCTCATCAGGATTCTGCATATAGCCCGAATCGATCGTAATGCGGTTTACCGGAAAATGCAGGTAAAGGTCTTTCAGCTCGGTACGGTTTTTCACCGCTTCGGAGGGCGGTTGCAGGTAAGCATAAGCCGCTTCGAAAGGCGTGTCGGCCACCGGAGCCGGCACACGGTCTTCCCCCCTCAGCGCAAAAAGCGGTTCGAGGGTTACTTCTTCGGAATAACCGCCGCAACCGCACAAATTTTCTTCCATCACCAGACGAGCATCCTTCATCCAAGGCTCGAAAGGCAGAGTCTGGGTGTACACGACCGTCTTTTCCGCGCCGCCCGAGGCTTTGAGCACCGCGTAATAATCGGCGTCGCTCCCCAACCCGAGCGAACGCTCGCGGCGGTACACCTGGTGGCGGTTACGCCCGTTCAGCAAAATAGGCGTCAGCCTGATCGTATCCTCGCCCGCCACCAGGGGCGTGAGCGTAAGCGAGCGTACGGAAGGCATTTCCAACCGCCCGGCGTCGAGCGTGAAGCTTACCCTGAGGGAATCGTCCGTCCGACCGGCGGCTTCGTCCTCCGCAATCGTCAGCAAGCCGCCGTAAATCGCCAGCGGCTCCTTCGGCGCCTTTTGTTGCTGGGCGCCTGCGGTCAGGCCGGCCAGTAGGCATGCCGCGAGAAAGAGTAAAGATGTATGATTCATTGTCGCGTAGTTTTATTTAAGTAGATAAATGATAGACAGGGCGGCTTTGGTCGGCCCGAAATAATGTTTCACTTCATGCCCGGTTTTCTCCTTGCAGGTTTCGCACACCCGGAACCGGTCGTAGCCCAGATAGGCATAGCCCACGCCGATGCTGGCCTCCAGGCTCCACCGCTTGCCCAGTATCCAATGGTATCCGTACGATACCCCGGCCCCGGCCAGCCAGCCTTTGTAACGGTTTTTCCGGATACCTTCCTCGCCGATGCCGAAAGGCAGTTTCATTTTCCCCGCGTTGTAGATGGCGCCGTGCAGGTGCACGCCCACGAAATGGCGGTTGAATTTCTCGCAAAACCAATAGCGGGCTTCCGGTTGCAGCAAGGCATGCTTCCACTGGCGGTTGCGGGAGAACTCCCACGGATTGTAATTGCCGGAAACATCGAGCGTCCACTTTTCCGCCAGCCCAATCTCCACTCCCAGGTTGAGGGTAGTCGTGGCGTCGTACAAAAGATTCGTTTTCACGGCCACCTCCTGTGCCGGAAGGAAAACGCCGAAGCCGGCCAATCCGACTAATAAAATAAATAATTTTCTCATATTTTTTTGCAATTTCATTTCCAGCTCCTTCCCGCTCCCGCGCAAAAGAACGGCTGGGTTTACAGAAGACAAAAGTAGGCTATCCGGCAAAAACAGGCAGAAGGTATTTTTTGCAAAAAACCTATGCAAATCAACCGTTATCCAGATTTATTCCTATTTTTGCAACCGCAACAAATGCCAAAACGAGGGGACGCTCAGCCATCGGACGCCCCAAAAGCAAAGAGATATGACACAAGGAAAACCGGAAAAGCCAGGAAGTAAAAAATGTGAAGAGAAGGAAAAGAAACGCTTGCTCATTATCGACGACAGCCGGATTTACCGGATGACGTTGCGCGTCTTGTTTCAGGCGGATTATGCCATATGGGAAGCATCCGACGGCGAGCAGGGACTGGCGTTGGCCGGGAAAGAGCGTCCGCATATTATTTTGTGCGACGTGGTGATGCCGCTCAAAGACGGTTATTCGTGCTGCCTTTCGCTAAAGGAAGATGCCCGGACGCAGTGCATCCCCGTCATTATGCTCACTTCGAAAAACGATACGGCCGATATATTGGCCGGATTGGAATTGGGAATCGACGATTATATCGTGAAGCCTTGCGACCCGCGCGTATTGAAACTGAAAGTAGACAACCTGGTTAAAAACAGGGATAGGGTAAAAGATTTTTACGCCGAGCGCAAGCAGCCGGAGCGGGAAGCGGAAATTTCCTCCCGTTTCGCCCGGCAAGCCATCCGCCTGATCGAACAGCATCTTGCCGAACCGGCCTTCGGCGTGGGGCAATTAGCCGAATTTTTATTCGTCAGCCACACCTCGCTTTACCGCAAGATCATGCAGGCCTGCCGGTTTTCGCCCAGCATACTGATTCGCAAGATCCGGATGGAAAAAGCGGGCGAATTCCTGAAAACGCAGACATTCAGCGTCATCGAAGTGGCCGAGCTGGTAGGTTACAACGACGTGTCTTCTTTCCGCAAGCACTTCACCGAACATTTCGGCAAAACCCCGCTCACCTACGGCAAAGAATAAGGAAGAAGGGGCCCCATGCCACGACCGGCTTTTCGCCTGCCGCCCGGCCCCGCAACCGCGCACAGCCTTTCTTCTTTCGCCGTCAGGCCCCACGACTGCGCACAGCCTTTCTTCTTTCGCCGTCAGGCCGGCTCCCTGCCGTCCAGCCGTAGGGCCGCTCGCCGCGACGCCTTCTTCCCTTCTTCGCCGTCCGTCCGGCCTCAATCCGGAATTTTCGTCTTCTCCACCTCCTGGCGATAAGCGCGGAAATCCTTCATGATCTCCTCGATCTCCTCGATAAAATAGGGATCTTTCACACTCTTCTTCACCTGTTCATAATACGTTTCGATAGCCGCCAACGCGCACCGGTCCTGGCCCCTGAGCACGAAATAAGGCTCTTCCTTTTCCACGCACTGCTTAATCATTTGAATCGGATTCTTCATTTGCCCGTTTTATTTAACGATAAGTCAATTCCATTTCTTTCGCAGCCGAAAGATACGCAAAATTCGCGTTCCCCGGCCCGCTTCCGGCAAAATAAACGGCAGGCTTCCCATTACAATCCGTCTCCCCCCGGGTTATCTGAAAAAACCCGATAGCCCTATCGCTTTGCCATCCTGAAGTGGTGAAGAATCTGAAAGCACCCGCTTTGCGTCAACAGATTCTTCGTTTCCTCCACAATGCAAGGCAAAAGGAAAGCATACAAGGAGTTTTCAGACAGCTTCCCCCATTTGTCCCGGCCGTTCATTCCTTCCCCGCCTCGCCTGGGCGTCGGGCAACAGCATGCCTATCCGGAACCGGCCGTCTTCGCGAAGGTAACCGGAAGCGTATATTTCACCCGTACCGTGCGGCCCTTCTGCCTGCCCGGTATCCAGGGAGGCATGGCCCGGATGATACGAACCGCCTCGTCGGCAAGCTGCTTGTCGGCTGCCCGAAGCACGCGGATGTCACTCAGCGTACCGTCTCTCTCCACCACGAATTGCACCACTACCCGTCCTTCCCGTTCATTATCTTTCGGCAAATGAGCCTCGATAAAAGCCAGGCACCCCGGTATCCCCCCTTCCGCAAACTCCGGCATCTCTTCCACCACGTCGAAAACCTTCTTTTCCAGGATACGTTCCTCCCGCTCCCGATAAGCCTCTTCCGACAATCCTCCCAATACCTTTTCCGGCACAGGCGTTTTGGCAGCCTGCCGCCACTCGGCCTCGTCGTCCGTCAACCGGAAGGTCGCCATCATCAGCACATTGCGCAGGCTCCCTATATCCACCTGATAAAAAAACCGGTACTCTCCCGGCGGATTGGGATGCACATCCGGATAAAGGCTGGCCGTAAACTCCCATTCCGCATTGTTCTCCACGCCATAAGCTATATCAAAAGCATTATCGTTGATAGGCAACCGGCGCCATACGCCCTGGCTATCGCGATACGTAACGGCATAATGCGCCCCGAAGGAAATCTCCCCTCCGCTGCGATTGTACAAAATAAACTTCACCTGAGCCGTCCGCGCATCGTACACTTCATACTCCGGCCTGAGATAGACTCCCAGCGTATCGCCCGGCCCCACACGCCCGTCGGCTCCCGGCTGAGCCGGCCCGGTAAAGCGAAAAGCCGGCGAATCCATCACCTTCTCGCGAAACTCCCGTTGTTTCCCGGGCGAATTAAGCACCAGCGACACTTCAATGGCATGCGCCGTCACCCCGGTACTCTTCACATTCCGCATCACCGGATCGTCCTTCAACGCTTCCCACCTCTTCACCAGCTCCTGATTAATCCGCAACAAATCCTTTTGAGTAAAACGCAGATTCGGTTCCACAATAAACGCCTCCGACTGCAAGTCTTCTTCGAGCCGCCGCCTAACCGTAGCCGAATCGCCCCGTATCTGTATCACCAGCACCCCCCGGTCGTTCAGATACACGCCCCCGATAAACTCCGGACACTTCCCGCTATCGGCCGAAAACCCCACCACCCCGGGGGGATTATCCCCGTACAACTCCCCCATCCGCATCAACAAACTCATCGCCGTATCCTGATTGCAGGTAAGAGCCAGATAGTCGTCCGGCTCGGCTACGACACCGGGACCGGCTACGGTATCCGCTTGGGCCCTGGCTGTTGTTGTTGCCTGATGCTTGGCGGTTACTTCGCTCGCGGGCATTATCTGAGGCGTGGCCACTGTTTGAGGCGCGGTTGTTGATTCGGTCTTGCTTCCAGATATCCTTTCAACCGCGACTTCCGTTGTGCTTTTAGCCGCAGCCCCTCGAGCCGAATCTCTGGCCACCTCATCCTTTACCACCCCCAGGCGCGAACCGGATAAACTGCACGCCCCCATAGTCGCCGTAAAACCGGCCGCAAGCAAGATAATAAAGAGAATCGTCTTTTTCATATCGTTCGTTTTTAGCACAGCCGCAAAGCCGCCCATGGTAAAGACATTTCGCCGGCCGGCTCCCGCTCAACCCTTACGAAAACTTCCTCCGTCGCTTTCCGGCAAAACCAGTTATTCGCAAACAAAAATCATGAAAGGAGCCAGCTCACAACAAATATAGTGAATTTCCAACTTTATGGACGATCAGGGCAGGGAAATGATGGCTACGATTTCGTAGCCATCATCGGACATATAAATAAGGCCTCTATCCATAAGAGATCGGACTTGGCTGTCCAATTCGGCGATCGTGCAAGTATGAGGCCATAAAGCATGCAACTCGGCAAGAGAGACCACCCGCCTGTCGCAAAATGCCAGGATGCGGCATTCTTCCCGGCTAAGCCGTTTGGTTCCGACCTCTTGTCCGTCCGCATACTCCACATACCGCGCGCCCTCGCCCTCCCAGGCTATCTCATAGCTATATTTTTTCTGCCGATAAAACCTTTCCGTTTCTTTGAAAAGTCCCCATAGAGGATTGTTTTGACGGATTTGCATCAAAAACACATCGTATTTGTACAAAGGTTTGATCAAATCGGCCACCATGAACTCCTGCATCGGAGTGGAATCCCAAAGCTGTAACCTCCCCGATTCACGCAAAGAGTTGAAATAGCGTGAAGTAGATACGACGCACAGCTCCCGCAGCCAATGGTAAAAACCACTATGAGATAAAAGGAAGCGCAAATAATATAAATTCCGGATATTCTCGAGTATGATAGCTTCGGTTTCGAAGGGCATGCTCCGGAGTATATTCTGTGGCGACATTTCTATGCCGTAACGGAAGCTCCATTTAGAGGCAAGTATCAAGTGAGCAAAGCGACTTTTTTTGTTTATAAGCCGCAAGGCCGTGTCGGAGGTCGATTCATAGCCGATCTGAATTTCCAGGAATCCCGCTTCGCCAAGCGACCGGATGATATCCGCATCGACCTCTTTTGCGATGACTTCTCCGAACTCGAATCGCAGAGTACGTTGTTGCCTGATTTTTTTGAACTCCGCCAATGTCGCCTTGAAGTCTTCCACGTTATGCCCCACTATATCATTATCGATAAAATAGAAAAACTGCGCCCCATAAGTATCCATATAATGCTTGATTTCCGCGGCCATCCGCCCGGGGGTTTTCCTGCGATAGACATATCCGTCATTCATATAACAAAACGAACAACGATTCCAATGACACCCCCTCCCACCTTCGAGAGGGAAAACAACCTGCGAAGGTGGCACATCGCTTTGGGCCATATAATCCGAAAAATCGGCAAAAGGAGTATCGTCGAGAGGAAGATGCTTTTTCAACCTCCGGCGTGAAAGACGCGGTATTCCTTCGCTATCCCGATAAACAACGTTCGGCACTTCTTCCAAATCCCGGTCATCCCGGCCAAGGGCATCCAATAAAGCCAACAGGGGCAATTCATACTCGCCCCAGGTAGCATAGTCATAGCAATCGAAACTATCCATCAAAGCCATAGCTTTGGCAGGAAACTCTTGTGCTTCCACGATGGTGGTCGCCCCCGGGTAATTCTTCTTGAGAATCTCGCAGAATACGCCCGTAGCAATCAGTTCGTATTTGTAAAACTTGGATTGTACATAGATAAAATCGTACCTCCATACCTCCATGCCCTTCAGTTCCGCCAAAATCGTTTGTTCCAACCTTGCCGCAGCCCGCTCTAAATGTTCGTCGAGGTTGCTATCGGGAAAATACTTCTGAAGCAACTCACGTATATTCGTCAGCGCCTTTTCGTCGTGCCTATGGTGCGCCATATAGTTGAAAAAGGGCATAAGGTCTTTCGTAAGCCATGGCAGCTTCACGCTTTCCATTTCGTCAAACCAAAAAGCCGATACCACCTGCCGCAAAAACAAATTCCAGTACTTCAGAGAAACCTCGTACCCGCCACGGACAAGGAAAGGCTTGATGACAGACAGCGAATACCCCGGCTTACGCTCAGACGTAGGGGGCAGACAATTAAGTAAAACTTTTTTCATGGAAATTCTTTCTTAAAACACTCATTATCGCGATATCAATAAATCCCCCGTATTCATACTCGTATTCGCGGAGCACTCCTTCAGTTTGGAATCCTGCTTTACGGAAGAAAACCATGGCCCGCTCATTGGCCGGATCGACATAGACTTGCAAACGATTCAAACGAAGTTCGGAAAACAGATAGTTCATTACTTCGTTTAACGCTTCATGGCCGATACCTTTTCCCCACTCGGCGGGCGAGAGGATACAACTTAAAGTAGCACGGCCATGAGGGTTGCCGAGTCCCCACGCTCCCACGCTCCCCACATACCGGTTCGTATCCTTCCACGCCACCGCCCATTTTACAAACACCGATTTCTCGAACCCCTGCCGGATATCTTCAAATTCCCGATCCACCTCGTCCAGGCTTGTCAGGGGAAGACGCCCGTAATACCTTACCGCCCGGGCATCGGACATCAAGGCGAAATAAGCCTCCTTGTCCGAGGGAGCATGCTCCCTGAGAAGAAGATGCGAAGCAGGTAACACCGGAAACTCCGAGGATAATTGCGTACTCATCCGTCTGAAATCAAGCTTGGGGATTCAACAACTTATCGATAAACTCATCTTTATCAAGCCACACACCGTTTGCCACATCGTAGGTGCAATACCAAGGCTTGCCATCCACTTCCATCGAGATGGAATCGGGACGACAGTCTTTACATAAATGCCGGAATTCGCAGTCTTTGCATTCCTTCACATTCTCCTTGGAGTAATTAATAAGCGAACGATCGAGTATTTCGGTAAGGGCATGATTGCGCAAATTGCCATGGCACATCCTACGCTCCATCACACAGGGATAGATATTCATATCACTACCCACATAGAGATAGTTGGCAAAACAATATTCCGAATAGATACGTTGGATGGTTGCTCTTAAATTGTTGAATTTAAGCGAATCAAGCGTAATCAATTTTTCCGACAGAAGCTTTCGGTTGTAATGTAGCAGGTTGCCTCTTCCCGCAAGGCGTATGTAATCGCGACTGTAAGGCACGCCGAAATCGAGTTCTTCGCCCACTTCGACACCGGCCGCATACACTCCCACATACCTGAACTTCATACCCAATTCCTGCAAGTGGCGCAGTGTCTGTACGCTCTTTTGATAGGAACCTTTCACTTGGGTGATTTTCTCGTGTTCTTCCCGGATAAAAGAGTGCAACGACAAGGCTATTTTGCAATTGGGATAATCCCGCTTGATACGTTCCAAGTGTCTCCTGCTGGTAAGTGTTCCATTAAAAAACACTTCAAATTCGTCGAACGATTCAGAAGCATAATCCAGCATGCGGAACAACAGGGCTTCTTTGATGATAAAAGGTTCTCCTCCTATCAATTGAACCGCTTTTATACCAAACCTTGCCAGTTCATCCACTACATGCACGAAATCTTCATACGATAAACTCGTTTTAAGCCGCCGGGCCGTTTCGTTGTAGCAATGAGTACATTTCAGGTTGCATTGGTTGGTTAGTTCTATCCACGCATAATCCAGATGTCTGGGAAAACAAAAAAGTTCCGTGATGTCGGGCCACGGGGTCGTTCCGGCAGTCTCTTCAATCAAATTCAAGGCCAAGGCTTCCGCCAAGGTGTCTTCATCACCGGGCATCGGCTCTCCGCTTGCCAACCGAAGAAAAAATCGCGACACCTCTTTATCGACCCAGTAATGTTTATCACCATTACAGTCGTAAATACTCGTTTTTTTGAGGCCGTCGACGATGTAGACACCTTCTTTCAGCTTATACTGTTTCATACCGATTTCGTTAACAGAGCTTGCATTCCGATGCATCGGAATGCAAGCTCCAAGTTAGTCGTCCACCCGTTATTTCATCGGGTTGGAGCGAGTGATAGGAGAACCTGGACCGCCGATACATTCACCCGGGCAACAACGGTCGCGTACACGCACCTCTTTTTCTTTTTTACCGTCGCATAAAAGCATAAATTTTTTATTCGCTTCCATTTCAAAACATATTATCATGATTCCTACTCTATTCAAGCTTTTCGGATTCCGCTTTCAATTTCTTGCCAAGGTATCAATATGCTTCTTTCCCGGGGAAGCGGCGGGAACTCAGGTTTCCCTGCTCCCACCTAAAACGCGATAAAGTACCGTATCAACGACACGAAGCCTCCTATGAGGACGACCACGCCGATAATTTTGATCACGGTGGAAAGCAAACCGCTCGCTCCCACAATAGCCGGCATCTTTTCCAGCACGAACCAACCTATCATTATTTCAATAAGAATCCCTATCATCTTTCAAATAAATTAAAAACAGGATATTATACTCAATCAAATTTTCCACCCGGAAAGAGACCGCCTTTAGTCGGTTTTTGCAGCCAACTCAGCCAGGAATTTGACTTTTACGCCAAACTTGAAATCCGAAGCAGCCGATAAATGAGCATAATTGATACCCACCACTTTGCCGAGCTTGTTCAGAATGGGGCTGCCACTCGAACCGGGAGCCGTGGTTATCGTGTGCATAAAGTCGTCGCCGCGATCTTGTCCCATTTTACCCTCGGTCAGCTGCGCTTTGATGCCCACCGAAGTGTTGGCCAAAGCAGGCCCACTGTTGTAACCAATCACATAGAGCGGTTCCTCCACCGTGATCCTATCCGTTTTGTCCAAAGCAAACACATGGCGTTTGTCGGGCGTTTGCTTATCCGTGAGTTGGACAATAGCAAGATCATGTTCAGGATCACTCGCAATCAGTTGGCACGCACGCATATCCTGAAGGCCCGTGATGTAAGTATCATGGAAAGCGGCATAATTCCGACTCACCATACGCACGGTATATTCGGCCGAGCTTATCCGGCTCCCCACATTAATATATAGTTGAAGTTCTTCCCGTTGTTTTTTCAGTTTCTTTATCTTATTTTCCGTCCGGGAGTCGTTATCCGCAAGATACACCACATTGAGCGTAGCTATTTTCTCGTTCAAATCATTGATTTGAGACTTAAACTCGTCGGTTTCGGATGCAAGCGCGCTGATAATCTGCGCTCTTGCATGCGCCGCATCGATCGTTTTGGCCGCTACATGGCAATTGGTTGCCAGCTTGCCGTCTTTCGATATGAAAAACCCGGTGCCCCAACTGGCCATGGGCTCTACCTCGTCTTCATCAATCGTAAAACCCACCACGTCGTTATCGTCGTCGAGGCCGGAAAAATAGCAGGTAAACAAATCCTTAAACGTGATGGCATAATAAGTCCGGTTGTAAAGCAAGGCTACTCCCGAGGCATATTTCTTCTCAAATGTAGTGTGGGGCGCGGGAGCCGTTTCCGTCAGCCCCGGGCCGCTCTCGCCACTCTCATCGCCACATAAGACGAAGCAGAGGAGGAGGAGGATCATCAAGCCTCCTGCGCTACCGATTATTACTTTCTTTTTGTCCATAATTGAAAACGTTTTTTAGTTGCTGATCGTATCTATGATGCCGGGCTTGGGCATGATATGAATAAGAAATCGCTGGTTGGCGGTATTCGTGTTGTTGTCGGGCATAGCTCGCATCGCGCCGTTTTGCCCGCTTCCGGAGACGATCACTTCGCACTCGTCGCCGAACTCGATAGCCGAAGATTGCCAAAAATCCTTCAAAGCAAGCGCGCGTTGGTAGCTCAACACATCGTTGTTTTCATAAGGTGTTCGCCAATAATCATCTTTGGAAGCCTGCCCTTCGATGATCAGCAAATACTGGATCTCCGGGTTGTGGGCATGTTCCTGTTTCATAAACCGCATAATCGCCTGGCCTGCCTCTTTGAGGGATTGTCGCTTTGCTTCCGCAATCTGACGAATGTCGAAGCCGTAAGCCGGAAATTGCACGTCGATGTTGAGAATATGCTTTTTATATTGCTCGTTGTACGAAAAATAATGGGGATCGATACCTCGTATGGCATTCTCGATTTCCTTGATTTTCTTCATTTCGGCCTCCGCCACTTGTTTGGCCTCCTCTGCCTCGACACGCTTCTTTTGCAATTGCCCGATCGCTACGGCAAACAAGACAATCATGATAAAAAACAAGCTTGTCATCAAATCCGCATAGCTTGTCCAGAAGTAGGTAGCGTCCTTTTTCTTCTTCATGCTTTGCTTTTGCTAACAGGTTTGGATAGTGGCGCGTCGGCGAGTCGGGTCTGCCGCGCCTTTGTTATTTCGGCGGGTTCCGAGGAGTGTACCGAGACCATTTCGGTGGGTTCCGACAAGTATTTATTGACCATTTCATTAAGTTCCGTCAGAGGTATCCCATCTATTTTCAATGGTTCCGAGAACTGTACATCCGCTATTTCAGGAGTTGAGTGCCGCTGATTATCCGTTCCTTCATTAGATCGGGAACTCTGAAGGGGTAAGGTGTCACATCCTTTTTCATTTTGAGTTAATTCGATTTTCCTTTTCTTTTTAGTAGAATACAGCGCCGATACGCGATCATATAGGATCCGAAACCCTTCACAGGTTTCGGATAGAAAGGAAGTGCCGACGGAGCCTTTTCCGGCAGCGACCGGCAGGGTGGACACAAGTTCGCGAACCAGGTTTGCCAACTCGTCCGTCGCCTTGGCCTGCACCTTGGAATTTCGCGAAAGGGCAGCCACGACCTCAGGCATTTTCATGAGCTCTGGGGTAAGCGAAATCATAGCGTCCAGTTTTTTGAGGTTGTCGGGGATATGGTCTTTTTGCTCGTCGGCCAGCCTGGCCAACACTTCCTGCTGCCGGGTGTAAACCACCCGGAGCCCTTCCAGCCCGCTTTGTGTATGATCTTTCAAATCTGCCAAGGCCTTTTTTATTACCTCGTCCACATCGGTCACCACGCTTTTTATCGCATTCCCGCGAAGCTCGATCTCGCCCATTTGCTTCTTATAGAAGTCGGAAATAGTTTCCAAGGCCCGCGTCCGCTCGAGGTGCTGGTCCATCTTTCCGTTCAACGCCCGTACAGCCTTCAGATAATCGGTCGTTTCCTCCAGGTAGCGGGCGAAGTTATCCAGTTTGCCGATCGACCGCGTAAGGGTTTCCAGTATTTTCACGTTGGCCGTGGCCATTTTCAGCACGTCTATTTTTTCCAGTTTCTCCAATAGCTCGATCTGAGTACCGTATACATCGCCCACTTTCGATAAATTCCCCTCCAGCTTGGCTACAGTGCGCGAGAAGGTGGAATTGAAATGCGTCAAATTACGTTCCAGCAAGGTAAGCGTACTGACGGTACTATTCGACAGCACGGGAAGAAGCTCCGTTTGAATCCAGGTATAGAACTTGTTTTTATTCGCTTCCAAGACAGCGCTGCATTGTTTGCTTTTCCATATGCCGAGCGAGGTAAACAAAACCCCCGTTCCGCTGGCTATCATGGCAAAGGCCACGCCAATCATCAGCGCCATGATACACGAGGGATCGCCCAGGTTCTGCCCCTGAAGCGCCAACGACGCCAGCCCGAGCACAATACCGGCCACGGTACCTATCAACCCCAGATACAAAGGCATGGCGGTTTGCGACTCCACCTCGGCGCTCAAAGCGTCGCTATTGCGCTCCACGATATCCTTGATAAGGTTGAAGTCGCTTACCGCCCCTTTGTTTCTGAGCAGGTAGGTATTGATCGAGGTTTCGATCTCTTGCGTGATGGCATGGTTGTCGCCGGCAAGGCTGACGAGCGTCATGTTTTCTTCCTCGTCGTTCACCTTGCGCTGGAAGACATCAAGCTGACTGGCTATTTGCGCCCAAGTGATAGTGCCCAGAAAATCCCTCGAGAGGTAGATTTCCACTTTCCTGAAGCTGTCCCCTTTGTCGAGTATGCTTTTCAGCATTCGGATTTTCCTGCAAGTGGAACGATAGACGCGATATTGTATGCAGATTATTACTACCGCAATCATCAACAAAGGTATATTTTCTACTATATAATTCATCCGGATTCCTTATTTATCGGTTAATAAGCCTTACCACAGCCGGTTGCACCAGTTGCCAATTTTTCCCGTTTTTACTTACTTTTCCTTTCGATACGGTCAGTATATGGTTGGCCTCGGCCGATATGCTCTCGATATGGCAAGCTTTCAAGGTGATCGTCCTGTTCAGAATGACCGTTGCCACATGCACAGGGTTGAGTACCAGGAACTCGCCTTGAGTCAGATCGCCAGGCAAGGTATGAATTTCATACAGGGAAGACGCTTGCGGATAGATGCCGGCTTTTCTCAGATTTCCCGAATCGGCGTCAGCCTCCGCATAGAGGATGGTGCCCGGTACATATTCGGCAGGCATGGCCCTTTTCCTCAAGTCGCTTAGTTCGGTTTGCAAGCCGTCTACCCTTTTTCTCGCTTTTTCCACTTCATCTTGCCCAGCCCGGTACCCGACATCATAGTCGTGGTTTTGCACCCGCAGTTTTTCGATTTCCCCTTCCAATCGGCCGATCGTAGCTTGGGCCGTCTTCAGCCGAGCTTCCAAAGCGCTTTTTTCATTTTGCCATTGTCCGGGTTGTTGTTCTTCTACGGGTGCGACAGGCACCGCAAAGGCATCGGCAGGTGATCTTGACATACGCCGAGGCCCCGACTTGCGGCCACGTTTGTCGTACCACTCCACTATGCTCCGCATCAATTGGTCGATAAGAACTATCCCGAGCACCCGAATGCTCGCCTTGCACACGCGACGCATGATCCGCAAAGATTTGTCGGTTGCCTGGAGGAAGGCCGTCATCGCCGGATGCGCTTTCTGCTTCGCCATATCAAACCAATTGCACTTTGGGCGGAGTGGTAACTATCCATTCATTGCCGTTCTTGAACGCCTTGCCGGGAGAAATCATCACAATCCGCTGCGGGTTGCCGGTAGCTGAAACGACCTCGCAAATTTGAAGATATTGCATTCGCTGATCTATAAATTTCCGGGCAAATTCGGGCCTTATATCCTGGCAGATATGTACTTCCCCGCTTGATGCCGGAGAACTCTCCGGATGGATCTCATACAAATGTTCATAGGAACGAACAAGGCTTTGCTTGCACAACGCTTTGGGTTTTTCGGCATTCACAATCACATAAATCACTTCCGGGCGCGGCTGCGGAGAGGATTGGACCGGTAAGCCGTAAGGTGGAGAGGAAATTACGGGAGGAGTAACGGGCGGTTCCCCGCCACCCTCAGGTACCCCGGTAAATCCTTCCCTGCCAAGCCGAGAGGAAAGATTCTTTTGGATGTCCTCCACACTGTGGGTTAATTGGCTGGTTGTATGCTTAAGCACGCCGTTGTCTTGTTCCAATGTATGGACTCTGCCGTCCAGGCGGTTCACAGAAATCTGCGTGGCATACTTTTCCGAAATTCGCTCATCTTCCTCGTCCTTTGTTTGCGGATAAGACTCCCTCTGATGCTTGCTTCTACGTAACAACACAATCAGACAGATAAACGACATGCCTGCCAGCATGCCTACTCCCCATAAGATACGGGAAAGGCGGATTATCTCCGATTCCAACGTCTTATAGCTGGAGGTAAGTGCGGCCAATTCTTGAAGAGTGTCGCGGGTAACGCCGCTGTGTGCTTCTTGTTTTTCGGGTTCGGAAAATGCTTCTCCCTCCTGCGTTCTTGGTTCGTCCTGCCCGGCTTGCTCCTTTTGTGCCTCCAAAAGTTTCTCCAGATCAATGGCCGAGATCCTTCCTGAAGCATACGCTGTAAGGAATTTCCGGCAAGCCGCGTCATTATATGTTTTACTTTCGTTAATTTCCCTGCATACCGCGATCAGCGAGTTAAAGTATCCCGCCATTTGGGAATGCTTTTCCCACTGGTCGGCCTCAAGTCGATTTATCAAGGAAGGCATAATATGCAGATCTTTCAAGATGGTATCACGATTAAAACCCGCGTCCTTGCAAAGTTGGCTAAAATTATTATCTTGAGTCTTTCGCAAACCATCGGCAGCCTCTACGACAACCCCGAAATCCGGAAGTGCTCCTGTAGATTCCGCTTGCCTGGCGGCAATCCCCAAGGAGGTGGCCGCCAGCAGCAAGGCGAGCATGGTAAATAGTATCTGTTTCATCATTTCAATATTTTTTGAGCCAAATCGTGTAAAATATTGGTGACAGGATAGAAGAACAAGGTATTTTCTATACGCACTTCGGCATTCAGCAAACCCAAGTAATTGAGGGCGGAACGTGCACGCGTTTTCGTATTGGCCGTAAACACATTCCGGTATTTTCGCAAGTCGGCCAAAGGCAAGGTACCGAAAGTCTGTTCCACATCTTTCTCGACGGCCAACTCGTAGAATACATCTGTGAAAGCCTGTATGGATGTTTCCAAGGCGTCCCAGTCGCTATCCGACAAATCCCGGTACAACTGCCCGTTCCCGACGAAACGGCCGGGCGTGGTACCCAGAAAGGTCTGCACCATTCGGTTAAGTTGAGCCCTTCCGGGGATCTCTGTAGTATCCAAACCGCCCCGGGAGGTGGCCTCTTTAGGCAACTGATAGTCGGTAACGAACTGAATCCCGTCGTGCGGATATTTTTCACCCGTCACCTTTTCAAAAATGGAAATGGTATACTCTTCCAACATGGCGGTTCCCGCCTCCGAGCCTGCTCCCAATACCTGTAGCAATTTCGAACCGTTACCGCTAAAAGCCAGGTAAGCCGGCGCGTCTACCGGTTGTCCTTCCTCCTTCTTTGCCTTGATAAACTGGGCCAGATGATAAATGATGGCAGAGTAAAACACCAGCATCAAGGTCTTGGCACCCGCATTGAGCGACATCATTTTCAAGAAATCCAATTGCCTCTCGACCTGTGCATTTTTCACATCGCTATTCTCCTTCAAGGTAAAGAAGAAGGAAATAAGGTCGGATGAAGGCTGGTTGGCAGCTACCTCGTCCAAGATTTTTTGCACGTTCCCCAGCCCGTTCGCCTTCAAAATTTGTTCGATCTTGGGACGGAAACAATTCACGAAACCGTTGGTATCGATACCGCCGTCGGTAAACGCGTCGCCGAACAAGGAGTTGGCGGCAAACCGGAAAGAAGTAATGAAAGCAATCTTTCCATTGTGATCGACGATCATCGCGTCGGAAGTTCCTCCTCCTATATCGACGGTAAGCACATCGATGCCGGCTCCGAACCTGCGCTGATAGAACTTGTACGGAGCTATCGACTCGGGTATCGATCGGAGCAACGCGGTGTTGATTCCGAAATACTGCGTATAAAGCGCCTGCCATATTCCCTCGATCGAAGCGACCATATTGGCCGGCATGCTGGTGGGATAAAACCAGGTGATCGAGGTATCGGCCAAAGCGCCGCCCTCCATCGCCACTTTGTTGCGCATCAACAACATCAAGCTTGCCAGATAGCAATTGATACGCTCCGTATTGCCTTCCGCATGGCTCCATTTCAAATCATATTCGATCTCGTTGTTGCTGCCGCGACCCAGGATACCGTAATAGAACGGCATATTTCCCGTCACATAGGGGCTGAACGGCTGTTGCCAATTCGTGTTTTTCTTGAACGAAAGAACGGTGCGCAAGGGGAAACGGATCTCCTTGCCCGGACCCAGGCTATTGGGTATGACCGTGTTGAAAAGCGGAATCTTATAGTCGAAATCCTGGTATGCATCCGCGTTCAGCACGGCTAATTGCTGGGTGGCAATATCCAACGGTTTAGCTACCCCGCCGGGGCCGACACGATACTCTATATGGGTATTGGTCGTACCGAAATCCACGGCAAACTGGAAGGCGGCCCCTCCTGCTCCCCCCTTCCATATCGGAACAGCGATACCGGATATGCCGTCGCTGCTTAATTCGATAAAATCGAACGGCTGGTTCAGGGCATATACCGGCATCGTGGGCGCGGTGGAATCGAGCAGGTTTCCATTCATGTCTTTGTTGCGATCCGCTTGCATCACATAGGAAATGCTATTTGCCTGTTCATCGTAACAAGTAATTGACGGTTCCCAGTTTTTGCCTTTCGACATGTAGGTGATACGATATTCGGCGGCCTCCCCTGTCGTAAATTTGGTACAGGGAAACAAGGCCAAGGTAAATTGCCGATGGTCGATAAGGCCGCTGCCGTCGTTAATGCCGCTGTACGGCATATAATTCTTTTCGAACGTAATCACCCGCTTGTTTTTTATCGGGATATGAAGCGTTACCTTGATATACTTTCCTCCCCCGGCCACGTTTTCGATTGCTATGGAAAGTTGTTTTTTCAAGTCGTCGGTAGTAAAATAATCAAAATAAGCACGCTTGACGGGCAGGAGATAGCCTGTTCCCTCCGCCAACGAGGTGTGATCCTGAAGGTTGCCGTCGAAAAAATCGGTAGATAACACATTGGCATCCATTTCCACGATGGTGGGTTCCAGAAAATCATGAATGCTCAGATACGGCCACTTCGTCCCATCACCGGGAAGAGTGCGGGCCGAAAGGCTACGATTATCTTCTTCCACCCGGACAGACGAATCCCAAATGTCGGAAACATACTTCCAACGTTGGGTAAACAAGCCGTTAGGCAATACCAGCGGAATATCGCCATTCACCGGCTTGGTGGGCGCCATGGCAAAATCGCTGCTATCGGATACTTCCATTCGTTGTTTCTTGCGAAGCGGAATGCCCCCTATTTCTACCGGTACACCGGGCATAAGATCGAGAGGGAGGTAACCGGAAGTATAAGCGGTGGGAAGCAAGGCTGTTACCCTATCGATGAGCGGTTGAGGCAATCGGGCGAACGAATGATTCAGATAGGCATCTACTTCCGGGTAACGTGCCGCAAAATCCGGCATCGATTTGCGCATGGCGTAAAGCCATACCACAAACTCGGGGTCTCTTGCATACAAAGGCTGATAGGTATGTATGTCGCTCTGCAACGCTTCGTGGCTTCCCCAGCGGATGCTCCCCTTCACATAATCCATATCGTTGGCGGGCGTAACAAACAAAGTGGCCGGCGAAGTGGCACCGATAATGGTCATTTGGGAAGGCTGTCCCCCACCTGTGTATTGCAGCAGATAGATGCTTTGCAACTGCCCGAAATTATAAGTTGCGGCATCTTGCGTCAAAAACAAGTCGAGCGTCCGGCCGAGCAATTGGATACCGTTTACGGGCGATGCCATCAGGCTGTGTACTCTCTTTTTATCCCATTTTACCAGTTTGATGATGCCGGAAGATTGGTAGTTGTCATAGTTGAAAAATATCTGTCCTATATCCAGGCAATGCGAAACCATCTTATGATGAATGGTTTGGCCGTCAAGACCATTTGCATTTACCCATGCAAAAGCGGATTTCACCAAAGCTATTCTGGCAAAAGGGCTTGGAATCGACGTGATTTCCGCCGATGCCGCAGCTCCGGCCGGATCTTCCATATCGTCGATTACGGCACTGTTGTATAGGTCTGAAACGGCCCAACCGTTCATGACGTCGGCGGCCGCTACGGTGTGATGTCTTAATACTTTTGACATGATGCTGGTCTTTAGAAATTAATTTTGTCTTTCACTAATCCTTGCGTGGCCTTGTATAAATGAGCTATGAATTTCCCCTCCACCGTGTTTTGTTGCAGTTTCGACTTGGTGACGGAATTCAAACGTGTATTATACAAGTCGTAATTCGATTTCAAACTCATCACGCTTTTTGTCTTGACATCGCGGACGAATCCGAATACGTCCTCCCGATTTTGGACGAGTACATACGGAGCGAACGAACGCTTGTTGGCAGCCAGTTCCGTCAGCCAGTTCATGTAAGAAGCAACATAACTCCTCAGGTCGGCATAAAAGTTGCCGGAAAGCACTTGCTGGTTATAATCCGGTTGATCCGATACCCACGTTTGGTTCGTTTGTGCATTGGCAAGCTCTTCGATGAGGTATTTGGCAAAAAGTGTAAACTCCGCCAGCGGACGTTCGATCAGCGCGCGTGTCGATCTTTCCAGATCGGGGATGTGGATAGGATTTGCGTCGGATGCAATGCCGAACTCTTTATAGATAGTCGGGGCTATGGCCTGAGCGTTGCTTATGCCGCCGGAACAAGCTGCAAAATCGAATATAGCCAACGCAGAAGCCAGTTCTACGAAGTGAGCCTTGTTTAACTGGTTCCTGCCTCCCTTTTTATTTTCATAAAGTCCCGACAAGGCATCGCCGATGTAATAAAGCATATTCAATTCTTTCAAATTCTGCTCGTAATAAGCCAAGGCCGCCTTTGTCTTCGACATGAACGTGTTGGCGTCTATTCCGTTTTTATCGGGTATCAAATTGAAATAAGGTAGTACCGAAAGGGCACCTATCCGGGCATGCTCGATGGCCGAGGCGGCGGGAATGCCTGCCGCGGGATCAAGATGACGAAGATTCTTTATCAGGAGCGGAAACCCGCTGGCGCCTGTGCCGCCGAAAATGGAGCTGATCACGAATATGCCGTCGTCGGCCGTAAAGTTGGAGGCAAAGTTCTTGAAATCCTGCGATTGGGAAAACTGGTTCAAGACCGTGGTACCGATGTTCGGATTGCCGGTAAAACCGTCCGTCATATCCGTCTGTTGGTTGCTTTCCGAATAGAGAAGGTTTACAAGCGCTTGGTCTTCGGCCGGCAAAAGGCTGAAATTCATATACTGACCGAACTTCATACTCGTCGTTCCTCCCAACGTCATCACGTAGTTGGGAGTATTTTGGGCGATGGGCGTGCGGAAGAAATGAGTATTCAAATCGGCGTGATCCATCTTGTTATAAATCCTACGATAAATATCCATAAGCAAAACGGCTTCCGTCTTGTTGCCGGCGCCGGCATCCGGATCGATCAGGATAGGAACTATTTCCCGGGCGTTTATTTTTACGCCTGCCCCCAACAAAAAAGTGAGCGCTTTCAAAACACGGGCCCCGGTACCGCCTATGGCGAAGATATACAACTTATTCATATGGATGATTAATTTCGAAGGGGTGAATATTTGGCATTTGTACTAAATATATTAAGGATGAGCGAAAACAAGACAAACAGCAGAATGCCTACCATCATATTGCTAAGCCCCATGCCCAGGCAGTCGAAATCGTAGGCTGTTACCCCTTCGGTTTTACCGGTGAGCGTTTCCCAACTTTCGGGTAAACGCAAAGCCAGTTTCATGCGAGCATGCGCGATTTGCCAACCCACCAACAAGCACAAACTGCAGTTCGCGGCCAACATCAAAAGCCACGACCACCATGATTTGAAACGGGGATGGTCGATAGGCCAGATATAGAAAGCGAAGGCTACGACCAACGAGATAATAGCCGTGGCCAGGAAAAGTCCGGGATACTTGGCGGTCCAAAGCATTATACCCGTGTCGGGATTTTTAAATACTTCCAAGGCCTTGCCGATAGCATCGCTATGAAAGCCCGAAAACAAATCGTAGATTTTCTCGATCTTTGTGGATAGTTCCATAGGTGTAATATTAGTTGATTAAAATTTCAAAGGTTGCATAATCGTCGCTTCCTGAAGAGGATACCCAAAAAGCGCTTTCAATCGATTCCCGGAGCGATTCGATGCCTAAAGTACGTTGGACGGTATCGTCCGACAAGGATTGTTTTCCATCCAAGGTGTCGTATTTCTTCCAGTGGCCGGTTTTTTTCCGAAAATGCACTTTTACTTTGTTCCGGTCGGGAAACGTTGCTTTTTTGCTCTTGAGTGTTAGCACGTGCGTATAGTTGGCCTTTTCCTTTTCGGAAGCTTCGGCCACATGGGTTATATAAAAACAGGACGAGTCGATAACATACCGGCAGGTGTCGAGCAAGTCTTTCCGGTCGACGGGGAGGCACGACATATCTATCTTCAATTTTATGATAAGGGCGCCAGGCTGGTCTTCCGCCTTTTCTTTCATTGATTCGGCCAGCTTCAGGTGTTTGTTGACTCCTCGGTGCCGGGGCGTGGTATATTTCGCCAGTTGCCCGCTATAGGCTCCGTAGGGAATGTCTTTTTGGGAGGCGAAATAAATAAGATGATCTTCGGTGTCGTTCATGATCTTCGATTCTCTTTTCAGTTTGGCTATCAGCCCATAATCACCCACAAAAAGAGCGTAGAAAGGGCGTTTTCCGGCAAAGTGAACCGGCGTGTTGTCGGCCCAAAAGAATTTTCCATCAAATTCGGAATCATACCGGCACAGCATGACGCAGGTGCGGGGATCGGCAAAAACTTTTTTCTTGAGGATGCCTTTGATCCTTTCCGAAAAGGAGGAAACGTAATTTTGGATGTCGGTGGCGGAAGCACCGCCGGGAGAAGGTACGAAATCCGAGAGAAGAACAGATACCTGACCTTCTTTATTTTTAGCGATCACCGAATCAATCACATCAGCCAACTCCGTATTACCTCTGTCGCCGCCGGCTCTGGCCATTTCGGCAACGGTGAGCCCGTATCTTGCAAACCGCGAAGAGCTTCCGCTGTATTTTTCCCGTTTGTTATTAAGGTAAAAGCAATCTACCGTTTTCGATACATTGCTTGCACTCGATTGCAGGCGGTCGGTAATTTCCTTGAATCTGGTATAAGTTCCCAAATATGCGTCCATGCTTACGGAATTTTCAATATAAATTGAAACGTTCTCCATTTGCATTTTTTCTTCGTATCCGTTTTCTATACGATACGACTTCGTTTTGATCGTATCGTAGGGTGTAACCAGATACGCGCAATCGGAGCCGTCGCACTCGGTGGGAGAAGGGATTATCCATAGCAGCCCCAACGCCAAAAGGGCAAGTGCTAAAAGACTTCCTGCAATCAATGTTTTTATTGGCATAACGTAGTATATAAAGTAGAGCTGAGGCTATTTCATTTCCTGTAAGCTCTCTGGGCCGGATAGCCTCCCTGTTCCCCCCCCCTCGAGCCATTTGTTTGTCTTCCTTGATTTTAACCTTTCTCTTTCTAAGAGATGTACAAACAAGTCAATGTTTTAATATTCAATCTGTTATATACTGCACCCCAAGCCAGGAAACAAACAGAAGTTTAAAGAATATGTTTTTTTTACGCCGAAGTTGTTTTTTTTTAGTTTTTAATTGTTCATCAGAAGCATTTTGCATAAATTTGTATTGTCTGATACATCTCTTAGAAAGAGATTATCGCTTTTTGCTAGCTAATTGGCTAATGAAACGAATACGATTATTATTTCCCGGTCATCCTCCATGCACCCTTTGACCAGTTGTAAATGCGAAGCTCCATTCCGGTTCACTACCGGCGGCGCTGGCCGATTGTACTTTCCCAAGGATATGGCCGCCTTGGGGATACGAGCAGCCGGCATACCGTTCCTTTCTTTCTTAAAATATCTTTATTTCTCCCACAAAGCTCCTTTATTTCTTACCTAAAATACTGTTATTTTACTACCGGACATTTCCGGCAGCATATCCCGTCCCGGCAACATATCGGGCGCACCAGAGAAAAGAGGGGGGCCAGGAAGTCATTTCATTTTATTACAAAAAAATTCAGTCATGGTATCAATCAAAATAAAATACAGGGCCTCGCGGGTAGAAGGCAAAGAAGGCGTATTGTATTATCAAGTGATTCATAACCGCGTGATCCGGCAGGTGAACACGGCCTATAAGCTATCGCCCGGGCAATGGGACAAGCAAACGGAAGAAATCCGGCTTTCCCCCGGCGGGGCGGATGGCAGGAAAGAAGAACTGGCAGCGATAAAAGAGCATATAGCCTTCGACCTGAAACGCTTCCGGGCCATCGTGGCGGTTTTCGAGCGAAGAGGGGCGGCGTTTACGGCCGACGAGGTGGTGGCGGCTTTTCAACAGGGCACGGTCGAGACTTCCCTTTTCGCGTTTATGCGGGGATTGGTGGAGCAATGGAAGCAGATGGGGAGGGCACGCACGAGCGAGACGTATCAAACGACGCTAAGTAGTTTCCTGCGCTTCCGCAACGGCAGGGACGTGTTGCTCGACGAGGTGGATGCGGATTTGATGGGGGCTTATGAGGCTTATCTGAAAGAAAGGAGTATCAGTTTGAATACGATCTCGTTTTATATGCGCATTCTTCGGGCGGTATACAACCGGGCGGTGGAAAAGGGGCTGACGGTCGGGCGGCATCCGTTCCGGCATGTGTATACCGGAATCGGGAAGACGGTGAAGCGGGCGGTGCCGCTCGACGTGATCCGGCGGTTGAAGCAGTTGGACTTGGAGGGGGAGCTTTCGCTGGAGTGGGCGAGAGATCTGTTTTTGTTTAGTTTTTATACGCGGGGGATGTCGTTTGTGGATATGGCGTTTCTACGGAAGGAGGATGTGAAGGCGGGGATGTTGTCGTACCGGCGGAAAAAAACGGGGCAGCGGCTTTTTATCGAATGGGAGATCTGCATGCAGCGGATCGTGGAGAGATACTGGATGGAGGAATCGCCTTATCTGCTGCCGATTATCCGCAGTAAGGGGGAAAACGAGCGGAGGCAGTACAAGAATGCCATTCACCTGGTGAACCGTAAGTTGAAGATGCTGGCCGGCCGGTTGGGGCTTTCCGTGCCGTTTACGATGTATGTGGCGCGGCATTCGTGGGCGAGCATCGCCCGGAGCAAGCGGGTGCCGGTATCGATAATCAGCCAGGGGATGGGGCATGATTCGGAGTCGACGACGTTGATTTATCTCACTTCGCTCGATTCGACCGCCATCGACCGGGCCAACCGGAGGATCCTGAGCGAGTTGTAAGGAAAAGGTGGAGGGGGGGAAGGCCCGGAAAGGGGGTATGCAGGCCCGGCAGGGGAGCCCGGGTGCCGGAAAGCGTTTGAAGGGGGAAAGGCTGTTCGAAACCGAAAAAAAGGTTTCAATGAACTGCTCTCCAAAAATTTTCATGTCTCACTTTGGGGGGCAGTTCAAAAAGGGAGGGAATTTGTTTTTAAACCCGAGAGGGTTTTTCAAACCGAAGCTGGGTTGGGGGAAGGGAGTGCCTCGGTTATATCCATCTACCTTTCCGGAAGGGAAGAAGGGGGTGGCGGGGCATAATTTTATCGTTAACCTCGCCAGGATACATTCTCCCTTCCCTCCGCAGAGGAACAAGAAACGTTCGGGCCATATTTGGGGGAAGAAATCGTCGCGTGAACCGATGTTCCGCTATCGGCCGTTTATTCCTGGTTTCTTTTGCTACAGAAACAAAGAGGGAAATTTTCACCACAGTCCGATCGTTTGCCCTGCCCCCCGCCCCCGGCAGGGTTTTTATCAGGGTTCTCCCAGGAAACGGACGAGGAGTTCTACCTGCAAGGGGGTGAGCGAGCGAAGGCCGGGACGCCAGCCGGTACTACGCAGGGCATCGGATAAGCCGGGATTCTTTTTCACCCAATGGGAAAGGCTTTTGGCTGCGGATTGGGGAGTGACCTGAGGATTGTACAAAACGGCAAGTTCCTGCCAGCCGTAGCTCCGTAGGGGAAAATCGTTGATTGTTTTCATTTTCTTTTATCTTAATTATTTAATATGTAGGAATAGGTCGATGGCCGGTTTCCTGCGCCTCCTTTTTTACTTTGGCCCGGGTCGGGTGGAAAAGCTCGGCCGGATGCTTTTCCACCTTGCCTGCCCGCCGATACGGGAGCGCAGCCTTTTTTCGCTCCGGAGACAAAGATACGACAGCGGAATACGGCAGCGTCGGTAAACGCCGCTTGATGTCGTTGAAAGGAGTTCATTGGCATTCGTTGGTTGAAAACGATTACTTGGAGGCTTGTTTTTACCTTATCTTCGGCCATCTGCCCTTATCCTCTTCCTCCCTTTTCTTCTCTTTCTACTCTCTCTTCGTTTTTCCTTCCTCTATTTCTCCCCCTTTTCTTCTCCTTCCCCCCCTTCTTTCCATTCCTATTCCGTTCTTTTCCCTACTCCTTTCCTTCTCCCTCTCTCCCCATCTTCCCTCTTCTAACTTCTTTCCTTCTTCTGCCTTTTTCCCCTTCCCCCTCCCTTCCCTTCATCTCCCTACTCCTACCCTTCTTGGTATCTCTCCCTACTCTCCTCTTCTCACTCCTTTCTTTTTCTACCTTTTTCCCCTTGCCTTTTCCTTCCCTCTTTCCCATCTCTTGCCATCTTCGCCTACCTACCTTTATCTTCTTCTACTTTCCGCTATTTTCCGCCAACGGCATTCGCCCCCTTGCCCCTCTCTTACCTTTGTACTACCGCCGGGGGAACAGCGTTTCCCCGACGGGTGGTCTAGAGAAATCAATTATATAAGGTAGTTACACTTAAAAATTTCAACACTATGGCATTAAAGTATCGTTTGGTATTGCGCCCGGATATGCGCAAAGACGCGGCGGAAGGTTCGAAACTCTATTACGGACAAGTACGCTCGCAAAGCAAAATCGAGTTCAAGAAACTCTGCGAACTGGTCTCGGGCTATTGCACCGCCACCAAGGGCGAAGTAGAATTGGTAATCGACGGATTGATCTATGTCCTGAAAGAGCAACTGGAAAGCGGCAACATCGTGCAAATGGGCGAATTCGGCAATTTCCACATGGTAGCCGGCAGCCGCGGAGCCGCTACGGAGGAAGAATTCAACACCTCCCACTTCAAAAAAAGCCGCATCGTCTTCTCCCCCGGCGCCATCCTGCGCGACCTGGCCGCCAAGACCCGCTACGAAAAACTCCACTTCGTCGTCAAAGAAACAGAAAAGGACGATAAGCCGACGATTATCTGATCGAGAATTGCCCGGGGGCTTTTTACCAATCAACCGGAGAAACGCGTTTGCACAAGCGTTTTCTCCGGTTTTTTTTGACAGGCGCCCGGCCCCCGATGTACACCTACCGCGGTTCCGACCATGCCCGCATCGCAGGTTTGGGGAGATAGGCCCCCCGCAACGACATCAGATAACGCGGAGCAAAGCAGGGAAACAAGCATAGATTTGATTTAAATCATCAACAAGTTCCTCCGTTGTCCGTTTATTTTTAATTAGTTTGTCTATTACTTTCTTAATTCCACTCAGTACGGTATCGAATTCCCGATTTATATGGCAATCGACATACACCGTACGCGATTTTATCAACCCCAATTCCATATGTATCAATACCATAATCACCTCATCCGTATAATCCCTCAATGAATCGGAAGACTGTTTTTTTATCAAATTATTGATGAAAGAAGAATAGTTCTTATGTAATTCGAAGAGGAAAACCCGCATCAATTCTTTTCTGTTCTCATGGCATTTAATAATAGAAGGAGTGACCGAAGTGATAATGGTATTGACAATGCTGATTATCTTGTTCTTTTCGTTCTCCAAGGTCAGCTCTTTTTGGAGTTGCTTCAGTTCCTTTCCTTCCACTTGCCAGGAGGAAAGTTGATGGGAACATTCTTTTTTTATCAACTCCGCTTTCGTATGGAAAAGCTGCTCGAGGCTTTCTTTGTATTGTCCGAGTTTCCTTTCCCCTTCTTCGGCATTCCTTACCGCCATCAAGGCCGGAATAAGGCCCCCCACAAAGGCCAGCATCGCTATCCAGAAACTAATCCATCCGTTCACCTTATTGATAATATTATTGGTCTCCTGACGGGTGTCGTCGATGCTTTTTTCCAATATATATTCTTTTGAACCGGCTACCAAGGCATGGCGATCTTTGATCGCGGAAGCGATTTCTTCCGACAACCGGCCAACGGCGGCCGAGTCGAGCGGATGATCGGTAGAGGATACGAACCGGATCATTTGGCCGATAAACATCGAATCGCGAATCTGCGCTACCGAATCTGTGCGTTGTTTTTCCTGCAAGGTTTCCTTTCTGCTTTCCTCGAGTTCCTTCGAGAGCGAATGGTTATAAAATCCGAAAAAAGCAACGATAAAAAACAGGAAAATACCGTAGGTAATCCATATATATTTTCTCATGGGATGTGATGGTTAGGTAAGCTATAGGATGATTGTTGAACAAATTTTACTCCAGGGGGAGGTAGAGGTTGACGTATTTGTGTACTTCCTTTTGGGTGGACGGACTCAGGCTCAGCCCGGTTTCCCTACGGGCGTAAATCTTCAAATCGCCCGGCTGGTTCATTTCACGATAATCGAACAACCGGCCGTACCGGGCGGCCACGATGTGATCGAGCGACTGGATGCCCTCCCGGATGGCGTCCATGATGATGTCGTCGTGGGTAAGGAAAACGACTTGCAAATCTCGTGAGCCGACATAAGGTTTCACAAATTCCTTATAGGCTTCGAACAGGCTGATGATAAACCCTTCCACCCGGCTGCGGTTTTCGAAATCGCTGGAATAAAACACGTCGTCGAATACGATGGGATGGCAGATTTTATTGATCCGCATGGCGGCCATGGCCATGGCTACTTTTACCGCCATATTGAATAGTTTGAAGCGAAAGGAATTGAGGTATTCGCGTGGTGTTTTTTGAATGACCTGATGGTCTATGTCTTCGTATTGGACGATAATTTCAAGCTTGTCGGCACTGAGCGAAAGGATATATTTTTCGCCGTTGGCGGAAAAATGGTTGAGGATTTTTTCCACAAAGCCCTTGTATAACAATTCAAGAAAGCGGAGCTGAGTGTTGAATTCGTTTTGCAAGGCATCGATAAAACCTTTCAAGGGAGTCAATATCGACTCGATAGAACGTAGTTGATCTACTTTCCCTCGCTTATCGTCGGTTTCATGTTCCAGCTTGGCAACCTTAGCGTCTATTTCGTTTTGTGCAAATAAGTTTTCTTGGAAGAATTGGTAAATGTCCTGGGTTTTTTCCGTAAACAAAAAAGCCAACAAATTATCGATCACCTCGTTTTTTATTTGTTCGGTCTGTTTAAAATCGTAGCCTATATAGCGGTTAAGCTTATCGTTGTAAATGTCCACGAATTTATCCTTATTGGAGACAGCAAGGAGTTCTATTTTTTTTACTTCTTCCTCGAACCATTCTTTCAAATAAGATCCATAGGGAAGAGCCCGAGCGCATTCTTTGAAATTGGAAATAAATTCCGAGGCTACCTGCTCATAAGCTTCTACCCACTTTTTCTTCGTGTTCAATTTTTCTGACACGTCCATCATATCCCCCAATTCTTCTACTTGCGGAAGATCATAGGCAAGTTTATTTCTCTTCATGTCAACAAGAGCTTGATTATAATTTTCCCGGTAGGCTATTCCCTCCTCTTGTTTGACGAGCCATCTTCCGTTATAATCCTTCAAATACAATCGGAACTTTTCTTTCGCAAGGATGTCGATTACCTTTTTTTCCTTTCTCGCTTTTTTCAATTCTTCTTCTCTTTCAAGAAAATCCGTCAATGTATTTTTGGATAGATCGAAATCCTTTTTATAATCGACATACAGATTTTCCAATACCTTTTTCATTTCCAGATATTCTCCATAGCCTACCTGGCTCGTAACATATTCCAGCAACGAAGGTTGTTTGCCCATTTCCACCAGATCTCTTTCCGAACAGAAAAAGCATCTTAGGAAATCATAATTCGCCAAATCGGAATGAGAGGTATCGCTGTAAAGGGTTTGTTTTACAGTGTCTAATGCAACTTGCACATTTTCAAAGTTCTGGTTGCTATAAGCCAAATAATGGGGATATTCGGCCACGGAAATGTCGCGCAGGTTGGCCGAACTCAGAAAACGGGTCATGGTATATTCCATAGCCGAAAACAGGGATGTCTTTCCGGTACCGTTACCCCCTACTAATATCAAACTGGCCGGTTCTCCCTTTAAGAGAAAATCGATGCCGTAAGGAAAATTAGTCTTTTCGGCATGGGGAAATTTTCTAAAGTTCCGCATTTGGAGGTTCTTGAACCGGTAATCATAAATTGTTCGATTCTTTTTTACATCTCCCTTACTTTTATTCAGTTCGGATTTTACTCCTTCTTTTCCCTCAAAAGAATGTCGATATGTGTCTTTGTCAATTTTCGAGTTTTCCAGCAAATCATATACGATGTAGGCTATCGGATTCTCTGCAGTCGACTCGATTATTTTCATTAACACTTCCCGGGTTAATGTTTTCATAATAACAAATTAGATGTTTTGCTTTCGTGAAAAAAATAGTTTTATTTTCCTGGTACCGGGCGTAATTTTGCACAAAATCCACCCACTGTTCTTTCGCGAACTGGTTATATGCCTTAAGCATTTTATCGACGATAAACGCCACATACTCCTTATCTCCGAATGAGCAAACAGCCTCGATGAGTTCCGAAAGGTTATACATGGCATACAGCTTTTTCCGGTATATGCTGGAGGGGACGTCGTCTTCAGGCAAACTGATTTTTTGCTCCTCGCCGGTCGGCTTCATACATACCGTGGGGGGGAGTGCCTTGTACCGGGCGGTAATCTCGCCGGTGGTAAGGAAATAAGATTTCTCAAACAAGGTGTCTATTTCCTTTTTAATATCCTTGTATGGCTCGTATTCTTCTATTCCGGCGGCCGGATGATCGATCATATAGGTTACGAAGGGGAGCGCCTTGTCATTTTGCCACTGCTTTAACGCCGCTTCATAGGGTGCATAATCTTCAATCATGATCCGGTTCATCGTAGCCAGCATTTTTTCAAAGGAGGTGTTTTCACGCAAGAGCGGGATCAATATTTTTATGTACCGGACGATTTCTTCTTCCCTCTCGCTATCCAACGTCGTGCCGTTGCGAAATTCGTTGACCATAGTGGTTTTCATCACCGACAGATAAGGAGTGTAATCGTCTTTTTCTTTCAGGACTTGCATCCTGAGCAAATAATCGATCAGGTAGGTAGGCGTATCAGATGCTTCGTTGTAGAAGGCTACCTGATAGCTTGTTGCCGTCCGGGGGGGAACTTTCCACTCGATTTTGCCCAGCGAACGCATATGGGAACCTGTAAAGAATTTGTCTGAGAAGACGAGGGCGAAAATATTTTCGATAAAATCGCGTTCTATGTAATCGTCCTTCAATTCGCGGCAGACGGCATCGAAGATAAAGATGGAAATCCGGGCCAATTGTCCCAGGTATTTGTCTTCGTTTTCTCCGGCCCGGAATAGTCTTCTCCAATAATAAGTATCGCCGTATTGTACCCTGTCGTATTTCGGCACCACGCTGCCTTCGTCTATCTTCTTGTCGATCCACCGGTGGAGCATCGTCATCTGGTCGTCGATCGCATGTTTTTGCTTGCGGGACAGGTTATGGTACATCGAGTCGTACGATACGCCGAACCGAAGCCGTTCGAAGGTGTTGGGCAAATTTCCACGAGAAGCTTTTTCGATATGAAAGTGCATGTTGCTGAACATGCACGACAAGGATTCCGAAAGGTTGTGGCTTCTGCGCCAGTCCTGCTCGTTCTCGGCATTGTAGGTATGGCTATAGGGTTCGGGAATGACGTCTTTCGTCATGAATTCCAACAAATCGGCCGGAAGGGAAAGGCGGCGGGGAAGCATACCTCCCTCACGCGCTTCGTTTTCGCTCCAGCAGCGGTTCAGCACGGCTTCAAACGCCTGGGCCAGGTCGGGGCCGAAAAGCCATTGCAAATCGCTCTTTTCCACGCCGCGAACGGTGCATTCCCATTGCCGGGCGAGCTGTTCGATGCGGCTTTTGTTTTCCAGCAATAAACCGAAGGAGCAAAAATAGTTGGCCAGGATCATCAGACTCCGTTTGCGGAATAGTTCAGCTTCTTCCTGTTGGTATTCCCACTGATATTGGTTGATTTTTTCTATTTTGTAATTTTTCAGCAAATAGTCCTGATACGCCCGACCGGAAGGGGGAGCCATCTCTTGGAGGGGAGGTACGTAGGCTGCCTTCCAAAGTTTTTCGAAAAGGGTGCCGGCGAAAAGGGGCGATTCTTCGGTCAGGATTTCTTCCGGAAATATGGAGGGGGCGTACGAAGCAAGACAGATTTTTTCCTTGCCTATAAACAGACGGAATTTGGCAAACTCCACGTTGCTGTTTCCCGCCCGGAGATTGGAAGAGAAAATAACGGAGTAGTTCGTATGGGCTATGCCGCCCTCTTTGCCGGAATGGACAACCGGATAGACTTCTTTTCCGAAAACAGCTTTTAATAATTCGCAGACTTGCGCGGGAGAGTAGTCAAATGGTTCGGTTGGTGTCAGGTATAAGATGGGGAATTCGATGTCGAAGGGTTTGCCTAGTTCCAAAAAACCCGAAGTGAGCCGCTCAATATAGTAAGGAATGTATTTTCCGGGGATGATCTCCACATGTCCCAGGTCTATATGGTCGAGCGCCTTGGCGTCTTTTGCTCGCACTACGGGGTCGGCCCGGAGGTTTTTGTTTGTCGGGCTTTCTTTGCCCGTGAAGTAGCAAGCGGTTTTCAACCAGCTAATTACGTTTTCAAAGGTAGTTCCGTAGTAGATGGCGTCGTCGATAACGGTTACCACGGGATACTCTTTCGACAGCATAAAAGGTAGGGCGTGTTCGGAGACAAGGGTGGCCGGCGGATTTTCCTTCAGATGTCCTTCCGCTATTTCGTATTCCACCATGTGGGGAGATTTGCGTGCTATCAAGACATCGAGTCCTTCCGATTTTTGGAAGCGGGCATCCCAGTTGTTAAAGCAATTCTTGTACCATTCTTCTTTATGTGTCATTTCAAGTGAAAAATAATGGTTTCACCACAGTGAAACGGATAGTTCCTTTTTCAAAAACAGTATTCCAAGCTTTTAAGGTTGTCGTTAAAAGCGATTAATTTGCAGGATTAGATAAATATAACATTCGGATGGGGCCAAAGCGCGCGCGGCTTTTGCTTGTTCACCGGGGCTTATTGGTCTCGCATAACCCATTTTGCCAGTGGCCGGGGGCATGATGCGCTGCTATAATCGGAGCCGGTCGCTCCTCATACAGGGACGACCCGGGGGGACAGCCGTCCTGTCGTGCCGCTTGCTTTTGAGGATAGGAGAAAAAGGATAGGGATAAGCAAGGGAAAAAACGGTTCGGCCGACGGATAACGTCGGCATCTGGCGCGACTGTATGGAATATAGCGCGCTTTTTCCCGGTGTAAATCGAACGATTTCGTACATAGACTACTGTCTTTATGAAGATTTTTCCAAAGATAAGATATAATTTACAGAATAAGTCTCCGGCCAAGAATTTTTTTTATTCTTTTTTTTACGGTTGTCGCTCGTCAGGCAAATGGGTGGTAAGCTTCCAGGGAGCTTATTTCCCAAAGTCCCGAGGGGGATGCACATGATATGGAAGGAAATCTCTTACGTGTGTATTCCGCGCTTTCCCGTCCGCGGAAGGATGACAAGCCGACCCGTATGTGAGGGAGGCGATTTGCCATACAACCGTTTTTCGTGCAAAAAAAGAGGCCGCCTACCGGCGACCTGTCATTCGGAAAGACTTACTCTTTGCTTTCCAAGTGGCGGATCGCCGGCGGGCGGCCTTATGGGCGGCGGGCAAGCGTGATATGCGATACTTCTTTTACGGTAACCCGGTCGGATGTCCGGCCGGCATGCGCGAATCGGGCTGCCGGACAGGCGTATTCTCCTTCCCTTCCGCCTCTTCATACCCTTCCGCCTCTTCCGGCAAAGCGGCGCGAACTTGAAAAAGGCTGCGGACAAACAAGTAGCCTATCGCGCCCGCCAGGCCGAGGAAGGCAAAGCTTACCAGCATCAACGGTTTCTTGGGCGAGGAAGCTTTCAGGGGAACGGTGGCCGGCTCGATCACGGTATAAACCGGAGTTTGCTCCTGTACCCGCAACTTGTCTTGCTCCAGCTTCTGAGCCAAGGTGTTATACACATTGAAGGTAAGCGTCATCTCGTTTTTCAACCGTTCCTGCTCGGTACGGTAGCTGGCCGAGACAAGGTTGCGGTTGGCGTCTTCGAAGGCGGCATAAGCGCGTTGAGCTTTATAATAGGCTTCGCGGGCTTCGGCGAAAACCTTGGTTGTAAATTCCAGGTCGTTTTTCGCCTTGCAGGTACGATAGGCGGAGATGTAATCCTGCAATTTGGCGACAACGACTTCCGTCAGGCGGGCCGAAACAAACGCATCTTGCATGCGCACGGAAAGGGTTATCACGAAGGTTTTCGGATCGACCGCTACCGTGATTTGCTTTTGCAAGGCTTCCAACACACCTTGCTGGCCGCCGGTCAGATGGAACGGGTCGATTTCTTTTCCTCTGTCGGGCTGCGGGGTTGCCAATAAGCCGGACAGGCCGGCCACGACGGTAAACGGCAGCTTGAGGAGGTGGCTCCACCACGCCCGGCGTTGGTGATCGTGCATATAGTCGTACAAAGAAAGCGTATCGCCGCTCCCGCCGGGGATTACTGTGACGGGGTATAATTCCAACAAAAAAGGCGTGCTTCGCACCACGTCCGGATACAAATCGGGCGAAATGGCATCCGATCCGGCCGAGTTGTTCAGATTGATGCCTGCCATGGCGGCCAATCCGCCCAGGCTATTCATGCGTTTGTTCACTTCTTCGGTTTCGGGAGCCATACGCACGGTGGTGGTATATTCCCTGGGCATGCTGAAGGCGATTACCAGCCCCGCCACGATAGCCGCTCCGACCGTTTTGAGCACGAAACGTCGCTTTTTCCAGATATAGTTGCACCAGGCAATCACGTCGATCTCTTGTATCCCCTCGCCCACGGGAGCCGAAGGTTGCTCTTGAGGTTGCATAGTCTTAGTCATCTTCGTCTTCCCTTTCTATTTTTTAATCATATTCACGATAGAGGTAATCATGGCCGCCATCGAAGTGGCCGAACTGCCGATGCTCATGATCTCGGGCAGCCCCATCGCACGCTCGCGCTGTGTTTTCGAAGGAACCACGATCTCGCAACCCGGCTCTACCTTGGGGTATCGTTTGAAGAATATGGCTACGCGCCGGGTGGTGGCGACCTTGCCGTTCATATAGATCACCAGCGGATATTTGCGGGCGGTGTCGTTGTAGCCGCCGGCCTGGTCGAGGCAATCGCGCACCGACATTCCCCGGGTATAGGTCACGCTGTTGGGATAGGTGACCGAGCCGCTGATCTTTACCGTACTTTGCAATTGGGGAATATAGAGGATATCCCCGTCGCGCAGCACCACATCGTCGGCGCTGCCCGGCGTGGCCAAGGCTTTTTCCAGATTGATGCCTACCGAATAATCCTTGATATTCGCCAGCGAAAGAGCCACCGAATCCTTGCTTTGCTTATTGGTGCTCAGTTCCAACAGCGTTTCCAGCCTCCGCATCTCGTCTTCCGTGAGTTCCCGTTTCAGGCTGGCTCCTTTTACATAGGCATCGGGGGTAACGCCTCCCGCCTTGGCGATCACATCGCTCAGCCGGGCGTTCTTTTCGGCCAGGACGTAACTTCCGGCAAAGGTGATCTCTCCTTGTATCCGGACGACTTGTTGCTTCTGGTAACCGGGCGAGAAGCGGACGTATACTTCATCGAAGGGCTGAAGGGTGAACAGCGTATCGGTCGCGGCGTGCCCGTATCCGTCCGCGGGAAGCGCCAATCCTTCGCTCAGGGTAAAGGTATAGACATCGGCTATGCGGTTGTTGCTTTCCGCGGCTGAGGGATCTTTGATGCGGCGGGCTACTTCTACCCGCACGGTAGCGGCCGACTCCTGCAAGCCTCCCGCCATCAGGATAGCATCTTCCACCGTGAGGTTGCTGCGGTAGGGCAAGACGGTATCTTGGAAGTTGACGGCTCCCGCCACCTTGATGGTATAAGGTTCGCGCAAATCGAAAAGGGAGGGAATCTCCAACCGGTCTTCGGGATGCAATTCCACGTCGGGCACGGTACCGCCCAGTATACCTCGTATATCGACGGCCAGCAGGGTAGAGGTAAAATCCGGATTCAACCGCGTAATCTGGGCGCGGCCGGCAAATTCATCTCCTTTCAGGCCGGCTGCCTGCTCGACCAATTGTTTGACGGTATGCAGCGACGGGCCGTACTCATATTCGCCGGGACGCCAGACGGCGCCGCTTACGGTGAGCCGGTTTTCGTAAAACGGGATAATAGAATCGACTTGCAGTGAATCGCCATCTTGCATGAGGAAGCTATCGAAACGATGGGGTTGTACGGTTGCTATCTGATAGCGGTTGCCGGACTTGCGTTTTACGCGCACGTCGCCGCGGTAGGCGTCGCCGGTAAAGCCCCCGGTCATGGCCAGCAGTTGCGACAGGGTTTCGCCTTGCTTGAGTTCGAAAATGCGATTGCGCTTTACTTTGCCGCGCGCCACGACCAATTGGTCGTAGGCCCCGACGATGATCATGTCGTTTTCCTGCAAGCGGATATTGGCTTGGTACTTTCCGTTCAGCAGGTAATCGTATACGTCGAGCGCGGCTACCTCGCGGCTATCGCGGTATACTTTGATCCGGCGCAGCGTGCCGATGTCGTTTACCCCTCCGGCCGCATACAAGGCGTTGAAAAGGGTGGCGAACGAAGGCAGGGTATAGGTACCCGGGGCGACGACTTCGCCGACTATGTTTACTTTAATGCTTCGGATTTGGGCCAGGCTTACCGACACGAAGGTGTTCGGCCCCGAAGCTTCTCCGCCGGAGGCGGACGAACCGGAAAGGGTGGACATGATGCGGCCCAGCTCACGGCGCAAATGTTCTTCGGCCGCTCCGACGGTCAAACCGCCCACCGTTACCGGGCCCAGGTCGGGCACCAGGACGGTTCCTTCGGGCGAAACTTTCAGTTTGAGGTTCAATTCCGAATCGCCCCATACCACCACGAGCAATTCATCGCCCGACGACAAGACATAATTCCTCGGGGTGGGAATATTCAAATCCGGTTCGAACGAAAGGTTGCGGTTGGTGAATATTTCGCGGCCGAACACGGTTTCACTCAGATCGGGCTGCTCGGGCCGGTTCATTTCCCGCTGTTGGTCGAGCGCAGGCGCCTTTTCCTCGGGCAACATCTGGCGGTCGGTTACTTTCGCATCGGAAGCCGTGCGGGGCAAAGGCCGGCCGTTTTCTCCTTGCTGCATCCGCCGGGCAATCTCCTGCTGTACCTGCGCTTCCGACAAGCCGGCCGCCTTGGCTTTGTCCATCAATTCCTGGGGAACCTGGGCGGCGGCCGCCATTCCCATTCCGAGAAAGAGCATACATCCAATGCTCCGTTTCACTAAACTTATCATTTACCTATTTGTTATTTATTTCTTATTTATTCGCCCGGCCGCCGGAAAGTCCGCCCGACCACCGGAACCTATTGCTCCCTCCCCGCTTTGATCGGGCAACGCCAAACGCAAGGCATGCATCAATGCTTCCCGCTTGGCTTCCAATTGGAGCTTATAAGCATTCAAAATCGCCAAGTACTCTTCTTTGCGGCGCATCATATCGTTCATCATGCGGCTCAACTCGCCGGCTTCGACTTCTTCGATGGGAACAACCCAATCGGCCAGTCCTATATCTTGCATGATGCCCATGCCTTTATGGCCGCCATACGAGATGGCAAGAGTAGGTATGTTCATCGTTTGCGCGAAGATCACCGAATGGAAACGGGTGGCCAACAACACATCGAAACAAGCATACAAGGCCATCAAACCGCGACAATCCAACTGCTCGTCTTCGACAAAACCGCAACACGCCTTGTTTTTCACCCTTCGAAACACCTGCCGGATGGCAATTCTGTCGTCTTCATGAGAACTGGGCCCCAAGGTATGGGCCACGAATACGGCAAAATAACCTTGCTGTACGGCGGAATCGACAAAGCCGGCCACCGCGCGGATGTATTGCTCGTATTTTTGCAAGGGCGCCCTTTCTCCGGGAAAGCGGTAGGGGCGCACGGTGATGCCGATCTTTTTCACTCCCGGCGGAACGACCATGTCCGGCAAGCAGGCACAGGGAGGATTTTCCAGCGGCTTCAGGTAATACCCCAAATCGGGGGAAGCATAACTGCCTATTCCTAATTCCGCATGCAGGAAGGCCTCTGACAACCTTTCGCGCACAGACACGAACACGCATTTGGATAATACTTTTTTCGCCAGATACCGGGCCAGGCAGTTTTTCAACGGGCCGATCGAATTGGGCAAAACATATACCGGTTTGCCATATCGAAGCGAAAGCATGGCCAGGTATAACGAATAATAGGCCGTATACGGATCGTAAAACGAACCATACGAATGGATAAAGCCGCCCCCTTTCACAAACACCGCATCGGCCTGGACAAACCGGCGAAGCGACGCTTTTTCCTCGTCCGAGAGGAACGCCCGGCCTAAGGCGTTGAGCCAAGGTTGTTTGAATAGCAATAAGGAAGAAGTGCACAGATCGGCAAAAGCTTGCCAGCTCCACAAGCAGACGTCGGCCAAACGATAACGGACGGATCGGCGAGCCGAAAAACGGTTGATGCGGCCGGGATGTTTCAGGATAGGCTTGATAAACCGATGGCCCAACCCTGCCGTTTGCGCTTTCTGGCGCTGAATATCATCGGGTTGAATACCTGATTCGACCAAGGATATGTCTACCTGGCCATATAAATCGCGTACCAGCCGGATCGATTCCCAAATCAAGGCTTGGTCGCCCCGGTTCAAATCGGTATTGCCCGGAATCAGGATGATTTTTTTCATAAAGCCAACAGCCCTTCAGGTGAAAAAGGGAAAGGTTTATTCGGAAGTAAAGGTAACATCGTCGGTCAGGGGATGGATAAATTCAAACTCGAGGGTGCGGGCCAGGCCTTCCTGAAGCGAATAAGGGGGTACGTAGCCCGATTGCAACATTCTCGAGGAATCGAATTGAGTGGTGGCGCAGAATTTCTTTACGCGCACCGAGCTGACGGTCAGTTTCTTGCCCGACAACTTGGCCAAGGCGTCGAAAACATACCCCCCCAACATGCCCAAGGCGTAGGGAAGATGCAAGGCGGGTATTTTCTTGTTCATCACCCGGCTGACGTGGCCGAGCAACTCGTTCATGCTCATATCGGGTTTGTCGATATAGTTGAATACCTGGTAACCTTCGGTTCGCTCTTCGATCAGGAACCGTACGAACGCCACCACGTTGCCCACATAGGCCATCGACTTCTTGTTGTTCCCGGAGCCTACCATCAGAAATTTCCCGCCGGCAATCTGGCGTAGCAAGTTATAGACATTTCCCCGGTTTCTTTCGCCGAAGATGACGGTGGGACGCAGCACGTGGATATTCCAGCCGGGGTGCGTGCGATACCACTCCTGCAAGACTTGTTCGGCCTGCCATTTGCTGCGGCCGTAATGATTGAAGGGATCTTTGGGATGATCTTCCCCGGGGTTTTCCTTGTTCAGCCCATACACGGCCACGGAGGAAAAGAAAACAAGCCGCTTGACGCCGTTGGCCTCCATCGCCCGGAGGGTATTGCGCATCCCTTCCACGTTGGTGTCGTAGTAAAGAGACACGGGCGATACGTCGTCGCGGTGTTGGGCGGCCAAGAGGACCACGCAGTCGGCGCCTTTCAGCTTGGCGGTCAGATCGCCCAGGTTCCTCACGTCGCCGATTTGCGTCAATTCGTTGTAAAAGGGGCTGGGGAGCAAGTCGATGTTTGTTATGGCGTGCGGCTCGGCCGCCTCTTGCATCAGGGCGATGAGCCGCGTGCCGACAAAGCCGCTGGCTCCGATCATTGTAATGTTCATACCTTATTCGTTGTATAGTTTCAAATACGAGGCTACCATTTCCCGGGCCGTCAGTCCGGCCAGGAAACGGCGGCGGGCATGGTCGGAAAATTGTCGGTAAACCGTTTCGTTTTCGAGGATACGGGATATTTTCCCGGCAAAATCTTCCGGGTTGTTTTCCACCGTATACCCGTTTTTGCCTTGTTCCACAATCTCGCTTATTCCTCCCACGCGGGAGGCTACCACGGGTTTGCCGAAGCTCATGGCTTCGAGAATGACCATGGGAAGCCCTTCGTAATCGGAAGCAAGCATAAACAAATCGGCATAGGCCGCATAGGCGCCCGCACCAGGGATATTCCCCATAAAATAGACGTTGGAGGCACCCTGCGGGGTAGCGGTTTCTTCCTTGTTGCCGATCCATACGAAGGCGTAGCGGGGCAACAAGGCGGCTGTCTGCAAAAACAAGTCGGGCCTTTTCGGGGGAGAAACCCGGGCGATACATAAAACGACACGATCGTATTTCCCGGCAAAGGGGAAAGGATGGCTATCCAATGAAGCGGGGGAAGCTATCCCGTTGTAAATGCGCCGTACATGATGGGTAATGCCCTCCTGCCTCAGATTATCCACATCGTAATCGCTTACCGCCACGATGGCTTTGCAACGTCTCTGGAGCGCTTTCTCAATGCGCAGATATTTGCGGTAGGCCAATCGGATCGAATCGAAGCCATGTACGGTATAAATCGTCCTGGAAGCGGGAAAGGCCAATCTCCCCAACACGCCCGCCTTGGAGGAATGCAAATGCACGATGTCGGGTTTCCATCGAAGATACAACCAGAGGAAAGCCGGAAGGGCAAGAACGTCGTTCAAAGGCGACAGTTTCCGCTTCAGCACCTTCAGCCGTACTGTGCGGACGCGCGCATCGAGCAAAGGCCACATTTTACCGTCGCCTTCGCCCGCCGCTACGATGACTTCGTGCTCCTGGCATAAATAGTTGGCCAGTTCGATCACGACCGATTGGGCGCCTCCCAAGCCGCATCCGGTAATTACTTGTAAGATTCTCATCAGGCTATATTTTATGGACCGTTTGGGGATAAAAGGAACCAGTCGTTTTTTTTAATCCCACTCGTTTAAAACCGGCAAAAAGGTTAGATACTAATTTTTTATTTCCAAGGGAGAGAGAAGCTATTTCACACTCAAGTATTTCACTCACATGATATATTTGGATTTTATCCTGTATAAATAAAATCCATTAATGTCGACGCGGAAATTTCCCATGTCATCTTTTTCCGGGCATGTTCCAAAGCATTCTCTCCCATTTGCAGATAGGAATGCGTAGTATACATGTCTAATATGGCTTTGCTCAATGCTTGACTTGATACTTCAACCAGCATGCCAGTCCCCTCAGCCACCTGTTCTTCCAATGCTCCCACCTTCGTGGCTATCACCGGCTTTCCGAAGCCAAAGCTCATGGCAATAACGCCCGACTGCGTAGCTTCCAAATAAGGCAAGACGACAAAATCTATCTTTTTGAACAAATCTTCAAATTCCGAATCATCTATCCATCTATTAATAAGTGTAATATGGGGCTTTAAGCGTTGCAACTGATCTTCATATGCGGACAGATCGCCCTTGCCCGCAATGATCAAATGAATTTTCTTATACTTGACGACTTCTTCAAAAGCATCCAACAATAAATTTACACCCTTATATTTGTCGATACGTCCGACAAATAAAACAGTATGGTAAATCTGCTTTGTCTTGCCTTTATCGGAAGATGTCCGATAACAGGAAAAAGCCGCATGAGAAATAACTTTTATCTTATCCTTTGGCAATCCCGAGGCAACCGAGATTAAAGGTAAATCCTTATGATTCAGAATTATTATCTTTTTAGCTAGCCGTATCGTACTTTTATGTATCATTTTTTGGACACGACCTGTTCCTGTATGAGGAATTACATCATGTACCGTATAAACCAGAGGTATGTTCCGGAGCATACGAAAAAGGACAGGCCCCCAAAGTACTTCGAACGGTGCATAAATGGCATCCGGAGAAAAAGCATATATGACCTTTCTTAACGCAAGGAAACGAGATAGACGGAATAGGCTCAGGAAAAAACCTAAAGACGACTGATAAGTATCGAAAAAATGCAATTCCGCATCAGGCACGTCTTGGAAACCGGCTATCCATTGCTGTTTATTGGAGACATAAGATGATAATATAATTTGCAAACGGCAATATTTAGAAAGAGCTTTCGCCATCTGTAACGAGTAAACCGGGCCGGCTCCTAAACGTCCTAGATAAACAAGCGTTATTTTTCTCTCCATATCTGATACCTTAAAACATCTTCTTGAACTAAACTTTATCCTAATATTTTTTCAAACTCCGTGGCAATTGCAACCGGAGAAAATGCTTGTTCTATTGGATAAGAAGTAGGTAAAAAACGGGTTATTTTATCCCAGCCGTCTTCAATGGCGGCTTGGTCATTACAAATCACACAACACCTTGGAAACCTCTTAAGAAAACAGGAGGTGGCATCCGTTTCGTCGGCCACCAGGCACAAGACAGGCTTGGTAGTGCCCAGATAGTCGTACAGCTTGCCGGGAATTTGCGAGCTGCCGGATTTGTTGGAGAGGTACAGCAACATCGACGCCGAGCCGTAGACCGGAAGCATCCGGTCGAAATCGGCGTCGCCTTGCAGACGGACGAAGGGGTATTGCTTTAATTTTTTCTCTATGCCGGGGGCATACTGGCCGTAAATATCGATCGTGACCTTTTCGCGCCACTGCGGTTGCCGGCCGAGGACATCGAGCAGCGGGAAAATATTCCGTCCGTAGGAAATCACGCCGGTATAGACGATGGAACAGGTACGGTGCGGATCGTCGGCGGCACCGCCCGGCGGCGCCCCGGGAGGGCAGGCTCGATAATATCCGCGGGGGATATAGTGCATTTTGGAAGCGATGGCAGGATACTTCCCGGCCATCGCCTGGCAGGTAGGCAGCGATACGTATACTACCTGGTCGGCTTTTTCCAGCAGGCGGCGTTCGGCGCCAGCCGTGCGGCGTTTCAGGAGCCAAGGGGTATTGACATCCGTATTCCAGGGGTCTCCCCACACCTGTATCCAAGGTATCCGGGGAAAAGATGCTTTGACTTTCAGCCCGACGAAATGGGAGGACTTGTGGTCGGACGAGGTAATCAGATAGTCGTAGGCCTCCAACCCTTCCAAGGAAAAACGACCGGCCCACTCGCCGCATTCGTCGGGGAAAAACAACAAGTTCTTGGCCAGTTTCCGCAAGGCGGCAAAGCGAGGCTGTTTCTGAGGCTTGTTCATCTTTGTCTTCATTCGGTTGATCCGCCTCAAATTCGGCAGTTCGTTCAAATGCAAACGTCCGTTCCTTTCCCTCAGGAAGAAATCCGACACCAGGGCGTCGGGCCAGGCTACGGTATATACGTCGACTTCATACCCCAGTTCCGTAAACCCTTTTACCAAGGAGTTGTTGCGGATGGCGGCGGAACTATTTTTCAGAGTGTAAGACGTGGTGATATACAGGATTTTTTTCATTTGCCGGAGATAGTTGAGTATATTTATATAATGTCATCACCAAGGCGAGCATGTACCAGTAATTGGGTAGCCCGATCAACGACCGCGAGGTCAGCCCGAACAACAAGTATTGCAGATACAGCAAGCCGAAAACGGTAAATACGGGGTTGTAGCGAAAGATGCGGTAGGAGCAATAAAGCCCCCACAGGTTCAGCACAATGAAGAGCAGCCCTCCTCCCACGCCCAACGCCATGAATGCCTCGAGCACGATATTATGCACATACGAACCGTTACCGAAAGGTACCTCGTGCAAGACGAAAGAGCTGCCCAGCAGAGGCGAGCGGGCGAGCATGTCCATCCCATACCCGAAAAGGGCGCTTCTGCCCACTCCCCCGTAGCCGTCGGAACCGGTTTCTATCACCACGAGAATCCGGTCGAAAAAAGTCAGGCCCAATTCCTTGCTGCAAAACTCGGCCAAGGCGTGGATGTTTATCAACACCAGAAACAACAAGCCGAGGAAAAGCATAAAATAGAGTTTTCTTTTCTGGCAGGAAAGATAGATAAACAGGATGCCGGCAAGGGCGAAAAACGGAGAGCGCGAGTTGGCGATAACCATCGTAACGACGCCTAGCAGGATGCCGGCCGCGAAAAAGGGCCAATGCCGGGTATCGAGTTTCATCCGGCAAAGGGAAAGCAGCATCAGCGAAAGCCCCAAATGCCCGTAGGCAAGGCTGTCTAATTCCAGATTGGCGTGAAAACGCAGGGTGGAGAACTTGCCTATGCTTACCTGGGCCAGGACATCGCGCAAGGAGATGATCAAGGCGATGGCGAGCAGAAGAACGGATATATCGAGTATCTTCTTCACGTCGAAGGCTTCCCGGGGGAGCTTCCAGATGAGGAAAACGGAGACGAGGATAAAAAACAGATAGATAAAATAGGTGGCGATGCCGTTGAACATGTATACGGGTTGGGCTTCGACCACCAGGTTGTCGAACATTCTCAGCCCGTAAAGCAACAGAAAAAGAAAGCCGAGCAGGAAAAAAAGGTCGTCGACAGCCAGGCGGCCCAGGTCGATCTTGGTCCGGCCGGGCCGGATATAAACCAAAAAGGTAAGCAACGCCACCAGGAAGTAAGCGATGGAAACGATCCCCATGGGGATGATTTCGCCTACATACGTGCGCACGTCGAAGAGGATGAACAGGATGACGTTCCACATCAGCACCTGTTGCTTGAGGTGGTTTGTTCGGATGGCAACCGGCATGGTCAGTCTACTAAAAGTTTCGAAAAAGTTTCGGCGGAGTTATCACTCAGGTAGCGATCCCCTTGTATCGCCAAGGTAGGGGTCGCGGCTGTGCGCAGGATGGCTTCCCCCAGGGAAACCGAGGATACGGCCTCCAGCGTATAACCCAGTGCGTACCGGGCGATCAATTCGCCGATCAGCCCCTGGCGCGGCCCGATCACGGGCTTGTTGTAAAAGGCGGCGTAGCCCAGCATGCCCGAACTTTGGGAAGTATGGGTATAGGGCATCAGGATATAATCGCAACAAGGCATCACCGAGCCGATGGCGGCATACGAGCAAAAGGCGTCTCTTACGAAAAGTTCCACCTGCCGTTTTTGTTGCAACAAGGCGGTTTTCCGGTAGAAGTCGTCCCGGATTTCGCTTCCTACTTTTCCCAACAACAGCAAAGAGATCCTTTCCGGCCCCGGGTAAGCGAGGAAGGCGTCGAGCACGGCCAAGGTTCCCTTGCGCCGCGACATGCTGCCGAAATGGATGTATCTTTTCGCCACGCCGGCATCCAGCGCATCGGGCGCAATCCGATCGTCCGCGTCCCGGGTCGCAGGTTGCGCCGGCGCCAGGAAGGGATCGGGCAAGGGGTGGAATTTCCGCGAGCCGTAAAGGGCGTTGACCCGGGCGGCCGAAGCCGGATCGTTGAGCAGGAACACCTTCTCGAGATTGCTTTTGCGGGCCATCTGGAAGAAGAAGAAGCGGTGCATCAGCCGGCTGGCCCGCGGCAACGCCCGGCGCAGGTAGATGGAATATACGATGCCCCGGATCCGGCCTTTCCCGCTCAGGAAGGGGATAAAAGGGAAAAAGGCAAAGAGGGTAACGAGGATCGTACGATCGGGCCGGTAGCGCTTGATGCAGTCGTTGAGCAGCCGGCATTTCAGGTAGGCGCTCTTCCAGCTCCAAAACACGTCGACCGGGCGGTGCAGGGATTCCTCCAGGCAGACAAACCGGATATGCTTTTGGTCGGGCATCGGAAAAAAACGGTTTTTTTCGCGGAAGGCGGGATGCACCACGAAGATGGCTTCCACCTCGCCCTGCCCTTGCAGATAGGCATACAAATGCCAAAGGTATTCGAGGTGGTGGCCGGAAATGTTGGGATCGAAGATGAGGATTCTTTTCATGGGTGAAGAAAACGGGAAATGCTTTCCACGATGCGGCCCGAAGCTTTTCCGTCGCCGTAGGGATTGACGGCCTTGCTCATCAGCTCGTAGGCTTCGCCGCTATCGAGCAGGCGGGACACTTCGCCGCAGAGCCTGTCGTAATCGGTGCCTACCAGCCGCACCGTGCCGGAGGTCAACGCCTCGGGACGTTCGGTGGTATCGCGCATCACCAGCACGGGCTTGCCCAAACCGGGGGCTTCTTCCTGGATGCCGCCGCTGTCGGTAAGTACGATGGCGCTCTTTTCCATCAGGCAGACAAACGAGAGGTATTCCAGCGGTTCGATGAAGAACAAGTTGCCCATCCGGCTGCTTTCCCCGAATACCTGCCGAATGGGCCGGCGCACGTTGGGATTGAGGTGCATGGGGTAAACGAAATCCACATCGGGATAATTCCCGGCCAGTGTTTTGATGGCATTGCAAATATGCAGGAAGCCGTCGCCGAAGTTTTCGCGCCGGTGGCCGGTGATAAGTACCAGTCGCCGCCCGGCGGCCAGCCGCGTAGGATCGTAGCCGGCGGCGCGGAGTTCGGCTTGCAGTCGGTTTTCCAGAGCAGGGTCGTTCTTTATTTTGCCTACTACCAGATAGAGGGCGTCGATCACGGTGTTGCCGGTTACGACGATGCTCCCGGGCTTGATCCCTTCTTGTTGCAAGTTACGGCTGCTCAGCGGCGTGGGCGCAAAATGACAGGTGGCCAGCCGGCCGGTAAGCTGGCGGTTCATCTCTTCGGGCCACGGGCTGTATATGTCGTAGGTGCGCAAGCCGGCTTCCACGTGGCCTACCGGGATTTGCGCGTAGAAGGCGGCCAGGGCGGCGGCGGTGGAAGTGGTGGTGTCGCCGTGCACCAGCACCATGTCGGGGCGGGCTTCCCGCAACACGCCGCGCATGCCGAGCAGGATACGCGAGGTGATGTCGGTAAGGTCTTGCCCGGGCTGCATGATATTCAGGTCGTAATCGGGCACGATGTCGAATAGTTGCAAGACTTGGTCGAGCATCTCGCGGTGTTGGCCGCTGACGCAGACAAGGGTTTCAAACCGGGCGGGATATTTTTGGAACTCCTTTACCAAGGGGGCCATCTTGATAGCTTCCGGACGGGTGCCGAAAACGAGCATTATTTTCTTCATGAAAGTCTGTTATTTCTTCCTGGAAAGTCTGTTATTTCTTCCCGGAAAGTCTATTATTTTTTTTTGTAAATACCGCAGAAGTCGAGCACGACCTTGTCCTGGCGGTAAGGCAAGGTCTTGAATTCGTCGTGGGCTACCAGGAAGACGGCGATGTCGGAGCGTTCGTAAGCTTCCTGGTAAGGGGTGAGCTTGAATACTTTATGCTCGGCCACGTTGGGTTCGACTACCAGGATGTCGGCATCGTTGGAGCTTTGCATCACCTTGGTGGTAATGTATTTGGCGGGAGCTTCCCTCAAATCGTCGATATTCGGCTTGAAGGCCAGGCCCATCATCGCGACCACCGGCTTGCGATGGTTTTCAAGCTCGAATTTGAGCATGGCGCTCGTCACGCGTTCGGCACACCAGAAGGCCTTATAGTTGTTGATTTCCCGGGCCTTGGAGATGATCTGCGATTCGATGGGAAATTCCGAGGTGATGAAATAGGGATCGACGGCGATGCAGTGCCCTCCTACCCCGCAACCGGGTTGGAGGATGTTTACCCGGGGGTGCTTGTTGGCCAGCTCGACGAGTTCCCATACGTTGATGCCGGCCTTGTCGCAGATGAGCGAAAGCTCGTTGGCGAAGGCGATTTGCACGTCGCGGGAAGAGTTTTCGGTCAGTTTGCATAGTTCGGCCGTCTTGCAGTCGGTGGGGTAAAGGTTGCCTGCCACGAATTGGCTGTAGAAGGCCATGGCTTTTCGGGTGGAGGCCGGGTCGATGCCGCCGATCACCCGGTCGTTGTGAACCAGCTCGTAGATGACGTTGCCCGGCAAGACGCGCTCGGGGCAGTAGGCGATGTGGAGCTTGCCTTCCAGCTCGGGACGAAGGGAGAAGAGGAGCCGGGCCATTTTTTCGGTGGTTCCTACCGGCGAGGTGGATTCGATGATGTACAAGTCGCCCGGCTTCAACAAGGGAGCGACGGCCCGGGTGGCGCTTTCCACATACGAGACGTCGGGGTCGTGGTTGCCTTTGAAGGGGGTGGGCACGACAATGAGGTAGGCGTCGCTTTCTTCGGGCCGGGAAGCGGCCCTCAGACGCTTGCCTTGAATGTTTTCCCGAAGCAGATCGGCCAGGCCGGGTTCGACGATATGCAGCTCGCCCCGGTTTGTCTTGGCTACTACGTCGGCATTGATGTCGACTCCTACCACTTCCACGCCGTGCTCGGCTGCAATGATGGCGGTGGGCAGGCCGATGTAGCCCAGGCCCATAAAACATGCTTTCATTCTATCTATGTATCTAGTATTTATTTATGATTGCTTTTTCCGGCCGGTAGCCGGCATGGGGTTTGCCGCCCCCGCCCTTCCCTTTCTCCGGAAGCGCCGCCGGCCGGCTCATCTCAGATGAGCGCGCCGAAGCGATATTTATAGTAATACCGGTTGTAAAGCCCGAGCCGCCATAAAAGGGATTTGTAGCGTTCTTTCTTCTGAAAGCGCGCCGGATCGGCCTTGCGATTGCTCACCACGATTTTCGGATAGGGGGAATTCGGATATTTCTTTTCGTTGAGTTTCCACGGTTTATACTGTTTTGCGTAAGCGGGCAGCCAGGCGTATTCCCAAGGGCGGTCGCCGTATTGCGAAGGGTCGCGGAAAGGCTGTAGGCCCTGCTTGCGGCAGAGCAGGGAAAAGACCGACTGGTCTTCCCGGTGGGCCACGAAATCGGGAAATTCCGCTTCGTTGGTAAAATGGCGGTACGATACGCATATTTCATCTTGCATCCAGGCAAGCCACCGGCTGATAAAGGACAACGACGCATCGTTTTTTTTCAACAGCAGGTAACCGGCACAAATCTGATTGTGCGAATAGTCGTCGTAGCCCATCCGCGTGAAGGTTTCCTTTTTGGTGAATTGCCGGGAAAGGAAGGGTATTTCAAACGGCATCACGTCTACACGCTCCCGTTCCATGACGCGCACGAGTTTATCTACCCGGTCGACATAACAGGCCCCGGCGTCGCAATAGAAGAGGTAGTCGCCCTCTTTCATCCCGCGCAGGGTCCGGAGGATGATATAGGGTTTCCAAAGCCACAAGCCCGCGCCGCGTTCGTAGGCGAAGATCGCCTGGTTACGCTCGTAAAAGGCGGAGTCGATGTCGGCGGGCGAATATTCGATCACCCGGTCGACTTTGCCTTTTGCGTAGGCGGTCGCGGTGTTATGCTTCCGCTGGGTTTCGAAGCGGGCGTCGCTGTAATTGATGGCGATAATCATTTGGTCTGTTTTTTTTCCAACCGCCGATCCGGCCCGGAGACCGCAAGCGGCTAGCTGGTATGGTTATTTTCCCCATACGCCGGTCATCTCTCTTTTCAATAATTTATCCACCTGTATCTTGGAGAGCACACTGGTGACGAGATTGAAAAACACCGTCGATATCACGATACCCGACGCGCCGTAGCGATAGCCCAGGAAAAGGGAAAGCGGGATGTTGAGCACGGACGCGAAGAGGGACAGATACATTTGCAGACGTATGGTTCCTACCCCGTTGATGATAGGGGTATGAATGCTCATCCATAGGGTAGACAGGATGTAGGCGAATACGGCGATTTTCAGGTCGAAGGGAATGTGCATCGTTTCCCGGATCCAGAAAGTAATTATCCAATCCGAGGCAATCAGCATGACCGCCAGTAGAGCGGCAAACGCATAGAAAAGCATTTTCATCCTGGCATAAGCCCTGTTCATCCAGCTATAGTCTTTCTTGACGTAGGCATCGGTAAATGCCGACCAGATAGGGGTAATCAAAACGTTCATCACGAGCGTGCAGACGTAAAAGTATTTGTATACGATGTTGTAGTAGGTGACGTCGTTAGGCCCCGATACATGGGATATAAGCACATTGCTGCTTTGGTATAAAATGATGCCGGCTATTTGGATAATGAAAAACTTGGCCCCCACGTTGAGAATGGATTTGCCGATTTTCAGGTCGATAAACCGGAGGGAGGGACGGAAACGGGCAAAGTCTTTCCTGAAATAATAGAAGGTGAAAATAAACAAGATGATCGTGCGCGAGGAGGTAACCACCCCGGCCAGGGCAGGTAGCGAGGGAGGAAGCGCATAGACCAGCAAGCATACGCCGCCAAAGGCCAGTAGCTGCCCCACGGTGTCGATGGCAGATGCCTTGGCCGGTTGCAGGTCGGCCGTCAGGATGGTGACGATGTTGCTGAATATCATTTGCAGGCAAAACAGCGTGAGCACGATTTCGAACGTTTCGAGCAATTCGCTTCCCATCGATGCCGGCAACGAAAGCAGGGCGGCCAGGTCGATGAAGCGGCCCAGAAGCAGGAGGACGGCTATAAGCGGGATGAAGATCACGCTCAGCAGGAAATAGGTGGTGCTGACATATACCTTGATCAGCTTGTATTCTCCTTTTGCCTTGGCCTGGGTAAAAAGGTTGCGAAGGCCGTTGCTCAAACCGAAATTGAAGAAGGAAAACCAACTGGCTATGGAGGAAATCGTTAGCCAGATGCCGTATTTTTCGGTATTCAGGTAATTGATGGTGAGCGGTACGAATAGCAGCGAGATGAATATATTCAGACCTTTCATCAGCAGCAGGACGGCCGCATTCTTTTTGACCGAGACGCTTCGTTCGTTTCCCTTGAAAAAGTTACTTATGGATCTTGGCATAGATGTTTTTTAGGACGGAGAGCAGATTCATGCCGCTTTTTTCCTGTAGAAGGAAAAAGAGATAGGTAGCATAGTCGCACACATTCCAGCCGCCTGCCCTATAGGCCAGGTAGGCTTTCCGGTAATAGTCGGACTTAAACCGCCGACGGGATTGCAAACCGAAATAAAGCGTGTTGTAAAGGGTGTTCATCCGGAAGAACCTCAACAGGGCTTTCCTTTCTTTGGGGCTGATGTCGAGCGGGATGTCGGAAAAGGTGAAGGTGCCCGAATAAATGTCGGCCATGCGGTCGGGGCTGGACGGCGCCTCGGGGAAACGATAGGTAACGATCTGCTCGTCGATCAACCGGATGCGGATGTTCTTCTCTGCCAAGCCTGTGATAAGAGGAAGCACGTGCGGAAAAAAAGTATACGAGTACTTGAAGGCCGAGGGAATGTAGGGTGCCAGTTTTTCCAGGTTGTAGACATTGTTGGACATGAAAATGAAGTTGCCCAGGTCCATATTCCCCTTCCCGGCGCATTGCAGCAGGCCGGCCAGCGAGGTAATTTCTTCCTCCGCCCGCCGGGGAGCGCCGGTATCGCTTATGGCTGTGAACTTAAAGCAGGCGCAATCGGGATCGTCGGCCAGGAAGGCTTGTATCTTGCTAATGGAATGTGCCTCGGTGAGGTCGTCGTCGGAAAGCAGCCATAGCCATTTCGTATGCGTGGCCAGGAAGGCGGATACGATGTTGTAGCAGGCTTCCGTATTGTATGTATGGCGGACAAGCCGGATGGCGGAGCGTTCTTTTTTCGAAAAATTTTCTTCCAGCATCCCGCCCGTGTCGTACGAGGAGCAATTGTCCAGCAGGACGATCTCGACCGAGGCGTATTCAGGCTGCCGGAAAATGCTTCGGAGCTGCGCTATCAGTGCTTTTTCCCGGTTGTAGGTGGTAATGACCAATGTCAATAGGGGCTGCATGGTGTTTGTCTCTTTATTTCCGATCGTTTGCAGGTGAGGCCCTGCCCTCTGCCCTTTTTCCCGACGTCTTTGCCTGGGGGGGAAGGAAGGAGTACAGGGTAGGTTTCTTTCTCTCTCTGTCTGTTCAAGTTTGCGAGTTCATGCCGCGTAGTCGTCTCTTGATTTCCTCGTATTCTTCTTCCGGCAGTTGGGGCGTAGGCTTGTCGATCGGCTTGTTGTATTCCAGTTTGGGAGAGACCGTGGTTAAGCCGGCAATGGCATATTCGATAATCGCATTCCGAGAGGAAAATATAGCCTCCAACAGGGCCTTGTCTTCCAACTCTTTTTCCGAAATCAGATAATAAGGTAGTCCGTAGGAAGCGGCCAAATGGCGGATATCGGGCACCTGGTAGCCTCCTTGCGAAGTGGTGCCGGCCATGCGCCCTTCAAAATAAAGCTGCTGGAATTGGGTAATCATTCCCAAGGAACGATTGTTCATCACGATTACTTTTACCGGCAGGTCGTATTGGCTGATGAGCATAAGCGATTGAACGGCCATATGAAAACCGCCGTCGCCGTTGATCGAATAGATCGTTTTCCCAGGGTTGGCAAACGACAGCCCGATCGAGGCCGGCAGGGAAAATCCCATGGGGGCCAGGCCGCCGCTGGTGATAAATTGTTGTCCTTTTCTTAAAGACAACGTCTGGGCGGCCCACATCTGGTTTTGCCCGATGTCGGCACAGAATATGGCTTCCTCTTCGCTATGTTCCGAGAGGGCTTGCATGAGCCGGTAAGGAGACTTGTTGTCCACGAACCGTTCGATTTCGGCCGTTTGGCCGTACCGGGAGTGCAGATGACGCAAATAGGCTTTCCAAGGGGTCAGGTCCGGCATGTCGATGGTTTGCCGGTTCAGCGTTCGCAGGAAGGAACCAACGTCGCAACAGAGGCTCAAGCGGTTGACCAAACGGTGATGGTCGAGTTCATGCCGGTCGATGTCGACGTGCACGATGCAGCCCCCGGGAAGGAATGACGATAACATCGCGCCAGTCTGGCGCACGTCGAGCCGGCTACCCAGGGCGATCAGCAAGTCGGCGTCGGCCACGGCCATGTTGGCGCAGCGGTTGCCGTAGCTGCCTATCATGCCCAGGTAATGCGGATAGGTTTCATCCATGCACCCGCGTCCCATCAGGGAAGTGACCACGGGAAGGCCTGTGGCACGAAGCAGTTTCTCCAATTCGATCCGGGTTTGGCTCTGGCGGCAACCTGCCCCCAGCAGAAGCAGAGGGCGATGCGATTGCCGCAGGAGCGGCACGACAGGGGCGGTGCAATCTTCCCGGGCCCTTTCCAGGGAGGGAGGCATATAGCCGCGCAAGGCGGAAGGGTCTATCTCCGTACGCTGGATATCCATCGGGATATCCAGCAGGACGGGGCCTTTCCGCCCCGACGTGGCCAGGAAGACGGCTTTTTCGAGTTCGTACCGTATATCGGCAGCCCGGTCGACCAGCCTGGCGTATTTCGTAACGGGACGAACCAGGCTGACCACGTCCGTTTCCTGGAAGCCTAACTGACGAACCGGTTTGTCGTATTTGTATTCGCAGGTATTCACCTGGCCGGTCAGGTAGACCACCGGCAGGGAGCCGAAATAGGCGTCGGCGATGCCTGTCAGCATATTGGTAGCGCCGGGGCCGCTGGTGGAAATGGCCACGCCGAATCGTCCTGATTCGATGGCATAGCCTTCGGCGGCGATAGCGGCTGTCTGCTCGTGATAAGTTTGGACAAACCGGATGTTTTCACTGCCGGCGATCGAATCGACCAGGTGGGTGATCATTCCGCCTATATAGCCGAAGATGATGTCTATTCCTTGCCGTTGGAAATAGCCGACAATGTAATCGGAGACTTTCATAAGGTATAGGTTGTTATCATTTCTTTCATTTTCGTCGCAAAGTCGGTTGTTTCGTAGGCACCGAAAGTATGGACGAATTTCGTGCAATCGCCTTCGACGTGCATCGATTGGCCCGGCCGGTAGGGTAATTTTCCGAAATTCAGCCGGGTTTCAGCCCGGGTATAAGCTTTGAGAAGCCGGAGGATTGCCTGCAAGGATTCCGCCCGCGAGGAGGAAAGGTTGTAAATGCCGGAAGGGCCGTTTTGCTCGACCACGGAAGCAACGGCATTTGCGAAATCCTTCACATAGAGATAGGCATATCTTTGTTCCCCCGCGGTAAAATCGATTTCGGCCTCGCCGGCACACATTTTCCTGATCGTGGCAGGTATAAGCCACGCGGGCGATTCTCTTTCGCCGAAAATTGAAAATACCCGAAGCCAATACCAATTGATGCCGTGTAGTTCGGAAAAGGTGCGAAGCAATCGGAGGACGGCCAATTTCACGCTTCCGTAGACCGTGACGGGGCGTAAGGGGTGCGCTTCGGTTACCGCCGTATGGAGTACGCCGTACTCGGCCTGGCTGCCCAGGGCGATTATCTTTTTTACCGGAACGGCCCTGGCTACGGTTACCAGGCGCGTCATGAAGTCTATATTGGACAACTGTACGTCCCAGTTGTCGCGATCGGTCGCCCCGACGCCGCTCCACGCGGTATGGACGATGGCTTCCGGGGCAAACCCGATGGCGTCGTTCATCCAATCCTCCTGAGTCCATTCCACTTGGTTTCGGAAAGCGGCACAGTTGGTGAGCCGGGAAGAAGCACGTTTGAGGCAAAGCAGGGAATGGCCTCCCCCGACCAGCCGCTCGGCTATATGCGAGCCCAGGAACCCGGTAGCGCCGGTAAGCAAGATTTTCATCGGCGGAGGTAGCGAGAGATTTGTTCGAGACATAGGTCCGCACCCGGTTCTTGCCGGTAGCGTTTGTACCAGTCGACGGTCAGGGCGAGGGTTTCATCCAGATCCAGGCGGGGTTCCCAACCCAGGCGGAACCTGGCTTTGGAGATGTCGAGCATCAGCAGGTTGGCTTCGTGCGGGGCATGGGGGTCGGAGAGGTCTTCCAGACGGCCGCTGCCGTAGTGCGCGACGACTTTCGAGGCCATTTCCCAGACCGTTGAAATCGAAGTGGAGCGCGGGCCGAAATTCCATCCCTCGCAGTAGTCGGCGGGATGCTCCCACATCCGGCTGGCCAGAAGCAGGTAGCCGCCGAGCGGCTCGAGCACATGTTGCCACGGACGTACGGCTTTCGGACTGCGGATCGTGACGGGACGGCCTGCTTCCAAGGCTCGTATGCAGTCGGGGATGATACGATCTGCCGCCCAATCGCCTCCGCCGATCACGTTGCCGGCCCTGACGCTGGCGACGGATTTTCCGTGCCGGGCATAGCGGGCAGGGGAAAAGAAGCTGCGCCGCCAACTGGAAATGGCGATCTCGGCAGCGCCTTTGCTGCTGGAATAGGGGTCGTAGCCCCCCATCGGTTCGTTTTCCCGGTAGCCCCAGACTTGTTCCTTGTTTTCGTAGCATTTGTCGGTGGTGATCATCACGCCTACCCGCACGCTTTCCGTGCGGCGGATGGCTTCGAGCACGTGAAGCGTCCCCATCAGGTTGGTGGCATAGGTCTCAACCGGGATTTCATAGCTGAGCCGCACCAAGGGCTGGGCGGCCAGGTGGAAGACGATGTCGGGGCGGTAGGTTTGGAAGATGGCCAGCATGCGGCCGGCGTCGCGCACGTCGGCCCGGAGATCGGCGGCGATGCGGCGGCCGATGCCCGAAAGCACGTAGTTGTCGCGCTCGGTAGCGGGATCGAGGCCGACCCCGATCACTTCCGCCCCCAGCGCATGGAGCCAAATGCTGAGCCAACTGCCTTTGAATCCGGTATGCCCGGTGATCAGGACACGCTTTCCCCGGTAAAAGTCGTTGAAAAGGTCGACCGGCGCGCCCGCCACCCAAGACGTGGCATGAGGGGAAGAGGGGGACAGGCCGGAAGGATTGTTTTCAGTTTTCATATCGATGTTTTTCTCTCGGGGGAGTTACCATACTTTCCAGGGAGCTTTGCCTTTCTCCCACATTTCATTTAGTTCGACATTGTCGCGCAGCGTGTCCATCGGTTTCCAGAAGCCCGTATGGCGGTAGGCGTGCATCCGGCCTTCCCGCGCGATGGTTTCCAAGGGGGTTCGCTCGAAAATGACGCTGTCGTCGCCGGAGGCGATGTAATCGAATACGGACGGCTCGCATACGAAATAACCGGCATTTATCCAATTGCGGTCGCCGTCGGGCTTCTCCTGAAACGAGAGTACCTTGTCGGTAGAGAGATCGAGCTGCAAGGCGCCGAACTTGCCGCTGGGCTTATAGGCGGTAAGCGTCAGGATACAACCCGAGCGTGCATGGGCGCGGATGCTCTCGGAGATGTTCATATCGGTTACGCCGTCGCCATAGGTGAGCAGGAAACGTTCGTCGCCGATGTATTTCTGGATGCGCTTGATGCGTCCGCCGGTTTGGGTATTCAAACCGGTATCGATCATCGTCACGCGCCATTTCTCGCTATGGTTGTCGAGGATGCGGATGCTGTTGTCGGAAAGGTCGACCGTCATATCGCTGTTGTGGCGGAAATAGTTGGCGAAATATTCCTTGATGACGTATTGCTTATAGCCGCAGCAGATGATGAAATCGTCGATGCCGTAATGGCTGTACGTCTTCATGATATGCCACAGGATGGGTTTGCCTCCGATTTCCACCATCGGCTTGGGGATGAGGTTGGTAGCTTCGCTCAGGCGGGTGCCGAAACCGCCGGCTAAAAGAACTGCTTTCATTTCTAACGGATTTTGGAAGTGGTATGCCGGGAGACTTCAGGAGCGGCGCGAACATGCAAACTCGCGGATGCTCCCGATCATATGACGGATCATTTCCGGCTGCATGCCCGGATAGACGCCTATCCAGAAAGTATGATTCATGATAAAGTTGGTGTTTGCCAAGTTGCCCGCTATCCGGTAGCCTTCGCCCTTGGCCCTCATTTCGTCGAAGGCCGGATGTTTGATAAGGTTGCCGGCAAAGAGGTTGCGAGTTTGAATTTTCCGGCTTTCCAGGAAACCCGTCAATTCGTTACGGGTGAAACCGGCGTCTTCCTTTACGGAGAGCAGGAAACCGAAGAAACTCGGTTCCGACTGCGGCTGAGCCTCAGGCAGGATCAATCCCGGCGTCCCCTCCAGACCGTCGCGGAGCGTTTGCCAGTTCGCGCGGCGTTTTTCCGTGATCTCGCTTAGCTTTTCCAGTTGCGCACATCCGATAGAAGCTTGTAAATCGGTAGCTTTCAGGTTATAACCGAAATGCGAGTAAACATATTTATGGTCGTACCCTACCGGCAATTCGCCGAACTGCTGGGTAAAACGGTGGCGGCAGGTGTTATCCACGCCTCCCCGGCAATAACAATCGCGTCCCCAGTCGCGGAACGAATTGGCGATTTTATGCAGCAGCGGATCATCGGTATAGACGGCTCCCCCCTCGCCCATCGTCATATGGTGGGGAGGGTAAAAGCTGGACGTGCCGATATGGCCGATCGTGCCGGTATATTTCCATTCGCCGTCCAGGCAGTAGCGGCTGCCCAGCGCGTCGCAGTTGTCTTCCACCAGCCAGAGGTTATGCCGGTCGCAAAACGCCCTGACGGTTTTCAGATCGAAGGGATTTCCCAACGTATGGGCCAGTATAACAGCTTTGGTACGCGGCGAAAGAGCCTCTTCCAAACGAGCGGTATCGATATTATAAGAAGGAATATCCACATCCACGAAGACGGGCACGGCTCCGTACTGAATCAGTGGAGAGACAGTAGTGGGAAACCCGGCCGCTACCGTAATCACTTCATCTCCCCGGCAGATTCGCCTTTCGCCCAGCTCGGGGGCGGTAAGCGTCATGAAAGCCAGCAGATTGGCCGACGAGCCGGAGTTCACCAGCGAGCAGTATTTCAATCCGAGGAAACCGGCCAGGTTTCTCTCGAACTTTGCCGACCAAGGACCTGCCGTGAGCCAGAAATCCAGCGAAGCATCCACCAGATTGGTCATTTCCCGGGCATCGTAGTAGCGGCCGCCGTATTTCACGAAAGTTTTGCCCGGTACGAACTCCCCCGCTTGACGATGTACTTCTTCATAGTACTTTTCTACCAGCGAAAGAATTTGTTGCTTGAGAGCATCTTTTGTATTCATATGTCAGATAATATTTTATTTTTCACTTTTTCGCCTCCGGAATCGACAGGCAGATAGGGATTATGGCCCCTGCGACCTGTTTTTTGCTCCATTGGAATAAAAAGACAACTACTTCGCGGAAAGCTTGCTCATTTGTCTCACCATGTCAAAAAATTACACATTCTCTCCCTATTATTACACGTTCTCTCCTTATTGAGTGGGAAATAGTAGTTAAATGGCTTCTTTCTTATCTCTTATCCGGTCGAACAGCAGATTCAGAGCGCTCCAGATCAGTATATCGAAGATAAACATGATCGTATTGTCTATATGCGAGATAAGCAGGATGTTCAGACAACTGAACAAACAAGCCAGGGCGAGGATGGAGAGCATGGCTCCGCGCGGGGAGAAACCCATAGCCAGGAATTTATGGTGTATATGGTTCTTGTCGGGAGAAAAAAGGCCCTGATGGGTACGGACTCGCACCAGCATCACGCGCACTACGTCGAACAGGGGCACGATGAGGGTGGAGAAGGCGATTACGATCGCGCCGTCGGTAAAGGGGGCGAGGGCGGGATTGTAGGCGGCGTAGCGGATGGAGAGGAACGATAGGATGTAGCCGAGGGTGAGGCTGCCGGTATCGCCCATGAATATTTTCTTGCAGCGTTCGGCTTGGCCGAATACGTTATAGTAAAAGAAGGGAAGCAGTACGCCCAGGGTAGAGAAAGCCAGAGCGGCATACGGCCAGAGGTGCTGGTAAATAAACAGGGAGCCTAACACGGCGAGGGCTACGCTGCTCAGCCCCGAGGCCAGGCCGTCGATGCCGTCGATCAGGTTGATGGCGTTGGTTATGAATACGACGGCGAGGATGGTAAAGGGGATGCCTATCCAGGCGTTTAGTTCGTAGATGCCGAAGAGGCCGTAGAAGTTGTTGATCCAGAGTCCGGAAAGGGGGAAAAAGAGGGCGGCGACGATTTGTACGAGAAATTTCGTACGGTAGCGAAGGCCTACCAGGTCGTCTTTGATGCCGGATAGATAGAGCAAGACCAGCCCGCAGACCAGGAAACAAAATTCGGGTACAATATATTGTACCAAAGCGGGCGGCAGTATGCTGCCCGCGGTGTATTGCAGGCCGAGGACGAAGGTGAGCGAGAAAAGGATGGTGGGCACAAATGAAAGGCCGCCCAGCCTGGGTATAGCTTGACTGTGTATTTTCCGGGCGTCGGGCATATCGAAGAGGCGTTTGCGGAATGCCACGACCAGGATACGCGGAATGATAAGCCACGAGAGTAGGACGGATACAGTAAAAGCTATGATTATCAATAGGAAGAACATTTTACCCTGGATACGTATGTTTATAAAAAATCTCGTCAGTCCCACACTGTTCTTAGGATAAAGTGGTGGGAGACTGACGGACGGTAATCGGGAAAACCGATGTTTTTAGGCGCCACAAAAGTAAAAAACATTTTTGTCTTTACCAAATGTTTATTTTTCGGCTCTTTTGGAAGGCTTGCCTACGATAACAAACTATTGGTTATTTCAAACTATTTTAAGTTAATAAAGAAGGGGTTGCAGAAGGAGATAGGCGGTTGGTTCTTTTCTTTCTTTTAAATTCTGCCTTACGACAGGGAAAAAATGGCTGGGGGAGGCCGGGGAATATGGGGGTATGGGGAATGTTTTTTATAAGACGAAAATTTATATGGGTAAGCCCGGGTATCGAAGGGAATAGGCTTAGCAGGGAATAACCAAGGTTATGCAGAGGAAGTGATAGGGAGACAGGCGAATGGGTTCAGGAAAGAAGTTGAAGCGAGGATAGTAATTGACGAAAAAAGATAGAAAGAATGGGGAAAAGGTCGAGATATAGCAGGTGGTAAAGGAAAATAAAGATCCGAGGTATCGGAGGTAGGGCATGACTGTCAGAAAAGCGGGCTGACGCTACAGGAAAAAAGCACAGGGATGAACAAGGAGGCGGTGGCAATAAAAGAAAACAGGCATCACAGGAAAAAAAGCACAGGGATGAAGCTAGGGGGAAAAGCAAGGGGGCGGTGGCAATAAAGGAAAAGCGGAACTACGGGAATAAGCAACGGAACGAAAGAAGGAACAAAAAAACAGGCTGGAGCTGAAACGAGAAAGATCGAAGCGATCGGGCAAGTTGTAGAACAAATGCAAGGAAACAGAGGAAGAGGAATAGTAAGTAAATGGGAAATTGCGTATATAAGCACTTGCGGACAGGGACGGCGGCAGCGGTTCAGCGGTTGATTGAGAGGGGATAAGACAAGCTTTGGAACAAAACTTCTTACCCTTGCAACTTTGTTTGCAGGGTACGTTTTAAGCCTTTTACTTTGCCGCTGTAATCGATCGATCGAACAAGAGCCGGCTGGAGGGCCGGCTGCCGGAGAACAGGCGGAGGGTTTACCGGAAAGCCCAACGTCGAGCTAACGGCATGGAGAAATTATCAAAAGTTTAATCCTTATTAAAAAAACAAGAAAATGAGAACAAAAGAAAATGAAAAGGTAGAAAAAGAGGAAAGTATGGCCTCGGTAAACAAGGGTTCAACCGTGGAAAACGGCGGTAAGCCCGAGACGGATGCGACCGGTGCCGGAGAAAGAATGACGGCTGTGAAAGACGAGGTTTCGGCGGGTGGTCGCTCGCAAGTCAGCGGCGTATCGGGATGGGCTCAGATTTATCCGGATTTAAGCCGGATCGAGTATGAAATTTCGTTTTCCACCCGGGGTTTGCCGGACCGTACTTTCAAAAATGTGTACGTCCAGATCAACATGTATGAAGGATCGTCACGAGTAACGTCGTTCTGGATGAAAAACTATGGTGACTGTTTCGTCGAAGGGAATAGCGGCCTCACGTTGAAAGGAACGATTACGCCTGCCGACCTGAGGTATCCGGACGATATGCGACTGATTTACAATAGTACCTGTTATCTGGATATTATGAGCGATCATACGATGGAGCATATCCTGCTTCAGAAACGTCCTTGACGGGCCCGGAGGCTTGCCGCTCGGGGAAAACGCTCTGAAAGGACAAGAGGCAGTCGGCCGGCCGACGGAAAGGCAGACGCGGGAGAAATTCCGGCAAACGCCTCTGCCGGAACAACGGTTCCATAACGGGGATTGATGGCGCGGATTCTATCCTATGAGGTGCACGACGCGACGAAACATCCCCGGCCGGCTGTCCGGCCGGGCACCCGGCGAAACGCCCTTGGAAGCACGAGGGTTCAACCGATGCCCCGACTGCCTCTTCTTTCTGTAATGAGCAAAAACAACTCCCTTACTTGAGAGCGCGTTTAAATTCCCCTCCATTTTTCACGACTTCACCTGCTCAAAGCCGTTTTAGCTTCTTTCGAAAGAGGCCGAAACGGCTTTAACTTGTTTCGCCCAAAAGGAAGCCGGCCGGCCGTAGCGACCACCGGAAAGCATAGCCCGACTTTCCCGACAGGCTCCCCCCCGGAAAGCAGGCCTCTCCTACTCTTTCGCCCCGCCCCCGGCTACTTGGGATCTTCCATTGCCGGCTTTCCTTCCAGTTCTTCCTTCAAAAACGGGGCGGTAAAGCCGATGCCGCTGGCGGCGAGGGCTTCGGGGGTGCCGGTGAAGAGCACCTGCCCTCCGCGGCGGCCGCCTTCGGGGCCCATGTCGATCAGGTAGTCGGCGCTTTTGATGACGTCGAGGTTATGCTCGATCACGATGATGGTGTTGCCCTTGTCGACCAGCTTGTTGAGCACGCCGAGCAAGACGCGGATATCTTCGAAATGCAAGCCCGTGGTGGGTTCGTCGAGCACGTAGAGGGTTTTGCCGGTGTCGCGCTTGGCCAGCTCCGTGGCCAGTTTCACGCGCTGGCTCTCGCCGCCGGAAAGCGTGGTGGAGGGCTGGCCGAGTTTGATATAGCCCAGGCCTACGTCTTGCAGGACTTTGATTTTCGACAGGATAGACGGCACGTTCTCGAAAAACTCTACCGCCATGTTGATCGTCATGTCCAGCACGTCGGCGATGGATTTGCCGCGGAAACGCACTTCCAAGGTCTCGCGGTTGTACCGCTTGCCGTGGCAGTCTTCGCAGGGCACCAGCACGTCGGGCAGGAAGTTCATTTCGATGGTTTTGTAGCCGTTGCCTTTGCACGTCTCGCACCGGCCGCCGGCCACGTTGAACGAGAAACGTCCCGGCTTATAGCCCCTCACCTTCGATTCGGGCAGCCCGACGAAAAGGTTGCGGATGTCGGAAAAGACACCCGTATAGGTGGCCGGATTGCTGCGGGGCGACCGGCCGATGGGCGACTGGTCGACGTTGACGATCTTATCCACATGCTCGATGCCCTCGATGGCGTCGTAAGGCAAGGGATCTTCGAGCGAACGGTAAAAATGCTGGCTCAGGATAGGCTGCAAGGTACGGTTGATAAGGGAGGATTTGCCGCTGCCCGATACGCCGGTGACGCAGATAAACGTGCCCAGCGGGAAACTGACGTCGACATTTTGCAGGTTGTTGCCCCGCGCCCCGCGGATGACGATCTGCTTGCCGTTACCCGGGCGCCGTTCGGCGGGCACGGCTATTTCCATCCGTCCGTTCAGGTAGGCCGAGGTAAGGGTATCGGCTTTCAGCATCTCTTTAGGCGTACCGGCAAACACCACTTCGCCGCCCAAACGGCCCGCTTTGGGACCCATATCGACTACGTAATCGGCGGCCAGCATCATATCCTTGTCGTGCTCCACCACGATTACCGAATTGCCCGTATCGCGCAGTTGCTTGAGGGAACGGATCAGGCGCACGTTGTCGCGCTGGTGCAGCCCGATACTGGGCTCGTCGAGGATGTAAAGCACGTTCACCAGCTGGCTGCCGATCTGGGTGGCCAGGCGGATACGCTGGCTTTCGCCGCCCGAGAGCGTGGCCGAGGCGCGGCCGAGCGAAAGATAATCGAGGCCCACATCGAGCAGGAACTTCAGCCGCGAGCGGATTTCTTTCAGAATCTCCACCGCGATCTGCCGCTGCTTGGCGTCGAGTTTTTCCTCTACCCCTTGCAACCATTCGTACAATTCGGAAATATCCATGCCCGCCAGCTCGGCGATATTTTTGCCGGCAATGCGATAATGAAGGGCTTCCCGGTTCAGTCGCTGGCCCCCGCATTCGGGACAGGCGGCCATGCGGATAAACTGCCCGGCCCACTTCTGGGCCGAAGCCGAGGCTTCACTCTCCTGCTGCATCAGGATATATTTGGCTACACCTTCATAGGTGAGGAAATAATTCGAGCTGCCCAGCGAAGCATTTTTTATCTGAAGACGTTCGTCGGTACCGTTCATGATCTCGTCCATCGCCTCTTCCGGAATATCGCGGATGGGAGTTTTGAGCGTTACCCCGTATTTCTCGCATATGGCTTCGATCTGCCAGAAAATCAGGGCATTCTTGTACTTTCCCAAGGCCACGATGCCGCCCGCGGCGATGCTCAGCGAGTTGTCGGGCACGATGCGGTGCATATCCAGCAGGTTCACCTGGCCCAGGCCCTTGCATTTTGGGCAGGCTCCCTGGGGAGAGTTGAACGAGAAGTTGTGCGGAGCCGGCTCGCTGTAGGACAGGCCGGTCGAGGGGTCCATCAGCCGGCGGCTATAATGGCGCGCCTGGCCGGTTTCGTCGTCGTAAAGGAGCACCAGGCCGTCGCCCTGCTTCATGGCTATTTTCAGGCTTTCTTTCAGCCGGCGTTCGTCGGCTTCGGATACCACCAGCTTGTCGATCACCACTTCGATGTTGTGCATTTTGTAGCGGTCGAGCTTCATGCCGTGGAAGATTTCTTTCATTTCGCCGTCTACCCGCACGTTGATATAGCCTTTTTTGCGGATCTGTTCGAACAACTCCTTGTAATGTCCCTTGCGAGCCCGCACCAGGGGGGCAAGCAGGTAGGTTTTCTTGCCCCGGTATTCGTCGAGGATAAGCCGGAGCACCTGTTCTTCGGTATATTTCACCATCTTTTCGCCGCTCAGGTAGGAATAGGCTTCGCCGGCGCGGGCGTAAAGGAGGCGGAAGAAGTCGTATACCTCGGTGGTAGTGCCCACGGTGGAGCGGGGGTTTTTGTTGGTCGTCTTCTGCTCGATGGAAATCACGGGGCTCAGGCCGGTGATTTTATCCACGTCGGGCCGCTCCATGTTTCCCAGGAAGTTGCGGGCGTAGGCCGAGAAGGTTTCCACGTAGCGGCGCTGGCCTTCGGCGAAAAGGGTGTCGAAGGCAAGGGAGGATTTGCCGCTGCCGCTCATGCCGGTGATTACCGACAGACGGCGGCGGGGAATTTCTACTTCTATATTTTTCAAATTATGCACGCGGGCGCCCCATACGGAGATTTTACCGCCCTCCCATGCTTGTTTTTTGCTCATAGCGATGTATTAAAAAAAAACGTATTTCTTAGCGGCCTCCCGGCAGTCTGGCCAGACTGCCGGGAGACTCTTTTTATCGGATGCTTTTTCACTCGGAAACTACCCAGGCGGGATTATGTACATAGCTGTTGGGCGTCTTGTAATACATTTCCTTTTCGCTGGGGATTTTCAGGGTATAGGTCTTGCCGGCCGTCAGCAGCTTGCGGTCGCGCAGCCAGGGGTTGAACCGCTTGAGGTCGGCATAGGTGATGCCGTACTCGCGGGCAAAGGCCGAAAGGTCGGGGATGTCGGCCGTGACGGCCACGTCGGCGGTGGCGACGGGCTTGTATAAGTCGCGGGCTTTCAGCAGGAATCCGTACTTATAGGGTTGCTCGAAGATTTGCTTGATTGCCATGATGCGGTAGACGTAGCGGGTGGTTTCCTCCACCAGCCAGAGATCGAAAGAGGTATCGGCTTCCTGCCTGGCCAGCTCGCCCGAGATGCGGCCCATGCCGGCGTTGTAGGAAGCGGCTACCACGGCCCAGTCGCCGTATTTCTGGTAGGCGGCTTTCAGGTACCGGCAGGCGGCGGCGGTGGCTTTCTCCACGTCGCAGCGTTCGTCGACGGTGGGGCTGACGGTAAGTCCGTATTGCTTGGCGGTGCCTTCCAGCAGTTGCCACATGCCTACGGCTTTGGCGCGCGATACGATGCGGGGGTCGAGGTTGCTCTCGATTACGGCCAGGTATTTGAAATCGTCGGGGATGCCGTTCTTTTTCAGGATAGGCTCGATGATGGGGAAATAGCGGTTGGCCCGTTTGATGTAGAGCATCGTGGTGGCGTGAAGGTAGGTGAAGGTGGAGAGCTCGCGGTCGAAGCCTTCGTGCATATTGTAGCGGGTAAGGTCGATCTTTTGCCCGGCGAACTCGGCCGAGGCGGGTACCTCGGGGGTGAGGGTGGTGGCTGTTACTACGGGACGGGCGGTCTTTACTTTGGCTGCGTCGTCCGATCCGAGGGAAAGGCAGGCCGTGAGGCAGACGAGGCTTCCGGCCAGGAAACTTAGCATGTTATTTTTCGATATTTTCATATTTTATCGGTCATTCGCGTTTTAGTTGTTTTTTTGTTCGGTTGTTTGCATGGCGGCTTATGACCGGTGATATAACCGGTTGAGTAATAAAATCGTTGGAAAGGTTGCTTAAAAACATGGGGCAACGATTTTGTCCTCTTGCCGTTGGCAGCGGGGGCGGTGTGATACCGCCAAACAACTCTTTTAGGGACACAAAGGTACGCCAATTCCTTCACGTATGCTTATAACGGGGGAATTATTTTTTGTCGAAATCCACTAAATTATCTGTATTAATCCTGTAAAAATCAGTCTGCAATAGCTTGCCTGGAATAAGGTGATATTTTTAAAATTCCGTTTCTGCCGAGGGTTCGGCTTGCCGGGCGAAACGTGCGACGCCTTATAGCGAACGGCCTTATCGTGCCTTGGGCCGGCAGTCGGTCGGAATTTCCGACGAACCGGGTCTGTGTGTAATTCCCGGTTCGGGGAGATTTTTCCTAAAGGGGGAATATCCAAAAAATGTTTCGAAGGGGGAAATAACACACAGGCATTTCCGAAGGGGAAAATACCACACAGGCGTTTCCGAAAGCCCCCTCCTACTCGCCTTCGAAGGGTACGGTCTGAATCGTTTTCGAACGCAGGATATTGATGTCGCCTTTCTTCTTGTACTTCTTGCCGTCGGAACCCTCGGCCTCGATGATATAAAAATATACGCCGGGCGGCACGAATTTGCCTCCCTTCTTGCCGTCCCAGCCCCGGGCCGGATCAGTCCAGTGGAAAAGCTCCTGACCCCAGCGGTTGAAAATCCATGCGTTGAACCTGACCAGCGACTTGTAGGCCACCCGGAACTCGTCGTTTACCCCGGGCGTCATCCCGGGCGAAAACGCGTTGGGCACGTCGAGAAACGAATCCGACACGTCGATCGAAAATTCTTCCGTGGCCGTACATCCGCCGGAAGGGCCGCTTACCTCCACGCGGGCAATATATTTGCCGGCTTCGTTGAAGGTGTATTCCACTTCTTCGCCCGTAAACCGCACAAAAGGGTTTTCTTCTCCCCCCTCTTCGTCGCGGAAGATCGACCATACGTAGAGCGAGGCTACCGGGTCGTTGGCCCGGGCGGTAAAGGTGATGGACACCGGCGCGCTATAGCCTTCGGCCGAAGCATCCATATTGGGCGCGACGTCGGCCACCAGCGTGGTATCGGCATGCACCGTCACGGCCACGGCGCGGTATTCGTCGCTATGAATCGTTTTCTCTGCGTCGAAGCGACGCCCGAAGGCATCTCCTTTCAAGGTAAAGGGGGTATCGGCAAGGGGCGCTTCTACGGAAAGGCGGAACCGCCCGGCGTCGCCTGCGAAGGGTTGCAATTCTACCTGGGCGGTGGTGTCTGTCTGGAAAAAGGAAAAGCTTTCGTCTGACCAGCCCAGGGTGCGGTACGATACTTCGCCTTGGCGAGGGAGGGTGACGGCGTTTCCGTTAGGCGTATAATAGGTAAGAAGGGAAACGTTGCCCCGGCCCTCCAACTGTATGCGGGCACAGGGATCGGCTCCCTCCGTCACACCTAAGGACTCTACGTTGAAGGCATGGCGGCGGTAATCGATAATCCAGACGTATTTTTTCATCCGGCCCGGCTCTTCCACGAAATAGCCGCAGCCGTCTTCCACGTCGGTGATCACCGACGCGCCTCCCTCCTGGCGGGAAGGGACGGGTTCGGCTTCCAGCGCGCGCCGGCGGTAGCGGTACCACTGGGCGCCGGCGGGAGCGGCGAGAGAGCGTATCTCCACATTCTCAGTGCCGTACACCATATATACCTGCAAATCGTTTTTCGTATCGTCGGCCGCCACGAACGGGGTGCCGAGGCCTCCGCTGACGGTGTATTGGGCATGGCCGGCCCACGTATATAACCCCAGGCAGAGACTCAGGGCTAATTTTACAAACAGTTTCCTTTGCATATATTCCTTGCTAATTAGCTTCCAAAATTAGTATATTATACCGACATATGCTATCTTTGCTTCAAAAAAGCGAAGATAGGCGGCACCTCGGCAGAATACAAACAAGTTTTGCTTCTGCGCTCGGTTGGCACTATCTTTGCTCGAAAAAAGCGAAGATAGGCGGCACCTCGGCAGAATCCAAACAAGTTTTGCTTCTGCGCTCGGTTGGCACTATCTTTGGCTTCAAAAAAGCGAAGATAGGCGGCACCCCGGCAAAATACAAGCAAGTTTTGCTTCTGCGCTCGGTCGGCGCTATCTTCTTTCGGCATAATAAGCAAACAATCGAAATCGGCAAATGAATAGGATTAGCGTCTATGTATTGACATTTCTTCTCTGCCTCGCCACCCCGGCGGCTTACTCCCAGGGGGAGAACGGCCGCATCGCGAGTACCGGCCAAAGCAGTACCGGCCACAGCGACGGCCAGGTGTTTTACCATACCATCGAAAAAGGACAGACCGTGTATGCCATCGCCACCATGTACGGCGTGGGCGTGGAGGATATTTACCGGCTTAACCCGGGCAGCCGCGAGGGAATCCGCTCCGGGGCGAAACTGATTATTCCTCAACCCGATACGGTGACGGCCCCCGCTGCTCCGAACGCTTCCGACGCTGCCACGGGCGGTCTTTCGGGCGGTCCTTCGGCGGCGGGTGAGTATACCTACCATACCATCCAGCCGAAAGAGACGCTTTATTCGCTCTCCGTGCGCTATGCGGTGCCGGCTACCGACATCGTAAAGGCCAATCCGGGGCTGTCGACGAAGACGTTTACCATCGGCAAGACGATCCGGATTCCGGCTACGCGGCAGGAGATGCTGCCGGTGACGGAAACCGTTACGGTGCAGAAGGAGATGGAGTATACCATCGGCAAACGGGAGACGATGTACAGCTTGTGCCGGAAATTCAAGATTTCCAGCGCGGAACTGGTGCGCCTCAACCCGGCTCTGAAACGGGGGCTGAAAGCGGGCATGAAGATCAAGATACCGGTAAAGGCCGAGGAGACGGTGACGCGCGAAGCGGCTGCGCCGGAAGAAAGCGTAGTGAATGCCTTGCTTTCGGCCCGGCGCGACGACCGCCGGCTCTCTACGGTGAAGGTGGCTCTCTTGCTGCCGTTTATGACGGAGGAGGCGGTGCCTTCGGCGGCCACGCAGCGGTTTATCGAGTATTACGAAGGGTTGCTGCTGGCGGTGGATAGCTTGCGGGGCCAGGGGTGCTCGATCGACCTTTCGGTATATGATACGGGCAGCGGGACGAAGAAGGTGAAGGAGATTCTGAAAGAGGATGCGCTTCGCGAGACGAACCTGATTATCGGGGCGGTGCAGACCGAGCAGATCGCGCCGGTGGCGGCCTTCGCCCAGCAGCATGGCATCAAGTATGTGATTCCGTTTACTTCGAAAAACGACGATGTGCTTACCAACGCTTCGGTGTTTCAGGTGAATACGCCGCATTCGTATCTGTACTCGAAAGCGGCCCAGGCGGGAGCCGACTTGTTTGCCGATTATAATATCGTGGTGCTGGAGACGCCCGACAAGGAGGAAAAGAAGGAGTTTGTGAAGGCGTTTGCCGCCGAGTTGGAGGAAAGGGGTATTCCGCTGCGCCGCCTCAGCTACCATCCGGAGACGTTTGCCGCCGACATCGAGGGCGTGTTGGCGACCGACAAGCGGAATATGGTGATGCCTACTTCGGCCTCGCCGGATGTGCTCAACCAGATCAAGTCGCCGCTCAGGATGCTGGCCGAAACGAAGCCGGAGTATGCGCTTACCTTGTTCGGGTATCCGGAATGGCAGACGTATACGCGCGATTGTTTGGAGGATTTTTATGCGCTCGATACCTATATTTATAGTAATTTTTATGCCGATAATCTTTCGCCCGAGGTGAATCGTTTTTATACCTTGTATAAGAATTGGTATAGCAAGAGTTTGATCAATACCTATCCCAAATATGGTATTCTGGGGTTCGATACGGGGATGTTTTTCCTCGAGGCGCTTTGCCGGTACGGGATGAATTTCGAGGATAGTCTGGATAAGATGGCTTATAAGAGCATTCAGACCGGGTTCGATTTTCACCGGGTGAACAATTGGGGCGGGTTTATCAATACGCAGTTGTTTATCGTACATTATAAAAACGATTTTACGGTGACGCGTCACCAGGTGCAGTAAAAAAGTCGGCCGCCACAGGGCGGGAGGAGGTTGTTTCCGGCCTGGTGGCGGATGACTTAGGCCGGAGGGATGAACTTAGGCCGTCGCCCGAGAGGCCTCCCCTAAAGAGGCGTTGGTTTCTGATAGTAAGCGAATGAAAGAATGTATAGAAGAGGATGAAAAAGAGATTTGTTTTCCTGAGAACGGTTTTCTTGAAGACAGTGCGGCTGAAGGCAGTACGGGAGAAGTCCCTGTTGCTGACAGTTTGGGTCTTGCTGGCGGCGGGCGCGACGCTGACGACGGCCGGGGCCCAAGGGGCGGAGAAGTTCCGGCAGGAGCTGGCCGTGGGCGGTTCGTTCGGAATGAACTTTTCTTCGCTCAGCTTTGTGCCTAAGGTGCAGCAGGGGATGCGGATGGGGTTCAATGCCGGAGGCACGCTGCGGTGGATTACCGAGAAGCATCTGGGGCTTCAGGCGGAATTGAATTTCACGCAGCAGGGTTGGAAGGAAGAGTTTGAGGAACAGCCTGAGTATGAATACGAACGGACGCTGAATTATATAGAGTTGCCTTTCCTGACGCATATTTATTTCGGTAGCCGAAGGGTGCATGTGTTTTTGAACCTGGGGCCGAAAATCGGGTATTTGGTGAGCGAGAGCACGAAAAGCAATTTGAACGGGGCGGAGCCTAACAAGAATAATATGCAGCATGATATGCCGGTGGAGAAAAAGTTCGACTGGGGGCTTTGCGGCGGCCCGGGGCTTGAGATTCGTACCGGGGCGGGTTCGTTTCTGGTAGAGGGCCGGTATTATTATGCGTTGGGCGATATTTACGGGAACCAGAAAAAAGATCCGTTCCCCAAGTCGGCCAGCCAGGTGATTTCCGTGAAGATGACGTATTTGTTTTCGCTCTGGGGAAAGTAGGAAGGGGATTCCTTGCTAAACTAAAATAGGCCTAGGAAAGGTATTTCAAGACGGGGAGGGGGAAAGTTTCGGAAGAGAGCTTCGGAAAGCCCCCACACAAAGACGGGAAGAAACTTCCCAAAGAGATCTCCGGAAAACTCCGAAACAAAAACGGGAAGAAACTTCCAAAGAGCCCCCCCGGAAAAACTCCGAAACGAAGACGGGAAGAAACTTCCGAAGAGATCCCCCGGAAAAACTCCGAAACAGAGACAGGAAAAAACTTCGGAAGAGAGCTTCGGAAAAACCCGAAACAACCCGGGATGAAACGCTTCGAAAGCAAGCTGCAAACAAGTAAAAAAATACAATAAGTCCCCGCCGGCGGACAAAGTTGGCAACAGTTTTGCATCTATTTGACAATCAAGCTATTGCCACAGAACCGGCAACAACCGAAAATTGCATGCCGATGTATTTCGGATTTCATCGGCATGCAATTCAAATTTCACCGGCATGAAATTCGGATTCCATCGGCATCCGTTTTCCAGGACATGAAAAAAAATACAATAAGTCGGAAACAACCCCGACAATAAATAAACCAAACAATCGTCAGAATGAAAACACAGTATGTACACCTCCCCGCCCCGGCCGCCGGCATCACCCTGCTCACAGGCCTCACAGGCCTCGCCCTCTTCTGCTCCTGCCAGGCCAAACAACAAGAAAAGGCCATCCGGCCGATGAACATCGTCTACATCATGACCGACGACCACACCGCCCAGATGATGAGCTGCTACGACACCCGCTACGCCCGCACCCCCAACCTCGACCGCATTGCCGAGAGCGGCATCAGGTTCACCAACAGCTTCGTAGCCAATTCCCTGAGCGGGCCCAGCCGCGCCTGCATGCTGACAGGCAAACATACCCACAAAAACGGATTCTACGACAACACCCACTGCGTATTCGACGCCACGCAGCAAACCATGCCCAAGCTGCTGCAAAAAGCAGGCTACCAAACCGCCGTCGTCGGCAAATGGCATCTCGAAAGCCTGCCCACAGGCTTCGACCACTGGGAAATCGTGCCCGGCCAAGGCGATTACTACAACCCGGCCTTTATCACCGAGCAAAACGACACCATCCAACGCCACGGCTACCTGACCAACATCATCACCGACCTGAGCATCGACTGGATGGAAAACGAGCGCGACAAGGCAAAACCCTTCTGCCTGTTGATCCACCACAAAGCGCAACACCGCAACTGGATGGCCGACACCTGCAACCTGGCCCTGTATGAAGACCAGACCTTCCCCCTGCCCGACACCTACTACGATACCTACGAAGGACGCCCCGCGGCGGCAGCCCAGGAGATGAGCATCATCAAAGATATGGATCTGATTTACGACCTGAAAATGAACCGCCCCGACAAAGACAGCCGGCTGAAAGCGCACTACGAAAGCTTCTGCGGCCGGATGGACCCGGCCCAGAAAGCAGCCTGGGACGCGTTTTACGATCCGCTTATCGAAGACTTCTACCGCCGCGACCTGAAAGGAAAAGAGCTAGCCGAATGGAAATTCCAGCGATACATGCGCGACTACCTCAAAACGCTCAAATCGCTCGACGACAACGTAGGACGCGTGCTTGACTACCTCGATGAGGCAGGCCTCGCTGACAACACCTTGGTGGTATACACCTCCGACCAGGGCTTTTACATGGGCGAACACGGATGGTTCGACAAACGCTTCATGTACGAAGAATCCTTCCACACCCCGCTGCTAATGCGTCTGCCGGGCGGCGCGAAAGGCACCGTCGACGAATTTGTGCAAAACATCGACTACGCCCCCACCTTCCTGCAACTGGCCGGCGCGCCGGTTCCCGACGACATACAAGGCGTTTCCCTCCTGCCGCTTCTCAAAGGAGAACACCCCGCCGACTGGCGCACCTCGCTTTATTACCATTATTACGAGTATCCGGCCGAACATATGGTGAAACGCCATTACGGGGTACGCACCGACCGCTACAAGCTGATTCATTTCTACAACGACATCGACGTATGGGAATTGTACGACCTCGAGGCCGATCCTTCGGAACTGCATAACGTATACGGCCAGCCGGGCTACGAGGAAGTAACGCGGCAGATGCACGCCGAATTGGATAAACTCCAAGAGCAGTATGACGATCCGATCCGGTTTACCTATCTGGCAGGAGAAAAACCTTAAAGAATATTCTCCCATGTTTTAAAAACCAACTTATCGCTTAACAATTTCCTTCAACCCACTTGCCTGGCAACGGTCTTCCGCACAACGGCCCATCGCAAAACGATCCGCCAAACAACCCCTCGTAGGAAGATCTGTTGCCAGGCAATCCCTTAGCAAACTATATCTCTTCCCTTCTCTATCCCCAAGAACACCCCTACCTCTCCCCCACCGCCCTTACAAGCCTCCTCTCTCTTTCTTCTGCATTCCAAGGGTCGTTACGCAACCCTGTTACCCAAGAAAATCGCCGAAAAGTATGCCGTGGCTAATATTTATTGTTTGAAAAAAACTTCCAATCCTATTTTTTATTACCTTAGAGGCATCAATAATAAAGAGACCCTCCGCCCCATACGGTTCGTCTTAAATCCAGATTTGTTTTTATATGAAATACTATTATCAATTTATCCTTATCGGTTCCACTGATATGTTATCCGATCGAGTAGAATCGCTCTTCCTACGAAAAATAGAAGAGCTTAAAATCCCTCGAACTGCTTTCCGCATCCTTCGAAACACTGACTTCGACAACGAATATGCAGCTAATCAACCGGCTTTCGCCATCTATTTCGGCGATAGGAACAGACAGACGCAGGATACCCTTATCTGTCAGAAACTACTCAAGGAAGGCGTAGGCATACTTCCCGTTTTTTTCCGGGAAAAAGAATTTAAAACTGAAATCCCCCCCGAGTTATATAAGCTTAACGCCTTATTATATTACCCGAACGCAGAAGAAAAAATAGTCAGCATGGCCCTTGAATCGTTTCATCTGCTGCGGATGACTCGCAAAATCTTCATCAGTTATCGCCGAGAAGAATCCTCGTCGGTAGCAATTCAACTTTACGAAACATTGGAAAAAAACAATTTCGACGTGTTTTTGGATACACATTGTATTCGTCCGGGAGAAGATTTCGAGGAAGCGCTCTGGCATCGGATGACCGATAGCGACGTGGTGCTCATGCTCAATACCAAAGGATTCCTCGACAGTACGTGGTGCAGCCACGAGCTAGCGGAAGCCAATGCCAAACAAATCGCAATCGTACAGTTAGTCTGGCCAAACCACCAATTGGAAAAAACGTCGGAAATCTGCCTACCCATCCAATTGCAGACTACCGATTTCGAAGCGACGAAAGCCGGGAATCTTCACGAACCGACGACAAATACATCGAACCCCGAGGCTAAGGCTGCACCACCCGCCCGGCTAACCGCTGCCATCCTCTACCACATCGTAAACGAAATCGAATCGATACGGGCCCGCAATTTGGCTTCCCGGCAGGATAACCTCATTTCAGAGTTTCTGCAAATCGCTCGCCGAGAAGGGAAAAAGATCGATTTGCAACCAGAACGGTTTATTACAGAAGAGAGAGGAGAGCATAAAAGAAGAATCTTCATACCTACCGTCGGCATCCCGCAATCTATCGATTGCAACCGTTCGGAAGAACTTCTTCGTCAGATAAAAAAATACGAAGTGGAAGGTATTTACCTTATTTACGACGATGTACGCGTCCGCAACCAGTGGCTAAACCATTTAGCCTGGCTCAATAATTACCTGAAAATAAAAACGATCCCTAAAAAAGAATTCAGCATATGGCTCAAAAACAACTAAAGAACATTTTCCTTTCGGCCAGCATTCCGCTCCCTCAGCGAGATCCTCTGTATTTCCAATCGGCAGACCCGATCGCTATCCTCGATGCCGTGATCGCCCTTTCGAGCCTCGTACTTCCTCGCTGCCGGCTGGTATGGGGCGGACATCCTTCTATCACTCCGCTTATTTATTATGTACTACAAAAAATAGACGTAGACATCCCCGAGCATGTAGTATTGTTTCAATCCGCTTATTTCCATGCAGATTTTCCCCAGGAAAACGATCGCTTCCAAAACGTCGTTTATACCCCGGCCTGCAACAATTGCGAAGAAAGCCTGGCACATATGCGTCGGCAAATGCTTACTTCCTTTCAGTTCAGCGCGGGCATTTTCATCGGAGGAATGGAAGGAGTGGAAACAGAATACGAATTGTTCCGCCAACTACAACCCCAGGCTCTCATCTTGCCTATCGCCAGTACCGGAGGAGCCGCTCGAAACATTTATAACAGATCCGGTTGCCAGGAAAAAGACCTTGCCACCAATTACGCTTACGCATCCTTGCTTGAATGCCAGTTATTCAACATCTTGTGAAATGAAAGTCTCAAATCCTTCTACCTCTGTATGAAAATCAACGTTTCTTTATTCACCTCTCCCTCGAAAGCCGGCATTGCTTTGGAAACCCTGCTCCAAGAAAAACTAGCTCTTTTCCTTGCCTGTGCCTTGCAAAAAGCAAAACAAGAGAGCCGGCAGGCTTCCTTATCTCAACTTATAGGCCGTCCGGAACCCGGCATACAGGCAGACATGGCAAACAGCATCCATACAAGCGCCCCACAGCACGATGTCGTTTCTCCCGACGCATTGCCCCTTGCCTTGACACCCGTATTCACCTTCATCAAACGATGCGCTTCGGAAGGCGAATTTTTTAAAGCTCAATTGGAAAACGATTTGGTCATTTTCGACGGCTCCCTCGAGGCAGAAACAGATTTTAAGTTAGGAGACAATTATTCTCCGGTGGGCCATGCCCCCTATTTGTTGGATAATGTCATCGTAGTCAGCCGTACTGTTTTGCCCATCAATTATATACCGGCGGAAACGAATGTACCCCCGGTAGGCGAAGAATCGCAGGTAGAAACCGAACCGGGATTCTTTACCGCCAAAAAGTCTTATACCAATCAAGAAATTTGCCGGTGGATGGAAACTACGCTCTATCAATGGATCAAAGCCGGGCGCTTGCCACAGCCCGACGCTTATAAAAGGTCGGTTCCGCCGTTGGAAAAACTTTTCGACGGATCGGACAACCTAGCCGCCGTTCGTTGGCTAATTCATGAAGCTGTAGATATTTCTGAAAAAACCCAAAAATACCGGCTCAACCCGTATGCTCATACCGCTTTCATTAGTTACCGAAGTTATTACCAGGCAAATGCTTGCCATGGTTTTACGGTAAAAGAGCTGGAAACGTATATTCTGGATTACCATAAACAACAAAATCCGGGAGAAACTTGGCGCGTACTATATTATCCGGGCGGCTCTCTGGCAAGAGATTGCATGACGGAATACCGACGCTGGAGTTTGACCACGTATGTGGATAACATTTTCAAAAATGTACCTGAAGTATGGATTTTCGACACGCCCGATCCTCAAGCCGGGCCTTCCTATTGGGATTCCTGGTTTACTCAAGCGGAAATTATTTCGCTCATCATGTTAAACCAAGGCTTATCGGCCTATTGCCCGAAAATATATCTTTTCGATCCCAGTACAAGTAGCCACCGGGAAATTTCTCCTGAGCAACTTCCTACCATACAAGGAGAAAACAAAGACGATTGGAATATAATCACAGCCAATTCGGAAATCCTTTACGGGGACTACAGCGGCCTGGTGGGCATGCAACAGTTAAAACAAAAGTCGAAGGCAACCCCTTATCTGCTGCGCAAGTTATTCTATAAAATACTCAGCACGCAACTCGGATACAATGCGGAAAAAAGTTTCCGCTCCCACTCCTACGACGCCTCGTTTATGACCACCCCCATCATTTCCTGTTCCCATTGCGTATCCACCGGTCACTCGCTGGCTTCCTTTTTCGATCCGGCTTTCATCCGTCGCTTTCTCCATATCGGAAGCGATGATCCCCAGGAAAGGGCAAAGATCGCCCGTTACGGTTATTTTTCGCTCAGCGAATCCGATTTCCGGATGGCTTTGCACACCGGAAAAATAAGCTGTCCCCACTGCCGGCGCACGTTTGGTCTGAAAGAAACCGGAGAATACTTTTACATCTGGCGTCATTGCTTCCACAATCCCTCTATCGACTTCGACGGATATATAGAGCCGATCCCTCTTTACCATATCGAAGAAACGGAGCATATCGAATAAAACGAATTTTTCTCATACTCCTAACATAGCAACACTTATGAAAAAAATCTCCATTACCCTATTCTCCTCCCGCAGCCGGGAAGGACAAGCATTTGCCCGCCGCCTGAACCAACACATAACCACCTTGGTCGGCATTCCCCACTTTACCCCCTCTTCTTTCCGCATTATCGAACGGGGTACCCAGTACGATATGTTGAGCGCCACCCTGAGCGACGATCTGGTCATCTTCGACGGCTCGCAGGAAACCGACGTCGACGGCCATTGGTGCAGCAACTATGAAGCCGCCCTGGCCAACGTAATCAGCAATGACAACATCGCCGTCGTCAGCCGCACCGCATTACCCATCAACTACTTGCCCTTCCGCACCAACGTACCCGCCTTCGGAACCGGCGGCCACGACTATACCGGCCGGTTCACCGACGACTTCATTTTGGAATGGCTGAAAGAAACCATTTGCAGCATGAAAGCGGACGGCCGTTTCCCCAAACCCGCCTCGCGCACCTTGGATCTGCCCCCCTTCGGACAAATAAATGAGGAAAACCTACATTCCCTCATGACTCAAGCCAATCGGATTACCGAGGAAAATTCCGACTATATTCACCGAACCCGCCAACAGGCCCGCACCGCCTTTATCAGCTACCGCAGCCATTATTATCGCCATTCCTCGCACGGGTGGAACGTAGAAAAACTGGCAGATTACATCCGGCGCTACCACGAAAAAGAAGATGGAACACCCTGGCAGGTTACCTATTACCCTTCCGGCGTCTTGTCGAGCGAACTGATGCCAGAATACCGCCGGTGGGGGTTTCTCTCGTATGTCGATCGCGCCCTTCGCCGTACCGACGAAGTATGGATTTTCCACACACCAGCCGGCGAAGGAGAAGCGGGGTATTACGATTCGTGGTGGACGCAAGGCGAAATTATCTCGCTGATGTATATAAAAAAACACAACCCCACGCAGCTCCCTGCCCTCTATCTTTTCGATCCGCTCCAAGGCAAAGCCCGCAGGCTGCCATCTAGTTTTATTCCGGATCTGCCTGCCGAAAACAATAAGGAGTTAGTACGCTATTTCAGCAATTCCGATTTTTTGTCGGGCGGGGTGGAAACATTAGCTCCCATGCGTATGCTTCGCTCGCTTTCCGACGAAGAACTCGCCCAGCTTCTTCCCCACCTAAACGCTTATATGGAAACCGTATTGAGCGGCTTTTCGGAAAAAGAGCTTTTGGAAAAAAACACCCTGGCCGAACTCAAGGATAGCCTCTCTTCGCATACCTACGACTTGTCGTTCGTAGAAAACCGCCTCATCGTTTGTCCTCATTGTTTTGGTAAAGGCCGTACCATCGACGATATGCGACACCCCGACTTCCTAACCTCTTACCTCCGGGTAAACTACGACGAGAACCCCTCGAAGGTAAAAGGCGTTCATATCATTACCCCTGAAAAAATGGAAAAGATCGTACACCAGGGTCGATGGGAATGCCCCGGCTGCCATCACCCTTACCGGATCCAAGAAAACAAGTCGATCTTGCTCACCCAATGGTGGGCTATGCGTATGGGGAAGCGTACCGGCCCCGACGACTGCCTGGTAGAACGAATACCCGTATACGAAATAAATTCCATCTGAAAGCATGAGATACAAAGCATTTATCAGCTACAACCAAAAAGACTCCGATTTTACCAAAAAACTACATCAAGCTCTGCTGCAACATGCCTCAGAACTGGACCCGACAGCCTCCGTCCAAATCTTCCGCGACCGGGTATGTATGGATGCAAACGCCGAAATCGATCGGAAATTATACGAGGCTCTGGCTGAATCGGAATGGCTGATCGTGGTCTGCTCGCCCCATGTGCGGGCAGCAGCACACGAAAAAAACTATGTCGACCTGGAATGCGATTACTTCGTTCGTAAGCTGAACCGGGAAGCATACATCCTTGCGGTGATAGCCGACGACGCCCTTCAGCAGCGAGATGTAGCCTCCTTCTATCCTTCTTCGATAGCCGAAAGAAGCCATAAATTGGCCTCCGACGCCCGAAACGATGAATGGAACGCCTGCATTGCCCGGATCATCGCCTACATGTACGGAAAAAATTTTGAAACCTATTACGACTATTGTCGTAAATTAGCTCTGGAAAAAAGCTATCAATCCTTGTTAGACCGGGCCGGCCATCTCCTGAGCAAAAAAGCTTATCGGGAAACCCAAGCTTTAGTGTCGGCCTACCATATCCCCGCCCAATATGCCGACATACAAGAAACAGAATGGAGTTATATCCTCTCCCTAGCCAGCCGTTATGCCTTTGACGATTATTTGGGTATGACGTCTGTTCCGGCCGTCATACCTACAACAAGCATCGTTTTCGACCCAAGTAATCAACGACTTTACTACGGGAATGCAAAGGGCATTCTCTTCTCCACCCGTCTTGCCCCTGAAGCAGAACCGGCAGCATTTGCCTGCTCGGCCTATGCCATCGAAGGCCTTAGGCTGCTTTCCCCCGGGCTGCTAGCCTGCCTGACACGACAAACGGCAGCCATCTGCCGGCTTACCGCCGAGGGGCTGACCACGATAGCTACTTATCCGCTCGAAAACACCTATTATGCTTCTCAGAAAAAAGTATTCGACGATTTTTATACTCCGCCGGCTCTTCTTTTCGCTACCGATACGCAAAAACAAACGCTAGCGGTGCTTACCAATGCTTCCGTCACCTGGATCGACTGGCAAACAGGACGCCGGATAGTAGCGCCTATCCCCGATCGGACACCCTGGCAATTGAAAACTACCCCAAACTGGAATCATTTGCAACTGAAAGGAAAATATCGGTTCTTGGCGGGTCCCCGGCGGATGGTAGGTTGGGAATCGGATGGAAAGCTGTTGTTCGATTACCAACGAAGAGATACCCTTCCGCCCGTGGCCGTATGGGAAGAAAAAGAAGGCCGGCTAATGGCTGACGGAGAAGTTTTTTTTGAGTTTCCGAAAAGGGAAAAAGAAATGTTTGAAACATTCCCCGCTGCACAGAACGCAGGCCGAGTTGCCCTGACCGACGCGCTTTATCTACTTCGAGAACAAGAGGTGTATACTCTATGGCGGAAGAAAAAGGAGATTCCGCTGGAATCGGCCCGCGCCATCCGGTATCTCCCGCGGACAGGAACCTTGCTGGTACATCAACAGAACCGGCTGGTGAAGTACGATCCGGAAGGCAATTGCCAGGGAGAGGTAACGGTAGGCGTCGACAACAAATGGTTGGAGGAATTAGCATACGATCTGGACGAAACACAAGGTTATTGCGCCTATATAAAAGCCAAGGGGGAAGAGGTGGAAGTAATGGAAACAGGCGGAGCGGCAGGCAGTAACCAAGCAGGCCGCGTAGCTGCTCGAGGGGTACTTTTCCATACCCGGGAAACGAATTTGCTCAAAATGACGATGGAGAAGATGGAAAAAAAGTCGAGGGTGGCTTCCGCCATCGGTTTTTTGCCGGACGGCAATTTGCTGATCGGGTGTAAAAACGGAGCGGTTCTTTTTTGGCCCAAGACAGGACCGTTTCAAAAGATAGGCGAACACTTCGATCCCATCGTACTCGTACTGCGTTCGCCCGAAGGCAACTATGTGGTTTCCGCCAGCGAGCAAGAGGTTTATTGGTACACGTGCCAAGCGGGGAAAGCGCCGGTAGAGCGGGGCTTCTATTATTATCCCTCGCGCATGGTATCGCTGGTATTTACAGCCGAAGATCAGCTGACAGGACTGTCGGACAACGGCGAGTTGTGGGAGCTGGACTTGCAGGAGAACCGAACGCTTTGCCGCATCGCGACGGGGATCCAGCAGGTATACGATTTTTGTTTGTCGTGTGATAAATCGGTTTTTATCCTGGCATCGTCAGAAGGGTTCGGCCAAGAGGAATATCGGCTGTCGTTTTGGTCAAGGAAGAAAAGGCGGATTGTCTATACGCATTATTTCCCACAACGGATTGCGAAGTTGTTTTTCACTTCCACCCATTATTTGGTGCTCGTGTTTGAGAATTGCTTGCAGTCGTACCGGATATGGAGCGGTACGGCTCCTGCCTGGACGGCTTTGCTGGAGGGGATTAGGGAGAGAAGAAAAAGCATTGTACAAACAATCCCGTCGGGAGAAACGAACTAACCCCTAAGAAGGGGTATGCTTATCCGCTTAAAAGCCTTAAATAAACAATCTCCTCACTTTCCTTTTTGGTAAGTTGCGAAGAGGAAAAGTGAGGAGATTGTTGAAAGAAAGAGTAGTTCGGCATCGAAAGTCGGCCAATCGAGATCCGGTAAAGTAACGGCCTTTAGGCCCCGTATCAGCCGGCAGGTTCGACAGATTCAGTAAGGACAGAATTATAAAGGGTTTGTTGTTTTTTGACCGTACGGGCGATGCTGTCGGTAAACGCGCGGAGCAATTGCGCCTTGACACGGCTCACCTCCTCTTCGGCGAAGCTTCCGGCCGGTACGGCCTGGAGAGTTTGCGTAATAGTGGCCAGGGGAAAATCGATGGGATCGTAAAAATAAACTTTCGCTTGCATTCCTTGTTTCCTGTCTTCGTCGCCAGGCAACAAAGCGATAGCTTGATGCAGTTCCTGCTGGGTTGTTTTCATAAATTCTTCCCATTCGTTCTTAATTTGCTTACACACTTCTATCATCGCGGCGGCAAGACGAGCTTTAAGTTCGTCTTCGTTGGCCGGAAAACGGGCAGAGTCGGCCAGGGCGTTTTGGCTCAGAGAAGAAATTACATTTTCGGGAGAGCAGGTGCCTGTGTTTTCCGGATAAGACTCTTCTTTCCGACGGGATTTTACTTTGTTCGTATGAAAATAGTAACCACCCCATAAGGTGACGGCCGTGCATACCCAGAAAGGCCATTTCGATGTACAGAGGGCTGTTACCAGCGAAACACCTGCGATGCCGTAGCATATTTTACTGATCGGGGGCATTGACGAGCGCATTTTTGCTACCGGATATGCCGGCTGGGGAACCGGAAGTTGGATGGCGTTAATCAGGCGCAGGGCTTTTTCTTGCAGGTAATCGCCCTTGGCTTGAATGGCTTGGTTGAACTCTACTATTTTTTTTTCCATGTTTATTTTTATTTTTAAGTGATACTATCAGTGAACAATTGGTTTAGTCTCTCCGAACAACATCCGGGATGACTTGTTTGAGCCAGATGCGCCGTATCGAAGACGACGCCCCTGGCTGGCCCCCTGACGCCTTATGCTATATAAAAGCCTGCTTACTTATACAAGCGGCGCATTTCTCCTATCGTTTTCACCAGTTCTTCCAGTTGGTGAAGCACCTCCATTTTCTTTGCCATTTCGGTTTCCAGCTGATCCAAATAAGCCTTTCCTTCTGCGGCCAGATGAGTTGTAAAATTCGTTTTCAGCTCTTCTATTTCTGTGGAAATCTGCTTCATACTTGCAACAATCTCCTTTTTGAGCTTATCGATCAACACTTGTTGAAGAATATGGATGGAAGTCCTTACTTCACGCAGATAAGCTCGCAAACCGGCGGCCAGCATATCAGGAATTTCCTTCTTTTCACATTCGCGCAGAGAGGAATATGGCGGTACATACTGCTTGTTGCATATTTCCACGATTTCCCATTCTGTTTCTTTCAGTATATCGGCTACGTCCAATTCTTTTTTAAGCCGCATTTTGTCGAGTGTGTCGTCTAACAGTTGCCGGTAATAGGTGTCATTGAAAGAAGCGCTTACTACGGCGGCTTCAAAATCGGTAATGGCTGTACATAGTTCGTCGCGCATCCGTAGCCGCGCTTTCTCGAACATTTTTTTCCATTCTTCATTGAGTTTCTTCACATAATCCTGAATTTGTCCGGTCAGAAGGGCGTGAAGATGGGAGGTATCTACCACTTCGTAAGGGAATGTATCGGAATTATGCCCCCACAGCCAGCCTCTATATTCAATCCTGTTGCTTGTCTTTTCGGTGGGGATATTATAAATACTTTCCAGACGGATAGTATTTTGCATAGTCACCAGATCCGATTGCAAACTGTTTTGGAAGCTGCCGAATACATTCTTGAATTTGTGAGACAAATTTTCAAAAAGACGACTTTGAAGCGTACGTTGGCGATTAAGCTCGACTTGAGTCATTTGGTTGAGTTGGTCCTTTTTCAAGTTCAAGGCCCCTGCTCGTTTGTCCAAGGCTGAGACGATGCCTTTTTTGTTTTGCACGAAATAAGCATCTATCTTTTTTTGGATGATTTCTTCTTTGTTGACCATAAACCACCCTTGCAGGTATTTTTCCTGAATATCGGCCATATTCGACAAGCCTTCACAGGTTACCTTTGTATCAGCCTCGGTAGCAAAATAATCAGGATAGAAATGCTTCATTTGCTTTACCACGTTTCTCTCCATTTCATCCCATTCAGAAGAGGCTTTATGGGCTATGGAGTAGCCGATTCCTGAAACATAGTCCAACTTTATACGGATTTTCGGATCGATAGCCTCCTTTTGTTCCTTCAGACGCCGTTTCATTTTTTTCATCAAGCGGTCGACGGCTCCTGCCAGGTCTTCCCGCCCCTCGCCTTTCATCTCCCGTTCGGCTGCCGCGTCTTGTAAAACAGAGTCGAACTTACAAGCCAACAACAAAACGCAGCCGATCCCTTGGCTGCCGATACGGCCGTTGAGGAAGTTGACGTCTACGCTACTCAAGAATTCGGAGGCGGCGCTTAATAAAAATACGCCGTGCGAGGCATGCAGGAATTGGCGGGTACGGTTTTCCCGGGAGATGACGGGATCATTGATGCCCGGAGTATCTACAATACGCAATCCTTTCAAACGTTCATCTTGCATTCTAATGTACAGGCTCTTTACCACTGGGGTGTATTCTCCGTTAGCGCCTACGTATTGTTCCAATATAGCCTGTAGATCTGCCAATCCGGCGAAAGGCACCGTATCGGTTTCAGTGCCGATCTTTCCAAATGCTCTTGCGGAGCAGGTGGAAACCATTTCATGGGCAGCTATTATTTTCTCGTCTGCCCGTTTCTCGATTTCTTTCCGAATATCAAAATCAGACGCATCCGGCATATGTTGCCGGCATTCGGTTTCCATACGTACGTAGGCTTCATGCTGCTGCACGAAGATCTCCCAATCTTCGGCAGTAAAATATTCTACTTCAAACACATTCTCCTCGCTATATTCTAGTATCGTCAACCCTGCCGTCATGGGAGTAGATGCCTTGGGAAGCACATTCTCGCCGTTGAAAAAAAGGGAGTTTAGGAAAGACGACTTGCCGACATTGACTTGCCCGACGATCCCTAATTGAAGTACTTCGCTATTTTCCAGCAGTTGCAGGCCGCCCTGCCGAAAATCGTTGAAAAGGGAAACTAATTCTACATATACCGGGCTGGCTTCGACATAGGCTATGCTTTGAATTTTCTTCAATCCGCTTTCGGTTTGGGAAAGCAGATTTATAAAGGTAGGTTTGTCCATGGTAGTTATTTTTTATTCGTCGTACTTGTTTTATTCATCACACTTAGTTCTTATCCATTCGCCGAAGTTTATTTTAGCAGACAAGGCTAGCACATCCTCGCCTGCATCGGTGGCAGTATCGACCAAGTCATGGTCATAGTCGAGGAGTAAAAGACAAAGGTCTCTATATTGATTTTCTACTGCCGTATGGAAGGCGTTGTAACCGCGTTTATCCTTCAGGGTCGGATCCGCGTCATGTTCCAACATGAATTTCACCATCTCGTTGTTGCCGGTTTGTACCGCATAAGTGAGCGGATTATAACCTTCTTTATTGCATTGGCTCATGTCGACTTTTTGGGTGAAACAGCGTAAAAACAGGGAGAAATCCTCTTTTTTTATTGCTTCGAATAAAGAGAGGTTTTTCCTTTCTTCCTTTTCTACCACATTCGCGGGGCGGTTGGCCCGGAAATAAGCGCAGATAGCCTGGTCGACAGCATTCGCAAATTGGGTTTCATAAGTATTAAACGCCTCGATTAGCCTCTCCTCTTTCTCGATTTTTTTAAGGAGTTTCTTACAATAAGAGGACGCTTGGTCACAGTCTTTTTTATAGAAATTATTTAATTTCTCCAATTTCTCTTTTATATTCTCGCCTGTGTCATTCCCATATTTGGAAAGAAAAGAAAGGTTTGTCTCTTTGTCATCCATATAGCGTTGAAAAAAATCGCCTTTTAATTTCACAGCTTCGTTATACCGTTTCTGATGCCGCCAGATGGTATTTTTCGAGGCAAGAATTTCGGTTTCAAACAATTCTTTTATTTGCTTCTTCAAGGTCTGAACAGGACTCGTGGCGTCGGCTCCCGATTTGATCTGCTTTAATATCTTTTCTAACGAATAACCGTTCACGGAATAATATACCTTATTTTCCAACGTGGAAAAAGCCAACACATCGATGAGTTCCTTTTTGGAAAAAGATTTATACAATTCCTCGGAAGCATCCTTTACGATTTTGGTTGCTTCTTTCATTCCTTTCTTATCGGCCTTATTGAAAATAACCACTTTTTTCCCTTTGAAGGCATGCAGCATTTCCCAATCGGAAGTTTCGACCGCTCCTTTCTCGCTATCGATCAACCAAAGCATCGCCTCCGCCTCCCGGAAAGTAGACAGGGCTGTTTCCCTGTCTGTTCTTCCGTTCGAAACATTGATTTTATCCGAATTGTTATAACCCGGCGTATCGATAAAGACCAGCCCGTCCAATAATTTCGAAGGTATTTCCACAAACAGTTTGTCAAGTACCGAGGCTAAATAGATGTTGGTCTGGGAAGCGTGTTGAATAACTTGCAACACGTCTGTATCCAACGCCACGATCACATGACGCTGATTGGCCCCTTTTACCCTCACCTCCTCGCAATTCCTCGAACAGAAAAGATAGGTGGGCACCACCGAGACCGGCTCGACACCGGTGGGAAGCAAATTGACCGACCCGGTCAGCCTGTTCAGGAAAGAAGATTTGCCCGAAGCAAAACTTCCTGCCACGACGATCGGCTGATACTCTTTATCCTCTTGCCCTTGCGTCGTTTCCCTCGCTTGTAGATGAAGAGCCAAGGCGCGACAGTAACCCTTGAGTTGCGTAAAAAAACGGAGGCACCGAGGATTCGACTGGTTCGCCTTTATATAAGCCGATAGCGAACAGTCTTCTCCTTTCCCATAGGCTTGCCGAATCGTATCCCAATAGACATCGATAGCAGCAGTAGGTTGCTGCATGCAGATCTTGCTCATCAACTCCAAAACGATTTCGGGAATCTCATATGGATTTACATGAAGGAAGTGCTTTTTACACGCTTCCTTGCGCACGTTCGTTATACCCATACCCTAAGTTATTATAAGGAGGCTTGCAAACTTGTCAATTCGGCCACGGCCTGGTTCAAAGCTTCGAGTTTCTTTTCCACTTCCTGTTTGTCTCTCTGCGCATCGGCCATTTTTTCGTGCAGTCCCTCTTTTACTTTCTCGAAAGCATGAACCATTTCTTGCTGTAGTTGTACGGCAATGCGATGCTGGTTGTCGCTGACAAGCTTCAATACATTCGGCCGTAGTTCCTCTATAATCCGGGGGATACCGTTTCGTAGGATTTTATCCTTTACTTCTTGTATCTTCTCCTCTTCGGTTCTACCAAATAGCCAATCGATAATCTTCCTTAGATGAGGCAGCAACAAAGCCAGGAACTTACCCCAAAAACCGGGCAGGCGGGCTATAAGTTCGCTCAAGTAAAGGGTAGTATAGGCGATGATGTCGCTGTAGTTTTCGAGAAAGTCGTTGTCAACGAACGTAATGCCGGTCATTTTTTTCACGGCATCGCCTACCGCACCCCCCAAGGCCTGTGCATATTGTTTGCTTTCCTCTTGAAAAGAAGTAATGATTTCAGAGCGGATAATACTCATCAATGCCGCTTGGATATGTTCTTCGGGCTCTTTGGCCACGATCATGCCAGCTATATCCAAAGCTTTCTCCTCAAGAGCATCCCGGACATTATCTAAAATATCCTGACAAGATTTCTCAGGAGTGTCTGCTTGGTTATTATCCGTCGGCAAGGAAACACGGATCTGGGCCAATTCGTCGTTGATATGTTGTAACTTTTCTTCGATATTCTCTATATCCTGGCCTTTGAGTTCTATTTGCATTTTCAGATTGCTCACTACCGAAGCAATCAGGCCTTTCAGCACATCGCCTAGCCGGAGGGCCAAAAGGGTGTCGGCATCGAGCGCATCCAGATGGGCAGTAAATCCTGCAATGTCATTTTGAAGGGCGCTTACCTCTGAGACATAGGGAGCATAGTCCATTTTCCTCACTTGAGATAAAATGTGTTCCTTGATTTTGGCTATTTCCGTTTCAGGCAACCGATCGATTTTGGAGAGTAAAATGGCGGGTTTGAGGTTATATTTTTCCAGTTCCCGGAGGAAAAACAAGGTGGAACTGCGTAGCGTGCCTCGTTCCACATCGACTAAAAAAATAAAGGCTGTTCCGAACTGGATGTAATGGAAAATGGCGGCATCGTGTTGTTGGATACCCGAGTCGATACCCGGCATATCGACCAATACGATCCCTTTTTCTTGGAGGGATTTTACTATAGGACTATTTACATACGCCTTAATTATATCACCGGGGAGGGTTTGCAACGCTTTGATGTCTGTAACCGGTTTGCTATCGATCCGGCTGCCGTCGCGGTAGTGGTCGGCATGCTCGGCCTCCTCGTAATATAATTCACAAGCCACAGTAGTTTCAGGCAACATATCTACCGGCAATAAACCGGGTTTTTCGATATATTTATTCAGCAGCGAACTTTTCCCGGCATTGAAAACACCGATCAGGGGTACTTTGATATATTGGCACTGAGCGATTAGGTTTTCCAATTCGCCGGCTTTTGTCACCCATTCATTTTTTGCCGTTTCGGTGAGCAGATTACATGTCAGTTCTTGTACGCGGGATAACGTACGTCGGTAGGTTTGTTGTGTGTTCATAATAAAGGACGTTTATGATAAGGTTAATATAATACAGCACCTTCCAAACATATATTTCGGGACGAAATATATGGCAAAGCTTATTTACCCTCTTTTCTTCTCAGCTTGAAGTCATCCTTCTTTAGTCTGCCAAGACTCTCCTCCCCATCTCTAACCAAGGGATGAAAATAAAATAGCAACGCTACAACCAGAGTTATCAAAACTGCTCCTCAAAATTACGTTTTATTTTTTAATATACCATCTATTTTAAAAAATATTTCTTGTTATTTTCTCAAATATTTTAACTAAAAGTTCTTTATTAAGGAGAAGAAAGGCGACTAAAAACATAAAGGCCTACAAACTAACTATTTGCAGACCTATATAAAATTGAAAGAAAATAGAATTAAATCCTTATCTTTTCCTCTTATCCTTTCGTGCTTGAAGAAGAAACCGCACTGTCACTCTGGGGCCCCTCGAAATTCCGTCTCTCGTCGATAATATATTCCGGGCGGCCCTTGATCTCGTCAAACAAGATGCCCACGTACTGCCCCAGCACCCCCACGGTGATAAGCTGCACGCCGCCGAAAAAGATAATCGACGTCATGATCGACGTCCAGCCCGTTTCGGCATTGCTGAAACCGTATATCTTGCCCAGCGTAAACCACGCCGCCAGCACGATGCCCACCACGACCGAGATAAAACCCAAACTAGCCGCCAGGCGCAACGGCTTCTTCGAGAAATAAAGCATCGCCGTGGAAGCAAACTTGATCATCTTGCTCAGCGGATACTTCGTCTCGCCCGCAATCCGCGCCTCCCGCTCATACTCGAAAGGCACCTGGTGGAAACCCACCCAGCTGATCAGCCCCCGGATATACTTCCCCCGCTCGTGAAAACGGTCGAACTCGTCCATCACCTTGCGGTCGATCAGCCGGAAATCGCCCGTATCGAGCGGAAAATGCACCTCGCTCATGTAATTCATCATCCGGTAAAACGCCTTGGCCGTGAAAAGCTTGAAAAAACTCTCCCCCTCGCGCGACTTGCGGACGCAATACACCACGTTAGCCCCCTCCTTCTGTTGAAGCGCCAGAATATCGGGAATCAATTCCGGAGGATCCTGCATATCGGCGTCGATAATAATCGCCAGATCGGCATCGCATTGGTTGATACCCGCCGTAACGGCAGGCTGATGGCCGAAGTTGCGCGAAAAATGAATCACCTTCACCTCCGCGTCGCGGGCGGCTATCTCGTCGAGCAACCGGCGCGTGGCGTCGCGGCTGCCGTCGTTGATGTAAATAATCTCCGTCCGGCAGGAAAGCTTGTCCAACACTTCCCGCGTGCGGCGGTACGATTCCCCGATCACCGCCTCTTCGTTGTAACAGGGCACGATAACGGCCAGTTTCTTCGTCATGTCTTCCTTCATTTAGGCTTTAAAGGTGTAAAACTTATTCATCACAAAATTGATAACCGTGTAAAAAGCCATCGCTATCAACTGATTATAGTAAGGATCGACAGCCAGGTGGCGGTTGAGCCAAAGCAACAGCCCGAGCTGTAGCAAATAGCAAACGCCGAACACCACGCCAAACCGCACCGCGCTGCTCACCCAACCGGCCCGGGCAGCGCCAAACGTCCACTGCTTGTTCCACACAAAACTGTTGAGCACGCCCGCGGCATACCCCACAATGTTCGACACCACGTCGGAACATCCCAGCCACTTCATCATCACCCAGATGACGGCGGCCGTAATCACCGTGTTGCCTACCCCTACGATGCCATATTTAATGGCTTGCTTGATTGTTTCCATGCTTTTCTAAAATATCCGCAATCTCTTCCTGGGAAAGCTCCCTCATGTTAGTAACCGTATATATATCGGACAAGAAATGCCCGTATTGATTGCATTCGACCACCAACTCGTCTATCAAATATTTAATATCGGTACGCACCGGAATAAGGCAAACCAACTCCGCATGCCGCTCGCCCATCGTAAACCGCTCGATCTCGCAGCCGGCCTTAGGCAACTCGTACGCCGCTTCCCGCTCCAGCACCTGCTTCTGATAAGCCTCGAAACACTGGCCGTGCATGCTGAGCAGCAGCACGAAAAAGCGGAGTTTCTCGTCGCGTCCGCCCAAGCCGGTGGATATATAAATCTGTTTCTCGTCCGACAGCTCGGACTCCAGCGAGATGCGGCACTCCAGCAACGCCATAGCCGCCCAGTGTTTCACCTCGGGCTCAGCCTGGGCGGCATAGGCCTCGAGTATGCGGTAAGCCTTCACCTGCCGCGAGATAGCCAGGCGGCTGAGCAACAGCCGTTGCTCGTCTAGGCAAACCCCTTCTCGCAAAAGCAAATCGCGCATCTCCTCGCATTCCTCCTCGGTGGCTTCGGCCAGCCTGGGATGCTCCTTGCGCAACGTCTCCGAAAAGCGGAAATATTCCATCTGGATCTCGACAGGCACCTTTTGATCGAGTATATGATAATGGCCCTGCACCCGGCCGAACGACTCCTGAAACTTCTTAAATACGTCACCTTCCTCTTTCATAGATTTTTTCGTTTGATTTATTTTTGCTTCAAAGCTCTCGTCGCCTCGCTTGCCGGCAACTCCCTTTTGTTTATAACAAGAAATAAAAACAAAGGTAGTTCTTTTTCCCGAATAATTCGGTTATCTGCGGCAAAAAACCTGTAACCGGAGCTGCCTTTCTCCCGCGGCGGCGGCATATGCCCAGAGCAAGAAAATGAAAACGTCGGCCACGAGCCCTTTATCCCGGCCGAAAAACTAACCTCCCCAACCCCTAGCACAATTAAAAGAAATGATTACCTTTGCCCGGAGCCTGTCGATAGGGGAAACGAATCCGGAAGGAAGGCAACAAACTCCGATAGAGAGCGAGGTAGCCTGCGCCGTAGCGGGCTAAACTCCCCCCCGGTTCAGAAGGCCGGGCTTCCTTCGCCGTGGAGGCGAAGACTAACCCCTCTGGGAGGAAGCAAAAACAGCTTTTCCCGGGCAGAAACAACTCGACCCTTCCAAGGGAAACGAATGGCAACAAACAAGACAACAAACCAATAGTAATAAAGAAATTATGGCGAAAATAAAAGGAGCGGTGGTGGTCAACACCGAACGGTGCAAGGGGTGCGACCTTTGCGTGGTGTCGTGCCCGTCGGACGTGCTGGAATTGCATCCGCGCGAAGTAAACAACAAAGGATACCACTATGTGTATATGAAGAATCCCGACGCGTGCATCGGTTGCGCCAGTTGCGCTCTGGTATGCCCCGACGGCTGTCTGACTATTTATAAGGTAAAACAATAATTCTCCCGGGCGAACGCGCGCCTTCCGGCCGGTCTCCCGCCCGATACGACGCAGGGGGGGAAGCCCGGCAACGGCCGGCCGCCCTCCGCCCGACAACAACAATACACTATGGCAGAAGAAATAAAACTTATGAAGGGGAACGAGGCCATCGCCCACGCCGCCATCCGCTATGGCGCCGACGGCTATTTCGGCTACCCGATCACTCCCCAATCGGAAATCCTCGAAACGCTGATGGCCGAGATGCCCTGGCAGACCACCGGCATGGTGGTGCTGCAAGCCGAAAGCGAAGTGGCCGCCATCAATATGATCTATGGTGGCGCGGCCTCCGGCCGGCGCGTCATCACCTCTTCCTCGAGCCCGGGCGTGAGCCTCAAGCAAGAGGGCATTTCTTATATCGCGGGCGCGGAACTGCCCTGCGTGATCGTCAACGTGATGCGCGGCGGCCCGGGCCTGGGCACCATCCAGCCCAGCCAGGCCGATTATTTCCAGACGGTAAAGGGAGGCGGCCACGGCGATTACCGCCTCATCACCCTGGCGCCCTCGTCGGTGCAGGAGATGGCCGACTTCGTGGGGCTGGGTTTCGAGCTGGCTTTCAAATACAATAATCCGGCCATCATCCTGGCCGACGGCATCATCGGGCAGATGATGGAAAAGGTGGTGCTGCCTCCTTTCCAGCCTCGCCGTACGGAGGAGGAACTGATTGCCCAATGCCCCTGGGCCGTGCAAGGCAAAACGAAGGGGCGGCGGCCCAACATCATCACCTCGCTCGAGCTGGACCCGGCCCGGATGGAAGAAAACAACCTGCGTTTCCAGGCCAAGTACCGCAAAATAGAGGAAAACGAAGTACGGTACGAAGAATTCGAATGCGCCGATGCCGACTACCTGCTGGTGGCTTTCGGTTCGTCGGCCCGCATCTGCCAGAAGGTGGTGGAAAACGCCCGGGCGGAAGGCATCCGGCTGGGATTGCTGCGGCCTATTACCCTCTGGCCTTTCCCTGGGGAAGTGATCTCGGTATATGCCGACCGGGTGAAAGGCATGCTTTCGGTGGAACTCAACGCCGGGCAGATGGTGGAAGATATTCGCCTGGCCGTCAACGGACGCACCAAAGTGGAGCATTTCGGACGTTTGGGCGGTATCGTCTTTACGCCCGACGAAGTGCTGGACGCGTTGAAAACAAAAATCATCGGTTAAGCCCCCCAAAGAGATGAAAGGTATCATGCGCGGAAGCAAGCTCGACGAGATTCTGACCCTCTGTTTCATGCTGCTGGCGGTGGCGGCGGTGATTTGTTTTTTCACGGCCGGCCCTACGGTCTTCCTTTCGGTAGGAGGCGTGGCGGTAGCGGTGAGGCTGGTACAGTATCTGCTGCGTTTTATTTATTAAAAAGACGCCCGCGAGGTTAGCGGCAACCCGGAGAGGCACAGGCCGGTTTGTTGCCCGGATGCAGCGGCGGCAGGCCAGACCGGTAAAAGCGGCGGCAGGCAGACCGACGCCGGCAAACAGGCAAAAGCAGGCGGCAGCGAGCCGGAAGAATTTATAAAAAGAGAAAGAAAATGGAACTGAACGAAATAATTAAACCGGAAAACCTGGTGTACGAAAAGCCCGGGTTGATGAACGAGAACCCTATGCACTACTGTCCCGGTTGCAGTCATGGCGTGATTCACAAGCTGATAGCGGAAGTAATCGCCGACATGGGGCTGGAAGAGCAAACAATCGGCATCTCGCCGGTAGGATGCGCGGTATTCGCCTACAACTACCTGGACATCGACTGGGTAGAAGCGGCTCACGGACGCGCGCCGGCCATTGCGGCGGCCATCAAGCGGCTGAACCCCTCCAAAATGGTGTTCACCTACCAAGGCGACGGCGACTTGGCGGCCATCGGCACAGCCGAAACCATTCACGCGGCCAACCGGGGAGATAATATCGTCATCGTATTTGTAAACAACGCCATCTACGGGATGACGGGCGGCCAGATGGCCCCTACCACCCTGGAAGGAATGGCCACCTCCACCACCCCCTACGGCCGGGACGTGGCGCTGAACGGTTATCCGCTGAAGATCGGCAACCTCCTGGCACAACTCGACGGCACCTGCCTGGTGACACGGCAAAGCGTGCATACGCCGGCAGCCGTACGCAAGGCGAAAAAGATGCTGCGCAAGGCATTCGAGAACGCGATGAACGGCCGGGGCACCTCGGTGGTAGAATTTGTATCGACTTGTTCGTCGGGTTGGAAGATGACGCCCGCCCAGGCCAACAAATGGATGGAGGAAAATATGTTTCCTTTTTATCCGCTGGGCGATTTGAAGAATACGGTGGACTAAACAATGGAGAATGTAAAGTTATGAAACAAGAAATTATTATAGCCGGTTTCGGCGGCCAGGGCGTATTGTCGATGGGCAAGATTCTGGCATATTCGGGATTGATGGAAGGCAAAGAAGTAAGCTGGATGCCTTCGTACGGCCCCGAGCAGCGCGGCGGCACGGCAAACGTGACGGTAATTTTGAGCGACGAAAGAATCAGTTCGCCGGTATTGAACGCCTACGATATTGCCATCATCCTGAACCAGCCCTCGATGGACAAGTTTGAATCGCGGATAAAACCGGGAGGCATCCTCATTTACGACGGCTACGGCATTCACTCGCCGGCCACGCGCAAGGACATCCGGGTATTCCGGGTAGACGCCATGGACGCAGCCACGGAAATGAAAAACGAGAAAGCATTCAATATGCTGATCTTAGGCGGCTTGTTGAAAATAGTGCCGATGGTGAAGCTGGAAAACGTACTGCTGGGCCTGAAAAAATCGCTGCCCGAACGCCACCACAAGCTGATCCCCATGAACGAACTGGCCATCAAAAAAGGAATGGAGATTATCGTAGAAGTCCCCTAAGGAAACTTCGGCTTCGGCTTTGGCTTAGGTTTCAGCTTTGCCTTTGGCCGAACCTCAAATTCAGTAACGGCAAAAGACCGGTCTGCATGGAAAAGCAACCGGCCTTTGCTGTTTTTGAGCTGTCGCCTTTGCTATTTGTGAACTCTCGCCTCTGCTGTTTTTGAGCTGTCGCCTTTGCTGTTTGTGAACTCTCGCCTCTGCTGTTTGTGAGCTGTCGCCTTTGCTGTTTGTGAGCTGTCGCCTCTGCCACGTAGCTTCCCTCCCCCTCCATTCTCTCCCTCCCCGCATTCTTTCCCCCTGAAAAACAAAAATCCATCCGAGAAATAAAGAAAGAAAAAACTGAATTTCGCCGGGCCTATTTTCAGATACCCAGCATTACGGCAGGAGGAATATTCAACACCTTGCAGATCATCCGGGCAATTTTCAACGTCGGTTCCGCCCGGCCGGTTAAATAATCGCTCACCCGCGAAGGGCTTACGCCTATTTCCTTAGCAAAGTCTTTTTTAGACATTCCTTTAGCTTCCAAGGAAAGTTCAAGTACTTCGGCCATTTCATACCAATATTCCAGAGCCGCCCGCGAATCTTCCCGTCCCGATAACACCACACCAGCACCCCATCCACATTAACCCTTCAACCCAACGAAGGCAAGTCGGTATCGGCCATCCCCAAAGAAAGCTTCGCTTTCTACTAAGGCCCTAAGCGGAAGGGCGTAAAGCGGAGGGTGAATTTTGAGCTGTCACCGTCCAAACTCGCTGCGCTCAGACAGGGACGGCTCCGGGCGCTCAAAATTCACCCGGAGTAGCCCTGGAGGTTCAGGCCTTGACTTTTTGTTACTTTTGGGTCAAGCCAAAAGTAAGAAGAATAGGCGGCAACGCCGCTGTCACATCCCTATAATTCTTTTTTGAGCCCCCCACACCTTTCCAATATAAACACCCGAAAGCCAGCCATGTACCCAGCGGCCACCCGCCGAAAAGCAACACCACGCCAGCCCCCATCCACATCAACCCTTCAACCCAACCCAACGAAGGCAAGTCGGTATCGGCCATCCCCACAGAAAGCGAAGCTTTCTCGAAAGGCCCTAAGCGGAAGGGCGTAAAGCGGAGGGTGAATTTTGAGCGCCCGGAGCCGTCCCTGTCTGAGCGAAGCGAGTTTGGACGGTGACAGCTCAAAATTCGCCCGGAGTAGCCCTGGAGGTTCAGGCCTTGATCTTTTGTTACTTTTGGATCAAGCCAAAAGTAAGAAGAATAGGCGGCAACGCCGCCGTCACATCGAGCACCGCAGCCTGTCCCCCTTTTTTTTAAAACCTCTCCTCACCCTAAAGAAAAAAAACTGATAATATCAAAAGAAAAAGAAAGAGAAAAAGAGAAAGA
>DBFWLD010000051.1:0-105231 GCA_048465615.1 Tannerellaceae bacterium
TATATGACACTCATCAGTTCCTTGTTAGTTCTCATTTACAAGAAATTAAACGACATAGGATATAAAACGGCCAAAAGAAGGCTAGCCATCGAATTACAAAACTGTGTCATCGAAATGGCCAGCCAAGAAGGAGCACTGCTAATGAATGAAGATACCTTAAAGCATAAAACAAATAAGGATAATACCAACTAGTATTTGGTAGTGCCACCTAATTCGAAATACAGAAGGAGGCAGAATTTTCTCTGTGAACATGCAAAAATATTCTTCCGACCACGACTAAAAGCAAATTACACTGCGATGAAATTCGAATTGCATGCCGATGAAATTTCCATTCCACCGGCATCGAAGAGGAATTTCACTGCGACGGCTTTTTTATAAGAAGAAAAAAAATACAATAAGCCCTATTCTTCCGGAGCCGCTTTTTACTACCTGCTGTAAGCAGACGCCAGGCAGTAAAAAACATGCTTGTATGCGGCATAGGATTCGTTTCACCCCTCTCCCCCTAAGCCCCGGATGGCTAAGCGCCACCTAGACAATGGCGCGGGAAGGCTTATTTTTTCGAAACCAGCAGGCGCAAGCAAAAAAACTTCCGGAAAGCAGCCGGGCATATTCTTATCTGATTTTAATTGAATCTACCCGCTTTCTCCTGCCCTTCCTCTTCTTGTTCAATACACCTCCTTTGCCACCCTATACACGCTATCCGAAGCCATCATCGTATAGAAATGCAGGCTGGGCACGCCGTGGGCGATCAGGTCTTTGCACTGGGCGATGCACCACTGCACGCCCGCTTCCCGTGCCTCATCGTCGTCCTTGCACCGGCGCAGCTCCGAGGCGAACTCTTCGGGAATGTCGGAACGGAAAATCTTGGGCAATACCGTGAGTTGGTTTTTGAAAACGATCGGTTTGATGCCCGGGATGATGGGTACCGTGATACCTTCCGCCCGGCAACGGTCTACGAAGGCGTAATATTTCGCGTTGTCGAAAAACATCTGCGTCACCAGGTAGTCGGCCCCGTTTTTTACCTTCTCCTTCAGATAGAAAATATCCGAGTCCATGTTGGGCGCTTCCTCGTGCTTTTCGGGATAGCAGGCCATGCCGTAAGAAAATGGCGTCTCGTTGGCCTCGAAGGTGGAGCCGTCTACCGCGATGCCCCGGTTGAAGTCGTTCACCTGCCGCTGCAAATCGGTGGCATGCTCGTGGTATAATTCCGGCTCGTGCGGCTTCTCGAGCGTTTTCACGTCTCCCCGGAGCAGCAACAAATCATATACTCCCAGGAAATTCAGATCGATCAGGGCATACTCCGTCTCGTCTTTCGTAAATCCTTTGCAGATGATATGCGGCACGGCCGGAATGCCGTATTTGTTCTGGATGGCCGAGGCGATGGCTACCGACCCGGGCCGTTTGCGGATATTTACCTTCTGGAAACTTCCGTCGGGAAGCGTTTTATAAATAAATTCGCTGTGATGCGAGGTGATATTGATGTATTTCGGATCGAATTCGCGCAGCCGGTCGATCACCTTGTATACCTTCTGGATACTGTTCCCTTTGAGGGGAGGGAGGATTTCGAACGAAAAAGCCGTCCGCTCGGCTCCCCGGATCAGGTCGATAACTTTCATATTCTAATTATTTTGCCGCAAAAGTAACGATTATACTCCGAAATAGCTTACTTTTGCTGGCATAATCTAATAACAACAAAATATGGAAAAGATAAATTGGTCTGATCTCTCATTCGGATATATGAAGACAGACTATAATGTAAGATGCTACTATCGCGACGGCAAATGGGGTGAATTGGAAGTAAGCTCTTCCGAGATTATCAACATCCACATGGCCGCCACGTGTCTGCATTACGGACAAGAGTCTTTCGAGGGGCTGAAAGCCTTCCGGGGAAAAGACGGAAAAGTCCGCGTCTTCCGTATGGATGAAAATGCCAAGCGGATGCAGTCGTCGAGCCGGGGAATCAAAATGGCCGAGCTGCCCGTTGAAAAGTTTGAAGAAGCCGTCCGCAAGGTCGTCAAGCTCAATGAACGCTTCGTGCCGCCTTACGAAAGCGGCGCAGCCCTCTATATCCGCCCGCTGATGATCGGCCTGGGCGCACAGGTAGGCGTGAAGCCCGCGCCCGAATATATGTTTATGGTGTTCGTTACCCCCGTAGGGCCGTACTTCAAAGGCGGTTTCCAGCCTTCGAAGGTGTGCATCCTGCGTGAGTACGACCGCGCCGCGCCGCAGGGCACGGGTACCATCAAGGTAGGCGGCAATTATGCAGCCAGCCTGGTAGCGGGCGAGATCGCCCACGAAAAAGGCTATGCGGCGGTGCTCTATCTCGATCCCAAGGAAAAGAAATATCTCGACGAATGCGGGCCGGCCAACTTCTTCGGTATCCGCGGAAACAGCTATATTACGCCGCAATCGCATTCCATCCTGCCTTCCATTACGAATAAGAGTCTGATGCAACTGGCCGAAGAGATGGGCCTTACGGTAGAACGCCGTCCGGTGCCGGTGGAAGAAATCGCCACCTTCGACGAGGCCGCCGAATGCGGTACGGCCGCCGTGATTGCGCCGATTTCGCAAATCGACGACCTGGACGAAAACAAATCGTATGTGATTGCCAAAGACGGCAAACCGGGAGCCGTATGCGAAAAGCTTTACCGGAAGCTGCGCGGCATCCAGTATGGCGACGAGCCCGATACGCATGGTTGGGTGACGATCATCGAGTAGGGGAGAGCCTTTCCGAAATGGATCGGCCGGTTTGCGGGAGAACGCTTCCCGAAGCATCTCTGCCGCATCCCGGAAAATAGGACGGCTGCCGGGTCGGCCGACGCCATGCAAGCGTGCACGGAAAAAGCGATTCCGGTCACCTTCTTTTTTTCTCCGGACAGGAAGCGGAAAAAGGCAATTGATAAAGGGCAATTGGCAATCTCTAATTAATTTTGTCAACTCGATATTGCAATATTGAATAGTTTTTTTAATTTTGCACCGGTTAATAACCCTTCGAGAGAGCGGCGAAGGGGCTTTCGGAAGAAAGCTTGCCAGGCGCCGCGCCCCCAAGTCAACAAAACGGTCAGCGAACACAAGGTGGAATCATTTTTCAAAACACATAAATACCTGGTCGAGCATCTCTACTCGCCGGTCAGGAGAGGATTGATGGACGAGATCGATTGGAACGACCGGCTCATCGGCATCAAAGGCTCCCGGGGAGTGGGCAAAACCACTTTCCTGCTGGATTATGCCCGCGAGCATTTCGGTCCCGACAATAAGGAATGTCTGTATATCAATCTGAACCACTTCTATTTCACCGAACGCACGCTGGTGGATTTCGCTTCCGAGTTCCGCGTGAAAGGCGGTAAGGTTCTCCTGATCGACCAGGTGTTCAAATACGCCGGCTGGTCGAAAGAACTCCGCTATTGTTACGACAATTACCCCGATCTGAAGATCGTCTTTTCCGGCTCTTCGGTGATGCGGCTCAAGGAAGAGAACCCCGATTTGTCGGGCAAAGCCGTTTCCTACAATTTGCGCGGTTTCTCCTTCCGGGAGTTTCTGAACCTGATGTCGGGCAACGTCTTTCCCGCTTATTCCTTCGAGGAAATACGGGAGAACCACGAAGAAATCGCCCGGAAAATATGTTCCGTCGTACGCCCGATGGCTTATTTTCAGGACTATCTGCATCATGGTTTTTACCCCTTCTTTCTGGAAAAACGCAATTTTTCCGAGAATCTGCTGAAAACCATGAATATGATGCTTGAAGTAGACGTGTTGTACATCAAGCAAATCGAACAAAGCTATCTGCCGAAACTGCGCAAGCTGCTCTACCTCTTGGCCACAAGCGCTCCTTGTACGCCCAACGTAAGCCAGCTCAGCAAGGAAATAGAAACTTCGCGGGCCACGGTGATGAACTATATCAAATACCTGGCCGACGCCCGTTTGGTGAACATGCTGTATCCCCTTGGCGAATCGTTTCCCAAGAAACCTGCCAAGGTATATATGTACAACTCCAACCTGATGTACCCCATCCGCCCGATGGAAGTAAATGCCGGAGCGGTGCGCGAATCCTTTTTTTATAACCAATTATTGAAAGACAATACGCTGAGCGAAGGAATCAAAAACGCACACTTCCTGGTAAACGGAACCTATCATTTCCGGATCGAAGAAAACATGAAAGTGAAAAACAATCCGGACATCTACTACGCCGCCGACAAAACAGAGATAGGAGAAGGCAACCTGATCCCCCTCTGGCTGTTCGGATTTTTATACTAAACTAACGAAATTCTTTTAATACTAATAGTTGTTTATAGATCTATGACAAAGCAAAAGAAATTTTTAACCTGTGATGGTAACCAGGCCGCCGCGCATATCTCGTATATGTTCAGCGAAGTAGCCGCTATCTACCCCATCACTCCCTCCTCTACGATGGCTGAATACGTAGACGAATGGGCCGCTGCCGGACGCAAGAACATCTTCGGCGAAACTGTATTGGTACAGGAAATGCAATCGGAAGGCGGCGCTGCCGGCGCTCTGCACGGCTCTTTGCAGGCCGGTGCTCTGACCACGACCTATACCGCTTCGCAAGGCTTGTTGCTGATGATCCCCAACATGTACAAGATCGCCGGCGAACTGTTGCCCTGCGTTTTCCATGTATCCGCCCGTACGCTGGCCTCGCATGCCCTCTGTATCTTCGGCGACCATCAGGACGTGATGTCGTGCCGTCAGACGGGTTTCGCCATGTTGGCCGAAGGCTCCGTGCAGGAAGTAATGGATCTGGCCGGCGTAGCCCATCTGGCCACTATCAAGTCGCGCGTGCCCTTCGTCAACTTCTTCGACGGTTTCCGTACCTCGCACGAAATCCAGAAGATCGAAGCTTTGGAAAATGAAGACTTGGCTCCGCTCATCGACCAGCAAGCTCTTGCGGAATTCCGCGCCCGCGCCCTGAACCCGGAAAGTCCGGTAGCCCGCGGTATGGCCGAAAACCCCGACCACTTCTTCCAGCACCGCGAATCGTCGAACACGTATTACGAAGCCGTGCCCGCCATTGTGGAAGAATACATGAATGAGCTGTCGAAAATCACCGGCCGTAAATACGGACTGTTCGACTACTACGGCGCCGACGATGCCGAACGCGTCATCATCGCCATGGGCTCCGTAACGGAAGCCGCCCGCGAAGCCATCGACTACCTGGTAGCCAAAGGCGAAAAAGTAGGGTTGGTATCGGTACATTTGTATCGTCCGTTCTCGGCCAAGCACTTCCTGGCTGCCGTGCCCAAAACGGCTAAACGCATTGCCGTGCTCGACCGCACGAAAGAACCGGGCGCCAACGGCGAACCGCTGTATCTGGACGTAAAAGACTGCTTCTACGGAGCGGCCGACGCGCCTCTTATCGTAGGCGGACGTTACGGTTTGGGTTCGAAAGACACTACGCCGTCTCAAATCCTGTCGGTATTCGAAAATCTGGCCATGCCGATGCCGAAAAATCAGTTCACGATCGGCATCGTCGACGACATCACCTTTACTTCGCTTCCCCCGAAAGAAGAAATCGCGCTGGGCGGCGAAGGCATGTTCGAAGCCAAATTCTACGGTCTGGGTGCCGACGGTACGGTAGGGGCCAACAAGAACTCGGTAAAGATCATCGGCGACAATACGAATAAATATTGCCAGGCTTACTTCTCGTACGACTCGAAGAAGTCGGGCGGTTTCACCTGCTCGCACCTGCGTTTCGGCGATAATCCCATCCGTTCTACTTACCTGGTGAATACGCCTAATTTCGTGGCTTGCCATGTACAAGCTTACCTTCGGATGTACGATGTAACGAAGGGGCTGCGCGAAAACGGTACCTTCCTGTTGAATACGGTATGGAACGCCGAAGAGTTGGCCCAGCACCTGCCCAACCGCGTAAAACGCTATTTCGCCGAGAAAAATATCACCGTTTATTATATCAACGCTACGCAGATCGCGCTGGAAATCGGGCTGGGCAACCGCACGAACACCATCTTGCAGTCGGCCTTCTTCCGCATCACCGGCGTTATTCCTTCCGACCTGGCCATCGAACAGATGAAGAAATTCATCGTCAAATCGTACGGCAAGAAGGGTGAAGACGTGGTGAACAAGAACTATGCCGCCGTAGACCGCGGAGGCGAATACCAGCAATTGTTTGTCGATCCGGCCTGGGCCGCGCTGCCCGACGATGAAGCCGCCAGCAACAACGACCCGGCTTTCATCAACGAAGTGGTACGCCCCATCAACGCCCAAGACGGCGATTTGCTGAAAGTGTCCGCTTTCAAAGGTATTGAAGACGGTACCTGGTATCAGGGTACGGCCAAATACGAAAAACGCGGTGTAGCCGCTTTCGTACCGGTTTGGAATGCCGAAAACTGTATCCAGTGCAACCAGTGCGCTTATGTTTGTCCTCATGCTTCCATCCGTCCGTTTGTATTGGACAGCACGGAAACGGCGGGTGCCGACTTCACCATGCTCGACGTGAAAGCGCCGGCTACGATGAAGGGCATGAAGTTCCGCATGCAGGTAGACGTGCTCGACTGCTTGGGTTGCGGCAACTGCGCCGACATCTGCCCGGGCTTCAAAGGCAACAAGGCCCTGGCAATGGCTCCGTTGGAATCGCAACTGCCGGAAGCTGCCAACTGGGATTTCTGCGTGGCCAACGTGAAGACGAAACAACACTTGGTAGACGTGAAGTCGAACGTGAAGAATTCGCAGTTTGCCACGCCGCTCTTCGAGTTCTCGGGCGCTTGCTCGGGTTGCGGGGAAACGCCGTATGTGAAATTGATCACCCAATTGTTCGGCGACCGCGAAATGGTAGCTAACGCAACGGGTTGTTCTTCCATCTATTCCGGTTCGGTGCCCTCCACGCCGTATACGACCAACGAAAAAGGACAGGGCCCGGCTTGGGCGAACTCGCTGTTTGAAGACTTCTGCGAATTCGGTCTGGGTATGGAACTGGCCAACGAAAAGATGCGTGCCCGTATCGAAAAGCTGATGAACGAAATTCTGGCTGCCGACAACGCGCCGGCCGAAGCCAAAGCTATCCTTTCGGCTTGGATCGAAAACCAGAACGACGCCGAAAAGACGAAGGAATTGGCGCCTCAGGTAAATGCCGTGATCGAACAAGGCCTTGCAGCCGGTTGCCCGATCAGCAAGCAACTGAAAGAGCTGTCGCACTTCCTGGTAAAACGCTCGCAGTGGATTATCGGCGGCGACGGGGCTTCTTATGATATTGGTTACGGCGGTCTGGATCATGTGATTGCTTCGGGCAAGAACGTGAATATCCTCGTGCTGGATACGGAAGTATATTCCAACACCGGCGGCCAGTCGTCGAAGGCTACGCCGGTAGGCGCGATCGCCAAGTTTGCCGCTGCCGGAAAGCGCGTACGCAAGAAAGACCTGGGCCTGATGGCTACCACTTACGGTTATGTGTACGTGGCTCAGATCGCTATGGGTGCCGACCAGGCTCAGACGTTGAAGGCTATCCGCGAAGCCGAAGCTTACGACGGCCCGTCGCTGATTATCGCTTACGCTCCCTGTATCAACCACGGTTTGAAGAAGGGCATGGGCAAATCGCAGGCCGAAGAGAAAGAAGCCGTAGCTTGCGGTTACTGGCATCTGTGGCGTTACAACCCGATGTTGGAAGCCGAAGGGAAGAATCCGTTCATCCTCGACAGCAAAGAACCGGATTGGAGCAAGTTCCAGGATTTCCTCAAGAGCGAAGTACGTTTTGCTTCCGTCATGAAGCAGTATCCTACCGAAGCTGCTCAGCTTTTCGAGGCTGCCGAAGACAATGCCAAATGGCGTTTGAACAACTACAAACGGCTGGCTTCCCAGCAGTGGAACGTAGAAGCGTAAGGCAATCTATCGGTTAAATCGATCGAATTACCGGGGCGTCCGGGCCGGAAACATTCCTCCGGTCCGGGAAGGCCCTACGGATGAAATACATAAAAGCCGTCTCTTTCGAAAGAGGCGGCTTTTTTTATGCTCCGGCCGCATAGGGGAGGTTCCTGGCTGCTCCCGGCGGGATGAAAGGCTTCTTCGCCGTCTGCGTTTTCCGTGTCTCCGACTCGTCCGTAACCCGTCTGCCGGAAATAATTCCTCCTTCCTTGCAAGCTTATGTATAAAACTTCCCTATCTTTGCTATCGGTTGAAACAGGTAATTAGAGACAGACAACAATGATAAAGGCTATCTTTTTCGATATAGACGGAACGCTGGTAAGCTTCCGCACCCACCGCGTGCCCGACTCCACGGTGGAGAGCCTCCGGGCTTTGCGCCGGGCAGGCGTAAAAACATTTATTGCCACCGGACGGCAATTGCAATCCATCAACAACCTCGGCACCCTCGCCTTCGACGGCTATGTTACCCTGAACGGAGGCTATTGCATTGCCGGAAACGACGAGGTGATCTACACCCGCCATATCCCTGAGGCCGATATAAACGCCCTGCTGGATTATATGGAACAGGTGGAAACCTTTCCCTGCGCCTTCGTGCTGGAGGAAGGCATCTTCCTGAATTACAAAAACGAAAAGGTAGAAGAACTCTTCGCCTTGATCAATTTCCCCGAGCCGCCTATTCGCCCTCTTGAAGACATACGCGGACGTACGGTATATCAGCTTATCGCTTTCCTCTCGCCTGGGCAGGAACAACGCTTGCTTGCCGTTATCCCCGGCTGCACGGCCACCCGGTGGAACCCGCTGTTTACCGACATCGTGCCCAAAGGGAGCAACAAAGGCGTAGGCATCGACAAGATGATCGCTCACTTCGGCCTCTCGCTCGACCAGACCATGGCCTTCGGCGACGGCGGTAACGACATCGAGATGCTCCGGCATGTTGCTCTGGGCGTGGCTATGGGCAATGCCGGCGATGAGGTAAAAGCCGCCGCCAGCTATGTAACGACTACGGTCGACGATAACGGTGTTGCCAACGCTTTGCGCCATTTCGGCATTCTTTGAACGGCGGTTGAGCCTCTACAGCCACCCGGCGGCGTTTGCCTTGTGGCGTTCCTCCTGCCCATTCTCTCGCGTTCGCGACCGGCTTAGCCTCAGTCTGGGGCACTACCTGTCGTCAAAAACAAAAATCAATAGATAAACGAACTATTCAATCGATAAAATCATGATAGACGAATTACTAGCTTACAACCGCGAGTTTGTGGCCCGCAAAGGATACGAAAAGTACATCACTAATAAATACCCCGACAAAAAGATAGCCATCCTCTCCTGCATGGATACCCGCCTGACCGAGCTTTTGCCCGCCGCCCTGGGTATCCGCAACGGCGACGTGAAAATCATCAAGAACGCCGGCGCCATCGTTTCCCACCCTTTCGGCAGCGTTATCCGCAGCCTATTGGTGGCCATTTACGAGTTGGGAGTAAACGAGGTGATGATTATCGGGCATACCGACTGCGGCGCCAAACATATGAGCAGCCGGCAAATGATTGAAAAAATGAAAGCACGCGGCATTCCCGACGAACATATCCGGATGATGCGTTACTGCGGCATCGATTTCGAATCGTGGCTGCACGGTTTCGAGACTTCCCAAGGCTCGGTACGCGAAACGGTGGCGCAAATTTGCTCTCATCCGCTTATTCCGCGCGACATCAGCGTAAGAGGGTTTGTAATCGATTCTGTAACAGGTGAATTGACGCCGGTAGATTAAGGCCTGCGCCTCTTTTTATCGTCCTTAAATCGTCACAAAAAAGCATAAAACGAAATTTTTTCATATGTTCTACAACATTTTCTCGGGAAAAATGGTTATCTTTGTAGCGTGATTAAGATCACGAAGAGAGTTTAGGTGTATTTTATTAACCGCTTTCCAAGCGCGGAAAGCATTAAACAAAAAAGGAAATGATGATGAGAAACAATGAAAAAAGCCAAAGGGCTTTAGCGATGTTGCGTTATCAGGCCGACCGCTACCAAGCTATGGGCAACGGCTCCATGTGCCAGCAGGTCAATGCCAAAATCCGCCGCTTACTGGGCGAGATGAACGCAAACGAGACGGCAGTCGAAAACTAAAAAGACTGCGTCTTTTTTGAGAGTAGTAACGTAAAGTAAAAATAACAAGATGCCATCTCTTACCTCCGTTTACCGGACAGGTGAGAGATACGTGGAGCGGGAGCTTTTATCGCCGGAGGATGCGATGGAAAGCGCCTTTTTTTATGCCCTTCCTTTTCCTTTTTTTCGGTATCGATTTCCCTCCGGCTGAAAATAAAAAGGTATATTTGTGACTGAAGGATATACAACCCTTTTTTACTAGCCTGTCCGGTACCGACGGCCCGGCAGCAAACCGAATGATCTAAAACAATGGCATCTATGGCAACAAACCCTGATTTCCTGAAAAGCACGGAAGACTATTTCAATCATGCAGCTTCCAAATACCCGGCCACCCAGTCGACCGGCGCCACCCTTGTATCCCGAAAAGATTTGCTTCACGATGTCCGGATGTGCCTGGAAGCGATGGTAAACAAGCTGATCGAGCTGAAAGATCCTGCCAACGCTTCCCGGGTATTATCCAAAGACCTTGTGTCTAAAATCGACCATCTCTGTCAAAACCAATCCCTGTTCTTTCGTTCGACCACGGAAAAAGAAAGCCAGATCCCCCTGATGCACCAATTGCGGTGGGGCGGCAACATGGGTTCACACATCATGCTCGATCTCAATAAAGAACCCTCCCGGGGGGAGTGCGAATATTGCTTTGTCACCCTGCAAAAGGTCGTCGAATGGTTCTATGCCGCCTGTTCCCTCGAGCTTCCCGACGTGATTGCCGGCTATCTGGAAAAACGGGAAGTTGACGGGAGCCGCATCGACCCTTCCAAAGATTGGTTCGAGCTGGCCAGCCAGTACCAGGACTTTAAAAACAAAAGCTCACGATATGTTCTTCTTACTTCTGCCGACTATTGGCAGGATTTGTCTCCCCTCGACATCGATCATTTCGTGCAGGCCGATATTAACTGGAATCTCATCATCGATGCCGATCCTCAGTCGCTGGATAACCAGTTGTGGAATAAATATAAGCAGGAAGTTACGATTGAAAACCTGCGCGCCTATACCCCCAGCATGCAGGAAACGAAGATCGACATTGTGCGCAATGTGCTGAGCCATCGTACCTATTGGTATGCCGCTTTCGACAAAATACCCCCTACCGCTACCCTCAAGCAATGGAGTATCGGCGACGGAGGGAAGAAGCTGCGCGCCATTTTGTCGAAATTCTACCGTACCGACATCCATGCGAGCGTAACCATCCTGGTGATGTCGTCCGACGATCGTTTTGTGAGAGAAGTGCTGAACGAGTTTACGCGCGCCTACGAAACGAATTGCAATCAGATTACGGTAGCTATCTTATATCGCAACGCTGCTCGGCTGGAAAAACTCAAAGATTGTTTCGACGAATTTGCTTCCGTTTTTGCCGGTGTCGAATACCATTTTATCACCGATAAGGCCTTGTTCGAAGGCTTCGGCTATCAACGCCGCGTGAAAGCTGCCTCCGATGCCTCGGTCATCCATATCCCGGCCTATACGGTCGACCAGAAAGATATGGAGCTGGAGTTGCCGGCTTCTTTTTACGACGAATACAAAACGTCCAAGTTTATCGAAGTCGTACACTGTGAAATCGGCAAAGATGCCGATTATCATAAGTCGGAAGCGATGCAACAATTCTATATCGGCAACGAAATAACTTGGGCCGACCTGGCCGTGGGCGGCGGCCGCGGCATCGATATATATCGAACCCAGCAATATGTTATTACCGAAGATTTGCTGTCCATGCTCGGACAAGCCAACCGTTCTACCTGCCTTTCGTTGTATTACGAACCCAGCTCGGGAGGCACCACCTTGGCCAAACGCATTGCCTACGAGATCGGCACCCGTCAATACCCTACCCTTGTGGTGCATAAATACCATCACGAAGAAACCCTGAGGGCCATCGAAAACGTGTATGAAAAGGTAAACGGCAAATCGATATTGGTCGTTACCGAAGACGGCAAGGTGAGCAATGTCGAAATCGATCTTTTGCTACGCAACATCAACAAGCGGAATAAGCATATCGTCATTTTATATCTGAAACGGGCTTTTGGCAAGCAAAAGGAAAAGGCTCAATCTGTCAGGTCGCTGAATACGGAGCTCGACGCCGACGAGATTGAACGGTTCGAAGAGGAACTTTCGAGCATCGTGCCTTTCAGAAGGCAGCAGATTCTTCATATCAAAAAATATGTGGCTCAAGACAAGCAGGACGCTACTCCTTTTATTTACGGGCTGACGGCTTTTGATAGCAATTTTGTGAAACTTGAAAAATACGTGGGAGATATTTTAAGCGTGCTCCCTGATCGAATTGAAAAAATGTTAGCGTATATTTGTTTTATCGGCAAATATACCAACAAGACTATTCCGCTTAACTTTTTCGACCGATTACGAGGGAGCAACTGTATGTTTGCTTACAACGATCCGGTCTGGAAACTGGTAAAAAGTTCTTCGACCGAGGAAAACGTATTGGAAGCCCGGCATTACTTGCTGGCCAACGAAGCTTTGATTCAGATTCTTTGCAAAGGCGACCTATCCCGTCGGCCGATCTGGAAAAATTTGCTGAGAGTTTTTATTTTCGAATTGATCGAGTTCTTTCGCGACCTCAACCCGAATGGCTTGGTAGAAGATTCCAAAGACAAGGAGTTGCTGGAAGCCTTGTTTGTGGAAAAGAAGATAGCTTCTTATCTGGACGAAAGTTGCAAATTCTCGTCCTTGATTACCGAAATCAACAACTCGTTCGAGGAGGGAATACAATTCAGCCGGGATATTTTTAAGAAATTGACCGAAACTTTTCCCGAACATCCCTTTTTCCACCAGCATTTTTCCCGTCTGTATTTGCAAATGGCCCGTAATACGGGGCGCATCGGTTTTTTCGAATCGGCCGTTACCGAGGCTCAGTTGGCTATCGAACTTGACGAAGGAAAAAGCAGTTCTGTTTTCCATACCAAAGGCGACGCCATTGTCCGGCAACTGGAATTTTACAAAACGCACTGGGCTGCTTTCAAAAATGAGCCGGGGATGGAAGAAAAGATCAAAGAACTGTATAGCGAGGCGGAACATGCCCTTTACAAATCTATCGAACTCGATCCGGATTCTAATTACGGATACACATCCTTTGTGTATTTGGTTATCTATATTCTCGACTTGGGGCGGATAATGTCGAACGTGCAAACCTTTAACGAGTTGTTCGAGAAAGAGCAATTCGATTGGTATACCGAGAAGGTGCAGCTCGGGATGGAGATGCTGGAAGTGCTTTTCAACCTTACCGACGGGCAAGACCAGGTGATCGTGGACAGCCTGCGCCGGAATTTCGACAAGATCGACCGGTTTATCCGTGCGCATAACGTTCAATATTACGAGGAGAAAGAACGCGGTACGCGTTCGGCCAGGTTAAAAATGTTTTATCGTTCGGCAATGGCTAAAAATGTGCTTGACAAGGTGAAGAACAATTATTCTTCGGTGGAATGGAGTGAGGTCGATTCGCCCACGCTTCGGAAGGTCATCGATAAGCTGAAGCTTAATTTGCAAACCAAGCCTATGTTTATGGATTTGAGATTGTATCTGAAAGCTGCGCGCTGCCAGAAATCGGCTATTAATATGGCCGACTGCGCATATTTCCTGGAAACGATTTACGACATTGCCGAAAGCAGGGATGATCTGCTGGTGATGAGCGAAGTTTCTTATTATCTCTATATCATTTATTCTATTTTGTCGCTCAATGACGTGTCGCTCGACAATTCGTATCAACTCAAAGCCCAACGTTTCTTGGAGAAATGCAAGAACAAGGGGTTGGAAAATCAGATGCGAAGGGATACGTTCGGCTATGAATGGTTGGGTAAAAATATCGACGGTACGCTTCGCCAGATTATCAACCGGACTCAACTGGGGGAATTCAATCTCAACGATTTTACCCAAAAACTCTCTCTTCTTCAAGAAGTGGAAGGACGTATCAAATCTGTGGGAAGCTATACGGCTCAGGGGAGCAACCGCAAGAATGGAATTATCGAATTTAATTTGAATAATTCGGATGATTGTTTCCATGCTTATTTTGTACCGGTCAAAGGGGGAGCAGACTCGGAAGGCAACTTCTATCGTTTCGACGACCAGAAGTATGTCAATACCCAGCGGGTAAAGTTCTTTCTGGCCTTTAGCCTGAGCGGTTACTTGGCCTGGCAACCTATCCCGGCCGATAAGGAAAGAGCCAATACGGCCACTTTGCAGAAATTGCAAAAGGGCAACGCGGTGGAGCAACCCCTTACCGAAGGAGGACAAATGAAGGCGAGGGTGGAAACCATCGACAACCGCTTGCGCCAGATTGTGTGTTCGCAAAAGGGTAGCCGGGAAAAAATTTACATCGACTTCGAAGAAGGTAAGAATTATGCCGATTATAAATCGCTCAGAAGGAGCGAAATCACGGTAGTTTTCCAAGACGGGAAATACAAAATAGTTCAGCCGTAAAGAAGGAAAAATCCCCGGGGATTCGTTATATTTGCAGTCAAGAGCTGAAACTAAGTGTCTTGGTTACAATTTAAACGCAATAAAATTGAATACATTTATCATGAAAAAAACTGGAATTATTTTGATGTCGCTGGCCTTGGCTACTACCCTCTGGGCCGAGTCTCCGGAAAAAAAAGGACTGCAAACTATCAATAAAGCTACGGCCGAGGCGCATGTGGGTTTTCTGGCCGACGACGATCTGGAAGGCCGCGAAGCCGGCTTCCGCGGCGGACGCATTGCGGGCGACTATATCGTAGCCAACCTGAAAAGCCTGGGCATTGCGCCGGTAGGCGATTCCTACTATCATCCCTTCGAAGCCTATAATAAGGAACGCCAGCGCAAAGGTCGCTTTCAGGTAGATCCCGATTCGATAGCGGAACTGAAAAAAACGGTACACCAAAAGCTGGCGATGAATAATATCCTGGGCAAGATAGAAGGCAAAAAACCGAACGAAATCGTTATCGTGGGCGCGCATTACGACCATCTGGGTATCGACCCCATGCTCGACGGCGACCAGATTTACAACGGGGCCGACGACAACGCTTCGGGTGTATCGGCCGTGCTCCAGATTGCCCGTGCTTTCCTGGCAACCGGGGAGCAGCCGGAGCGGACCGTGATTTTCGCCTTCTGGGACGGAGAAGAGAAAGGGTTGCTGGGCTCGAAATATTTCGTGCAGACTTTTCCGGAAATGAACAAGGTAAAGGGGTATTTGAATTTCGATATGATCGGCCGTAATAATAATGAGGCCAAACCTACCCACGTGGTCTATTTTTATACCGAGGCCCATCCGGCTTTCGGCCGCTGGCTGAAAGATGACATCGTGAAATACGGTCTCAACCTGACGCCCGACTACCGGCCCTGGGACAAGCCCGTCGGCGGAAGCGACAACGGGCCGTTTGCCCGCCGCGACGTGCCGATCATCTGGTATCATACCGACGGCCACCCCGACTACCATCTGCCTAGCGACGAGGCCGCCCGGATCAACTGGGATAAATTGGTAGATATTACGAAGGCTTCTTTCCTGAATATGTGGAAAATGGCGAATGAAAATTCGTTTTAACTATACGTTTTATTCATCTTTAAAAGCAATTTTCTTATGAAAAAATCCATCCTTATTTGTTTAGCCTTGGCGGGCAGCGTGCTGGCCGGCCAGGCGGTTGCAGAAGTTACAGATGTGCAGGCGAATCCGGAAGCGGAAGCGGTTTTTGGGGAAGCAGCGGCAAAAATCTCTGAAAATTATGTCGACAAAGGAACGCTTGCTACAGTGTATGTAGATAGTAACCAGCCTCTATGGACTCTTAAAGTGCCCTCTCCGGCCGAGCCGGTAATCGGTATCATGCCCAATCCCGTTTCCTGGACTAATTACGGGGAATTGGTCATTACTATGAGAGCGTTTATATTGGATCTGGAGCCCGGCCAATCGTGTCCAATCGATGTAGCCGTACAACTACCAGGCAATCAAACGGGTATTTACCATATTATCGTCGTCGCCCATTGAAAAGCCGGAGACGAGACAAAGTGAGTTCCGGTTTTTCAGACCTTGGTTTGCCAGCCTTCCGCTACGAAATAAGGGCCTCGATTCCTCGTGCGGGAAATCGAATGAACGCCGGATAACCTGGCGGCCAAGGCATTTTTCGAAGTTGGAATAGATAACCGATTTGTTTTCCGGCAGAGCGATCTCTTAAAGTCGCTCTGCCGGATTTTTTATTACTTATGATCGTTAGGCCAGAAATCGGGTTTGTTTTTCGTGCCCGTTTCCGTACATTCCAAGCAGCCCTTGTTCACCCAGAATGTAGGGTAGGGAGTAGTTTCGGGAAGTACGACCGGCCGGTAGCCGATTCTGTAAAGCTCTTCATTCTTCAGATCCCACTTATGAAGTTCCGTACACTCGGGCGGCACATGTTCGTAAATGCCGTCGGGTTCGATAAATACCCGCTTTTCGGTCATATTGGCTACTTCTATATACCCGAGTACCGGAATATCGGGATGTGTCGTGCAGGTGATATTTCCTTTCAGTTCGGAGGGTTGAGGTGTGAAGATACCTCCCATTTCTTCATTCATCGTGCGTTTCTCTTTGTAATATCGATAGCCTTCTTTACTCAACATCCGTTGCTGCACGGTAATGCAATAAAGAAAAGATAACCTTCTGTCCGAGCAGGGTATCGAATGAATGGCTTGGTTGACAATCCGGTTTTCCGCCAAGTCAGCCGTCGAGGCAATCAGGATTTTTCGGGAAGTATCCTGGTTCCAGCAGAAAAAATAAGGGTTGACGGTTTCATAGTAAAAAGTACCGTTGTCGGGATTGAAAAACCAATGCACGTCATAGTTGGAAGTAAACTCCCAATCTTCCCGGAAAGTCCATAGGTAATATCCTTCCGGGTTTTGGTCGTCGTGAGTAGACACGTAAATCTCCAGCGGTTGGCCGCTTCCCGCTTTTCGCCAATGTACGCTGTCGATGGGGGGCGGGAAAGTGGGAGAAAGGAATTCCGACCGGTATGTTTCTTCACCGGCATGAAATTCCAGGCAATAGCGGGCAGCCGCATCGAGCGCGCCCATCGGAATACGATAACGACCCGGTTCGGTTTCTTCGGCCGGCCCGAAAGAAGTTCCGTCGTCGCAGAGGATATGCAACACAGCTCCTGTTTCGGGACAAGCCGCAGAATCGGCTGATAAGGGCACGCTTCGGCTCAGGATAAAAATATTCTCAGCCTTCGCGGTAATGGTTCCCTCTACCACCAGCCGTCCTTCTTGTTGGTATCGGGGCGGGGTGGCATAGTCGGTAACGCAGCCTGTCAGAAAAAAAGCGAGTAAACCGATAAAAGCCCATTGACTATCATATCTTTTCATAAGTCATAATTTTTAATAAGAAAGTACTTGCCGTTTGTCTGTGCCTGTTAAAAGCATTATTGATCTTCGTTAGGCCAGAAATCGGGCTTGTTTTTGGTGCCGGTTTCCCTGCAATCGAGGCATTTTTTTTCTACGAAGAAAAGGGGTAATGGCCAGAGAGGATCATCAGGCACCATATAAGGGAGGTATCCCAGCCGGTACATTTGATAAACCGTCATATCTTTGCCTAATTGATCTCGGGGGTATTCCGTACATTTACGCTCTTCGGGGTATTCGTATACCTTATCTGCATGGATGAATATCCGTTTTTTGCTTACATCCCCCACTTCGATAAATCCGATAACGGGAATTTCCGGCCGGGTGATACACCGGATATTTCCTTTGAGTTCGGAAGGCTGGGGAGAGAATATCCCGCCCATTTCTTCGTTCATCTTTTGCTTATCACGGTAATAGGTATAACCCTTGCTGCTCAGTCCGCGCTGGCTGACGGTAATGCAATATAAGAGAGAAAGCTTTATATCGGTGCAGGGCAAGGTGTGAATCACCTGGTTTACAATTCTGTTTTCCGCCAGTTTTTCGGTCGAGGCTATCCGGATCATTTTCGAGTGGTCTTTATTCCAGCAGAAGTAACCGGGATTGTATTCCTGGTAATAAAAGTCGTCGGCCTCGGGGTCGTAAAACCACCGGGTGAAATAATTGGCGGTAAACTCCCAGTCTTCTTCAAACGTCCACAGATAGAAATGCGTTTTGCGTGTATCGTCGTGGGTGGAAACTGCAATATTCACAGGCTTGCCGGCTCCTTCCTTATACCAGTGCAGGCTGTCTATGGGGGGAGTAGGAGAGGGGGGCAGGAATTCCGATTGATAGGTATCGCCCCGGGTGGTGAATTGCAGGCAGTATTCCGCGCTCCTGTCTAATTCTTCCATCTCGATGCGATAGACGCCGGGTTCGATTTCCCTGGCAGGCCCGTAGGTCGCACCGTCGTTGCGGAGGATGTTCACCCGGGCTCCGGTTTCCGGCAGGAAAGCGGTATCGGCTTGCAAGGCAACGGTACGGCTCAACCGGAAATCGACCGGTGCCTGGCCGGTAATAAATCCTTCCGCCACCAGCCTGCCTGTTTGCTGGTCGGCCGGCGGCGTCGAGTAATCGGTGATGCAGGCGGTGGAAAGAACCAGCCAGAGACCGAAAGCCAGCCGAAGCAGGATAGAAGACGCATTCATGGTATTAATCTTTAATATGAATAAGGTGGCGGCCGCAGACGGGTTGACCTTCGGGGCTTAATCCTTCTACGATAATCAGGTAGCTTCCTTCGAAGTCGGAAGCATAACAATCCAGTTCCATTTCCGGCGAGACATTTTTTAGCGAAGGATTCCAATACAACGTATGGCGAAAATCAGGCAAACGCGAAGCGCGCAGGCCCTCCGAGGGGTAGGCTGCGCCTTCCATGTTTTCTACGGCGGCCGTGCCTTTGTAATCGAGCAGTTGCGCTCCGCCGGGCAGCCGCAAGTCGGGGAAACGATGGCGGGGCGTATAAAAGGCAATCATGCCTTCGTACATCCGGTTGCCGAATACATAGGTTCCCTGATAGATGTCGATCCGACTGAGCCGGTAAGGATTATAATCAATCAGGATTTGATGATCGGCCAGGGGGATACCGTCCAGCAAAACTAGGGTATTGCCGTCGTTGAATCCTTGTTTTTCCTCTTTTCGTACGCAGAAGCGAGGCTGATTGCCGATTTTGCGGATCAGAACGCCCATGATAAATTCAGTAAAAGTCTGCTCTACAGTTTGAAAGCGCACATATTCGTCGAGCCGGTAGGAACGCGACGGAACGAAACGCCCGGCATAACCAAAGGCTTCGATAGCCTTTCGCTGAGCTTCCAGGCCTGTGCTGTTGCCGCTCGGAGACGGGTTTCCGCCTTTTTTGACGAATAGGTTTCGACGGGGAAAAGCTTCCGTTGCCGGGGAAGCGGCTTCTTCTTCCGCTGTGGCGTTTATTATCCCTTGCGAAGCGGTCGTTGCTGCGGTATGCAAGCTGTCGAGAGCAAACAGATACTGGCTTTGCAAAGCCATGCTGCGGGCCAAGAGGGCGGCTTCATTGCGTTTGTAGAGTTTGAGCGGGGGCAATTCCACGGGAGCGTGCGAAGCGAAACCGGTTTCCAGGTCGATCCGGTAAGCCGTCTCGCCGGGATTTTCGGCAACGGCTACCACTTCCTGCACGCCGCATAAGGCGTCGGTATAAAAGCTGACGCGGTTGGCCTCGTCGATTTGGCCGTCGAAGAGTCTCGGCCGGCCCCCGGGTATGGCCAAGGTGGCTGAAAGACTTTGCGGCAGCGGGCCGGCGGCCGCCGTAGCTTCGGTGGGTTCGCCCGTGCCTGTAGCCGGCAGGATTTTTCCTGTTACGATGGCTCCTTCGTATTCCGGCAGATAAGTACCGGCCAGAGGCAGGCGGGGCAACCGCGCCAGTCGGGTTTGCCAATGTGCCAGCTCCGACGGTTCGCCGGGTGGCAAGCTGTCTATACACACTACCGACAGGGCCAGATCGGCACCTGAAGGGATCCCTTCCAGACGGATGTTGATCCGGCTGCGGGTGGAATAACTGGCCCGGTCGGTCACGATCTTGAGCGGAGAGACCGCCGGAGAGGGGGACGCCGGAAGGGAAGACGCAGCGGAGGAAAAGGCTTCCCGGGTGTCGGGGGTAGGCACTTCCTCTATCCGGTCGTCGGGCGAAGTGGTCCAGGCATTATACACCCGGATTGTTTTGGTGAAGTAAACAGCTTCTCCTTCGTTGCGCATCTGCCGCGTATAGCCGGTCAGGAGGTAACAACCCGAGGGCAGGGTAGAGGGCACGACGACTTTTCCCCAACCGCTTCCCCCTGTTAGGGCCAGCTTAACCTGGGCTTCGGCGCCTACCAATTCGGCGTACCCGATGCGACTGAAGTCTATGGGTCGACCGGCAGGATCGGTCACATACATTTTCAGCCAGAGCGTTTCTCCCGCCAGATAAAAATCTTTGTCGGTTTGCAAGTAGACGCGTTCGCGTATTTCGCGGGCGTCGGTACCGGTATCGGCCTTGGCCGAGATAGGGGCGACAGTACCGGCACCGGCATACAAGGAAACATCCGTTTGCGTGTGCGCGGCGTTTCCCCGGGAATGCCGTCCCTTAGCCGCCGATTCGCGGCAGTAGGCCGGCGACAAGGCCGGCAAGCCCAGGAAAGACAGGAGGGCGATCCGGCAGAGAAAATGGGTATAGTTGGCTTTCATGATGTTCAGAATTTGATATTATACGTAATGAACGGAATAGGAACCCCGAAAATCGACATCTGGTATCCTTTGATCGTTCCCTCTTCGGTGATATAATATACGGAATAAGCATTCTTGCGCCCCGTCAGATTATATACACCGATTGAAAACGAACTATGCGTCAGCAGCGTCAGCTTATGGCTCGGCTCGATATTGAACGAAAGGTCTACCCGGAAATAATCCGGAATCCTCACCTTGTTGCGATCGGAGTAAAACACCATTTCCGTGCCCAGTTCATGATCGTAATATTTCGACGCCGGCAGCGTGATAGGCCGCCCCGTACTATAATCGCAGTTGACCGATACGCTGTAACGCTGCGTAAACTTGAAATTGCCCACCAGCTTTACATCGTGCGGCTTGTCGTATTCGGCCGGATACCACTCCCCGCGGTTCACGGGATCGTCGATGCGCGGATCGTTCTGCCGGAGTTTGGTACGCGAATACGTATAGCTGACCCAGCCGTTCAACCGGCCCGTCGGCTTCTTGATCATACATTCTATCCCGTACGCCCGCCCTTCGGTATTGATCACATCGGTTTCCAGGTGATGATTCATCAGCAATTTGGCTCCGCTCCGGTAGTCCAGGTAATCGTCGATAAATTTGTAATAACCTTCTACCGAGGTTTCCAGGCCCATCCCGGGCAAATTCCAGTATACCCCGGCCGCTATTTGCGAACCGCTTTGCGGCCGGATATTCACATCGCTCAGCTTCCAGGTATCGGTAGGCGATACCACCGTGGTGTTGGAAATTTTATGAATATACTGCCGCATGGAGTTGAAACCGGCTTTTACCGATAAGTCGTTGGTAAAGGCATACCGCAGCGAAAGGCGAAATTCCGGCCCGTGATAAGTCTTGAACATCTTCCCCTTGCCCGCCTGCACGGTATCGACCACAGACATCTCGCCCGGCAACCGGGCAGGATCGTAGCGGTAATAGGTGCGGGGGCCTAAGGCATTGAACATCGAGTAGCGCGCGCCGGCATAAATCGACAACTCGGGGGTAACATCCCACTTATAACCTGCATACAAGGCCGATTCCAAAGCCTTCTCTTTCTGGAGAGCATCGGGTATCACCAGCGATTCGTTTCCCGCAGGCTCGTACGTACCCGGATTAACCTGGTAGAAAAGGGCGCTCAGGCCGAAATCGAGGGCATGGCTGTCGGCCAGGTAGCTGGTGAAATCGAGCTTGCCGAACCATTGGTTGATGTCGAAGTTCAACCGATAGGAATTTACATCGTTCTCGACCGTATAAGTCTCATAATCGTAATGATCGTATCCGGCCGTAAGCGAGGCGGTAAGCTTGGGCTGGAAGATATGCCGCCATTTAGCCGACACGTTGGCATTGGTATATCCGTATTTTTCGTCTCCCTGCAAGCTAAACCGGTCGTGGCTGTAATAGCCGTGCACCGCCAGATTATCGTGTTGGCTGAAGCTATGGGCCAGCGTGCCCGCCAGGTCGTAGAACCCGGCATTGCCGTCGTTGTATCCGCTCTTTTTAGGCAGTTTCTTCATAATCCAGTCGGAATAAGTGGTACGGCCGCTCAGCAAAAGCGAAGTTTTGTCTTTCACGATCGGCCCTTCCAGCGTCAGCCGGCTGGTCAGGATGCCGATCCCGGCCGAGCCGCTGAATTTCTCTTTGCTACCCTCGCGCCCGTTGATGTCGAGCACCGATGAGATGCGCCCCCCGTACTGGGCGGGAATGCCGCTTTTATACAGCTCGGCTTCTTTCACCATATCGGGATTGAAGGCCGAGAAGAAGCCGAATAAATGGTTGGGGTTGTAAATCGTTCCGTTGTTGAACAGGATAAGGTTCTGGTCGGTAGCCCCTCCGCGCACATTGATGCCGCCGGCCGCTTCCCCTACCGTCTTCACGCCCGGCAACGTCTGGAGCACTTTCAGGATGTCGGTCTCGCCGAAGGCCGTCGGAATATTTTTGATCTCTTTCATTTGCAACTTTTCCAGCCCCATCTGCGTTTCCTTCACGTTTTCGATCCTGCCGGAAGTAATGACCACTTCCTCGAGCGTATACGATTCTTCTTCCAGCTCGATGTCGAGTTTTCCCCCGTTATTCAGCCGGATCTGGCGGCGCGTGTTTTGGATGCCTACCCCCGAAATCTCCAACTCCTGCCTTCCGGGAGGAAGCAATAACCGGTAATAACCGTTATGATCGGTAGAGGTAGCTATCCACGGATCGCGCAGCAGCACGGTGGCTCCTACCGCCGGTTCGCCGGTCTTGAAATGGGTGATCCGCCCCTCCAGGCTAACCCTTTCGGCAGGCGCGCCTTCCGGCTTGCTTCCGATCTCGTATACTTTGTTTTCCGAACCGGCCTTCCGGCTTTGCCGGCTATCCATCAGCACGGCATACGATTCTACTTCGCCGGGCTTTGCTTCTTCTTTTCGGAACAGGTTTCCGGCCAAGAGGGTATACATTTCTTTTTCAGGAAGAATAAACAAGTAACGGTCTTGAAACAAAGATATTTTTAGCCGCGTGCCGCTCAAGGCCTCTTCCAACGCCTCTTTTACCGGCCGGTCGGCGGCATCGAGGCTGACAAAAAGACTGTCGGTATCGGAAGGGCGGCAGAAGATACGGTAAGCGGTTTGTCGTTCCACGGCTTCGAAGAGTTCCACCGCCGGGCGATGTAACATCCGGAGCGTGAGGGTTTGCTGGCCGCGTGCCGCGAAAGTGGCTGCAAGCAAACCGATACCGAGCAGGAGGTAAGTATATTTCATAAGATCGAGGTATATAACGATGAATATAAAAAGAACGGACGGAAGCGGTTTTTTCCCGGAAAGTTAGCCGCAGGCCGTTTGCGACGATCGCCGCGCTTGTCCCAGGCTGTTCCGCTTTCCGAAAATGATCGCGGCCGGAAAAGAAACCGTCGCCGCTTTCCGGAAACGTTGCGATGCTTGGCGCAAACCGCCGCGGCGCTTAAAAGCGTGGTGATGCCCGGGAAGCAGCCCGGGTTAGGGAAGCGAATCGTAATACCGCGCTACGGCCGTAAAAGCTTCTTCCTTGTTTTTCCGGAAGTTCAGCCGGTTGCGTTTGATATACGCTTTGATTTCTTTCTGTCGGCCCGGCATCTGTTTGAGCAAGGCCGATTTGTTTTTAACCGTTTTCCATTTTTTTCCGTCGGAGAAATAATATCGTTCGATGGTTTTGAAACGGATGCGGATCACATTATTGGTTTCCAGGCGGACTGTTTCTATAAACTGGCGTCCCCATAACGTGCATCGGCGTCCTTGATAGAGCTGCATATAGTAGCCAGCCGGCAATTCGCTTTGCCCGGAGGCCGGATGATTGAATACGAAGGTATGCCCGTGCAGTTGCACGGAATCTACTTCCGCCGAGGGGACGATAAGGTGGAAACGCTGATCGGGAGAACGTACGATCAGTTGGTTTTTATACAAATCGAGCCGCATGTCGACGTCTGTATACAGCAATCCCCGCCTCCACAGACGACCGGAGACGCAATCGGCTTGCCGGTAATAAGGTTGGTTGAGGTAGCGGCGGGTATATTTCAGTTCTTCTTCTCCGTTATAGAGAAGGGCGTGGTTGCCGGCCTTTTGTTGGTACCGGCTGACCAGGTCGGTTTGCGTTTGTGCCTGCATCTGTGCCGAGGTGCCGAAGCCGAAACCGCTTGTCAGGAAAAGAAGCAGGGAGCAGACAAAAGACCGGTAAAAAAAAGAGGTTGCGGGTGTTTGCATAGTAATAGAGGTGTTTGCATCATTATATAGCAGAAAGGCAAAAAAGCGAAAAACGAAAAACGCGAGAAAAACGGCCGGTTAAAGAGATAGAGGGTGAATCCTTTGCATGCAAAGGATACACCCTCTTTAATATCGGGGGGTGTATCTAATCGGATAGAAACAATCCCGCCCAGGTTAGTAAGCGTTTGTTAGAAGTTCGGACCTTCTCCGAAGTTGGGCGCACCCTTATCGTACCATACGCGTTCGATGTTCAATGTCTTCGGATCGGAGGTACTCGGCGTAAAGCCCTGAGCTTCGTAAGCGCTCTTCTTGATTTCGTACATCAGGTCGCTGGGCAGCGGCGTGCTGATCGTGAAACGACGCGGAAGAGCGAAGTTGGCATCGCCGTCGCGCGCGAATTCCATCCAAGGCAATACCTTGCTTCCGCGCATCGGAACGCCCGAACGACGTACCTGTACATACTGGTCGGTGGGGAAGAGCAGGAAGTGGATGTACTGCTGGATATATACTTTTTCCAGTTTGTCCTTTGTGGAACCTTCCAATTTGCATACCGGCTGAGCAAGCAAAGCGTCGATTTCGCCGTCTTTGAGTTGCAACGTAGCTTCTTGGGGATCGTAAACGCTGGAATAATACGGGATTTTGTTCAAAGCAGCCAATCTGTCGTATTCCTGTACCGACAGACGGATACCTTCCTGGAAGTAAGACTCCGCGCTCTGAGGCAGGTTAGCGCCCAGCAAACTCAACTCGGCCAGATACAGATGTACTTCGCCGGAAGAATAATGCAGCCCGTACCAGGCATTGTCTTGCTGGTCTTGTACGGCCGATACGTCGGGATCGTCGGGGAAGGTATAATCCTTCTGACCTTGCAGCAATTCGCGGTTCAGACGACACAAAGGCACGTATGATTTTTCGCCCAGCTTGAAATTCTGGCTATTGAAATAAGCATTGTTGATGGCTGCGTTTTCTTTGGCGTATATATTTACCGGCGCGCCGAAGTAGCGTACCCAAGGTTCACCCGGCGCTTTCCAGCCTTTGAATACCTGCTTTCCGTTTTCCGTCTGGATGTCGGCCACTTCCTGGATGTAAGGAGGCAATTCCTTCTCCCTGTTCAGGAAAGCCTGTACCACCATCGAGTTGAAATCGTTCTTCTGGAACAAGAAGCGTACGCGCGGGTCCTTGTTTTCAACCAACAGATTGATCAATTGTTGCGAGCCGATGCCTCTGCCCTGTCCGTCGAGCACATCGTCGCCGAAATGGTATTCCTGCGAACCTTTGCAGTAGAAGAAATCGTCGTCGACGCTCGACATGATGCCTGCCGGGCTGTTAGCCACCTGCTGGGCGATCTCCAACGCTTTCGCCTTGTTTACATGCAACATGCGGACGGCGATTTTCAGTTTCAGCGAGTTGGCAAAACGTGCCCATTTGTCGGGTTTGCCGTTGTACACGAAGTCTTGAGCACCCAGCGACACCTGTCCCGGCTTATTGGCCAGCAATACCTCGACCGCTTCGTCGAGCTGGGCCAGCCAAGTGGTAAACAACTCTTCCTGCGTTTCATATCTGGGGGTGAGCAAGGCCGGCGAAGTATGATAAGCCAAGCCGGCTTCCGTATAGGCCAGCGAACCGTACATATCAGTTCCGAAAATACCCAGATAAACTTGAAGCGGATAGCACATCACACGGATGTTTTCATACGTCTCTCTTTCTTTTTCGTCCATGTTCGAGAGAATGTAGTTGATCTCTTCCGCCCGTACTTTTACGTTGATAACCTGGCTCTGGCCGCCTTCGTAAGCACCCATCAGGTTGAGCGAAGAGCTGTTGCCGGCTTCCATCACCACGGCCTGCGCCCAAGGCATCGTATACTGCAAGTTGTTGTAAAACCATTGTTGGTATTTGGACGGTTCGAATTCGGCCAATACATTGGTAAACAAATAACGCACATCAGGCTTTGTAATTGCCGACGGCTTGGTATTGACTTCCGCAAAATCCTCTTTACACCCCGTCGTGGCCAGGAAGGAGGTTCCGATCAATGTTGCGGCTATAATAGATTTATATCTCATAATTGTCGTTGTTTTTAATTTAGATTAGAAATCCAGGTTGATAGTAAGCATGTAGCTGGCCGTGTACGGGTTGTTCGAGCGTTCGCGGAATTCGGCTGCTTTGTTACTACGAACGCCTTCCGGGTTCAGGTTGTTGGGCAGCGAGTTGTACAGATAACCCAGGTTGCGGGCGCTGAACGTCAGGTTAAGCCCCTTGGCGCCGATCTTCGAAGCGATATTGCCCGGAACGCGGTAGCCCAGACTTACTTCGCGAAGTGCCAGATAGCTCAGTTCGTGTACCCAGTAGTCGTTCACCGTAGCCGTACCCCAACTGTTTTCCCAGTAATGCCAAGCCGAAGCGTGGGCAGGTTCCAACAGGCCTTGTTTCACCAGGTCGGCAAAGCTCTGTCCGCTTACGTCGCGCATCACCCCGTCTACGCAGGTTACTTTCGTACCGTCGGCAAATACGCCTTCGGGAATCACGCCGTCGTTGAACGACATGCCTTTCGAATCGGCATAATTGGACGTCCAAGCCAGACCGCCGTGCTCGGCATCGCGATAATCCAACGATTTTTCCGTATAGCCGTAAGCCTGACCGTAGTGGTTGGAGTACGAAGCGATCATACCGCCTACGCGGGCATCCAAAGCTACGTGCAGACTGAGGTTTTTCCAAGTCACCGTCGTGGCGATCGATCCCAGGAAGTCGGGCACCAGGCTACCTACTTCTTCGGCTACCCCGCTGCGTTGCGCATACGGCGTACGGAAATCGTCGCGCCATTCCAGGATGGTCTGGCCTTTGTCGTTCTTCTTCGGCATGGCGTCCGACATCAACAGACCGTAAGCGCCGCCTACTTTGGCTACCGAGCCTACGCGGTAGTTACCGTAGGCTACGTCGCCTTCCAAAGAGATGTAGTTGGCCACGTTGGGGTGAAGCTCGACGATTTTGCTGGAGTTCTTCGTGAAGGTGAAGTCCAAGTCCCACTGCCAGTCCTTGTTCTTGTAGGGCGTGGTGTTGAGGGCGATTTCCACACCTTGGTTCTGGATGTTACCGGCGTTGATCAATTGCTTGTTCACGCCCGATTCCGACGGGATGGAAATATCCATGATCTGGTTGGTGGTATTTTCCTTATAATAGGTAGCGTCCAGATTAATCCGGTTGTTCAGGAAACGCCAGTCCAGACCGATTTCCCACGAGTTCTTGCGTTCCGGTTTCAGGTTGGCGCTGTACAGCTTGTCGGGGATTTTATTGGTATAAATATAGCTACCGTCGGGTTGCAGGATGGAGCCCAGTTCGTAGGCGGCGTAGATCGAATACGGATCGGCGTCGTTACCTACCTGTGCCCACGATGCGCGCACCTTGGCCAGGCTGATCCATTCCGGCAGGTCGAAGGTTTCGTTCAAGAGCCACGAACCGCCGATCGACGGATAGAAGTAGGAGTAGTTGCCCGTGCCGTTCATGTATACCAAGCCCGACGACCAGTCGTTACGTCCGGTCAGGTCGACAAATACCTGGTTCTTCCACGACAGGTTGGCTGCGGCTACTACGGAAAGGATGCGTTTGGTGTTGCGGATTTCCGATTCTGTTTTTACCGTGTTCTTGCTGTTGCCCGTAAAATACTGTCCGGGTACAACCAGACCGCCGTCGGTCTTGATCATCTGGTGGCCTGCGTTGGTAGTGTAGTATTCACCGCGCACGAAACCGCCGATATGGAAGTCTTTTACATCTTTGTTGAAGTTGAACGTACCGGCGAACGTAGTCTGTTTGGTATAATCCTGGCCCATTTCGTAGAAGCCGTCGTTGTTCTGATAGCCGGAGCCCAATTGTTTGTTTTCCCAGGTCGTATAGTAATAGTTCATATTACCTTCCGCGCGGAAGTTCATCCAATCCATAATTTTGACGTTGATTTCCACCGTCGGACGAACTACGGTTTCCTTGCGGGTGTAGTTGTTGTTGTCGATGCGGAACCAGAGGCCTTTGCCAGGCACGTTGCCGAATTTGTCGCCGTAGTCGGTGCTGGCTACGCCGCCGTGGTAATCGCCCAGGTATTTATCGCGGAAATATTTCGTATCGTAATTGGTAGGATAGGTACCCGTGGCGAAGCTTTCGCCGATATTGAGCTGCGCGTTCTTGGGCGTGGAGTTGGCAAAACTCATAGAAGCATTCACGTCTACGCGATCGCTGATCTTGTGCGAGCCTTTCAGCAAGAAGGAGTAGCGTTCGAAGTCGTTGTTTTCCACGATGCCGCGGGCTTTTTTGTACGAGATAGAAGAGTAGAAAGAGGTCGACTCGTTGCCTCCGCGTACCGATACGTTGGTGTTGGAGTTCAATCCGAGCTGATAGGCGTCTTTCATATTGTTTTCCACCGGCGAGTAAGTGGTCATGGTGCCGTCCCAGTTTTCAATCTGGCGTCCGTCGTAGCGCGGGCCCCAGAGACGGGTAGTCTGGCCGATCAGCGTCGGTTTGCCCCCGTTCAGATAGAACTGGTTGAGGTTGTCCCATTTCTTATAGCTGCCGTCGGCGTTGGTTTCGCCGTAAAGGGCATTCCCCGAGTAGTTACCCGGCCCGTAAATCATCTGGCGTTTCATCCCGCCGCGAGCCTGGTCGATGCCGAAGGTCTGCGATACCGATACGCCGAAGCCGCTCACGCCCTTGCCGCTCTTGGTGGTGATCACCACGGCGCCGTTCAGACCGCGCGATCCGTACAGGGCCGTTGCAGCGGCGCCTTTCAGCACAGATACCGTTTCGAAGTCGTCGGGGTTGAGGTTCTTCAACATATTACCGTAGTCGGAGGCGTCGGAATCCCAGTCGGAGGATTTGTCGCCCGAAATGTCGTTCGAGAGGATAACGCCGTCGACCACATAGATAGGCTGGTTGTTGCCTTTCAGCGTGGAGGCGCCGCGGATCTGGATTTTCGTAGCACCGAACATACCACCGTCGGACGAAGAGATTTCCACACCGGCTACCTTGCCTTGCAGGGAAGCGACGGGGTTGATGGCATTGGTTTTCAATTCGTCTCCTTTCAACTCGGTTACCGCGTAACCCAGGGCTTTTTCGGAACGTTTCATACCGAGGGCGGTAACGACAACTTCATCCAGCTTTTGCGTATCTTCCGCCAATTTTACGGCAAGACTGGGCTGACCTGTGTATTGGATTTCCTGGGTGGTATATCCGATAAACGAAATCTGGATAACATCCCCGTTTTTCACTCCCTCCAAGGTGAAATTACCGTCCATGTCGGTAATCGTACCGTTGGTAGTTCCTTTCACAACAACGGATGCTCCGGTGACAGGACCGAAATCATCTTCCACTGTACCAATAACTTTCCCGCTTTGTTGGGAAATGCTGGTGGCATGCTTCACTGGCGCCAGGTCGGCAAATGCGTTTCCGGGGAAACCGATTGCGCCGGCGATCAGAATTAAGCTGACAGGTTTAAAGTTTTTCAACATAACTGATGGTTTTATAAATAAAAAATAGACAATGTTTTGGCGAAACAAAAGTCTGATTAGTAAGCGTTTATAAAAGTAGAGCCTTGTTAGCCCGCGGCTTCATGGCGTCGTTGTATATAGTGTTTTACCTTAGTACTAAAAGAACTCTGAACATTTATATCCGCAGGCAAAGATATAAAAAAATTATATCGCACTGTTATTTTTTACAAAAAAATAGACGGAATTTTCAACCGATTTGGAAGAGAAATACGGCTTTCTGTGAAATTTAAGTTAAAATGAGAGGTTTTTGCCGGGTTTCGAGAATTAAATTTACCTAATTCGCAGAAGTTGCAGGCCGGAATGCTCGGGGCGGAAGGGGGGGGAAGGGAAAGGGAGGTATAATTTCACGGATAAAAAATACGAAAATCTGATTTTCAGAAAGGGGACGGCTTTTTTTCGGTTTTTCGGCTCGGCGAATGACGAGTGTTTGGGCGGGGGGGAGAAAGTGCTTTCCGAGTGGGTTATTGTATTTTTTTCTACTCTGAAAATACCCTTTCTACGGCGTATTTCCGGTTTCTTGCTTATGAAATGAAAAATACACCGGCATGAAATTCAAATTACACTGGCATGAAATCGGAATTGCATCGGCATGTATTTTTCGGTTTTTGCAGAGCGTTGATAATCAGGTGTTTGCAAAAATGCTTCAAAGAGGTTTTCTCAGGCTTCCACTTATTGTAAAATTTTGTTTTTTGAAAAAGCCTTTTTCGGGGGCTTTTAGGCCTAAAAGGGAGAGGGTATAAAGGGAATTTTTTCCCCTAAGGAAAGCTGGTCTGTAGAGAGAACGGCTTTGGAAAGAGAGGGGAAGTTTTTCCCAAAAGTGTTGACACACCCCCTGCCCCCTCTCGAGAGGGGAAAAGTTACTCTCTTTGCTGTCTGTGTATTAACTACTTGTGTCTTAGAATATTCCCTTCCCCTCTCGAGAGGGGGTAGGGGGTGTGTTACTGTGTAAGCCGTTTCTAAAACCTCCCACAACCTCTTTCCCCTCTCGCTGAAAAACAAGTTCTTTTAGTACTTTCCCCCTTCCAAACCTTCCCTCCCCTTTTTTAGAGTTCTTTTAGAACTCCATTAATAAACCTTTTTCGTCAGCAGACGGTAGGAAACCCCAAGGCTATTGACGGAAACGCCAAACAAGACACAGATCGCTATGTTTCAAGGGAGCATAGCTACAATTATTTACCTTAAAACCATCAGTTATGTTGAAAAACTTTAAACCTGTCAGCTTGATGCTGGTTGTCGGCGCAATGGCTTTCCCGGCCGGCGCATGGGCCGATCTCTTGCCAGCGGGGCATGCTACCCCCATTTCCCAGCAGAACGGGAAACTTACGGGTACAGTAGAAGATGATTTCGGTCCCGTCGCCGGAGCATCCGTAGTCGTAAAGGGAACCACCAACGGCACGATCACCGATATGGACGGTAATTTCACTTTGGAAGGCGTCAACAAAGGAGATGTCATCGTGATTTCCTTTATCGGATACACCACGCAGGAAATTCCCTTTACCGGCCAGGGCACATTGGCCGTAAAGCTGGCGGAAGACACCCAAAAGCTTGACGAAGTAGTTGTTACCGCTCTGGGCATGAAACGGGAAGCCAAAGCGTTGGGCTACGCCGTAACGGAATTGAAAGGCGACGACATCATCAAGGCCAATAGTATCAACCCGGTAGCATCGCTGCAAGGAAAAGTAGCCGGTGTGGAAATAGCCAACTCCGACGGCGGCATGTTCGGTTCGACCAAAATCCAGATACGCGGGGCCTCTACCCTGGGCAACAACAACCAACCTATTTATGTGGTCGACGGCATTATCCTCGACAACAACGTGAGCAATAGCAACGAAGCCGGCAATAGCGGCGACGGCGGCTTGATCCGCGACTACGGCAACGAATTGAAGAACCTCAACCCCGACGATTTCGAATCGGTATCCGTGCTGAAAGGCGCGGCCGCGACGGCTCTGTACGGATCGCGCGGCTTGAACGGCGCGGTGGTGATTACCACCAAGAGCGGAAAGGCCGGCCAGGGGCTGGGCATCAATTTCTCGCAGACGTTGGGTATCGACTGGGTATACAAACAACCCGATTTGCAGAACGTCTACGGCGACGGCGCGCCGGCCGGATGGGTAAGCTACGGCGAGAAAGACGCCGAAGGCAATTACTACCGCTTCGACTCGATGCGCCAGTTCTACCGCAACGCCAGCGGCCAGCATGCCTTTACGCAACCGGGCGACTGGGGCGGTTACGGCTGGGGGCCCCGGTTCGACGGCAGCCCTATCGAAGGTTGGGATCATGAAATGACCACCTACAGCCCGGTAAAAAACAACTACAAAGACGCCTTCAACCTGGGGTTCAATACCAATACCAACGTTTCGATTTCCGGAGGCAACGACAAAACGACCTTCTATACCTCGCTGTCGTACAAATATGCCGACGGCACACTGCCCAACAACTCTTTCCAGCGTCTGGCAGCCTTGGCCAAAGCTTCCCATAAGATTACCGACCGGATATCGATCGAAGCCTCGATGAGTTTTGCCAACTCGATGCCGAAAAACTCGCCCTATGCCATCGGGCAGTACTTCTCCTCTTATATTTATTCGTTCGACGACGGTTTCGGACGTTCCTACGACTCGAAATATTACCGCAACAAATATAAGGGAGAACACGGCGGATCGGCCAGCAACTCGTATGGCGACAAATACGGCTCTACGCCGGCACACGACCTTTGGTTTAAAATGTACGAGTACAATTATACCCAGAAGGAAACCAGCGTGCGCCCCACCTTGGACGTGAATGTGGATTTGTTCGAATGGCTGAAATTCAAGGCCGAAGGCAACTTCAACTATTACTACCGGCGTTCGGAAAACAAAGAGCTGGGCACAGGTTACGCCAACGACGGCGGCAAATACGCCATGAACCAGTACCAGAAGGAGCAGACCAACCTCAACGCTACCTTTACGGGCAACCATACGTTCGGCGACTGGAACGTGCACGGCTTCCTGCGCGGGGAGTACTACAACACGATGGAGCAGGAAATGGCTGAAAATACCGAAGGCGGACTGACGGTGCCGGGCTTGTTCTTTATCGGCAACAGCAAGAACCGGGCTAGCTACAGCGGTTCGATAAAGGGTACCAAACGCATGATGTCGGTGGCCTTCCAGGTGGGAGGTAGCTGGAAGAACCAGATCTTTTTGGATGTGACGGGGCGTAACGACTGGTCGTCGGCCTTGGTTTACACCAACGGAACGGGTAATTATTCTTACTTCTATCCGTCTATCTCCGGTTCGTGGCTGCTGAACGAAACCTTCGAATTGCCCGAATGGATTTCGCTGGCCAAAATCCGCGGATCGTGGGCGCAGGTAGGTAACGACACCAGCCCTTATACTATCAATAAGGTGTATACCCTCAACTCGTGGCAATTCTCCAACAGCTATGTATACGGCTTGGAGCTTCCTACCAAGGTGATGGAGCAGAATCTGAAACCGGAACGGAAAAATGCCTGGGAAATCGGTATCGACTGGCGTTTCCTGAACAGCCGAATCAATATCGACGCTACCTATTATAAGGAAAACACGAAAGATCAGATTATGGAAATCGCCGTGCCGGCGGTATCGGGTATCAACAGCGAGCTGATCAACGCGGGGAATATCCAGAACTCCGGGGTGGAAATCGCCCTTAATACGGTGCCTTTCCGCAACAAAGATTGGGAATGGACGTTGAACTTCACCTATACCAAGAACGAGAATAAAATCGTCTCCCTGCATCCCGATGTGGCCAACTACATTACGCTTACCAACGGGGGCGGCGACTATTCCAACATCAAATCGGTAGCCAAGGTAGGCAAAGAATACGGGTTGCTTATTTCCAACCAGTTGCCCAAAATCGACGAAGCTACCGGCAAAGAGGTATTGGCCTACGACAACGTGCGCCGGTATTCCTATGCCCTGCGCGACGGCGAGGAAAAAGAAATCGGTTCGATCGTGCCCGACTTCCTGGGTTCCGTTTCCACGGGGGTGACGTGGAAGAATCTTTCGCTCAATGTTTCCTTGGATATGCGTTTCGGCGGATACATCGCTTCTTACGGCAGTCGTTACGGCGATGCGGTGGGGACGACTGTCAACTCCCTCAAGTATCGCGATGCCGAGCATGGCGGTATTACCTGGACGAGCAAGTTCGACGGCCTGACGTATACCGACGGCGTGGTGCCTGACGGTATTTTCCCGGCCGGTACTTCCATTACGCAGGCCGACGGTACGGCCTATGTAGTAGGCGAAGGCGGAGAAACCTACCAGTCGCTCTACGATAAAGGCGTGATCGAGCCTACCCATGCGTCTGCCTGGACTTTGCAGCGCAACGGATGGGGCCGGGGCGTAGTAAACGACAGTTGGGTAAAGAAGCTGAACTATATCGCCTTGCGCGAAGTAAGCCTTTATTATCGCATGCCGCAATCCATCGCTTCGAAGGTGGGGGCCAAGAACCTCAGCCTGGGGCTGACCGGCCGCAACCTGGGGTATCTGTTGAATACGATGCCCAACCACGAAAATCCGGAGAGTGTGCGCGGTACGAAAACCACCGAGTTCCGTTGCCCGTCGTTCTCGGCTTTCACGGCCAGTTATATGTTTAACATCAATGCCACTTTCTAAACGTATTCTTCTTCTCTAAAAAACAAAAGATATGAAATATACATCTATATTCGCTGCAATGTTGGCCGGCGCAACCCTTTTGAATACCGGTTGCAAAGACGATTTTGCAAAAATAAATACCGATCCTACCAAGGTGAGCACGGCCAACCTCTCGTATTTGTTTGCCCGGGGCGTGCATCAATTCGAACCGGCCGATTATACGTTCTGGTTCTACAACGGCAAGTATTACGCCCAGTTCGTGCAGGCTTTCGTGCCCACGGCGGGAAATACCGAGTTATACAACCGCATGGACTTGCAGGGCGGCCAAGGCGGCCAGAACCGCGAAGTGCTGAAAATAGCCCGGGAAATGGATAAGGTGATGCAAGACGCGGGGCCCGAGGAAGCGGCCAAGTTCCAGCAGATGCGCGCTATCCTCGATCCGCTGATCGTTTATCTGGGCATGTTCGATACGGATACTTACGGCGATATGCCGTTTTCGGAAGCCTGCATGGCTCCCTATACGTCGCCGATGTTGCTTACGCCTAAATACGATCGGGTAGAGGAATTGTATGCCAATTGGCTGCAAATGCTCGACAATACGATCAAGGTACTGACCAACACGCCCGAAACGGCCCAGACTTTCCCCTCCAGCCAGGATATGGTGTACGGCGGCGATCTGACCAAATGGGCGAAGCTGGCCAATTCGCTCAAGCTGAAACTGGCCGTGCGCTATCTGACGCGCGACAAGGCTAAAGCGCTGGCTATCGCCGAAGAGGTGGCTGCCAGCCCGGCCGGGGTGTTGGACGGCACGGCCGACGATTTTATTTTCAACAAGGGAATTACCGACTATCATTTCAATCCGGGCAATACGGTAAACTTCGGATCGCCCAAGAAAGAAGTGGCCGACTTCCTGCTGAAGAACAAAGACCCGCGGGTGCGTTTCTTCTATACCAAAAACGATTATAATTCGAAAGTGGTGCAGGCCTTTTACGATGCCGGCAAAGCGTTGCCCGCGTTTATCGAGGAGAATGTAGAGTCGGAAATGGTCGACGGCAAGAAAGTATTCAAGAGTTGGAAAGGCCTGGGCGAGCCCTGGGTACGCTATTACGGGATTCCGGCCGACATAGGCGCGGCCAACCAGACGGCCAAGTATGGCGATTATTTCGACGAGAACCGGCATAAGCTGGTAGGCCAGTCGGCTGAAAAGACCTTCCGGCCTTATTCGATCTTCCAGCAGGAAAATTGCCACGGCAATGTCGATTTCACGGTGCCTGTAGTGCCCGACGGACCGGTTATCCGGGATACCGAAGATTATGCCTGGTATGGTTTTTATATGACTACGGCCGAGGTGAATCTGTATTTCGCCGAATTGAAGCTGTTGGGAGCCAACCTGCCGAAATCTGCCCAGGAGTATTTCAACACGGCTGTGGAAAGCTCGGTACGCGCTTACGACCGTTGGGCGGGCTTGAACAGTATTCCTTATTACGGCACGACCTATGGGTATGACGAAAACGAGGTGTCGATCGAACTGAAAAACGGAGAGATCGAAGCGATGATGGCCTCGGCCGATTATCAATTGACCGGTTCCGCTGCCGAACAACTGGAAAAGGTGTATATCCAGCAGTATATCCACTTTATGTATCAGCCTAGCGACCAGTTTGTAGCCGTGCGCCGTTCGGGTATTCCTAAGGTGGGCAGCGCGTTGATTCCCTGGCAGTTGCTCGGGCCTAACACGGATGTTCCCCGGCGTATGGAAATCGGTTTGCCCAGCGTAGACGATAAAATGTACGAGCTGAGCATGAAGTCGCTGGAAGCGCAGGGCTTTACCGGCGGAACCAGCCTCGAACCTTCCATCCTCAACCGCGAACGCGTATGGCAGGATGTGGGTGCGCCCAATTTCGGCGAAGGTCCTAATTTCTGATCGGCTATACGCTCTGAAAACGTGTCCTGATGTCCTCTGACAAGTGGCTTGTAGCTCTCTGTTAAGCCGCCCTCTCCCTATAATTCATGTATGAATCCCCCGCCCTTCCGGGCAACCCATAAAAAGGGCTGAGTTCCTTCCGATAGGAAACTCAGCCCTTGTTCGTTGTCCGCCCCGATCGTTCTCCCCCTTCAGGCTTTGTCGTCTGTAAACAAATAAGCCTTCTCGCAGATATGGGAAGCATTGATCCGGCAAGTTAAAGTAGCATCTGCCAAACGAATTTCCAACAACTGTTCATCTGTGTGTAATCCGGGCAATACGTTAATCTCTCGGTACTTGTCTCTAATTTCTTTCTCCGTCAGCCCGACGTGATCCCCTGCGAGTTCAGGCGCCGGATTAGGTCTGATGAAAAAATTCAGGAGCAACAAATCACAGAGATCGAATCCATAATTTTTCATTCATCCATTCTTTATTGCCTGCTGCCCCGAACAGGCAATTTTACAAAAAGAGCGTGGGACATTAGCTTTTCTTCGGTTTCTTCTCTTTCCGGAAAAGCTAAACGCATCTCATTGACTAGTTCCCAAAATAGCATCCGAATTGTTTCGGGTGTAAAAAATCCATGTTTTTTTCTTCTTACTCTACTGTATAAATAACATACCGCCCGCCCAAATTGTTTAAGCCTTGGAAGAGTATATATGCAAGGGCGGCCGCATTGCCTTCTAACGGTTGCAATCCAAGGTGCGCCGCAGGGGCGGAGCGGGGCGTCCGGCAACCCGGAATTTCCGCTTGGAAAAGCGTTCTTTTTGCCGTAAAAACAGGGCCGGTTTTCTCTTCCGGATCAGGCTTTTCGGTTTTGTATGCCAGTGGAGCTACCGGTGGGGCTTTGCTTTCTTTCGATGAGTTTTTTTGCGACCGCCTGGACGGCTACCCGCGCTTTGGATAGAAAAAAGGGCGGCTGCCTCGGAAGAGAGGCCGGAATGTAACGAAATGCAAATAACTGATAATTTTATACCTCGCATCCTGTTTTTTTCTGCTCCGAAATGTTAAAGTTGAAACAACTGGCCCCTTCGTATGTTTATAAAAAATAAATGACATCGGTTTACGCTAAATTATCGTGTAATAAATTAAACAAAAAACAGTTGTTATGTTGAAAAGATTCAGACCAGTCAGCCTGATACTCCTTGCAGGAGCGCTGGGTTTCGCCCAAAACTTGTATGCGCTGCCTGCCGCGGGGAATCCGGCTGCACCCATTTCCCAGCAAGATGCGACCGTATCGGGAACCGTTGAAGATGCTTTAGGCCCGGTGACCGGAGCGTCTGTGATCGTGAAAGGCACAACCAATGGAACTATCACCGACCTCGACGGGAAGTTTACCCTCGAAGGTGTAAAAAAAGGGGACATCATTCAAGTATCGTTTATCGGGTATGCCACACAAGAAATACCGTATACGGGGCAGACTAATCTAACTGTCAACCTGGTTGAAGATACCCAGAAACTCGACGAAGTAGTGGTGACGGCGCTCGGGATGCGACGCGACAAGAAGGCCCTTGGTTATGCCATGCAGGAACTTAAAGGCGATGATCTGATCGCCTCGCGCGAACCCAATCTGGCTAATTCGCTTTCAGGAAAAGTCTCGGGGCTGCAAATCGTCCGTTCCAGCAACGGGGTAGGCGGGTCGTCCAAGATCGTGCTCCGCGGGAACAGTTCGCTCACGGGCAGCAACCAGCCGCTGGTGGTGGTCGACGGCACGCCGATGGACAACTTTACCGGCGGCGTCGACGATGTATATGGCAACTCGGGTACCGATATGGGTAACGGGCTGTCCGACATCAACCCCGAAGACATCGAGTCGATGACCGTGCTCAAAGGAGCCTCGGCCGCCGCGCTCTACGGTTCGCGGGCCGGTAACGGCGTCATTCTGATTACCACCAAGTCGGGACGCAAGAACGAAGGGCTGGGCATTACCATCAATGCCGGGCTGACGGCCGAGTCGATTTTCCTCAAGCCGCATCTGCAAAACAGTTTCGGCCAGGGTTCGGTAGGCATTTACGACAACCAGTCGCGCACCAGTTGGGGGCCGAAGGCCGAGGGGCAAATCGTGCAAGACTGGCTGGGCCGCGACGTGCCGTTGCATACTTACGATAATATCGACGCTTTCTTCCGTACCGGTACTTCTTTCAACGAAGGCGTCAGTTTCCAGCAGAATATCCAGGGTACGGCCGTATTTGCTTCCATCAACCGTTCGGACGATGCCAGCATCACCCCGCGCTCGAAGCTGAATAAAACCAATATTACGCTGCGCGCCACCACTTTTCTCGACGAGGCGCAGCGATGGAAGATCGATGCGAAGGTTAATTACATCAATATGAACGCCCACAACCGTCCCATCCAGGGGGTAAACCCGGCGAATGCTTTCAATACGATTTACAACCTGCCTCGCTCGCTGAATGTGAAAGAGTTCGAGCAGGATGTGGATGCAGCCGGCAATATGATCTGGTACGATGCCTCCAAATCGCCGCAGGAGAACCCTTACTGGGTGACGCGCTACCGGAAAAACGAGGATACCCGTAATCGCTTGCTGGGCAATATCTCGCTCAAGTATGCGCCTACCGATTGGTTCGACATCGAGCTGCGCGGCGGTACCGACTATTATACCACAACGAAAAGCGAAAAGGTATATGCCGGGGGAAATACCACGCCCAGAGGGTTGTATTCCGAAGGATCGGAAACTTTTTATGAAAACAATTTCAGCTTTCTGGCTACGGCCCGGAAGGATAATATCTGGGATCGGCTGGGTGGTTTCGTCACCTTCGGCGGCAACCTGATGATGCAGCAACGCAACAAGATCGACGCGCATGCGGGCGAATTACTGGTGCCCAACCTTTTCTCGCTCAACAACGGCGTCGACAAGCCCAGCGTGACGTCGGAGCTGAAGCGGCGCAAAATGAATTCGCTCTACGGTTCGGTGCAATTGAACTGGGACGGGTATCTCTTCCTCGACGTGACGGCCCGCAACGACTGGTCGTCGACCATGTCGAAAGCCAACCGCTCGTATTTTTATCCTTCGGTGAGCCTCTCGGCCGTGATTTCGGAGATGTTGCCCAAGGTAGGCGGCAGCATGCCCGACTGGTTTACCTTCGCCAAGGTGCGGGCTTCGTTTGCCGAAGTAGGTAACGACCTCGATCCGTATCAATTGTACAATAACTATTCCGTTGGGAAAGACGGCAACGGCAATACCACGGCTAAGCCGGGCAACGTGTTGTATAATGCCGATGTGCGCAGCGAGCTGATCAAGTCGTGGGAAGCCGGTTTCGATGTGCGCTTTCTGAATAACCGGCTGTCTTTAGACGCGGCCTGGTATAAAACCAACGCTACCCGCCAGTTGCTCGATTTGCCGATGGACCCCTTCTCGGGTTATGCTTCACGTAAGATCAATGCCGGGAATATCCAGAACGAAGGGTTGGAAATTTCGCTCAACGGCACGGTAATCGACAATCCGCAGGGCTTCAACTGGAGCTCGACGATTCAGTTCTCTCTCAACCGCAATAAAATCAAGGAATTGTATCCGGGCGTGACGCTCTATGACATCAAAACCTTCGATGCCGTGCAGATCGTGGCGCCGGTAGGAGGGTATTACGGCGAAATTTACGGACAGACGTTTATGCGCGTCACCGACGAATCGAGCCCTTACAATGGAAGAATTATCGTGGGCGACAACGGATTGCCGCTTATTTCCACCGAAAAGAGCCATGTAGGCAACCAGAATCCTGACTGGATGATGGGTTTTACCAATAATTTTTCGTGGAAGGGATTCAACCTGAGCTTCCTCTTGGATTTCCGCATCGGCGGCGATATTTATTCCGCTACGGCTTCCACCCTCCATCTCAGGGGAAATGCCGAGGGCACGGTGGTGAATGGCGACCGGGCTTCGTTTGTCGTGCCCAATTCGGTGATGCAGACGGCTGACGGGTACGTGGAAAACACGGTAGCCGTTACCCCGCAGAATTATTGGGAACGGATCGGTTCGACCGGCAATTACGGTTTGCCCGAAATCTTTACCTACGATGCCACGAATATCCGTCTGCGTAACATTACGTTCGGCTACGACTTCAACCGGCAGCAGTTGAAACGGACGCCTTTCCAGCGTGCGCGCTTGTCGCTGACGTGCAATAACGTCTGGATGATTCATTATAATCTGCCCGGTATCGATCCGGAGTCGGTAGCGGCTACCAATACCAATGCTACGGGATTCGAAAACGGCGCCGCGCCGACCAGCCGTTCCTATACCTTTAATATTACTGTCGGATTTTAAAATCGTATCATCAACTTAAAAAGGGCTTTTATCCCCACTGGGGTAAGACGCTCTGTTAAACAACGTATCTATGAAGACAAAAAATAAATTTATCGCCGGCGTTTTGCTGTTCGCCTCCTTCCTGACCGCTTGTAGCGATTTCGAGGAGATCAACCAAGATCCCAACCTGGTGGGCGAAGACAAGGTAAAACCCGAATGGTTCCTCAACGCCTCGGTGATCGGGGCGCAGATGAACCCTGAAATTGCCGAACGTATCTTTGTGCTTACCTGGAACCGGGCCGCGCGTTTCAACCGCGCCAGCGGCTTTACCCTGGGTACCGACAATAACGATTACACGACGCTTTATTTGAGCAACAGCTATGCGGTGATGTGGCTCAACACCGTCACCAAGGCTATCCAGTTGGGCCAGGCCAAGGTGGATGCCGGCGAAGCCGAGGTTTATCCCTACTATCGGAACGTCATCCAGATTGCTCGTATTTGGCGGGCTTACCTGAACTCGGAAGTCTCCGACGGTTTCGGCCCCATTCCGGCCCTTTCGGCTTTCCAGGGGGAAGCCGCTCCTTACGACAGCGTGGAGGAGATTTATAAATTTATGTTGAGCGAGTTGAAAGACGCCGAGGCTGCGCTCGATCCGTCGCTCGATATGTCGCCGATGAAAAACGAAGACGCTTTTTATGCCGGCGACGTGACGAAGTGGAGAAAGTATGCCAACTCGCTCAGGATGCGGCTGGCCATGCGGTTGTCGGAAGTCGATCCGGCGCTGGCCCGCGAGGAGTTTCAAGATGCTGCTTCCAAACCTTTTATCTCTGATCTGGCCGATATTGCTTGGGTACAGGAAAGAGACGAATGGGGCGACTTGGCAGGCGTCATGTCGCGTACGTGGAACGGCCAACCGATGGCAGTTACCTTCAAAAATCTCGTGGTGGGTCTGGGAGGTCAGGAATTTCCTCTGCCCGATTCCCTGAAAAGCCATCTGAAAAATCCCTATGAATACATGGGCTTGTACCTGAACCTGCATTTTCCGCTCACTACCAACGATCCCTGCGCGGGCTTTTATTTCGACGGTATCCCGACCTATGTCGATCCGCGGGCGCCGAAACTGTTCAGCGTCGTAGGGTGGGACGACGGCGTGGTGTATTCCGATTACATCGGCAAAGCCTCCGACGTGGTGCCGGTGGGGCTGAAAAATCCCGACAACGTGTCGGAAAATATGCTTACCATCAATCCCAAATATACCTGGGGTACCTGGGTGGCCGGCGAATGGGATATTAAAGGCGGTCTGTCGAACGAGCTGACGAGCAAGAACTATAACTATCCTTCCATCGCGAAGCAGTATCGTATGAGCACGAACAAACGGGTATTCTTCGGCCCTTGGGAAAGCTATTTCCTGTTGGCGGAAGCAGCCGTCAGAGGATGGACGGTGCCGGGCACGGCCAAATCGAATTATGAAAGCGGCATCGCGGCCAGCTTCGAATATCACGGGGTGCTCGACGAGCTGGACGATTACCTGGCTTCTACGGAGTACAACCGGATCGGCACTTCGGTGAATTTCGACCATACCGCCGAGGCAAAGCCGTATACCATAGCTTATGTCGATCCGTATACGAACGAGAACAAAACGCGTCAGTACGTTTACCCCAAAAATTCCATTTATCGCGCAGGCGCTTACAATAACGACGCGCTGACGAAGATCATTACCCAAAAATACATCGCCCAGGTGCCCTGGTTGCCGGAGGAGGCTTGGAGCGATCATCGCCGGCTGGGCTTGCCTTTCTTCGAGAACCAGGCGGTGGAAAAAGATTATAATCCGCTCAACCAGGTACCTCTTACGGTAGCTACCTCGAAAGAAACCCGCTGGGATTTCTACCCTAAGCGGTACCGCTATCCGGCCAATATCCAGACCAACAACCTGGAGGGGTATAAGCAAGCCTTGCAATTGCTGGGCGGCCCCGACCTGACTACCACCCCGCTGTGGTGGAACGGCGGCCGCTAACAAATGAGGCCGGTCCGGAGCTATGCTGCCGGATCACCGGGTCGTTCTGCCGGCTTGCTGCCCTGTAGCTCGGGCGAGGAGCGTGGGCCGGTACCCTCTGGGGCAGGGCGCGAGGCGGAAAGGCCTTGCGCAGGGAGCGAAGGCAACTGCCGGTTGGCGGAAATCCATCTCCCCCTTCGTCTAAACCATACATGATAGCCCCCGATAACATCCGCTCGAAGCCTTCCCGGCGCTCTTTAGGGGCCCGGGAGGGCTTTTTTAATAGAAAAAAAGGCGGCTTCTTTCGGTTTATCATTTTAAGCCTGCTTTCGCCTTTCGGATTTTCAGCCGTCGCTCTCTTGGTTCTTACGATTTGAAGCAGTTGTCGAATTGAATCTGAAAATATATAAAATTTAACCTTTTGTTTCAGAAAAACATTATTTCTATTAATATGTCAATTATTATAAGGTATGATAAGCATTGTGTCAGAAAAAACCGCTATCTTTGCAGGTGAAATAAAAACAAGACTGAAATCGAGATGGAAGTATTAAAGCATGAGTGTGGCGTCGCCATGGTCCGTCTGCTGAAGCCGTTGGAGTACTATCAGGAAAAATACGGCAGTTGGATGTACGGGTTGAACAAACTCTATCTGCTGATGGAAAAGCAGCACAACCGCGGGCAGGAGGGCGCCGGGTTAGCCTCGGTGAAACTACAGGCGAAAGCCGGCGAAGAGTATATGTTTCGCGAACGGGCCGTCGGGACGGGAGCCATTACCGAAATATTCGCCGCCGTTCATCAGCATTATAAGGATCTGCCCCCCGAGTTGCTCGCCGATCCGTTTTATGCCAAAGCCCATCTTCCTTTTGCCGGCGAACTTTATATGGGCCATTTACGCTACAGCACTACCGGCAAATCCGGTATCTCTTATATCCATCCTTTCCTACGGCGCAATAACTGGCGCGCCAAAAACCTCGCCCTTGCGGGCAATTTCAATCTGACCAACGTTCACGAAGTATTCGACGAAATCACCGCCATTGGGCAACATCCCCGCCGGTATGCCGATACCTATATCATGCTCGAGCAAATGGGACACCGGCTCGACCGCGAAGTAGAGCGACTATACGGGCAATGCGAGGCCGAAGGACTGCGGGGCGCGGCCATCACAAGGGCTATCGAGGAAAGGATCGACCTGGCCAACGTGCTGAGGCGATGCGCCCCGACCTGGGACGGCGGTTACGTGATCTGCGGACTGACCGGCAGCGGCGAATCCTTCAGCGTGCGCGATCCCTGGGGTATCCGGCCGGCCTTCTATTATGCCGACGACGAAATGGTGGTTTTGGCCTCCGAACGCCCTGTTATTCAGACCGCGCTGAACGTACCGGCCTCCGCTGTCCGCGAGCTGGGCAGGGGCGAGGCTTTGATTGTTAACCGGCAAGGGGTGTTCCGTACTGAGCAGATTATCGAACCCAAGGCTAACCGGGCCTGCTCGTTCGAGCGCATCTACTTCTCGCGCGGCAGCGACGTGGATATTTACAAGGAGCGCAAGCGGCTGGGCGACCATCTGGTGCCCGATATTTTGAAAGCCGTGGGCGGCGATCTGCAACATACCGTCTTCTCCTTTATCCCCAATACGGCCGAAGTAGCTTATTTCGGCATGCAGGAGGGGCTGAACGAATACCTGAACAAGCTGAAAAAAGAATGGATCGCCGATCGCAGCCATCTTTTGCAGGAGAACGAATTGGAACAGATTCTGTCGATGCGTATCCGCACGGAAAAGGTAGCAATCAAAGACATCAAGCTCCGCACCTTTATCGCCGAAGGCAACAGCCGCAAGGAACTAGCGGCTCATGTATACGATATTACCTACGGCAGCATCGAGCCGGGGAAAGACAACCTGGTGGTAATCGACGACAGCATCGTGCGCGGTACGACGCTCAGGGAGAGCATTATCGGGATTCTGGACAGGTTGAAGCCCCGCAAAATCGTGATCGTCTCTTCCTCGCCCCAGGTGCGCTATCCCGATTATTATGGGATCGATATGTCGCGTATGAACGAGTTTATCGCTTTCAGGGCGGCGGTAGCCTTGCTGGAGGAAAGGAAAATGGAAAACGTGCTTCACGAAGCTTATCGCAAAGCCAAGGAGCAGCAGACTCGCCCCGAGCCTCCTTTGGTGAATTACGTAAAAGAGATTTACGCGCCTTTTACGGCGAAAGAAATTTCCGCCAAGATAGCCCGCCTGCTTACTCCGGCCGGAACCGGGGCCGAGGTGGAAATCGTTTACCAGAGTCTGGAAGGCTTGCATGCTTCCTGCCCCGATCATCCGGGCGACTGGTATTTCTCGGGCAACTATCCTACGCCCGGCGGCGTCCGGATGGTGAACCTGGCGTTTATCCATTATATGGAAGAAGAATATCTGAAAAAAGAAAAACAAGCGCAAATCAGCAAATAAACAAAAATAAACAAGACAGGCAAAGCCGCCGCCCGCCTGCCGGAAAACCGGACATTGCCGCCGGTCGAGAGCGTGGGGAGGCGGCTTGCCGATGGGAAAGAGTTATGCAGACACGAAAAACAGCTACATTGATCTTAGACGACGGCAGCGTGTATACCGGCTTCTCCTTCGGGTATGAAAAACCGGTAAGCGGCGAAGTGGTGTTCAACACAGCCATGACGGGCTATCCCGAAAGCCTGACCGACCCTTCGTACGCCGGCCAGTTGATGGTGCTTACCTTTCCGCTGGTAGGCAATTACGGCGTGCCGGCGCGTACCTTCCGCCCCGACGGGCTGGCTACGTTTATGGAGAGTGAGAAAATCCATGCCGAGGCGCTGATCGTGAGCGATTACAGCTATGAGTACAGCCATTGGAACGCTACCCAGAGCCTGAGCGACTGGCTGAAAGAGGAAAAAGTGCCCGGCATTACCGGCATCGATACCCGCGCCCTGACCAAAAAACTGCGCGAGCACGGGGTGATGATGGGGCGGATTTACATCGGCGAAACGGAAAAGATGGAAGCATGTCCGTCGCGTGCCGCCGTATCCCCAGGTGAATCCAAGGTAACGCAGGCTGTTGCTTCGGCCGCCGTACATTCCGGCCTTGGCACGGTTGAAGCGTCCGAAGCGTCCCGGCTCGGGGCTATTCCCTACGGCGAGGTGAATTTTGTCGATCGCGTTTCCACCAACGAAGTGATAACTTACGGCGCCGGCGAAGGGAAAAAGCGCGTCGTGCTGGTAGACTGCGGGGTGAAGCACAACATCCTCCGTTCCCTGCTCAAACGTGGGGTGGAAGTGATCCGAGTCCCCTGGGATTACGATTTCAACACCCTGGAATACGACGGGCTGTTTATCAGCAACGGCCCCGGCGACCCGGATACCTGCGAAGCGGCCGTGCAACATATCCGGGAGGCCCTCCGGGGCGACAAGCCCATCTGCGGCATCTGCATGGGCAACCAATTGCTGGCCAAGGCCGGCGGCGCGTCGATCTACAAGCTGAAATACGGCCACCGCAGCCACAACCAGCCGGTGCGGATGGTGGGTACCGATCGCTGCTTCATTACCTCGCAGAACCACGGCTACGCGGTAGACAACGATACGCTGGGCGAAGAATGGGAACCCCTCTTTATCAATATGAACGACGGAACCAACGAAGGCATCCGCCACAAGACGAAGCCTTTCTTTTCCTCGCAGTTCCATCCCGAGGCGTGCAGCGGCCCTACCGATACCGAATTCATCTTCGATAAATTCACCGCTCTTTTGTTACCGCAAACGAAGATAGGCGGCACTTCGGCATAGACAAACAAGTTTGCCTCTGCGCTCAGTTTGCACTATCTTTATAAAGTTAAGATCAAACAGCAACCAACAATGAAAGAAAACATACAGAAAGTATTGGTACTCGGCTCGGGCGCCCTGAAAATAGGCGAGGCCGGCGAATTCGACTATTCCGGCTCGCAAGCCCTGAAAGCCATTCGCGAAGAAGGCATCCGAACAGTACTGATCAACCCCAACATCGCCACCGTGCAAACCTCCGAAGGCGTGGCCGACACGGTGTATTTCCTGCCCGTCACCCCCTTCTTCGTAGAAAAAGTAATCGCCAAGGAACGTCCCGACGGCATCCTGCTGGCCTTCGGCGGACAGACGGCCCTGAATTGCGGAGTGGCCCTCTACCGGAGCGGCGTATTGGAAAAATACAACGTGCGTGTGCTCGGCACCCCCGTGCAAGCCATTATGGATACCGAAGACCGCGAACTCTTCGTACGCAAGCTCGATGAAATAGGCGTGAAAACCATCAAGAGCGAAGCCGTCGACAACCTGGCCGACGCTCGGCGGGCAGCTCGGCAATTGGGGTATCCGGTGATAATCCGCGCCGCCTATGCTCTGGGCGGCCTCGGTTCCGGCTTTTGCGATAATGAGACCCAGCTCGATGCCCTGGCCGAAAAAGCCTTCTCCTTCTCGCCCCAGGTATTGGTGGAAAAAAGCCTGAAAGGCTGGAAAGAAGTGGAATACGAGGTAGTGCGCGACCGGTTCGACAATTGCATCACCGTCTGCAACATGGAAAACTTCGACCCCTTGGGCATCCATACCGGCGAAAGCATCGTGATCGCCCCCTCGCAAACCCTTACCAATACCGACTACCATAAATTGCGCGAACTGGCCATCCGCATCATCCGCCATATCGGCATCGTGGGCGAATGCAACGTGCAATACGCCTACGATCCCGAAAGCGAAGACTACCGCGTGATCGAAGTCAACGCCCGTCTGAGCCGCTCGTCGGCCCTGGCCTCGAAAGCTACCGGCTACCCCCTGGCCTTTGTCGCCGCCAAGCTGGGACTGGGCTACGGCCTGTTCGATCTGAACAACTCGGTGACGAAAACCACCTCCGCTTTTTTCGAACCCGCCCTCGACTATGTAGTCTGCAAAATCCCTCGCTGGGATTTGGGCAAGTTTCACGGCGTGGCTCGCGAACTGGGTTCGAGCATGAAATCGGTGGGCGAGGTGATGGCCATCGGCCGCACGTTTGAAGAAGCCCTGCAAAAAGGCCTGCGGATGATCGGGCAGGGGATGCACGGTTTTGTGGAGAACAAGGAGCTGGTGATTCCCGACATCGACAAGGCCCTTCACGAACCGACCGACCGGCGTATCTTCGTCATCAGCAAAGCCTTCCGCGCCGGTTATACCATCGACCAGATTCATGCGCTGACGAAAATCGACAAATGGTTTTTGCAGAAACTCTACGGCATCATTCAGACTGCCGGCGCGTTGGAAAGTTTCCATCGGGTGGAAGAGGTGCCTGCCGATTTGCTGCGGCATGCCAAAATACAGGGTTTCTCCGACTTCCAGATTGCCCGCGCTCTTTTTAAAGACCGGATGGACGATGCCGAGCGGGCTATTCTCGTAGTGCGCCAGGAGCGCAAATACCGCGGCATCCTGCCCGTGGTGAAACAAATCGATACACTGGCCGCCGAATACCCGGCCCAGACTAACTACCTTTACCTGACCTACGGCGGCACGGAAAACGACATCGCCTACGAAAACGACGGCCGTTCCATCGTCGTGCTCGGATCGGGCGCTTACCGGATCGGCAGCTCGGTGGAATTCGACTGGTGCGGCGTGCAAGCCCTCACCACCATCCGGCGCGAGGGCTGGCGTTCGGTGATGATCAACTACAATCCCGAAACGGTATCTACCGACTACGATATGTGCGACCGGCTCTACTTCGACGAGCTTACTTTCGAGCGCGTGATGGACATTCTGGAACTGGAAAATCCCCACGGCGTGATCGTCTCGACCGGCGGCCAGATCCCCAACAACCTGGCCGTGCGCCTCGACGAGCAACATGTGCGCATCCTCGGCACCTCGGCCCGCAGCATCGACAACGCCGAAGACCGCGAGAAATTCTCGGCCATGCTCGACCGCATCGGCGTAGACCAACCGCGTTGGAAAGAGCTTTCCTCGATGGACGACATTCACCGCTTCGTGGCCGAAGTAGGCTTTCCGGTGTTGGTACGCCCCAGCTATGTGCTGAGCGGCGCGGCCATGAACGTCTGCTCCAATTCCGAAGAGCTTGAACGCTTCCTCCGGTTGGCGGCCAACGTCAGCAAAAAGCATCCGGTCGTGGTCAGCCAGTTTATCGAGCATGCCAAGGAGGTGGAAGTAGACGCCGTAGCCGACCGCGGCGAAATCGTAATGTACGCCATCAGCGAGCATATCGAGTTTGCCGGCGTGCATTCGGGCGATGCTACCATCCAGTTTCCCGCCCAAAAACTCTATGTGGAAACCGTACGCCGCATCAAGCGCATCAGCCGCGCCATTGCCAAAGAGCTGAATATTTCCGGCCCCTTCAATATACAATATTTGGCCAAAGGCAACGAAATCAAGGTGATCGAATGCAACCTGCGCGCCTCGCGGAGCTTCCCCTTCGTAAGCAAGGTGTTAAAAATCAACCTGATTGAACTAGCTACCCGCATCATGTTGGGCCTGAAGGTAGAGAAACCGGCCAAAAACGAGTTCGACCTCGACTACGTAGGCATCAAAGCTTCCCAATTCTCCTTCAACCGCCTGCAAAAGGCCGATCCCGTCCTGGGCGTCGACATGGCTTCTACCGGCGAAGTGGGTTGCCTGGGCGACGACGTATCCGAAGCCATCCTGACCAGCATGCTGGCGGTGGGCCAACGTATCCCGGAAAAGAACATCCTGCTTTCCACCGGGACGGCCAAACAGAAGGTAGCCATGCTCGACGCGGCCCGGCTCTTGGCCGACAAGGGATACAACCTCTATGCCACGGGGGGCACCCACCGCTTTTTGCACGAGAACGGCATCCCGAGCATGCGGGTATACTGGCCGAGCGAATCGGGCGAGCCGCAGGCTCTTCAGATGCTTCACGATCGGCAGATCGACATGGTGGTCAACATTCCCCGCGACCTTTCGGCCGGCGAATTGGACAACGGCTACAAAATCCGCCGTGCCGCCATCGATCTGAATATCCCCCTGATTACGAACGCCCGCCTGGCCAGCGCCTTTATCCAGGCTTTCTGCATCATCGGCATCGACCAGATTCCGATTAAGAGTTGGCAGGAGTATAAATAATATAGACAGCCATGTCTATAAATAAAGACGCCGGAGGTAAAGAACGGGATAGGGGAGAAGGCTGTTCCGGATGCCGGACTTCATCCTATTTCATCCTATAAAAGCAGGGCATTCCTTAGAGGGGGATGCCTTGTTTGTTATGTATTTCCTTCTTCTTTTCGATTGATCTTTTTTCCTTGCTTTTTTTTCTCTTGTCTCCCCGCTGAAGAAGTAGCGAAAAGGAAAATATATATCTTCTATCATCCTCCCCCTTATTGTATTTTTTTCATAACAAGAAAAAAACCACCGCAGAGAAATCCGGATTTCATGCCGATGGAATGGAAATTTCATCGGCATCCATTTTTTATTTCACCGGCATCGAATTAAAAAGGGATGCCGGTGGTTTTTTTATGCACTTATAAAGAGTTGAAAAACAGTAGGATATAATCGAAAGGTCGCTTGTGTGGGCGAAGCTGGGACTTATTGTATTTTTTTAATCAAGAAATTCGAAAGCCGGCAGGGTAAAAAAGCAAATATAGAGGCATATAAGCCATTATTTATAAAGCGAAGAATGACTAGAAAAAACGATCGTTTTTTTTAGCCATTTTTTCAAGAAAAAACAAAATTTGGATAATATAAATTTTTTATTACAGAGGGCTTAAATTAAACGAGTTAACATAAAAAGATTTGGTTATCTCAAATCTATTCGATACTTTTGTGGCGATTAAAAAAAACGATCCTTTTTTCTAGTCATTTTTTCGTCGCCCCTGATTTGGGACTGACGAAATTTTATATATTCATACGTTTCTATTTATAATGCTATACCTGCTGATAATCATTGCATTTGCCGTTTCCGTACTTCTTTCCAGACTCATTATTCCCCGCATACTGGTAGTAGCCTTCCGGAAAAGGTTATTCGACGTTCCCGATAACCGGAAAATACACCAAGGCCCCATACCCCGGCTGGGAGGCTTGTCATTTGTGCCCACCATATTTTTCTCTTTAGCCTTTACCATAGGCATCCGGTACATGTTCAGCACCCCTCTTGCCAATCCTTTTGCCGACCATATCGTGCCGGAATTTTGCTTCGTCGTCTGCGGCCTCACCCTGCTTTACCTTTCGGGCATCAAAGACGACCTGGTAGGTCTGCGCTACCGTACGAAATTCCTCGTGCAACTTGTCGCCGCCTGTTTCTTGCCCCTCTCCGGACTATGGCTCAACAACCTATACGGCCTTTTCGGGATATACGAAATCTCCCCTTGGATAGGCATCCCCTTCACCCTCTTTGCAGTCGTATTCATTACCAATGCCATCAACCTGATCGACGGTATCGACGGATTGGCCTCCGGGTTGAGCAGTGTTTCGCTGGCAGCCCTGGGCACGCTTTTTCTTTCCCACCATCTCTGGATGTACGCTATCTTGGCTTTTGCCACCCTCGGCGTTTTGCTTCCCTTCTTTTATTATAACGTATTCGGGCAGGCGGAACACTGCAAAAAAATATTCATGGGCGACACCGGTAGCCTTACGCTCGGCTACATCCTTTCCTTTTTATCCATCCGGTATTCCGTCTACAACCCCTACGCGCCGCCTTTTGCCGACGGCGCCATTGCGGTAGCCTTCGCTACATTATTAGTTCCCATGTTCGACGTTATCCGGGTCATTCTGGTTCGTCTGCGTACCAAGCGCGGTTTGTTTTCCCCCGACCGCAATCATATCCACCATAAATTCCTGGCAATGGGATTTTCGCCCCGCGCCGCCATGCTTTCCATCCTGTTGGTAGCCTGTCTGTTCAGCGGCATGAATATTCTGCTGATTCCCCGGGTAAATATCACTCTTCTGCTGGTAGTCGATATTTTTCTATGGATTCTGCTCAATCTGGGCATCAACCGTGTCATTCGACGAAAGAAACAGGCTTAATGAAAATAACCGGCCAACACACCTTGCTTATGGCCTTTTTGGGTTTTTAACGTGTGTTTTTTTTGAAATGGTGAGGGAAATGGAAGAAACGGGCGGAAAGCACGAAAAACAGAAAGAATAAGGTGAAAAATGACCGAAAATCATCTGACGGTTTATTAAAAACGCGAGTAGGGCATAGTACGGAGAAAAAACAGTGAAAAAAATACAGATGCTAATTTTTTGAGAAAATGGAGAAAATACAGATGGTCGACCTATACGGCCAGTATCTGAAAATAAAAGAACCCGTAGACGCGGCAATCAGCCAGGTAATCGAAACCACCGCTTTTATCAACGGGCCTCAGGTGAAGTCATTCGCCGAGCATCTGGCAGCTTATGCCGGATGCAAATATGCCATTACCTGCGGCAACGGTACGGATGCCTTGCAAATAGCCTTGATGGCCCTCGGTTTGCAACCGGGCGACGAAGTAATCCTTCCGGCTTTCACCTATGTGGCTACAGCGGAGGTGGTGAGTTTGTTGGGGTTGGTTCCCGTTATGGTCGATGTAGACTACGATACGTTTAATCTCTCGGCCGACCGGTTGGAGCAAGCGCTTACTCCCCGCAGCAAAGCGATCGTTCCCGTTCATCTGTTCGGACACACTTGCGATATGGCGCCCATCCTTGCCTTTGCGAAGCGGCACGGGCTGTATGTGGTAGAAGATAATGCCCAGGCGTTGGGAGCCGTGTATACCTTTCCCGACGGTACTCGCCGGCATGCCGGCACATTGGGCCATATCGGTTGTACTTCTTTCTTCCCTTCGAAAAACCTGGGCTGTTATGGCGACGGGGGAGCTTTGCTGACCGACGATGAGGCTCTGGCCGAACGTATCCGGATGATTGCCAATCATGGGCAGAAAATAAAATACCATCATCGGGTTGTCGGTTGCAACTCGCGTTTGGATACGTTGCAGGCCGCTGTGCTGGATGTAAAGTTGCCCCATCTGGACAGCTATTGCCAGGCACGCCGGGCCGCAGCCGCTTATTATAGGGCCGGGCTGACCGGGATAGAAGCAATTGTTTTACCTGAAGAAAAAGCATACAGTACGCACGTCTATCACCAATATACGCTCAAGGTGCCTGGCGGTCGCCGAGATGCCTTGAAGACTTATCTGGCTGCAGAAGGTATCCCCTCGATGATTTATTACCCCCTGCCGCTGCAACGGCAAGAGGCTTTTCAATCCGTCGCCATAGCTGCCGGCAGCTTGGATACGGCTTCGGAGTTGGCTGCCAGCGTGCTTTCGCTGCCTATCCATACGGAATTGACAACCGCCGTGCAAGACCGGATTATCGCGGCAATCCGCCGTTTTTTTGCCGGTTGCTAAAGTCGGATGCGGCTGCGTGAAGGCAAGGCGGCTTCCGCTGTAAAGCGGTTTGCCCGTATTCATAACTTCACAAAATAAGAAATAAAGATTGAATAATACCCCTAAAGATGATGTACAATCAATTGATTCGTAAAGAGGCCCGGTTGGCCCTGGTAGGATTAGGCTACGTAGGATTGCCGCTGGCCCTGGAATTTGCCCGGAAAATAGCCGTGGTAGGATATGATATAAATGAAGAGCGCCTGGCACAGATGCGCCGGGGAATCGATCCCTGCAAAGAACTCGACGATACGGCTTTCGAGGGAGCCGATATTGCGTTTACTTCTTCGATCGACGAATTGCGGAAAGCCTCTTTCTTCGTAGTGGCTGTACCCACACCTATCGACGAACACAATCAGCCCGATCTTACGCCGTTGCTCGGCGCTACCCGCGCGGTAGCCCAGGCGCTGAAAAAGGGCGACTATGTGGTATATGAATCGACTGTTTACCCGGGCTGTACGGAAGAAGACTGTGTGCCGGTTCTGGAAGAAATATCCGGCTTGAAAGCCGGCGTCGATTTCAAAATAGGCTATTCCCCGGAACGGATTAATCCCGGAGAAAAGGTACATACATTGCCTAATACGATCAAAATCGTATCCGGATGCGATGCCGAAGCCCTCGATACCATTGCGAAGGTGTACGAATTGGTCGTCAAGCCGGGGGTGCATAGAGCGCCCAATATCAAAGTGGCTGAGGCCGCCAAGATTATCGAGAACACCCAACGCGATGTCAACATAGCCTTGATGAACGAATTGTCGATCATTTTCAGCCGTATCGGCATCAATACATACGATGTGCTGGAGGCTGCCGGCACGAAATGGAACTTCCTGAAGTTCTATCCCGGCCTGGTAGGGGGGCATTGTATCGGCGTCGATCCTTACTATCTGGCGTATAAGGCCAACGAGTTGAAATACCATACCCAGATTATCAGTGCGGGCCGGTTCATCAACGACACGATGGGGGGATATATCGCCAAAAAACTGGTAAAGAAAATGATCGGTATGGGCAAGGGCATTCTGGGCGCGCGGGTGCTGGTGATGGGAATGACCTTCAAAGAGAACGTAGCCGATATACGCAACTCCAAAGTGGCCGATATTATCCGGGAGTTGCAGGATTTCGGATGTGACGTGGATGTGATGGATCCGCTGGCCGATCCGGAAGAAGTAAAGAAAATGTATGGATTCACGCTTACCGAGCGGCCCCGCAACACATACGACGCTGTGGTGGTAGCCGTTTCGCACGATGCCTATCTGGGGTTGGATGAAGCCTACTTCCGTTCGCTTACCTACGAAAAGGCTATCCTGGTAGACGTAAAGGGAATCTATCGCGATAAGATCCATCAGTTGAAATACTGGAGTTTGTAAACTTCTTTCTTTTCCTATACTCTTTCGCCAGCAACGATGACCTTTTGCCAAACATGGATCGATAAATTCAAACAATCTTCGTTTGCGCGGGATGTATTGCAATTGATGTCGGGTACGATGGTCGCTCAGGCTATTCCCATCCTGCTCACGCCGCTTTTATCGCGTTGTTTCTCGCCGGCCGATTTCGGGTTGTACGCTTTGTTCACCAGCATTTCGTCGATTCTGGTGGTGATCGGTACGCTTCGGCTGGAATATGCCGTCATGCTGCCTGCTGATGAGGAAGGAGCAAGAAAGATCGTGCTGACGGTAGCCGCTTTTGCCTGCCTGTTTTGTTTGCTGCTGTTTTTTATCTTGCTCGCGGCCGGCAATCGGTTGACGGCCGCGAGCAACCTGCAAAGCCTCGAAAGCGTATTGTTGCTCATTCCCGTTTATGTGTTCATTGTTTCCCTGGTCAACGTATTTCGTTTTTACCGCAACCGTCGGCGGCAGTTCCGCTGCATTCGCAACGTAACGATCGGCGAATCGGCCGTACGGGGAGCTTCCAACGTGCTGATAGGCTTTACTTGGAGTTTTCCAGCCGGTCTGGTCGTATCCCAACTGATCGCTTCTTTTTTCTCGCTGGTCGTTCTGGCGGGCCGCGAGTGGCGAACGCTGATGCACCAGGCAAAGCACCTGAGAGGTAAGGATTTCCTGACGATTTTCAAACGGTATAAACGGCATCTGCTGTTTTTGATGCCCGGAGGGATTTTGAATCTATATTCCGTACAGATTCCTCTTTATTTTATCGCCTATTTCTATTCAGCCGACATGGTAGGGCAATATTCCATCGGGCTGCGCGTGGTAGGGTTGCCGATGCTCTTTTTATCTTCGGCCGTCGTCGAGTCCTTTCGCCAGCGGGCGATGGACGTTTACCAGCAGACCGGCGAATTGCGTACCTTTTTCGTGCGTTACATCAAACGAATGTGCCTGCTATCTTTCCTCCCTTTTCTGTTGCTCTTTCTGGGCGCCCCGCTTTTATTCCGGATTTATTTGGGCGAGGAATGGCTGACGGCCGGCGTTTTCGTGCGTATACTGACGGTAAAATATTTCTTTGCCTTTATCTTCGACGGTTTGAGCAGCGTCGTCAACCAGGTGACGGAAACCTTTCAGTTCGAAATCTACTGGCAACTCGCTTTCCTGTTGCTATCCGTTGCCTTGATGGCCTTAGGGCATTTCTGGAAAGAAAGCGTGCTGTATGCCTTATTGTTCTACTCGATAGGATGTACGTTGATGTACCTGGTGAATTTCTGGATAGCCTACACCCATGCGACCAAATCCTGACGCGCTGACTTTTACGTTCGACAACGCTAGGTTGCGGTCGAAATGCGTATGCTTGCTGATCGTATTGAGTTTTTCCTACTCCCCGGTCAAATGGGCTATCGTTTCCTTTGCCGGCTCGCTGTTATCTTTGCCTGTCGAGAACCTGTCGGCGGCTTTCACAGCACTTTTCGGCTTGTTTATCGCCGGATGCGTATTAAACCGCTCGTTTCGCCTGACCGTCGATTTTCTCCTGCTACTGGCGGTTATCCTTTGTTTGTGGAGTATTTCCTTGCTCACTAATACCGGACATAGTTCCTATTACATCCGGGTGTTGGGCGGGTTTCTCGCTTCGGTACCCTATTATGTGCTGGGCCGCACGCTGAGCGATTACGCTACGCTCGAGAAATACCTGGGCCCTACGGCTATCGTGATTACGGTCTGCATGTTTTTCTGGCTTTTCGTCTATCAGATAGGCGGAGGGAAAACATACAATCAGACAGCCTCTTATTTAGTCTATCCGGCTCTTATTATCTCGGCCGGCAAGCTCTTCGACAGGTTTACCCTTTTACAGGCCGCCAATTTGGTTTTTGCCGTTTTCCTGCTGTTTGCCGCCGGATCGCGGGCTCCGCTCGTCTTGCTGGCCATGTTTATCGTAGTCAAAGCGGGTTTCGCTATTTTGTCGTATAAAAACTGGCCCCTTATCTTCTTTTATCTTACGCTCATCGGCGGGGCCATTTTTTATTATGCCGACGTGCTGTTTCTTTTCCTGCTCGAAAAATTATCTTCCTATAACGTAAGCGTCAGGTTGTTGGAAAGAGTAGTAAAAGGCGATATGTTGGAAGACGACGCTCGTATCCGGATCTTATCGGCAGCTCAGCATCAACTTTCCGAACATCCCTGGCTAGGCATCGGCTTGTCGAACGACCGCATCCTGATCGCCCGGGCCGAGGTGGATGAGAATGTATACGGGCATTATCCGCATAATTTCTTCTATGAAATATGGCTGCATTACGGGCTGATAGCCGGAACGATTCTTTTGCTGCTTTTTGCATACGTCTTGTATCGCACCATTGTGAAAAATAAGAATCTACCTTCTCGCCGTGTCAATCTGATCTTTCTGTTTCTGGGCTTCATGCCTCTGTTGGTGTCGGGCAGCTACCTCACCAGCCCCTTGTTTTTTCTGTTTCTGGGTATTACCGTCAACACTTTTTTCCGGGAGGAATCCGCTCTATGAAAGGAATTTTAGTCGTCACCAATTATTTTGAAAACGATTCGCGCGTACTCAAAGAAGCCCTTTCGCTTCAATCGGCCGGATACGATATAACCGTGGTAGCCCTTCATAAAGAAGGATTGCCTACCCATCAGGAATTGAACGGCCTGAACATACGCCGTATCCGGCTGAAAACAAAAAACTGGGGACATAACCCTCTGAGCCTTTTTCTGAAATATGCCGAATTTGTGCTTCGGGTAATAGCCGGTTTCCGCCAAGTCGATTTTGTTCATTGCAACGACCTCGACACCTTGCCGATCGGGTATGGTTTGAAAAAGCTGGGTAAGAAAAAGAAAATCATCTACGACGCGCATGAATTTGAAATCGACGACCGGGGCAATAATTCCGCATGCCGGAAAAAATTATTGTTCATGGCGGAACGCTTCTTTATCCGGAAAGCAGACGGGGTTTTGACGGTGGGCGAAATGATTGCCGACGAATATGCCCGGCTGTATCCCGTCGAGCGGCCTACGGTGGTAATGAACTGCCCCCACCGGCTGGAAAAAAGCAACAGTAAGCTATTACGGGAAAAATTGCATATCGCCTCCGACGAGAAATTATTTATCTACCAAGGCGCTTTTATGCCGGGCAGGGGAATCGATCGTTTGCTGGCTACTTTCGAAACCTTGCCTTCTACCTATAAAATCGTATTTATGGGCTATGGAGTCCTGGAAAAGATCATCAAGGAAAAGGCTGCCTGCTGTTCGAATATCTTCTATCACCCGCCGGTTCCCTATCGGGACATATTGGCTTATACTTCTTCTGCCGATTATGGCATGGCCCTTATCGAGGATATTTGCATGAGCTACCGGTTGGGAATGCCCAACAAGTTTTTCGAGTACATCAATGCCGGCCTTCCGGTGATCGTTTTCTCGCACGGCGAAATGCCGCTCATCGTCGAGAGGTATCAGCTCGGTTTCGTATGGAACGAAAAAGCAGAGACTTTCCGGGATTTCTGCCTGAAAATACCTTCTCTTGCTTTACATCCCCGGGATATAGGCAATCGATATACCTGGGAAAGCCAGGAAAAGAAATTGCTATCATTTTATCAAGCCGTACTTCACGGCTGAGCAAACCTCTTTAAAAAAACATTTGCATGTGCGGAATAGTAGGATATATTTCAAAAGATAAACCGGTAGATGCTACGTTGTTCGAGAAAATGACGGATATTCTTGTCCACCGCGGCCCCGACGACAGGGGAACCTATTACGAAGGCCCCCTGGCTTTGGGGCAACGCAGGCTTTCCATCCTCGACCTTTCGGCCGACGGGCATCAGCCGATGCACTACCAGGATCGCTACACAATCGTATTCAACGGCGAGATATTCAACTATATCGAATTGCGAGACGAGCTTTTGGCGGCGGGTTACTCCTTCGTTTCCCAAACCGATACCGAAGTGTTGATTGCCGCCTACGATCATTGGGGAGCCGATTGTTTGAACAAGCTTAACGGCATGTGGGCCTTTGCCCTGTTCGACCGCAAGGAAAACCAACTTTTCGCCGCCCGCGATCGTTTCGGCGTAAAGCCTTTTTATTACTACCCCGGGGATGACCGGTTTGTGCTGGCCTCCGAAATCAAGGCGATTTTGCCGGCGCTTGCCGGTCAGCCGAAAGCCAACGTGCCCCGATTGCTCGACAACATCCTGCTAGGGACCTTCGACCATACGGAAGAAACTATGTTCGAAGGCATACTGCAGATTCAGCCGGGCCATTATCTGTTGTTCGATATTTCCGCCTTTTCCTTCCGGACAAGCCAATATTACGATATAGACCGGATTGTTCCCAACCGGTTAAGTTACGAAGAAAATACCCGGCGGTTTAAAGAGCTTTTTATCGATGCCGTACGTCTTCGGTTGCGTTCCGACGTACCGGTAGGCAGTTGCCTGTCGGGCGGGTTGGATTCCTCGTCGATCGTTTGTGTCGTAGCCTCTTTGCTCCGGAGCGAAGCAGGGGGAGGCGCCGGACATCATACCCTCTCTTCTTGCTATATCCAAGCCGATGAACTCAAATACGACGAGCAGGAATATATCGACCAGGTAGTGGAGCAAACCGGGGTGGAGGGGCATAAAATCTATCCCGACGTGGCCGATTTTTTTGCCCGTCTCGATCAGATTATTTACCATCAGGATGAGCCGGTAGGAGGCCTTTGCCACGAAGCCCAATATAATGTATTCAAAGGCGCGGCCGCCCGCGGCCTTACCGTTATGCTCGACGGGCAGGGAGCCGACGAGCAACTGGCCGGCTATACTCCTTTTTATTCGGTATTGATCCGCCAGTACCTGCGTACCTTCCGGTGGGGAGCCGCCTGGCGCGAGTTCCAGGCTTTCCGCAAATGGCATAAAGATACGGAAGTATACGGCATGAAAGGGCTTGTCTGGTTTATGGTGAACGATTTCTTGCCGGCCTCGCTGCGCAAGCGGGCGTTGAAAGCCGTCACTTCCCGCGAAGAGTTCGAATGGATAAAAGTACCTTATGATGAAAAAACAGTGGCTCAAACCCGGAAATATACCGACTTCGACGATTATACCAGGAAACAAATGAAGTATGGTTTGATTAATTTGCTTCATTTCGAAGATCGCAATTCGATGGCCTCTTCGATTGAAGGAAGAGTGCCTTTTCTGGATTACCGGCTGGTAGAACACGTGCTTTCCCTTCCGCCGGAGCAAAAACTGGAAGCCGGCGTCACCAAACGCATCCTCCGCGACGCGATGAAAGGGATTATTCCCGAAGGCATCCGTACCCGTACCACTAAGCTGGGTTTTGCCGTACCGGTAGATGTATGGGTAATGAAACACCCTGCCAAGGTAAGGGAGGAGCTGGCCGGCGCGCTCGACTATCTGACGGCCATCCTCGATAAAGAAAAAATCCTCAGTTGGTTCGACAGAAATAAAACCAACGAGCTGGCGCTGAAAAATGTGATTCTCTGGCGGATTATCTGCGCCGGGAAATGGGTGAAACTGTTTAACGTTACCTTTGCCGATGAAAATCGTACACATCTGTCATAATTATATCGACGGTCAGACTTACCAGGATAACGAGCTGCCCGAGGCACATGCCCGGATAGGACACGAGGTGACGGTAATTTCCACCCTCGATTTCGCAGGATCGGTACGCTTCCCCGTCGGCCGGGGCCCGGCCGACCGTATCTATAGGCTCGGAGCATGCAAACTGGTGCGGCTTCCCTTGCTCTATCCGGCCGATTACCGGCTGGCCGTCTATAAAGGGCTTTACCAGGCGCTCGAAGAGGAAAAACCGGATTTGATTTATTTTCACGGGATGCCTTATTTCTGCTATGCCGCCATCGTGCGCTATAAAAAAAGACACGTTTGCAAATTGGTAGTCGATTTTCATTGCGATGAGTATAATTCATCCCACGGTTTTCTATCCGAATGGTTGCTGCATAAAGGGCTGTATCGTTCCATTATCGGGCTGACACGCCGCTATGTCGATCAATATTACGGTGTTACCCCGGGTACCCTCGATTTTGTACAAAAAATGTACGGCCTGTCGTCAGAACGTGTGAAACTGCTTCCGCTGGGAGGTAATCTTCGTACCATCGAGGCTGCTTGGCAGGATACCGCTGCTTGCCGCGATACGGCTGCACCTTCCGATAGGGTCGGCAGCAGCGATACGGCCTGCACCGGGGAAAACCCGGTAAAAGCCGGCCTGCCGGAAAATCCCCTCCCCACGAAGGAAACGATGCGGAAAGCCCTCGGGCTGCCGCTCCACGCGAAACTGATCGTTACGGCCGGCAAAATAGACGAAGGCAAGAAGACCGCCGAACTGGCAGAAGCCTGCACGCGGCTGCGGTCTCTGGATTTCCGCCTTCTCGTGATCGGGCCGGTAGAGGAAACGTACCGGCAAAAAATAGCCGAAGCCGCCGGCAACGATTCCCGCATACAGATGCTCGGATGGAAGTCGCCGGCCGAAATATACCGCTATTTCCTGGCTGCCGACCTGGCCTGTTTTCCCGGTTCCCAATCGGTCATCTGGCAACAAGCCGTTTGCTGCGGGCTGCCGCTGGCGTGTCGTTACTGGCCCGGCGGAGAATATTTAGACTGCGGAGGAAACGTCTGTTTCTTACCCCGGGCTACTGCCGACGCTCTACAGGTTCTCGTGGGCGCACTACTGGCCGATAAGGAAAAATTGGAAGCTATGGCCGCCGTTTCCCGTCATGCCGGCCGCCAGCGGTTTTCGTACGATAGGATTGCTCAAAGCATACTCGACGATTTATACTGATGCCCACCATTCTTCAAATCAACACCACCGTCAATTCCGGTTCGGTAGGCCGCATAGCCGAACAAATCGGCCAGGCGGTAATGGCCCAAGGCTGGAACAGTTGGATAGCCTATGCCCGCGGCCACCAGCCCAGCGCGTCGGAACTCCTGCGGATCGGAACCATGCGCGATGTATATTGGCATGGTATCCGCTCACGGTTGTCCGACAATCACGGCTTGGCTTCGGCAGCCGCTACCCGGCATTTTATCGACCGGCTAAGGGAGCTGCAACCCGACCTGATACATCTGCACAATATCCACGGCTATTATCTGCATTATCCGTTGCTGTTCGACTATCTTTCCGCAGCCGGCGTGCCTGTGGTCTGGACACTACACGACTGCTGGCCTTTCACCGGGCATTGCGCTCATTTTTCCGTCGTAGGCTGCCGCAAATGGGAGCAGGGTTGCTACCGTTGCGAACAAACCCGCACCTATCCCGCCTCGTTGTTTGCCGATCGCTCGGCACGTAATTACCGCGAAAAGAAACAAGCCTTTACCTCCGTCCGACAGATGACGATGGTGGCCGTATCCCGCTGGATGGCCGGCCTGGCGGAGCGATCATTTTTGGGACGCTATCCCGTGCATTCCATCTACAATGGAGTAGATACTGCCGTTTTCAGCCCGGCAGACAGCCGTCGGGCGGTGGCGGAACGGTATGGAATCGCCCCGGGACGGTTCTTGGCGCTCGGCGTGGCTAACGTCTGGACTCCCCATAAAGGACTTGCCGACTTTATAGCCCTTAGGAAAATCTTGCCTTCGGATTGCAATCTACTCTTGGTCGGACTTTCGTCGCGGCAAATCAGCAAGTTGCCGGAAGGTATCACCGGCGTGTCGCGCACTGAAAACGTAAGCCAACTGGCCGAGCTTTATGCCGCCGCCGATTTGTTCGTCAACCCCACCTGGGAAGACAATTTTCCTACCACCAATCTCGAAGCCCTCGCTTCGGGGACACCCGTAGTTACCTATCGCACAGGGGGAAGCATCGAAGCCGTCGACGAGGCTACCGGCTTTGTAGTAGAGCAGGGAGATATACAGGGCCTGCTGGCTGCCGTCCGCACGGTACAAGCGAAAGGTAAAGCCCATTATATGGCAGCTTGCCGCCGGCGCGCCCTGGCCTGTTTCGACCAACAAGACCGCTATGCCGACTATATACACCTCTACCGGAAATTATTAAATCAAGAAATAAAATGAAAAATTTCGCATTAATCGGAGCCGCCGGATACATCGCTCCCCGGCATTTACGGGCCATCAAAGATACCGGAAGCCGGTTGTTGGCCGCTTATGACCGTTTCGACAGCGTAGGAATTATGGATAGCTATTTTCCCGACGCTTCTTTCTTTGTGGAACAAGAGCTTTTCGACCGCCATTGCACCCGGTTGAAAAACACCGATACCCCTATCGATTATGTTTCGATCTGTACGCCCAACTACCTGCACGACGCTCATATGCGTTACGGCCTGCGCCTGGGCGCCGACGTGATCTGTGAAAAGCCCCTGGTGCTCAACCCCTGGAATGTCGATCGTTTGCAGGAGGTGGAAAAAGAAACGGGGCATCATATCTACACCATTCTGCAACTCAGGCTGCATCAATCCATCATCGACTTGAAAAAGAAAATCGAAGCCGGGCCGAAAGACAAGATATACGATGTCGACCTGACATATATCACCTCGCGCGGCCATTGGTATTATACCAGTTGGAAAGGCGACGTACATAAAAGCGGCGGCATAGCTACCAATATCGGCGTTCATTTTTACGATATGCTCAGTTGGATATTCGGCGGGGTGAAACAAAATATCGTACACGTCGCCTCGCACGACCGCGTGGCCGGCTACCTCGAATTAGAACGGGCCAGGGTACGTTATTTCCTCTGCATCAATTCCGAAACCTTGCCCCCCAACGCCGTGCAAGGCGAAAAGCTGACTTATCGCACCATCAATATCGACGGAGAAGAATTCGAATTCAGCAAAGGATTTACCGAACTGCATACCGAAAGCTACCGGAATATTCTGGGCGGGGGCGGCTTCGGGATAGAAGATGCCCGGCAAGCCATCGAAATCGTATACGACATCCGCCACGCCCGGCCTGCCGGACTTAAAGGCAACTATCATCCGCTGGCCGGATTGCCCCTGACGAAACACCCCTTCGGATGGTAGGCCGCACACCGCTTGCCGATTCATCCGTGAAAGTATCCATTATTACCCCGGCTTATAACAGCGGGGCCACTATCGGGGATACGGTACGGAGCGTTGTATCCCAAACCTACCCCCACATCGAATACATCGTAGTAGACGGCGGGAGCACCGATCAGACGTTGGCCGTTCTCGAACCCTACAAACAGCGAATCGCCCGTATCATTTCCGAGCCGGACAGGGGGCTGTACGACGCCATGAACAAAGGCATCCGAGCAGCCACCGGCGATGTTGTAGGTATCCTCAACTCCGACGATTTCTTTACTTCCCCCGACGTGATTCAGACCATCGCCGGTCTTTTCCAAACCGAGACGATCGACGCCGTTTACGGCGACGTTCATTTCGTGGATCCGTCCGACTTGGGAAAATGCGTCCGTTATTATTCGTCGGCTATTTTCAGGCCCTTTCTTTTCCGGTTCGGGTTCATGCCGGCCCATCCCTCTTTTTATGTCCGGCGGGAATGTTACGAAAAGTACGGGCTATACGCCTTAGACTACCGTATAGCTTCCGACTTCGAGTTGCTTCTCCGCTTCCTTTACTTGCATAAAATCCGCGCCCGTTACCTTCGTCGGGACATGGTGACGATGCGTACTGGCGGAATAAGCACCCGCAACTTCCAGAGCCGGGTACGGTTGAACCGGGAAATCGTGCGGGCTTGCCGCGCCCATGGGTTGTATACCCACTGGACGCTGGTATGTCTTAAATACTTCTATAAAATATTTGAAATCAGGAAACAATAGTGAGCAATACACAAACGAACAGCATGAGAAAGCTGTGCAGCGCGCTTTTGCCCGCGCTGCTCTGCCTCGCCAGCCTTACGCTACAGGCTCAGGTTCCCCAGGAATTGATCGACAAAGCCAAGGCTGCCGGACTTTCGGAAGCGCAAATCCAGCAGGAAATAGCCAATAAAATGCCGGGAAAGCGCCCCGGCCAAGCCGTTTCGGGTACCGCTTCCGACGAGGGAATAACCGATCGCGACATGTCGTCCGACCCTCTGCCGCTTCCGCTCGATCGACAACGCGAATCCAACCGCCCTTCGGCGGAAGAGGCAAGCGAAACCGTCTTCGGCCGGGAGATTTTCACCCATAAAAATCTTTCGTTCGAACCGGACTTGAATATACCCACCCCCAAAAACTATATTTTAGCCGCGGGCGACGAACTAGTGATCAACGTCTGGGGCGATTCGGAATTGAATTTGAAACTGAAAATCTCGCCCGAAGGTACCATCCTAATCCCCTCTTTGGGGCCGGTGGCCGTCGGCGGTTTGTCTATCGAAGCCGCCGAAACACATATCCGCCGGGAACTGGGCCGCATCATGGCTACGCTCGGCTCTTCCCATCGGGCGGAGAGCGAAGAAAGACCTGCTTCTTCCGAAGCAAATACGTTCGTCTCGGTCAGCCTGGGCCAGATACGGAGCATTAAGGTAAACCTGGTGGGCGAAGTAACGGCCCCGGGAACCTATACCTTGCCTTCTTTTGCCACCCTCTTCCACGCCCTTTACGCCGCCGGCGGGGTGAACGAGATAGGCACGTTGCGGGCTATCAAGGTGTTCCGCGACAGCCGCCAGGTGGCTACCCTCGACGTATACGATTATTTGCTGCACGGCCGCTCGCATGCCAATATCCGTTTGCAGGAAAACGATATGATTATGGTCGGTCCTTACGAAAGCCTGGTCGTGGCCCGCGGCAAAATAAAACGCAACCGCATTTTCGAAATGAAAAAAGGTGAAACCCTTTCCCAACTGTTGGAAATGACGGGAGGCTTCCGAGGTGACGCTTACCGGGAAGACGTGCGGGTAAAGCGCAAATCGGGTAGCCGGTATCAGATTGCTACGGTTGTTGCCGGACAATTCGACAGCTTTATCATGCAGGATGGTGATTCGTTGCAGGTAGATTCCATTATTCCCTTTTACGAAAACCGGCTTACCGTGAGCGGCGCCGTCTGGCGACCGGGCGAATATGAGTACGGCCCCTCTCTGCGTACGGTCAGACAACTGGTAAAACAGGCGGCGGGGCTTAAAGGAGACGAATTTGCCGGGCGCGCCCAGATTACGCGACTGAATCCTGATTTTACCACTACCCTGCTGGCGGTAGATATACGAGGTATTCTGGAAGGAACCGCCCCCGACGTAGCGTTGAAGCCGGAAGACGTCTTGAGCATTCCTTCGCTTTTCGACCTGCGCGAACCCTATACCTTTAAAGTGGCGGGGGCGGTAAACTATGGAGACACGGTATTGCCTTATCGCAACAACCTGACCGTGGAAGACGCCATCCTGATGGCCGGCGGCTTGCAGGAATCGGCGGCCACGGTACAGGTAGAGGTGGCCCGCCGCATCAAAGACCCGAAGGCTACCGAAAGCAACAACCGGATTGCCGAGGTATATGCTTTTACCCTCACCGACGGCTTGGCGTTACGGGCCGACGGCCGGGGCGTTGCCATGACGGATACGCTTTTCACCCTTCAACCCTTCGATGAGGTATATGTACGCTTTTCGCCGGGCTATCAGCAACAGCAAGTGGTGAAAATAGAGGGCGAAATCACCTATGCCGGCAGTTATGTGCTGGCCGAGAAAAATGCCCGGCTGAGCGACATCATCGCCAAGGCCGGCGGGGTAACGCCCGATGCTTACGTAAAAGGAGCCAGTTTGAAACGGGAACTGACCGAAGACGAGATGCGCCGGCTGGAAACCTTGCTGGAGTTGAGCTCGAATAAGCAAAGTAAAGACTCGGTGGGCCTTTCGCTGGCGAATATCAAAGACTACTCGGTGGGTATCAATCTGGAGAAAGCTTTGACTGCTCCGGGCAGCGCCGACGATGTGGTGCTGCGCGACGGCGACGTATTATACATTCCGCAGTTACAAAGCACGGTGAAAATCAGCGGGGCGGTAACTTATCCCAATAGTGTGACTTATACCAAAGGCATGTCTGTCAGGGATTGCCTGGGCCAGGCGGGCGGCTACAACGATGTGGCACGTAAATACCCGCTGGTGATTTATATGAACGGCAAGGTGGCCACTACCCAGCGGGTAGGGATTTTTTTCAAACGCTATCCCAAGGTCGAGCCGGGTTGCGAGATCGTGATTCCTTCGAAGACGCAACGCGACCGTTCGGCAAGCCTGGCCGAAATTATGAGTATCGGCAGTTCGGCTACGTCGATGGCGGCCATGATTACGTCGATAGTAAATATGATTAAATAAGCCTGCTGTCAGATGGATAAATTGAATAGGATAAATGCAAGGATGAACCCGGAAGACACCCCCGGAGTCGATCGGGGGGCAGATGAGGCGACAGGCCGGATAACGAAGCCGGATGCTGAATCGGAAACAAACCCGGGTTTAAGCGCCAAAAAGGTTGCCGACACGGAAAACAGCCCTGAAAGCAGGTTCGGACGAGAAATCAAGTTGTCCGATTTGGCTCGTTGCCTTTGGGTAGAACGCCGGTTTTTTTTGAAGTTGGCAGCCGTAGCTGTATTGGCGGGGCTGATTGTGGCTTTCAGCATCCCCAAAGAATATACTACCCGGGTGAAGCTTGCTCCGGAAATGGAAGATGCCTCGAAACGCATAGGCAATCTGGGGGGGCTGGCAGCTATGGCCGGCATCAATCTGAATGCCGCGGCGGGGTCAGACGCCCTTTCCCCTACTTTATACCCCGACGTAGTGCAAAGTACGCCTTTTCTATTGGAATTGTTTCCGGTGGAAGTGGCTTATGGAGCAGGGAAGGAGCCTGTTACGCTTTTCGATTATATACACGCGCATCAAAAGACCAGTTGGTGGAACCACATCCTCCGGCTTCCTTTCCGAGCCGTCGGCGCGGTAAGGCGTATGTTTTCGGCACCTCCTTCAGAGGGTGGCGGCACGCTCGATCCTTTCCGGCTGACTCAAGAGCAGGAGCAGGTGTTGCAAACGCTGCAAAGCCGCATCAGTGTGGCAGTGGATAAAACCACGTTGGTCATTTCCATTTATGTGGAAATGCAAGATCCGGTTGTCTCGGCCGAAGTTGCCCGCATCGTGGTGGAACAATTGCAAGAACATATCACGGCCTACCGGACACGGAAAGCCAAAAACGACCTGGCGTTTACCCAAAAAGTATTCCGGGAAGCCCAACAGGCTTATTTCCAAGCTCAACAGTCGTATGCAGCCTTTGAAGATGCCAACCGCAATCTGATCTCGGCCAGCTATCGGACCGAACAGGAGCGGTTGAGGAATGAAATGACGCTGGCCTTTAACGTATACAACACCTTGGCCCAGAAACAAGAACAAGATAAACTTCGGGTACAGGAACAAACTCCGGTTTATACCGTGATCGAACCTCCTACCGTGCCTTTACGAGCCTCTTCGCCCAAAAAGGCTTTGGTACTGATCGGCTTTCTGTTTCTGGCCTTTTTCGCCGGGTTGGGCTGGATCGTGGCGCGACCTTGGCTGGGCTTCTTCCGCCGGTCGCTTGGCAATTCATAAGGGTCGCTGCCGGCTGCCGATAAAATTTTCCTCAGACGAATAATTTTTCCCCTGTCATGTCTTTTCCCTCGCGCTTGGCCAGCCATTATCGCACGAACCGCTATCGGATCACCGAATCTGCGGGCTTTTTATACGTCGGGTTTAAACCGGGCAGCGTGTCTTTTATCGTAAAAGAAGTAAACAACGAACATCCGCTAGCCAAGGCCGACGCCGAGATACTTTATGCCGAATTCCAAGCCGCGGGCAAACAATGCGGCTGCCGTCAATATCGTGTCGTAGCCTACGGAGGGTATCGGCCGGATGCTCTGGCATTCGAGTTGTACGGGATGACGGTGTGTGACGGTCGTTATATCGATAGCTTGGCTTCGGGGCGGCATGTGGAGCTTTTTCCTCACAACGAGGCCGCTTACCGGGCTATCCGGGCGGGGTTTGAGAGGCATCGCATCGGGGCGGTGGTGCAGGCTACGGGGACGGGCAAGTCGTTTCTGATGGCGCGGTATATTGCCGAGCATGTGGGCGAGCAGATCCTGGTGGTGGCGCCGAATGTCACGATCCTGAATGAAATCCGGCGGGCGGCGAGCAGCGGCGGCAAGGAGAAGGCGGCGAAACAGGCAGAGGAAGAAGTGAGGGTGATTTACCGTACCTTCCAGGCTCTGGCCCGCGGGCGCAGCGGAGAAGGGCAGGCGGGGATTCCCCGGGTGGATCATATCCTGATCGACGAGTTTCATCATTCGGGGGCCGAGGTGTGGGGCGAAGCGCTTAGGGAAGTGATCGAGGCGAATCCCCGGGCACGGGTACTGGGGATGTCGGCTACGCCGGTCAGGCCGGAAGGGATGATCGATACGGTGGACGTATATTTCGAGGGCAATCTGTTTTACGAACTGACGTTGCCGGCCGCCTGGCATTACGGTATTTTGCCTGTGCCGCTGCTGGTGCAGAGCGTATATGGGGCAGGAGAGGAATTGGATAAGTTGCAGCGGGCGTTGGATCGTTCGGATTGCGGGCCGGATCGCCGGCGGCGCATACAGGAGAAACTGGATGCCGCACGGGTGGATTTCAAAGGTTCGCTGGGGGCTGCGGAGTTGCTGCGCCGATTTTTGCCGGCGCATGTGCGCAAGCTGCTGGTATTTTGCCGCGACAAGGCCGATTTGAGGCAAATGGTACCTGAGGTAACGGGGTGGTTGGCGGCGGCCGGTCGCCAGGCGACGGCTTTCGAGGTTCATAACGACCGGACGGAGCGCGAGAATGCTGCGGCCTTGCAGGCTTTTCGCAAAGACGACGAGCGGCTGCATGTGCTTTTTTCCATCAATATGCTTAGCGAAGGTTTGCATGTGGAAGGGGTAGATGCGGCCATGTTTCTGCGGCGGACGGAATCGTATATAGTGACGTTGCAGCAGTTGGGCCGGTGTTTGAAGGCCGGTTCGGGGCGACAACCGGTGATACTGGACTTTGTGAATAATCTGTCGGGCAAATCGGTCTACGACGTGTTGGCTTCGGATCTGGAACGGATGGCGGTAGCGCGTGCGCCGCATAGTTTCGAAGGAGTGGCCGATTTCCGGATGACGGGCTTTTTTGCCGATATTCGCCGCCGGGTGGAGGAAATCCTATCCGAATTGGAACCCTGGCAGGTGATGTACGAGCGGTTGTTGGATTACCGTTCGCACGAGGAAGACTGGCCCTCGGCTACCGAAGGGAAGCTGGGGCTTTGGTGTCATACGCAGCGCATCGCTCGCCGTCGGGCGACGTTGCCGGCCGAGCGGATCGCGCTTCTGGAGGCTATCGGTTTCGAATGGGAGCAGCAGGATTCGGTATGGTCGCGGCAGTACGAAGCCTTGAAAGAGTTTTATGCCCGGCAGGAACGGTGGCCCCGTCGCGGAGAAGGCAGTCTGGGCACTTGGTGCAATACGCAACGCCAGGCTCGGAAGAACGGCCGGTTGACGAAGGAACGTATTCGGCGGTTGGATGCGCTGGGGTTTGTGTGGGAATATGATCAGGGAGAAGAATGGCTTCGCCGATACGAGCAGTTGAGAGGTTTCCACGAAGCTGCCGGGCGTTTTCCCAAAGCGACGGAAGGCCGTTTGGGCAACTGGTGCATGACGCAGCGCAAGGCGTATCGTGAGGGGAGACTTTCGGCCGAGCGTGCGGCCCGGTTGGAGGCAATCGGTTTTTCCTGGTCGGTGGCCGATGTCTGGCTGGATCACTTCGAGCAGTTGAAGGTTTTTCATGCCGAGCGGGGCCGCTGGCCGGCTAGTCGGGAAGGCCGGTTGGGTAGTTGGTGCAGCGTGCAGCGACGGTTGTATAAAAAAGGGAGGCTGGCTGCGGAAAGATGGGCAAAATTGGCGGAGATCGGCTTTGATTTCGGCTAATTTTCGGTTTCGGAGGCTGAAGCTCGGGTTGCCGATAGGGAATTAAAACAGGAATGACGAACGCCTGCGCGCGGATTTGCCTTGCTTTTCGCTTCCGTTCTTTTCTTTCGTCCTCCCGCTCTTATCCCTTTCGTATTCGCTTCTTTTTTAAAATTCAATAAACCCCGCTTTTTTTCATCCCGCTATTTTTTTCTTCCCCTTTGCCGCAAATTTCGAAGAATCGCGTACATTTGTAGTGGTGAACTAAAACAACCTTAGATGGAAACACTCAAACTTGTCACCCGGCGGATTATCGAATTGGCCTATCCTCCCGTGCCCGTCAGCGAAGCCGCTGCCGGCAAACTTGCCTCGATATTGGTACGCAGGGAATTGAAAAAAGGCTCTCTCTTTGTGGACGAGGGAGAGATTTGCCGGGAAATCGGGTATGTGCATAAGGGCATGATCCGCCAGTTTTATTTCAAGAACAAAAAGGATCTGACCGAACATTTCGCTTGCGAGGACAGCATTTTCATCTGTATCGAAAGCTTCCTGCGCCAGCGTCCTACCCATCTGATGGCCGAGGCCCTCGAAAATACCGTGGTTTACGGTATTCCCCACGATCCGCTGCTCGAATTGGCTGCGGCCGATTACGAGTTGGAGATGATTTACCGCGGATGGCTGGAAGATTCGCTTATTCTTTCGCAGCGAAAGACCGATTCGATGCGTTTCGAAACGGCCAACGAACGATACAACCGCTTGATGCGCGAGCACCCCGAGGTGATTCAACGGGCTCCCTTGTCGCATATCGCCTCCTACCTTTTGATGACGCCCGAAACGCTCAGCCGCGTGCGCGCCAGTTTGCTCTAGGGCCGGCAGCTTTTTTTGCGCCGGCGTTTCGGGGTGCCGGTATAGAGACGGTTGCCCCTGCTTCCGGTTATCGGCGTTCCCTATCGTCGACGCTTCCGGTTATCTACGTTTCCGGTATCCTTCCTTGCCGGTGTTTCCGGCCGTCCCTTTATCTTATTCTTATTTGCTTTTTTACGTTCGGTTCGCCGGCTCCGGCGGAGGGCGCGCATCCGTTAAGCCGTGGTTCTCCCGGCAGAACCGGAAATAGGGATTCCTGCCGCAAAGCGTGTAAAAAAGTATCCCTTCGATCCGGAAAAAAATACAATAAGCTCCCTTCCTGGCGCGCCTTCGGAAAGCCTTTTTGTATTCGGCTTATTATCAGCCGGATATAACTTGTAAAAAATACACTCCCAAGAAACAAAAAATCCATCGGCATGAAATTCGGATTCCATGCCGATGGATTTTTTGTTTCTTGCTTATGCAAGCCCAATTTCATGCCGATCCTCCTTTCGCTCAGGAAAAAAAATGACAATAACCCTCCCTACCGGTGCTTCATCTTTTTTCCAACTTTATTTTGCCCGGCTTCTTAGGGAATGCTTGTTTCGGATGCTTTCGGGAATACGATATAAATTTCGATAAATAGATCCGGAAGATGTGAAAAATCCTCTCGCGCAACATCCGCTCCCGGTCAACGGGCATGTATGCCGGTCTGGCCGGCCGGGCGGTTCCTGCGCAAGAGGATTCTTCTTAACTAGGTAGAGCAAGTACAGCCCTGCCGGTAGAAGCCGAGAGCAGCCTGTCCGCCGCTCCGTCGTTTACTCTGACCGAGTTTATTGCTTTCCTTCGGTGGTTACTTCTTTGTTGATTTTCTTTACCAAACCCTGCAAAACGGCGCCCGGGCCCAACTCGATAAAATGATCGGCTCCGTCGGCAATCATATTTTGCACCGTGGCTGTCCATCTGACCGGCGAGGTAAGCTGCGCGATCAGGTTCTGCTGAATGGCGGCCGGGTCGGTCTGGGGCTTGGCGTCTACATTCTGATAAACCGGGCAGATCGGGCGGCTGAACTCCGTGGCTTCAATGGCCGCCGCCAGTTCCGCGCGCGCCGGCTCCATCAACGGCGAGTGGAAAGCGCCGCCCACCTTCAGCTTCAATGCTCGTTTGGCGCCGGCGGCCAGCAACTTTTCGCAAGCCTGGTCGATGCCGGGCACCGATCCGGAGATTACCAACTGTCCCGGACAATTATAATTGGCACAAACCACTACTTCGCCTTCGATGCTCGCGCAAATATCTTCTACCGTCTTGTCCGGCAACGCCAGCACGGCCGCCATCGTCGAGGGGGTAGCCTCGCATGCTTTTTGCATCGCCTCGGCCCGCTTGGCCACCAGCTTCAAACCGTCTTCGAACGAAAGCGCGCCCGCGGCTACAAGGGCCGAAAATTCGCCCAGCGAATGGCCCGCCGTCATATCGGGACGAAACTCTTCGCCTAATGTTTTAGCCAGGATAACCGAATGCAGGAAGATAGCCGGTTGCGTAACTTTCGTCTGGCGCAGATCTTCGTCGGTGCCGGCGAACATCAGATCCGTAATACGGAATCCCAGTATTTCGTTTGCTTTCTCGAACAATTCTTTAGCCAGCGGATTCGACTCATACAAATCCTTTCCCATGCCGACAAACTGTGCCCCCTGCCCGGGGAATACGTACGCTTTCATCATTCTAATCGTTTTCTAATTTTACTTTTTTAAGACGGTGCAAAGGTAATAAATTTGGAATAATTAGCATACTATCCACTACAAATAGTATCTTTGCCTCGCATAAGGCGAAGCCAGGCCGTGTTTCGGGCATAACCGACTGAAATTTGTTTCCGGGCCCCGTTTGCGTTGTATTTGCTCGGAAGAAAGCAAAGGTCGGACGCGCCCCCGGGCATACCATGAAACGAGTCGGTTTTGGCACTTGCTTTGCTTTGCTTTCGCTCTTGGCCAAGCGTGGCAAAATAATGTATTTAACATCAAATTTACTTATATCATGAACGAATTACTATTTTTAGGAAACTTGGGAACCGGCGAAATCGTCATCATCGCCATTGTCGTACTGCTGCTTTTCGGCGGTAAAAAAATACCTGAGCTGATGAAGGGTATCGGCAAAGGCGTAAAGAATTTCAAAGACGGCGTGAAAGGGCTGGAAGACGATATCAAACTCGACGATAACAACGACACGGAAAAGAAATAAAGCAAGAGATGCAACAAGATGAAATGTCATTCTGGGATCACCTGGAAGAACTTCGTTGGACCTTATTTCGATCGATCTTAGCGCTTTTTATCTTTGCAATCGCCGGCTTTTCGGTTATGCCGTGGCTGTTCGACCACGTAGTGATGGCTCCCTGTAGCTCCGATTTCATCGTCTATAGGGAAATGTGTAAAATAAGTTCTCATTTTTCTTTTCTACCAGACTTTTGTAACGACGATTTTCATGTAAACATCGTAAACATCAAGCTCGCCTCGCAATTTTTCACGCATATGACGAGTTCTTTCTGGTTGGCCCTGTTGCTCACCTTTCCCTATTTGATGTATGAAATATGGAAATTCGTAAGCCCCGCCCTTTATGAAAACGAAAAAAAGAACGTCCGTTGGGTTTTCCTTTTCGGCACCATCATGTTCTTCGTGGGTTGCGCCGTGGGCTATTTCCTGGTATTCCCCATGACGCTCCGTTTCCTGGCTACCTACGAACTGAGCGCGGCCATTACCGAACAGGTATCGCTCGATTCCTATATGGACAACTTCCTGATGCTGATTTTCGTGATGGGAATCGTGTTCGAGATGCCGCTCGTATCCTGGCTTCTCTCGCAGGTGGGCCTCCTGAACCGCTCGTTTTTCCACAAATACCGCCGCCACGCGGTGGTAGGCTTGCTGGTAGGCGCAGCGTTCATCACGCCCAGTAGCGATCCTTTCACGCTGAGTATCGTCTTTTTCCCGCTCTACGGGCTATACGAGCTGAGCGCCTTCTTCGTAAAAAAAGCTCCTAAGGAGACAGAGGAAGAAACGGCCTGAGCTTAGGCATTGTCCCGGGGATTCCGGATAAGGCGTAGATACCGGAGCAAGGTATTGCAAAATCTGACCTGTGGGCAGGAAACGCGGAGCTTTCACCGTCTCGGGAGCGACGTTTGGCAGACACGTTGCCGGAAATACCGCGTAACCCTGCCGTCCGGGGAAAACAGGTGTTGGAACCTAACCTCTTTAAAAAGATAAAAAGACGGAAAAGCAAACGTTATCGTATAAACGATCTGTTAAAGAATCTCTTGAGAAGGCAATTTGCAGGCCCTGGCCGCAAATTGCCTTCTCTTTTTTTTTCCTTCGAAGGAAGGTAAGGCGATTCCTTAGACTACGCCTTCCACGCCGTAGGGATAGCGCAAATCGGGCATCGGAACCGCATGTTTATATGCTTATCCGCGCCTAGCCGGCTTTCGCCGGGGAATAGTATAAGATAAGAAATGACGTATCCGCCCCTTCGCCTTAGCCCCCCTAAAAATCCACCGACCGGTAATTTTCCTCCGGAATACCCCCTGCCGCTCCTACCTGCCGGAGAAAACCGTTTCCGGGGCGAAAAGGCACCTTTTTTCTACCTATGCGATTTTCCCGTTTCGGAAAAATCTTCTATATTTGTCTGGATTCAAAACAAAACAGATAAACATGAAACACATCCCCCTATGGGCGGCTGCCCTGGCAGCCCTGACGGCCTTCGCAGCCTGCTCGCCCGAGAAAAAAACAGTGCGTGAAAACGATTATGCCGCCTTGGTGAATCCGTTTATCGGAACCGACTTTACGGGCAATACCTATCCCGGCGCGCAAAGTCCTTACGGCATGGTGCAACTCAGCCCCGATAACGGGCTGCCTGGATGGGATCGTATTGCCGGCTATTATTATCCCGATTCCACGATTGCCGGGTTCAGCCATACCCATCTTTCGGGCACGGGGGCGGGCGACCTGTACGACATTCTTTTTATGCCCGTAACCCGGCCTTATAAGGAAGCTCCGGCCCCCTTGGGCATTTACTCCACTTTCTCGCACAACGACGAGGCGGCTTCAGCCGGTTATTATCGTGTATTGTTGCAAGACTATAATATTAATGTGGAATTAACGGCTACTCCCCGATGCGGTATCCAGCGTTATACCTTCCCTCAGGCCGAAGCTTCTGTCTTTCTCAATCTCAAGAAAGCCCTCAACTGGGACTTTACGCTCGATTCCTATATCGAAGTAATCGACTCGGTGACGATACGCGGCTACCGCTTTTCCCGCGGCTGGTCGCCCGACCAACACGTCTATTTCCAAACCCGGTTCTCCAAACCCTTTGCAGCTTACCATATCGATACCACGGCCATCCTGAGCAAAGGAGAAGGACGGGTAGGAACGGCTTATATCGCCCGCTTCGATTTCAATACTGCCAAGGATGAGGAAATTCTGGTGACGACCGGTATTTCGGGTACCAGCATGGAAGGTGCCGCGCTCAATTTGCGCACCGAAGCTCCCCGCGACGATTTCGACCGCTACTACCGCCAGGCCGCTGCCGAGTGGAACCGGCAGTTGGGCAAGATAGAAGTGGAAAGTCCCGTGACGGACGATTTGGTGAAGTTCTATACCGCGCTTTACCACACCATGATCGCTCCGACGATCTATAGCGATGTAGACGGCTCGTACTTCGGCCCCGACGGCAAGATCCATCAAACCGGCGGTTGGACCAATTACTCTACCTTCTCGCTTTGGGATACCTTCCGGGCGGCTCATCCGTTGTATACCTATACCGAGCCGGAGCGGGTGAACGATATGGTGAAATCCTTTCTCCATTTTTACGATCAAAGCGGCGCCCTGCCTCTTTGGAACCTGTACGGACACGAGACGAATATGATGATCGGTTATCATGCCGTGCCGGTGATTGCAGACGCTTATTTGAAAGGCATCGGCGATTTCGATCCCGAGAAGGCGCTCGAAGCGATGGTGGCTACAGCCAATCGCGACGATTACCGAGGCATCGGGTCGTATAAACAGCTAGGCTATGTGCCCCGTCAGAGTGATCCCCAGAAATGGGAAAACTGGTCGCTGTCGAAAACATTGGAATATGCCTACGACGATTATTGCATCGCCCGGATGGCTGAAAAGATGGGCAAGAAGGAGATTGCCGACGAGTTTTATCGCCGCGCCCAGTCGTACCGGAATGTATATAATCCGGCCACCACGTTTATGCAGCCCCGCGACGAAAACGGAAATTTCGTAACGCCTTTCGATGCCAAAGACTATACCGAGGATATTTGCGAAAGCAACGGCTGGCAGTATTTCTGGTCGGTACAGCACGATCTGGACGGCCTGATGGGTTTATTGGGCAGCAAGGAACGTTTTGCCGAGAAACTGGATAGCATGTTTACCTATCAGCCTGATGCGAAGGAGGATTTGCCTATTTTCAGCACAGGCATGATCGGGCAGTACGCGCATGGCAACGAGCCCAGCCATCATGTGATTTATTTGTTCAACAAGGTCGATCAGCCGTGGAAGACGCAGAAATATGTGGCGCAGGTGCTGCACGATTTGTACCGGAATACGCCCGACGGGCTTTGCGGCAATGAAGATTGCGGACAGATGTCGGCCTGGTTCGTGTTCAGTTCGATGGGCTTTTACCCGGTCGATCCGATCAGCGGACACTATGAAATCGGCACGCCGATGTTTCCCGAGGTGAAGATGCACGTGGCCGGAGGTAAGGTGTTTACGGTAAAGGCGCCCCAGGTGAGCGCCGAGAATATCTATATCCAATCGGTAAAGCTGGACGGCAAGCCGTATGACAAGAGTTATATCACCCACGACCAGATTATGAGCGGCGCAACCCTGGAATTTGAAATGGGCGCTCAACCCGGGCCGGTGTGGTATAAGTAAACGAGGCGGTTTGAATAAGCTATAGGATATAGAAAACACGTCTTCTAAAGAAAACCGTACAGTTGGTAAATTTCCTTTTCCCGACGGATACACGGTTGAAGAACCGGCAACCCTTCAACCGTGTATTTTTTTACCGGGTGCAAAAAACAATTCATTCCTCAACCGAAAAACAAAAACAAACCGCACTACCATGAAACACTTCCTTTATCTGATCATCTTTTTAATGAGCGGCTTAACATCGCCGGCCCTCTCCCGCGAGCGGGACTATGTAATCGTCGTGCACGGCGGAGCCGGCAATATGGGCGACCTGGCCGACGACCCGGTACGCTCGGCCGCCTATTACGCCGCCCTCGATTCCGCCCTTTCCATCGGCCAGCAGCTTCTTTCTGCAGGTGCCCCGGGCGTAGACGCCGTGAGGGCCGTAATCCGCTATTTCGAAAGCAATCCCCTTTTCAATGCCGGGATAGGGGCCACCTGTACGGCTGAAGGCCGTTTCGAGCTCGATGCCTCCATCATGGAAGGTAAAGATCTGAGCGCAGGCGCCGTGGCAGGCGTAAAGCACGTGAAACACCCTATCGAAGCGGCCTATGCCGTGAAAGCCCATTCGCCCCACGTGATGCTGAGCGGCGAAGGAGCTGAAACCTTCGCCCGCGAACAAGGCTTGGAATGGGTAGACGACAACACCTACTTTGCCACCCCCAAAACCTTGAAATGGATAGAAGAACTCAAGCGTGAGAGCAAGAAAAACGGTACCGTAGGCTGCGTGGTACTCGACAGCGAAGGCAACCTGACCGCCGGAACGAGCACCGGGGGCATGTTTAAAAAACGCTGGGGCCGGATCGGCGATTCCCCGGTCATCGGAGCCGGAACCTACGCCGACAACGCCAGTGTGGCGGTTTCCTGCACCGGGCATGGAGAATACTTCATCCGGCATGCCGTAGCTTTCAACCTATCGGCCCGTTATAAATATTTGCATCAGCCCTTGGCCGAAGCTGCCGATTACATCATCCACCGCGAGTTGAATGCCGAGGCCGGCAACGGCGGTCTGATTGCCGTCGACAAAGAGGGTCATTTCGCTATGCCCTTCAATAGCACCGGCATGTTCCGCGGCTATCTCTACCGGGAATCGTCTACCGGCCAGGTGAAAAAAGGCGTGGGTATCGCAGCGGAGATGCAGGAAAAATAAACATTTTTGCTGAAAAACATCCGGGGGGAGGAAGAAGGCGCAAAAAAGCCATCCCGGAGCTAAGCTGATCTATACCGCTCTCTTCTTCGTTGTTTGTTGTTGGGCAACGACGGGGATATACGGCAAAAGGATAGCTTGCGGGATGGCTTCGAAAAAAGGAGGGGCGGCAGATAGCTATGCTAAATCGGGCCGCCCTCGCTCTTTTAAAGATTATTTTCTGAATTTAATCGATTTCTGTACACCGTTTTCTACTACCGAGAAAATATAAATATTCCCTCTTACCAGACCAGGCGTAGCGATGAAGGCGCCCGGGCCCGAGATAATGCCTTGGGCTACAATACGGCTGTTCATACCTACGATGGAGTAGTTGCCTTGTTCGCAATTCTGGATATACAGGCCGCCGTCGGCTACGATCACTTTCAGTTCTTCGGCTGCCGAAATGGCCTCGTTGGAGGTGATTACGCCCAGCACGTCCGAGGTGATGTATGCTGTTGCCATCGGCTTTTCAGGCACGGTTTCTCCCGGACTGAATTCCACTTTTATCAGCGGCAAAGTTGTCGGCAGGATAGCCTTGATGTTCATCGAATGTTTCAGGGCTCCGTCTTCTTTGGTTTCGAAGTCGATGTTGGCTACTACATGGCTTTCTTTCAGGTCGACGGCTTCCAGTTTGGTATCTACCGTAATTTTCATCACGTTCACCGTTACATTCGGCCGTGCGGCATAGATCGAATCGATCGTGATCACGAAGTTGGAATTTATATTTGCTTTCAGATTGCTTACGATACCGTTTACCAACGACGACATCAAAGCTCCGATCGTGGTGCTCATTGAAGCCGGCATGGTGATGATCTGGCTGGCAACCGGCGTCCAGGCATCGGTTGCGCCTTGACGTACGGCTGAGGTTGTGGTGAGTTTCAGGTTTGCTCCGTCGATCGATAATACCGGCGTCAATTTTTTGTAACCCATTACCTGGGCCGTCGTCGGGTTGTACGAAGCCACGATGATCGAATCGGCTGGCATCCCTGCGGTGGCTTTCAGGTTAGCATATACCGTAGCGTCGCCCATCGGAAGCTTGGCATTCGGGTTTTGCAACGGTTTGGCGTACAAGCCGGCTTGGATGGTGCCGTCGGTCATCAGCTTGGTCATGTCTACCGTAATTTGGTAGTTGGGCATCTCAGCCATTGCTGCCACCATGCCACGCAGGTTCTCTTCCAGCGTTACATTATATTCGAGCATTCCCGTGGCGGTTTGCGTTTCGGCAATGGTAAGGAATTTGCCCGATTTCAGGGGGAAGTTGGGAATGGCTCCGGCCAACCCTGCCAGCGCGTCGAGTTTGAGTTCGATAGAGAGGCTGTTGAAAGGCAGAATCACCCCTTTGGCGCCGGTTACGAAATTCAGGGAAAGCAGGTTGGAGGGTTTCCCTTCGTTGTCGGTCATGGCGGCGGCGCTTACGTCGATGGTTTCCGGCAGTTTCAGGTTGACGGTGCGGCCTCCGATCGAGGCGCTGTAGTCCTTGTAGTTTTTGAACGTCAGTTTAACGTCGTTTACAATGCCCTGAAGAATAGGTGCCAGGGCGGGGGGAACGCCCATTCCTGCGAAATCCAGGGTGCTCAAGTCGAGTTTCATGCTGTCGGGTGTCATCGAAACCGGGTTCAGTTCGCCGGCGCGGAAGCTGACGGTCTGGGGTAAAAAGAGCGGCATATGTACGATGTTTTCGATGCTGGGATTGGTCAATGCCATGAAATCGACCCCGCTAAGCTGCTTTACCTGGTCGAAAACGGCAGGTACGATGGTTTTTACAACTGCGGCTTTCTCTTGATCGGTAAGTGTTTTTTGCCGGGCGGCAAAAACAGGGGCGGCGGCCATGAGCGACATGGCCGCCACACTGATTGAGGTAAAGATTTTTTTCATATAAATTTGATTTAGATGTTTAGTAAATCTTGGCAAAGGTATGAATATTCAAAAGAAATGGCAACGCTTATTTTGCGTAAAAAGTGGTGTTTTTTTCATTTGTAGGGAGGAGGCTATCCGATAAGAGCGTGAGGTCTTCTTTTGTTACGGCTAACAACTTTGCCGTCAAAGCAACCGCCCCGGCGGGAAAGCGGGAAATGAAAGGCCGGCCTGCGATGTGCGACGATTCGGCGGCTTTCGGTGTTTGGTTCTGGGGTTTGTGGTATTCTCTCTTTTTCTTGCCATTGTTTTTAATTTCTCTATTGAGGGATCTTCTTTTTCCTTTTTATCGGTTTTTCCGGTTATTTTATCTAGTTTTGTAGGAAATTACCATAGAAAACCTATTTAAAAAGAAATGAATATGACATCGAAGAACCCGTGCTGGATACACCAAGGCCATACCCTTCGTTCCTTCCGCGAAGCTAAAGGCATGACGCTCGACGTATTGGCCCGCGAAGCCGGGCTTACTATGGAAGAAGCTTTCCGTTTGGAAACATCGCAGCAAATTAACGAGCAATTGCTGGAAAAATTGTCGAAAATATTGAATGTTTCGCTCGAATGTTTGAGGGATGCTGAAGAGGTGGTTCCTATGTATGAAACCGTTACGAATTACGTAAACAATTTTTCCGGTAATGGGGTAGTAAGCGGGGTACAAGAACCCGGAGGTTCCCACTGGGAAAATATGAACTTTTATGCCAATCCGGTGTTGCACCCCATTGAGAAAATGGTTGAAGTGTATGAACGGATGGTAGAAAGCAAAGAGAAGCAGATAGAGAAAAACCTTACGGAACTGGCAAATTGCCGTAAGGAACTGGCCGAAACACAAGACAAGCTGAAAGAAAGTAACGACAAATTGGAAAAAAGCCTCCTTCAAATTGAAGAATTGAAACAAAAGCTTGCGCAAGCAGCAGGAAAATAATGTTTTTCCTCTTGTTTGCCTGCTTGTAGGAGAGGTCTCCGCGGTTTAAAAGAAAGAAATATCCTCTCCGGTCTGGTCGAAGAAAAAGAGCCTCTTGTTTTCCTTCCGGCCGGGGCTGGCGGATATTTTCTTTCTTTTATTTACCGGTCGGCCGGCTGGTTTTTTATCCGGTGGCCGATAAGTGCGGTTAGGGGCTTCTCAGGAATCTGCTTAGGCGGAGGTCGGTAAGCCGTGCAGCCGGAAACGCGGCGGGCAATTACGACGGCAGGGGATATTCCTCGAAAGCGTAAAGTACCGTCGATAAATACCGTTCGCCCGTATCAGGCAGTAATACTACGATTTGTTTGCCTGCATTTTCCGGACGCAGAGCCAACTGCGAGGCCGCATATACGGCAGCTCCTGCCGAGATACCCACAAGTAGCCCTTCCTCGCGGGCTAACTGGCGGCTGGTAAGGATCGCATCGTCGTTGTCTACCCGGATAATCTCGTCTACTACGTCCGGATTATAGGTTTGAGGCACAAAGCCTGCTCCGATTCCTTGTATTTTGTGCGCGCCCGGCTTGCCGCCCGACAATACCGGCGAATCGGTAGGTTCTACTGCAACGATGCGAATGGCCGGATTATGTTTTTTCAACCCGGCTCCCACGCCGCTGACGGTACCTCCTGTGCCCACGCCGGCTACGAACAAGTCTACCCGGCCGTCGGTATCGCGCCAGATTTCCTCGGCGGTGGTAAGAGTATGGATGCGCGGATTGGCCTGATTTTCGAATTGTTGCAAGATAACAGCTCCGGGTGTCGAGTCGCGCAACTCCACGGCTTTGGCGATAGCGCCTTTCATTCCGTCGGCACCGGGCGTCAATACCAACTCGGCCCCCAGCGCTTTGAGCAGGTTCCGTCGTTCCTGGCTCATCGTTTCGGGCATCGTCAGTATCAATTTATATCCTTTGGCCGCCGCCACAAAGGCCAACCCTACGCCTGTATTGCCGCTGGTAGGTTCGATCAGGGTAGCCCCCGGTTTCAACTGTCCTTGGGCTTCGGCGTCTTCGATCATCGCCAGGGCAATCCGGTCTTTTACGCTTCCTGCCGGATTGAAATATTCCAGTTTCCCGACGACAGTTGCTTTCAACGCTTTCTTTTTGTTGAAATTCGACAACTCCAGTAGCGGAGTGTTTCCCACCAGGTCGGTGAGTTTTTTTGCTATTTTTGCCATACTGTTAGAGAATTAAATGACTACTTTATATGTATGGAACAAAGATAGCGGGTTAAAAAGCTATCGGAAATACCCTGAATAAGGTATTTTGGATGTTTCCGGCAGTTTGTCTCTTTCCCCGAGAGAGAAGAGTTTCTTTGTAAATGCCGCGTAGCAGGAACGCAAAAGGCATAGGGCGAATGGGCAATTCAATGAAGGCTATTGAAATGAAATCAACAAAAGGATATAAGAAAAAGGGGTTTTATTTTAATTTGTATTGTCTGACTTCGTTACAAAAGTTTTAATGGAAAAGTTGAATTAGCCCGACAAAGTTGCCGAGCCTTAAAAGAAAATAAGAAAAGAAGGTTTATGTATTTATCAATAAAATTAAGTTGTTTGTCTTCCTGGTGTTATTTCTCGAGTACTGCGAAGTATCCGGACATGTAGGAGGTAACAGAGCGGTATATCTGATGAAAAACAAAACTTGGTACAAAAAACGTTTGACAAAGAAATTTTTTATTTGTATGTTTGTTGTGAATTAGAATGTATAACGAAATTAAAAGAAAGTAGTAATGAATATGAAACAGCCGACCGACGGAGTAGGCGCGCATCATGGTCGTAACATCCGCAATATACGTATCAAACGAAATTTAAAACAGGAAGCCTTGGCAGGGTTGGTGCATATGACGCAACAGAATGTGTCGCGCTACGAAGGAACCAAAGTAATCGACGATAAAACGCTCGAAAAATTTGCTAAAGCGCTGGATGTAACGGTGGAAGATTTGAAAACTACCGAAGATCCGTCGCCTTTGCTTGTAGAAAATACGAATACCTATTCCGGAAACGATACGGTCACCGGCATAAGCCAAGGCGCTTATTGGGGAAATCCTGCTTTTCATAGCACGCCTACCATTAATCCGATAAATAAACTTGTGGAAGTGTACGAACGGATGATACAGTTTCACGTCGATCGGAATAAAGAGTTGGAAACAAGGATAGCTATACTGGAAAAGAAATTGGGATAGGCTCGCTCGGCAGGCATGCAGGGAAGTGGCGGTTCCGGTGGCCGGATGTTTCGAGTAACTCCGGCTCGGGTATTCGTTTGCATATTTGCTTCAAAGAAACCAATTGAAGATAGGGGGTGCCCCGGCATAATGGAGCAAGCTTGTTTCTGCATTCGGTTTGCACTCTCTTTGCTCCTGGTAGGAAGGGATAGGCCCTACCTTGGCATACTCAAAACCAGCTTTGTTTTTATGCTGTTTTTTTACTATCTTTGTTTTGGAAATCGAAGATAGGCTTCACCTCGGCATAATCAAAGAGAGGCTTTGCTTCTGCACTCGGTTTGCACTATCTTTGTTGAAAAAAGAAGCGAAACGAATGAATCAGAGATACCCCTCCGTCCTTTTGGAAAATGCCGTCAACGAGTTGGCTTCCCTGCCGGGCATAGGCCGGAAAACCGCTCTCCGGCTGGCTCTTCATATTTTGCGTCAAGATGAAAGCTATGCCGAGAATTTTGCCTCGGCCCTCGTAGCTCTTCGCAAAGACGTAAAGTACTGCCGCGTATGCCACAATATATGCGACGACGAGTTGTGCGCAATCTGCGGCAACCGGCAGCGCGACCATGCCACGGTATGTGTGGTGGAAAACATAAAGGAAGTGATGGCTATTGAAAATACCGGCCAATTCCGCGGAGTATACCACGTATTGGGAGGAATTATTTCGCCCATGGACGGTATCGGCCCAGCCGATTTGCAGATCGAAAGCCTCGTCGATCGGGTAGCCTCGGGCCAGGTATCGGAAGTGATTCTGGCCCTGAGCACGACGATGGAAGGCGATACGACCAATTTCTTTATCTACCGCAAACTTTCCGGTTTCCCCGATTTGAAGGTCACTATGCTGGCCCGCGGAGTATCCATAGGCGATGAAATAGAATATGCTGACGAAGTAACCCTGGGCCGTTCCATCCTCAACCGCACCCGTTTCAATGAATCCGCCCGGTGAAGCCTTAAACGGCCGATACCCGGTTTTGCTCTATTAAATCCCCTGCTTATGTACGAGGTGAAATTATCCGTAATCATTGTCAATTACAATGTAAAATATTTTCTCGAACAATGTCTCTATGCCCTCCGGAGCGCCGCTGCGGGGTTGGAGGCCGAGATCTTCGTGGTCGATAATGCTTCTTCCGACGGTTCGACGGAGTATTTGCGCCCCCTGTTTCCCGAAGTCGTCTTTATCGAAAACAAGGATAATCCAGGCTTTGCCAAAGCCAATAATCAAGCTATCCGCATGGCTCGCGGCGAATATATCCTGCTGCTGAACCCGGACACGGTCATCGGCGAGGAAAATCTGCGCACGCTTTGCTTCTTTCTCGACGAGCATCCCCAAGCCGGGGGAGTAGGGGTGAAGATGATCGACGGCCACGGCGGGTTTTTGCCTGAAAGCAAACGTGCTTTTCCTACCCCCTGGGTCTCTTTTTGCAAGATCTCCGGCTTGTCGAAACTTTTCCCTCGCTCGCGCCGTTTGGCTCGCTACAGCCTGCCTTTTCTGGATGCCGGCCAAGCCCACGAAGTCGACGTGCTGGCCGGAGCGTATATGCTGCTCCGCAGGGAAGCGCTCAACAAAGTAGGGCTGCTTGACGAAGCATTCTTTATGTACGGCGAAGACATCGACCTTTCGTACCGTATCGTGCTGGGAGGATATAAAAACTATTATCTGCCCGAACGTATCCTGCATTATAAAGGTGAGAGTACCAAGCAGGGAGACATCAAATACATCCGCGCCTTTTACGGAGCGATGCTTATCTTTTATAAAAAATATTATCCCCGGTCGGGCAGGTTGCTGAACGGTATGATCCGGACAGCCGTTTTCTTAGCGGCCGGCCTTTCTGTCGTGCCGCGTAAAGCGGTCTCCGGGGGAAAACCGAAGGGGCCCCGGCGCATTTTGGTGCTTTGCGGCGAAAACCGTTTTCCGGCAATCAAAAAGGCATGCGCCGAGCAGATACCCGAAGCCGAATTTATCAATCTATGGAATCTGGACGAACAGCGAGCTACCGACGTGGCATGCCGCCGCAACCAGATGAAGGGCTTTACCGATTATGTGTTTGGTTATCCCGACCTGCGTTTCGAGCAGATGCTCCTCTTGATGGACAGGGAGACGAATAAGCGAATAACGTATCATATTTATCATGCGAAAAACGGCCGGGTGGTTTCTCCCGGCAGATAAGATGGCTTTACTGGAAAACGACAAAATACGGTTGCGGGCGTTGGAGCCGGAAGATCTCGATTGGTTGTACCGGGCGGAAAACGATACCCGGGTATGGCAGGCGGGGGCTACGCTGACGCCTTTTTCGCGCTATGTGCTCAGGGAATACATCGAGGTTTCTCATCGGGACATCTTCGAGTTGAAGCAGCTTCGGCTGGTGGTGGAAATCCGTTCCACAGCAGAGACGGCAGGGATGATCGACTTATTCGATTTCGATCCGCATCATCGCCGGGCCGGAGTGGGGGTGCTGGTCGGTTCGGCCTATCGCCGGGGCGGGGTAGCTACCGATGCGCTCGGCCTGCTTGCCGACTACGCTTTTTCTTTCTTGGGTATGCACCAGCTATATGCGCATGTGCCTGTTGATAATCAGGCCAGCAAAGCCTTGTTTTCCAAATGCGGCTTTACCGTGACGGGGTTGTTTGCCGACTGGCTGGCCGTCGCCGGCGGCTATCAGGATGTATGGATGATGCAACTGGTGAATAAATAGGAGAGTGTTTTTTTCATTTCTTACCCGTACCTTTTTTCATTTTAATCCGGAATTATTTTCAAGCCGGGTTTACTATCAATTCGAATGTGATTTTCCTTGGAATTTTATTATCGATACCGATTTAATTTCATCTCTGAATTACTATCAGTTCAGATAAGGATCTTTGGGATATTTAGTCCAGGTTTTATAATTGGTGCCGAGCGGTTCCAAGGCATCTTTCCATAAAGATTCATCGTGGGCTTTCAGTACGTCGATGCGCGTATCGTGGCTTACCACCCACGAATTGCTGTCGATTTCGCTTTTAAGTTGGCCTTCCGTCCATCCGGAATAACCCAGGAAGAATTTTACTTTTCCTTCCACGTCATGCCCGTTTTGAATGTAGCGTTTCAAGGCTTCGAAATCGCCGTCGAAGTATAACTGGTCGTTTATTTTCACAGCGTCGGGAATCAGTATGTCGCCCAGGCAATGGATGAAAAAAAGCCGGTTTGCGCCGACCGGCCCACCCAGGTAAATAGGCATCTGCGGAAGGTTTTCCAGATCCGAGAAAAAAGAATTGACGGTGAGATCCGTTTTTTTATTCAGTACGAACCCCATCGAGCCGTGGGCGGTATGTTCTACCAGCAGCACCACGGAACGCTGAAAGTAAGCGTCTTGTAGAAAAGGTTCGGATATGAGTATGCTACCCTGGCCCGGTAGCAGATCATTATGCGTTATTTTGAATATGTTGTTATAGGATGCCATAATCACTGAATATAAGCTGATTAATAAAACACTCACAATATATGGGTTTTTGGATTAAGAAGCAAATGAAAACCCGGTATCCATTGTTAATAAATATAAATGAATACCGGGCTTTTTTACCTTCTGTCCCGATTACTTGGTGTATGCCTTTCCTTTCCTCCCCAGGTTACGGCCGGAAAAGGCTCCGTAAAAGCAAGTGCTTAGCCATTATGTCGATAAAAAGCATTCCTTTTAGGGTATCGACTATATCTTTTCATCTTCTTTTTCCAGGCATCCTTTATGGCCGGAGGTCCCATCTCTCGATAATCTCCTCCGGGCCGAAACATCTTCGACGGACCAGAAATTGAAGAGATGTGTCCGGAAAGCGGCTTAGAGGGGATGATTGGCTTGGAAAATCCGGAGCCGTTCTTCCAACAGAGCGTATTGGTGATCCTTTATAAATGAGGTACAGGCCCTCAATCCTTGCTGCCGGCTTCCGGTGGTGCTTAGGGAGATGGCGCTGATACCGTAGTATATAAGTTCTTCCATCAGCTCCCCGCCCGTCATGCCGGGATAGGAAATAGTGAAATAAAAACCGTCGGCTATCGGTTGGTCGAGATCGTGGTCGTATACGATGCGGAATCCGTAGTCGGTAAATATTTTTTTCAACCGGGCGGCCCGCCGTCCGTATTCTTTTATTTCCGATACGAAATCGAAGGTGCCGTCGGCAGCCGCTTTGAACAAGGCGGCCAAGGCATATTGGGCCGAATGGCTCGTCCCCGACGACAAGGCATAGAGCACGCGATGAATATATACCGTGCCGAAAGTGCCCCCGCCGTAGCGGGCGGTCAGGCCGGGGTAGGCGCGGTGGTAGAGTTTGTCGGATATGGCCGTTACCCCGATGCGCTGGCCGGCATAACTGAATGCTTTCGAACCGGAAATCTGCAATACGTAATTGTCGGTATACCGGGCTACGCTGGCTTGGTAAGGTGCTTCGAAAGGATGGCCCAGATCTTTACGGAAGTCCATGGCAAAATAGGCCAGGTCTTCAATCACGATCACATCGTAGCGGTCGGCCATTTCTCCCACGATTTTCAGTTCATCTTCCGTCAGGCAGAACCAGGCGGGATTATTAGGATTGGAATAGATCATGGCGGCGATATGGCCTTTCGAGAGATAACTTTCCAGGGTTTCGCGCAATTTTTCTCCCCGGCTTTCATACACATCGAAGCTTTCGTATTTATATCCCATCACAGCAAGCTGTTGCTTTTGTACCGGGAAGCCGGGATCGATAAACAGAATCGTGTCTTTTCCCGGCGTACATTGCCCGCTCACCAGAAAGGAAGCGTAGGTACCTTGCATCGAACCGGTCACCGGCACGCAGCCTTCCGGCGCCACATCTATGTCCATAAAAGCCTTGATAAAGCGTGAAGCTTCTTGCTTGATCTCCGGTATCCCATTTATATTAGGATAGATGGAAGCCACTCCGTTTTGAAGTGCATTGATTTCCGCCTCCACGCCTACCCGGGCGGCCTGAAGGCCGGGTACTCCCATTTCCATATGGACAAATTCGGTATTCGTCTGTTGTTCGAGTTGGGTAGAGATGGCTACTACTTCGCGTATGGTAGCTTTTCCGAAATCCGGCAGCCCATAGCTGTCTATGATTTTTTTAGCCGTCTGATAATCGACTGGAGTATTCTTCATGTTTTCTTTTCTATTATAGTCTGTTCATACAAATCACGAGCAAAAGTAAAAAAATATTCCGTCCCCCGCACATTTTCCTCCCCCAAACTCTTGCCCATCCCGGTTTTCTCCTTATCTTTGCCCTGCATTCCTTTTGAAGAATGCCCCCCTTCGGTGCGTTAGTTCAGTTGGTTAGAATACATGCCTGTCACGCATGGGGTCACGGGTTCGAGTCCCGTACGCACCGCAAATATACTAAGACAACAAAGTGTCAAAAGTAAGTAAAACAGCTCTAAATCATATATTTAGGGCTGTTTTTTATTGTCCCTACGACAACCAAATACTCCCCTAAAAGCCATCTTACAGACAAAAAGCATTTCTAAATCGTTACTCAAAATCTGAGCGCCAAAAAAAGTAACGATTTCATAGATATGTCGCTGATTTGTCGCAGTTTAGACCATCAAAAACATATCTGAAAAAAGTAACGATTTGAATATAAACCGGTAGCAACAACCGTCGGCAAGTATTCGCTACGACATTCTTTCAGTTCTTCTTCTAAAAGTCACCGACAATGCCGTTAAGTGTCTCGGTATAATTCACTCATTTGCAATGAATTAAAACTATTTTTGCAACCAAAAAACAATTGAATTATGAGAAGTACCTTTAGAATCCTGTTTTATCCCAAGAAGGGCGCCCCTTTGAAGAACGGAAAATTGCCCATCATGGTGCGTATCACCATTGACGGCGAGAAAGTCGAGTTCAGTACCAAACTCGAAATAGAAGAAAAGAAGTGGGACACCAAATCCGGAAAGGTATCGGGACGTACTCCGGCAGCCAATGAAATCAACCTTAAACTGGAAAAGATGCGTGTGGAATTGAACAACCACTATGAGAAAATCCGGTCGGTAGGTTCTTTTCCCACCCCATTAATGTTGAAAAACGCCTATTTAGGCATAAAGGCAAAAAGTCATACGATCCTTACCGTATTCAAGAAGATAGTAGATGAAAAAGGGAAGCAACTCGGCGTATCTATATCCCAATCCACTTACAATAAATACGAATTGGTTTACCGCCGTTTGGAGGAATACATCAAGAAGGAATACAAAAACTCCGACCTGCCCCTTTACAGCATTGACGACGACTTTGTGAACGGTTTTGAAATCTTCCTCCGTGTAGATAAGAAGATTGGGCATAATGCCACCGCCAAGATGATGCAGAAGCTAAAGACCGCTACCACTTATGCAAAGTCACATGGCATGTTGCAGGAAGACCCTTTTTATGATAAGAAAATCTCTTTTGAGAATGTAGATGTTCCCTACCTCACGTTGGAAGAACTGCAAGCCATTATGGAAAAGGAAATCCGGAACGACCGCTTGCAACGCGTCCGTGACATATTTGTCTTTTCCTGTTTTACCGGACTGGCGTATTCAGACACTTATTACCTGACAGAAGAACATCTTCACAAAGCCAATGACGGAAAAATATGGATAAAGAAGCCACGTCAAAAAACGAAGGTTGTGGCTGACATACCCTTATTGGAAGTTCCCCTCCAAATCTTAGAGAAATACCGTGGACAACAGACCGGAGGGCGTTTGCTTCCCGTGTGCAGCAACCAAAAGGTAAACGAATATCTGAAAGAACTCGCCGTTGTATGTGGCATCAACAAAGAGTTGACCTATCATGTTGCACGATATACCTTTGCGACCTCGCTTACCCTGTTGCACGACGTACCGATGGCAAGTATCGCCAAGATGCTGGGACATACCAATATTCGTCAGACCCAGCATTACGCCAAAGCAACCAATATACTTGTCAGCCGCAGTATGCAGAATCTTTCAGAACAATTGAATTTACACATGAAAATTAAATAATAAGATGTACATCGAATATTTGACTAAAAGCAGAATCAACGGTATTCAAACAGGTCGTGAATACCTGACGGCAGAAGAACTTACAGTAATTACTAAACGGGAATTTGACAGTTCCCGTTTAGAAAGAGTGCGTGACATCTACATGTTTGCCTGCTATACAGGTTTGGCCTACCAAGACATTAAGAACTTGCAGAAATGCCATATCATTATAGCAAAAGACGGTACATATTGGCTTTCACTCCGCCGCTTCATGACCAGCAACTCAGTCCGCCTCCCTTTATTGGAAACCACCCGTCAAATCATAGACAAATACAAGGAAGACGGCACGGAAAAACTTTTGCCTGTCCCCAGCATCCAAAAGGTAAACTCCTATTTGAAAGAAATAGCTTCCCTATGCCATTTAAACCGGAAACTAAGTTTCCAGTCCGCCCGTTCCACTTTCGCCGTGACGATTGGCATAGCCAACAATGTTTCCGAGATTACCATCTCGAAACTGTTTGGCTTTCGGGATTACGCTACCCGCTGCACCCATGTTTCCGACAAGCAAATCAACAAAGAAATGCTTGAACTCTCCAAGAAACTTGCAGCCAACAAATGAAATCAACATATAATTAACTACTTTTACCCCCTAAACAAAAATCATCATGGAAAGAGGATACATTAAAATCACAGAAGAAGAAACAGGCAAGCCCATTGTCGAAGTCAAAATAGTAAACGGCACCGTATGGATGTTCAAGCACGAAATCGCCCGTCTTTTCGACGTATATCTCCAGACGGTAGGCAACAACTTTCGTTCCATCTTCAAGTCCGGAGTGCTTCGCGAAGAGGACGTGACTATGGAGCGCAAGATGAAGAACGAGAAAGGTCAGGACATCTACGTCACCTTTTACAATCTTGAAGCCATCATTTTCCTTAGCTACCGCATAGATTCCCGCTACGCCAACGCCTTTAGGGAATGGGTGATGAACGCCCTATGCGAATACAACCGCATAGACAAGAAAGAAACAGAAGTAATTGTCGTTTTCAATTCCAGCACCCGCTATGCCTCCATCCAGTACCCGGAGATACCCAATTAACCCCTTGATACGTTAAATCAGAGCCTGACGCACAAATAAGTGTATCAGGCTTTTTTCATATCCGAGAAAAGCTCTACCTTTGAACAAACTATTAATTATGATTGAAAACCTTGTTGTATCTGTCCCGTTCGAAGCCCTGGATGATGCGCCTGTTTACAACTACTTCCAGCTTTCTGAAATGCCCGGAGAGTTCCTTGTCATCCAGAAAGAAGACGGGATGTTCTATTTCCTCTGTTCCCAAGACTGCCCGATAGAAAAGATGAGCCGTTCTTTCGATTGGTACATTGTTTCCAAAGACCAATTCAATGCCCACTTGATAATCGGCATCGGGTTGGCAGACAAAGAACCGATAGAAGGCGAACTCTACCGGCTACAGGATGAAACCACCCTCAACCTTTGGCGCGACATACTTCGTTTCACATTCGAGAGTAATTTTGTCCGCCAGTTCTTCCCTTATGATACCTATTTCAAAGGCAAAGTTCGCTACGACGGCGCCTTATGTTTCTACATCCACGATTATTACCCCACCCGGACAAAAGAACTGACTCAGCATCAGAAAAAAGTCAGTAACTTAGTATTCCGTTTCAAAGAAGGAAGCGAAAATGCCGCCCCCTTACTCGCCAAGATTTTCTCCCTCTGTATCGGTCGTATGCCTTTCTTTAAGGAGATGAAAGCTCCTGTTCTCATCCCTATCCCCGCCGCTACACGAGAGCGCAATATAGCCCGCTTTGCCCGTTTTTGCAGCCTTCTCTCACGTCGACTGAAAGTAACAGACGGGTTCCGTGCCATTTGGATTAAGGAAGACCGGGAACAACTCAAAGGCACTATCGGGCACGATAAACTATCCAACCTTATTTTCCATCCTGACTATATTCGTGGAAAAGATATTATTCTGGTGGATGACATCGCAACCACCGGTCAGAGCTTTATCCAGGTAAAACGCAAATGTATGCAATTGGGAGCCAATTCGGTGGTAGGAGTCTTTTTAGGAAAAACGGTTTGATGCTTTTTTCTATTTAACGACTTTGTTACTCTGTATATAAATTACCTCATAATACATTAATAATGACATATATATTTATTAGCATGACTATTTACTATTAAATCTTTGCATTAAAAAATCAATTTGCATGACATCGGAAAACTCAAAGATTCTTTCATTTCCGACAGCTGGAATCAACATTTTACCTGCTTCTTTCTGAAGGTACTTATTCCCATTAGCATTAAATGCGATAGGTAATACTTCAAGATAAAAGCAGTGTCCCAACAACCAAAATGAATAAACTCCAGTTTTCAACATATCATCTATTATATCTTCTGACATTGGCAATTTCAATAGACTTTTCTCATCAGGAACAAGAATTATATTATTAAAAACATAATAAACGTGAGGTGAACCTAAACCGTATCTTGCATATTCTCTTACCATATTAAACATTGGATGGTTACCATTTTTTGTTTCATAATGATATTTTTGCAAGAATATTTCATAAAGACTTCTTTTAAATTGCTTTGTTATTGCTATTTGATTAAAATTTCGTTTTATTCTAATCACTTGCTTTTTATGCCAATACTCAAAAAAGACAGAACTAAAGTTTTGGTATGTGTTTTCATTCAATTGAGCACCAAATGTTTTGAAAGCATTGAAAATTTCCTTAAATGACAAATCAATACTTGGAACACCTTTTGTTGCAGTGCCAAAATAATGATTGCAATCATCACATACATCATAACCTATTTCAGTACCCCCAAGGCTATGTGGTATGATATGTGGTTCTGTGTTAAAGTTAACATCTGGAAACGATTTACCACACCAAATACATTTTCCAGTATGAATATACTTACTTTTCATCATTTTTATTATATAATTTAGAAAGATAGTACAGTAAAATTTATCTATTCTCAACCCATCCAACAGCATAAAACAGTTTGTCCATCAAAAGCCATTCCCGTATTTTGTACCGGAAATAATATTTTACCTACCCATAACCGCAAAAAGTATTCCGCTGACCAACGAATATAAATCTTCGCCAGCTAACGGAATATCTTTCTCTTTTTGGCTAAGCCAAAAAGGTTGTTTATTTATGATTATCCATCCGGATAACAGCCGGAGCGGAATTATTTCTTTTCCAGTTTCCTCATAGCGTCAGCAAGAGCGACATCCATAGCTTCGTAATGATCGCTATCGTACTTCATCAGTCCGGCAAGCAGTCCGTTCAGCGTGTTTATGGCGCTTGTTCCTTCTTCCGAACTTCCAGTCTTTGAAATCAGGTCGATAGCCGTACTCAAATCCCCCCGTAACTTTACGAGGTCACTAACTTTCTCAATTGGTAAGAGATAGAACAGTTCTCCTTTATCTGTTCCTACAATCCCCTGCAAAGGGGTTTCCTTTAATTGTTCCATATCATATATAATTTAAAAACGTGACACTGCCAATCACAGTTCCAAAGGCATCGCCAAACGCCCCACACAAAAGTAACTGACAGGTCACGTTAGTATATGACCGAGCCAGTTTACTTACCTTTGTGTTTTGAAATTGGCGATTTCTTGGAACGGTAAATAAACTTACTAAATACAGAGGACTATTTATCCTCTCGTGGCAAAAGTAGGAAATTTATAGGATATATCTTAGGGAATATAGCAAAAAGATAAGAGACATTTTCCTATTAATATCCAATGATAATACAACGGATAGCTCCCGGCGAGCTATCTTTTTTAACGGTTGACACATAATTTTTTCTTCATTTTTCTCTTTATAATTTCTTCCTCGTTTGCTCTTGCCAATCTAACGGGAGCCAGCTATTAAGCTATGTTCCCTGTGCGAAGATAAACGACCGTCTACTGCCTGTCAAATTTTGTTTGAAAAATCTCCAGCCCTTCGGGTAGTATTTTACAAACAAATTTTGCCCGTTCATATCCGGTCATCTTCCAATGCACACGAAACACAGCTCAACAGCCGGCTCCGATAAGGCATAAAAAAAAAGTCAGAAATTATGAAAAATGAAGAAAAAATAGGAAACAGCAGCTTACGAGCCTTCCAATCAGCATAAATTTTTTGAAAGTCGCTTTGATGGTTGCAGGTGTGTATTACTTTGGAGTAAAGTTCCTTTTTGCTATCCTTTTGTTGTGGGCAGTCCGTCAGATACTCCGTTTGTTTTTCATCACTCTTAAACTCCTGTTTTGGGGAGTGATAGCCCTCTTTATTCTATGTGCAATTATTTAATATTTAAAATATATGATTATGAAAGCAAGATACAGTAAGACCGTTTCGCAGCAATGCAGATACTACGAAGTAGAAAACATTTTCGAGTACATGGTAAGTGTTTATTTGAACGGGAACATATCCACGTTCACGGCACTTTTTAAAGAATTGAACAAAGAAGCGCGCAAGGACTTCATAGACTATCTTTTCTATGAAGTGAACCCTCCTTACCACATGGAAATATTGAAAGCAACCATTTAAAAAAGATACAAGTATGAAAACCCTATCCCAAATGACCCGAGAAGAAAAATTACAAGCGATTTTAGAATACAATCCTTACAGAACAGAACGTAAGACAGTACTCCGTTATCTGTTGGCAGTACGCCGCAATAACACGGAACAAATCACCTATTTTGAAAGTTTTGGCAAAAATGTAAGACAAATCATCCGTAATATACAAATTTATGAGAGAAGATTGCTTTTCGGCTATACGGACATAAACATTGATGAATACGGCTGGTTATCCGGTATGTTGCCAATTATTAAAGAAATCAAGCTGGACTCTTCAAATTGCATTCACATCGGTAAATCAGAAAACGGAATATATGCAGTAACGGTGGGTTGGTGTACGGGAACTGCCGGAGGGGGTAGCCATCCATCCGTATGGGACGAACCGGTTAAGGAGTACAAAGAAGCTATCCGTCAAGGCATCAGACAACTGGAAGAACTATACGAAAAAACAAGCCGTTATTCCCTGTCAGACAAGAGCAATTATAACCCGGCAGTAATCAGCAAACTAAAAACAAAACTATTGGAATTGAAACGCCAATACCTCCATCCCCAGCAACTCACACTGGCACTGTTTTAAATATAAAATCCTCTTGCCTGAAATGGGACAAGAGGATTTTATTTAGTAAAGAAGAACTATTCCATTTCTTCCCCCCACAACTCTACATCAGTCGGAGCACGGTACATAGACCAACCGATACAACACCATACCATAAGGAAAAAGCCACCGCAACCTATCAAAGTCATTGTCATTCTTCTCTCTCCTTATCTTGGCTCTCATTATTGAAACTGAACGTTTTTTGTATGGTCTGCCCATGTGAATCCACAATATAAATATCAATTGTTTGCTGGTCTGTACTCATAGATTTGTAATACAGTCGGAACACTTCTTTTTCCAGTGGGTAAAGGTCATTAGGCAGCAAGATAGTACCGTCCTCCAATCGCAACTGCCCTTTACCTTCGGGCTGAAAATAGCGAATATAGTATTCAGTTTCCCGATACACTCCCTCTCTTACTAATTCGCAACGAATCTCCGCTTCTTCACCCGCTACGATTTTATTTTGAACCGGCAATATTGCCATATCAAACTCATACACCTGCTGCACGTCCAACTTGCTATTACAGGCTACCACACATAAGATGCCGGTCAGCATAAGACCGAGCACAAATATTGTTTCAAACATCTTTTTCATATATCGTTATTAATTGATTAAGAATTTTATTCCTGCTCCGAATTGAAAATGAAATCTCCTCGTATCACTTCCCCACAAACAACGCTCGCGAGCATTCAGGAGCAACACCACCCAGTTGCTCAAGTAAGTTTCCAGTTCCAACGAAACAGCACCACCATAAATGAAGTTATCCCCGCTTTGCAAAGTAGAACCGTCATAGAGCAATTTTTCTCCCCAATTGTTGGTTTCATATCCGGCAAGTGCCGAACCGCCCAACGAAAACAGAAACGTTTTATTGGCATCCGAAAGGAAAGTATAATAATAGCCTCCCTCCGCCGTAAACTGTGAAGTAGGTATGCGGATAGCCTTATACGGATGATACTTTTGCAGATACTCCGCACCGAACACCCACCGGTTGCAATTCTTGGTGTATGTATCCAGCGACAGCCCGAAATAATACCCCAGTTCATTATGCTTGTCCGAAGTATGAAAACCATCCGCCATTCCTCCCATGACACGGATACCACGCATACCCGGCAAACAGCGTTGGGCATGCGCCTTGTCCGTCAGGACAAGACACACTACCATACACAATAAAAATATAACTTTCTTCATCTTATTTCATTTTCAGTTCGTTAATCACCCTGGCCCGAATCAACTCCGCATTACCTATCACAAACTTCTGATGACGTTCGCCCGCCTGTTCGTTCATCTCTACCACCAGTTGCTTGTCATCCGGCAAAGTGAATTTAGGCAGGGTAAATACCGTTCTTTCTTTCGTCTTTCCATTCACCACCGTCACAAGGTTATAAGCACGCAACGGGACAATCACCTGTTCCTGAATCGCCGTACGCTTCGCAATCTTCTTGTCTACTACCTTAAAAGTGATATAATCCATATTAAAAGGCACATTGGACGAGTTCTTCAGTTCCGTATGAAAATACAGCAGACCGTTATGAGTATAAATCCCCTTCAACGTGTACAGGATGCCGAATCTTTTGCAACCGACATGCTTCACCAACCTGTCGTTATTCTCATGGATGGACTTCATAATCAATCGCACCAACAACGGCGATTCACTGCCCAGCTCTCTGAGATAAATCTCCATCGAGTTGTTCGGACGGTTCACCGCTTCCCCGTCATGGATAAAATCCTTCATTTCGATATTCAACTTCGTAGGCTCATCCGCATACTTCACGTTAAATGTGTAGTAGCTCCCATCTTCCGTAATCACTGCCAGATTTGTCTCCCGTGAGAAATCACGCAGTGCGGCTTTCACACGTAGCACATTTTCCGAACCGTCCGCTTTACCTGCAATAATATCCGCAGAACCCAAATCCACATAACGGATAGCCGAAGGGAAAATAATATGAACTGTCTTGTAATAAGTCACCTCCAACCCGTATGGGGGAATCATACGGTCAAACGTAACCGTTCGGGTAAGCCCTTCATACATATCTCCCGTAGAAGGACTTTTGCGTATATCTTCCCCGCTTTCATCCTCTTCTTCGTGGGTGATAACTTCCGTTTTCTGCGGAACTTTCTCTACTCTTGCACTCTTTTGTGCATTTGCACTGAACACGCTTGCACTAATGGCAAGCATCAAAATTAACTTTTTCATAAATACTTCTTTTTTAATTGTTTATAATTGGATTAATTAGTGGTATATCTCATTTTTCCGGTAAAAGGTAAAACTCATGATTAGCTTTGAGCGTCACCTTTACCGTCCTGAACTTCTTTGCCAGGTATTGCGATGCCCCTTGAATGACACCCTTGCCCAAGTCCGCCGCCAATTGTGCCCCGGCATCTTCTGTGATGGTGATGCTCGTTCCGAGTGACGACCCCATGTTTGCCGCCATCTCCTTAACGGCATTCAATTCTTCCGAGTTAGGCACGGCAACACCTTTCATTCCCTGAATGTCATACGCTTCCAGATTGACGGGAGTGATATTTCCCCTGTGACTGACCGATGTCACCTTGATTTCCATGCGTTCCCCGCCAATCTTTGCCGTACCGATTACTATCGTCCCTGATGGAATGTACTGTTTCCCTGCCATCATCGGATCCAATAACCGGAGCTGCACCTCTTTTCCGTCCATTAACGTCACCGTTCGGTACACGCTTGCCTTGATAGTGTTTTTGGCAATGCTTTCCTCTGCCGATTGCACCGTATTGAATCCCAGATTACGGGGTTTGCTGTACACCTTCACAAAATCGGCATCGCTCATCGGCGGAGCTAACAGCGACACTACCTGTTCCTTCACCTGCGCCACAGGTACGGCAATAATTTCTGCGCTACCCGTATTTACGTTTGTAGTAGTCGCTTTTACCGTCTGCTCGCCGCTTTTCCCTCCCGGCATATACTTTGCAGCCAGTTGATAGGACTTCTCCATCAGTTCCAGTTGTTCATCCGCTGCCGTCTTCTGTTGTCGGGCTTCCTCCTGCATCCGTTCCAGTTCTTGAATGCGCCATTCCAGCTCCAGTTGCTTTTGGTCGTCTTCCGGTTCCGCCGGCTGATGATAGAAAGTGCCGAGTTGCCGGTTCATATCCCGATACGCAACCGCAGAAGAACGGATGGACGATTTATCCGCCCGGGGTACATCTTCTTCTATCACATCATCCGCAAGAGCACCTATCGGCGCACTATCTTCCTGCCCAATCGTGATTTCAAAGTCTTGCAAAGTCCCCATCTTTGCCTTTCGCTGCTTTTCAAAATCTTCCTGTTCGTAGGCTTCTTTTTTATCATCCGGCAATCCCCCTTCTTTGGGAAGCGGCACGTCGATATTGAATCCTTTCTGCACCTCGTTTTCTTTGTCCTCTGCAGACGGAGCGAAAATCAGCCACATCGCTCCGGCAAACACAATAAACATAAGAGGAAACACCAACATTTTCTTTCTCCGTTGCACTTCCGCCGGTGTGAGTTCCTTGCGTTCCTTCACTCTTTTTTCTTTCTTCTCCGGTGGAGTGGCGGCATCTTCGGTTTCCCGTATTTCCTCTTTTACTTCCTCCACTTGTACAGTGCTTTTTTCCAGCACCGTGCCTTCCTTATCTATATTATCTTCCATTGATTATTACTTTATCATATTATTACTTTCAAAATTTTCCCGTACCGAAAGGATGCTGTCATTTTGCGGATGCAACTTCATTTGTTTGATATGCTCCATTTGCAATCGTTCCCCTTCCTCTTTTCCCACCCGGTAAATGCCCGATACCGTGAAGTAAATAGACAGTGCGCTGAATCCCAGCAGCATGGTAAGCGTAACCGCCAATTGTTTTCCCGGCGTAAGCCTTCCACACATGCGACGCAGCCCGTCATCCATCCGGTCTTGCCATTCATTGATTTTTCTTCGTATCATTATTCTATCTCTCCAATACCCGTAAATCCTTGTTTTCCACTATCTCGAACCGTTCCATCGTGAACCCGTGCGGGTTATTGTCCGAGCGTACCGAATTAATCAGTCCGCATCGGGTGACAAGGCTTCTCTCCGTCACATTGCTCGAACGTATAATCATCTGCCGGGCATACATCGTTACCTGATAAGGGTAACGGTCGAAATTGCACGCAACACTGTCCACCTGCAACGTCTGGTTGATATTTGCCGAGATGATACGGTTATAATATCCTTTCTCGCTCCAATCCTTGTAGTAACGGAATGCACTCTTATCGCACAGGAACAAAGCCCTGCGGATATTGCTTTCTATCGCATCCTTATCCGGTGAGAGCGTAAAAAACAACTCATGAAAACGCTTCACATGCTCCCTTGCCTCTACCGGACGGTTTTGTGAAAGGTCTTGCGAAAGAGCCATCATCAACGACTTTCCGTTGTCCAATACATAAATCTTCTCCCTTTGCTTTTCCACAAAGCTGTACGAACTCCAGATGCTATACCCCGTCACCAGTACGCACAGCACGAGGAACACCAATGCAATCATCCGGATTTGCCGGAAACTGCTTTCTATATTCTTCAAACTTTTAAATTCCATAATTCATAAATTATTAAATGATTATTCAGCTTATCTTTCCAAAGGTTACGTTCTACAATTTTTTACCCGAAGGAGTATAACCACCTCCGCCATTACCACTGCCTTCCGAATCATTGGAACCTCCCTTGTTCATCAGTTTGCCGGCAGTATGTCCCACCGCAGCACCCGTCAATGCCGCAGCAGCTTTGCCGCCTTTCATTCCCGCAGAATTTACCTGCTTGCCATAACTGCCTGCCCCGCCGTTCTGTATAATCCAGCTTGCCACTGTTGGAATAGTAAAATAGCCGATAATCCCTATGAGCATAAAAATGATATATGCGGCATTCGTCATATCCGGTATGAAATTCGGGTCTTCCAGTGCGGCGACATCCTTTTCCAGCATCAGCACCTGAATGCGAGCCAGTACTGCACTGAACAAGTCCGAAACCGGTAGCCACAGGTAAATCCCGATATACCGGGTCAGCCATTGCGTGAGTGTCCCTTGAAAGCCGTCATAGACGGAAAGTGCTAAAGCCAACGGCCCGAGAATCGACAATACAATCAGGAAAAATGTACGTATCGTATCCAGTATCAGCGATGCCGCTTGAAAGAGCAGTTCCATTACCCACCGGAACGCATCCCAGATAGACTTCTTCATTTCATAACCGGTCTTTTTCGCTTGCATAGCCAGCATCGTACCCAAGTCACTGGGCGACCATCCCAATTCGTCAATCCGTTTATCAAATTCTTCATCTGATACGATATACGCCGTTTCCGGATTCCTCACCATCGCTTCATATTCCAATTTATCCCGTTGCTGGCTATATTTCTCAATATCAAGAGTCTGCCCTTGCAGGATATTGTTACATCCCCTCACAACCGGACTCATGACCGTATTGATAGTACCCAACACAAAAGTAGGGAAGAACATAATGCAAAGCCCGATAGCGAATGGACGCAACAGCGGATATACATCTACCGGTTCCGCCCGTGCCAAAGCCTGCCATACTTTGGATGCGATATAGAACAACGCTCCCAATCCGGCTACCCCCTTTGCCACGCCAATCATATCACCGCATAGCGGCAACATCTCTGTATACAGATTCCTGAGAATCTGATGCAGGTTTTCAAATTCAGCACCCATAGCCGTTACCAATATCTTTCGTTAGCATTGCCATATAGGGATAGTACCCTTTGGGTATCGTTTTTCTCTTTTGCCCGCAAGTAAGAGACGGCAATGTTCCGGTTCGTATAATACGCTACCAGATTACGGTATTCCTTTACATCCCGATACACCCGGTCTATAATATCCATCCGTTCCTTGTCACTCATCGAAAGACCGTTGGCACTCACTACCGTCTTCAACTCCACGAGCAGCCCGTTACTTTCTTCCAGCAGCTTCGTATATCCGAAAGCGATGGCATCCAGTTCCGCCGGCGTAAAGTTCGGGTCGGACAACATCTTTTGGTAACTCCTTACATACAGTTCCGAAATATCCCCGACGAGCAAGACCGTCTGTTGCACCTTTCGGGCATCCTTCACCAGATTGTGTACAGACTTTAGTGCGTCATAATATTTTTTACCTTGCTCAAACACCTTTGCCGTTTCCTTGAAACCGTTCAAAGTATTGTTTGCAGTAGTCGAAGTTTGGATAATCTGTTTAGTGGTATTGATAATACCTTGTGCCAGATTTCCCGGGTCGGCGACTATCCATTGCGCTTTCGCTTCATAGCTTAGGCACAACAACCCGATACTAATAATCAAAATGTACTTTCTCATATACTTTCTTTTTTTGATTTTGATAATTACTTTTGCATTTTATACTCGCTGTCAAACCATCAGGAAAAATACTCTTTACATAAGAATCCTTTTCTCGGTTGATAATCCTTAAATTCAATTGATTTGAACAGCTCTTTCTTGTTAGCCCACCGTGCCATGTCCTTTTGCCATTGGGGAATGACATGGTGTTTGTTGTCGAGAGGACGGAAGGGTTGGCAGAAAGGCATTACTTTTGAATCGCCTTTCAACTTCCAGTAATTGGTACGCTTAAAGGATTCCTCGAAGTCCATTAGGATGCAGAAGAGGAAAAACTCTCCCTTATATCCGTATTTTCTAATCAGATTAATCGCTCTTTCGCATTCTTCCACCTATGCAGGCGTATCGCATCCGAAACGAATCCGGTCAAGCCATTTCACTCTTGCAAGCATGGATGCCGTTTCCTCGTTAACCAACCGTGCATCCAGCGCCTGATTGAAATCGACCTTGATTTTCATCTTTACAATCTTTTCAATCTGTTGCAGCCCGTAATCACACGCAAGAATATTATTATCCATCAGGATTGCCTTCTTCCTGTTTTCCGTTATCTCTTCAATATCCATGTAAGGACGGATATTGCCTTCTTTTTGGGGTACGATACACCATTTACATCTATTTGGGCATCCGCGTGTTAAAAAGCCGTATGCCAAATCCGCATCTACCCGGTATAAACTGTAATCGGGAAATGTACGGTCAACATTCATAGGAAGCTCCTTAAAGAAATCATATCCCGTTCCTCCTTTTTCAATAATCGGCGCATTGATATAAAAAATATAGTCTTCTGTAAAAGTGAATACTTTGCTCATATAAACCTTGTCATAATTGCATAACCCGTTGTACCATTCTACAGTGTCCCCCTGTTTCTTATGCCATGCGCTGATTTTCATTAATGCCAGATTGGGCATTTTCCCGTCAACATCAATTAACCCTATATTCATTTGTCCAATTATTAATTATGGATTATATTCTAATTCAGAACAGCCGTGCCGATATGAAATCTGTTTATAGGACTTCATGAGGAAATCATAAGAAAAATCTTCCCACTCTTTCTTTCGATGAAAATATCCTTCACCGGAAAGGAACAGAATGTCACTCTCTATGTCATAGCCTATACGAACCTGCTCACACAAGTTAACCACCGTTGATTTAAAAACTTGCACAATACGGCTTGTATAAAATTCTCCCGAAGGATAGATTACCGCCATCCAATATCCTTTATCTTTTTTAAAAATATAAAGGTCGGGGGAAAATGCACCATTTGTCCAATAGCCACATAAAGTTCTGACAGGAGAATTTATCCGGTACAGTTCCGGATGGCGGGTAGTCCAATAGAGGAAATCTATTTGTTCCATCTCTGCTGTCCTTTATGGTTTGCGGATATACTCTCCGCCGCTCGAAAAGGTAAGCATATCCTTTCCCTCATCGTAAACCATATCAATATGAAAGCCCGTATCAATGAACATAGCCCCGTCTTTCTGTTGAATCAGATATGTCTCCGGCTTCCTTTTGCCCGTCAATCCCTTTCTGGCAAAGAGCGTCAGTCTGTAACACTCCCCGTCCTTTGCAATCCGTATATCCGGTCTGCCGCTGATACTTTTCCACTCTCCGCATACTTTGCTCATCTCCGTCCCTTGTCCGGCGCAGGCAACTATCAGCAGGCAAACAAGCCCGGCAAATGCTCCCGCGAGCATTTTCATTCGTTTTTCATTTAAAATGTATTTCATGATAATTCTAATTCTTAAGTTTTTTACTTTCCGCAAGTTGTTTGATAGCCAGTTCGATATTCCCCCCTAACTTCTCCGCCAACTGCATTACTTCCAGCTTCTCCGTTTCCTCCGTTGTATAAGTTAGATACTCGTGCATCGAAACCTCCGTAGCATACACCGCCGACTGCACGCCACCCAGTCCGAACCATACCTCCTTGTATTTCCTCGAAGCAGCATTTGCCATATTGATAGAGAGAATCTGCGATTTCTCCTTATCCGTCAGTCCCAGTAATTCCTGAATCTTGGAGAATTTGTTCATATACTTACGCTGGTCTAAGAGGATTTTGCAATCACTGTTGTTTATGATACTTTCTTTGACGATAGGTGAAGAAATAATATCATCTACCTCCTGCGTAACGGTCACCGCTTCCCCGAAAAACTTCCGGACGGTTTTATATAAATACCGAACATATTCTGCCATCCCTTCCTTCGCCAACGCCTTCCACGCTTCCTCAATTATTATCATTTTTCTTACCCCTTTTAGTCGGCGTAACTTATTGATAAACATTTCCATAATAATAATCGTAGTCACCGGAAAGAGGATGGGATGGTCTTTAATCTGGTCGATTTCGAAGACTACAAACCGTTTGTCCAGCAAATCCAGTTGCTTGTCCGAGTTCAGCAAGAAGTCATACTCGCCGCCTTTATGATACGGTTCCAGCACATTCAGGAAGTTAGTTATGTCGAACTCCTTATCACGTACCCCTTTGGCTTCCAGTATCGCCCGGTAGTCCGTGTCCACAAACTCATAGAAAGTGTCGAAAGACGGTACAAGATTCTCATCATACTTTATCCGGTCAATGAACAGAGAAACGGCATTGGATAGCGCCACTTCTTCCGAACGGCTCGCCGGCTCATTATCCTTTTTCCAAAGCGTCAGGAGCAGCGTCTTGATAGATTCCTTCTTCTCCACGTCAAACACCTTATCCTGGGTATAGAAAGGATTGAAACTAATCGGGCTTTCCTCCGTATAGGTGAAATACACCCCGTCTTCCCCGTGCGTTTTCCGGTTAACCATCTCGCACAATCCCGAATAAGAATTACCCGTATCGACCAGCACCACGTGCGTGCCCTGTTCCCAATACTGTCTCACCAAATGATTCATGAAGAACGATTTTCCGCTGCCGGAGCCGCCCAGTACGAATTTGTTTCGGTTCGTGATGATTCCCGCCTTCATCGGCAGGTCGGAAATATCCACATGGATCGGTTTACCGCTGATACGGTCAGCCATCTTTATTCCGAAAGCACTTGGCGAACTCCTGTAATTCGTTTCCTCAATAAAGAAACACAGCGCCGGTTCAATGAATGTGTAGAAACTTTCTTCTTCCGGAAAGTCCCCCGCATTCCCCGGCATCGCCGCCCAATACAGCGTCGCCGCATCCACCGTGTTATGTCTCGGTTTACATTCCATCAGTGCCAACTGGCTGCCCACATCATTGCGTATGGTTTTCAGTTCCTCTCCATCCTCCGCCCATGCCATCACGTTGCAATGGCAGCGTACTGAAGTGAGCGAGTAACTGTGCGCTTCATTCAGATACAAGTCTATGTCGAGTAGGTCAGCTCCCTTTCGGGAGCTTTCCCCTCTAAGAACCGTACGTGAGAGTTTCCCCTCATACGGCTCAAGCAATTCAAAACTTCTATTTGTACATAAAAGTCGGCTCAT
>DBFWLD010000052.1:0-22238 GCA_048465615.1 Tannerellaceae bacterium
TTCCGCCCGGCTGTAAAGATCGAGCGAAGTTTCCTCCAGACTTTTATACACCATATACAGGCTTACCAATCCCCCTGCCAGGAGCAAAACCATCAGTGAGAACTTAACACGTAGTATTTCCATAGATTACAGTATTGTTAAATGTTTATACCCCTTAAAGCGAAGACAGGCGGCGTCCGGACATAGCCAAGCCACCTGCCTCGGCACCTCACTTACGGCTATCTTTGTAACCCGACTAAACGCAGGCGGAAGGCGCCGAGCCTCCCCCAAACAAATCCGCCGCGCCTATGTCCGGGTGCTCCGGCATTCGCTTTCTCACAGCAAAGATATGGATTTTTTAATTATGCAGCTCCTTCCCTGACGTTCCGGCATTCAGGATAATACTCCATTATTTTATTTTAATAGCTTAAAAATTTGCATATCCAAAATAAATATATTTGCTTTGCACAGCAAATAATATTATTCGTTATGTACAAAAACATTATCAAATTATCAATCGTCATCCTCGTTGCATGTTCCTTTTTTTATACACAAAATCGGTTTAAACTAAGCCACGAACTTCTATTGGCCAATCTGGAAGCTTTAGCTTCCGGCGAAAGCGGGGGCACCTATTGTTATGGCTACGGCTCGGTAGATTGTCACGGTTATAAAGTAAGCTGGATGGCATCGGGCGTCTGAAAAGATTTGCTAAAAACAAGCAAGAGAGAGAAAAACAGGCCGGGCTTGCGAAAGGCAAGCCCGGCTAAGGTAAAAAAATCGCTCTTCTTCTGGAAAGCTGCCGATGGCAAATCTCCGGTTTATTACTTTTTACTTTAAAAACATCCTAAGCTATTATCAAAAACATCCTGCCATCCATCCAACTCCCGAAAAGCAATCCTTATTTTCCGGAAAAAGTAATCTGACAATCTGTTTACTTTCATTTGTCAAGCATTTGTCAGCTAAAAAAATTGGATATAGCAGGACGTTCGGCTAATTTTGCAACCTTATAATCTGCAAGAATAAAATGAAAAAAGAATTTTGTTTCTTATTTGTTTTGGTTCTGTTTTCGTGTCAACAATACTCCCGAAAAAATTACCTGCGTTATACCGATTTTCCGGAAGAAAAAAATGGTTTTGCACAAGCAATCCCGCTCGATACGGCTTTATTCCGCTATCCTTTCCGCATAAAAGTGAAAGATAGTATCGCTTTAATTCTGGATTTGCATCATCCGGATTATTATTTTCATGCCTTTACTTATCCGGGATGGAAACCCGTCGTATCTTTCGGAAGGCGGGGAGAGGGGCCCGAAGAAATGCTGTCGGCCGAAACATTCCGGTTCGTTTCCCCCGATTCGGTTTGGGCGCTCGATGCCAATAAAATGCAGATCACACGTTGGCGTATCGACTCGTCTCTCTGCACGGCTACCCGCGAAGAAACGATCGATTTGGATAAAGAGTTTGTGCGTGCGCTGGATTTTCAACTTACCGACAGGGGATTTCTGATTCCGGATTATCTGGGAGAACACCGATTCGGGGAAGCCGACCGCGCCGGACAACGGGTGAGCTGGGAAGGGGTTATTCCCACGGAGCAAAAGGGAAGCGAAGTGCCCCGGCCGGTCTTGGCACAAGCATGGCGAAGCTTTATCGATCTGGATGCCGGCAAAGGTTTGCTGGTGATGGCCTCCCAGTTGGGAGAAGTATTGGAAATCTATCCGCTGGACGGCGACAGCGGCCGGGTGGTATATGGCCCGCACGGAGAGCCGGAGTTCCGGGTGAGCGACGGGTACGGGGTTCCGACGGGGATCATGGGTTTCAGCGACGTGCAGATTACCGACCGGTATATTTACGCGGTTTTCCACGGACGTAGTTTCCGCGAGATCGAAGCCTGTTATAAGCGAGGAAACAAGCCGGAAGACGGCGGACGCTTTATTTATGTTTTCGACTTGGAGGGGCGGCCGGTCTGCAAGTATACGCTCGATCGGGCTATCTACGGCATCGACGTGCATGAAGCGGAAGGGGTGATTTATGCCACGGATGTGAATCGGGAAGAGGCGGTGGTGGAAATAAAGCTTAGCTGACAACAGAGGATTAGTATATAGTACGAATACCTCGTTTCGAACCTCGATCTTCAAACGAGGTATTCAATGAACTTTATAATTTTAATTCATTCCGAATATGAAACACTTACAAAAAAATAGAGTTTTCCTGTGTGTCGTTTTGCTCATCCTCTATACGTCATGCAAACAAAGTACTTCCCGTCAAGTATCCGATTGCACCTTAAACAGGTCTGAAAAGAAACTATCCTATACCCTCGATAGCAACACGAAGACATTTATCCCTACCCTTCAACTCTATAAAGACAAAGACGGCGAGGAATATTTAACCTTTCAGAATCAAGACCAGAATAAAATTATTTTCTACCATTTTGATACGGGAGAACTAGCGTTTAAATTTGAACCCGAGGTGAGCGGTAGCAACGGAGTGGGTCTATTTTACGGATATTATATTCACAATTTAGACAGCATTTTTTTAACAAATCATTTTTTCCAGGAAATAACCATTGTAGGCAAAGACAAGAAAGTGATTGAAAAACTATTTTACGGAGATCCGGAAGATAATAACATGCTCAGCGCCTATTATTCTACTACCAACTATTATAAGCCTGCCGTCGTCAAAGACCACAAGCTCTACATCACCTACCGGTGTAACCGCTGGGCTTCCTTCAATCCCGTAGCCGCCGTTATCGATATGGAAACCAATACAGTCCGGGCTTTCCCCACTTTTATCTATCCTCATTTTCCGGGAGCTGATAATAAAGCCAAAGCTTTCGGCGTGGAAGAATATCTTTCGCGCTGTTACGATGGAAACCGTTTCGTTTATTCTTTCTATTTCGATGAAAATCTCTATGTAGCACCCTTGAACCATGATTCGATCAGTCAGGTAAAAACGACTAGCCGATATATGAAAAAGGTAACTATCTGGGACGATTACGGCCGCCTTGCCCTTGCCGACATCTGCGGTAATCCGAATTACGGAAATATCCTCTACGACCCTTATCGGGAAGTATATTACCGGATTGTTTACCCTGCCACCGAGATCAGCCGGAAATTATCCGATCGAGAAGTAATGGAATTATTACAATACGGCCGCACGAAATTTTCCATCCTTATTCTGGATAAAGACTTGAATGTGATCGGCGAAACCCTCTTCCCGGAAAACACCTACAATTCCCAACTGATGTTTATCCGCCAGGACGGGCTTTACATCTCCGACAGCCACCCCCTGAACCCGGAATATAGCGACGATGTGCTCAGCTTCCAACGCTTCGACCTGACTCAAAACGACTAGACGATGAAAAACCGCAAACAAACCTGCTTTTACCTTTTGCTTGCCGGATTTGCCGGATGGCTCCTTTTTTCCCTGACGGGATGCAAAGACAAAAAGAAGGAAGAAATCCTTCGCATAGTAGGCCGGTGGCAAGAAAAAGAAGTTGTCTTTCCCGATGCCCCGGAAGCCCTAACCTTTACGCGTTACGCCACCGATACGGTAGACTATGCTTTTCGCGAAGCACCCTACAAAGTGCTGGTGTATGTGGATTCGGCCGGTTGCACCAGTTGCAAACTCCAACTTGCCAAATGGAAACAATTCATCCGGAAAACCGATTCGCTGACAGGCGGCACCGTGCCCTTCCTCTTTGTGATTCATCCTAAAAATCTCCTGGAAATCCGCGAATTGCTTCGAAGCAACCGGTTCGACCGACCCGTCTGCATCGATAGCGGCGATCGGTTGAACCAGGCCAACCGCTTCCCTTCCGTTTTCAGCTTCCAGACTTTCCTGCTGGATAAAGACAACCGGGTGGTCGTGATCGGCAATCCGGTACATAACCTGGCGATAGCCGATTTGTATCTCGACCGGCTGGCCGGCCGGAAACCGGCCGATCCGGCTGCCGAAGACGCCCCGGCTACCACCCTCGAAACCGATCGGGCGGAATACGATTTAGGTAAACTAACACTCGGTGCCAGCCACACGCAGACGATTGGCGTCCGCAACACCGGAAAGGCCCCCTTCCGGCTGAAAGGCATTGCCACTTCCTGCGACTGCACGGAAGCCCGTGTCGACTGGGATCAGCTTGCACCCGGCGAAACGAAAAACCTGGACGTGATTTTCAAAGCGGAAGAGACTGGTGATTTTCTGCGTACCCTTACACTGTACGGGAATCTCGCGGACAACGAATTGACCGTATCGCTCACCGGCCATGTCGAATAATTCAATTTTAATTCTGTATGCTGACAATATCCCTGCTTCCGGTTTTATCCCGTAGGTTGCAAATCATTTTTCTTTTCCCCGTTTTTCTTCTCTCTATCGCCTGCGCTTCTCCCTCCGGCCCCTTATATGAGGAGGCCTTGAAAGCCTCGGGCGATAACCGGGCGGAATGGGATAAGGTAATGGCCCATTACCGAAACGATTCGTTGAAAACCCGCGCCGCCCGTTTCCTGATCGGTAACATGCTGGGGAAATATTACCTGGCGGGCGGAAAAGTCGATCGGTTTCATGCCTTTATCGATTCCGTTTACCAGATCCGGCAAGCCGAATACGATGAAAAAAGCATATACGAGGCGTTCCGGAAACAGGAAAGCCATGCCCGCCACGACCTCCGGATGGAAACCGACCTGGAACACCTGACAGCCGGTTACCTGATCCGGCAAATCGACGAAGCTTTCGAGGTATGGAAAAAACCTTGGAACCGGCATCTTACCTTCGATGAATTCGCCGAATGGGTACTTCCCTACCGGGTCGGCAACGAATTGCCGGAAGACTGGCGCCGGCTCTATCGCGAAACGTTCGCGCCCGCTCTCTGCGACACCCTCGGATCGGCGGAAAAAGCCTGCCGTGCTATCAATGCCCGGCTGATGGCGCTTCCGATTCATATTTTCCTGTCTTCCGTACGGCCCTCGGATATACGTCCGAGCAGTCTGCAACATATCAAATTCGGGTTGTGCGAAGATTATGCCGCTTTAGCCGTCTTTGCCATGCGGGCGGCGGGCATTCCGGTCGGCATCGCATTTATTCCTCACTGGGGGAGGAAGAATAACAACCATACCTTCAACGTGGTATATACTAATGACGGCCGGATACGCGATTTTTCGGGAGGAGAGCAACAACCGGGCGAACATCTTTCCCGCTTCAGCGGCATTCCGAAGGTATACCGGCGCACCTACGGCCTGCAACCCTCGCGGCTGGCGCTTCTGGAAGAAGGGGAAGAGCTGCCGCCTTTTTTCCGGAATCCTTGCCTGGTAGACGTCACCGGCCAGTATCCATTTATTCATCCGGTGAATATCTCCGTGCCGCTGCTGAGCGGGCGTTCCGATAAAAAATTGGCTTATTTATGTGTATTCGATCCCGCCGGGTGGATACCGGTAGATTATGGGCGGATTGTCCGGGGCGAGGCGGCGTTTCACCACGTAGGCCCCGACATCATGTATCAGGCGGCTTATTATGAAAAAGGTCGCTTGGTTCCCGCCAGCCTTCCTTTTTTTGCCGACACGGCCGGTCGGTTGCATCCGATAAGGCCTGATGGAAAAAAGATCACCCTGCTGCCGGAACGCAAGCAACAGGAAGCGGAAAACCTGGCCTATATCCCTCCTACGTTGGTCGGCAGCCGGTTTCAGGCTTCGGATGATCCGGATTTCCGGCAAGCGGAAGATTTATATGTTTTTACCGCGCCGCCCGCCTTCAAGTACACGCAAGTGGAAGTACGTCCCCGCAAAGCCTATCGGTATTACCGGTATCTTTCTTCCGACCAGACTCAAGGCAATATGGCGGAAGTGGAATTTTACGAGCCGGGAAACGGCGAGCCGCTGCAAGGCCGCGTAATCGGTACCGAAGAAACCAGCATTTACCATCCCGAGGCCGTGAAAGAGCATGTATTCGACGGGGATGCGCTGACCTATTTCCATACCCGCGATACGCTCAGTTGGGCGGGGCTGGCTCTGGATCGGCCGGCTCGCGTCGACAGGGTGCGGTATATTATCCGCAACGACGATAACGGGGTACGAAAGGGTAATTTATACGAGTTGTTCTATATCGATGCTGAGGGCGGTTGGCGTTCGGCCGGACGGAAAAAAGCGACCCAAGACGACTGCATCCGCTTCGATACGGTGCCTTCCGGCACTTTATACTGGCTTCGCAACCTGACGCGGGGAAAAGAGGAACGTATTTTCACCTATGAAGAAGGAAAACAGGTATGGTGGTGATGTCAGTTAACCGGTTCCTCCGATCATCGAGAGCGATTCCGACGAAACGAATATCCAGGCGAAAGCCGGCCGGCTATCTTCAGGATACTCTGAGGGGATTTATCCTGGCAAGCCGTCTTGTTTGCCACTTAAACGAATCCGAATGAAACCGAGGCTTTGTTTTTATATGGACAAGTTCCTTTCGCTGCTTTGCTGGCTGAGCTTCGTGGGCGGCCTGTGGATGGGGATACGCGTGTTTTGCCTTACTTCTTTTACCATTCCCTCCCGATCGATGGAACCGACGCTGGTACCCGGCGACCGGGTGGTGGTGAACAAGATGATTCCGGGGGCGCGATTGTTCGATCTTTTTTCTTCGCTCCGCGGCGAACAGGTAGCGGTATATCGCCTTCCGGGCATCGGGAAATTGAGGCGGAACGATGTAATCGTTTTTCATTTCCCGCATCCGCATACCTGGGATAAATTGGAAATGCACATGCTGAACTATTATATCAAACGTTGTATCGGACTGCCGGGCGACAGTATCCGGATATGCGACGGCCGGTACCGGGCGGAAGGCGTAGCCGGATACCTGGGCAACTGCAAGGGGCAAGAGTTGTTGGCCGGGCGAAACGAAGCCTCGTTTCCGCCGGAAATTTTTTCGGCTTTTCCGCACGATTCGCTCTTTCAGTGGAATATCTTGAATTTCGGGCCGCTTTATCTTCCCCGGGCGGGCGATAGTATTCCGCTGAATCGCGCCAACTATATCTTATATAAACAGGCTATCGAATGGGAACAGCAAAAACGCTTGTCCTGGAGCGATTCCGGCTGCCGGCTGCAAGATGTTCCTGCCTCTGGCTACCGTTTTCGCAAGAACTATTATTTCGTGGCGGGCGACGAGGTGGAAAACTCGCAAGATTCCCGTTACTGGGGCGTATTGCCTGAAGATTTCATTGTAGGAAAGGCTTGGTTGATCTGGCGATCGGTCGATCCGCCTACGGGAGAAACCAATAGCGGGCGGTGCCTGAAAAGGATAGGCTAAAGCAACCTTATCAAACAAAAAAACGATCCGATGAATAGAAGTTCGCTTATCCGGAAATTCCTGCCGCCCCTCAGCCTCGTTTTGAGCGGATTGCTGATCCTGGGCACACCCTTCGCTACCGATGCGCTGATACCGAACGGTTTGATAACGGCCCAAACGAATTGGTTCGCGGCAGCAAACGCTATATTTGCTTTCTCGGCAGCGGTTGTCCTTTCTTTCGGGCCCCGCCTCCGTCTCTCTTTTACCTGGGCCGACGGTCTGGTCTCCGCCCTCGCAGCCATTATCTTGCTTACGTATGATTGGGATCTTCATCCCGAACCGGATAAACTGGGTTTTGGCGCACAATTGCTTATTTTCTGGTTTATAATGCGGTATGCCCTGAGCAGTTATCCCTTCCTGCGCTGGTTTTTTCCGGTGGGCCTGATGGCTGCCGGGCTGCTGGAGGCCCTCCTGGGGTTTGCCCAACTCTATGGATACGCTGCGTCCAACCATCCGCTTTTCAGATTGACGGGAAGTTTTTTCAATCCCGGCCCCTACTCGGGATACCTGGCTGTCGTCTTGCCCGTTTGCTTCGGCCTGCTGCTGCGAACCGGCCGCTTAGGCCGGCAGGAGAACGGACAGCTCAGGCGGCAGGGAAGAGGCCGGCTAGCTGCCGGTTTGTATCTGTTTTCGTGGATCTGCCTGTTGACCCTTATTTGTATCTTGCCGGCCGGCATGAGTCGTTCGGCTTGGCTGGCGGCGCTGGTAGCCTGCGGGTGGGTTTACTGGGTCGAACGCTTGGGCTGGAAAAAAACTGCTCGCTGGATTCAGTGCCATCCTCTACGCGCCTGGTTCGGAGCAATCGCCCTGGGCATGGTGTTTTCGGGCGGCGTTCTCTTTCTATACCATTTGAAAAAAGGCTCGGCCGACGGCCGGCTGCTGATGTGGAAAATAACGGCTACCGCCATCCTCCGGCATCCTTTTTGCGGCGTCGGCCTGGGAGGGTTCCCGGCCGCTTATGCCCAGGAGCAGGCCGCTTATTTCGGCTCGGCTGAAAAGCCTGCGGAGGAACAACGCGTAGCCGGTTGTCCGGAGTATGCTTTCAACGAATATTTGCAATTCGGGCTGGAAACAGGCATTCCGGGGGCATGCCTGTTCGTCGGTTGGCTGGCATACTGTGGGTGGAAAGGTTTGAAAAGAAGGCGATACGCTGTTTGCGGAGGATTGATTGCGCTGGCCGTGTTCGCCTTTTCATCGTATCCGCTGCAACTTCCTTCTTTCTGGGTGGCCGGAGTGATACTAAGCGTCTGCGCACTGTCCCCTCCCCCTGCACGCAAAGCAGCCGGCGAATGGGGGATACGCGCTACGTTTTGGCTGTTGGCGGCCGTCAGTCTATGGATGGGATGGAAAGGCTATTCATCCGTTGCGGACTATCAGAAATGGGCTACCGCCCGGATGCTTTACCGGAACCGGGCGTATGGAAAAGCTGTTGTTTCCTATACGAAACTTTTTCCTCTTTTCCGGCATAGGCCCGATTTTTTATTTGAAGGCGCCCAATGTCTGCGTAAAACGGGGCGTGAAGCGGAAGCGATCGGCTGGCTGCAACGGGCCGTTCGTCTGAGCGCCGACCCGATGCTATATGATGTCATGGCGCTAAACGAACAGTCGCTCGGACGGTATGCCCAGGCGGAGAAGCATCTGCGTTATGCCATAGCAATCCTGCCCGACCGGATTTATCCTTATTATCTGCTGGCTAAACTCTATGCCGAACCGGCTTTCTTCCAACCGGAGAAAATGCAGGAAGCCGTCCGGGTGGTGATGGAGCGCAAGCCGAAGGTGGAAAGTACGGCGATTCGGGAGATGCGGGAAGAGCTAAAGCAGGCAAAATATCGATTATTAAATAAATGTAAAATAAAAAATAATATTAAGCAGATATGAGTATTAATATAAATAATAATACTATATTTGCACAATAATAGTAAAATAAAACTTCAATTTCTAAAAAAAGTTATGACGCGTAAAATCAAATTAAGTATTATCATGGTATTTGCTATGATGGGAATTTATTCGCTCTGGTTACAAACTAACAAGCAAGAAGCCTTATCATCTCTTGTGTTGACAAATATGGAAGCACTTGCGGGAGATGAAAGCGTTACAGGGTGTCCAAATCACGGCCCTACAGAAGTAAGCTGGTGGTCCGGAAGATATTGCAAAAACACAAACAGTATCTGTTGTTCCTATTGACTTTTCAACAAAAAACTCAAAAACCTTGCCGATAGTTGTAACCTGGTAAGGAAAAGCAACTATCCGGCTTTTTTATATTATTTACACCATCAACTATAGCAAATTAAACGCCTACATGAAAAAGCTATTCCATCTCCCTATTTATTTTCTCCTTTTTTCTTTTATCGCCTGTCAACAATCGCCCTCTAGTATGCCGGAGGAATTGGTTGAAATCGATTTTTCCCATGCGGAAAAAGAAAATATTCCTCATCAAACTTCCTATATAAAACTGATGGAGAAAGAAGAACACGGCTCTTTTATCAGTCGCATCGAGAAAATCACTGTAAAAAACGGTAAATTCTATCTGATGGACGGCTACCTGAAAAAAATAATAGTAGCCGACAAAGCTGGTTGTATAACCAATATTTATGACAAAACCGGCGACGGCCCCGGAGAAATTACCAACCTTACCGATTTTCTGGTCAATGACGATGGGCATCTTTTCCTCTACGACGGTACGGCCGACAAGATCGTAGAGATAGACGCAGAAGGAAATCATATAGGCACTCGTAAAATTCCCTTCAAAATGGAAAATATACACTGCCTGAAAAACGGGAATTATCTGATTGCGTTGGCCCCTTACAATGAGGGCGATTATAAAGGCGAACAAGTTATTGTCGCCGACCGCGATTTCCGTCCGGTCAGCAAAGAGTTAACCTATTCTTCCGATACCGATCCGAACTTTCACTTCAATTCTTTCTTTATCGAAACGGATAAGCACGTCGTTTACAATCGTGTGATAAATAATCACGTTTATTTATTTTCTCCGGAAGATGGCCGCATGACTTCGCACCTGCGATTCGGCTTCGGGGGCCAAACAATTCCCGATTCCCAAATGAAAGATATAAACCGACTGCTCAGTCAAACTGCTTTTTATTCCTTTCTGGCTACTACCCCGATCGTGCTCGACGACTACCTGTTTTTCATGGTGAACAAAGAGGGCGTTTTATATACTTGCGCTTATCACAAACCTACCCGGAGCACTTGGTTCGGCAAAGCCGACAAAATTGATCCCCAAGCCGTCAATTTTCCTCTTTATTATGCTCCGGAAGAAAAATGTATCGTTACTTATTTCCATAACGATATGATTCAAAACCCCGAGGAAACGGCTTTGCCCGAAGATGTGGCCGACTATATCGGACAGGGAAATACCGTTTTATGCTTGTACAAACTTGAAAAATGATTTTAACAATGCCGTCCTTTGCTTTTGTTTTGAATTTTAGTTAGGTATCGGGAGCAAGCCGCAACCGGAAGGGCTAGAGGGACGGATAAAATTAAAAAAACATGTTGCAAAACATTCGGTACAAACTATGAAAGCCTTCATTTCTGATCGGTTACGAGAACATCGTAAGAATAAATTGCTATCTTTGCTTCTTAGAATAAATTGAAGATAGGCTGCGCCCCGGCATAGACAGACAAATTTGCCTTTGCATTTGGTTTGCACTGTCTTCGTCTTGAAGAATCAAAACAAAGATAAATACCAAATTAACAAAGTCCTGATTTATGAAATACGTTTACCTGGGAATACTCTTTATTATGATAAACCTGGCCGGTTGTTCCGCCGAAAAGAAAGATAACAACGCAGCGGAAGAATCCGTGGAAACCATTCTACCCGACGAAATCAGCGAAGTAACCGTCGTTCCATTACACGAAACCCGCTTCCATCACGAACTGATCAGCAACGGCAAACTCTCGGCCGGACGATTGGCCGAACTGCGCTTCGAAACGGCCGAACCCATTGCCGCCGTTTACGTGAAAAACGGCCAACGGGTAAAAAAAGGGCAGAAGCTGGCTTCCTTGTCTTCCTTTCGCCTGGCCAATAAAACCGCTCAGCAGAAAGAGGCCTTGGAAAGGGCCAAACTTGAATTTCAGGATGTGCTGATCGGGCAGGGATACGCTCCCGAAGACACGGCTAAGGTACCGGCCGCCACCCTGCAACTGGTACGCGTAAAAAGCGGATACGACGGCGCCCTGGCCCAATACGAGCTGGCCTGCCATGAAGAACGCAATGCTACCCTTGTGGCTCCTTTCGACGGGGTAGTAGCCAACCTGTTCGTCAAGCCTTATAATACGGCTTCCCTTACCGATCCCTTCTGCACGATTATCGATCCGGCCAGCCTGGAAGCTTCGTTTTCCGTACTGGAAAGCGAGCTGCCGCTTGTTCATGCCGGCGATCCGGTGGCCGTTACCCCTTTCGCCGCTGCCGGGCAGACGGAAGGACGAATTACCGAAATCAATCCGCTGGTGGATGAAAACGGGATGGTGCAAGTAAAAGCGGCCGTGGCCAATAAAGGCAAACTATTCGAAGGCATGAACGTAAAAGTCAGTGTTCGCCGGTCGCTCGACAACCAATTGGTAATTCCCAAACAGGCCGTGGTGCTTCGTTCGGGCAAACAGGTTGTCTTTACGCTCGTCGACGGCAAAGCTTACTGGAATTATGTGCGTACCGGATTGGAAAATGCCGACAGCTATACCGTTACCGAAGGGCTGAAAGCCGGCGACACGGTGATTACCAGCGGCAATATTAACCTGGCGCACGAAGCTCCCGTCAAAGTAACCGACCGTCATGATTAAATTTCTCCTTCAGCGGCCCATTGCCGTGTTGATGGCGTTTACCGCCTGTTTTATCGTGGGGCTGGCTACTTATTTTACCCTGCCCGTTTCCCTGCTGCCCGACATCGCCATTCCGGAAATTACCGTCCAGATTACGGGGCAGAATACTTCGGCGCGCGAGTTGGAGAACACCCAGGTAAAACCCATCCGCCAGCAATTGATGCAAGTGGCCGGCCTGCGCGACATTCATAGCGAAACGCGCGACGGGGCTGCCCTGATCCGGCTCAGCTTTGATTTCGGCACGCATACCGATTTGGCTTTCATCGAAGTAAACGAGAAAATAGACGCGGCAATGAATTACTTGCCGCGTGACGCGCAGCGTCCGCGGGTGGTGAAAGCCAGCGCGACGGATATTCCGGTGTTCTGCCTCAACCTCACACTCAAAAGCGACAAGCCGGCAATCGTTTCGCCCAGGCGCGACGCTTCCCCGCGCTCCTTCGCTCACGAGACTCCGGCCGATTCCAAGGATGCTGCGACAGCCCGCGGAACCGCTCCGGCAGCAGCCTCCCAAGGCAGGGGCCGCCTGGAAAACACGGCCCCGTCCGACAATGAAGCCGCCTTCCTCGAACTCTGCCAGTTTGCCGAAACCGTTATCAAACGGCGCATCGAACAACTCCCCGAAGTGGCGATGGTGGATATGACCGGACGGTTGGGCCGACAGCTTCGCATCGTACCCGACACAAAACGGCTCGAAGCGGCTGATATTACCCTCGACGAGCTGGAAGAAACCTTGAATGCCAATAATATCGAACCGGGCAGTATGATGGTGCGCGACGGCTACTACGAATACAATATCAAATTTTCCACCCTGCTCCGTACCGTGGAAGATGTGCGCCGGATCTACCTTCGTAAAAACGACCGTATTTTCCAGTTGCAAGACCTGGCGACTGTGGCCATCGTGCCCGCCAAGGAAAACGGCCTTTCTCTGGCCGGGGGCCAACGGGCCGTCACCCTGGCCATCATCAAGCAAGCCGACGAAAACATGGATCGGTTGAAAACCTCCCTGACGGAAGTAACCGATCATTTCCGTACCATCTATCCCGATATTCAATTCGGCATCTCCCGCAACCAAACCGAATTGCTGGATTATACCATCTCGAATCTGAAACAAAACCTCCTGCTGGGCTTTCTGTTCATCTGCCTGGTAGCCATCCTTTTCCTGGGCGACGTGAAAAGTCCGGCCGTTATCGGCCTGAGCATGATCGTGAGCATCGTCGTCAGCCTGCTCTTCTTCTATCTGTTCCATATGTCGCTCAACATTATTTCCATGTCGGGCCTGATCCTGGCGTTGGGCATGATGATCGACAGTTCGATTATCGTGACGGAAAACATCGCCCAATACCGGGCAAAAGGGCATAGTCTCGACGAAGCTTGCGCATTGGGTACTACCGAAGTAATCACCCCGATGCTCAGCTCCACCTTTACCACCATTGCCGTTTTCGTGCCGCTTATTTTCATGAGCGGAATAGCCGGCGCCATCTTTTTCGACCAGGCTTTCGCCGTCACTGTCGGGCTGATGGTTTCCTATTTTACCGGCATCATGCTGCTCCCGGTACTTTATAAACTGGTTTACAGCCTGCCGGAGATAAAAAGCCGGTGGAACCTGAAAATCGACAATCCCGTCAAGGCCCATACTCTCGACCGCTTTTACGACCGAGGCGTCGACTTCATTTTCCGGCATAAGAAATCCGCTCTTTTCCTATCGGCCGTCACCTTGCCGCTCTCGGTCTTCCTTTTTTATTCCATACCCAAGAGCCGGATGCCGGAAATCGACCAGAAGGAGCTTATCGTCCGTATCGAATGGAATGAAAATATTCATGTAGATGAAAACCGCGACCGCGTTTTGCGACTGCTGGGAGAAGTAGCCCCCGCAGAAATCGAACATACGGCTTATATCGGTCAACAACAATTCCTGTTGAATCGCGACCGCGAGCTATCCTCGTCGGAAGCGGAAGTGTATCTGAAAACTCCTGCTCCGGCCGACATCGCGCCGCTGCAAAACCGGATTACCCGGATGATAAAGAAACACTATCCAAGCGCCATCCTCTCTTTCTCTCCCCCGGAAACGGTATTCGAAAAATTATTCGTAACCGGGGAAGCCGATCTGATCGCCCAATTCTATGCCCGTAACCGGGCGGAAGCTCCGGAAGCCGGCGAACTCAAGTCAATGGGGCAGGAACTGGAAGCCCGCACCGGCTACGCGCCTGTAGGGGTAGCCTTCGACAACCAATTGGAAATCACGATCGACCGCCAGAAACTCCTGCTCTACCAGGTAGACTATAAGGAAGTATATCAAGCCCTGAAAACCGCTTTTAAAGACAACGAAGTAGCTACCCTGCGCTCTTTCCAGCAATACCTGCCCATCACCCTGGCGGGCAACGAGCAGACGGTAGACGAAGTGCTGCGGAACACCTTCGTGCGTACCCTCCCCGACAAAGACGAAAAACCTCGTTACCTGCCTATCAGCGCATTGATCCGGATTACGCCCGGGGAAGACCTGAAAACCATTACGGCGGGTAAAAACGGGGAATATATTCCCTTTAGTTTCTACCGTGTAGCCGACGGCGAACAGCTTATGGCGGATGTCCGCCAAGCGGAGCACGATCAGTGGGAAATCGATTTTTCGGGTAGCTTCTTCTCCAACCGCCAAATGCTCGACGAGCTGGCGATTATTCTGTTTATCTCGCTGCTTCTGATGTATTTCATTCTGGCCGCCCAATTCGAAAGCTTCCTTCAGCCCCTGATCGTACTGGCCGAAATTCCCATCGACGTGGCCGCTTCGCTGCTCGTCTTATGGATAGCAGGCCATACGCTCAACCTGATGAGCGCCATCGGCATTGTGGTAACCGCAGGCATTATCATCAACGACTCCATCCTGAAACTGGATGCGATTAACGAACTCCGCAAAGCAGGCGTACCCCTGATGGAAGCCGTTCACGAAGCCGGCCGCCGCCGTCTCCGCCCGATTATCATGACCTCGCTCACTACCATCTTCGGCATGATTCCCCTTTTGTTTACCTTCGATATGGGCAGCGAGCTGCAAAAGCCTCTCGCCATCGCCATGATTTCCGCCATGCTGATCGGAACGCTGGTGAGCCTATTCATCATTCCTCTGATATATTGGTATATATACCGCAAACACGATACATCGTCCATTCACTCACGCTCCAAACAATCCGCTCTATGAAACGATTTTTACTTGCAGCCGTCTGGCTAGCCTTATTTATACTGCCCCCCATACAGGCCCAACCGCTGGTTCTTTCCCTGGAAAAAACCATCGCGCTGGCTGCCGACAGCTCCCTGCAAGCCTTCCGCAACAAAAATATGTTCCTGGCCGGTTATTGGCAATTCCGCACCTACCGGGCCGAACGCCTGCCGAGCCTCACCCTGGGCGTTACGCCGGCCGAATACAACCGCGACATCACCAAACGCTACGATTCGGAAAACGACATCGACATTTACCGCCGGCAGCAATCCTTTTACGCCGGCGCCAACCTGCGAATCAAACAAAATTTCGATCCGCTGGGCGGCAGTTTCTTTATCGATTCCGACCTGGGCTATATGCGGTATTTCGGAGATAACACCTACAATCAATTTACCTCCGTTCCTATCCGGATAGGTTATGTACAAGATCTGATAGGCTACAACCCCTTTCGCTGGCAACGGAAAATCGAACCCTTGAAGTACGAAAAAGCTAAAAAAGAGCTTCTTTATAATATAGAAGCCGTCAGCGAACAGGCCACCACGTACTTTTTCCTGCTCGCCATGGCTCAGGCCGAGTATGATCTGGCCAAAGACAATGTCGCCTCGACCGATACCCTGTATCGTACCGGGCAGCGCCGGCACAAAATCGCCGCCATCAGCCAGGCCGACCTGCTCACCCTGAAACTGGATGCCGTAAACGCCCGCAACACCTTGCAAAATGCCGATATTGCCCTCAAACGAGCCATGTTCAGCCTGGCCTCGTACCTGAATCTGGATAAAAACACGCCCATTATCCTGCGGCTTCCCGGAAAACCTCGCTCCCTCGACCTCGCTGTCGACCAAGCCCTTGCGTTGGCCAAAGAAAACAATCCGAAATTCCTGGGCTTGCAACAAGACATTCTGGAAGCCGAGCAAGAAGTAGACAAAACCCGGAAAGAAGCCTTGTTCAACGCCTCGGTGAGCGCCAGCATCGGTTTTAACCAGGTAGCCGACAACCTGGGAGATGCCTACCGCCATCCCTTGCAACAAGATGTCATCGCTATCGCCCTTCGCGTGCCGCTGGTGGATTGGGGGGTACGCAAAGGGAAACATAACATTGCCAGAAACAACCTGAACGTCACCCGGATTTCAGCCCGGCAGGAAGAGCTCAGCCTGGAAGAAGACGTGATTATGACGGTAGGCGATTTCAATATCCAGCAAGACCTTATAGGCAGCGCGGAAGAAGCTCTTGACCTGGCCGTTATGGCCTACCGGGAAACCAAACAACGGTTTATGATCGGGAAAGCCGACGTCAACAGCCTCACCCTCTCCCTCAACCGCCAGCAGGAAGCCCAGCGGAACTATATTTCCGCTCTGCAAAATTACTGGCTGAGTTATTACAAAATACGAAAACTGACGCTGCACGATTTCGAAACCGGCATCTCCCTGGCCGACTCGTTCGATTTTCTGCATCAACTGGAATAAGGCAGGCGCCGGCGTCTGCCCCGATAAAGTGGCCGCCGGATACGGACGCCCGTTTCCTGAAAGCGAAAAAAACAGATAAAGAATCGTTTAACCCCTTGCAATCCCCATTCGAAACAACCCCATGAGCGCCTCGCCCAAACTTTCCGCCTTCACCCTGATCGTCGCCTTCCTCGCCGTGGCGTTGGCGGGGATCGCCTTCATCCCTCTTTTACCGGTGAAGCTCTCTCCCTCGCGCACGCTGCCCCGGCTAAGCATCCGTTTCGATATGCCGGGCAACTCTTCGCGCGTGGTCGAAATGGAAGCCACTTCACGTTTGGAATCCATGTTGGCGCGAATCAAAGGCATCCGGGAAATCCGCTCTACCTCGGGCAACGGCTGGGGAAAAATCACCCTCGAATTCGACAAACATACGCCCCTCGACGCTGCTCGTTTCGAAGCTTCCGCCATTATCCGGCAAACCTGGCCCGATATGCCCGAAGGCATGAACTACCCTTTGATGGAAATGAGCCGTCCCGACGAAAAAGAAGAAAGGCCGTTTATGAACTACACCCTCAATGCTCCTTCTTCTCCCAGCTTCATCCAGCGCTTTGCCGAAGAACAGATCAAACCCCGCCTGGCCAGCCTCGACGGCATCTACCAGATCGACATCAGCGGCGCTACCCCCATGGAATGGCAACTGGAATACGACAACCGCCAACTGCATACGCTCGGCATTCAGCTCGAAGATATTCAGACAGCTATCCGCCAATATTATCAGAAAGAATTTCTGGGGTTGGCGGAAATAGCCGCTCCGGGAGAGACCGTCTCGAGAGAAACCGGCCGGTGGATTCGCCTCGCGCTTGTTCCGGAAAGCGGCGGAAAAGGATTCGATCCGGCCCGCATTGCCTTGAGAACCTCCCGAGGCTCCCTTGTACGCCTCGACCAGTTGCTCACGGTACGCCACGCCGAAGAAGCCCCCCAAAGCTACTACCGCATCAACGGTTTGAATTCCGTCTACCTTTCCATCCGGGCCGAAGAAACAGCCAACCAGTTGAACCTGGCTTCCCGGGTGAAAGCCGAAATGCAACGCGTCAAAACTATTCTTCCGCCCGGCTACGAGATCCATACCAGCTACGATGCCACCGAATACATCCGCGAGGAACTTGCTAAAATCTATATCCGGACCGGCCTGACCGTATTGATCCTGTTGTTGTTCGTGCTCCTGATTACCCGCAAGATACGCTACCTCTTCCTGATCGTGATCAGCCTTAGCGTGAATCTTTCCATAGCCGTTATTTTCTACTACCTGCTAGGGCTGGAAATACAGCTCTACTCGCTGGCCGGCATCACCATCTCGCTCAGCCTGGTGATCGACAATACCATCGTGATGACCGACCATATACGCAACCGCCACGACCGGAAAGCATTCCTGGCCATCCTGGCTGCCACGCTTACCACCATCGGCGCGCTGGTGATCATCTTCTTCCTCGACGAAAAAATACGGCTGAACCTTCAGGACTTTGCCGCAGTGGTCATCATCAACCTGGCCGTTTCGCTGGCCGTCGCTCTTTTCCTGGTTCCGGCCCTGATTGAAAAAATGGGACTCGGCCGGAAAAAAAAGCCGCGCCTTCGTGCCCCGCGCCCCTGCGGCAGGGCAAACCTTTTCCGGCAAAAAGCACGCCGCGCCCTCAGACGCTGGCCGGTCTACTTTTCCAGGTATTACCAAGGACAAATTCATTTTCTTTCCCGCTGGAAAAGAACAGCTTGCGTAGTGCTGGTGCTCGCCTTCGGATTGCCGGTCTTTCTGATTCCCGATAAAATCGAACCCGGCCGCCCCCCCGTTTCTTCCCGCGATTCCGCCTGGATAGCTACCTACAACAAAATGGCCGGAAGCCAGCTTTACAAAGACAAAATCAAGCCGGTGGTCGACAAAACGCTGGGGGGCACCCTGCGCCTGTTTGTAGAAAAGGTATACGAAGGAAGCTACTTTACCCGCAACGACGAAACTGTCCTTAATATCACCGCCTCGCTGCCCAACGGCAGCACGGTCGAGCAAATGAATCACCTGATTGCCCGGATGGAAGCTTATCTGAGCACCTTCGACGGCATCCGGCAGTTTCAAACCAGTATTTACAACGCCCGCCAGGCCGTCATCTACGTTTACTTCACCCGCGAAAGCGAGCGAAGCGGCTTTCCTTATACCCTGAAAAGCCGCGTTATCAGCAAAGCCCTCGAACTGGGGGGCGGCAGTTGGGGCGTATGGGGCTTGCAAGACCAGGGGTTCAGCAACAACGTCACTGAAAACGCCGGTTCGTTCCGGATCGAAATGCTGGGATACAATTACGACGAGTTATACGCCTGGGCGGAGAAACTGAAAGAAGAACTTCTGAGTTTCCGTCGGATTAAGGAAGTGCTGATCAATTCGGAATTTTCGTGGTGGAAAGACGACTACAAAGAGTTCTACTTCCGTCTCCGAAAAGCACAAATGGCCGAAGCCGGCATCCTGCCCCATCAACTTTTCGCCTCCCTCCGTCCTGTATTCGGAAAAGATATATACGCAGGCAACGTCCCGGTGGAAGGCACGTCGGAAAAACTGAAACTCACCTCCAAGCAATCGGCCGAATACGATATATGGAATATGCTGCATCTGCCTCAAACAGCCGGGGAAACCACCTACAAGCTGTCGAACCTGGCCACCGTCGAGAAAGGACAAATGCCCGGCCAGGTAGCTAAGATCAACCAGCAATACCGCCTCTGCCTGCAATACGAATATATCGGGGCCAACTCCCAAGGCACCAAAATACAAGAGCGCGTATTGAAAGAATTCAACGCCCGGCTTCCGATGGGGTATACGGCCGAAGCCAAAGGATACGATTGGAATTGGGATAAAAGCAACAAAAAACAATATCTGCTGCTTTTTCTCATCATCGCGATTATCTTTTTCACTACCAGCATTTTGTTCAATTCGCTCAAACAACCGTTGGCTGTCATCTTCGTCATCCCCATCTCTTATATCGGCGTCTTCCTTACCTTCTACGGGTTCAAACTGAATTTCGATCAAGGCGGATTCGCCTCCTTCGTACTGCTTTGCGGCATTACCGTAAACGCCAGCATCTATATCCTCAACGAATACAACCTGCTCAGAGAGCGCCATCCGCGCCTTCATCCCACGCGAGCCTACCTGAAAGCATGGAATGTGAAAATTACGCCCATCTTCCTGACCGTCATCTCTACCATTCTGGGCTTCATACCCTTTATGCTGGGCACCGACAAAGAGGCCTTCTGGTTTCCGCTGGCCGCAGGCACGATCGGCGGCCTCGTCATGTCGGTACTAGGCATCTTTATCTACCTGCCGCTGTTCACCCTTAAAAGGACCAAGCGGAAATAAAGCGGTAATCGACTTTACAAATCGGACATGTCTACTACCGGATCTCTGGCCGACAGGGAAAGCCCCATTTGCTCGGCGGCAGCCCGGCAACCGCCCCGGCAAGCCGGGAAAAGAGCACAGTCGCGACAGGCTTCTACCCGGGTATCTCCCCAAGCAAGCGCATACGGCGAACTTAAAATAGCCGGCAAAGGCTGGCGGAAAATATTCCCCGCTACCACCGGCGAATGATTGCATAGCCTGAGATTTCCGCTTATATCCACCGTCAGCGGACGAGCATACAGATTATCGGAGCAAGCGCCGAAACCGATATGCGGATAGTCGGCCGGATCGAGCAAGCAATGCGGCGCACACGCTCCCGAAGAAACGCGAAGCCCCAGCGAAGCCGCCAGCGCGTCGATACGCCGGAAAGCCTCCTTCAACTCGGCGGCCGGAGCCGACAAACTCGCCGCCCGGCGTAAATCCTTACCGGCCAGATTATACCGATTCACCAATATCCGTCGAAAGCCCTCGGCAGCAAAAAAGCGTAAAGCCGGTTCCGCTTCTTTCACGTTCCAGGCCGTAATCACCATGACGGGCACTACCTCGATGCCCGCCTGCCGCATCATCCCGGCACATTCTAGGGCCCGTCGCCAGGAACCGGTCGTTCCGGTGATCCGGTCATGGAGCAGAGGCGCGGCAGCATGAATGGAAAGCTCCAGCATGCGAATCGGCAGCTCCGCCAACCGACGATAAACTTCGCGCGGGCCGTTACCGTTGGAAATCACCGTGACCTGCCGCCCGTTTACCAACGCGTGAACCACCAGTTCCGGGAAACGCTCCGCCAAAGTGGGCTCGCCCCCGGTAAAAATAAAATGCTCCGCCAGCGTATGCCGGACCAGAAAATCCACTACCCGGAAAGTTTCCCGATAACGGCTTCTCTCTACGGGGCCGGTTTCCTTTTCTTTCCATTCGTTATAACAATGCACGCAATGCAGATTGCATACCGGCGTAACTTCCACCAATATATGCCTCAAATAATCGACCGCCATTTTCATTTCGTTTTATCCGGCAAACTATCTTTCTCCAACCGGAACGTAACCGGAATGGTATATTTCACCGCTACCCGCCTGCCACCCATCTCGCCCGGCGACCAACGCGGCATTTTACGCACCACATCCAAAGCCGCCGAGTCCAATAAGGGATGAATGCCCCTCAGTACACGCCCGGAAGTAACAAGTCCCGTGGTATCGATCATCATATCGACAATCACCCGTCCCTCCAATCCCTGTTTCCGGGCTTCCTCGGGATAAACCAGATGAGTGCGGATAAACCGGAGTAATTCCGCATCGCCGCCGGGGAAACGGGGCATTGTTTCCATTACATAACAAAAAATTTGCTGTTCCTCTTCGGTCGCCGTATCTGCCGGGGCAGACAAAGAATCGGCCTTCTCTTTTCCCTTCGCCCGGGCTACGGATTCGGGCAAAGGCGTAGAAGGGGAATGGGGAAGCTGCGTCGACCGCTGCCGGCAACCGGTGGTACAGGCCAGCAGGCCCGAGGCCGCCAGCAACTTGCAAGTCGTAAAAAGACGATGATCGAAATGCTTCGAAAGAAATAAAAAGACGTGATATAAACCACGGTAAAAAATTGTTTTCATAGTCGGAAATTTAAAAGGTTTACACTTTAAAAATCAAGCGGTCCGTCTTGCTTTGCCACCTCTTTTACAAAAATAGTTTTTTAAGAGATAACTTCCGCCGAAATGGGAAGGAAATAATAGCTAAAGTGGGGTGAAACAGCTTATTTCCTTCTTTTTCTTTTCGCCCTCGGGTATGGGAGAGCAAATTGTTTTTTCTATTTTTGTAACTGATAAAAGAGCGAAATCAGGCCGTACCTCGGCAGAGTCGAGCAAGTTTGCTTCTGTGTTCGGTTTGCACTATCTTCGTTTTTATATCCACAAACATTTAACAATACTGTAATCTATGAAAATACTACGTGTTAAGTTCTCACTGATGGTTTTGCTCCTGGCAGGGGGATTGGTAAGCCTGTATATGGTGTATAAAAGTCTGGAGGAAACTTCGCTCGATCTTTACAGCCGGGCGGAA
>DBFWLD010000053.1:0-20416 GCA_048465615.1 Tannerellaceae bacterium
CGCGCGCTCGCGGCGTTCGAACCGGAACCGCCGGCTGCCGCTGACGATAACGGGGGGAAGACTGACGCTTCGCTTTTCCGCGGCCAGCATGGGGGTGAATTCGACGGCGGTATAGCTATCGACATGCACGCCTTCCAGGTTCATATCGAGCGTCAGCCTCAGACTGTCGCCCGATACGCCGATGGCCACAGGGCGGATACGGATTCCTTCGGCCTGCAGAGAGCTACAGGCCGGAAAGAAACCGAACCTTAGTATTAATAATAAAAGCGAAGTGACGAGGATCTTCATAGTACATCAATCTGAATTAACGTAAGAAATAGATAAACGACAGTCCCAGCCGGGTAGGGCCGAAATAGCTTCGGGTATAACTCCCGGCCCTTTCGGCGCAATCGGTACATCGGAACTTGTCGTATTTCATATAGGCGTATCCGGCTCCGATCATGGCCTCTATGCCCCAGCGTTCGCCTAGGGCCCAATGGTAGCCGTAGGTAACGCCGCCGCCGTAGAGGTTGCCGCGGAGCACATGGTTTTTCAATCCGGAGATAAAGGGTATCTGCCCGATATTGAAATGCCCGTAGTGTCCGTGCAGTCCGGCGAAGTGTCCTTCGAATTTGCGGCAGAGCCAGTAGCGGGCCTCGGGCTGTATCAGATAAAGATTGAGCTTCATATCGTTGCCGTATTTCCAAGCATTGTAAGCTCCCCATATGTCGAGGGTAACGCGGGGAGCGAGTCCGATCTCCACCCCGGCATTGGGGGTGGTAGTGGCCCAGAACAGCGCATTTGTTTTCAGCGCAATTTGCTGGCTGTAAACTGCGACCGGCAGAAAAATCATGCCTGTTAACAGGATGTGGAATTTTCGTTGCATGTTCATTTACCCTATCTTTATAAAACGGGAAAAACACCGTTCCGTCTCTTTTCAAGAGATGGAACGAAAAACCGGGAAGCAAACTATTCCGCCAGATTCCAGGGCTTTCGCCCCTGTGGGCGGCAGGGAGTTGACAGGCCCGATCAACAAATCGTGAAACACCTTAGGAAAACGGCCGCGATTTTTCCCGATAAAAGCAACTACCGGAGCGGGTCGGGCCGCGTCCTGGCTGTTGGCGATATAGAGAAGGAATTCGGGGCCCCCGGTTTGAGCAACCGCCTATGCGATGGATGGTTTGAAAATCAACACTTAGACGCCTTGTTTTTATGAAATAATCGTAAAACAATTGAAATACAACGAGTAAGAAGGAAGAAAAAGGTTTGCGGAAAGCACATACAAGGAGGGAAAGAAGATAAATACAGGTGGTCTTCTTTTCTTAAAAAAAGTAATAATATTTATCTAAGGTATGAATATTAAGGCTTGCCGTGCACAAATAATCGGCAAAATCCTTGTTCTTTCAAAATTTGATTAGTATTTTTGTCACGTTTTAACAATCTGAGGAACTCCCCCGTTCCATCTCTTGAAAAGAGAAAGAACCTGCTTATCTTTTATTTCAAGGTATATGCCCGCCGAATACCGATCGCTCGTGCAATTTTCCGAAGATTACAATCCGGTTTGCCTTATCCAATCGGGTATGGTCGAGCGAAGCGATATAGATTTGCGTTGTTTTAAGCGAGGTATGCCCCATGCTTTCCGAAATTACGTCGTCGGCAATTCCTTTCATTTTGGCTACGCTGGCCCAGGTATGCCGGGCTACATAGGTCGATAAATGGCAGCCGATGCGTTTGCCCAGCTTTCCCAGCCGTTTGTTTTGCAGCCGCAGCGCGCTATCGTAATCCTGGAAAGAGGGATTGCTTTTTTTCAGGATAGGGAAAAGAAACGGTTGGCCTGAACGCCGGTATTTGCGGATCAGTTGCTTCATAACGGGCAACAACCCCACCTTCAAGACCTGCCCCGTCTTTTTACGTACGTATAATAAGGTATTGCCCTGAATATTTTTTTCCGTCAGGTAAGCCAGGTCGACAAACGCCATTCCCCGGGCATAATAACAAAACAAAAACATATCCCGGGCCAAAACCAACCCCTCGTCTTCGGGCTGCACGCTCTCCAAACGCCTGATCACCCTCTCGTCGACCGCCCGTTTGCGCGTTTTCTCCACGCGCGTGCATGCCCCACGGAATAGCGAAGGCTGTGCTTCGGCCACCCCGTCGGCCACCGCCCGATACCATACCATCCGGAGAATGCGGCAATAAAACGACACGGTGTTGGCCGACAAATGCCGGGCGAACAAATACAACTCGAATTGTTTCAGCATTTTTTTGTCGAAAGCTTTTACCGGTAGCGGGGTCTGCCCCAGGAATTGCCGGAAGATGCGAAATGCGCTCCGGTAATTGCGAAGGGTGGCTTCGGCGCGTTCGGCCTTCTTTTCCGTTATGACCTGCTGCATATAATCCAGCCAGCATATCGGCCGGTACAACAATTCGTACTGCCCCACAACTGCGGCCGCCGAAAGCTCTCCCCGCGCTTCCAGCCGGCCGGCAGCCTCTTGCAACTCTTGTTTTTTGCGTTGAAGTTCCTCGTGTACCTGAAGCAGAAACTCCGCCCTCAGCTTATTCGCTCCCGGCGGAATGGCCACTGTTTCCTTCTCCGCAATCCATTCCTCTGCCGCCAGGCGATAATCGAGCACAATACGTTTCACCTGACGGTTGCAGATTATCTGCAAATAAAGCGGCATGCGTTTCCCCTGCACCACCGACTTTTTCCTTTTCACTTTTACGGATGTCGTCATAATGTTATTTTTAATAGGTTCGATGCTATATGAGTAACAAAAAAATAGTACCTTCGGCTTAGGCAGCGAGCCTCTGATCTTCGTTTTCGGAAGATAATCAAATTTACACTCCCTCTTATTGTATATTTTTCGGAGAAAAAATATAAAGATTTCCCATATATTTCCGACTGCATGCTTATGTAATCCGGATTTCATGCCGGTGTAATCCGAATTGCATAAGCATGAAATCCGAATTACATAACGGTGTATTTTTTCTTGTTTTTAATTGTCAGAAAATCAGAGAGTTGCAAAACGGCGGTTTTTGGCCTTTTCCAGGCTTCGGCTTATTGTATATTTTGTATTCTTTTTTCCGGAAAAACAGGAGGAAAATAAAGAGGTGGAAGGGGGGGCGGAACGCCGTGTTTCTGCTATTGCTTCTCCTTCCGATTGCTCTTTTTGGGGGCTTTCCGGCCGATGAGAAGCGACCCTGGGACGGGGGGAAGCGGGGTGCCGGGGAAGGCGGCATCGCCCTGACGCATTCCCCGGGATTTCAGATAAAATTTTAATGCGATTTTTTTTTCATATTTTCTTTTAGATTAAAATAAAAAGGGTTATATTTGCGCTATCCTCATCCCTCATTCCTGAAAATAGCCGCTAGGTTGTTTTTAGTCTCTCACCCATAGTATATAACTTAGGTCATAGGAGTTTTTCCGGATAAACCGGAGGTTTTTATCTGTAACATCATTACTAATCTTTATCCCGCGTAGAAAGGAGGGGAGCGGGCGGGAAATAATCAGTCGAAAAAAAAGTTTAATTTAAAAAAAGCACTATCATGGAAGAATATACATCAACCTATCCCAGCGATGAAAAATTGAAATCGAGTACGCATATGGACATAGAAAACAGGTCCGACATCATGGTTACGATCGAAAACTGGACCTGCGGTTTCGGTTTCCGGGTGGATTCCGTCAATCTGGCGCCCCATAGCAAGGGGGCGGTAAGCGCAGAGTATGTATGGTATGATTTTCTGGCCAAAGACCAGCACAATAAGGAACTCGCTACCATTACCGGCGTCTACTTCAACCGGAAAGTTATTTTTACGCAGAGTACCGACGGTTCTTTCCATTTGTCGTCTGAAAAACGTTAGCCGCCGATGGCGCGCCGGACGGCGCGATTATGGATGGTTTTAGTCAGAGGCCGCTTCTCTTCCCCGTAAGAAGGCGGCCTTCTTATTGGCCGGAACCGGGTTTCGAAAAAGAAATGGAATAATTTCCGGAACGGGGCAACGTTTTCTATCGGCACCTCCTGCACTGTCATCCGATACGATAAATACCTTATTATTTGGGGATATAACTTTTTTTGTGCCTTCACACGGCGATAATCTGCCGGGTAAGCCTTATTTTTGCGGGTTATAAGGAATGATGACGGCTTTTCCCAAGAGGGAAAAGCAGGTATGGAGTTATATTATAGAATAGATGAGGCATGTTATGAAGCAATTTATCCGTTGGGTTTCCCTTCAGGAGCATCTCTACTTTGTGTTTGCGCTGCTTTTTGTGGTTCCGAACATGGTATTTTATTTTACGGAACCGTTGCCGGCTACTACCCATATAGCCGCTACGCTGATTCCGCTGGGCGGCTGGATGCTGGTGTTGCTGGCGGCGCGAAAGCCGGGTATCGTGGTCTGGTGCCTGCTGCCCAAGGTGATACTCGACGGCGGCCAGTTGGTGCTGCTCTATCTGTTCGGCGAATCGGTGATTGCGGTGGATATGTATCTGAACCTGACCAGCTCCAATGCTTCCGAAGCCAGCGAGTTGCTGGGCAACCTGGTGCTGATTATCGGCTGCGTGCTGGTGTTTTACACCCTGCCTACGCTTTACCTGGCTTTCCGGTCGGTACGGCTGAAAGAAAAACTTCCGGCAGCTTTCCGGCGCAAATGGGCGGCAATCAGCTTGTGCATCGCTTTGGCGGGCGTGGGGTTTTGTTTCCTTTCTCCGTTGCAGGATCATCGTTTTTCAGCGAAAAACGATATGTATCCGGCCAATGCGTTGTATAATCTGTATTTTGCCATTCATAAGGCCGAAAAGAACAGCCAGTATCTGCGTACGTCGGCTCGTTTTACCTTCCGCGCTGCCAAACCGGAGCAGGTTGCCGGAAAACGGGAAATCTACGTGTTGGTAGTGGGCGAAACGTCGCGGGCTATGGAGTGGAGCCTTTACGGATACGAACGGCCTACTACGCCCCGGATGGAGGCTGCCCGGGGCCTGGTGTATTTTACCGATATGCTTACCCAATCGAACAATACGCATAAGAGCGTGCCTATTATCCTTTCGGCGGCCAGCGCCGAGAATTACGGTATTTTGTATGACCAGAAAAGTATTGTGACGGCTTTCAAAGAGGCCGGTTTCCGTACGGTGGTGATTGCCAACCAGAAGTTGAACACGTCGATGATAGGCGCGTTTTATCGCGAGGCCGACGACTTTATCGATATGAGCGGCTTTCGCACCGGCTCGTACCTGACTTCGCTGCACGACGGGGCTATTTTGCCTTATCTGAAGCAGGAGTTGGAGAAAGACGACCGCAACCTGTTTGTGGTGCTTCATACCTACGGCTCGCACTTCAATTATCATGAGCGATACCCCAAGGAGTTTGCTTTTTACAAGCCCGACAAGGTGGAGGGCATCCGGGCTTCGTATAAAGAGAAGCTGCGCAATGCCTACGATAATTCCATTCATTATACCGACTATGTGTTGGGGGAAATTGTGGATATGCTGGCCCGGCAAAATGCCGTGGCTTCGATGGTGTATCTGAGCGATCATGGTGAAGATATATTCGACGATGCCCGCGGGCGGTATTTGCATGCGTCGCCTATTCCTACCTACTACCAGTTGCATATTCCGTTTGTAATCTGGTTTTCCGAGAGTTACCGGGCGGCTTATCCCGAAAAATACGAAGCGGCCCAGTCGAACCGGGGGTTGCCGGCGAGCACGAATTGCGTGTTTCATACCGTGCTGGACCTGGCCGGGGTGGAGACGCCGGCGGCCGATTCTACGCTGTCGGTAGCCCATGCGGCTTTCGCGGCGCGCAGCCGGATGTACCTGGGCGACCACGACGACCCGATTCCTTTCTGGAAGGTGGGATTGAAGAAGGCCGATTTCGAGAAGCTCGACGAGTGGCATATTGCTTATGAGAAAGAGGAATAACCGGAAAAGCGGGAAAAGAGACCGGGCATGAGCCGCGAGGATAGACATATCACGACGAAGGTGGTGGCGGGGTATCTGCTGTTGCTGCTGCTGGCGGTGTGTAGCGTGGGTTATATATATAAGGTAGTCGAAGAGGTGGCGGGCCAGGAGGATACCGATCCGCTGGCGCGGCATAAAACGTATTTGGTTACGAATACGCTTTCGCTTTTATATGAGAGCGAGGCGTTGGGGCAGTTGGTGGGGATGCCGGAAGACGAGTTCCGCCATTTTAACCGCACGCTCGACAAGGCGCACCGCAATATCGATTCGCTCAGGGTGTTGATGCGCGATTCGGTGCAGCAATTGAAAATCGATACGATCGACATGTTGTTGGAGCGGAAGCGGTGGAATACCCGCAAGTTGCTGGAAACCTGGAATGAAAGTAATGCCGAGCGGCTGTATGCCGAGAATATCGAAAAGGTGATTGCGGTGCAGGATACGGTGGCCGAGCACGTAGCGGTGCAGGAGCAAGTGGAAATACGGCAGGATACGGTGGTGGTGCCGCGGCCTCACCGGGGTTTTTTCCGCAGGCTGGCCGATGCGTTTGCCCCGGCGAAGGTGGATACGGGGATTCGGGTGAATACCACCCGCCAGGTGGTGACGGATACGTTGGTGAGCATATATAATCCTTCCGATACGATTGTGAGCGTGTTGAAAAGCATTCAAGACAGCGTGGCCGGCAAACAGAGCCGGCTACGCGATTTGTTGCAGGAGCGGGCGGCCAACCTGAGGTATAATAATACGATCGTGAGCCGGAGGATCAATCAGTTGCTGCGCGATATAGAGGAGGAAGAGATGGAAGCTTCGCTTCTGAAGGTGCAGAAGAAGCAGGCTTTGCTGCGGCGCACGTCGCGTCTGACGGGCGCGATTGCCGGGGCTTCGGTGGGGATTGCCTTGTTTTTTATGTTGCTGGTGGGCCGCGATGTGTCGCGCAGCCGGTTTTATCGGTTGCAATTGGAAAAGACGAAGAAGATGACGGAAGATTTGTTGCACAGCCGCGAAAAGTTGATTCTGACCATCAGCCACGATATTCGCGCGCCGCTTTCGTCGATTATCGGTTATATCGAATTGTTGCTGCGTCGTCGTCCCGACGAAAGGCAGCGTTACTTTCTGGAAAACATGAAGGGGTCGTCCGGCCATATTCTTTCTCTGGTGAACGATCTGCTGGATTATCAGCGGCTGGAGGCGGGCGAGATGGAGATCCACCGGGTGCCTTTCCGCCTGGCGGATTTGCTGGATGAGATTTATACCAGTTTCCAACCGCTGGCCCGGGCTAAGGGATTGGAGTTTGTGCTCGACAGGCAGGGCGACTTCGAAGGAGTGTGGGTGTCGGGCGATCCGATGCGTATCCGCCAGGTAATCGGCAATTTGCTTTCGAATGCCATTAAGTTTACCTTCGAGGGCCGGGTGATTATGCAGGCGGAAATAGGCCGGGCGGTGTCGGGCGCAGTGGGCTTGACGGTAGTGGTGAGCGATTCCGGCCCCGGTATTCCGGCGGAGGAACAGGAGAGGATTTTCGGGGAATTTACCCGGCTTTCGGGCGCAGGAGAGGTGGAAGGATTCGGACTCGGGCTTTCGATTACGCGCAAATTGATCTTATTGATGAACGGTACGCTTTCTTTGGCGAGCGTGCCGGGCCGGGGCAGCGATTTTACGGTGAGGCTGACGCTGCCTACGGCGCCGGGAGAGCCCCCGAGGGAAACGAGCCGGGAAGCCGGCTTTGCTGCGGATACGGAAAGAACGGCGCGATCGGATACAAGGGTAGCCCCCGGGCTTGATAAAGAGGAGGCAGGCTTGGCGCAGGTCGGGGAAGGTAGTATCGTTCGGGAGACGGCCGCCCCCCCCGGGAAAGCCGCGGAAGCCGGAGCGGGGGAGCATCCCTGTGAAAGCGAGGGAGATAGGTCTGCCGGGCAGGATGTTCCGCAGCGCAAGGTGTATTGTTTGCTGGTCGACGACGACCCGCTTCAATTGGCCCTTACCGAAGAATTGCTCCGGCAGAGCCAGGTGGAGGTAGCCGGGTGTACAAATCCCTATAAAGTGACGGAATGCCTGGAAGGGCGGCGGTTCGATGCCGTGATTACCGATATTCAGATGCCGGGGCTGGATGGCTACCGGCTGCTCGACGCGATTCGCCGTTCGGGTTTGCCGGGAGCGGATCGGCTTCCCGTCATTGCGCTTTCGGCCAGCCTGGCCCGCGATGAGGCGCATTATTTGGAGGCGGGTTTTGCCGGTTTTCTGAACAAGCCTTTTACGGCAGTTCAGTTGATTGCGTTGCTCAACCGGTTGGCAGGGCTGCATTTGCCTCAGCCGCGGGAGGCGGATAGGGTGCTCGATTTCAGTTCGCTGACGGCTTTTGCCGGCGAAGACGAGGCGGCCTCGGCTTCTATCTTGCATACGTTTGCCCAGGAAACGGAGAAAAGTATCGCGTTGTTGAAGGGAGCCTTGGCCAAGGCCGATCGCCCGGAGGCGGCGCGGGTTTCGCATAAGTTGATTCCTTTGTTTACCATGTTGGGGGCCAATACCTTGGTGCAACATCTTCGTATTCTGGAGAAAAACGACGACGGGCTTACCGACGCGGGATGGAAGCGTTTGCTGGGCGATGTGATTGCGCAGGCTTCGGCAGTGGTCGAAGCGGCCTTGGCCGGGTAGGGGCGGGGGCGTGCCGGCTTTTCGGGGGAAGGCCTTGGCGGCAAGCGGCCGCCGGGACGTTTGCCGGGGGTATAAAGCGTCGCGGGCTGTTTGGGGATTTTTTCCACGCCTGGGGAGGCCGTTACTCAAGGCCGCGCATGGAAAGTATTTCACTTCTTTTGCAACCTTTTGATGGCTTTGCTGTTCAATTATAGGTAGATATATATACCGTTTCTGCGTGGGGGCGGCGCTCGGCAGACTTTGGCACGCTATTCGCAGAATAACTAAGTGAATCGCAAGAAGGCGTTTCTACATTTAAACCGTTAATTGAATAAGTGATGAAGAAAGTTTTGGTATTAGCCGCCCTTTTTGCCTCGGTGGCCGCCCTGACGCTGAATGCGCAGGACGTAAAGAAAGAAAAGGAGAAAGATGTGGCGAAAAAAGAACAGTGCTGCCGGCAAAAAACCACGTGCTGTCAATCGGATTCTACGGCCACTTGTACGGCGGTCTGCCCGGTTAAAAAGGACGAAGGCAACAAAGAAAAGTAAGTCCGGTTATCTGAATTTAAGTCTGCAAAACGAAAAAGGAGGTGTATCCCGCATGCCGGGAGATACCTCTTTTTTTGTTTTGTTTTTTTCCGTTCCGGGTAACTGTTCGACGGATAAATTGCATGAGGAATTTTGCAAGGGCAAAAGCCTTGCTGTGGCCATCGCGCGCTTCTCGGCCTTGCGCGGTATGCGCGGGCTGTCATTCCATCAGTTCGAAATCCTTTTTTTCAAATTCCTTTCCGTTCAGGATAACGGAAACTTGATGAAGCCCGGGGTGAAATATCCTTGTCGTCACCAGACGAAAAGAATGTTTCCTGGTAATGGGCGTTATGGAATTTCCTGCATATTCTTTTTCGCTTATTTTATGCACTTTCACCTGTAAAGTACCATTAGCCTTTTGGTAATAAAGCCCGTATTCCAGTCGTATTTTGATTTTCTCCTTCTTGTCATTCCTCAGTTTGAAACTGAACTCCAAAGAGTTGCCGATGTTCACTTGAGGCGTTGAAATTTGGAAATCTTCCGCGCTGATGTCGTTCACGACGTTCAATCCGAACAGTTCCAACGCCTCTCGGTTGCCTTGTTTCAATAGTGTCCTACATCCGTGTTTGATGACCCAGTCGGTATTTTTCGATTTTCCTTGCCATTTTCTTGCCAGATCGATGACCGTCTGAGGATTATCTTTGGCCATGTCATTCAAATTATTGGCGACGCTTTTTCTTACACTTTCGGAAAGGTCGTTTTTAAGGTTTTCCAAAATCGGAATGATCGGCGCAGGGTTTCTTTTTAAATCCGGCAAAGCCATCGTCCAAGGAAGGCGCGGGCGGCAACCTTCCGAAGCAAGTCGTCTTACTGCCCAATGTGCGTGCTCCGACCAAGCTGCCATTTGCTTCATCATTTTGTCCGGATAGCGTATGATGAAAGGACGCACAGCAAATTCGCAACTTGTAAACTGTGTAATTTCTTCGAGTGCCTTTACCGATGTTTCATAATCGTCTAAACCGTATTGCTGCACGAAACGGGATAAAATTCCATATTCCAGCGATAAACCGAACCGTGTCTTTTGTACCGATTGCCAATACTGCGTCTCTTTTACGTGCCGGATCAAGTCGAGTATTTTTGCGATGGCGTTTTTATAATCTGCCGGCAAAAAGTTTTTCAGCATAGTCGAGATATGCCTTTCGCGTTCAGAGAATGCTTTGTTTTCCCATTCATCGTCTATTACTTGCGACAAGAACCGCTGCGTATCGAAATCGTCGACGATAGCGGTTAGCGCTTTCGCAAGTCCGTCGAAAAACGCCTCGTTCCATATGTTTTTAAAAAGCTCTGCCATAGTTCAATTTTTATCTGTTTTCTGCCGGCTGTCGGTTCAGGCAATTTCTATTTTCGGTTTTGTAGCCGGCCGTCCGGCATGCTCGCCTGGCTGCCTTTGCCGCTATCGATGCAGTAATTTGTTTCCGACCTGCCGTGCGCGGGAAGAATGGCCCCGACGCCCTCTCCGCCCCGCAAAAGTAGCAAATACCTGGCGACCAACCTAATTTATATTTTTTCAATTTGCGAATGCCCCCGTTGGGTTTATAGGCAGGAGCTTGCAGTTTGCTCTACCTCATTGGATTTCTCCTTGATGCGGATCGGGAAATCCCTTTTCCGTGTTTTAACGAACCATTAATTTCCTTACCTTTGTACATAGGAATTAAACAACCAAATTATGCCCTCGATCCTTATTATAGAAGACGATCTTACTTTTTCGCTGATGCTTACTACCTGGCTGGGGAAGAAGGGGTTCGACGTAGCGGCTGTCTCGTGCGTGGCGGAAGCCCGCCGCCGGGTAGCCTCTGCCGCCTACGATTTAATCATTTCCGATCTGCGCCTTCCCGATTCAGACGGCATCGATTTGCTGAAATGGCTGAAAGACAATTATCCGGCGATCCCTTTGATCATGATGACCAGTTATGCCGAAATCCAGACGGCGGTACAGGCTATGAAGCTGGGAGCGGCCGATTATATCGCCAAACCGCTGAATCCGGAAGAACTGTTGGCTAAAATCCGTGAAATCGTTCCTTCGCCGGATGGGGAGAAACCTGCCGGCGCGCAGGCGGAGCGGAAAACGACTGCCCGCAGAAAAGCGGCCGGTTCGCAGGCGCCTGTTCCCCCGGCGGCCGAGTTGTATATGGAAGGACAAAGCCAGGCGGCGCGCCAGCTTTACGACCATGTGCGGCTGGTAGCTCCTACCGGCATGTCGGTATTGATTACCGGAGCCAGCGGCACGGGAAAGGAGTATGTGGCCCGGCGCATTCACCAGCAGAGCAACCGCTCGGGAGCTCCTTTTGTGGCGGTAGATTGCGGGGCGATCCCCAAAGAACTGGCGGCGTCGGAGTTTTTCGGCCATGTGAAGGGCTCCTTTACCGGCGCGATCGAAAATAAGACGGGAGCTTTCGTTGCTGCCGAGGGGGGAACTATTTTTCTGGATGAGATCGGCAACTTGTCGTACGAAGTGCAGGTGCAGCTTTTGCGCGCCTTGCAGGAAAGGCGCGTGAAGCCGATCGGCAGCAACCGGGAGATTCCTATCGACGTGCGGGTGGTATCGGCCACCAACGAGAATCTGCGGCTGGCTATCGAAAAGGGCGATTTTCGCGAAGACCTTTATCACCGGATCAACGAGTTTACGATACGGATTCCCGACTTGAAGGAGCGGAAAGAGGATTTGCTGCTTTTTGCCAATCATTTTCTCGATCTGGCGAACAGCGAGCTGAATAAGGATATTATCGGCTTCGACGCCGAGACGATCCGCTTGTTTCGTTCGTATGCGTGGCCGGGCAATTTGCGGCAGATGAAAAACGTGGTGAAGTATGCCACCCTGCTGGCTACCGGCCGGTATATCACCTGCGGCGAATTGCCGGAAGAACTCACCGAAGCGGCCCATTCTTCTGCCGGCATACCGCTCAGGGACGAAACGCACGAACGGGAATTGATCCGAAAGGCCCTTCAGGAAGCCTCCGGCAACAAGACCAGGGCCGCCCAATTGCTCGGTATCGACCGAAAAACGCTTTACAACAAAATAAAACTTTATCAGTTGGAGTGATTGTTTTGGGGCCGGAAACGGCCAAAATAAGCTATGTAAATTAGTTTGAAAATCAAAGGAAAGTGAAGCATTTTCGGACGTCAAAACAACAAGCTTCGGGCTGTTTATGGCTGGTAATCAGGAAGATGGAAAACTAAATTTATATTAAAACGTACGTTTATTTGGCATGTTTTATTAAAAAACCGCGTATCTTTGTTATCAGAATAAACAACTTCATGATCAACAAAAACAATTAATCAGACATGCACAAATTAATTACTCTTTCCACGAAATTCGCAGCCTTGGCTTTTTGCCTTTTTCTGGCTGCTTGTTCGACCGATTTGTATGAGGAGAAGGAAAAGCCTACCCCTCCCGTGGTCGAGCCGAATACGAACCTTCCGGAAGACTTTACCTGGTCGATGGACAACGATACCGAGCTCTCGGTAAATATCGAAGGGCTGGGCGAAGAAAAATACCTGGTGGAAGCCTATGTGGGGAATCCGCTTATCGATCCGGCTGCGCGCATGATTGCCGGCTCGCAGCAAAAAGTGAATAACAAAGTCGCTTACAAACGGACGATCTCTATTCCCGACGGGGTGAAAATGCTTTATCTGAGGATAACCGACAGCCGCGAACGCGTAGGCGTATACGGCTTTGAAGTGACCGAGGGAAGCATGAATTGCACAATCGGCGACAATGGCGCCAAAACAAAAAGCGCCGTTCAGTTGCGGGCCTCTTCGACCGATATTCCGGCTGTCGACTATTCGTATGCCGGCAAGGAGTGTATCGAACTGAGCGGAGACGGAAAAGTGATTGTGCAGAAAGGGAAAAATTACCTGATCCCGAAAGGCCAGGTTTTCAGCGGAGAGATTGTTTTTCCCGATAGCGAAGGGAATTGCAATCTGTATGTGGAAGGAACTTGGCAGGTGGTTGCCGGAAAAGATAATTCGTTCTATCTCGAACTTTGTCGTTTGTATGTATTAAATGGCGGCAAGATCGAAAGAACCGACCGGACGTCGGTGGTAGATATGTATATAGCCCGCTCTTCGTCGTTGGCCGTACAAAAAGGAGGAACGATTGGGTCGGTTGAAAACCAAATGCAGTTGTCTATCCATACAGATGAAGACGGGATATTCGTGAATGAAGGAATTTGCTATATCCGTTTCCTGAAACTGATGGGAAGCAGCCGGGTGTTCAACAACGGCGATTTGAACGTATCGGTTGTCTATACCAATTCCCGCGATATTCATTTGGTCAATAAACATTATCTTATCGTATCCGGCTACGATGCCGCCGTAGGAGCCGGCGCTTACATGACGGCCGGCGGAACAATCGACAATTTCTGCAAGTTTTATGTATCCAATAACATGGTGGCTTCCGACATGACGATCAACCAGGGCCCGTATGCCTATTTAAAGATCAATGTGCTTACCTCCAACGGCATGAAAATGTTTATGGACGCCAAGTCGATGCTGGTCGGCGAAAAAGCGGTATTCTCCGGCAATCCGAGTTTCGTTTCGGGCGGCTCGACCGATTACGGGTTGATGAAGTTTAATACGGTTAGTGTGGCTAAAAAACAGGGGCAGGTAGCCTATGCCGGTAAATTGAATGTGGCTACCCACACGCATACGGCCAACGGCCAATGGGAATCGCAACAATGGTATACGATGACTCCGGAAGTGGTATTTTCCAATTACGACGGTATCGTAAGCATTGAGCCCGACGATTGCAACGATAATACCGGCAACGAGAACCCGGGCACCGACCCGTCTGATCCCGACGGCGACGTGACGGAAACGAATACCTTGCCTTATACATACCTGTTTGAAGACAACTGGCCGGTAAAAGGCGATTACGATATGAACGACGTCGTGATGTCGGTGGCCCTTAGCAACACCACTTCGGCCGACGGAAAAGTAAAGGCGGTAGATATTCATGCTACGTTGTATGCCGTGGGAGCTTCGAAGCAATTGGCGGTAGCCTTCCAGTTGGACGGGGTTCCGGCCGGCGCAGTGAGCGAGTCCGAACCCAACCAGCAATATGCCGTAGTACGCCTGATCGACAACGCGCATGCCGAATTAGGAGGCGCGCCGGGCGCATCTATCAATTCCTTTAAATACGACAAGAGCCGGATCAAGCAGATTCATAAACGGATCGAGTTTACCACGCCGCAGGAAAAGGGCATCAGCGTAGGACGTTTCAATCTCTTCATTGTCTGGGACAGCATGGATGCCACGCCTCGGAATGAAATCCATATCCCCGGTTTCCGCGGAAGCAATAAGGCCGCTACCCATGCAGGTAGCACCGAGGTCTATACTTCCACCGCCGACGGGTGGATGTGGGGGCTTAGAATCCCGCTGACCGATTTCGGCAGTTTCCCCAAAGAGGGCACCTCTATCAGCGATGCTTATTCCGGATTCGATAAATGGGTGGCCGGCGACAATACGCCCGGCTGGTATCTGACGCCTAACGAGGATAAGGTAATTGTTACCGTAGAAGCTCCCGAACAACCAGAGGAGGAGCCGGAAGAAGATAAAAAGTAGTTTGTTTGTTCCGCCGGCGTAGCCGGGAACGAATGATAGGAATTCCCTTGCAAAGTTTCTTTTCAAATCTGCGAAAAGAAGCTTTGCAAGAAATTTTGTTTGTCCATGTCGAGGGAATGTCGTCGACAAACCCGTAGAAGCCGGTTATCCCCGGTTTTATCTCTCCCGAAAGAAGAGCTGTTAGCAGTTAGAAATGTGTTTTCACTTTATTTTGATTAAATAACATCAATTTATTTGCTTTTTATTTTTTGTAATTGCTATACAATTGCGATATTTGTGAATGAAAAACTCAATAATTGATCAATTAATACAAGTTCATATGAAATGTTTACTTAAATTTTCTTTAAAGGCAGCGGCATTGGCGTGCGGCTTATTCCTTCTTGCTTGCGAGACTGATTTATATCAGCAAGAAGAGCCGGCGCCTAAACCGGAAAAACCCGGAGAACCGGGAGAAAGCCTGAGCGGTATTCCCAACGATTTCGATTACCTTACGGTGGTTAGCAAAAAACTGACGGTAAAGGTAATGGACGAATACGAAGGGAAGAAATACTATACCGTAGAAGTGTTCGACGCGAACCCGTTCAACGATACGTCGGCAAAAGTACTGGCCGGCGGCAAAACCAATCGGAACACGCCGTTTGAGGTAGATCTGGTACTGCCTAAGACGCTTCAAACGATTTATATCCGCCAGACCGACCCCCGGGGATACCGTTCGGTAACGGGTCTGGCCGTAAAGGAAGGCGATTTGTATTTCGATTACAATGAGGGATTACCCACAAAAGCTGTTACCAAAGCGGCTTCGCAGGCAATAGGCTTGCGCTCGTCGTTGGAAGAAACGGGAGGCGTAGCCGATTATGACGAGTATTTTACCGCCGGATTAAGCAAGGCAAAGGAAATTACCGGTAACGAGAAGCTGGAAACCGGCGGCATTTATAAGTTGACGAAAGACTATAAAGGTATCATGCAATTTCCGGAGGGGAAATTTACTTTGTATGTCGACGCTAAACTGATACTGGAAAAAGGAGCCGGGGATTATCGCTTGCAAGGAGGTGAAATTTATGTGCTCAAAGGAGCTTCCTTGGAAGAAGGCAGCCAGGCGGTAAATGTTACGTTCTCGGCAGGCAAACTGTTTAATGCAGGCACGGTAGCTCTGAATAATATCGGAATGACGCAAGGCGAGTTGTATAATCATCCCGATGCCAAAATGTATGCAAAGAACCTGACGATAAACGGAACGGACTTATATAACAATTGCCTGTTGAAGATCGAGCATACATTCATGTTCGAAGGAGCTGCGGGATGGGTGACGTGCGGTGTCGTTTCCTCTATTGTGGCAAACAAATTGCAGGTGAACGCCGAATTCCCCATTGCCATGTCGGAAAGAAGTTTGTTCGAAATCAACGAGATCGACGGGAAATCCAACAATAACTACGGGTTGCATGCTAATGTAACGGGTGTAGCATGGTCAAGCAATATGAGCGATTTGCCTTTGTTCAAAGTAAACGGTACGCTGGTGTTGAATCAGGGCGGCGGTTTCGACGATACGCTGACAAAGAATCACGTCACGTTTACGGGAAATGTATGTTATGCGGCTAAAAAAGTTGTTTCCGACGCTGAAACAAGCATGTTCCAGCTCGATTATAATAGCCTTCCCACCAACGCCCAGGGCGATTGCTACGGCGTGCAGTATAAGCCTTCGGAAGATACGACGCCCGATTCGGAAGATCCGGAATATAACGAGCAAAACAGCGAAACGCCTACCTATACGTATATGTTTGAAGACAACTGGCCCGTATTCGGCGATTACGACATGAACGATTTGGTGATCGACGTGAATATTGCCAATATCGGAGTGATTAACAATAATGCCACTTCGGTTGCGCTGAGCACGACCGTGAGAGCTGTCGGCGCATCGAAATCCTTGCATGCCTTTGCGCAGATAGAGGCTCCGGGAGTGGGAAATTTGATTGTTCCCTTGTTCGACGGCGAAGCGCATGCTTTCCTGGGAAAAACGATGAACGACAAGATCAATACCTTTAATTATACCTGCGACAGCCGCACTACCGTTACCACGGTAGAGGTAAGAGGCATCAAGGGATTGGTGAACGCTTTGAATCTGAACGTATTCCTGGTATGGGGCGATGTAAATGCCGAAAAATGGAACGAGGTGCATCTGCCTTACTTCAAAGCTACGGCGCGTGCCGCTCAATCGGCCACGACAGGCGACAATTATAAGTATAACGGAAAGGTGGAAGGCGCCAAAGCGGAATACGATAATATGATGTGGGCTTTGATGGTACCGACGAAAGATTTCGCTTCGTACCCGAAAGAAGCCGTTTCCATCATGTCGGCTTACGAAGGCTTTATGGAATGGGCCAAGTCGGGCGGCGCGCAGGCCGGCGACTGGTACACTGCCCCCGCTTCCGACGATAAGATTTATCAGGGGAAAGCTCCCAAGCCCGAAGAGACAGAATAACTGCGGGAAAGCACGGTTTGGAGTGCTTTTGCAGCAAGGAAGATAAAGGAAAACGAAAGGTTGGCCGACCGCAAGGGAAGCCTCCTTTCGTTTTCCTTTTTTTAGGGCCGGCCGAACGACAGCATTTTCTTTGGCGCTTGCCCTTTTATCGATGTAACGATATAGATAGCATCCCCGCCCGGCAAAACCAAACGGTAGCGGCCTGCCTCCTTTTTTACCATTGCCCAAGCGTATTTAGCCAGCCTTGTGTTGAAGCGGCAAACGCAGGCACAAGCCCTCTTTTCCTCTTCTTTTCTTCCGTCAAACTACCCTTTGTCTTCCCCCCTCCACGCTAAGCGCGGCAGCCTGTTTCTGTGTTGAGTTCCTGTTATTTTCTGCTTTTTTCACTTATCTGAAAAACTTTGATTATCAAAATAAAGTGAAAGATAGAAATTGGCATTTTTTGTAGGATAAAAAATGTTAAATCAAAGCTGATACAAGAAGCATAATTTCTCTCTTTCGCCGGAAGGCCTTACTTTTGTGAAGTGGAAGTTGACTGACTGTGAGGAAGGAGTGCGAGTAGCGATTAATCAACACTAATAATGATATGAATAGTTTATTAAAAAAATCGTTAAGCTATGCTGCGGTGGCTTTAGGCTTATTTATGGCCTCGTGTTCGACCGACTTGTACAGGCCGGAAGATGAAAAGCCTGTGATCGATCCGGACAAGGGAGAGACTGTGCCCGATGACTTTACCTGGTCGTTGAGCAAGGAGACCCGGCTGACCGTCCATATTGAAAATGCGGGCGACGAAAAGTACGTAGTGGCTGCTTACATCGGCAACCCGGCTATCGATCCGGAGGCCCGCATGATTGCCAATTCGCTTCAACGGGTAAGCAAAGACGTGGCCTATAGCCGCACTATTTCCATCCCCGAAGGAATACCCACGCTCTTTCTGAGCGTAACCGACAGCCGCAAGCGCGCTACCGTATACGGTTTCGACGTAACCGACGGCGATATGGTATGTACCGTCGGAGCTGCTTCTGTCCGGACGAAGGCCCGGTCGGAAATGACCGGCGCCGAAATGCCTCAAGTGAATTATACGTATGAAGGAACGGCTTATGAGGCAATTTCGGGAAGCGGAAGAGTCGTTTTGAAATCCGGAATGAATTACGTGGTTCCGAAAGGCCGCACCCTGAGCGGACAGGTATCCTTGCCGGGCACGGGAAAATTTAACCTGTATGTAGAAGGAACCTGGGATTTGGCCGGGCAGAAACTACAGTTTGAAGACGGCTCCAATTTATACGTGCTCGATGAAGGCGAAGTGAAGACGTCGGGAAAAGGAGCTAAGCTCACCTTGATCGGCAGCAGCCGCGTAGCCGTACAGAAAGGCGGAGAATTCGCTGGCGACGACGACCGGGGTATCGATTTTTATCTGACGAATAATACCCGGATTGTGAACGAAGGAGAAATGGACGCCGGAAACGTGCAAATGGATTCCCAGGCTTCTATTTATAACTCAGGCGATTTCGACCTGAAATCGATGTCCATGCAAAACGACGGCAATTATGTATTGAACAAGCACGAGCTGGAAGCTGATTTGATTCAGATGACCAACGGCACGATCGACAATTATTGCAAGCTGGATGTAGACAAAATCAGCACGAAAGCCGGGAAAGCGTACATTAATCTGGCGCCTCACGCCTATGCGGATGTCGACGAACTGATAGGAGACCATGTGCATATCTTTATGGATGCCAAGTCGTTCTGGGACGGTGACAAAGCTTCGTTTACCGGATGGGACAACCAGGTCGGGGGCGGCGCTACCGATTTCGCATTGTTCAAAGTAAAAGAGATAAAAGTTTCCACCTGGCAAGGCCAGTTGCTCACGTATGCCGGCATGGTAAACATCGAATGCAAGCGCCATACCAATCATCCGGATGTATATAACCCCTGTTACGCGCTGAAATCACCCGCCAATTTCTCGATCGGCCAAGGCTTCGTAGAGATCGACGAGGATGATTGCAACGGCAATAACGGAAATCATAATCCCGGCGAAGACCCCAAACCGGGTGAAGACGGGGATATAACGGAAACCAATACCATGCCTTCCACCTATCTGTTTGAAGATAACTGGCCGGAAAAGGGAGATTACGATATGAACGACATCGTGATGTCGGCTACGATTGCCAATACCATTTCGCCCGAGGGAAAAGTAAAAGCGGTAGATATTGACGTGAAACTCTATGCGGTGGGCGCTACCAAGAAATTAGGGGTAGCCTTCCAGTTGAAAGGTGTTCCCAGCGGAGCAGTGGCCGAATCGGAAGCTGGGCAGCAATATGCCGTAGTCCGCTTGTTCGACGACGCGCATGCGGCTTTGGGCGCACCCAGCGGCTTGATTGCCAATACGTATACCTACGACGCGAGTCTGGTGAAAGAGTTCCGTAAACATATCGAGTTTACCACGCCGTTGGAAAGCGGAATCAGCGAAGGCAATCTGAACCTCTTTATCGTATGGGGCGGCATGGATAGCGATAAACGCAACGAAATCCACGTGGCCGGCTTCCGCGGAACCGATAAGGCGGCTACAAACAGCCAGAGTACCGAGTTTTATACCACTACCGACGACGGTTGGATGTGGGGGCTGCGTATCCCGCAACTGAATTTCGCCAGCTTCCCCAAGGAAGGCACGCCCATCAGCACGGCTTACTCGGGTTTCGGCGCCTGGATGAAAGAAAACGGCCTGCCGGATTGGTATCTGCATCCGGTAGACGGGAAAGTGATCAGTGTGTTGGGCACTCCTTCGGAAGAACCTTCCCAAGAGCCGGCAGAATAGCATAGAATCTTTCTGCTGCCCGAGAGCCGGCAGCAGAGAGACTCCCGTTCCGGGGGGAGCGGACAGAGTAGGAGAACAGGAAAGCGGCCGATTGATTCTAACAAAATCAATCGGCCGCTTTTTCAATGGATAGCCGCCTCTGGGCCCGGCGCGGATCAGTCTCTGCCGGCCCGGGGCGAAAAGTGAAGGATAAAACCTGAAAAAAGGAAAAAACAGGGGGGAGGGGGTTATTGTATTTTTTTTCTCCTGCGCAAAAAAAGATCGGCATGCAATTCGAATTACATAAGCAAGAAATAAAAATTTCATGCCGGCCTTAGATTTACATCGTAATAGGAAAGATAAAAAAGAAACAATAGATTTGTAGCATAAATGAAAGGGAAGCCGAGAGTGAACCGATCATGCCAGTGAAAGATAGA
>DBFWLD010000054.1:0-11769 GCA_048465615.1 Tannerellaceae bacterium
CGGAATGCCGGCTCCCGGAAAGTGAAATACCGGGTGTCCTTGCCCTATGCCTCGTGGATGCAAGGAGCGATGCTGCTGCTCAAACAAGAGATAAAAGATTGTTGCGACCTGCAACTGCTCGGCATCGATACCCTTACCCGACGGCTGACGCTCGGCGAAGTGCCGGCCGCGGCCTTGCCCCAGATTGCGCCGGCCGTAACACCTTTAATAACAAACACTAGTCCGGTAGCGTCTGTTCCTGCGCCCCGGGCGGTTACTGTCCGCACGCTCCCCTCTATCGTCGTCTCGGAAGCCGACCTGGCCACCTACCTCTCGATGGTAAACTTCCTAAAGCCCGACAATCGGCTGAAAAACAAAAGCCGTACCGAAAGTGCTACTCTCTACTTCGATTACCCCTTGGGAAAAGACGACATCTATCCCGACTACAAGAACAACCGCGCCGAGATCAACAAGATAGACGCCATCCTTCAACCCCTTGTCTCCGAGGGCTATGCCGACATCGGGCGCATCCGCATCCGAGGCTACGCATCTCCCGACGGCGACTACAAGGTAAACGAACAACTCGCCGCCAATCGTTCCCGCCTCTTTGCCGGATACGTGCGCGATGCCTACGGACTGCCTGCGGGCCTGTTCGATATTTCCTCGGTAGCCGAAGACTGGGAAGGGCTTAAAGACCTCTTGCGGCAAAGCCGGCCGCCCTACGAAAAGGCCGTGCTTAGCCTGATAGGCCGCTACGGCATCTTCAACGGACGCGAAAAGCACCTGATGGATCTGCAAGGCGGCGTACCTTATAAAGAAATGCTCCGCTCCTATTTCCCCCGCCTTCGTCGCATCGAAGTGGTGGTGGAATACCATATCCGTTCCCTCGGTGCCGAAGAGGCGGGCGAAATGATTTATACCCATCCCGATTTGTTGAGCCTGGGCGAGATGTACGACGTGGCCCGCTACTACCGCCCCGGAACCGATCAGTATCGCGAAGTGTACGAAATAGCCGCCTTTCATTTTCCCGACGATGTGGTAGCCAATGTCAACGCGGCCGCGGCCGTAATGCTTACCGGCGATCTGCAATCGGCCTGGAACTACCTCAGCAAGGCCGAGGCCGACCCCAGAGCCTGGAATAACCTGGGCGTCCTGACGCTGATGGAAGGCGACCCGTCAGGGGCCGCCGTCTGGTTCCGAAAGGCCGTCGGCGTGGAACCGCGAAAGGCACGGCGTAACTTGGAAATAGCAGAAAGGATGGCAGGCACGAACTAAAAAAGATGAATACGAAGGGAAGGAAAATACTGGCAATATGTTTAGGCGGCTATCTGGCCTGCCTTTTGGCAGCCTGCTCGTTCGGCGACGAACCTGCGGTTTGTCCCTACAACGTACGACTGGAATACTGGTACGCGGGCAGCAACGTGGAAAACGTGCTACCCGTATATGTCGATAATATCCGCCAATACCTTTTCGACAGCAGCGGCAAGCTAATGGCCACCGATGTGCTTAAAGGCGACAGCGTAACGGGATGGAGCGGCGACCTGGCCGAAGGCGAATACACCCTCGTGCTCTGGGGCAACCTCAACGAAAGCGACGCAACGCCGGTGGTCGACGGCCCGGGCGGCGAACAGCTCTTTGAAGAAATGACGGTCAGCGCCGTCACTGGCGGCGTGCCTCCCGGCTACCGGGGCAATACCGGCCGGCTTTATTACGGTTCGGCCACGCTAAAGATAAAAAAAGGGTTCGGCCTGAACCGGCGCGTCTATCTCTCGCATGCCCACGCCGCCCTATCGGTAACGGTGCGGTGGATGACCGATGAAGTGCCGCCCCTGGACGGTGTATACCGGATGCGGCTCAAAGGCATCCCTTCCATATACGGCTTTACCCCCGGATTGGAGAATACCACCCCGGCCGGCGACGGCACCTATTACCTTCCCCGCATCAACGGCAAAGCCACCTACCACGAAACGCGGGCGGCAATGAACTACGACGAGGAAGTTATCGGGGAGTTCGTCACCTTCCGCTACCTGGCTGCTACGCACGAGCTTTGGAGCCTATGGTGTAATGGCGAGCAAATCGTCCGCGACCTGGATTTGAATACCTTCTTCGCCAAACTGCCGATGGATATGGACCGGAACATGGAGCAGGAGTTCGACCTGTTGGTCACGATTTACGAAGACCGCATCGTCGTCACCCAAGCCACGGCGGCCGACTGGGACGAGGGAGGAACTATCGGATAAGCCGATCGGGCCGGTCCACCAACACAGACCGGCCAAACATAGGGAAAAGGATAAAAAAATAGACCGAACACGAAAAAAATAAAAGGAGATAAAGCCCATGGAAAAATAGAAAGACAGGAAAAACAAAAAACAAGAAGAGTTACAAATCGAACATTTATAAATTATAAAGTATCGTAACATGAAAATTTCATCTACATTAACCAGCTTCCTCCTGGCCGCCCTCCTGGCAGGGTGTACCAGCGAGACGGAGCAAGAAGTCGACCGTCCCATCGGGGGCGGCGGTACGGATAACGACGACAACCGGCAGGAAGTCACGCTTATCCTAAAAAACGATTTGGCGTTGCGAAGCACGCCCACCACTAAGAGCGGCGAAGCTCCCGGGGTCGCCACGAAGGCCGACACGCCCATCGCCACGGCCGACGAGAACGTCATCTCTTCGCTCGACGTGTATGTATTCGGTTCGTCTACCGAAAACGGCGACTACACCTTCCAGGAGCGATTTGCGTACCGTTCCGAGGCCAACGCCTCTTTGCCCGCCGGAGCCACCCAGCTTAAACTGACGGCAGCAGGAGGCGATACCAAAGAAACCACCGGGCTTTTGAAACTCAAAAAAGGCTTGTTCGTCAAGTTGTATTGCATTGCCAATACGACAAGCCTGATCGGCCCCGACGGCAACCAAGTGGCCGATGCCTCTTTCAGCCCCCTCGTCTTTACAGAAGACGGAAAAGGCGTACAAACCGAAGGACAACCTAAAGAGAGCGTATTCATCTCCTACCATACGCCTCTGCTTGTCGCTACCGAACCTACCGACGTGCTTACCACGCCTCTGGCCATGAGCGGAGCCTATATTACCCCGCTCGACCTGACCGATTTCGAAAGTTCGGCACGCCTGCAAGCCAGTTTCAAGCTTACTCGACTAGCGGCCAGGTTCGACATTATCAACAATGCCGAAACATCCAAGTTCACCATTGAAGCCATATCGATGGGCAAGGCCAGAAGAGGAGCCACTTTCTTCCCTATCCGTGTGTACGGCGACACGCCCACGGCTCAAGACGGCGAGCTGATCACCTGTCCCCAGCGTGCTTTCGACGGAGAAAACGCCAACCTGGGCATACAAACAGGAGCTTTCTATAGCTACCCCAGCCCCAAGGAAGACGAAGCCTATCTGATTCTGAAAGGTACTTACCAGGTGAACAAGACCGAATCCAAAGAAGTAACCTATCAGGTGCCTTTCCGTACTTCTTCCGCTTCGGGCGACGGTTCCTACCTGGAAATCAACAACAACCATCGCTACACGCTGGCTATTACGGCTGCCGATGCCTACCATCTCGACTTCACGCTCAATGTAGCCGACTGGGCCGACAACGGCACGATCGACGATTATACGCCGGGCAACGACACCGGCAAGATGGAAGTAACGGTACCCGACGGCGATACCGAAACACAGTATGATGCCGACAACCATATCGTTACCATGTCGCTTAATGCCGGTACCACCTTCGATATGGTAATGGAAAAAACATCTCCCATGCTGCCGGCCATCACCAAGACTTACGCCGGAGGACTTTCGGCCCAAGAATACGATTGGCTGGAAATCACGCAGCCGGTAGCTTCCGCCAGCGCGCCGATGACGAAAGCCGAAGCAGGAGACGCCCCGGCCGACGGATATAAATACACCTTCGCCCTGAAAGACGGTTATACGAAAAACCGCTACCCGCGTGCCATCGTACGCTTTACCAACCTGACCAACGGCGAAGAAACCGTGCTCTTTGTAGACGCCCTCGAACCGCCTCGGGCCATGACTACCATCCAAGACGGCAAGAACAACCACAACACCTTCGACCCTGAAACCCTCGAAGCCGGCGTATACCGACTGACCGACAGCAACCTGCGCATCAAGCTCTTCTGCTCGGCCGGCGTCGAGATGGGCGATTGCCCTGCGTGGCTCACGCCTCAATTGCTGTCCGAAAACAGCGGCGAATCGCTCTACTCGTTTACGCTCAACGACATAGCGGCTACTCCCACCGACGATAAGGGTACGATTATATTCAAAAACACCAAATACCCCGACAAAACCTTGGAAGTGACCGTCAATCTGTTAGTACCCGACATTACGCCCGACTTTTCCGATCTGGGTGGCGACAGTAACAACAGCTTCACACCGGCCGCCAGCGCAACGCCTGCCAATGTAAGCATGCGCATTGCCAAAAATAATACCTTTAAGTTTACTTCCACTTCGCTGGAAGGTATTCAGATCGATATGAATTTTGCCGATGGCCCCGCCTGGTTACGCCACGACGGCGAAGCGGTAGTTACCAAGGCAGGCACCGTACCCAACACCATTACTTTCTACTTGGTGAAAGATAAGTTGCTGAACGCGAAACCCGCTACCATCACTCTCAAAAATAAAACCGTAGGCGGAGGCGAAGATTACGTCTTTACCGTTACCCCCGATTTCGTAGAACCCGAACTGACTTCGGCTGCTACCATGACTTTGGAAGCAAAAACCGACAAAGCCGTTCCCACCATCCAAATCACCGGCAATTGCTTTGGCGGCAGCACCATCGTTGCCGAGGAAAGTCCCGAGTGGCTCACTTACGAAACCACCAGCACCACCGACGACAGTTTCAGTTACAAGGTAAGCCTCGTACCGGGCGACGACAAGACCAATTTCCCCACTTCGTTGCCGACCGACCAGACAATTACCCTGGCCAGCACCATCAACCCCGATAAAAAAACGACCGTCACGGTAAGCTTTACCGACGAGGGCTGGGTGGAAGAAAGCATCAACCAAGATGAAGTCTATGCCAACGGCATCAACCCCAAAACGGAATATCGCGTAAAAACTACCGGCAAAACGCTTACCATTACCGCCTATAGCATGTTTGCTACTCCGACGGTAGAAACGGGTTATGAAAGCGGTTACGGCACCAACACTTCCTGGCTGCCCCAGCCCTCGGCTCCTAAAACAACCGGGTATGCCGAAAACCGGAAAAAGTTCACCTATGAAATCGTCGTGCCCGCTTCCAGCGGAACCGATGCCGCTTATCAGTTGCATAAGGGAACGATCACCGTTAAACAATCTACCACCGAATTGAAGAAAATGACGCTTTGGCGAGGAGCCTCGAATGTTCCTTATCCCAGCGGTCGCACCGACAACGCTTATTATTCGGCTGTAAAGAAAGGCGGTTCCTGGTTTGCGCCTCTGAACTTGGGAGCTACTCAGATCGCTACGGATGCTACCAACGTAGCCGGCACCGGCAAGTTATATCAATGGGGCCGTAACGTGGCTACTTTCCACGGAGGCAGTAAAATAACCGGTCCGGTAGATGCAGATTCAAATGCTGAATTCATCACTTCCACCTCGGGTGACAGATGGGATTGGCTGAAGGTACAAAACGACAATTTATGGAGTAAACCTAAAACGGCCAAAGATCCTTGTCCTGCCGGTTGGCGTGTTCCTACCAAAGACGAGCTAAGCAAATGGGGTTCGGGCACATGGAATAGCCCCATCCTCAAAATCAACGGCGAGAACGATGGCCTCCAGTTGGTTTTGCCGGCCGCTGGCTCCCGGAATGGCAATGGCGATTCCTACGGTCAGGGGACGCACGGCGGCTATTGGTCTTCCTCGCCCAGTGGTACGGACGTTTGGTACGTGCGCGTCAATGGTTCTACGGCGAGTGTGAGCACTAGCGGTCGGGTCGATGCCTTCTCGGTGCGGTGTGTGCAAGAATAAAGGAAGGCGAATTGCCTTCCGCATTCGATTCTTTGATTGATTTGATTTATTTTTTCCCACGGGCTTTAAGGCCCGTGGGTCAAACCCACCGAAGGTGGTTAAAAAAATTTTGAAAAAACGCCCTTTTATGAAACTATCGGACATACTCATGCTGGAAGCTCCCGGAAGTCCGGATATTTATCTGCACAGGGAAGGTCTGTTTTGGAAAGCCTACGAGTACTCGGCCTATAAATTCATACATACCGTGCGCGCTTATCATCCGCAGAAAAAATGGATGAAAGGGTTAGCACGCGATATTGTATCGCTCGGTTTTCCCGATAGTGTGCTCCCTGAACTGCTTCGGGGGAAAACGGCTGAACAGGCGGACGAGAAAAAATGGATTATTCGCACAACCGAACCGGCCGGAGAGGAAGAATTTGAAAATTGGAAAGAGGGATTGCCCCGACATGGCTCGACGGTTACGGCAGAGCGACCGGCCCTAACGCCTGTGTCGACGCCTGCGGCAGCCGGCTCGGATGTCGGGCATCCGAACGATCGGGCGGTGTTGCTGAAACTGGCGGCTTTTCAGGTGGAGAACGCTTCTCCTTTGCAGTGCATGATGTTTATTTCCGAACTTCAAAAGGAGTTGCGCTCATGATATATGATAACCTGCCGGTGTATAAGGCTACCTACGATTTGTTGTTGCTCTTGTTCAAACTCAACCGGAATTTCCAGCGGGATTACCGCTATACGTTGGGCGAGAATATCAAAAATGAATTGGTTGCCTTACTGGTTTGCATTTACAAGGCGAACGCATCGGCACAGAAAACGGCGATTCTGGAGGAGGCACGGGGCCATGTGGTCGTAGCCAAATTGCAATTTCGCCTGCTCTCGGATCTGAAACAGATCAATGTGAAACAGTATGCCGCCGTAGCCGAACGGATTGAAAGTATATCCAAACAGCTAACGGCCTGGCATAAATCGAGTATGAAATAATAGTAATTGTCGAGCACGTCATGGCACTTTTGGAAGATGTTTTTACAGCTTATTACGATGCCCGCCGCAACAAGCGGAATACGTACAACCAGCTTCATTTCGAGTTTAATCTGGAAGAGAATCTGATCTCGCTTTATCGCGAGGTGCAAGAGCGGCGTTATGCCGTAGGCCGAAGCATTTGCTTCATGATTCTCAACCCGGTAAAAAGGGAAGTGTTTGCCGCCAATTTCCGCGATCGGGTGATTCACCATTTGCTGTACAACTACATCAATCCGGTGTTCGACAAGATGTTCATCGTCGATTGTTATTCATGCCGCGAAGGGAAAGGGACGCTTTTCGGTATCAACCGTCTGGCCGGTCATATCCGGTCGTGTTCGGACAATTACCGGAAGCCTTGTTACATCCTCAAACTCGATTTGCGCGGGTATTTCATGAATATCGACCGACAGATTTTATTCGATTACATCCAAAGTGTGATGCTGAAAAAAGGAAATAAGAAAAATGCCGAAGGTGTGCGCTGGCGCGATACGCCGGAATACGAGGTTGCGATGTATTTGCTTCCCCTTATCGTTTTCAACAATCCGGTAAAGAACTGCATCCGGAAAGGCGAAGTGGCGGAATGGGAAGGTTTGCCGCCTTCGAAAAGCCTGTTCTTCTCGCCGCCGGGCTGCGGCTTGCCGATCGGTAACCTTACTTCGCAGCTTTTCAGCAACATTTATTTGAATGAATTCGACAATTATGTGAAACGATCGCTGGGAATCAAGCATTATGGGCGGTATGTAGACGATTTTTATTTGGTGCATGCCGACCGGAAGTATTTGCTTTCGCTGGTTCCTATCCTAAAGAATTATTTATGGACGACCCGGGGAGCGACCATACATCCCAATAAAATCATGTTGCTGGATTGTTGGCAAGGCGTTCCTTTTCTGGGAAGCGTGGTAAAGCCTTATCGGATTTACCTGGGCAATCGCACCTTCAAACAATTCGGCAACTGCCTGGAAACGTGGATGCGCGAATTGGGCGGGGATGGGGAGGTCCCGGAAGAAAGGGTAAGAGATTTCCGTTCTTCGATCAACTCCTATCTGGGAATGACACATCATTTCAACAGTCTGAACCGGAAAAAAGAGGTGATTGAAAGGTATCCGTTTGTGTTCCGGTACGGATACTTCAACGGGGAAATGAACAAGTTTATAATTAAGAAGAAAGAAAAAGAGCGGTCAATGTCCGGAGTTCCGGAAGCTACGGTTTCCGGTAGTGTGACGTGTAAATTCAAAACGGCCTACTGATGAAGTAAAAGTCCGGGAAAACGGAACTTATACCCCGGTTTTCATTAGTTATTTGTTTCGATTGGCGGGATGTTTCATACATACGTTATATCCATTTTGCCAATTAAGGAAGGGACGTTTTTATTTTGCCGGCCGCTGGCAACCGGAATGGCAATGGCGATTCCAACAATCAGGGGACGAACGGCAACTATTGGTCTTCCTCGCCCAGTGGTACGAACGTTTGGAACGTGAACTTCAATGGTTCAACGGCGAATGTGAACACTAACAATCGGGTCAATGCCTTCTCGGTGCGGTGTGTGCAAGTATTTACAGGCCGCTCTTTATTCTGAGAAGATTCTGAGATGAGAAAAGTAAAAATGTATGTGAACTATAATCGTATATGTCTAATTTAAATTTTAAACAAATGAACTTTAAAAACATTATGTTGCTCCTGGCCTTCGCCGGACTGGGAGCGGGATGTTCGAGCGACGAGATTGACGGCGGAGGTACCATCCCCGGCGGCCAAGGCGCACGAAGTGAAATCCAGATCGCTTTTAGCGGAAGCGGAGAAAGCGAGGTCTATACCAAGGCCGCCATCGCTTCCGAAAGTGAAAACCAGATCGACAAACTCGATGTCTATCTCTTTGCCGCGGCTACGGCCACAGGGCCCTACTACTACATGGAAACATGGAAGGAAGGAACCGCCTATAGCGATACCGACGTCGACGCCGACGGCAATCCCAAGACGCAGTTTAAGAAACAGGATGCCGGAACAGGATGGAAAGCTTCCATCTATCCGGGGGAAATCAAGGGGCTGCCCTATGTACGCCTCTACTGCGTGGCCAACAACGGAACCAACGACGGGACAGATGCCCTGAACATCACCGACGGCAAGTTCTATCAGCAAGACGGCGACACCGAAATGCTGGCTGCCCTTACCCGCGTGGCTACCGATGCCGACGGCGCGATTACCAATGCCGCAGCCGCCACGACGGAAACCGACTTCCTGAAATCCTACACCTTAAAGCTTGTCAACGACGAAACGGCGGGCAAGACGGACGTGATCAAAACGCCCCTTCTGATGACCGGAAAGGGAGAAACCAAGATCAGCGGCAACGTTTCGAAGGTAAACATCGACCTTAAACGCGTCGTGGCCCGTTTCGACATCGACAACACCACCAGCAAATCGCAGCTTACCATCCAGAAGCTTTCCATCTCTTCGGCACGCAAGACCGGTGCCCTCTGGGACGCCCTGCAGGGCAAACAGCCGGCCGAGCTCACTACCGAGGCAGACAAAACGGCCAACCTGATGGCTTACGCGCCGGTGGAATTCGACAAGCTGCCCGGAGCCAACATAGGCCTTACCGAAAGCGCCTTCTATGTTTATCCCGGCAACGGAAAGGATGAAAGTTATCTCTCGATAGAAGGTACCTACAAAAGCCCGGTATCGAACCAGGAAGTGCCGGTATCTTACCTGATTCCCATCGTCAAGACGGCGGCCGACGGAACCACCTCGGAATATATTCCCATCCAGGCCAACAACCGCTACAAGCTGCGCATCACCGACGTGACGCAATCGAACGTATACGGTACCTTCGAAGTGGTAGACTGGACTTCGGGCGGCGGTATCATCATCAAACCCGACAACGACGCCCCGGTAGTGGATGCCGCGCAAACTTTCGCGCCTGCAACCGGAGGAACGGCTGACGACCTGCCTATCGCCCTGAAAGATGCCGAAGGACAGGATTCGAAGACCGACTTTGAAGTGGTAGACGGCAAGTCCTTCAACATGACCGTAGCCGCTACCGGCAAGGTACGGGCCGAAACGGGCGCCGTAACCAAGGCCGGAGAAGCCGCCTGGCTGACCATCGGTTCGCCCAGCTATGAACAGAAAGACGGCGTTTGGTATACCACCTTCCAACTGACCGCTACCGATGCCACCGGAAAGCAACCCGTGGCCGTGAACTTCATCAACGAAGCCGCCTCCTTCGATCCGGCCCTGTGGACGACAATCAACTTCTACGGGCCTAAGGCTGTGCCGGTATTTGCCGTAACGGCTGACGGAAACACCACAGGCAATGTAAGCAATGCCGGAACAGACGGCAAAGAACCTACAGCAAGTCTGTATAAAGTAGTGGGAAGCTACGTTACTTTCGAGGTTACTTCCATCGAAGGCGTAACGGCCGCTGCGCTCGCCGGATACGACGTGACGATAGAAAAGAAAGCCGGTGAAGACTATGTATACACCTGCAAGGTAGCCGTAAACGCCACGACAGCCGCCGGCGGAACGATCGAGTTCGCCAATGCTGCCGACGCCACCAAGAAGACGACGCTTACACTGACGGCCCTCGATCCGAGTCTTTCCTTCGAACAGGTAGCCGCCAATGCAGCCGTAACCTATACGGCCGGCACGGAAACTCCGTTCGTAACCACAGGCACGCTTAATATCGATCTGGATGCTCTCGTCACAGGCTATAGCTTTAAGGTGAATGCTCCGGTTGGTCTGACCGCCGGCAGCCTTTCCTGCCCCTGGTTGACCATTACCGAAGACCACGCCTGGGCCGACGCCGACGGACAACGCTACGCTCAGTATACCCTCGCGGCTGTTTCCACCCCGACGGCTACCGCCGACTTCGACCTGGTATTTACCAACGCATTGGCAGAAACGCTCTCTGCGGCTCCGGGTCTGACCCTTACCCTGCATAAGGATTACAGCAAGCCCAAGTTTGCCGCCGGCACCACGACGGCCTCGTGGAGCGACTTCAACCAAGGATTGACAGCCGACTTTACCGACGCCACAGCGGCCACCATCTCGATGTACAAGGCCGTAGGCAGCCGGATCACCGTGAAGATGACCTGCACGGAAGCAGCTTCCTTCGAAGCGGCTACCGGACTGACCGTTACCGAACTCACGGACGGAGAATACCAGATCAGCATCGCTACGGCCGACGATGCGGCTAGCATCTCTGCCGCTACGACCGTGCTCAGGGCGCATAACGACGGGGCTTATGCCGACAATACGTCGACCGACCGGGTAGCTACGCTTACCATTACCTGGATCGACCCGGCCATCGACGTGACCCTGACCGACGATAACGGCGGATATGTGGTAGCTTCCACCGAAGGCGATAATATTGTCTATACCGTGGATCTGGCGAACCTGAACAACTTCACCTTTACCGTCAACGCCCCGGGCGGCGCAACCACCGACACTTCGGTATTCGGAAACGATTATATGCTTAAACTCCATGCCGACAATACCGGCGGAAACGATCTGACGGCCGATACCGACGTAGCCTATAAGTTGCGTGTAGGCGACGATACCCAAACGGCCGATATTACGATGACCTTCACCAATACGGTGACAGGCGGAGGCGATAAAACGATTATCTTCCGCAAGAAAAACTAGCCTCCGGGCAGACTCCAGCTCTCCCCGGGCCCTGCCCGCCGGCAAAACGCCGGGACGGCCTGGGGACGGAGCCTGCCCCCAGGAAAATCCAAGCCCGTCCGGTGGCTAACCGGATAACATTTTAAACGAAATACAAGCATGAAAATAATCAAACAACTCTCCCTT
>DBFWLD010000055.1:0-18698 GCA_048465615.1 Tannerellaceae bacterium
AAAAAGCCCCGATATTTCGAAAAATACCGAGGCCTTTCGGAAGCGAGCGGAAGACGGGACTCGAACCCGCGACCCTAACCTTGGCAAGGTTATGCTCTACCAACTGAGCTACTTCCGCAAATTTGTTTCGAATGTGTGTACTCGAAGCGGGAATATTTTAAACACAGTCCGGTAAAGTCGTATTCTTTGGTAAATTTCTTATTTTCAGCTTTTATGTACTGTTGTTGTTGTGCATATAATTTTATTTCGTTGTGCAAAATTGCAGAGATGTTGTGCAAATGTTGTGCAAAAAACGTACATTTGCACAACCAACGATTTCAAATTATGGCAACGGTAAAAGCGATAGTAAGGACAACAAGGAAGAATGCGGAGGCAAACATTCGGTTCCGTATCAGTGACGGCCGGGATGTACAGTTATTCTACAATAGTGAGATGCGGGTAAATGTTGACATATGGGACACAAAGAACGATTGTATTAAGGCGAGGGCGATCTATACCGGTGATAAAAACGCATTCAATAAGGCCGTAAATACTCGCAAACAACTTCTTTTGGAAACATACGAGGCAAACAAAGAAATGCAACTTACTAGCGATATGCTGGAACGTTTGGTAGATGAAAGGCTGCACCCGGAAAAGTACAAAACTACAGATGGCGGCTTTTTCTCGCTGATGGAAGAGTTTTTACAAAAACGTAAATTATCCGAGGTGCGGGAAAATAATTTCCATGTATTGATTCGCGCCCTAAGACGTTACGAACTATTGCGCCAAATAGTTAACGAGGAGGGGGTAAAAAGTAAAAAACAGAAGGGAGGGAGTGAACCTTTCCGGTTGGATATTGATACCATAGATGCAGATATGATCACCGATATAGAATCATTCCTTAGAAATGAATATCTACTTTTTAATGAATATCCAGAAATATATCAGGCCGTGCCGGGAAGTAGGCAGCCTCAAAAAAGAGGAAGTAATACTATATGTGCTTTGTTTAACAAATTACGTGCTTTCTTCAACTGGTGTAACGAACAGGGCAAGACCGAAAATAAACCGTTTGTCGGATATGAAGGCGTTACCTCTGAAAAATATGGTACACCTTACTATATCACTATTGACGAACGCAATCAAATCGCTGATTTTGATTTATCCGATAAGTCTCACTTAGAGGCCCAGAGAGACATTTTTATTTTCCAATGCCTAATCGGGTGTCGGGTATCTGATTTGCTGGAAATGACAAAGGAAAATATCATAAACGGGGCCGTGGAATATATCCCACATAAAACGATGGATGAACGCCCTACCGTGGTGCGTGTCCCTTTGAACGATCGGGCCATCAAGCTGGTAGAAAAATATCAGGGTGTGGATAAAAAAGGACGTTTGTTTCCTTTTATCTCTGCTCAAAAATACAACGATGCGATAAAGGAAGTATTTGCCGCGTGTAAAATTACCCGCATCGTAACGGTACTTAACCCTACGACGGGAAAGGAAGAAAAAAGGCCGATAAACGAAGTCGCTAGCAGCCATCTTGCTAGACGCACATTTATCGGGAATCTTTATAAAAAGGTGAAAGATCCTAACCTGGTTGGCTCTCTTTCCGGTCACAAGGAAGGAAGCAAAGCTTTTGCCAGATATAGGGAGATTGACGATGAAATTAAAACGGAACTTGTTAAAATGATAGAGTGATATGGAAGTAATCAGTTTGAGCGTTAACGAATTTCTTAATTATGTATGTTTTCAAAAGGCCACATATGAAGATATGTATAAATATATTTATCGCAAAACAAACTTCGAAAAAGAAGAAATATTAAAATTTAAAAAAGAAACAAAAGATTGGATTAAGCAGCTAGAAAATAAAAGATTGTCTGGTTTGGATTTTTTTGATATATTAGCTTTAGACAATATGTCAGAAGTCATAAAAAAAGAAAATCCATATTTAGATGCTCAGTTGCAAATCATCGAAAAGATATTAAAAAACAAGAATGATCCTGATATAGAGTATTATCCAACACTAAATATTTTGACCACGGAGGATTGTGATCTAGTAAATGCAGCCTTGCACTATGTAGACCCCTTGTTGAATGGAGTGCCTGTAATGGATGGATATGATTATTTAGGAGAAATATTAAATGATGAAAAGATGATAAAAGGCGCTAAAATTATACAACAGCTTTATGAAAGGTATAAAGATTTTAGATTTGATATACTCGCTTTAGATTCACATCCGTCTGGTTATCGGTTACATAGTTTTTGTTATCTTTTCGATACTTATGATAGAAGGGTTCGTTTTATTTTAGAATTTGCCTGCATTCCAGAGGGTGAGGGTAATAAGGATATATACAAATATGATGTGGAAAAAATATCTCAGTTATACAATTTTTGCAATAAAGATGTTTTCGATATTGATTTTGCCACTTTTGTAAATGCTGTTTCTCAAGCAAATTTTTCTATTATTTATAAATCCGAGAATATTAGAAAAAACAAACTGGCATATCTTATATCGGTCATAAAAAACCATGTACATAGTACAGAGTGGTATAAAAAAGCAGCAAATAGTATAGAAATAGAACCTGCTGTGTGTACAAAAAAAAATGTCCCCGAAGACTGGAAAAAGGCTATTAAAGCAATAAAATAAGATCTACCCCCCATATATACCCCATATCTTCAAATGTTAAATAATATAACGCATTGATATATAATAATATTGATGCGTTTTTTGTATTGTAGATAATGGTGTTTACCCCCTTCACCCCCCACAGTTCTATATGTAATTTTGTAATGTCACCCTACCGGAGCTGCGGCCGCCTACCGGTAGAGACAAGAACAAAAAGATATAAGCTATGAATATTCAGGAACTAATTCAGACGACTCCGAACGTGTCTATTACAATTGGAGCAAATGATTTGATAGGGTGTTTTCGGGCAGCCATTAAAGAAGCAAAAGAAGAATGGGAGGCTACATGCCAAACTCGGAAAACCGAAAATTATGTATCTCCCGCCGAGGCAAGTAAATTGCTGCGTGTGGATAAATCAACCTTGTGGAGATGGAGTAAAACCGGCTATCTCGTCCCTATCGAAGTTGGAGGAAAAAGACTATACAAGCAATCGGATATTGATAGGATTCTGCACAAATAAAATAGGGGGTGATTATGAAAAAAAAATATCTTCTAAAGAAAAGGAATCCTCAGTCAAAAGCAATCCAACTCACGTTTAATTTCTTCATTCAGGGAGATAGTAGCATAAAACGTCTCCCGGATGAGGAAATTAGGATACGGATATTGCGGACGTCTAACCCAAAAGAGAGGGCCGGAAATAGCCCTCTGCGTCTTCCTGAGAAGCTATTCCAGATCGTTCACGATGGACTGTTAAATGAATATTTTAATGTGAGGAGGGGGAAGCGATGAATAGAGATTCTTTTATTTTTTATCGATCTTTCAAGGATTGTATGAACGATCTATCGGATGCTGATAAGCTGATAATGTATGAGGCTATATCCGACTACAGCCTTGATTTGAAAGAACCCGAATTAACAGGATTTCCGAAAGCTTTGTTTAAGTTGATCCGCCCTATTCTTGATGCTAATGTCCAACGCTGGCGTAATGGGTGTAATGGTGGTGCTCCGAAAGGAAATAAAAACAATCGTTTCTCAAAAAGTACAACCAAAGTACAACCGAAAGTTAACCAAAGTTCAACCAAGAATCAACCGAAAGTTAACCAAAGTTCAACCGAAGTACAAGCTAATAAGGATAAGGATAAGAATATAAATAATAATAATGGCGAATCTACCGATTCACCGACTGCGTTATCGTTCGAAAATATTTGGTCTCTATACGGCAAAAAAGGGAATAAGAAAACGAGTGAAAGAAAATGGGCTAAATTAGCCGTTGCGGCTAAAGAGAAAGCCTTAGCCTATATTCCGGCCTATGTGGAGGCTACTCCCGATAAGCAATATCGCAAAAACTTTGAAACGTTCCTCAATCAGGAATGCTGGAATGACGAATTACCGAATAATAACCAAGTGAACGATCAGCCCCATGAAACTGAAAGGAATTATCTCTAGTCCGTTACCTAGTAACCCGGAAACAGAAAAAGCCGTAATTGGAGCTTTGCTAGTAGAGAGTGACGCGATAAGCGAGGTTATCAATATCCTCAAACCCGAAATGTTCTATGATAGCTCCCTGGAAAAGATATACGCTGCAATCGTCGGTCTGTATGGAGAGAACATCAAGCCGGATATGATTACCGTAACCAAGTCGTTGATGAAGTCAGGGGAATTGGATGAGGTAGGCGGGCCGTTTGCATTGTCCATGCTATCCGGAAATATGGCTTCCGCTGCAAATGTAGTCGAACACGCGCAATATTTGCATCAGCTTTGGCTAGCTCGCAGTTTGGCTGTAGCAGGCATGGAGATTACAGGTAAAGCGGCTGATCCTACGCTTGATATAGACGATACGATAACGGAAGCTATCAGGAGCGTTGAGGAGATCGCCGAAAGTACGTCCTATAATTCGCGTATCAGTGACATTTCATTTATCGCTAGGCAGTGTATAGATTCTTATCAAACGCGGAAAGAAAAAGCCAGATATGGCCAACATATCGGGATTGTAGCCGGATTATCTAAAGTGGATCGTATTACCGGTGGTTGGAAACCCGGCCAGCTGATTATTTTGGCGGCCCGTCCAGCAATGGGCAAAACTGCCATGCTTCTGCATTTCGCCAAGAGCGCGGCAATGAATGGGACACCTGTTGCTATTTTTTCGCTGGAGATGGGCAATGTGTCCCTAGTCAATCGTTTGATCCTCTCAGAAAGCGATATTGATTCAGATCGGTATAAATCCGGTCAGCTTTCTGAGGAAGAGGAATCAAGGCTATGTAACGCTGTTGATAATATCTCGTCAATGCCAATTTCGATAGAGGATACACCCAATATCAGCATCCAACAAATCAAGGTTCGGGCTAGAAATCTTCAACGAAAAGGAAAATGCGGGCTTATCTTGATTGATTACCTGCAATTGATCGATATGCGCTCACAAAATAAGGCATACAACCGGGAGCAGGAGGTGAGCCAATGTAGCCGGACCGCTAAAGTCATGGCAAAAGAACTGGGAGTGCCTGTCATCCTTCTATCCCAATTATCACGAAAGAATGAAGAACGATCAGATAAGATGCCTTTACTATCTGACCTACGGGAATCCGGAGCAATTGAGCAGGATGCCGATATTGTGATGTTCATTCACCGGCCAGAGTATTATAACAAGACAGCCGAGAAAGGATTCGGAGAGATAAGGATTGCTAAACAACGTGATGGAGCTACCGGGGACATCAGATTTCGGTATAACGAGAATCTGACCAAGATAACGGATTATGAAAATGAGTTGCCATTTTAGTACGGCTTTCCCGGCCGGGAGCCGGGAATAGCCATACCGTGAGAAGTAGAAACAGCTTGCAAGTAAAAATATAATTCTTGCGGGAAATGGACATAGAAATTATCAACAGCTACATCACCGCTCGTTATGACCGGTGGCTGGATTACTCGAAATATCATTGCACGCTGGCCGGTATGCCGGACGAGGCGACGGACGTTCTAAACGAAGTGCTGATTATGCTGCTGGAGAAAGACGCGGACTACCTGAACCGGTTGTACAAGGCAAAGAAAGGCCGGTACCGGGAGCTCGACTTCTTCGTACTGCAAATGATAAAGCTTAACATCACGTCCGTAACATCCCCCTACCGGCACAAATACAAATCGCTTCCGGTCGATGAGAATGTAGACTGGCACCGGTTGGAAATTATCGACGAACCCGAATCGGAACCGGACAGAGCGGCGGCCGTACTGCGAGAGATGAAGCTGATTCGCTTTGTGTTCGACCGGCTGGAACTGACCGATCTGGAGAGAAGAGTGTTTGCGTTCAAGTTCTTTGCCGGGGCGTCATTCGCCGACTGGCCGGGTGGGGAGAATGAAAAAGCCTTATACCAGGCCTACAAGGTAGTTTACTCCGCCATTTGCGAATTGCTGTATACTTTAAAATTGACCCGGGAGGTTGTGAGGGTGAAGAAAATTTCCCAACGGTCAAGTAGGCGGATAGAGGAACTATGCGAGTTATTCAGGAAAACAAGAAAGGTTACGCTTAGCGGCGTATCCCTAGTAATAATTAAAAATAAATTGATTGATGGAAAAGAGTTTAGATGAAATGAATCAGCAGGAGCTGACAGACTTTATGAATGGTACGGGACATAGCATGGTGGGGGTTATCCCTCTGGATATGGATGATGATCCGGAAGAACACGTAAAGCGGCCTACGCGGCATGTAGAAAGCAGCGCGGAAGAGAGAACCGTCGAAGAGTGGGCCTATCTGATGAACGACGGCCAATACCTCAACAACGGAGTAATAGACTTGAGTAAAGAACGTTAAAAACAAAATGAACATGGCTAAAAGAGACAGTAATCAGCAAAAGCAAGACAGCCCGATCCTGATTTACACCGATGAGGCGGCGGTACGCAACGCCCAGCATAACCTGAGAGAAATCATTCTTCCCGCGTTGGGAAAAGTCAAACAAGCATTCGATAAACTTCAAATAGGGCCGTTCACGAACGCCTGGTTGAAAGATTTGCTTTCTTCCGGTATCCAGCCCGCCCAAAGGGAATTGATGGCGCAAATCGAAAAAGAAACCCCTTCACGTTTTTTGAAAGATGAGGCGCACAGAGTAGCCCGGCGGCAACTTTCGTTAGTGGCAGAAGCTCTAGAAGAGTTGAACGACCGAGTAGATCGATATGTGATATACGACTTGTTGGAATACCCTTCAGTGAACGAGGCCGGGAATATCGAGATTACGGAAGAAGCGGTTCAGGCTCTTCGGGAAGCGAACAGCATTTATGCAACCTCCCAAAAGGCCAAAGAGCTGTACAAAGTTCACAAAGCGACCGCGGCCGCCCTAGATCGGTTCTATCAGATGGTGAAAGCGGAGGTTACCAATAACCCGGATGATCTGGCCCGGTTTTTCACCATCGACGAAGAAGAGGGTAAAGTTAAACCGGAGGCGATCGATTATGAATATTCCGAATATGTAACGGGAAGGATGAGGAATTTCGTTTAACACGGTATCCGGAATTTCTTGACCCCTAAAAAAGGAGTATACAAATTTAGCCCGGTTGGTTTATCCGATCGGGCTTTTTATTGGACTACCGCAAGATCGCCTCAGGATGGAACGGCAATATTACGGCAAGCTATTAGAAAAATACGAAAAAACGTTTTTAAACATTAATCTATTGATAAACAAAATTTTAACCCGGACATAACTCCTCTGATTTATATTTTAATAGAAAAGTTTATGGGAATCAGAAACAGAGAAGGCGCTTTGTACATAGCCACCGGAGTAGACAATACCGGCCTATACGCCGGCCGGCGGGAAGCAATGGGCGTTATCAAGGCTATAGCTAGCCAAATCACGTCTTTTGACGTGTTCAGCGGTATCGGTATCAGTGCCGCTACCGCATTTGCCAGCGCGGCGAAAAGTGCATACAATTTCGAAAAAGAGTTCCATAAGAACATGCTCGAGGTGGCAACCATTTCCACGCAGGTTTCGGGGAGCATGGCCGATTTCATGAACCGGGTTCTGTCTATCACGCAACAGATACCCGTCACGGCTCCGGAGGCGGCCAAGGCGCTCTATCAAATCGTGTCGGCCGGCCATGATGGGGCGGCAGGTATGCAGATTCTCGAAGTGGCGGCAAAATCTGCCGTGGGCGGCCTAACCGATACGGCTACGGCCGCGGATGCCATTACCACAATCCTGAACGCCTATAAGCTATCGGCCGATCAGGCGGCGAATATTTCGGATCAACTCTTTACTACCGTTCGTCTTGGGAAAACCGATTTCGGGCAGCTTGGGCAGTCTATCGCCCAGGTTGCACCCATCGCGGCGTCGTACGGCGTGGAAATCGATCAGGTGCTGGCCGCTGTTGCTTCTTTGACGAAACAGGGGACACCCACGGCCCAGGCGATGACACAGATCAGGGCCGCCATTATCGGAACATCAAAGGTATTAGGCGATGGTGCTTTCGAAGGCCGTACGTTTCAGGAAGCTCTGGCCGAAGTAGCTGCGCGGGCGAATGGTAGCGAATCCAAGCTTCGTGAGCTGGTTCCGGAAATCGAGGCGGTAAATGGCGTGCTAGGCATGACCGGCCAGAATGCCAAGGCCGCGGCTTCTGATTTGGGGGAGTTGCAGAAGTCGGCGGGTTCCACTGAGGCGGCTTTCCGGAAGATGCAGGAAGATGTGGATAACCAGATGAAACTGTTGTCTAATAATATCCATGCAGCGTTGCGGCCGATGGGAGAGGCGATATTGAAGGAAGTCTCCGATGTTGCTAAAGCGGTAAATGAAGCATTTGCAAACGGCGATGCCAAAGCCGCAATGAAATCGTTGGGCGATCTGATCGTTATTGTTACAGGCGCTTTCATCGGTTATAAAGGTGCGCTACTTGCATCGGCGGCGGCTCAAAACCTACATACAAAAGCGATTTTGCTTAGTCGTCTGGCTTCCATCCAGCATATTACTACGACACACTTGCTAACGAATGCGATTAAAGTACAAACGGCTGCATTGCTAAAAAACGTAGCCGCTTTGGCTACAAATCCCTATGTTTTGGCGGCCGCGGCGATTGCGGCTTTGGGGTATGGTATTTACAGTTATGCAACCCAGGCGACGGCCGCTGAGAAGGCCCAACAGAATTTAAATGCAAGGTGGGAAGAACAAAAGAAACTGACAGAGGATATAAAGGTAAAAACCGAAGAGTTGCTTAGTACTGTACAAGATGAAACGAAGGCTAACCTAGAGCGGAACAAGGCTTTGAAAATCTTGCAGGAAATGTATCCGAAAATCTTTGCCCAGTATGATTTGGAAACGTTGAAATTGTCTGATATTCTTCAATATAAAAAACAAATTGCCGAGCAGGATGCCCAGCGTAATTACCAATCGGACAAATCCTATTTTGTCTCTTTGGCTGCCCGGCGCGACAAACTAAACGAAGAAATATCCTACCGTTCCGAGAATTACGGAAATGGACAGCACAAGTACGGCGAATTTTTTAGCAAAACGACTTCGGAGCTAAAAAAAGAGCGTGAAATGGTTACTAACGAGGTAGATATACTTTACGCTAGTCTGAAAGAAAAATCTGAAATGATTTGGGAAACTAGCCCGCGTGAAGTAAAAATAGTTTCTCTGGAACAAAATATAGCATCGCTAAAGAAAGAAAAAGAGAAACTCGAAAAGCTGCTTTCTCCGGGTAAAGATTACGTTTCGGCCGAAAATACGGCGTATAATCCTCTAGGCGGTGTAGCATCGCCGCAGGATATTGCCCGTTTGAATGTTGTCAATGACTTACTTCAATCCCAATCTACTCAGTTGGCTCAACTCAATCAGCAGGCCGAAGGACAACATACGAAGGAAGAAACCGTTCTACAGCGCAGGCTCACTTTAACGAAAGAACTTGCCGCGGCCGAAGCGAAGCTGAAAAAGCTTCGTTCTTCCGATTCGACAGCTACGGATGGGGAGATCGCCGAGGCTGAGAAAGAGCGGGACGAGATCAAAAAGAAGTTGCAGGCTTTGACGGGACTTTCGGATAAAGAGGGCGATAAAAGGAAACAGGCCCAGCAGGAACTTTCCCGTTCCATTCTCGAGAGCGAGCTAAAGCTTCAGGCGGATCGTATCGCCATCATGAAAGACGGCAAGGATAAGCGCGTGTTGCTGGCTGATCAGGAATATAAGGAAACCCTCTCCGTGATCGAGAAAGCGCGCGCCGAGTACCAGAAGAAGGTAAAGGAGGCCGGCGGATCGGAAGACCCCGCGGTAATGGCCACCTTCAGCAGCAGGGAAAGTGCAGCGAAAAACAAGCGCGATACGGACGTTGCCAGCATCAACAAGGAATATTTCGACGATTACGCCAAGCGTACCAAGGCGCTTACCGATGTTTTTCTCTCCGAGGAAAAGAAACGCGTGTCGGCCGTTAGGGAGCGTTATGACGAAGAACGCATGTGGGCCCAGGAGCAACTGACAACTGGCGGTATGTCTGAGGAACAATACCAGAGCTACGTGATCAACATCGACAAGGCCGAGGCCGAAGAAAGCTTGAGGTCTCTTCTTGACAAGTACAAGGATTATGCCCGTCAAAAAGAAGAGCTTGAGCGTCAGTATACCGACGAGATAGCCACGCTGACGCAAAAGCGTACCGATGCCAACAAGGCGGAGGTAGACGCCGCCATCACCGAAGCCCGTAAACGCCACAAGGAAGAAGCGGCCGGCCTTGATTTCGAAGCGTTCAAAAAAAGCATCGACTTTTCCGAGGTGTTCGGTAATCTGAACCGTCTTTCCGATCAGGCCTTAACGGAACTTATTCAAAAGATGAAAGAGTTCCGAAGCGAGGCGGCCACCAATCTCAAAACGGACGAATTGAAGGAGTACATGGACGCATTGGAGAAGTTGCGCGATGAATCCTTCGATCGAAAAAACGGCTGGGCGGAAGCCTTCGGCCTTATTCCGGATGTGATAAAAGAACGCACCAAGCTGGAAGAGGAATACGCCGCGGCGGAAGAACTGGCATTGAAGGCAGCAGAGAAGAAGAAGGCCGCCGAAGAGGAATTGCAGGATTCCACATCCGCCTTCAACAGTCTTATAAAGAAGCTTACCGGCGCGCAGGATGATTTGACTGATGCGAATGAAGAGTACGTCGTATCCTTGATAAAGCGCAAAGGGTTGGAGCAAGGTTTATCGGAGGAAGAGATAGAAGCCAATATCCAAACCTATAAGGAATCGGCCGCCAGCGTTCAACAACTCGCCCAGGGCGTGGCGGATGCCGGTGAGGAATCCAACAAGGCTTCTTCCTTGTTCGCCAAAGCTGGGGAAGCGTTGCAGTCTTTCAAGAACAATGCGGGCAATACGGTAGCCATCGTTGACGCCATCATCAAGGGAGTGCATCAAGGCATTCAGGCCATGTCGCAAATCTCGGATTCCTTCCTGGGAATGTATGAAGCCTTGGGCAAGGACACGTCGATAGACACAACCATCGGCAAGTTCGGCGAATTCATGAACCTGCTTTCGGAGTTTGACAATTACGCCTATAGCGCATGGGAAAACCTAAAGAGCGGCAACATTGCCGGTGCCGTGGCCGATACGATTTCTTCGATTACCTCCGTGATAAAGAACATCGCGGCGTGGGGGGACAAAAAGAAGGAAAGGAAGATCGAGCGTTTGCAGGAGCAAGTGGAGGAACTGGACAAATCGTATGAAAAGCTCAGCGATTCGATAGAGAAAGCCTATTCGGTGGACGCCTCTGCCCTGATCGATCAGCAGAACGAAATGCTGGAAAAGCAGAAGGTTCTTATCCAGCAGCAGATTGCCGAGGAAGAAAAAAAGAAGAATACCGATAACGACCGTATCAAGGAATGGAACGAGCAGATCGAAAATATCGACAAAACGTTGGCCGACAACAAGGAAAAAGCCAAAGACGCCATCTTCGGGGAGGATTTGAAATCTGCGATCGATAATTTCGCTAATGCGTATGCCGAGGCATGGACGGCCGGCGAAGACCGTGCCAAATCGATGAAGGATGTGGCGCGAAACATGATAAAGCAGACGGTGATAGAGCTTATCAAGTCAAGCGCGGGGCTGGGCGAGACGGTAAAGAAGATTCGCGAGATGATCCTCGGCTTTCTTTCCGACGGCGTGGTAGACGAATGGGAGCAGCGAGAGCTGGACAGCTACATAGAATCCGAGACGGCGCGTCTGGATGCCAAGTACGGTTGGGCCGACAAGTACATGAAGGGGGACAAGGAGATCGATTTGGGTATTTCGGGCGATTCCCTGGCCGATACGATCGTCGAGGGCTTGCGCGCGGGCAAGGCCGGTATAAAGGATTTTTCTGGCAGTTTCGAGGAAATGATGAAGACGGCCGTTCTGAACAGTTTGAAGACGAAGTATCTGGAGGGCCCGCTGAAGGAGTTTCAGAAGAAGTTCGCGGCCTTATCCGAATCGGGCGGTCAATTGACCGAGGCTGAGATCGAGGAGCTTCGGGCGATGTACGCCCAGATCATCGACGGGGCGAAGGTTCAGTTCGATAGTCTCAAAGAGATTTCGGGGCTGGATTTTCTGGATGGTTCGGAGAACACGCTCAAAGGTGCCTTCGCCAAAGCTTCACAGGAAAGTATCGATCTCTTGGCCGGCCAGACCGGTGCCCAGAGGGTAGCCGTCGAATCTATCCGCGAGCAGTTACGATTCATTTTCGAACTTCAACGGGAAGGATGGGCGGATGTTAAAGCAATCCGGGAATTGACCGTAAAAATAGACAGGAACAGCGAACAGGTAGCGCGTAATACCCGGCTTATTCATGACATGGTTGACCGGATTTCTGAGTCTGCTCAGAAAACGGCTGAATCAACCCAAAAAGCAGCGGAATGCCTTGACGGAACAATTAGTGTAAAAGTAAAAATGTAGATATATGGACAAAGAATTTTTTGATATGGCGGGTCGTCTAGGTGCATGCCGTCTTTTGCACGGTACCGAAAGCAAGGAAGACTTGATGCGTCTTCTTCTGACGCCTCAGGGTACGGAGTTTTGCACGAAGAACAATTTCCCCTCTATGGCACAATTGCAGCAGTTCAAGGGGGAGACGGCCGAAAGGATGGGTATATTCATCGACACGGATACGGAATTGACCAACCCGGTGAAAGTGTTCCTGGCCGGCCGCACGCGGGCCGTTCTGCATTTCGATGCGATCGGGCGGTATAACGTGATTCTGATGCACGGAGCGGAGGCCGAAATCCATGCCTCAAACTATGCGGTTGTGTTTGTAAAGAACGTCGGGGGCGAAGTGAAAATAGTGAAGGATAATACGGCACGTGTCTTATGAGAATGGACGGAAACAAAGTCTGACAAATTTCCAAAATCCGGAATTTCTTGAGTCCCTAAAAAGGGAAAATAATTAGCCTGGTCGGTTCGCTGATCAGGCTTTTTCTCGGAACCAAATATTACCGCTAGACCAAAAATTCGGTAACCATCGACAATAACAGCCGGTGGGCGCGAGGAAAAACAGTATAGGCCGGGGAGATTGGCAAGGCTTATCCCCCTGGTTCCGTGTTGACCTCTACTTCAGATCGTGCCGAAAGGATTCTAACGGAATATCTTCCTTTGCAGGCATTAGTAGCCTGTATGTAATCCAACACAAAAGCAAATAAGGTTATTCCTGATTGTTTTAAGATGTTTTCTTTCTTTGTTCGATAAAGTACCACACGAAAGAGAAAAACCGCTTAAAACGAAGAAAAAAGACTGAAAGCCCCAAACCTGCTTTTATGTTCCCGGCCGTTTGTTTGGCTTTTACTTTGGGATAGTGATTCGCTGAGAAAGGAGGAGCCGGCCGGAAGGGAGATTGTGGCAAATAGGAGGGTTGGCTCGATATGGGAATTCCCATAACGGCGGACGTAGGGGGCGGTGGTTTTGCACGCTACAAAATCCGACTTTTCCGACACTATAAAAAAGGGAAAATATTCCGTTAGACAGTTCGGTAGGCAAAACTCGGTAACGGTAGAAGTTCGGTACGGTACTTCCCCTATAGGGAAAAGTACCTACCGTACCGAACTTGCTACTAATCCATGCGGCACGGTAGTTCGGTAGTGTACCGAACCGAACTTTCTAGTAAGGCAAAAACTCGGGTAACAGAAAAAGTAAGGTAGGGTACCCGGGTACGTGCCTACCCTACTTTTCCCTAAAACGAACTACCTTTTACCCCGAATGTTGATAAGATTCCACTTCTGTTTTCGTTGCATGTCGGGGAACAACCCCAATTTGCATCTTTTTAGCCTTTCTAAGCGAAAAACGTATCTTTTCCTATGCCTTGGCCGTCCGGAAAGAAAAAGTGTCTTAAAACGACCTATTTTGATTTACCAGCTGAGTAAAAGAGCGATTTCTAATTCTCTAGCGACAAGTTCATCTCTTTTGGCATTTTTGTAGTAATATACTTGACAATTAAAGTGAATAAACTAGAAATATATTTGATTACTTTAAGGAAATCTAGGCCAATATTGGCTTCCTTTTCTCCATTAATATCGACGATGGTTTGGTTATAATCCCAGTAACTATTAGAGTTGTCAAAATGAGCATAAAATTTATTTCTATATTCTTTAATCCTTTTGTAATGATTTTCTCTAAAAGTCTCGTCTAAACGTCTCATTTCTATAAATTGCTTTTTTAATTCTGCCTTTTCAGCTGCATATTTTATTGAACCAAGTTCTTTGTTATATCGTTCCAAAAACCGATAAATTTCAATATACATGCTTTTTGCATAGAATATTTGCTCGCTTTTATTTTCTGCAAAATAAAGCCCTTGCAAACTCAGTGAAATATTAATAGTAAATTCTAGAAGTATACAATGTATATCTATAATTTTTATATATTTTCTCATTTCCAATGGTAGCTCATTTGGAATGTTTATTTCATCGTCTTCGATTAAAGAAGTGTAAAATTTTAGTAAATTTATCAACTTGATATTATAATCTATTTGCCCAGAAAAGTCTTTAACGCTCTCTTTGATAGTCGTGCAAAATTCAATACCTGTTTTAGTGGTAGAAATTAAAATTCCGTTATTAACAATAGTCTGCTTATTATTACTCATAAAATCTTTCTTGTTATTAAATCTCCATACACTTTCTGCTTAATATCTTCAAGGGACTCTAAGGCGACAGGTTTTTCATTTCACAAATCCAATCTTCGGCCGAGGTTTATTAGAAATCCTTTCATTACTTTGAAGTTCGGCTAACGTCTGATTTATCAGTTCCAACTGCATCCGGGTATCATCGTTGATGTCATTGTAATCGGTGAACACTTCTTCTATGTATTCTTTCAGTTCCTTCATTTGATTTTCTAATACAGAAACACGGTCAATCGGAGGATTGGCAATCAATTGACGGACTGCTACAAAAGCACGCATGATATTTCGGTTAACCTCTATGGCTGTATCAGAGTTCAGTACGCTACTAAGCATTGCTACTCCCAACTCGGTAAACGCATAAGGCATGTATTTGAAATTGCCGCCTCTACCTTTCTTCAAGGTGCAATTTTGGCACCTTGAAAGTTCTTCTTTGGTCAACTCAAACATAAAGTCTTCACCTTCGAACCTTTTTGCGTTTCTGTTTACAGAGCGTTTCAGGTATTTTGTTTCGGTTCCGTACATTTCTGCTAAATCAAAGTCTAACATTACTTTCTGGCCTCTTATTTCATAAATCTTACTTTGGATAAGTTGTAGTTCGTTCATGTCATTCGGCTTTGATATTGATATTCTTCCCGCAATGCGGACAGGTCAGACTGGCTGTATCGCTCTTAGGGGCTACTTCGTTCGGGGAAGCGAATAGCTGCCACATGGGGACGTTTAGAGCAGTGGCGATTTTTTCAAGGGTAGCAGTGGTAACAGAAGAAGCGTTTAAGGTTTGCTTTATTGATTGATAAGATACGCCTACCATATCCGCTAGATCTTGCTGTGTTATTCCCTTTTCTTTTAGTACGTCTTTAATTCTCATAGAGTTATCCTTTAATATTTATTCTACAAATATACCTTTCTTTATAGATAGTATACTATTTAATATACTAAATAGTGTTAAAGTATATATTTTATATTCCTTTTACTTGTAAAAGTATAATATATGATATACCTTTGTATCATCAAAGTAAAACAACAACTAAACGATATACGACAATGAAAGCACCGAAGTACAACAAAAGCGAAATCATGAAAGAAGCTCACAAGCTTTACAAAGAATGCAGACGTTACGGCCGGACGTTCGGTAGCTGCCTGAAACAAGTCTGGGCCTCCGCTAAAGCTATGGTTCGCCTAGCAGAGCAAAGAGAAGCATTCCAGAAAGAACTGGAGGCTAGACGGGAAGCAAATAGAAATAAGGCCGTTTGTTTTGGACACTATGGTATGGAAAGCCTCTACGCTAACGGTGCCTACTCAGGAGACTAACGATATACCCCCGAATTACTAACACACAAACACTATACAGTTATGAAGAATTTTAGAAGCAAAGTATTTAAGCAAGCACACGAACTAATGAAGGCCACCGGCAAAGCCTTCGCAGTGTGTCTTTCGAAAGCCTGGGCCTTGTACCGGCTAACAAAGCAAATGCACCAAGGCGTAGTAACGTTCGCTTATGAAAAGGCAGACGGCTCACTTCGAAAAGCCAAGGGGACGCTAAAAGACGTGCAGAACCTTATCAAAGGCACCGGCACTGAAAACTACAAAACGGTTCGATATTTCGATGTAGAGGCGAACGGGTTTCGGTCTTTCAAAGTAGAGAATCTAATCACAGTATACTAATCAATCGGGGGCGGGTGATACATCCCCCCTACCAACAAAAATGTAATCACATGGAATTTTCAGATTTACAGCAACAATTCAAAGGATTCACGGCCGAACAAGTTTGTAACCTTGCAACATACGGCAAGGACATTTTAGATATTGCCGGCATTCATTTGCTACCGTCAAATTTAATAAGTCTTGTAAAAGCGGTTTTAATCTCGGATGATATAGATACTGCCAGCTATAAAGGAGAGCTAACAATTCTATTGCAAATAGCTGAAGTTACAGAAAAACTAACTGATGAATGTTGGTGTCGACATAAAACCCCATTAGGGCTAACCGGAGTCGATTTTGACAATTGCAGATTTAAGTTAGACCAGGCGAATGAACTTTCGGATATAGCCCTCAACGAAGTAGACAAAGTTAATCCATCTAATCCAGCACAAAAATGAAACAAACAGACTATTCAACCCCCGAACTCCGAGCCGCCTATGAAGATGGCCGCCAGATGGGGAAAATCGAAGGAATGATTCTCTACCAGCGTCATCTGATCGAGAACCTACAGAAGGAAAACGTACAGTTAAGCCAGAAGCTTCAAGAGCAGAAAGGAGGCCAGAAATGAATGTAAACAATCTCCCGGTAAAAGCCGCCGGCCGAAAGATCGAGCGTGAAATTATTCACATGGGTAAAGTAGAAAAAGGGGATTACATGGGCTGCACCCTTGAAAGCATTACCCGGTTGAACCAAGAAAGCCGGAACTCCATGAAAAGCTATATCGAGGACAAATCAAAGGAATATGGCCTATTTGTGGGTGATCTCCGTACAGGTCTTGATATAGTTGGTTTCAATAACCCCTATGACGAGATAAACAATCTCCTTTTGCAGGCATATGGATCGCTCTACGCCGGTTGGCATTGTCAGTTTGCGATGATGGATGCAATGAAGAAACTGGAAAAGTATCAGTGTCAGGAAAGGATGCAGCGGGCAGCATTCGGTACCTTCCTTCGTGCCGATGAGATTGAGCGGATAAAAGCCATGTTCCCGAACGAAGGTAAATTCGTTTACTATCTCCGCGCGTTGTACGCTTTGCGCCATGTAGCCTACGAAGCGGTCGCCTATGCCGGAATAGTCGATAAGCACAATCCCATGTATCCTATTTGGGAGCTCTCTGATATGCTAATAAAGTGCCTGCACCGGCCCGGTTATGATTACGCACCTTCTGAATCCTCTGAGCTATGAGACCGGGAAAGAAGCATTCGGAAGAGGAAACCCAGGGCCAGGTGAAAGCGGATAGTTTTGGGCTTGATGACTTGGTGACGATAAACGGCATTACCGGATATGTGGATTTTATCGGGGGCGATATAATCGTCTTGATAGACAAAAACGATGAAAAGCACTATATCCCCCACAGAGCGATAAGGGAAGCACATGTGCTAAAGCCTTTCATCAAAGATAGCCTTTGCCGGTTTAGTATACCCCATAAACGATAGGTGGCGCGGCGGCCGTTCTGGGGATTCCCGGTTCGGCCCCCAGCTTTAGGTACGACGACGAAAAATGTGCAGCGCGGTTGTCTGGTGGGTGCTGTAATCTTAAAATCTGACTTTTCTGACTCTATAAAAAAAGCAGAAGAAGGTAAGCTAGGCTATCGGTACCCTATCACTACTTGGCCGCTCAGGTATCGGGGTATCCGGCCGGCATGAACCGAGATCGACGAGCAGGGGGTATATTTCGCCGGCATACCCCTAGTCGCGCCGGATGTACAGTGCCGCGCCACTTCATTCACGTGGCGTTTTGCCTAGAGCTGGCAGGCATCCGACCGGAATGATTCGCTGGCGCGTGCCATGTGTTGCCGGTGGTGGTTAGATCGGGTGGTACGGTGCACGCTGGCTATTTGTGTCGCGCGGTGCGATGTGGGCCGGCCAGCGTCAGTGGCGCACCTGGTGGCTTGGCATGTTGGCGCGGCATTCATCCGGGTGCATGGTAGAGCGATAGCCGTCGGGAATCAAGCCCCCAGCTGGTTGTTACTTGGTGCCATTTTTGCACCCGTGCCGGTGCTCGCGGTGTGGTGGTTGCCGATGGCGTGTTTCTGGCCGGCCCTGTTGCGGCGTGTTTTTGCGTCCGCGCAGATGTGTTTTGTGCGTCGCTGGCGTCGCGGATGTGGTTCGGCGCTGGTGTGCGCAGGTGCATGTCTAGGGGGATGCTGCTTTTGATTTGCTTTTGAACGGGAAGTCGGAAAGGGTGTAGAGCAATAAAAAGCCCCGATATTTCGAAAAATACCGAGGCCTTTCGGAAGCGAGCGGAAGACGGGACTCGAACCCGCGACCCTAACCTTGGCAAGGTTATGCTCTACCAACTGAGCTACTTCCGCA
>DBFWLD010000056.1:0-269627 GCA_048465615.1 Tannerellaceae bacterium
GCAAGAAAAGTTTGTTTCAGTATTTCTACACCTGCGTTCTCTCTCGAATGCGGATGCAAAAGTACTGTTATAGAACATAGCTTCCAAACTTTTTGACGAGTATTTTTGTTTTATTTTTCCTTCGACAGGATTGTAAGCTGATAATCTGTTTATTATAAAATCGTATCCTAACTACTGAAAAGCTTATGAATTTCATGGCTTTCCCTATTTTTATCTTTTTTATGGCTTATATAAAAACGATTTCTTATTATTAATGTATACAAAACTTTTTTCGAAAGCATATTCTCTTACTAATTATTTTTTTCTTACATTTGAGTCGCACTATAACCTTTGAAATCGTTACTTATGATCCACACCCTACTCAATACATTCGCCGAAAAGATAAACGAATATCTGGCTGGTTATTACAACCGGCCGGAAATTATCGCGGAAGCCGGGATGATAAACGCCGAGCCCCAAGAAGAGCAATCCGATAAGATCATTCTTTCCTTGCTCAATATCAGCCGAGAAACAGCAATGGGAATTACCAATAACTACCGGAGCGGTAGCTCGATCGATCTGAACCGACAGTCGCCCCCCTGGCATTTGAACATAGATATTATGGTAGCAGCCGTTTTTGCCCCCAAAAACTACGGAGAATCGCTCAAACTTCTATCCGATTGTCTTTCTTTCCTACAGCAAACCGGTAGTCTCACCCTGACGGAAGGCCTGAAAGTAACTCTTGAGCCGGTTAATCTGAGTACCCAGGAACTCAGCAACGTATGGAGTATACTCGGCGGCCACTACTACCCTTCCATCCTCTGCCGCGCCCGGATGCTTACCTTCGACGGCGGCGAAATCAAGCGTAGCGGACGCCGCGTCAGAGGGCAAAATATAAATTAATCCTTTACAATTTGCATACCTGATATATTTTGCCTACTTTCGAAACGTACGTTTTACATACAATCCGGCTTTACCAATGAATCAATACGATATACTCTATACATTCCGCATCCTTCATCCTTATTTCGATGATGAAACATGTTCGGTTATCCGTTTGCAGCCGGAAAGGGAAACTTTACGAACCTTCGCCAACTATCGCTGCCTCTTCAAACAAACCGCTGTGAACGAATGGCATATTATAGGAGAGATACCCGCTACGGCGCACGACTGGCCGCATTGCCAACAATCTCTTCACTTCACGGCCACTATCCATGATCCGGATTTTCTTTGGTATACAAGCTCTTTGCTTCCCTACGGCATTCAAGGAGAAAACATCCGTTGTCAACCCGGAAAAGATAGCTTGAAGACCTTCCAAATTCAACTACATCCCGACGCGGTTCCTCTTCCCGCTCCCGAATGTCCCCGCTGCTATAGCTTATCATACCGGGAAACGCAGCCTTACTGGGAATACCTTCTGATTCCACGACACAAGACGGAAGAAGAGTTGTCCCTTCTTCTGACGGAGGCGGCCGGAAAAATAGTCTTCGACGATCCGGTAGCCACTACATGGAACGGTGCCCGTGCTTACCTGACCCGAAGCGTTGCCCCCGTTCCGTTACGTGCCCGCTATCCTTTTCAGCTTCAACTTTACGAGAAAAAACGTTTCGGCCCGGGAGGCGGCGATAGGATGCGGCGGATGCTTTGCAAACAAGTAGCTTTGCCCACGCCAGGCCGGTTTATCCCCCGCGCATCCGATACGATTCAACATATCTTATATTTCTAATATCCATTTATAAAAACGTACACGTATGGCACAAATGAAAACACCTGGCGTTTATATCGTCGAGAAGAACGCTTTCCCCAATTCCGTAGTGGAAGTAGCCACCGCCGTTCCCGCCTTTATCGGCCACACCCAGTATGCCCGTAACGGCAACAAAGACCTGACTGGTATCCCTTTCCGTATCACCTCGATGGCCGAATTTCATTCTTACTTCGGTTTCGCCCCTACCCTTCAGTTCGGCATCGCCGGCGACGAAGCTCCGGCCGAGGATGCCGCCCCTACTATCGACGTATTGTTGGGAAACGGCAAATGCGCCCTGACATTGCCTAAGACTCTTTACACCCTTTACTTCAACCTGCTTCTGTTTTATGCAAACGGAGGCGGCCCCTGCTACATCGTATCGGTAGGCAACTACGAATCCGATTTCGACGCGACAGCGTTTACCAACGCCTTGTTGGCTTTGAAAAAAGAACAGGAACCGACTCTCATCGTCGCCCCCGAAGCCGTCAACATGAAAGAAGACGACTGCTACAACGTACAGGGAGCCATCCTGATGCACTGCGGGTACGATATGAAAAACCGGTTCGCCCTGCTCGACGTATTCAACGGGTACAAAGACGAAAACGGAGAGGTAGTGAAAAACTTCCGCGAACGGATCGGCAGCAATAACCTGGCCTTCTGCGCCTCTTACTATCCTTGGCTGAACACGTCGGTTGTTTCCGAAAAAGACGTTACCTTCAACAATATCGAAAGCGCAAGCATAGAAGCCCTGCAAAAGCTGATTCTCGACGACCTGTCTCAACGACCGGGCATTACGCCGGAAGCCATTGCCGAACTGACGGAAAAATTCGGAAAGTTGGCCGAAATGACCGATCAGGAAAAAGAGCAATTCCACACCCTGCTTTTCCAAGCCAGCCAACCCTATCGTGCCATTCTGAAAGAAATCCGCCAGCGCGTCAACCTGCTGCCTCCCTCGGCATCTATGGCCGGCATTTATACTATGGTAGACAACACCCGTGGCGTATGGAAAGCCCCGGCCAACGTATCGATCAATAATGTGGTATCGCCCGTCCTCCCCATCACCCACGAAGAACAGGAAGACCTGAACGTTCCCCTGAGCGGCAAAAGCATCAACGCCATCCGCACCTTCACCGGCGAAGGCATCAAAGTATGGGGCGCACGCACGATGGACGGCAATTCGCTCGACTGGCGTTATATAAACGTGCGCCGTACCATGATCTTCCTGGAGGAATCGATCAAGAACGCCGCCCGCGCCTATGTATTCGAGCCCAACGATGCCAACACCTGGGTAAATATGCGCAGCATGATCGACGGATTCCTGCGCGGAGTATGGAAACGGGGCGGCCTGGCCGGAGCTTCTCCGGAAGACGCTTACAGTATTCATATCGGGCTGGGCGACACGATGACTCCGGAAGACATCCTGGAAGGCATCCTTCGTATCACCGTATTGGTAGCCATTACACGGCCGGCCGAATTTATCGAGATTACCTTCCAGCAACAAATGCAGAAGAGCTAATCCTTTATTATCAACCTTATTATTCATTCAAAAAACGATAAGCTACTATGGCAGGAGATGTTCAAGACAACAATTGGCCGTTACCGAGTTTTTATTTCAAAGTAGAACTGGGAAGCCTCGGAGAGATTGCATTTAAAGAAGTATCAGGTCTGGATATGGAAGCGCAGGTAATCGAATACCGGCACGGCAACAGTAAGGTTTTTTCAAATATAAAAATGCCCGGATTGAAAAAAACCAGCAACGTAAGTTTGAAGAAAGGCGTATTCAAAGCCGACAACAAGCTCTTCGACTGGTTCAACAAGATCAAACTGAATACCATCCAGCGGGAAGACGTTACCATCAGCTTGCTCGACGAAGGAGGCGCCCCCACCATGGTATGGAAACTCTCGAATGCGTGGCCTACCAAGGTGACCGGCGTCAGCCTCAAATCGGACGGCAACGAAGCGGCCATCGAAACCCTCGATCTGGCACATGAAGGGCTAACCATTACCAACGGGTAACCGATGGCTTCAGAAGCAGAAAACTCCTGGGCGCCCCCTGTCGCCTTCTACTTCAGTGTACAATTTGAAGGCGACAAAGAGGTTCCCTTTCAGGAAGTTTCGGGGCTTTCCCTCGAAATGGAAACGGAAACCATCAAGGAAGGAGGAGAGAACGGTTACAGTTACCAGGTGCCCGTCAGGCGCAAGCACGGCAACCTGGTGCTGAAACGTTCGCTTATGCCCATCTCCCAGTGGCTGGAAAACTATGTGGTAGAAGTACTGGAAAGCAACGGAAGCAAAGAGATTACCTGCGTGATGGTCATCGTCTCTCTGATGGACAAAGAGGGGGAAGCTATCGAAAGCTGGCTGCTGCTGAACGCCTATCCGGTAAAATGGAGCATCAACGAATTTAGTTCGCAAAAAAACGAACTGGCCATCGAACAACTCGAACTGGCTTACACCAATCTGATACGCATGTAATCATGGCAATTACCATCAAAGAAATTCACGTACGCACAGAGGTAGTCAAAACGGAAAAAAAAGACTCCCCGCTGACCGCCGAAATCATACGCGATTTGAAAGAAGAAATTTTACGCGAGCTACGGTGGGAACACCCCGCACCGGCAAGCAAACGGGAACGATAAGCGATGAACCACAAACTGCAAATACAAGCTTTCAAGAGCATTAGTTACGCGGAAGGCGATAAACTGGGAGAACTCTACGTACAGATCAATCCGGAAAGCTACAAACTGGATAAGTCGATACAGTTCGCCCCACGCGATAAACTGGGAAACGTAGCCCATACGCCGGGCTTCAAACGCTTCACGCCCTCCACCCTTTCGTTCGACGTCATTTTCGACGGCACCGGCATCATTCCTACCGGCGGCAAAACAGTAGCCGCCCGCATCGACGAGCTCGACAATCTGATCTACCAGATGGTAGGCGAAACACGTGAACCCGCTTACGTAAAAATAGCCTGGGGCGATCTCACCTTTCAGGGACGATTGAATAAAGCCGACTATGCCTATTCTCTGTTCAAACCCGACGGCTCGCCGCTCAGGGCTAAAATCAGCCTCACGTTTACCGACGCGCAGAGCGTGGAAGAAGAACAAGCTATCAAAAATCAAAAAGCGGCCCAAGGAGAATACAAGACCTTCAAGGAAGGCGACTCCCTGCCCAAAATGTGCGAAGACAAATACGGCAGCAGCAGCTTCGCCGGCCTGATTGCCAATTTGAACAGCCTCGACAGCCTGCGCGACATCAAGGCCGGCACACAAATATGGTTTCCAAAAGGATAAAACACAAACATTATGGGTACAGCACCTTCCGTAAATAGAGACAAAGTATTCGATTACTGCATTTACTGCAACGATCCGGCGCAGGCCGACAGCGACATCACCGACAACTATTCGCTCGTCAGCCTCGTTGTACAAACCGCCGTCAACCGGATCGGGAAAGCCCGCGTCGAACTCGACGCCGGCGAACAACCCACCGGCAAATTCACCGACAGCGATACAGCCACCTTCAAGCCCGGCATGAAGATAAAACTGGCGGCAGGATACGAAAAAAAGCGGAAAGACCTGCCGGTCATTTTCGAAGGCCTGGTGATTTCCCATCACCTGGTTATCAACAACCGCCAACGCGCCCGGCTGATACTGGAATGCCGCGATTTCGCCTTTGCCGCCACTCTCTGCCGGAAAAATGCGGTTTTCGAAGAAAAGACCGACCTCGACATCATCAAAAAAATACTCGCCTCCAACGGCCTTTCCGTCTCGACGGACGGCTCGACACCCGAGCACCCTCAACTGGTACAATACAACTGTACCGACTGGGACTTCGCCCGCGCCCGTGCCGACGCCAACGGATTGGTACTGATTACGGAAGGCAAGAAAGTATCCGTTAAAAAGCCCCAGGTCAGCCAAAGCGCAACTCTGACCGTGACCTACGGAAAAGACCTCATCGAATTCGACGGCCAGCTCTCGGCCTCCGACCAATATGCCCAAACCCAGGCCATGGGCTGGGACATCACCACGCAAGCCGCTCAGACAGTAACGGCCGCTACCCCCTCGCTGAACGAACAAGGAGACATAAGCGCCAAAAAACTAGGCGAATCGGGCGGCGATTTATCCCTCTTCCAAACCTACGCATCGCCAGGCAAGGAGGCACTCCAGGCCTGGGCCGACGGTCAAGCTTTGAAAAACGGGCTGGGAAGATTCCAGGGCACCTTCGTATTCGACGGCAATGCCCAGGCCAAAGCCGGCGGAATCATCGAGCTAGCCGGCGTCAGCGCACATTTCAACGGCAACGCCTATATCGGATCGGTAGAACACCGCATTGAAAACGGCGCCTGGATTACCAAAGCCGGCATGGGCCTCCCGTCGGACAACATCACCGACCTGCCCGACGTATCGGCCCCCGCGGCAGGCGGCTACCTGCCCGGAGCCCTGGGACTGCATATCGGCAAAGTAAAAGCCATCGACGACCAGAAAGACTGGGAACATTGCATCCAGATAGAACTCCCTTTGCTGGGCAACGACAAGAAAACCGTCTGGGCGCGTCCGGCCAGCCCGTATGCCACCAAAGATGCGGGAAGCGTATTTCTACCTGAAACCGGCGACGAAGTAGTAGTGGGATTTATCAGCGGCGATCCTTGCTACCCCGTTTGTCTGGGCTCGCTTTACAGCCGCAAACAACTGCCGCCCGTCAAGCCCGACAAGGAGAACAAAATCAAGGCAATCGTAACAAAGGCCAAAATCAAACTCACGTTTGACGAAGAGAAAAAAGCCTTTTCGATTGAAACCCCCGGCAAAAACAGCATGCTTTTCAACGACGACGGCAAAGAAATCGTGCTGACCGACCAGAATAAGAACAAGATCACGCTCAACAACAGCGGCATCACCATCGAATCGGCCAAAGATTTGGTACTCAAAGCCAAAGGCAACGTAAAAATAAATGCTACGCAAAACTTCGAATCCGAATCGAAAAGCGACACCAAGATCAACGGGCTGAACGTGAATGCCACCGCCAAAGTAGGCGTTAAACTCAACGGCTCGGCCACGGCCGAATTATCGGCCTCCGGCCAGACCACCGTAAAAGGAGCCATGGTAATGATCAATTAACATACAACTCAACAGAAAGCCTATGCCACCTGCAGCCAGATTAACAGATATGCACACCTGCCCGATGCAAACCCCGGCCTTTCCTTCGCCCATCCCCCACGTGGGAGGGCCGGTGATAGGGCCGGGCGCCCCCACCGTGATGATCGGAAAAATGCCCGCAGCCGTGATGGGCGACAGCTGCGTTTGCGTGGGGCCGCCCGACACCATCGTCAAAGGTTCGGCCACCGTAATGATTTGCGGCAAGCCGGCCGCCCGCATGGGCGACACCACCGCCCACGGAGGCTCGATCGTGCTCGGATGCCCCACCGTCATGATAGGCGGGTAAAAACTCCCACAAAAAAGACGCCATGAAGAAAGACAATTCATTTTTAGGACAAGGATGGCATTTCCCGCCGGTCTTCGATAAAGAATACAGGCCCACCCGGATGGTAAGCGACGACGAAGACATCCGGCAAAGCCTGATCATCCTCTTATCCACCCGGGTAGGCGAACGCGTAGAACGCCGCCGCTACGGAGGCGGCCTTCACCCCTTTCAGTTCGAAGAGCTGAACCTTACCCAAGAAACCCTGCTACGCGAAACCATCCGGAAAGCGATTCTTTTTTTCGAACCTCGTATCCTGCTGAACCGGATTTCTTTCAATCGCGAACAACAACCGGAAGGCATTTTGCGCATCGAACTGGATTATACGATCCGGATGACCAACTCGGCGGACAACCTGGTTTACCCTTTTTATCTGGACGGACAAAAATAAACCCCGCCGGCACGGCGCCCGGCAACAACCTATATGGAAGGACAGCGGATCAAAGACGGATTGACACGAAAACAACAAACAGAGTTGCTGCAAGTAAAGCAACCCTTTTTCGCGTTGGAAGAAGACTTTTCCAACCTGTTCGCCCGCGCCCTGCACCTAGCCGGCAAAATCCGCTACTACACCTCTACCGACCGGCCTGACGGCTATTTTGCTTCCCTCTACCGGGATCAGCCCCTTGTCGTTCTGAACGAAATCAACCAATACGACACACAAACACCCGAACAAGAATTTATCCGTCTGGCCCGGGAAACGCCGGAAGTCCGGCAAAAAGGAAGGAACACGCTGAAATTCAATTTATATACACAAGCCACAGAATGGCACCAACGCCTCAACCGGTCGCCGTTGCAAAAAGAAACCTCGCTTCTACAAACCGAAGTAAACCGGTATAACCGTTCGTTGCAAAACCTTTTGCTTGCCGACGACCAGTCTACCCAGCGCGTGTTTTATTTTCTGCTCCGGTACATCCGCAGCCTACAAAACGAATACGAACACTTTCTCGACGATCTGCTGCAAAACGGCACCAACGACCCCTCGCTGGCCGTACTGGTAGCCACCATCAAAAACTACCAATTTCTAGCCCGGAAATTCAACGAACGCTGGAAACAATACCCGCTGTTCTACCTGGAAAAGATTTTGCAGCCCGAGCCCCGGCGGGAAATCCTGCCCAGAGCCTGGTTTGTAGTAAAGAAAAACCCCGAAATAGCCTGTCGCCTTTTACCGGCCCGCACAGGCTTTACCGCCTCTATTTCGGCAACCCTTCCCGCCGTTTGCTATCGCAGCCGCCAGGAATACTACCTCAACAATATGCGATTCAGCCGCATATATTCCCTTTTTCTGGAGAAAAACAAAGAAAAATACCCCGCTTCCCGGCTCCATTACGTCACCTCCGTTTTACAAAAAGACCTGAGCGTCTGTATCGAAGCATTCTCCGATAGCGAAGAAGAAAGAAAGCCCCGGCTGCTTTTCGAACATCCCGGCCTGCGTCAGGACAGCCCGCTGACGGCCCGTCCCGCCTCTACCGGCCTCGTCATCGAATCGCCCATGCTGGTTTTACGCGAAGGAATACGCCGCGTACACCTCCGCTTTGCCATCAGCGACGACTCTTTGCAGTTTTTTCGTCGCCTGATCGACACCATCCGACAAACCTCGCACGAAGCCCACGATTCGCGGACACGCCACGCCGAAGTACTCACCTATAAAATACTCACCGACGCATTTTATCTGGAAATCAGCACTTCGGACGGATGGACAACCATATCCAACCCGATGTTCTCGTTCAACGAAACAGCACAAGCGTTCGACTTGCAATTTTACCTGGACGAAAACTTCAGCTCCACCTGGCATTGCTCTTCCCCGACCCACCAACTGACCACGCTCTATCCGGCCCTGCGCATCCAGATGAACCGCGACGCCTGGCTTTTCCCCTATTCGTGGGCTACGAAAATCCAGCTCGCAAAGCTCACGATCGCCACCGAAGTATCGGGCCTGGCCAACCTGGAAATACACAACGAACTAGGACAAATCGATCCCAGCACGCCCTTTCCTCCCTTAGGCGCCCAACCCTCGAAAGGAAGCTGGCTAGCCTTCGGAAATTACGAAATGGCCTCGAAACCGGTCGTCAGGGTAGGGCTCCATTTTCGCTGGCAACAACTGCCTGCCGAAGAATGCGGCTTTTACGATCGCTACCACGGCTATCCCGGAGAAATCGACAACGCCTCGTTCCGGGTGAAAATGGAACAATTGGTCGACAAGCGATGGATACCCCTGTCGGCCGATCTTTCTTATCTATTCGCTACCGGCAACACCGGCAGACCGACTCCCCGCGGCCAGCTTTCCGACTACAGCGCCATTGCCTGTCCTATCCGGGAAACCGCTCCTCCTTTCGCAGCCGAAGAAGAAAAATACCGCTACGGACTCACGCGCAGCGGATTTTACCGGATGATACTGCAAACGCCCGATATGGGATTCGGCCACGCCGCTTACCGGCAACTCTTTGCCGACATCATGATGCAAAATGCCTTCCGGCGGAAAAAGCAAACGCCTCCCCAAGAACCGGTCACGCCGGTACTCGACGGCATCGAGGCCAGTTACACTGCCACCGAGACCTACGATTTCACCGGAGGAAAACAACAGACGAACTGCCGGCTGTATCATATCAACCCGCTGAGCGAAACCGAATGGAATCCGGCCGACACGGGCGCTCCCGTCCCCTTTTTCATCGCGCCGGAAGAAGAAGGCAACTTATTGTTCGCCATCCGGCACGCCGAAGGCAACAACCAGATCCGCATTCTGGCGGAGATGGCCGCGCTCAAACGGGAAGTCGATGCTCTCGACCTTCCCCGCCTGCAATGGTACTACCTTCAGGGCGGCAACTGGTACCCCCTCAAACCCGAGTACATTCTGACGGATACCACACAGAGTTTTTCCTGCTCAGGCTTGATAGAAATCGATCTGCCGCAACCGATCGCGGCCGAGCAGCTCGATGCCAACGGCGACTTCTGGCTGGCCGTCGCCATCACCAACCATACCTGCAACTGTTCCGCCCTCATGAGTTTTTACCTCAACCCGGTAGAAGCGTGCCTGGAACCGGGGCCGGAAGAAGAACTGACGGAAGAATGGCTTGACAAAATCGGCACCTTCCGAGGAAAATTCGATTTTGAAAAAACAGAACCGGGCCTGACCGACGTCTACCAAGTAATTCAATGCCAGAACGGACGCCCGGCGGAAACCCCCGACGACACCAAAGTACGCACTTTCCAGCAAATCATGCACCGCAACCGGGCCGTGCTCCCCGCCGACTACGAGCAATTGGTATTGGTGGAATTTCCCGAAGTAGACAAAGTGCTCTGCCTTCCGGGCATCGACAGCAAAGGACAAAACCGCAAAGGAATCGTATCGCTGGTAGTAATGCAGAAAGAAGCTGATAAAAAAATACTGCCTCTATGCGAAAACAAGCTGCTAGTGGAAATCGAGCACTTTTTACAACAACACGTCAGCCCCTTCGTCACCGTCGACGCCATTCCGCCGAGCTACGAAAAAATAACCGTGCGCGGCTGGCTCGACCTGCAACCGGGCAAACATCCCGGCTGGGTAATCCGCCAGGCGGAAGAGCGGATAGACGGTTGCATCGCCCCCTGGCATAAGGAAACCGAGATTCCCGTATTCGGCCATTCGTTTTCTTTTACCGATTTATACAACACAATCCGCCAAGACGAGGCCATCCGCGATTTAACCCACCTCTCGGTTTTGCACATCCTGCAAAACGGGACGGAAAAAAAAGAATATTTTTTGAACCGATACTTCGATGCGAAAAATTTCGATTTCGTCATCGCCCCCTCCCGGCCCTGGTGTATCCTGGTGCCGGAAGACGAACATTTGCTCTATCTCGCCCAACCCTCTGCCGACATGCAAACACCCGGCATAGGCGACCTGCGGATAGGCGGCACCTTTATTATAAACGAATAAATCCATTCAGCTTATGGGACGCACCAACAGGAATACACTTAAAGAATATTTCAAACGGGGAAAAATGCCCGATCAGGGACATTTCTGCGAGCTGATCGATTCGACCCTCAACATCGCCGACGACGGCATCGAGAAAACTCCCGACCACGGGCTATGCCTGGCACCCTTAAAAAAGAACGGCCCGGTAATAAGCATTTTCAAAAACATCCAAGACCGCGAAGCAGCCTGGCAAATCTCGCTGGATACCGACGGGCGGTTGTCGATCAGGCAGGAAGACGAAGAAGAACCTCTTCTGCTGCTCGGCCCGGACGGTAAAATCGTACTCAACCAGCCGCATACCGACATCGAAATAAACGGCACCCTCTCCGCCCGACGCTTCGACGGACACCTGAAAGGCGAATTTCCGGCCGACGGCGAATGGCATACCCTGCCGGTGGCCACCGAAGGCTGCCGCGCCTACCGGATTATGGCAGGTTGCGGAAAACTCAAAAGCGGCCAATACGCCTTGGTAGAAGCCTTAGCAATGCACTGCTACGGCAAGCACCGGAAAATACGTACCACTCAATCGTGGTTCGGTTCTTTTTTCAATAAGATAAAATTCCGCTGGTACGGCTACGGGCAGAAATGCACGCTTCAGATCCGGACTAACCGCGATTACGGAGAAAACATTTACATCCGCTACCAGCTTATCGACCTGTGGGGCGACCCAAAAATGGACGGTTCCGACCGACGGACGATACCGGCGAACGATTAATCGGCAGTGCCTGCAACCTCGGGCGCCGACACAACCGGCACCCCGCAGCACCGCCGCAAAAGAAGAAAAAGACAGGGAGTACACACAAAAGGAACAACCAGATGGAAAACCCGTTCGACATGAGCATGCCTCCCGCAGGCGAAAACATATACGACCTCTTGCAAGCCCAGGCCTTGGAATGGGTGCAGCAGATGTCCGGCAAAATCTGGACAGACTACAATCCGCACGATCCGGGCGTTACCACCCTCGATATTCTCAACTACGCCCTGGCAGAACTCGACTACCGGATGAACTTCCCGTTAGAAGACTATTTGTCGGTACCCCGACACCAATTTCACCCCGCTTCCTACGGATTGTTCGGCCCCTCGGAAGTTTTCGCCATGCAACCGGTCACACCCGCCGACTACCGCAAGCTCATCCTCGACCACCTCGATACGATAGAAGACGTACAGTTGAGCGTCCATAGCCCGGTTTACGGCGAAGAATGCCTGGGCTGGTACGACCTGTTCGTCGAACTATCGCCCTATATAGAAACCGACAGGCTGGAAGAAGAAAAAGAGAAGGTTTATCAGGCCATTTACCGCTTGTATCAAGCTCACCGCAACTTAGGAGAAAACTTATACGGCATCATTTTCGTAGAACGGCATAAATTGACGCTCGCCGCTACTATCGAAATAGACGGAAGCGTAGTACCCGAAGACCTGCTGGTAGCGATTTACACCGAAACCCAAGCTTTGCTCGTGGCCGGTACACAAACCGCAGGCGGATCGATCCCCCTTTACTCGGTCTACAAAGTCGTCAAACGCCTGCCGGGAGTAATGGTGATCCGTTCGCTCGACTTTCCGGGCAAAGAGCGGCAACCCGCCCCCTACACGCTCGCTACCACCGACACCAAAGACCTGCAAGTACAACTTTACCGCAGCGGCAAACCTGTTACGGCCAATCTCAATCAGGTATTGCGCCGATTGCACGCCCAGAGCAATCTCCGCCACGTGATCCGCCGCAAGCAGAAAAAAGAACCGTCAGAATCCGTTTTGCCGGCCCGCTTCCACCGGATGACTCATTACAGCATTCAGAACGACTTCCCGGCCTGTTACGGCACCCGGATCAAGGAGCCGGCTCTGCACGCCGACAAAAAAAGGCGTGTCGAGTTGCGGCAGTTTAAAGCCTACCTGTTGATTTTCGATCTATTTCTGGCCCGCGGACTGGAAGAAATCAACCGGTTGCCTGAATGGATGACACTGACAAGCCGTCTGGCCCCCGACGACGATCCGGAGCTGGACGCCCCGGAACTACTCTGGGAACTATTCGTAGACCAACACCTGGACAACCGCAACCGCCCCGACACCCGGCCCGACAGGGAAAAGAACAAACACCGGCTGCTCGACACATTGGAAAAAATATACGGAGAAAACAGCAACCCGCCCTATCTCTGCCTGGAAGACAGCAAGCAGAACCTAGAGCGGCGGGTAAACTTTATCCGGCAGTTGCCCCGCCTGGTTCGCGACCGGTACAAAGGCATCGACTTGCTCGACCCCGAAAGCCGCTCCGGGCTGGAAAACTACCTGACCAGCCTGCTGGGGCTCGAAAAGGAAGGATTGCAGGCCTATGTAGTGGAACATTTGCTGCTTTATCCCGACGCAGGCCACGAACGCAGTTATATTCCCACGGAAGCCGCCGTGATAGAACAAACCGGCCATCCAGACGACGAATTACCGATGGAATGCTCGCTCAGCATCGTGCTTCCGGAAACGGGCCTGTTCGCCCGCCACCCCGAATACCGTCTTCCCCTTGAAGAGCGGCTGCGCGGACGGATTCCGGCCCACCTGGAGTTTGCCGTCTATTGGCTTCCCCCCGCCCCCTTCAACAGCTTCCGCCGCTATTACGCCGATTGGCGCCGGGCCAGAGCCGAGGGAGACATCCCCTGGGCCGGACGGCTGGGCGGCATACTGGCCAACGGTTTGGTAGATTTAAAAAAACGAATGCAAAAGAAATAGCCTATGGATACCACTAAAAACAAATGGATATGCCGGTTAAAACTCCTGCTTGCCAGCCTGACCCTCTGGGCCACGCCGGCTCCTGCCCAGCAAAGCCTGGCAGACGCGTACGACTATTACCGGCAATGGGGCGAGCAAACCTCCTTCGAATGGGCAACCATTCGCACGGGAGACACCCGTACCGACAGTATCGTAGCCTCCCTCGCCCGGCATATGCAGACCGAACCGTTCGGCTACGTAATATATCCGGCCAAGATAGGCAACCTGTTCCAACTCATCGACGACGAAGAAGCGGCGAAAACCATCCGCCGCATGGGCTACGTGCAATGGCCGGTGGCCTCGGCCCCCCCGCTGATACGGGAATGCGGCTATACCCCCTGGCTGTTCGGAAACGAGATGTTTACCGCCGGTAAATACGCGGCGAACGCGGAAACAATCGATCGTTTTTTTCAGTCGGCCAAAGGAGAAATAAAGGTAAGACGCGCGCTCTGGTATTATTTCAACCCCAAAGAGCCGGAACAGAAATGGCCGTTGCCCACAGCCGAAACCATGTACTTCTTCCAAGGAAAAGCCGGCGATTACGACCGGATACAAATGTTGCTGAGCTCGGGCAAACAAGGCTATATCATTTGTCCGGTATGGACTGAAGACATCACCGGAGCCCTCGACAGCCCCGAGCTGAATCCGGAAGTGAAAGGAAGCGGCACGGTAGAGTTTCTGATTACCGACAATCCGCCGCTTATCGCGCTGAATTTCAATACCTGGGAAGAAGAAGCAGCCAAACTGGGAAAAGCCGATGCGGAGCCCTTCCTGTTCGATACGGACTATACGAAAAAAGTATCCGACTGGTTGTTGTCGGTCAGGGAACTCTATCCCGAAACCATCCGTTCGTTCTACGGCTACTTCGACCGGCGGACGCCCGAAGAAGCGCTGGCCGACAAAGCAGCCGGCAATTGCGTCGCCCCGGTTTTCAAGGAAGACGGCCTTGCCGATGAAGCCGGCCTCTTAGCCGAACGAGTCCGCCAACTGAAAAATTCGGCCTATACCATCGTGCCTTACTGGGCGGAAGACACCTACCTGAAACTCCCCGACAGCGTAGCACGCAAAATCAACCGCCTGGAATACCTGGGGTGCTCGATGGATCCTTCCAGCGGAGCCATGTCGATCCTCGACAACTGGCAGGCCAAAGCTTGCATAGCCGACTATTCGCCTTATACCCGGAAACCTTTCGATTTGCTGGTATTGTTCAGAGGCGCCGAAACGACCCGTCGTTTTCTGGCGTCGGAAGAAACGCAATTGCAATTTATCCGCAGTTTGCTGGAACCCGGCAAAGGGATTATGCTCCGCGATTTGTCGCTCAGGCAACCCAACGGATTGAACCTTTATTTTCCCGACTACGATTTCAAGCATAAACGCGGACTGGTTCAATTTTGCAAATCCCTCAGCTTCGTGATCGATTCCTTCTGCGTAGACGGCAAAAAGGTATACGGCGACTACGATTTGACCCTTACTTTTCCCATCAAAGCCCGCGAAGAAATGGGCTTTTTATCCATTTTACTTAAATACAAAATCGTAGACCGGCTTTGTTTTATAGACTATGACGAATGGGGCATACCCCTCGGCAGTTGGTCGGAGCCCGATAACCCGGAAAGGGGAGAAGTAAAAATGATGGTTTACGAAGGAGATTACGACAGCTCGCTCTTCGACAACTTATGGAATTCGCTGGCTTACCTGATCGATCCCTATCCTTTCGACAACGAGCCCGTTAGAGGCTGTTCCGACGATATTGAACAACTGGCCAACGCCCAGTTCACAGCCCCCGTGCTGCTTTACTTGATGGCCGCTTTTATCATCCTGGCGGCAGGCTTGGCGGCGATGATCGTTTTATATCTTACTTACAGCAAATTTTATATTTACGTCCAGCGCAAGCAACGTTACATGAGGCCGGTACTTTTAACCTGGATTTCGGAAATCCTACTGGTACTTTACCTCATCACCAACGTAGCGTCGACACGGGAAACCTATGATATATGGACCCAACTCGTCATTCTTTTCCTGCCGCTCCTCTTTTTTATTCTGGCGGCTACCCCGTTCAGCCACCGCGAAAAGGAACCCTTGCCTTAAACGCCGGCACCAGCCCGGAATGCCGGCCGGAATACCCCGGCCCGGCGTATCGGCCGCCCTTTACCACTTACCTTCTTTAGCCAGCTCCTTACGAATCGCGGCGTTCAGCAAAGCCGGCGTCAGACAAGCCTCCTTGCGGCCAAGCAACCTAAGCGCGCATCGCCGGATGACGTTTGAAATGGAACCGCCCGACAATTCATAGGCGGCCGCCTCGCGTACAAGCGTATCTCCTTCTTCGCCCAGCCAGGCGGGAGGGAGCATTTTCCGCCACAAGATTTCGCGCAAATCGGCATCGGGCATCGGAAAATAAATCACCGACTGGAACCGGCGGGAAAAAGCCTCGTCGATATTGCTCCGCAAATTGGTAGCCAGCACCACCGTACCGGGGAAATCTTCGATACGTTGAAGCAGATAAGCCACTTCCTGGTTGGCATGCCGGTCGTTCGACGTATTGGTAGACGTACGCTTGCCGAAAAGAGCATCGGCTTCGTCGAAAAAGAGAATCCAGTTCCGATTCTCCGCCATATCGAATATCCGGGCCAGGTTTTTTTCGGTCTCGCCGATATACTTGGACACGATCATGGAAAGATCGACCCGGTATACATCCATATCGTTCTGCTTGCCGACAAGGGTAGCCATCAAGGTTTTCCCCGTGCCGGGAGGCCCGTAAAAAAGGGTACGGTAGCCGGCTTTCAGAAACCGGTTCAACCCCCAGTCGGACATAATAAGCCGGTGGTTGCCTATCCAGACATTGATTTCCTCCAATTCTTCCCACACCTCGAACGGAAGCACCACGTCGCTCCATTCCAGCGAAGTGGTAATCCGCTTGGCCGGAAAGCCGATACTATAGTCGGGCTTATAATCGATATGGGAAATCAGCCGCCAGCGTATTTCGGGCGAAAGACGCAACTGGCCGCTCAGAAAAGGTTCGCCCTCGCCGGCCCCCTCGAGCGAAAGGATATTGCCGGTATGAAACCAATGCGTTTTTTGAAACAGCCTGACCAGTCGCACGCGCGCTTCCTGGTCGTCGCCGGCCACAAGGAAAGCGGCCGTCTGGCCCGTCGGCAGGAATCCGCCGTGCGAAAGCCCTTTCCAGCCGCCGAATTCGGTATAAGGGCGGTCGAAATTCTTATTGTGAACATAAAAAATATCCAGCAACTCGGGAGCCAGGTGGGGAACCGAAGCCAACATCAGCACGACCCGTTCCTCGTACGAGGGGCTGACGCCCGAAGGCCATACCTCCCGGAAGGGATCTTCTTCGCGGGGGAGGGGGATTTCCGTCAGGCGGGCGTAGGGGGTATCTTGCTTGAAATACAGACGCAGAGCGGTATCCAGCACCAACCGGAACCAATCGAGCCAGGCGTTCATAAGGCCGCTTTCGCTCCGATGCGGTCAGCCTCGTTTTCCAGGGCGACATCGTCGTTTACCGGCATTCCGCCTATCTCGGTGGTGGGTTGCACGCGGCCGGCGGCTTGCTGGGCTACGTGGGCCAGCTCATGCCCGATAAGCTGGCGGCCGGCCCCGGTATCGGGCTTGAACTGTCCGGGGGCAAAATGAATATCGTTCCCCTGGGTATATGCTAAAGCGCCTACCTCGGCCGGCGTGGGCGAGTCGGGATGAAGCCGGACGTTCGACAACATATCCGCCCCGAAAGCGGGAACCATCGATTCCAACTCAGGGGCTACCTGGGGGCTATCGGCTTGGGCGCGCTGGACGGCGAATTTGCCTTGCAACAAATCTTCTTCCTCGTCGGCCGAGCGTTGAGCGGCAAATTTGCCTTGCAACAAATCCTCTTCGTCCGTTTCCATTCGTTGGACGACGAATTTGCCTTGAAGCAAATCCTCTTCCTCGTCGGCAGCACGTTGGGCGACGAATTTGCCCTGAAGCAGCTCGTCTTCATCCATTTCCGCACGTTGAGCGGCGAATTTGCCTTGAAGCAACTCGTCTTCGTCGTCGGGCATGCGTTGAATAGCTTCTTTCAACTGGGCTTGGCGGGCAAACCCCGGACGGTTGTCTTCCATCCGGAAAGAAGGATGTTCTTTTTTCGGTTGAAACACGCGCGAGGCGGCTTCGGCTGTCGCGTGCAATTTGTCGGTATTCATTTCAGGTCTGTTTTTAGTTTACCTCCATCTGACATAGACAGGCTTATTCATCCAGGAAAATTTCACCGGCGAATAACTCCAGGGCAGTGTATCCAGCAAAAGGTCGTAAGGGCGCGTGTCTACGGTAAGAAGCCAGCGGTCTTCTTTTTCTTCCAGCTCTCCATCCCTTAAAAGGAAGCTATTCCTGAAACCCTCTATGCTGGTGTTTCTCATTCGGTCCCAATTCTGTTTTACAGCGTTCAACAAAGATAACAAAATTTGTTTTTCCCCTTCTTCAAATTCGCAAAAAGGAGAAAAAGATTCGTTCTCCGGATAACCGGAGATTAATTTATTGAGAAACAACTCATATTCGGGTATTTCTTTTTCGGCCGTGACCAGATACTGCATGGCAAAAATAGCTTTTGCCTGGTTTTCCGGCGCGCTCAGCCGGCCCGAGGCATCCAGCAAATGAAGCTTGTCGAATAATCGCGGCAAATAAGGAGAGAGCAAAACCAGCCCGGCGTTATGGACATACACCCGCCTGGGCGTCGATTCCCCGATACCTTCCGGCACTTTTTCCGGGTCGGACGAAAACAGCACGCCTGCCAGACCTGGCCATCGGCGGGGACAGGCACTTATCGCCCGGCCTATCTTTTCCATTTCTTCCGGGCTGCTGATTCGTTGTAGTTTTTCCCAGGCTATTTTCAGCAGGCCTTCGGCGGAGTAATAAGCATATAGTTTATCGGTCAGAGATAGCAAGAAAGACAACCAGGAAGACGTATTTATTTCCCCTTGCACATAGTTCCTGAGCAGAAGAAATTCTTCCGCCACGACGCGGCAAGCCGGCGAGGCATCGTCCAGCAACCGGCGATAAGAATTTTCCGGCAGAAAATCGGATACGGCCCGTCCGGAAGAAACGAAAGGATCGGGCGAAGCCGATGGAATCGTGCTCTCGTCTTCCGCGCCGGCGGGGACGTATAGGTTCGTTTTCTTTTCCCGGGTATCCCCGGAAGGCGGCCTGCTTCTGTCCGTCTTCTTTACTTGCATCTCTTTTTCCCGCGTCTCTTTTTCCGATACCTTTTTTTCCAATGATTTTCCTTCGTTCGAAGTTCCTTCATTTCGTTTTCCTTCGTTCATGCTACCTTCGTTTTTATTTCCTTGCTTTTTATTTCTTTCGCTTTTACTTCCTTCGTTCGAACCTGCTTCGTGCTTCGTTTTTTTATCTTCGTTTCCCGTAGAAAAATCTACGGCGGCCAAAGGCCTCTCTTTCTCTGGGTCGGATACGGCCTTTCCCGCTTCCTTCCGCGCGGCAACCAGAGGCTCCTTACCCTCAGGGCGACCGGTCGGCCACTGCCGTTTTCCTTCCGGCCGCGCATGTTTTTCCGCCCCTCTTCTCCCTTCCGATACTTCCGATACTTCCGATACTTCCGGCGATTCCCTTCTTCTCTGCTCTTCTTCTTCCTTCCCTACTTGTCCTTCCTGTCCTTTCGGATGCCCATACGCCCCGGCTGTTTCCCCCGCACTGCCGGCAGAACCACCGCCCGGCTGCGCCCGCCAATTCAAACACACGTCCAGCACATGCTGAAAATCTTCGGCTTGCCCGTTGATACAAAAATAAAGCAGCCGGTGCAACTCGGTGAAACCAAGGAGGCTGTGACCGGCCGCCGCGTCTTCCAGCATCTTTGCCAAAAGAGGCTGGCGAGGAAAACTCAAGCCGTACCGACGGATAACGAACAGCAAGAGAAAAGCCACCAGGCGCACGCAAGCCGGGCCGGCAAAAGACGCCCCGGTTAAAACCCGAAAGGAAGCCCCCCTAAGGCTGCCTGCGGCTTCCAGCAAAACATCAGGCTCCCGCCGGGCTGTTTCCCGTGCAAACTCTTCCAGTTCCTCTACCCGCTCTGTCGGCGTCCGTCCGCCGCAGCCGTCGAGCGGACACCCGGCCAGGAAAGCCTTCAAACAGGCCGCTTTCCATTCCTTCCGGGCCTCGACGGTGAGCAAAAGTTCGGGAGATTCTTTTTCCATATCCTCAAACAAGCGGATCAGTATGCCGCCCACCTCGCGCGGGATTCCGGTTGAAGAGGCTTGCAGACTTTCATAAAAAAAACGGATCAGTTCCGCCACGCCCAGATTATAGTGAGCAGCTAGCTGTTGCAATACCGAACGCGCAAATTGCTTGCGGCTGAAATAGGAAAGAGGGGCGCGCAACACAAGGAGAAAAATAAATTCCCATTTCAATAACCTGAATTCCGAACCGGCTTTTCCGGCCAGGGCGTTTTCCTCTTTTCCTTTATCCAGCGTGCGGGCATAGTGCACGATAAAGGAGCTTTCGGAAGGAATCACCCGGTCTACCAGCTTATAAATTTTTTCTTCCGCAAGGGGCAGAAGGAAACGACGGCATAAATACCTGTTGCCTAAAGTCTCGGCCAGCGGCGAAGGAAAGCGGCGTACCGAAAACGTTTCCCAGGTATCGGCTTCTTCCAAAAAAAGCGCGATCATCAGCTCGCGCAACCGGGCATCGGCATGCACTTTGCCGGCCACCAGACCGGCGTAAAAATAAGAAAGCAACTCCCCCACTGCCACATTATAATGGGCAGCCAGTTGTTTCAATACCCCATACACGAAAGCCGCCCGGTTAAAACTGTCGCGCATCGCTCCGAGGATGAGCTGAAAGATAAATTCCCACTTGATAAGCCGGAAATCGTCTCCCGCCTTGCCTTCCAACAATCCCTTTTCTTTTTCCTCTTCCAGCGCGCGGGCGTAGCCGATCACAAACGGACTTTCGAGCGGCAGAATTTTCTCCACCCATCCGCATATAACCGGCTCCGGCTGATCGCGAAGCATCCGGCGGCAGGAATCCGGCATGGAAAGAAGCTCCTTCAATTGGCGCAGAGACAGTTCTTCGGCCTGTATTTTCTCCCGGGTAAAACGCATCCATTCCTCCTGTCGCATCTCCGCCAGGAGCCTGACCAGTTCGGGTATTACCACCCGGACGGCCGTCAGTTCGTGCAATCCGGAAGCAAGCAAGTCGAGCAGTTGAAGGTAAGTCAGGTTGTAGCGGGCCGCCAGTTGCCGGAGGGTATACCCTATGAACTGCTTGCGGCTATAATAGCCTTTGCTTTCCGACAGCAGATAGGCCCACACCACGCCCCATACCGCCTGCCGGTAATCGGCGGCCCGTACATCGGGACGCTCCATGCGTTTATGCGATTCGATCAGGAACCGCACGAATGTCCGGATAAAAGAGCTATCCGAAGGAACCACCAGGGCTACCAAACTATCGAGCTGCGGATCGGCAAACTGAAGCACCAACCGGGCACGCACCGCCTGGCGGCTTCCATGCCGGTGTAAAAAAGCCAGCAATTCTTCCGCTGCTTCGTCGATAAGCCGGTTCAGCCATTCCGCCAACCCTTCCTCCGGCCGTTCTTCTTCCCACGAAAGATAACCGTGAAGCATATAAAAGGCAAACCGGTCGATACGGGATTTTTTTACCGGCACGATCTCCAAGCGGCCTGCGTGCGCCTCCCGCTCGGCCAGGCAAGTTGAAAAGGTTTCGGCCAGCTGGCGAGCCAGCCGGCGAGGAAATTGTTCGTAAAAATCTTCTTGGGAAAGAATACCCAGATCGAGGGTGAGGCTGTCGAGGCGGATCTCGGTATCGGGACGATCATACCGGCTCAACACGTCGTCGACGATTTTTTCAAAGGAAAGCCGGCAGAAATCGTCCCAACGGCCGTACAGGGCCTGGGCAAACGGCTGGCTTTCCATCCGGAAATCGAATTGAGCGGAACCAATAGTAATCATAGGCGAAAGGAACATTCTTCAAAAGGCAAATGTCCGGCAACAAGATACGAAAAAACGATTGTCCGGGAAAAGTTTGGAAGGAAAATGGAAAAAAGAAAATCGGGAGGCGTGCCTGGAACTACAGGCGGGATATTACCCAGGTTAAAAAATAAAAATATTACAATAAGTCCGACGCCGGGGAAGGTTTAAAACAAGATTTTGCATCCACCTGTGTTTCAATACATTACACCAGCACTAAAAAGTAATGAAAATTCCATGCTTATGAAATGAAAATTTCATCGGCATCCATTTTCAATTACACTGGCATCCATTTGAAATTTCATCGGCATGTATTTTTCGGGACAGAAAAAAAATTACAATAAGTCCCCCCCCCCGAAAAACAGATACGTCCGGCGAAGAAAAACAACGCCGGACGTATCCGCAGGTATAAAGTAATCGTCGGAGAATCCGACCCGGCAATACCGCTCGGAAAAGGGACATTCCTGTCCTCTTCCCAAATAAAACGCAAACTTATCCGCCAACCCGGGGGCTACACACCGGTTTCCGGGCCGGATGCGCTACCGGCCACGGCCCGGAACCGACACGCTGCAAGCTCGCTGAGGCAACTTCTACCGTCCGCGGCGGTTTTTCCCGTCGCGTTGATGCCGTTCCATCATGCGCTGTTTTTCCAGATACAGCTTATATTGTTCGTCGGTCAGAACCTTCTGCACTTCCGCGTTCTTTTCCTCCATAAGCGTTTTCATCTTCTGGCGCATTTCGGTACGCATAGTCTCCATATTGTCTTTCTCTTTCATCATTTTCGCCCGGAATTCTTCATTGATCCGGCGAAAATCGGCGGCTTGCTGCTCGTTCAGCTTCAGTTCCGAAACCATACGTTCGCACCGTTGCTGGGCACGGTCTTGCCTTCTATCTTTTTGTCGGTCGGGGGCGGCAAATACAGAACCCGTACATAAAACCACCGCCAGACATAATCCTACTACCTTTTTCATAAACCAAAATTATTATCTTATTAAAACTATCTGTTTATGAAGCGCTTCGAGTTAATAGACCGGAGGAAGGGAAAAAGGTTTAACGCCCCCGATCCTTTTCTTTTCTTATCGACGGTTAAAACTTGCAATTTTTCAATCGGGCCGTCCCACTCGCAACCGGCCCCCGCCCAGGAAAGCTGTTTTTCTTCTTATTCGTTAATAAAATAAAATGGCTTTCATCCATTTTAAACTTGATTCGCCCCAGATTGTCTACCTTTGCATACACCAACTTTTGCAAGCAACGAATGTATGAAAACGGGAAAGTCTCTTTTACTCTGGATACTCATTCTTTTCTCCTTACCGTTGGCGGCTCAGCAAGCCGGGGTGAATATCGCCGGCACCGTAACGGAGCAGGAAAGCGGCACCCCTATCGAACAGGCTACCGTACGCTTGCTTAATCCCAAAGACAGCGCGCTGGTTCGCGGCACGGCCAGTAGCCGCACAGGCCGTTTTACGTTGAAGAACGTGGAAGCGGGGTCTTATTTGCTGCATATTTCGTATGTCGGTTTCGACGGGCTTTATCAACCCTTGCAGATTACCGGCAAAACCAACCCCGTGGAACTCGGCAAACTGCCGCTTCACGAGGGCGGCGTCGAGCTGGGGGAAGCATTGGTGATCGGCAAGGCGCCCGAAATAACCGTACGCAACGACACCCTCGAATACAATGCCGATTCGTATAAGGTAGCCGAAGGCTCGATGCTGGAAGATTTGCTGAAGAAAATGCCGGGCGTGGAAGTCGACAAAGAAGGAAAAGTAACGGTAAACGGGAAAGAAATCAAAAAAATCATGGTCGACGGCAAGGAGTTTTTCTCGGACGATCCGAAAGTGGCTTCGAAAAATCTTCCTTCGAAAATGATCGATAAGGTGCAGGTACTGGATAAGAAAAGCGAAATGGCCGCCATGACGGGTTTCGACGACGGAGAAGAACAGACGGTGATCAACCTGACGGTAAAGCCGGGCATGAAGAGGGGTTGGTTCGGCAACGCCTACGCCGGTTACGGGAGCAAACAACGCTACGAGGCGAACGCCATGGTGAACCGTTTTATCGGCAACGACCAGCTCACGCTGATGGGAGGCGCCAATAATACCAACAATATGGGATTTTCGGATGTGGCCTCTACCCAATTTTCCGGCATGGGCGGGGGCGGCCGCCGGGGCGGTTCGGCCGGCAGCGGCATTACGGCTTCCGGAAATGCGGGCTTCAATTTCAGTAAAGAATTCAGCCCCAAAGCCACGTTGGGAGGCAACCTGCGGTATTCGCACGCCGACAACGACGCGCAGAGCAAGAGCAGCAAAGAGAATATCCTGCCCGGCGACAGCAGTTCGTTCGACAACAACCGCAGCCGCCATCGCAACCGAAACGATCATATGGGGGCCGATCTGCGGCTGGAATGGCAGCCCGACACCCTCACCCGGCTGGTTCTGCGCCCCAGTTTCGGTTATAGCCGGAGCCGGGGTGCCGACGAAAGCGAGTTTAATACGCTCGACGGACGGCAGGATACGGTGAATGCCGGTTTCTCGCGTTATTTGTCGGAAGGCAACGGCTATAACGGCAACCTGCAACTGGATTTCAGCCGCAAGCTCAACAGCCGCGGCCGCATCCTGAGCGCTTCGCTGTCGGGCAGTTTCAGCAATACCGACAACGACGGTACCAATTATTCCGATATTGCCTACCGGGGAAAGGAAGAGGCGGGACGTAATGAAATCATCGACCAGCAATTCCGCAACCGGAATACGAATTATAATTACCGGATTTACGTATCGTGGGTAGAACCCCTCGGACGCGACAATTTCCTGCAAGCTACCTATAGCGTGAGCGGGCGCAATCAGGAATCGCTGAAAAAAACTTTTACGCCCGACAGCATGGGTATATATAATGTACTCGATACGGCTTACAGCCAGAGCTACCGCAATCTCTTCACCAGCCAGCGGGCCAGCCTGAGTTTCAAATCGCAACGGGCCAAGTTCAACTATACGATCGGGTTGAACCTGGATCCGTCGTATTCCCGAAGCGAGAATTTCGTGGGCGACAGTACCCTTACGCACCTTACCCGGAAAGTGGTGAACCTCTCGCCCACGGCCCAGTTCAATTACCTGTTCAGCAAACGCACCCATCTGCGCCTCGTCTATAACGGACGTACCAGCCAGCCGAGCGTGACGCAGCTCCAACCCGTGGCCGACGTATCCGATCCGCTGAATATCTGCATCGGCAATCCCGATCTGAATCCCCGCTATACCAACTATCTGTCGGTTCGCTTCCAACAATTCGTACCCGAAAAAGCGCGGGCCTTTATGGTGATGGCCGACGGCAACTACACGATTAACGACATCGTAAGCTATACGACGTATAACGAGGAGACGGGCGGAAAGACGACTACCTATAAAAACGTGAACGGCAATTACAACGTCAATATGCGCAGTATGTTCAACACGCCGCTGAAAAACAAAAAGTTTTCGCTTCATTCCTCTACCTCGGCTTCTTTTTCCAACAGCAACGGGTTTACCAACGGCCAAAAAAATACCAATCAAACCCTCACGGTATCCGAACAGGCCGGCATCGGGTTCCGCTCGAGTTATCTCGACATCGGCATCGACGGCAATTTCCGCTACAACGGCACCCACAATTCGCTCCAGCAACAAACCAATCAGCGTACCTTCAATTTCGGAGCCGGGGGATATACCACGATTTATCTTCCGCTCGGATTCAAGATAGAAAGCGATGTGAACTGGGCGGGCAACTCGGGATACGGGGAAGGTTACAAACAGAATGAAATTTTATGGAATGCGTCGGCTTCGAAGTCTTTCCTGAAAAACAACCAGGGCACCTTGCGTTTCAAGATATACGATTTGCTGGGGCAGCGGAGCAATATTTCCCGCAGCATCACCGCCAACTATATTATGGACTCCGAATCCAACACCCTAAGCAGCTATTTCATGTTTCATTTCATCTATCGTTTTAGTATCTTCAAGGGAGGCGCCGCCGCGGCCGACGCCCGGGGGGAACGCGGGTCGCGGCGAGGCGGTCCGGGGATGGGCCGATCCCTTCGTTTTTAAGCTTTGAAGGCTTCCCAGGGGCAGGATCCGCCCCCTCGCCGCAGCCTTTTCAGGTGTTTTCAGGCGTTTCGGGGCTCACCCCGGCAAAATACCTGTCTATAGAGATAGCAAGATGCTGAATTTCAGTCTTATACACAACTTGACCAACCTTCAACACCAAGTATTATTAACAATTAAAACCCATTATTTTTACTTTTTTTGTGTGAATATTAAACTAAAAGATACGTTATTTGTTCCATTATTAAGAGAGATAAATTGATATGAGGAAGTCAACGATTTGGATGCTCGCCATAGTGATGGCTTTTGCCTTCGCCTGCTTGTTGTATTTGCAGATCAATTACGTCAGCATTATACTGAAAACGCGCAGCGAGCAATTCAACGAAACGGTGAAAAGAAGCCTGCACCAAGTATCGAAAAACCTGGAGCTGGACGAAACCCGCAAATACCTCGAAGACGATATACGGGAAAACGAAAACAATTTCATGTACCAGAATGCGCCCGACGTGAGCAGCCTGGGACAGGTGATTACCCGCGAACAGCACCAGTTGCAGATTACCGATTCCAACGGCTCGGTACAGCAGATCGAGCTGAGCAGCTTCAGCAGCCAGAAGCTCGAGCCCCTCTCGTCGCTGTCGAAAAGGCAGTCGGCCAACAGCATCGTAAACACTTCGAAAGACTTGCAGAAGACGCTGAAACGCCGGTTTCAATACCAGGGGGGACTGATCGACGAAGTGATCCTGAATATATTATATACAGCCAACCTGAAGCCTATCGAAGAGCGTATAGACTTTAAAAAGCTGAATAATTACTTAAAATCAGAATTTATTAACAACGGATTGAACTTGCCATTCGTTTTTTCTGTTATTAACAAAGACGGAAATGTAGTGTATCAGAGCGGAGAAATCCGGAAACAACCCATTGCGTCGGATGTCATCACGCAAGTATTGTTTCCCAACGACCCTCCCTCGAAACTGAACTACCTCAGGGTGTATTTCCCGACGAAAAGCGACTATATCGCCAGTTCGATTACATTTATCGTCCCTTCGGTCTTTTTCTCGTTGCTGCTGCTGGTTACGTTTATACTGACTATCTATATCGTATTCCGCCAGAAGAAGCTTTCGGAGATGAAAAACGATTTTATCAACAATATGACGCACGAGCTGAAAACGCCGGTATCGACTATTTCCCTCGCGGCGCAGATGTTGAAAGATTCGGATATTACGAAAAGCCCCGATGTGTTCAAACATATTTCGGGCGTTATCAACGACGAAACCAAACGGCTGGGGTTCCTGGTAGAAAAGGTATTGCAAATGTCGCTGTTCGAGCGGCAGAAGGCGGCCCTCAAACTGAAAGAGATCGATGCCAACGACCTGGTGGCCAACGTGGCGAATACCTTTGTTTTAAAAGTCGAGAAGTACGGCGGTACGCTCGACATCGACCTTCAGGCCACGGAATCCGATATTTATGCGGATGAAATGCACCTTACCAACGTATTGTTCAACCTGATGGACAACGCCGTGAAATACCGACGTCCGGAAGTGCCGCTTACCCTGATGGCCCGTACGTGGAACGAAGGCGGCAAATTGCTGATCTCGGTGGAAGACAACGGCATCGGAATCAAAAAAGAATATCTCAAGAAGGTGTTCGACCGGTTTTTCCGCGTTCCCACGGGCAATGTGCACGACGTGAAAGGCTTCGGCCTGGGGCTGGCTTACGTGCGAAAAATTATCGAAGACCACCGGGGCACGATACGCGCCGAAAGCGGTCAGGGAAATATCGGAACGAAATTTATTATTACTTTACCTCTTATAAAAAGTTAGTTATGGAAGAAAAACTTAAGATCTTCTTTTGTGAAGACGACGAGAATTTAGGGATGCTTTTAAGAGAGTACTTACAAGCGAAAGGGTACGTAACAGATCTCTTCTCCGACGGAGAAGCCGGTTATAAAGGATTTACCAAGGGCAAATACGATCTTTGCGTACTCGATGTGATGATGCCTAAGAAAGACGGGTTCACCCTGGCACAGGAAATCCGCTCGATCAATCCGGATATTCCCATTATTTTTCTGACGGCTAAAACGATGAAGGAAGATATTCTGGAAGGATTCAAGATCGGCGCCGACGATTATCTGACCAAACCTTTCAGCATGGAAGAGCTGCTGCTTCGCATTGAAGCGATCCTGCGCCGCGTAAAGGGCAAAAAGATGAAAGACATTCCGTTCTATAAATTAGGCAATTTCCTGTTCGACACGCAGAAACAAACCTTGTCGATCGGCGACAAGGTAACCAAGCTCACCACCAAGGAATGCGAACTGCTGAGCCTGCTCTGCGCCCATGCGAACGAAATCCTGGAACGCAATTACGCCTTGAAAACCATCTGGGTGGACGACAATTATTTCAACGCCCGCAGCATGGACGTCTATATCACCAAACTGCGCAAGCTGTTGAAAGACGATCCGGGCATCGAAATCATCAACATCCACGGCAAAGGCTACAAACTGATCACCCCCTCGGGCGAAGAACAAGCCCGCGAAGAAGGGATCCAGGTGCTTTAACAGCCCCCTCGAACCATCGGTTGTGAAAACAAGGGCTTAATTGCCTGAAAAACAAACCGTAGAAATTGAATAAATCTCCCCCTCCTCCCAAAAAGGGCCGGGTACCGTCAGATACGGCTCCGGCCCTTTTTATTTCAAATTCCGATCAAGGCGATATTTGTTTTGGAAAGACTGCTTTTTCTTCCCTCCTTGTTTCCTGTCTTTTCCTTGGCGTTATAATCGGTTTCACCGATATACGAATATCGCCGGCAATAGAGTTTTTCCCGGAACGGACGGGGCTAAATGAAACTTGTCCGGATGGGAGATAAGACTATCTCGAATCCGGACAAGTTGATTTAATCTATAAAGTTCAATTCGTTTATGCTTACTCCCGCGCAGAGGGAAAAGCGTGGCCTACAACGTAGTCACCTTCAAATTGCGCCACAATACTTTGATGCCGCCGCCGTCGTGGATTTGCAGCGCAATGCGTCCCTGCCCGGCACCGATCTTCTCGTCGTGGATGTTCACCATTTCTTCGCCATTGAGCCAGGTTTGTACATTGTCGCCTTGTACCTTGATACGCATCGTATTCCACTCGCCGGGCTTGAGGATATTTTCTTTTTCATCGGGAATCTGAATCAACCAGCCGCGACCGTACGATTCATAAATGCCGCCCGTGTCGTTTCCTTTGGGGGCCACTTCCACTTGCCAGCCGTTTACTTTGACGTCTTCTTCGATAAAGGAACGGATAAATACGCCTGAATTGCCGTCGGCCACTTGCTTGAATTCTACCGTCAGGTCGAAATCGTCGTAATATTCGCGGGTAGCCAGGTAGCCGTATTTCTTATCCGGGCCGCTTTCGCATACCAGCAAGCCGTCTTTTACATACCATAATTCCGTGCCGTAAGGTTCCCAGCCGGCCAGGTCGGTACCGTTGAATAAACTCGCTTCTTTGCCGGCTTTGCGGGGCAATTCCTTAATCTTGATATTCCGGAAGGAAGCGGGGTAGCCGTGGTCTTGCAAGCAAATTACTCCTTTTTTGGCCAAGCCGTATTCCGGAGCGTTCGCCCATTTGCCGCTGTTTTTCTTCTCGAACCACTCGTCGGTCCAGGCTTCGAATTCCAGAATCTTCTGGCCGTTCAGCCAATGTTCCACATGGCCGTTGTCGAATACGATTTTCGAATTATTCCATTCGCCCTGGGGGTTCACCTGCATTTTGGCCTGGTCGGGCAGGTGCATGGCATAGTCTACGCCCAGTTTCTGCCATTCTTCCAGCGGTTCGGGGAAGTTGGGTTCGTCGATGAGTTGGTATTCGGGGCCGGTTACGTAAGGTACGGCGAAGCTGGGGCGTTCCACCACATGATACAGCATGCCGCTATTGCCTCCTTTGGAAAGCTTCCAATCCCAGGATAATTCGAAGTTTTCATATTGTTTGGCCGTCACGATGTAACCGCTCGCGTCGCTTCCGTCGCCTTTGGCCTGGATGCAACCGTCCACCACATGCCAGGGCTGGGTGAGCGTCGTGCCGTTGTAATCTTTCCATCCGTCGAGGGTTTTTCCGTCGAACAAGAGCTGCCATCCGTCGGCGATTTCTTCGGGGGTAAGGGTATTCTGCTCTTTTTCGGCGCAGGAAGAGAACAAGGTTAACGAGAAGGCGCAAGCAGCCAGCAGGCTCCGTGCGGCAGTTTGTCTGATAAGTTCCATTTCAAGTGTGTTTAGGTTGATAATTTAGGTAGCGCAAAGGTATATAAAATATGGGAAGTAAAAACCTCAAGCTGCTGCTAAAGACAAAAAAAGCCGACCGATCTTTTCCGATCGGTCGGCTTCGATAGCTTTTCGGGGGCAGAGCCTTCTTATGCTTTGCCGGCTTTGCCGGTTTTCGCATCCTGAGGTTGCCCGGGTTTATCCGCTTTTTGGCTTTTTACCGCTTTCCAGCCGTAATAGCCGATGCCTAAGAGCAATAGCAACAAAATCACGAAGGAACTATAGGCCGAGATATACGAGGCTATCTCATACCCCCGCGGCTTGAATTCAAAGACGATCTGGTGCTCGCCCGCCGGAACCAACATGGCACGCAAAATCCAGTCGGCCCGGAAATGGGGAGCCGGCTTGCCGTCGATGGTAACTTCCCAACCCGGCTGGTAATAAATTTCCGAGAATACGGCCAGTTGCTCCGAAGAAGTACGGCTTGTGTAGACCAGTTTGTTCGGGCGGTAACTATCCAGCCGGATGGTAGCGGTAGAATCCGGCCGGGGCGTAAATCCTTCCAAATCTTTAGCAAAACGCTTGTCGACCACAGCCGTTTGCAGCGGATCGATGGTATTGAGGGCTGCTATTTCGGCGTCGGCATTTTCTACTATCTCCACTTCAGGCACGAACCAGGCATTTCCATAGGCATACGGATTCACCAAAGGCGGCTGATCGGGATTGTAGATGATATAGCGCGTATTGAGCATATTAACGGAAGGAATCCGGGCGAGCGTCGGCATCAGGTCGTCGGGCGTCTTTGCCTGGCGCAGGGAAGCGATAATGCTGTTGATCTCGTCGTTCAGCCGGTGATCGATCAACTCTTGGTATCTCCGGAGTTTCACCGCATAATAGCCGCCCAGCGAATGGTGGAAATAAGAGGTGGTGGTTTCCAGGAAGGGATTGTTCAGGTTCAGTACCCGATAAGAAGGCGATTCGTCCTTTAAAATCGCTTCATCGGCTACCGACGGCTTATATAAATCGACCGAACTTTCCTTCATGAAATGCTGGTCGTTCAGATACCGTTTATCGACCGGCCAGAGATCGGCCAGCACCAGAATCGCCATGCCGGCGCCCACTATGGTAGCGGCCTTCTGTTTATTTTTAGCCGTTACGAACCAGAATAGTAAAGCGGCACTGAGCAAAATAAAAATCAACGAGCGCAAGGCATCCGCCGAAGCCAGCGAAGCACGGTCGATCAACAGCGAATGATAATACCAGTCGGGCAGTTGATATTGCGCGTCGAGCGGCGACTGGAAATTGAAAAAGAGGGTGGGAACGAGCCAGACCACCAGGCAGATACCGCCCGTAACGGCCAGCGAACCGATAAGCCCCCGTTTGAGCAACACCGGGTCGACCTTGCCGGCAAGTATCTCTTTCAACCCCCAGATACCGATAATGGGAAAGACCATGCCGGGGATAATCAGGGCCATTTCCGGCGTACGGAACTTATTATACATCGGCAGATAATGGAACATAAGGGTATTGAACCAGTCCATATTACGCCCCAACGCCAGGAAAATAAGGAAAACCGAACCGGCAAACATCCACCATTTGGCAGGGCTTTTCACCACAAACATGCCCAATATGAAGAGGAAGCACACCACGGCTCCGAAATAGACGGGGCCGGAAGTAAATATCTTATCTCCCCAATAGGTATACGTTTGTACTTCTTTTCCTACCTGGGCTCCTTTAGCCCGGAGCTCTTTGTACAATTCCGAATCGGGCCCCACCGTACCGCCGGACGCGCCTCCGTAAATATCGGGAATCAGGAAAGTCAATAACTCCCCTTTTCCGTAACTCCACTGGAAAGCATAATCTTTATCCAGGCCCGAAGAGACTTTTTCCCCGCTCGGCGTAGTAGTAGTGAGCTCCGTAGCCCCGCGAATCGAGTTTTGTCCCAAATCCCAGTTGACGTACATATTCCGGGCATTGGGCAAAACAGCCAGCACCACACAACCCGCCATAATGGCCGTCACCTTGGCCAACTCGCCCCACGCCTTGGCGCGGATTTGCCGGACCACATAACCGATATAAATGAAAAGGCACAGAAGCACCAGGTAATACGTCACCTGAATGTGCCCGTTGCGGATGGAAAGCGCCACGCCCAGCAAGAACAAGATCGTTCCCCACAGGTGCTTCCGCTTGAACAACAAAGCCATTCCGGCCAAGGTAACCGGCATATAAGCTATTACATAAGCCTTGGTAATATGTCCGGCCTGAATCAGAATGATATTATACGAGGCAAAAGCAAAGGCGAAAGCGCCGGCAATAGCCAACCATACGCTCGCCCCCATCACGCACATCAGCAGGTAAAAACAAACCAAGCCGGTAAAAACCATGGCCGCATCCGCATAACCCACCAGGCGCAGCGGAGCTTCGATGATCCCGTAACCGGGGAGCGAAGGAGCCGGGTCGCCATAAGTTACCGCATACGGCATGCCGCCGAACATCGCGTCCGACCAGGCCCCGTATTCTCCCGGGCCGGCCGTCTTTTCGTATTTTTCCAACTGACTTTGCCCCATTCCGGTAGCTTTGTCCATATCTCCCTGGCGCACATGTTTCCCGTCGAAAACCGAGGGAGCAAAATAAACCATCGTCACCACCAGAAACAATAAAATGGCCGCGACGTGTTTACCTGCTTTCTTCAGCATACTTTGCATTTGCATACGTATTTAACTCTATAATTTAATGATTTATACTCTTTCTTTCACCCATTTGGCCGTATAAAACCTCAGGGCGAACCAACCGTGAAGCAACCAGGTCGACCACCGCCCGTAATACCGGCACATCACCCGGTAGCGTTCCTTGAGCGAAGCTTTGCGCTGCACGCTGCTCAGCCCCTCTTCTAGGAAATCGGATAAGATCAGGCGGGTGTTATGAATCGACTCAGCCTTTTGCAAGCACCGGATACACCAATCGTAATCGGCCGTCAGCCGGTAAGCGGTATCGTATAGCGGAGCCAGGCTGCGTTTGGCTATAAAAGACTGATGGCAAACCAACATACCCATCCGGAAGCTTTTCCAGGTCAGCTTCTCGGGTGCCTTCAGCCGGCGCAGGCCCAACTGGCGGCCTTCGGCATCCACAATCATGGTTTCGCCATAAATGACGTCGGGCAAAGATACGTCCTTTTTCAATGTAGATACTATCTTTTGCACGGTATCCGCCGTATAAAGCGTATCGCCGGCGTTGATAAACCACACGTAATCGCCCGTAGCCCGCTGCAATCCCTTGTTCATGGCATCATACAGCCCTTTGTCGGGTTCGCTGATCCAGCAAGCTATGCCCGAGGCATATTGCCGGATAATATCTACCGTTCCGTCGGTGGAAGCCCCGTCGATAAGTATGTATTCGATCGACGGATAAGATTGGCTTAAAATGCTCAGGATGGTGCGTTCCAACCACTGCGAGGCATTGTAAGTAATGGTTATGATAGAGAAGACCGGTTGTCGCATAGTTTTTTTTTCGCTACTACATGTTGATACAATGAGTTGTATTTTTCCGCCACTACCGCTTCGCTGTAGTGAGAGGCCACTTTGGCCAGGCAGGCGTCAGACAAAGCCGCCGCATCGGGATAGTGCAGCCCCCACGCGATGCCGTCGGCCAAATCACCCGCATCTTTATAAGCAGCCACATAGCCGTTCACCCGATGATCGATCATTTCCGGAATGCCCCCGGTACGGAACCCTACGCAGGGCGTACCGCATGCCATCGCCTCCATCACCGTATTGGGCAGATTATCTTCCAGCGAAGGTATGATAAACAAATCCGCGCAGGAATAAGCGGCGGCTATCGACGCGGCGTCGGAAACGTAGCCCAACGAATGAACCCGGCACGGAAACAGGCCGGCCAGTTCTTCGGAACTATTTCCCAGCACGACAATATCGAACGTATTCATCCCCGCAGACTGCAACCGACGACATGCTTCGGCCAGAAAAACAGCTCCCTTGCGGGTATCCGACACTTTCGCCGCGGCAAAAAGCAGCAAAAAGTGATCGGGCGGCAACTGGTATTTCCTGCGGGCCTCCGCTTTGTCTATCCGTTTAAACACAGTGGTATCGATCGGATTGGGTATGGCATGGAAATCCGCTTTTTCCAGCAAAGCGCTTTGCCGGGCCTTTTCGGTAATCCAGCGGCTACACCCTACAAAAGTGACATTCGAAAAATCCAGGCTGAGCTTTTTCCGAAAAGTAGCTTTTGCCAAATCGCAAAAAGGATGCGAAACCAACATCGGACAGTTCCGGCAAACTTCCTTATAGCGGGTGCAAGCGCCCGGATAATGGCAAATACCGGTAGCCGGCCATACATCGTGCAGCGTCCAGACAACAGGCTTGCCGGTCGCGAGGAGCCGCCGAATATCTTCCAGGGAAAGAAACCCCTGGTTGATCCAATGCAGATGAATCACATCCGCTTCCTTTACGACGGCCAGGCGGCTGACATCCGCGCCGGTATCGGCAATGGAAACCTGAAAAAGATTTTTCCGGCTGAACCGGTTGCAGGCATAAATCACCAACCTTTCCCAGGCAAAACGGAGAAAACCGAGTTTCCGCTTCACATAGGAAGTGGAAACGGTGGATACATCGGGATCGGCCGTTTGCTTGTCGCGCACCAACATACGTACCGAAGTACCCGCTTTCCGGAGCGCGTTCATCAAACGACCGGCGGCCACGGCCGCCCCACCTGTACGTTCGGAAGTATTTAATATAACTACTTTCATGGAGTTACCGCTTGATTGCGGGCTTCGGCCACCCGTGTGTCGATCGTCTCCTTCTTATCCCGGTACAACTTATACAGCAGGGCGGCATTCCGCCGGCACTGGGTACCGGTAAAAGAAGTATTCCAGATACGCATCCCCCCGGCCGTCAGCGATTTGAAGCCCGACGGATACCATCCCACTTGCAGGCCGTTCAACCATGCCCGCAGACAAAGCTCGCAATCGTCAAACTGGAAGGGAGCGAAGGAAAAGTCGATATGCCCCAGTTTCTCGTCAAACAAAGCCCGGTTCAACCACATAGGCGCCCTATCGACATTGTGTACAAACTGAAAAGTAGCCGTGGAAGGGTGTTCATAGGGCACGCCCATGCCGAATTGCTGCGCTTCATCGATAGCGAAGTCTTGTCCGTTATTGCCGCCTAGGATGGCCAGGCGAGGATATTTTTCAAAATAAGCCACCGCTTGCCGTACCCAATCCAGGGTGTCGAAATCGTCGTCGTCTTGCAACAAGGCGATATACTTGCCGTTGGAAAACCGGATTGCCTTGTCGTACATCACGTTTTCGTATAAATCGTTGGCCCGGATAACGAACTCATTCGCTCCTTGCAGGCAACGCGCCAGGGCACCGGTATGCTCCACGCCGGAACCGTCGTCGATTACGATAATTTCGGCCCAGGGCCATTGCCTTAATTTCTCGACGATATGTCTTACCTGCAAGCTCTTATTGTGCGACTGGATGATAAAACTTACCTGGGGCGTATGGGTATACCCTTTGGCCAGCCAATATTCATACGATTTTTTCGTCCCTTGCACGCCCGACTTCTTCATCAAAGCCCAATATATTTTATTTAAAAATAAACGGATACCCATATCATTCTGCCCTTTCAATTTAATACAATCCCAGAAAATAACGCGCCAGGCGTTTATAAGAAAAAAAGCTATGCTTTACGGCCGCCTTGTTAATCTCCCGGTTATCCATCACATAAGCCGGATGTCGCAAAGGAAATGCCATCGGCCGGGAAGGAACCTGCAATTTGCGGCTCTTTTTGGTAGTATGCGTGGCCGCAGGATCGCCCAGCCCGATATTCGTAACCAGGTTGACCGCCGGATAAACGGATAGCTGATTTTGCGTACGCAACATATAATAGTAAAATACTCCCCAAGGATTCAACCCGTTACGCCGGTGCAAAGCATCCGAGATAAAAGAGGAAAAATAAATCTCTTCCCATTTGTTGCGGAAAAGCGACGCACGACGGCTACGGCATTCCTGCCAAAAAGGAAAATTCACATCCATATTTTTCCACACCCGCCGCCAGGTAGCCCATCCCCAGATATGAGTAATCGAACAAAAATCATAACTCAGCCCGTCTTTCACAATACCGGGCAGGTTGCAATTCCCTCCGATATGGCCGATCCGGTCGTCGTCTTTATATTTAATCAGCAACTCTTCGCAGAAAGGGAAGAAGGTGGGATCGGCAAGACAATCGTCTTCCAGAATCACGCCATATTCTTCCCGAGCGAAGAACCAGGAGATGGCCTCCGAAACCGCCAATTTGCAGCCCAGGTTTTCCTCCCGGTATAATTTTCTCACTTCGCAAGGCCAGTCCACTTGGTCGATAACCGCCCGCGCAGCCCGGCAGGCTTCCGCTTCGGCCGGCTTATTTTGCCGGGGAGCGTCGGCCGCCACATACAACCGGGCAGGCTGTATTTCGCGAATCCGGTTGAAAACGACTTGCGTAGTATCGGGCCGGTTGAAAATCAGGAACAAGATAGGAGTTGCATACATTTCAATCGTTCATTAAGTCTAAATAAAATTCCAGTACGAGCGCATTAAAAAATAAGGGGAAACCGATGGAAGGAGTTCGAACTCCTTTCATCAGCCGCCTGGCAGCCCGGGGATTGATCACCCCGAATTTAATTAGATTGCCTTCCGCAAACCGCTCTCCGTATCGGGCCAGCAAAGATTTCGTCCACAGACCTACCGGAGGCGTAAACCCGCGTTTGGGCATGGTAAACAACCAATCGGGCAACATCCCGCGGGCCACGTCGGTAAATATTTTCTTAGGCGTGTCGTATCTGTCGGGGTGTTGCTTGCGAAGGCCGATCACGGTTTCCACCAATTTATAATCGATCAGCGGTAGCCGGAGCTCCACCGAATTCGACATGCTGAGCCGGTCGCCCTGCGCAATGCCGTTTTCCAATAAATAGGTATGGCAGATCAACCGCGTAAGGGCCATATCGTCTGTTTCGCCGGCCTTGGCTTCGAACGAAAAGCCTTGCTTGCCGTAGCCTTCCAGCAAAGGGCCATACAGAGAAGAATAATCGTCGTTGAAACCATCCAAAGTATCATAGAAAGGGATAGCCTCCGGATAAGCTTTGAATTGCTTCAATTGGTTGCCGTATTTCCTCAGGCCCAACAGATCGCGCCAGTTTTTGCGGATACGCGGCTGGCTGATACGCTCGTTTACAATCAATTGAAGAAGTTCCCGCTTGGCGGTGGCATCGTTGGACAGGATGCGTTTTTTCAAAGCCGCCAGGGTATAGGCCGAACGTACCCAACTATATCCCCAGGCCAGCTCGTCGCCGCCCTGCCCCTGCAACAGCACCGGCACGCCCTGGGCTTTGGCCGCTTTCGAAACGGAATAATAGCCGAAAGCGGATATATCGGAAATAGGATCGTCGCATGCGCGGCAAATCTGCGGAAAAGAATCCAGAAATTCTGCGGTAGTTAGCTCCAGTTCATGAAAAGTCAATCCCAAATGCTCCGCAATCCGCCGGGCCGTATGCCGCTCGTCGCTTTTCGGCCGACCTTCGTAGCCAATGGTAAAAGCGTGCATCGAAGTAGTGTATTGCCGGGAAGCCAGCGCGGCCACCAAGCCCGAATCGATCCCCCCGCTCAAGGCGACTCCTACCGGTACATCCGCCCGGATAATCAGTTTGCCTACCTCGTCGAGCCGTTCGCGCATCAGTTCCGCCGGATCGCCCTCGAGCCGGGGCGCATCTTCCATTTTCCAATAGACATGTTCTTCTATCTCCAGCGATTCGTTAATCAGGAGATAAGTAGCCGGCACCACCTTTCTGACGCCTTTTACCAGCGTATCGGGGTCGGGTATATATTGATACCGGAAAAACCGGTTGACGGCTTCCGGCGAAATTTCTTTCCGAACCAGCCCGGAGGCCAGCAAAGTACGCAGCTCGGAAGCGAAAAGAAGGCGCTGCCGGTCGGTATACAGATAGAGCGGCTTCTCCCCCATCCGGTCGCGGGCCAGGAGCAAGGTTTTCCGTTTTTTATCCCACAAAGCAATGGCGAACATGCCCCGGAGCGATTTCACGCCTTCGGCGCCCGCCTCCTCGTACAGGTGTACGATGACTTCCCCGTCGGAACGGGTGGAAAAAACGTGTCCTTTCATTTCCAGTTCCCGGCGAAGCTCCACATAGTTGTAGATTTCGCCGTTCATAAACAGCACCAGGCTTTTATCCTCGTTGTATAAAGGCTGCCAACCGCCCTCCAGGTCGATGATACTCAGCCGCCGCATGGCCAGCCCGAGAGTGGGTTCGAAATAAAACCCTTCTCCGTCGGGGCCCCGGTGAAGCATACTGCGGTTCATCCGCTGCACGACCGTCCGGTCAATCTCCTGTTTGGCTATATAGCCGCAAATTCCGCACATATTCGTTGTTTATCGTTGAAAATTTCTCGAAGAATAACCGAATTTACCTCTGAAAAAGTCTGCTATTCCTTGCAAAGAGGGTTTAATCAGATGGGTTTTTCCGGTTTGAATCCGCTTTACATACAATTGAGGAAAAGCAATAAATAAGTAAAAGGCGATAGACGCCACCCGGTAGAAACCCGACAAATTGCGTTTGTATAACAACAAACGGTTGCGGGTAAGGTAATATTGTTGCAACAAACTCTCTTTCCCTGTTGTCATCGCGCCTTTATGATAAATAACGGCGTCTTTCTCGTACCATATCGTATAGCCGCACCGGGCTATATTCAAACTCCAATCCAGTTCTTCTTCATATAAAAAATAAAGCTCAGGCCAGCCGCCGGTTTGCTCGTACACCTTTTTGCGTACCATCACGGCCGTTCCGATGGCCAGAGGTATTTCCTGGCTTTCCGCCTCTTCTTCGGTATAATTAATCCGTATCAGGAATTTGCCCAAGGGACGGACACCAGAAAAAATTAATTTACGGGTTATAAAATCATAAATACTCGGCGAGACCGCGCCGAGTATTTCGCTTTGAGCAAAGCGAGCCAATAAAGGCTCTATAATATCGGAATCGAAGGTGACGTCGTTATTTATAAACAGGTAATAATCTCCTTCCGCATGCTTTACTCCCAGATTATTCCCGCCCGAGAACCCCAAATTCCGGTCTGACTTCACCAATTTAACCCAGGGAAATTCTTTTTCCAGCCGAGCCGCATCCGGCTTGGTGGAAGCATTATCCACCACGATCATCTCGTACCGATACGTCTGCTGTTTTAAAGAAGCTTTCACGCTATTGAGAAATTCCGCCGTTTCGCAATAGCCGTTATAGTTGATGGTAATAATAGAAACTGTTGTCATCTCGTTAAATTTGTAGCTCGCCGGCGGAAAGCACCTCGATCGGGATACCCGACAGCCGGGCTGCCAGTATAGAATAAGTACTGCCCCAGGAGCCGTAAAGCTTTTTCATGGACGATAAGGTATAAAGCTCCACCACGGCATCCGCAATTCCTTTCTCATTATCTCTTTCCACCTTGTCGAACAAGGTGATAATCCGGTCGCCGAACATTTCTTTCAACTTGCTCTTTTCTTCATAATCGTCGGAAGCGATATAAAAACGCGCATCCGGGTTTTTCCGGATTTCTTCTTCTATCTTCTTTATAAAAAGAGACAAAGGGCTGTTTAACCTAGACCGGGTATGATCTCCGCGTCGAATATGAATGCCTATCGTCTGCCTATCCAGCGAAAAATTCCGGATTCTTTCTTCCACCCTTTGCCGAATGGATTCTACCGGCCGCAAGGGAGCCGATAAATCCGGCCGGTCGCAAAACAAGCTATAGTGTACCAAATAGACGGATTTATTCCTTTTTACCGTCTTTGCCAGATCCTCGCACGAGAAACCCCGGTTGACGGCTTCTTCATAAATTCGCGCCCCGAACGCCCATCGTTGCCAGAGATAGGGCAACCAGAAATTTCTTTTGCGGGGACGATCGTAGCGCCATTCTTTCCAGCCGGCATCTACGACTTCCACATTCTTCACGTCGTGGGCCAATGCCAGGATAGCATGAAAATCAGCCCCCATGCCTGCGTCTTTAAACCAGACTACTTTTAATTTCACCGCCTGCTCTTTGCAGAACGTAATGGCCGACATGATCGCATAAAACCGGTTGGCCAAGCCTCCGATAGGAACCAATGTCAAAGAGGGGCTTTCGTCCTCTTTGACATCCGGTTGATAAGCCGGATGTATATTTTTCATACCATTTTAATAAACTGTTTCCAAAACTTCTCGTAATCATGCTTTTGCCAGGCATGACAACCGAAAGGAAGCCGGCGATTCGTTTTTTCGTACAACACCGCCGGCGCCTCTTCAAAGGAAAAGAACATCGCCTCCCGGGTAAGGGGAATGCGGAAAGGTTGCTTTTTCTTATGCTTCAAGGCGGCAAAAAAAAGATCTTCGTTTTCATCGCCTTTCTCGATAAAATCTTCCAACCGGTTCTCATAGCCAAACAAGCCCTTGAGTATCAACTGAATCTTATGCCTCGGCCCCCGGTAACGGTGGCGGCATGCCAACCCTTTATACCCCCAAATAGCCCCTTTATGGTCGAAAAGGGCGATAAAAGAAGCTATCCGGCGCAACGAGAAGCCGCCGTTTCCGCTATTCTGCTCGTCTACCTGCCGGTCGAGCCTCAGCCAGGGCGCCCCGATATAATCGTAACCTTTGGCACACCATGCGTCCAGCTCATCCCGAAATACCCAGGCATCCAGTTGATAAATAAGCATATACTCCCAAGCCTCAAATCGAGCGTAAAAACACTTGCTCAGCATCAGCTTATTATAGCCCGCCACGCTACGAAAATACGCCGGCTCGAAAGCCTCGAAGCGGAATTGCTTGCCCGACCGGTCGAAAATTGCCTGATATACCGACAAATCCAAACCGGCCGGCCCCACCAGGCAAATAGCATGGCTGCCCAATACAGATAAACATTGGATTAAAGAAGCCCGCTCGGCTTCTTTAATATCCGGTTTATAAACCGGGACAATCACTATATTTTTCACTTCAGACGCAAACTGCTTTTTATCAAATGATTTACTTCTTCCGATATTTTGAACGCATAGATCAACACCAACGCCAGCATACCGAGAATAACCGACCGGTAAATGCAATCGAACCAAGGGTTCGAAAGGGTAGGCAAAAGATAATTAAAGCCATACAGGATGGCCGACACGCCGATCTGTTTCAGCAACCCGAGCGTATAAGGATTTCCTTTTATCTTCCAAAACAATAATAATTGTTGCACGCCGTAGGTCAGCAAGGTAGTCAAAGCCGTGGCGACGGCCGCCCCCGCCATTCCCCAGACGGGAATCAGCAGATTGTTGGAGACAATCGTGATTACTGTAATAAAGAAGGTAAAATAAAGTCCCCAGTAATAATAGCGGGAATAACTGATCAGGGTGCCGCCGAAAGCCAACGTAATTTCGATAAGTTTGGCCAACGACATGAAGAACACCACCCATTTGCCGGCTCGGTAGACCTCTCCGTTAGGAATGATGGCGAATATATTGTCGATATTGATCCAGATAAACAAGAAAATCAGGCTGCCGGCAATAAACTGATGCAGAGCCACTTTCTGATACAAACGATTAGCTTCTGCAAAATTTTGCCTGGCCAGCAGATCGGAAGCGATCGGGCCCGCTATGGTAGAAATGGATTGGGTGGGGATACCGATGATGGCCACAATATAAAAAGCAATCCGGTAGACCCCGGCATAGTCGAGACCCAGCTTGGCGCTCACCATAAAAAGGTCGAGCCGCCCTACGATTCCCCCCCCGATGGCGCCGATCACCAGGAAAGCGGTATATTTGGCGACCTGCCAGCGCAGCGGTTTGTCTACCGCCGCGAAATCGTGTTTCAAAGAGATGTTTCCTATCCGGGATATATACCAGAAGCACCAAAGGGCACAAATTCCGTATACGGCGATATACCCGATTACCAGTCCGTTGAGATCGATTACCTCCAGGCCGTATAAAAGATAAAGCGCCAGCAACAATACCCTCAGGCCCACTTCGCGAATAAGCTTCGTAACCGCTATCCGCAGTAAGAGCTGGGCATAGGTTTCGAAGATAAACCAATAGAGCAGGAAGAGAACGAGGGGGATGATCCAATTGTAATAATCGACAAAGAGGGCGGAATTTTTAGAAAAATAGTCGCTTATGGGCGTATGCAGAAGCAGATACAAGGGAATAAAAATCAAGCTCCCTACGAAAGGGAAGAAGAGCATGTAAAAGAAAAACCCATTATGATTTTTATCTTTATCTTTGAAAAAGGGGAAGAAGCGCACGGCCGAGGAGTTGGTACCGAGCATGGCCAGCGAGACCACCACCATCGCCGCCTCGTATAATACGCTGAGCAGTCCGATCTCTTCCGAAGTAAGGAAGCGGGTTTGAACGAAAAAGGTGATCAGAAAGCCGAGAAAGGCTCCTAAGTAATTAATCACCGTCCCTTTTATACTTTGCCTGATAACGATCCCCATTTCGAATTTGATATTTGTATCTGTTTTTTGGCTGATGGAAGCCGGCAACCGGATGCGCCAAAGTCCGTCGCTCCCGAGCCGGGAACGACAAAACTGCCACAAAGATAGAAATTTGAAGGGATTATTTTCCTATATCCGGGGAATAAGTAACAAAGGGCGCAACGCTCCTAAGCGGAATAGCGGATAAGCGTTTTTCATAGGCGGCCTCCCGGCCCGGTTGCTGCCCCGCCCGCTGTCCTGGAGCCCCTATCTTTCCTGCCTGCTCTTCCCTACCCTTATTGTATATTTTTATTTATGCCAAAAATTTCATGCCGATCCGATTCCGATTTCATGCCGGTGTAATGAAAATTTCATCGGCATCCATTTTTTATTTCATCGGCATGAAAATTCCGGCCTTTGGGCGACAATTCACAACCCGCTGTATATCAACCAAATACCGTGATGCGATTTTTATTAAGCCGGAAGACCGGCTTATTGTCATATTTTTCTTTTCCGCGGAGGGGTATGAAGTAGAGAACGAGGCCCGGAAATGGAGCCGGAAAAGGGGGTTGGGTAGGGGAAAAGACGTTTCGGGAAAGTTCCTTTATTTACGGGCAGGAAGCGGTACTTTTTTTCGTTTGGGGTATTTCTCCTTTTTGCTTTGGGGTAAGAGGCGGCCTCCTTTTTTAGTTAGAGTAGCCCATGCGTATGCTTATATTTTTTTATTTCTTAGGGCTGTTGATTTTTTGCCTCTGCATTTTCATCTTTTAGTTTTTTTTAACCCTACAAGATGACAATGGTTGCCTGTAGCCGGAGCTTTTTATGGAAACACTGTCCCGCAACTGTCCCGACAGCATTAAACAACCAAGGCTTAATTATCTTATACTCAGATAATTAAGCCTTTAGTAGTCGGGATGAGAAGACTCGAACTTCCGACCTCCACGTCCCGAACGTGGCGCGCTAGCCAACTGTGCTACATCCCGTTTTTGATTACGGATGCAAAGGTACGAATTATTTCAATTTCGCAAACACTTCAGGCACTTTTTTTCAAAAAAAATCACTTTTTCAACAAAATCGCCTGTCCAACCCAAATTTCTCCCTCAAAAATTTGCCGGTTCCAAATTTTCGCCTACCTTTGCACCCGTAATCAAAACAAGGTGCCATAGCTCAGTTGGTAGAGCAAAGGACTGAAAATCCTTGTGTCCCCGGTTCGATTCCTGGTGGCACCACTTTTAAAAGACTTCAAAATTGGAAAATCCCTGAAAATGTTTAAGTTTCAGGGATTTTCTTTTTTCGGGAAACAGGCCTGCTCTTATCACGAGTTCAAGGGTTTATCTCTTCCAAAATCGTAAACGATCGGCGAGTTTTCAGTAATTGGAATAGGCGGATCAATCAGAAAAAATACGGAAACACGCAAAAAATTATAGGAATGAGGCGGTGGTGCCGTCTTTTTCCCTACCTTTGTAAGGAAAGTAACAACCAATCCAGATTGTCCGACGCATGAAAGACCAACTCTGCATATAGCTGCGCTCAACAAATAGCATTACTTCCCCTAGCTATTTTTAAGCAATTTGGCAAATAATAAACTATTTGTCGCAGAGTATCATATCCTTTTATTTATAAAATGGCGAGATAACGGGCTGCCAAACGCGGCAGGCTGTGTCGCCTGGTATGCAGTTGAACAATGAATTACACCTACAAACAAATAGCGCTCATCAACCTACCTGTCATGATGAGCATCTTGATGGAACAATTAATCAATATAACGGACGCGCTTTTCCTGGGCCATGTAGGAGAAACAGAGCTGGGAGCCTCCGCTATTGCAGGCATTTACTATTTGGCTACCTATATGCTGGGGTTCGGCTTCTCTATCGGATTGCAGGTAATGATAGCCCGGAGAAACGGGGAGCAAGCATGTCCGGAAACCGGCCGAACCTTCTTTCAAGGATTATTTTTCTTATCCGGGCTGGCTCTCGTGCTTTGGCTATCTCTCTACCTCCTGTCCCCGCTCCTATTAAAGCCTCTGATCAGCTCGGAGAAAATTTATCAAGCAGTTGTTCACTATCTGAACTGGCGGAGCTTCGGCTTGTTGTTTTCCTTTCCTTTTCTGGCCATTCGCTCCTTTCTGGTAGGCATAACCCATACCAAAGCGTTGGCCGGAGCAGCTTTTCTGGGGGTGTTAGTCAATCTTCCCCTCAATTACATATTGATATTTGTCTTCGGCCTGGGCATTTCCGGGGCGGCGATAGCTTCTTCGGCGGCCGAAGCCTGTTCGCTTATCCTGCTTTGCGTCTATCTGATAAGAAAGATCGACAAAACCGGATACGGACTAAAACCTGTCTTCGACAAGCAGTTGTTAGCCGCCGTTTTAAAACTGTCGGGGTGGAGTATGCTTCATTCTTTTATCAGCGTGGCTCCCTGGTTTGTATTTTTTATTGCCATCGAACATTTGGGCGAGGAAGAACTGGCTTTATCCAATATTACCCGTAGCGTATCGACTATGTTTTTTATCCTGGTCAATTCCTTCGCCCTTACTACGGGCTCTTTGGTAAGCAACGCACTAGGGGCGGGAAATGCCAAAGCCTTGTTTTCCGTCTGCCGGAAGGTATTGCTGCTGGGCTATGCTATCGGTTTCCCTCTCGTAGGCCTTGCGCTGGCAACCCATCGATGGATTGTCGGCTGGTATACGAATAATACGCAGTTGATTCAGGCGGCATTTATCCCTTTCACGGTCATGTTGCTGAACTATATCTTCGCATTGCCGGGATATGTCTACCTCAACGCCGTGAGCGGAACAGGAAAAACAAGAATCGCTTTCCTGTTTCAGCTAACGACTACCCTGGTTTATTTAGGTTATTTGTACGGACTAAGCTATTGCACCCATGCCGACCTAGCTCTCTACCTGAGCGCCGAATATCTGTTTGTAACGATGTTAGGCGCGCAATCTGTCAGTTATCTGAAAATGAAACATTATTAAACAATTGAAAACCATGAGCAAGAAAATATATCCCCGTACAGGAGATACGCAAACCGTCTATCTGCAACATGTCGTAAAAGATCCGCAAATTGAAATAGGCGATTACACGATTTACAATGATTTTGTGTCTGATCCCCGGTTGTTTGAAAAGAATAACGTATTGTATCATTATCCCATTCATCCGGAAAAGCTGGTAATCGGAAAATTTTGTTCGCTGGCATGCGGCGTAAAATTTCTGTTCAATTGCGCCAACCACCGTTTAAAATCCTTGTCCACTTATACCTTCCCTTTGTTTTACGAAGAATGGGAATTAGACAAAGCAGACGTAACGGCTGCCTGGGATAACAAAGGGGATATCCGGATAGGCAACGATGTCTGGATTGGCTACGAGGCCACGATCATGGTGGGGGTGCATATAGGAGACGGGGCCATTGTGGCAGCCCGCGCCGTAGTGACCAAAGACGTCCCCCCTTATACCATCGTGGGCGGCGTGCCGGCTAAAGAAATCCGGAAACGATTTGACGAGGAAACTATCGGGCAACTCCTGCAATTGAAGTGGTGGGATTGGCCGATCGACAAAATACGCCGATCCTTGCCTTACCTGACGGAAGGAGATCTTCACGGCTTGATCTCCCACTTCGAATGAAAGGCAAACTGATAGAAAACAGAAAAAAGCGTAGAAAGGAGGATACTTGCAATCGCCGGCTCCGGTCTCCGGGGGCCGGCAGAACCAGGAGCCGGATAGGCTTGGGAAAGCGAAAGCAAGCGGCTGATTTTACGGCCGGCCTTGCCTGTATCCCGTTATACCGCTATTCTTGTAAGACACCTGCCTGCGGTGCAGCCCCAAGCAGTAAGCCGGCCGGAAAGAATGCACCGGAATCCGAACCAAAGCAACCGGCCGGCTTCCCTTGGCGGAAAGGCCCGGGGCCTATTCGGGCATCCATTCGATAATGCCCGTCGTAGGATGCTGTTTTCTCCACGCCTCGAATTCGGTATAGGTACGTATACCGTCGCGAATAACGGCCTGATAATAAACAATGCCCATTATTTCTTCGTCGGCAGGCGTCTCGTATTTCAGCCGAAGAATGGCTTCCCGCTGTTCGCCGGTCAATACGGCGGAGATTCGCTCGGCCACCTTCTCGAAATATCCGTCGTAGCGGGAACCTTTGCGGATATGGATCATATCCAATTTCCATACTTCGTCGGGAGCGGCCTGATACCAGGCATGCCATTCCACGCAGGCTTCCTCGGTAGGTAATAGGTTGGTGCATTCTATCTTCCGGATGCGGGGATTTTCGGCTAGTTGAGCCATGGCCCGGAAACTATCGGATAAGAGCAAAGGCGAGGAATAGATGTGAAAATCGATGTCGCGATGCGTACACAAAAGTCCGGTACGCAGCGAACCGACCAAATTTACCTCGGCTCCTACCGATTCCCAGATAGAGACAATATTTGTCTGCCGGATTATCTCCCAGGCTTTCTGTTGATTCCCGGCTGCTATTTCGATGAATGATTCCATTGGGTTGTATTCGTTTGAACGGACAAAAATAGAAAGAAGAAACGAATCGGGAAATAGGTATTTCCGGGCATAGGGGGCCGGGTTTTAAGGGAGAATACGCCAGAGAGAGGCGATGAAAATCGTATCTTTGCCGGAAAATAGCTGTAACGGCTGTAAAAAAGGAAGACTGAATGGGAATCGTAATAGGCATTGATGTGGGGGGAAGCACGACAAAAATTGTCGGCCTCGACGAAAAGGAAATAAAGAACCCGATGTTCGTACGCGCTACCGACCCGGTGACTTCGTTGTTCGGAGCCTTCGGCAAATATATCTACGACAACGGGATTGCGCTTTCGGATATTGAAAAAGTATTGCTTACCGGCGTGGGAAGCGCTTTTATCAACCAACCCTTGTACGGGTTGCCGACGGCCAAGACGGACGAGTTCCTGGCCAACGGGTTGGGCGCCCAGTATCTTACCCACCTGCAAAAGTTGATTGTAGTCAGCATGGGGACGGGTACTTCGTTTGTAAAAGTAGACGGGGAAGAGATACGGCATATCGGCGGAATCGGGATAGGCGGCGGCACGCTGCTGGGCTTGTCGAGGCTGTTGCTGAAAACGCAGGAAATTCACCAGGTGGTGGAAATGGCCCGCAAAGGAGACATCACCACGATCGACCTTCTTATCAAGGATATTTGCAACAAGCCGCTACCCGGGCTGCCGCTCGACGCTACGGCTTCCAATTTCGGGAAAGCCGGCGCCAACGCTTCGGCCGAAGATATTGCCGCGGGCATTATCCATATGGTACTCCAGTCGGTCGGGCAATCGGCCGTCTTATCGGCGTTGAACAGCGACATCCGCGATTTCGTATTGATAGGCAACCTGGCCAAACTTCCCCAATGCAAGGAAATTTTCCCGAAATTGGAAGAGATGTATCAACGCCGTTTCCGCATACCGGAATATGCCGAATACCGCACGGCTATCGGGGCGGCCCTTACTTATATGTACCGTCGCAGCTACCGGGAAGTAGGAGAAAACTAATCGCCGGCGAGGCGGCCGTATCTTCTTTTCCACAAAAGGAAGACGAGAAAGACCACCCCTGTAATCCCGCAACCGATGCTGGTGGAAAGGCCGCCAGGCAGATGAAGGCCTTCGGGGGCGATAAAAATATAGGTAGAACAAACGGCCGTCATAAACAAAGCCGGAATCAGGGTGATAACATACAATTTCCGCGCCTGTGCCAGATAGACCGTCAGAGCCCAAAGGGTAAACACGGCCAAAGTCTGGTTGGCCCAGGCAAAGTAACGCCAGATCATATTGAAGCCGTCTTTATCTTGCTGGCTGTACAGCAAGACGCTGATGGTCAGGAGAAACATCGGAATACAAATAGCCAGCCGCCGGGCCAGGCTTTTCTGTTCCCAATGCAAGAAATCGGCAACGATCAGCCGCGCCGAGCGGAAAGCCGTATCGCCCGAGGTAATCGGAGCCGCTACTACGCCCAGGATGGCAAGTATGCCACCTACGGCGCCCAACCATTCTTTGGTAATCCGGTCGACTACCACGGCCGCATTGTTTTCCTGCATCCCGTTCTGATGGAAGAAATAAGTGGCGGCGGCCGCCCAGATCAAGGCTACGATGCCCTCGGTAATCATGGCTCCGTAAAAAACCGGACGTCCGTATTTTTCGTTTTTCATGCACCGGGCCATCAGCGGGCTTTGCGTGGCGTGGAATCCGGATATGGCGCCGCAAGCAATGCTGACGAACATAATGGGGAAAATAGGCAGATGGCCCGGATAGGTGTTCGGCATTCCGTCGGTTAGTTCGGGCAGCGGGGGATGATGGACGAACAGCATCACCATAATGCCTACCGCCATGAACAGCAGGGCTATGGCAAAGAGAGGATAAACCTTGCCGATAATTTTATCTACCGGCAATAAGGTAGCCAGGATATAATAGATGAAAATAACGAAGATCCAGAAAGTAGCGTTCATGTAATCGGGTGTCAGCTTGGCCAGCAACCCGGCCGGCCCGGCCACGAATACGGCCCCGACCAGAATCATCAGCAAAACGGTAAAAGCGCGCATAAACTGGCGGAAACGGCTGCCCAGGTACCTACCCGCTAATTCGGGCAGGCTCTCGCCCCCTTCGCGGAGCGACAGCATCCCTGCCAGGTAATCATGCGTGGCGCCGGCAAAGATGCTGCCCAGCACAATCCACAGAAAAGAGGCGGTTCCGAATTTGGCTCCCATAATGGCCCCGAAGATGGGGCCGAGGCCGGCAATATTCAGGAATTGGATCATAAATACTTTCCAGGTGGGGATCGGAATATAATCCACGCCGTCTTGTTTGGTAAAGGCAGGGGTTTGGCGAGCGGGATCGACGCCGAAAACGCGTTCTACAAACGAACCGTATACAAAATAACCGAGGATAAGGGCAAGCAGGCATCCTACAAACGTGATCATGACGATAGAGAATAAAGTAAAGCGGTATTTGTTGCAATCACTAAAAAGAACCTTTTCGGAAAAAGGGGAAATACGGGTAAAAACGTCTCTTTCCGGCAAGCGGAAGACAGAGCGTTTTTACCCGTATTTCTTATCCCGTTATAGAGAAATCAGCCGGTTATCAAGCCAGCAAGCGTTTGACGGTTTCCGATATAACCCGGCCGTCGGCTTTGCCGGCCAGGGCTTTGGTGGCGGCTCCCATCACTTTCCCCATATCTTTCGGCCCCTCGGCGCCTACCTGGGCGATAATCGTTTTCAGTTCGGCCTCCAGTTCTTCGGCCGACATCTGCCGGGGCAGATAGGCTTCGATTACTTTTACCTGTGCCAGTTCGGCGTCGGCCAGATCCTGACGTCCTTGCTCTACATAAATGCCGGCGGAGTCTTTTCCTTGCTTTACCAGCTTCTGCATGATTTTCAACGCATCGGCATCGCTAAGGGTGTCGTTGGCTCCCGGAGCTGTTTTAGCTTCGAGGAAAAATTTCTTTACATTGCGGAGTGTTTCCAAGGCCACTTTGTCTTTGGCCTTCATGGCGGTTTTAATGTCTTCGCTGACTCTTTCAAACAAATCCATATCTTTCGTTCTTGATAATTATCGGAAACTGATTTTATTTTTGCCGCCCGAAGGAGTCGATTCGCTCCGGGGCGATTTCGGTTTCGTCACGCTCGAAGCCGCTACCGAAGCTTCTTCGCCGGCCGCCTTCGAACGGGCCCGGGCTATTAATTTCGGATCGCGGCTATAGGTGGGGTTGTCTTCCAGCAAAGCGATAAACGCATCGTCGTCGAGTTCGTCGGTAGTGAGCACGACGGCTTTGGCCCGCGATACGAAATGGCCGGCTTTCTGGGCCGACATGCCATAGTATTTGCCTATCAGTTCCCGTTCTTTTTGCTCTTTCAGGATGCGTTCTTCTTCCCGGCGAAGTTCTTCTTCCGTCATCTGGGCGGCTTCCGCCCGGCGCTTGTCGGCAATCTGAGGAATATCGTCCATCGTAAAGCCGGTAGCCAGAATCGTCATCTTTACTTTATTGCCCAGCGAATTGTCGACCGCCGTACCCCAAATCACTTCTATATCGCGGTTGAATTCCGACATAAAGTTGTGTACGTCGTTCATTTCCTCCATCCTAAGTTCGGCGTCTTCGCTGAAATATACGTTGAACAGAATCTTCTTCGCGTTCTTTACGTCGTTATTACTTAAAAGCGGAGAGTTCAAGGCGTCTTCCACGGCCTGCCGCACGCGGCCTTCTCCTTCGCCGTATCCGTTACTCATCAACGCTACGCCGCCATCTTTCATCGTGGTGTTCACATCGGCGAAGTCGAGGTTGATGATACCCGGAAGAGTGATGATTTCGGCGATGCTCTTGGCGGCGATCGTCAGCGTGTCATCCGCCTTTCCGAAGGCGTTCATCACCGTCAGGTCGGCATAGATTTCGCGCAACCGCTCGTTATTGATCACCAAGAGGGCGTCTACGTTCTTGGCAATTTCTTCCACGCCGTTCAAGGCCTGGATGATTTTCCGCTCGCCTTCGAACAAAAAGGGAATCGTGACAATGCCGACCGTCAGTATTCCCATATCTTTCGCAATCCGGGCGATTACCGGAGCGGCCCCGGTACCGGTTCCGCCCCCCATCCCGGCTGTGATAAAGACCATTTTCGTACCGTCGCCCAGCATCTTGCGGATGTCGTCCATGCTCTCTTCGGCAGCCATCATCGCCCGTTCGGGCTTGTTGCCGGCCCCCAGGCCTTGGGTGATTTCGCGCCCGAGCGAGATTTTGACGGGAACGTCGGAACGGTTGAGCGCCTGGTTGTCGGTATTACACAGCACAAACGATACATCGTGAATACCTTCCTTGTACATATGGGAAACTGCATTGCCTCCACCGCCCCCCACACCGATCACTTTGATGATTTTAGGGCTTTCCGTCGGATAATTGAAATTTAATATGGTATCGTCCATTGTCTTCCGGTTTTATTTCATTCTGTGGTTACTTCTTTATTTCGTCTCGTCGTCGTCAAACAGCGTTTTGCCGAACGTATCGGCCAACCGTCCGAACAGACCCGGGCCTTTCTTTTTTTCTTTTTCTCTTTTCGGCTCTTTCCGCGGAGGTTCCGCTACCGGTTGTTCTTCCACAGGAGCGGGCTCCGGCTCCGGCTCGGGTTTGGGCGGGATGTAAAGGGCGCAGTTTTTCGTGCCTTGCAACAACAATCCAACAGCTACGGCATACTGGGGGTTGCCGGCTACCATCTCGCCACCTTCTACGATGCCTTTGCGGACGGAAGAATAGCGCACTTCCATTTTCAAACGCTCTTTAATCGTTTCGGGCAGTCCTTTCAACGCAGCGCCCCCGCCCGTAATCACAATGCCGGCTCCCAGGCTGTTCATCAACCCGGTCGCTTCCAAGCGGGCATAGACGTTTTCGAGAATTTCCTTCAAACGGGCCTCGATTACATTATTCAGCTCCGCCAGTTTGATCTCCCGCAGTCCCAGTCCGTCGGCCGAGCTTACCTGGATGGCCAGTTCGTTGTCTTTATCGGCCGTCGCGTTGCCGTACGTCAGTTTGATTCGTTCGGCTTCCGCTTCCACCACATGCAGGTTGGTAATGTCGCGGGTAATCAGATTGCCTCCGAAAGGTATTACCGACAGGCTCGCCAGCTTGCCGCCTTTGTATACCGTCAGCGTGGTCACGCCGGCCCCGAAGCCGATCAGGGCGCAGCCCAGGTCTTTCTCGTCGTCGGTCAGCACCACATCGGCCAGGGCCAGCGGCGAAACGATAATGCCGGCAATCTCGACTTTGGCCCGCTCGGATATGCTGTTGACGATATAGCGTTTGAGCGAAGGACGCCCCACGATCAGTTTATAGCGCGCTTCAATGCGGTTGCAGGGAATACCCACCGGATTGGGTTCGGGTTTGCCGTCCAAAAAATAGGTAGGCGACACGGCCGCCAACACATCCAGCATATCGGGCCGGAAACTGCAACATTCCTGGTAAAGCGATTGAATCACCTCTTCGGTTACGACGCCTTCCGGCCCCAATACCTTGAGCACCGTATGTTCCACCGATCGAAGCGACTGCCCGCCTACGCCGACATACACTTTTCCGATCTTGGAACCGTGCAGTTTATTTTCCAGCTTCAGGATGAGGCGTTTGATCTTATTAGCCGTCTCCTCCACATTATATACACATCCTCTTCGAATACAGGTAGCGGAATTTTCAATTTCGTAAGCAATAATCGAAAGAACGCCTGCCGCATTCTTGGTACCTACCATCCCTACCATGTGAGATGTTCCCAGGTCGATGGCTGCTATAAAGTCTGTGTATGCCATATTCTCTATTTTTTAGTGCAAACAATCTGATTCTTATATTTTAAATTGATCATGCCGTATTTTTCCCAACCTACCTTGGGAATGGCCTGTTCGTAAAAAAGCTGCAAATTCCCGAGCTTTTCCTCAAACCGGTCGAACGTGCCGAGCATGATGCGGTGGTTGCCCACCCGCGGAATAAGTTCAACGTCGTGATCGGGGTGAACGAATATTTGTTCGATCTGATTATTCCAGAACTCATTCTTCTGCAAAAATAGTGCAAATTTGTATAAGTCGGTCATAGCAAACTCTTTTTCCACATATCCGCTTGCCACAGGCACGTGTGCCGCGTACCGCCGGCTTACCGGCATCGTGCCGCCTTCATTATCGACATAGTAATTTCCACGGACGCTGATTATCCTCAGGATGGGTCTTTTCTGAAACACCTCCAATTTGATAATTCCGGAAGGCGTCTTATAGGCATCCACGCTGGCAATCATTTCATTTTTCAATAATTCCGTCTCGATCCGGTCGGTATTCACCTCGCTCATCGGCTTCTCCAAAGGGTTCAGATTTGCCTGCCGGAGAATGACCAGCACGTCTTCCTCGTTCACGAAATGCTTGTCGAGGCTGTCTTTTACCACGATCTGAAGATCGCGGCATACATAATCCTCTTTCCGCTCGCCGAAGAAAAAAGCAGCAAATACGATATAGCCGAACAATAATACGGCCACTATGATGGAAACTGTCCGAATCACACGCTCTTTTATTTGAAACAAACGATCGCCCGGATCGTTGTCAGGGTTTATCAATAATTTCTCTCACCGGCTCTACCAGCTTTTCAATATCGCCGGCTCCGAGCATCAGGATCACGTCGTATTTTCCGGCGGCTATAATGCCCGGCAACTCATCTTTCGTGCATAATTGCTTATCGGCAATCGTCACGCCATCGAAAATCAGGCGCGAGGTTACTCCCGGAATCGGCTCTTCGCGCGCCGGATAAATATCCAGCAAAATCAGTTCGTCGAGCAGCGAAAGGCTGGCCGCGAAATCGGCCGCGAAATCGCGGGTACGGGTATACAAATGCGGCTGGAAAATGCCTGTTACCCGCCGCCCGGCATAAAGCTCCTTTACCGAAAGAATGCTGGCTTCCAGCTCGGCGGGATGATGGGCATAGTCGTCGATCAGCACCCGGTCGGGTTTCCTCAGGTGAAAGTCGAACCTTCGCCGGGGGCCTTGGAAACCGGCCATCGCCGCTTTCATTTCCTCCGGCTTCGCTCCGTTCATCCAGGCCAAGGCCATGGCCGCCACGCCGTTTTCGATATTAACCTTCACCGGCACGCCCAGGGAAACGGATTCCACCCGGATGCCGGGGCCCACGAAATCGAAACGGATTTCGCCGTTGCCGATGCGGATATGCTCGGCATGGAAATCGCCGCCCTCGCCGGCCGAGTAAGTATATAACTTTACACCGGGCTGCAACCGGGGCGTCAGCTCGATGCCTTTCTTCATCAGCAGGCATCCGTCCGGCCTGATCAGCGAAGTAAATTTCTCAAAGCTTTCCCGATAAGCTTCCGCCGTGCCGTAAATGTCGAGATGGTCCGGATCGGCCGAGGTAATCACGGCCATATAGGGCTTCAGCCAATGAAACGAACGATCGAACTCATCGGCTTCGATCACCGTCAGATCGCTCCGGTCGGACAGCATCAGGTTGCTCTCGTAGTTTTTCAGGATACCGCCCAGGAAAGCGTTGCAATCGACCGCCGATTGCTTTAACAGATGCGCCAGCATCGACGAGGTCGTGGTCTTGCCGTGTGTTCCGGCCACACACAAACCGCGGCTGCAATTCGTGATCTCGCCCAGCACCCGCGCCCGTTTCATCACTTCGAACCCGCCGCTGCGGAAAAAGGCAAGTTCCGTATGCGTTTCAGGCACAGCCGGGGTATAAACCACCAATGTCTGATCCGGCCGGCGGAAAGCCTCCGGAATCAATCCGACGCAATCTTCGTAATGTATATCGGCTCCCTCCTGGTTGAGCTGCTCCGTCAGAGCGGAAGGTGTCCGGTCGTAGCCGGCTACTTGTTTTCCCTTGGAAAGGAAATAGCGGATCAGGGCACTCATCCCGATACCGCCGGCACCCACGAAATAGACAGCCGTTATCTTTGTTATATCCATTTTACTTTTCGATAATCTTTATCATTTCATCTACAATCCGTTCGGCGCTTTGTTCCTGCGCCAGACACGCGATATGTTCGCTCAGCGAGATAAGACGCGCTTCATCTTGCACGATTTCCAAGGCGGTGGAAACCAGTTTTTGTTCCGCTTCGCGGTCGGTCACCATTACCGCCGCTCCTTTATCGACCAAGGCCTGGGCGTTTTTCGTCTGGTGGTCTTCCGCCACATTGGGCGAAGGCACCAGTACCACCGGTTTCCTCAATAAACATAGTTCGGAAATCGAGCTGGCCCCGGCCCGCGAAATCACCAAATCGGCCGCCACATAGGCATAGTCCATCCGGGTGATAAAGTCGGAACACCATACCGGCATTCCCCGGTAGGCTTTCAAATGTTTCGCAGCTTCGTCATAATAATACCGCCCGGTTTGCCAGATTACCTGCACGCCGGAAGCGAAAAGAGCGTCCAGGCCGCCTTGCATGCTCCGGTTGATCGTGCGGGCCCCCAGGCTGCCGCCTACCACCAGAACCGTTTTTTTCTCGGGCGAAAGACCGAAAAAGGCTAACGCTTCCCGACGTTTGTCTACCGCATCCATCAGATTCTGCCTCACCGGGTTGCCCGTTACGACAATCCGGTCGGCCGGAAAGAATTTTTCCATCCCGTCGTAAGCCACGCAAATCCGCCGGGCCTTTTTGGCCAACAGCTTGTTGGTTATCCCGGCATATGAGTTTTGTTCCTGTATGAGCGTGGGAATACCCAGCGAAGCGGCTACCCAGAGCGTAGGCCCGCTGGCATAACCGCCTACGCCGACCACCATATGAGGGTTAAAATCGCGGATTGTTTTTTTCGCTAGGCGCAGGCTTTTCAGTAGCCGCCCCGCCACCCGGACATTTTTCAACACACTCGACCGGTCGAAACCGCTCACCGGCAAACCCACAATCTGATAACCGGCAGCCGGCACCTTATCCATTTCCATCCGGTCTTGAGCCCCGACAAAGAGTATCTCGGCATCCGGAAAACGTTGCCGGAAGGTATTTGCGATGGAAATGGCCGGAAAGATATGTCCTCCCGTGCCCCCGCCGCTTATGATAATACGGTATGGTTTCATACGTTTGTATCTGTTATCGTTTCATTTTTCCTTTCCGCCACGACGGCCAAAGGATTTTTGTCTTCCTCTTCTTCTCCTATCCGGCCATCGGACGATAGCTGCCGGGCAAAAGCACGTTCGCCGGAAGCATATTCACCCGATAAGTTTCCCGCAACCGGTCCGGCCCCGGAAAAACCGCCGGCGGTAAACGCCGCTTCGATAACAACCGGTTCGCTGACCGGCAATCCGGCAGCTCCCTCGTTTTCTTCAGCAGCGGCCGCTTCTTCCTCTTCTTCGTCTTCATTGCCCATACCGGCTCCGAACCGGCTCACGCTCAAAATAATGCCGAAGTAAATACAAGAGATGACCGTGGAAGTTCCTCCCCGGCTTACCAACGGCATGGGCTGTCCCGTCACCGGAATCAGATTTACCGCTACCGCCATATTGGCCAGCGCCTGTACCACGACCAGCAAGCCGCAGCCCAACACCAGGAACTTCGGAAAAAGCTTGTCGCAGCGCCGGGCTATCATACCCGCCCTAACCAACAGCATGATATAAAGCAAGAGAACGAAAATGCCGCCGGCCAATCCCAGCTCTTCGATAATAATGGCATAAATAAAATCGGAATAAGCCTGGGGCAGAAAATCCCTTTGCTGCCCATGACCCGGCATCTGCCCGAGCAAACCGCCCCGGGCAATGGCTATCTTGGCATGCGACACCTGGTAGTTGTCGTCGTTGATCACATACGTCGCCCCGTCGGCCGCCTGGTCTTTATGGGTGAAATCGGCAATACGCTCTTTCCAGGTCACAGCCCGGGGAATGTATTTCAGCACCCCTTCGGGCATCAACACCAAGGCTGCCACAAACAGCCCCAGGGCCAACAGCAAGACGCCCCCCAGCTTGGCCAGCTTCATCATGGGAAGTTGCCCGATAAACATCATCAGGAAACTCACGCCGAACAGCATGAAGGCTGTGGAAAAGTTTTCGGGCAGAATCAGAACGCAACTCGTGCCTACTCCGATCAGGATATACTTGAATATCTGGTTTTCCGTCAACTTCCCCCGCTTGCTGAGCAGGAAAGCGATAAAGACGATACAGGCCAGCTTGGCAAACTCGGAGGGTTGAAACTGCACGCCGAATACCTCCAGCCACCGATGCGCGTCGTTGGCGCTTACTCCTATAAAAGGCGTCAGAATCAGCATCAGCACCGATACCGGAAGCAAAAGGATAAAAGCGGGGAAAAACCGGCAAGGAATATTATGCAGCAGCAATACCAGCACGAAACCTCCCAGCAGGAAAGTAGCATGCCGGACGATCGGCGCCCAATGATTGGCATTCTTGTACGCAATCGTGCTCGTGGCGCTGAATACTTCCACCGCCGAAATAAAGCAAAGGAACATAAAGATGATCCAGATCACCCTGTCGCCTTTGAATAATTTACTTACCAGATCCATTTTCTACTCTTTTTATCCGCTGCCCGAGGGAGGGGGGGAAGACTCCCTTCTCCCTTCGTATCTTACGGTTTCTTTTTATAAACTCCTGACACAGGCCTTAAACTGATCGCCCCGGTCTTCGTAACTGCGGAAAAGATCGAAGCTGGCGCAGCAAGGCGAAAGCAAAACCGTATCGCCTTTCACAGCCAGCTTATAGGCCTTGGCTACGGCCTCTTCCATCGAATGCGCGTCTTCTATCCGGCTCGCTTTCCCGTCGAAGAAAGCATGCAGCTTCGTATTATCGGCTCCGAGGAAGATCAGGGCCCGCGCCTTCTTCTTCACCAGTTCTTCTATCTCCGAATAATCGTTTCCCTTGTCGGTTCCTCCCAGAATCAGGACAACCGGCGTCACCATGCTTTGCAACGCATACCAGCAAGAGTTCACATTGGTTGCTTTCGAATCGTTGATATAATCCACTCCCCTGACGCGTGCTACTTTTTCCAGTCGGTGTTCCACGCCGGTAAAGTCGGAAAGGGAAGCCCGGATCTTTTCATCATGGATGTCTACAATCTTGGCCGCAATCCCCGACGCCAACGAGTTGTACAGGTTGTGCGTGCCCGTCAATGCTAATAAATCTTGTTCCATTGTAAATGTACCATTTGATGTTTCAATCACTATTTTATGCTGATCGGTATAACCTTTCGCTCCCGCCCCGGGCGTAAGCGCGAAAGGATACAGAGTCGCCGCGGGTTGCCGTCTGGCTATCTCGCGGGCGATAATAGGGTCATCATTCCAGAACACGAAGGCATCTGCCGCCGTCTGGTTCTGGATGATCCGGAACTTTGCATCAATATAATTCTGCATCTCGTACGCATACCGATCCAAATGATCGGGCGTTATGTTCAGCAGAACGGCGATGTCGGCTTTGAAATCGTACATGTTATCGAGCTGGAAGCTGCTCAATTCGATCACATACGCCGCATGCGGCTCTTCAGCCACCTGAAGAGCCAGGCTGTTGCCCACGTTACCCGCCAGGCCCACATCCAAACCGGCCTCACGCAGGATATGATAAGTCAGCATCGTGGTCGTCGTTTTTCCGTTGCTGCCGGTGATACAAATCATCCGGGCATCGGTATAACGTCCGGCCAACTCGATTTCGGAAATCACAGGCGTACCCAGGGCCTTCAACTTCTGTACGATCGGGGCCTTGTCGGGTATGCCGGGGCTTTTCACCACCTCGTCGGCATCGAGAATGTCGGCTTCGGTATGCCGGCCCTCTTCCCAGCAGATTCCGCGGGCGTCGAGCATCTCCTTATATTTGGGTTTGACAGACGAAAGATCGGAAACAAACACATCGTACCCCTTCGCCTTTGCCAACACGGCGGCTCCTGTGCCGCTCTCGCCGGCCCCTAATATAACCATTCTTTTTTTCATTTCGCTATCTCATCTTTAACGTAACAATCGTTATCACAGCCAGAATAATGCCGATCAACCAGAAACGCACCACGATTTTCGATTCGGGCACCACATTGAAAGGCTTTTGTATCAAAGCCTGTATTCCCGCATTACCCGGCTTCTGGAAATGATGGTGAAGGGGAGCCATCTTAAAAATCCGCCGTCCTTCGCCATACTTTTTTTTGGTATATTTAAAATAAGCCATCTGTACGACGACCGAAAGATTTTCTACCAGGAAGATGCCGCAAAGAATCGGCACCAACAATTCCTTGCGGATAATGATGGCAAAAACAGCGATAATGCCCCCCAACGTCAAGCTGCCGGTATCCCCCATAAACACCTGGGCCGGATAGGCGTTATACCACAGAAACCCTACCGTGGCGCCGATAAAGGCGGCTGCAAACACGACCAGTTCCTCCGCTCCCGGAATAAACATGATATTCAGGAAAGAAGCAAACTCGAAGTGAGACGACATATAGGCCAGAATACCCAGAGCCACCCCGATAATGGCCGAACTGCCTGCCGCCAGGCCGTCGAGACCGTCGGTAAGGTTGGCCCCGTTCGACACGGCCGTCACCACAAAAATCACCATCAACACAAACACCAGCCAGGCCGCTTCTTCCTTATAGGGGCCGGCCCAGCTCACCAGCTTGGCATAGTCGAAGTTATTATTCTTCACAAAGGGGATCGTGGTCTGGGTCGACTTGGTTTCCGCGGTATGATAGCGTACCTCTTCGATAACGTTGTCATGGCGTATTTCCATATTCTCCTTGATCACCACGTCGGGGCTGAGAAACAACACCAGCCCCACGATCAGCCCCAGGCCGATCTGCCCTACGATCTTGAAACGACCGTGCATGCCTTCCTTGTTCTTGCGGAACACCTTGATATAATCGTCGGCAAACCCCAGCGCGCCGAGCCAGAGCGTCGTCACCAACATCAAAATCAGGTACACATTGTTCAACCGCGCGAACAGCAGGGTAGGCACCACAATGGCGATAATAATGATGATCCCCCCCATCGTGGGCGTTCCCTTTTTGTTCATCTGGCCTTCCAGGCCCAGATTGCGTACCGTTTCGCCGATCTGCAACCGCTGCAAGCGGTCGATAATGCGCCGTCCGATGGCCGTCGAGATAAACAACGACAGGATCAGCGCCAGCGCCGAACGGAACGACACGTATTTAAACATCCCCGCGCCGGGGAAATCCAACTGATCTAAATAACTAAAAAGATAATACAACATAATGCGATAATTAGCCTGTTACGATTCGCGCTGGGCGGCAAACAACTCCCGCAGTTTTTCGCGGTCGTCGAAATGATGTTTCACCCCTTTTATTTCCTGATAATCCTCGTGCCCTTTGCCGGCCACGAGAATGACATCGCCTTTGCCGGCCAGCATCGCCGCCGTTTTGATAGCCTCCGCCCGGTCGGTGATGCAAAGCGTGCGCTCCCTGTCGGAAGCCGAAAGTCCAGCCGCCATCTCTTCGATAATCGCCTGAGGATCTTCAAAGCGGGGATTATCCGAAGTCAGAATTACCCGGTCGCTCAACTTAGCCGCTTCTTTCGCCATCAAGGGGCGTTTGCCCGCGTCGCGATTGCCGCCCGCGCCTACCACGGTCAGGATACGGCCCCGGCCGCCCAGCACGTCGTGAATGCTGCTCAACACGTTCGTCAGAGCGTCGGGCGTATGCGCATAATCCACGATGGCCGTATATCCCCGGGGAGAAGGAATCGTTTCGAAACGCCCGGATACGGGGTGAAGCGTACTGAGCACTACCAGCGCCTCCTCCGGCTCTTTTCCCAACGCCACGGCCGCGCCGTACACGGCCAGCAGGTTATATGCGTTGAAACGCCCCACGAAAGGCACCGCCACTTCCCGCCCGTCGATCTGCAATTCGGTTCCGTCGAAACGGGATTCGATGATCCGGCCTTTGAAATCGGCCCAGGTTCTCAGCGAATAAGTAAGCCTTCGGGCCGCCGTATTCTGCAACATCACCAGCCCCGACTTGTCGTCGGCATTGGTTAGCGCGAAGGCCGAAGAAGGCAGCTCGTCAAAGAATTTCTTTTTGGCTTTCAGATAATTCTCGACGGTTTTATGATAATCCATATGGTCGCGCGTCAGGTTGGTAAAAATCCCTCCGTCGAACCATAAACCGCTGATGCGCCGCTGATCGACCGCATGCGAGCTGACTTCCATGAAAGCATATGTACATCCGGCTTCCGCCATCCGGGCCAACAAGGCGTGAAGGGTGACCGGATCGGGCGTAGTATGCTCCGTTGGAACAGCCACGCCGTCGATATAGTTGCAAACGGTGGAAAGCAATCCCGCCTTATGTCCCATTTTCCGGAACATTTCATATAATAAAGTAGCAATCGTGGTTTTACCGTTGGTTCCCGTCACGCCCACCAGCGTCAAACGCCGGGAAGGATCGCCCCACCAGCGGGAAAGCAAACGCCCCAAGGCGTCGGCCGAATCTTTCACCCGGATGAATACCGGCTTCGCGCCGCTCCCCAGGTCGTCCGGCAAAACGGGCACTTCCTCGCAGACAACAGCCCGGGCTCCCCCGCGCACGGCCTTTTCGATAAAGGCATGCCCGTCGACGGCCGTGCCCCTGACGGCCACAAACAAATCGCCTTCCCCCACTTTCCGGGAATCCGACTCTATGCCGGCTATGGCCGACTCTGCGTCGCCGAAAACCTCCGGCGCATCCAGCGCACCGATTAACTCGCTTAGTTTCATCACTTCAATGTTAATTGTATCGTTTGTCCTTTTCTAATCCGCTCGCCGGGCAGCATACTTTGCGACGCCACGCGGCCTATCCCCGACAAGGCTACCCTAAGCCCCGCCTGTTCCAACAGGTACACGGCGTCTTTGGCGCCCATCCCCACCACGCGCGGCACTAGGCCCGGCCGCAGGGTAAGATCCCTTACCTTCACTTTTCCGGCTTCCGTATCGGCGGAAGCCACTACCCAGGAAGTTTCCAGGCTGTCGGCATCGGCCTCTACATCCAACGCGTCGAGCACGTCGCCAAGAGCCTTGTAATCGCCTCCCTTTACCGGGGGAACGACGACCGCCGCAGAATCAGGCTCTATTTCCCGCAGGTCGAAGGCAATATGGCTGGCATAGATTTTTTCGGCAATCGTGCGCAAGACGCCACCTGCCATCGTCCCTCCCGAAGGATACCCGATACGCGGACGGCGGATCACCACGATACAGGAATACTTAGGATCGTCGGCCGGGAAATATCCGCAGAACGACACCTGATGTCCGCTGGTGCGGTACACACCGCCGGTAGCGATCTGCGCCGTGCCGCTTTTGCCGGCTATCCGCACAATATCGGAATGCACGGCTTTGCCGGTACCCTTCTCCACCACGCCCAGCAACATATCCTGAATCAATGCCAAGGTGCGATCCGAACAAATGGAAGATTTGATAACTTCGGTGGAAAAAGACTGCACGGTTTTGCCGTTGTGCATGATTTCTTTCGTAAAAATCGGCCGCACCAGTTGGCCGCCGTTGGCGATGGCATTGAAAAAAGCCAAGGTATTGATGGGCGGAATCTGGGTTTCGTAGCCGAACGACATCCAGGGAAGCGTTGTGGCCGACCAGTAACGCACCGTATCGTCGGGGCGGCGTATCTTAGCCCGCCCAGCCCCCGGAATTTCGGGACGCAGGTCGGCATTCATCCCCACCCGGTACAACCCATCCACAAATTTGGCCGGGTTGTCGGCATACCCTTTCAGGATGGTCTTGGCCACGCCTATGTTGGAAGAATACCAGATAGCCTGTTCCACCGAAATCCGGCCGTAGCCGCCGCGATTCAGGTTGTGGTCGGTCATGCGCGCCTTTTTGTACATATACACGCCGTTGCCCACGTCGACCGTATCGCCCGGCTGGCAAACGCCGTCTTCCAGCGCTACCATGATGGATGCCACCTTGAAGGTAGATCCCGGCTCGGTTTCGTCGGCTACGGCATGGTTTTTCGTCTCGCCGTACACTCCCTGGCGGATTCGCCCCATATTGGTAATGGCTTTTACTTCGCCGCTGGCCACTTCCATCACCACGGCCGTACCCGATTCGGCATCGATGGCCCGCAATTCGTCGACCAGCGACTTTTCGGTAATATCCTGTATATTAATATCGATCGTGGTACGTATATCGAGCCCGTCGACCGGTTCGACCTCGATAACGTTGGTCCACCCGCCGCCTACGCGCCTGACCGAACTAAGCCCCGCCTGTCCGCGCAGCAACGAATCGTATTGCAATTCGAGCCCGTTTTTTCCTTTGGTGGTTCCGCCTGCTTCTATTTCCCCGTAAATATCGCCTATCGTACGGGAAGCCAGCGTGCCGAAAGGCTTTTGCCGCTGTACCATCTCCTTGGTATAGAACCCGCTTTTATACCGGTTGAGCCTCAGGAAAGGGTACTTGCGGATTTCTTTCAGATCGGAATAGGAAATACGCCCTTCATACAAGGGATATTGGCGGCTTTTGCCGTTTAGCCCGCGCAGCAGGTAAGCCTTGTAGCCGGCCGGCGTACGGTTTTTGAATTTCCGGGAAAGATAAACCGAAAGCGAGTCTACTCCGTTTCGTTTGGAACTTTTGAACGTATCGACCAAAAAACCGTCGGCTTTGAAATCGATATAGGTATAATAACGCGGTACGCTGGTAGCCATCAGTTTGCCGTCTTCCGAATAAATGTTGCCGCGGCCCGGCAACACCAGCCGGTTGGGGCGTTTCTGGCTTTCGGCCACTTTCTCCCACTTTTCCTTTTCTACGAAAGCCGTTTCGAAAGCGCGCGCCACGATGCCTACCGCCAGTAGTCCGAGCAGTACGACCACGATAAAGTAGCAGAATAAAATCCGGCTGCTTTTCAGGGTAGATTCTTTCGTTTCGTTTTCTTCCGCCATTTTATTTATACAATTCGTAAGGAGGCGTTTTAGCCCCCTCCAGGTCAATACCTTGTTCCTCTATCAGCATTTCGATTTGCGACTGGCGACTGCTGCCGGTCAGCTCCGACGAAATAGACAGGGCTTCGAAGCGCACGTCGCGCAATTGTTGTTGCAACCGGTCGATTTCGCGCAGTTTCTGCATGCAAGTATACCGGTTGCCGATAAAGAAGAAAAGCAGAATCACGATAAGCACGATCATCCGGGTATGCCGCACTACCCAGTCTTCGCTGAGCACGCCTCCCCCGATTATATACCAGAAAGAAAACCTTTTTTCTTTCTTTTTCGTTTTTTTCCGTTCCTGTTTGCCTGCTTCCATATCCATTCGTATGTTGCTCTCGCCGCCGGACGGCCCGGGGGCGTTTCCTTTCAGATTTTTTCCGCTATTCTCAGTTTTGCGCTCCGCGAACGGGGATTGCGTTCTACCTCTTGGGCCGAAGGCACGATCACTTTGTTGTTTATCAACCGGAAAGGCGACTGCACGTTGCCGAAGAAATCCTGCGTTGTTTTCCCTTCGAAATTGCCGGTTTTCAGAAAATTCTTCACCAGTCTGTCTTCCAGCGAATGGTAGGTGATAACCGCCACCCGGCCGCCCGGGCGGAGCACGTCGAGCGTTTGTCGCAACATCTCTTTCAAGGCGCGCATTTCGTCGTTTACTTCGATCCGCAAAGCCTGGAACACCTGTGCCAGGAATTTCTTTTCCTTATCCCGTCCGGCGAAAGGCTTTACGATTTCCAGCAAATCGCCTATCGTCGTCACCGGGCGGCTTTCCCGGCTGCGCACCAGCAACGAGGCCAGACGCCGGGCCACCTTCAATTCGCCGTACAGGTAAAACACGTCGGCCAGGGCTTCTTCGGAATAGGTGTTCACAATGTCGGCCGCCGTACGCCCGGCCCGGCTGTTCATCCGCATATCGAGCGCGCCGTCGAAACGGAATGAAAACCCCCGCTCCCGATCGTCGAAATGATGAGACGAAACGCCCAGATCGGCCAGCAACCCGTCGACTTCCCCTTCGACGCCGTAATAGCGCATGAAATTATACAGATAACGGAAGTTGCTCCGCACAAATACAAACCGCGGATCGGCGGGAATATTCTTTTCCGCGTCGGCATCCTGGTCGAATCCGTATAAGGCGCCGTCCGGGCCGAGCCGACGGAGTATTTCCCGCGAATGCCCGCCTCCGCCGAAGGTGACGTCAACGTAAATTCCGGAGGCCTGGATATGCAATCCTTCCATGCTTTCGGGTAATAATACGGGTACGTGATAACCGGTTTCCTTGTCTTCCATTCGCCTTGATCTTGTTAAACTTTCTCTTAAACAAAAGCCATGTACTCGTTTGATACGCATGCACATTGCTATACAGGCGGTAAAAGTACACAATTCCAAAAATACCCGCCAACATTTAGTTGATAAAAGTAAGAAAAAGTTTTCAACAGGTGAATTGCTTTCCCCTGTCGGCACCACTGGGGGAAGGGAAAACCTATAGCAGGCGCATAGCTTTGAAAGGAAATGAGCCGAGGTGGGCCTCCGGCGCGGAAAGAGGGGTATTTTGCCGCTTCGAAAGGATATCCGACGCACTCGGAACCGCCTCTAACGGGGCAGTTTTTTACAAGAAATTATACAAGAAGGGGCCGGTTGGTCGGCCGATACAGACCGCATTATGCAAACCCCTTATTTACAGCCATCTACGAAGCCGGCGAAAATAGACCGGCATAGAGTCCGGATTCCATGCCGGTGAAATTCGAATTTCATCGCAGTGTAATTTCGATTGCATAAGCATCGAATGGAAAACGGATGCGCAACGGTCGTTTTTTAAAGAAGAAAAAATACAATAAGGGGGGAGACAGCCAAGGCTAGGCAAGCACCTTTTGGCAAGACCGCTTTTCGTCTTCGGCCAGGAAGGCTGCGGCAAGAGGAAAGCCCCCGAAGGCCAAACGAGAGAAAGCACCCCGATTTTTTTCTAAAATTGCCGGCCGAAGGTCGGATGGCCGCCCGGTTTAGCTGCAACGAGGGTTGGCCGGAATGGGCGAGGGTTTATTTTTATAAAAAGCTTTCCTAAAAAAAAGACCGCACCCGAAACTTTCTTCAGGGGCGGTCTCCTTAAACGGGTTACTCCGTTTATTTCCTTCTATACTAAATTATAATTAGTAAACTTCAATAGTCGGTTGTTGAGTTTCGGGAAGATTTAGTAAACTCCGTCCGTCGTATTCAAGGTTTTGCTTTTTTCATAAAGCACGGCGCTGATACGGGCGTGCAGATCGACTAAGGTTTTCATATCGAGGGCTTCAAAATCGACGGATGCCGGGTTGACGGATCGGGTTCTCAACGCGCTTTCGGCTTGTTCTTTTTCTCTGATCAGATCTGTAATAAGCTCTTCCGCCTGAACGTTGAGTTTTTGTAAACGTTTCAAATAATCTACTTTTCTAGGCATAGTTTTATCGCTTTAAATGGTTATGTATTGATGAATAGAAATATACAAAAAGGAATTTATATGACCTCCTAATCACATGATTAAATCCCGTAATAGTGTTTTATTACTACTTCGCAAATGTATACAAAATTACGATTAATTCATCTTTCGCGCCCATCTTTTTTGAAATAAGTGTATTCTTTCCCCATTTAGGCCCGGGCGGTTTAACCGGCGGGTTTGTTTTTATCGGCCCCGGGCAGGCGAAAAAAAGAAACGTACCGCCCGGCAGCCGACTTAGCCGGCCGGGAGATGCGCAAAAAACCAGGCCGAAAGCATTATCTTTTGATTAATAACTTTATCTTTGTTGCTTGACAAGCGTTATGTAGGATGGCAAAAGAAGCGATTACACAGATAGACATTAAGCAGATTTTACGGCAAAAAGCGCCCTCGGCGGCCGGCAAGATACCCGGCTTTGTGGTAAACTATCTGATCCGCACCGTTCACCAAGCGGAACTGAACGAGATTTTAACCCGGTATCACGATAAGGACGGGGTGGAATTCATGCAGGAGCTTATCCGCTATTTCGATCTGACGCTCGCTGTGGAAGGCGAAGAAAACATTCCGCACGAAGGCCGTCTGCTGTTCGCTTCCAACCATCCGCTGGGCGGGTTAGACGGGATCTGCCTTTCGGCCGTTATCGGCGCGCGCTTCAACGGCCGGATAAAATACCCGGTGAACGATTTGTTGCTCTATCTTCCCAACCTGCGTTCCATATTCCTGCCCGTCAACAAGCATGGCTCGCAAACCAAGCAGGCGGCAGCGCTGATGGACGAGGCTTATGCTTCCGACCATCAGATTATTACGTTTCCGGCCGGGCTTTGTTCGCGGCGGATACAAGGCCGCATCGAAGACCCGGAGTGGAAAAAATCGTTTATCCAGAAAGCGGTGGAATACCGCCGCGACGTGGTACCGGTTTACTTCGACGGGCAAAATTCCGATTTTTTCTACCGGCTGGCTGCTTTGCGCAAAGCGTTGGGTATTCGCATGAACTACGAAATGATTTATCTCCCCGACGAAATGTTCCGGTGCAAACACCGGACGTTCCGGATTCGTTTCGGGCGGCCCGTCTCCTGGCAGACGTTCGACAGCCGGAAAAAACCGGCCGAATGGGCGGCCTGGATGAAGGAGATGGTGTATCAACTAAAGGATAAATAAACTCATTATATGCAAGCTATTATTCAACCTGTCGACCGGGCTCTTTTAAAGGCGGAGCTTACCCGCGAGAAGATGCTTCGGCGGACAAATAAATCGAATAACGAAATTTATATTATTACCGCTCACGATTCTCCGCATGTGATGCGCGAAATCGGCCGCCTGCGCGAAATCGCTTTCCGGTATTACGGCGGGGGCACGGGAGAACCGGTCGACATCGACGCGTACGATACGATGGAGGATGCCTATCGCCAACTGGTGGTATGGAGCCCGGAAGACGAACAGATTCTGGGGGGATACCGTTTTCTGTGCGGGGCCGACGTGAAATTCGATGCCGACGGCAAACCCATGCTGGCTACTTCCCATCTGTTCAACTTTTCCGACACGTTCATTCACGATTTCCTGCCTTATACGGTCGAATTGGGCCGCTCGTTCGTCACGCTCGAATACCAGTCTACCCGGGCCGGTTCGAAAGGATTGTTCGTACTCGACAATTTATGGGACGGGTTGGGCGCGCTTTCGGTAATCGATCCCAGTTTGCAGTATTATTTCGGCAAAGTGACGATGTATAATACGTATAACGAAGAGGCCCGGAATATGATCCTTTATTTCCTGGGATTGCATTTCCCAGATACGGCCCGGTTGATCACGCCGGTTTATCCTTTGCAAACGCATATGGACAAGGAAAAAATGCGGGAGATATTCCATTACGATAATTTCAAAGATAATTATAAGGTACTGAACCAGGAAGTGAGAAAATTCGGCATCAATGTGCCGCCCCTGGTGAATGCCTACATGAGCCTCTCGCCCAAGATGAGGGTATTCGGCACGGCCATCAATCATGAATTCGGAGAGGTGGAAGAAACCGGCATCCTGATCGCCATCGACGAAATTCTGGAAGAAAAGAAAAAAAGGCATATCGAAACCTACCTCAACGAAGAATGCCAGTCGGCCGAACTGATCCGCAAGCCGGCCAACTGACCGCTCACCTTTTTCGGCGGAAAAAACCAATGGATAGGGGGCTTGCATCCGGCCGGCTAAACCACCCTTCTCTTATCTTTCCCAGTGGTAGGGGGAATAACCCGGCCGCAAGGGATATAGCCGATGCGGCCATAAAGCATAAATTTATCGGCCGCATGGATAAGTCGGAAGTATCCCGGATAGGAAACAGGGATTGCATGGCGGCCAGCTTCCTGGCGGAGGCTGTTTGACGGCCAATCGGTTGCGCGGCTTTGCGTTTTCGAAGCGCAAGGTTGGATAAAAATGGGCAGGAAGTAGCCGGGAGCGGTTTGTTTTTCTCGAAAGCCTTTCTTATCTTTAGCATCTGCTAACGGTTTTTGAAGGTAATCTTGAAGGTAAAAATGATAACAGCCATACATATACAGATGATTGTCGGTACGATATTTATTCTATTGTACACGGTTACGATTCTGGGGCTGGTGACGGTTATCATCACCGAAAACCGGAATCCGCTGAAAACCATTCCCTGGGTGATCGTCTTATTGTTGGCTCCGGGTATCGGGTTGTTGGTGTACTTCTTTTTCGGACAAGACAACCGCAAGCAGCGGATTATCTCGCGACGTACTTACAAGCGAATTATGAAGCGTCCGCAGGAAGGGAAGCTGCCGCCCGACGTTTGTGCCGTGCCGGAGGCTTACCGGCCGTTGGCTACCTTGTTGACCAATACGAATCAATCTTCTCTTTTATATGGTACCGATATTACGATTTATCCGAACGGCACGGCCAAGTTCCGCGATTTGCTGGTGGAAATCGGGAAAGCGCAGCATCATATTCATCTGCAATATTATATTTTATGCGACGACCAAATCGGCAGGCGTATTAAAGAAGCCCTGATAGCCAAAGCGCGGGCCGGAGTGGAAGTAAGGGTGCTCTACGACGATGTAGGATGTTGGAACGTAAAAGATCGTTTTTTCAAAGAGATGAAAGAGGCGGGCATCGAGGTGTATGCCTTCCTGAAAGTAGCTTTTCCGGTGTTTACCAGCAAGGTAAATTATCGCAACCACCGCAAAATCGTCGTGATCGACGGAAAGGTGGGGTTTATGGGAGGCATGAATATTGCCGATCGCTACGACAAAGGCACGGAGTGGGGCGTTTGGCGCGATACGCATTTCAAATTTGTGGGCAAAGGGGTGCTCGGGTTGCAATCGGCTTTCCTGATCGATTGGTATGTGGTAAGTAAAAAATTGCTGAACGACCGGATTTATTATCCGCCGGCCCGGATTTACGGAGATAATATCATGCAGATTGCTACCAGCGGGCCGGTCGGACAGTGGCGGACGCTTTTGCAAGCGACGATATTTCTTATCGCCAATGCAAAAGAATACGTCTTCATCCAGACGCCTTATTTCCTGCCTACCGAAGGTTTGAACCAGGCGTTGCAAACGGCAGCCCTGGGCGGGGTAGACGTGCGGTTGATGTTGCCCAAAAGATCGGATACGCGATCGGCCAATATGGCCAGCCATTCGTTTATCGACGAAATGGTAAAAGCCGGGGTGAAAGTATATTTTTATAAACCGGGGTTCCTGCATTCGAAGCTGGTGGTGAGCGACGACGCGGTGACGTGCATCGGTTCGGCTAATATGGATTTCCGCAGTTTCGAGCATAATTTCGAGATCAACGCCTTTGTTTACCAAACCGATTTCGCTTTGCAAATGAAAAAAATATTCCTGCACGACATGCACCATTGCGAGCGTTTGATTCCCTCGCGTTGGCTGAAGCGTCCGCTCAAACAGCGGATGGCCGAATCGTTTATGCGCTTGTTTTCTCCGCTTCTGTAGGGCTTCCGCTGCCGCGGGAAAGGATAGGTTTCCGATTTCCCCTACTCTGCTGCCGGCGTCGCGCAAGACGGTTCTTCCTCTTCTTCCTTGCGGATGAAAAAGCTGAAATTGACCGATCCGTATACGCGGTGTTGGTCGAAATAAGGCAAGGAGGAAAAATCATAGTTTTTGGGATGCTCCATCACGAAAAGACCGCCCCGACGCAGCAAGGCTTGCTCGAAAACGAGGCGGGGCACCTCAGGCAGCTCTTTCAGCGCATAAGGAGGGTCGGCAAATATAAAGTCGAATCCTTCGCGAGGGGCCGAAAGGAGGTAGCGAAAGACGTCTGCCCGGATTAGCGTGAGCGATTCTGTACGCAGTTCTTTGGCTACTTTCGCGATAAAGGAGGCGTGGGCGTTGTTTTTTTCCACCGCCGTCACGCTACGGCATCCGCGGGAAAGCAATTCGAAGGCGATGCTGCCGGTGCCGGCAAACAGGTCGAGGGCATCGGTGTCTTCCAGATCCATCAGATTGCGTACGACATTGAATAGATTCTCTTTCGCAAAGTCGGTAGTGGGACGGGCGCTGAAAGAGGAAGGTACGTCGAAACGGCGACGTCCGTATATTCCGCTTATGATTCGCATACGAATAATGATATTAAGTCGAATGGGGTTTGGGCCAGGGCGACCCCGGCCAGATAAACCTCCGACGGGATTTGCATCGGACGGACGTTTCGCAGATAGCGTTGAAATATCCGTTCGGCATCGATCCGCCGGGCCGGTTCTCCATACAAAAACAATTCGTCGGTCTGTTGGTTCAGGCCGGTTTGGTTCCAGCTATGCAGGGTATGGTATAGAATATCTTCCGTGCGCTCGGCTCTGAAGGAGTTGGCCAATACCAGTTTTCCTGCCGAGAAACAGGCCAGGTCGATTGTTTTGGGCCGTATTACCAAGTGCATCCGGGCGGTATCGGTATTCCGGCTTTGCTTTTGCCACAACCGGAGCTGGGGCGTGAAGGGGTGGACGAACTGGGGATTCAGAAGGGTACGCGAACAGAATTCATACACTTCTTCTTCTATGGCAAATACCAATTCGGCTTGTACTTCTTCTACCGGGTTGGAAAGGGTGCGGGTGGGCGGCTCCGATAAATTAAACGCCAGTATCTGGTCTTTCCGGCCTTCGTCGAAGAGCGGGGAAGGCACCAGGGTAAAGGGAGCGGCGACAGGAAGAACATAGGTACGTTTGTACGTCCAGGTAAGAAACTCCAAGGTGAAAAAAAGCTCTTTCAGCGAGGAAAGGTAGGAAGCTCCTTTCGACAGGGAAGTCTCCCTGTAAAAAAAGCTGGACGGTACGCCGGGGATGTGGCCGGAAAAAGAAAATCCATCCGGCAAAAGCCGGATGGACACGATATATTTTTCCGAATGATCGGGGGTGAGCGTATCGGGGATACGGATCGTCATAGGGCTTCCGATTATTCCCAGTTACCTGCGTTGTTGTTGATTTCTTCCAACGAACCTACGCGCAGACCGGGATATTTGCTTTGCTTTTCGGCCTTCTCAATCAGGTTGTAGGTAAGCTGTTTGTCCATATCGCGCAGATAGTCGGCATACTTCACGCCGCATTCGAATACTTTGATTTCATAGCCCGAACCGGATCTGAGGGTAGCGGTATCCATCGAGAACTGGATTTTTTCGCCCGGAACAGCCGGCACGTAGCGCATGTTTTCCACGTCGTATCCCTTGCCGAAGAGCGTATCTTTAGCCAACACCCAGACCGTATCGCGGCGGATCAAACCTTTCTTCACGGCTTCCTGTTCCGTCATTCCCTTTTCCAATTGTTCGTCGGTCAGGACGCCTTCCTTGATAAGGAACGGAATCTTTTCGTTGTTCAGGAATTTGCCCAGGTCGTCGAAATTGCCGGCGTGCTCCTTGTGGATATTCTTATACTCGATCTGAGCTTTTCGAATATCGATCAAACGGGCGATGATGGCGTTATCGCGGATTTCCTTCTCGTTGTTGTAATCGATAGGGCCCGTAATGCTCTTGTAGCACATGTAAACTAGCAGTACGACTGCCGCAGCTAATAAAATCTTTAATGTAACTTTCATGGTTTGTATTGTTTTTTGAATTTATTTCGTTCCGCAAATTTAAAAAAGAATATTTAATACACTACCTTTATCGCGAAAATTCTTGCGTTCAAAATGATAAATAGTTATATACGGGACGAAATCGCCCGGAATTTCCCCTATAAACCCACTGGCGACCAGCAAAATGCGCTGGAAATACTTTCGTCGTTCCTGTTCCTTCGCGAGCCGAATACTTTGCTGTTGCTCAAAGGATATGCCGGAACAGGGAAGACTTCGCTGGTAGGAGCCCTGGTGAAAACCCTCGGGGCGCTGAAACAAAAAGTGGTATTGCTGGCTCCCACGGGCCGGGCGGCGAAGGTTTTTTCAGGCTACGCCGGCCAGAAAGCCTATACCATTCATAAGAAAATATACCGGCAGAAAACGTTTTCGAACGAACCTGTCGGTTTCTCCATTACCGACAACCTGCACAAAGACACGCTCTTTATCGTCGACGAAGCTTCGATGATCTCCAATGAAGGATTCGATTCGTTTTCTTTCGGCAGCGGGCGGTTGCTCGACGATCTGATCAGGTATGTCTATGCCGGCGAGAACTGCCGCCTTATCCTGATGGGCGACGTAGCCCAGTTGCCTCCGGTGATGCAATCGGAAAGCCCTGCACTCAATGCGGCATTGCTGGAAGGGTATAATCTGAGCGTGAGCGAAATTCAGCTCACCCAAGTGGTACGGCAGGGCAAAGACTCGGGGATTCTTTTGAATGCTACCCGGCTCCGGGAAGCGTTGCGCAACCGGACGGTAGAGATTTTCCCCAAGTTGAGGCTGAAAAATTTTCCCGACATACGCCGGGTGGCCGGCGACGAATTAATTGAAGAAATCTCTTCGGCTTATAGCCGCGACGGGATGGAAGAAACGATGATTATTTCGCGTTCCAACAAGCGGGCCACCGTTTATAACAACGGCATCCGCAACCGGATTCTTTACCGCGAAGAAGAACTTTCGTCGGGCGACAGGCTGATGGTAGCCAAAAACAATTATTTCTGGATGGCCGGCCATAAGGAAATGGATTTCATCGCCAACGGAGAAATCATTCAGGTAGTGCGGGTGAAACGGGTAACGGAAATGTACGGATTCCGGTTTGCCGATATTATCGCCCGTTTTCAGGATTATGAACTGGAAACGGAACTGAAGATCATGCTCGACACGCTTCAGACCGACAGCCCCGCCCTCCCCCGCGAACTGAACGATAAACTTTTTTATACCATCCTCGAGGATTATGCCGACGTGCCGACCAAGGCCGAGAAAATGAAGAAAATGAAAGCAGACCCGCACTATAACGTCGTGCAGGTAAAATATGCCTATGCCGTGACCTGCCATAAGGCCCAGGGCGGCCAGTGGATGAACGTGTTTCTGGATGTAGGCTATATCACCCAAGAGATGTTGGGCGAAGACTTTTACCGGTGGTTGTATACGGCATTTACCCGGGCCACCCACCGGCTGTATCTGGTGAACCTGCCGGAAGAATTCGAAGAATAGGCCCGGGCGACCGGAGGGGTAGGGTAATGCGCACAGGTGCAATTTTTTATAGCCCTATCCCGCTACATTCGTAAGAAATGGTTACATTTGTTGCCATATAGAATAGAAATATAGGTGAAATGGCGCATAAGGAGAAAATAGATTATCTGTTATTGAGCTTGCGGGAACTGGAAAAGCTCATTGCCGGCATGCGGGACATGGAAATTTATCCGGCCTCTTTTTTCAGTCAGTGCTTTTCTTTATCCCACCGGATTATTCGCGATTTGCATAGTCTCGAAACCGACCAGCTCGAAGAGTTGAGCCGCCAGATAGAAGAGCACCGCCGGCTGATCGAGTCTATCCCTCGGCGGGACGTTCCTATGCCGGCGGAAGAACCGGCGAACATAGAAAAGCCGGTTATACGCCAGGAAGAGCCGGCCACCGGAACGCTTCCCGAAATCCCGGCCGTGCCGGTTGCCGAAGAGGAAGCGAAAGTTTCCGACGCGCCCCTTCTTGTTCCTCCCCCCGCCGCCCCTGTAACGGGTACGGAATCGGCCTCTCCCCTCCTAGCACATCCTCTTGCAGAGGATCCTTCCGCAGCGGAGCCTGGGGAGCTGACCGAAACCGTTGTATCCGTTCCGGTTGCGCCGGGCGCCGGCAGCCGGGAAGTTCCGATGGCTCGTACCCGTCCCGTCGCTTCTCCCCAACTTACGATAGGCGAAAAGCCGTCCATATCTCTGAACGAAGTGCTCGAAAAAAAGAACCTTTCGGATTTCCGCAAGGCATTCAGCCTGAACGATCGTTTCCGCTTCCGCCGGGAATTGTTCGGGGGCGACGAAGAAAAAATGAATCGTGCCGTCTGCGATCTGAACGAACTGCATACCTTCGAAGATTCGATTGCCTATCTGCATAACGAACTCAAATGGAATGTCGACGACGCAGCTGTAGCCGATTTCATCCAGTTGCTTGAAAAACGATTCTCCTAAAAACAAACCCTCATGGCAAAACTTACGGTAGTACCCACCCCCGTCGGAAATCTGGAAGATATGACCTTTCGGGCTATCCGGGTCTTGAAAGAAGCCGATCTGATTCTGGCCGAAGATACCCGCACTACGGGTATCCTGTTAAAACATTTCGACATTCAGAACAAGATGCTTTCGCACCATAAGTTCAACGAACATAAAACGGTGGAGCAAATCGCCCGGCGTATTCTGGGAGGCGAAACTATCGCCCTGGTGTCCGACGCAGGCACGCCGGCTATTTCCGACCCCGGCTTCATGCTGGTAAGAGAATGCGTGCGGCAAGGCGTAACGGTAGAATGCCTGCCGGGGGCCACGGCTTTCGTGCCGGCTCTGGTTGCTTCGGGGCTGCCGAACGAAAAGTTTTGTTTCGAAGGTTTTCTTCCCCAGAAAAAAGGACGGCAGACCCGGCTGAAAGAGCTTTCGGCCGAACCTCGTACCCTTATATTTTACGAATCGCCTTTCCGGTTGGTGAAAACGCTCACCCAGCTAGCCGAGTTTTTCGGTTCCGACCGGCCGGTATCGGTTTCCCGGGAAATTTCGAAGCTGCATGAGGAAACCGTACGCGGCACCCTCGAGGAAGTGGCTGCCCATTTCACGCTGAACGAACCGAAAGGCGAGATTGTTATCGTAGTAGCAGGCTTAAAAGATAAGAAAGACAAAGAGAGAGAAATTGATGTGTAACTTAACAACAGAATGAACATGAAAAAGGTATTATTAGTATGTATCTGTACAGCCATGCTGGCGTCGTGCGGACAGAACTCGGCCGAATATAAAAAGCTGAAGGCTGAAAATGACTCGCTGCGCATGGAAAACACCAAAAATACAGACGAGCTGAACGATATGCTCACCACCCTGAACGAAGTAGAAGCCGACTTCCAATCCATACGCGACGCCGAAAACTACCTGAATATGCAGCAGCAGACCGGCGGCGAACTGACACAAAGCAGGCGCGACCAGATCAAGCAGAACATGCAGTTGATTACCGAGACGCTGAAAAAGAACAAAGAACAGATTGCCGACCTGCAAGACAAGCTGAAAAAGAGCGGCATCCAGTCGGCTGCGCTGAAAAAGACCATCGACCGGCTTTCGTCCGAGCTCGACCAGAAGGCTACGATGATCGTCGCCTTGCAGGAAGACCTGGCCAAGAAGAACGTGCGTATCCAGGAACTCGACGAAATGGTTACTTCGCTCAACGAAGATGTGGAAAACCTGGCTACCACGACGCAGGCACAGGCCGAAAAAATCAGTTCGCAGGATAAGGCGCTGAATACCGCTTATTATTGCTTCGGGACATCCAAAGAACTGAAAGACCAGAAGATTCTTTCGGGAGGCGGATTGTTTGCCAAGTCGAAAGTATTGCAGAGCGGGTTCAATAAAGACTATTTCATTTCGATCGATATACGGGAAGTAAAAGAAATTCCGTTGTTCGCCGGCAAGGCCAAGCTGAAATCGAATCATCCGGAAGGTTCTTACGAATTCATCAAGGACGAAGACGGCAACCTGACATTGAAAATCACCGACGAAAAAGCCTTCTGGAGCCTGGGCAAATACCTGGTGATCGAAGTAGGTTAATCCCCCGGCAGGCGCATGAAGTACAAAAGTATCTTTATCGACCTCGACGATACCCTCTGGGATACGTATCACAACAATAAAGAATGCCTCGAAGAGCTGTATACCGATTACCGGCTGGACCGGTGTTATGCCTCCTTCGAGGCTTTCTTTGCCGTTTACATGCCTCATAACCTGGATTTGTGGCGGCGGTACCGCGAGGGAGAGATCGACCGGCAGACTTTGATTCTGGAACGTTTCCGCTACGTACTTCGTCCGGCGGGGATTGAAAAGAAAGAAGAAGTGCTGGCCGTAAACCATGATTTCCTGCAACGCACCACGACGAAAACCCGGCTGGTTCCCGGGGCGGCGGAACTGCTGGAATACCTTCGTCCTTCCTACCGTTTGTTTATCCTTTCGAACGGTTTCCGGGAAGTGCAATTTCTGAAATTATCGAATTCGGGGCTGGCTTCTTATTTCGAACGGATGATTCTTTCGGAAGACGCCAACATCCAGAAACCCCATAAAGGCATTTTCGACTTCGCCTTGCGCAACACGAACTCCCGCCGCGCGCAAAGCCTGATGATCGGCGACAGTTGGGAAGCCGACATCGCGGGCGCTTACCATTCCAAAATAGACCAGCTCTGGCTGAACCCCGAAGGTCTGCCGGCCCAAGGCTTTACGCCTACCTATACGGTACGTTCGCTGGCAGAAATCAAACAAATCTTGTGATAAGAGAAACCCCGGGAAGCTGCGGTTCATCTACAGCTTCCCAGGGTTTACACTGACTTTCCAACCCTTTTTCACACTTTCTTATCTCCAAAAATAAAGGGTGCAGATACGTTCCGTCTCTTCTTTGTATCCGTAAAACTCGGCAATAGAGAAAAAATAATTATCATCTATATAAATCATATCATTCTCTATACGAACCGATTCTTCTGCCGTGATAAATTCATTATTCACGTAGATTCTATAATAAGGGTCATGCTGATGTTTACGGAGCAAGCTTTGCAAGATTTCTTTCTTTTTTGTCTGCGATTCTCTATATACTTTGTAATCTTTTTCAAAATCCGATTCCTTATCGCATCCGGTAAAGGTACCAAGCGTAAGACAAGCTGCTACGAAGATAAATAAATGTTTCATGCTAAAAAAGTTTAATGAAGTGAACGACTAAAAGAACTATTTATTCGATACGGGAAAGCGTCATTTGCAACTAAAGGAGTAGTGTGATTCCCTTGAGGGCTTTGGTTATAAAGGGTGCCTCCGTAAAAGAAAGCCCCCTGCTACTATACTTTTCCCAGCACCGCTGCTATTCGGAAATAAAGAAGAAATCCTTTAGCAGGGTTATTGTATTTTTTTTCACCGCGTAAAAAATGGATAGGCATGAAATTCGAATTTCATAAGCAAGGAATGAAAAATGGATGCCAGTGTAATTTCGGTTACATCGCAGTGTGTTTTTATATACACCTTATATCGCTGATAATAAGCCATTTATAAAAACTCTTCCAAAGAGAGGTTGGAGGGAAGGACTTATTGTATTTTTTTTCAGTTGAATATCCATCCTTTCTATTCCCTTTTCAGCCGGATTCTGCTAAATTCATCTGAAATTTATTTAGCAAAAAGAAAGCATAGGTTCAAAGGAAAAAACAGGCAAGACGGCTAACTGCTAAAAAAAATGGCATATCCTCGTCTTCCTCCGTCTTCATATCCGAAGAAATCAACAATAGAAAAGATAAAATTCTCATCGACATAAACCAAATCCCCATCAATACGTACTACATCAGCCGTAGTGAGAAACTTATCATTCAAATAAATTTCATAATAAATAGGATCGCCCCGATGCTTGTTCAGAAATCCCTGTAAAATATCCTTCTTTTTCGTCAAGGATTCTCTATACACTTTGTAGTCTTTTTCAAAATCGGATTCCTTATCGCATCCCGTGAAAGTACCCAAGGTAAGAAAAACTGCCCATAAAATAAGTAAATGTTTCATACTAAAATCTTTTAAGGAGTAAAACGACTAAAATAGCTATTCATTCTCTTTTTGAAAGCATCATTTACAAATAAAGGATTCGTTTCATATAGAGATTGCGTAATGATTGCATCTTTATGATGGTGATTCCGCTTAATACCATTTACCACAAAATATTTAGAAAACGAATAGGTTTTACCTCCGCTTTTAGGTACCAAATCGAATGAAACTCTGCATAAGATTTGTTTACTATTAAAGTGCGTAAGGCCCCAATACCAATCTTTTTCAAAAGAGGTATTCGGGTTATAATTACTTCCATGAAAATCTTCTAGCCCATTCACTAAGCTGAACGAAGCATCATAAGATTTATACAAGCGCATGCTGCCAAACAGCCCATAAGGTTCGTTAGGAACTTTTACATTGACTACGGCAGCACTATAAACCAATTCCTGTTTTGCATTTTGTATCGTAAAGCGAGACAAAACAGCCGGATTGATAGATAAGGTAGCAGGCACAAGCGAATAACTAAATCCTAGTTCATACGCTCGGGGACGCTCAGGATTGGGCACGAGCTCTGGGGGGTAAAAATAGGCTGTTGTATTCATATCCATATACACAATAGGAGCACTTGCTAAGTTCCAAACACCTAGTTTCTCATTATATAAAGAGGTAGGTTGCCCGGAACCAGGCAAAGGGATTGGGTTAGTATCTCCCCATCCTACGACAGTTTGTGTGGTTTCCGTACTAAGCTTAATAGTAGATTTTATCCCTAAATCTACTTTACTGGTCGCTTGCATCGGAGTATTTCCTCCCCCTAAAATAGTACTTGCCAATTTACCAACAGCCTTGGTTACAAATGATCCTCCGGAAGAGAAAATAGCTCCTATTCCTTCTTTTATACCTTTGGAAACAATAGAAGGTACGTCTTTTTTTAAGTTATTCCATATTCCCTTAAAAAATGAATCGCCATTATTTACACCCGTTTCGATTTTGGTACCTAATTCATCTTTGGCTGTATTATAAGAAACCTGTACACTATTGGTTTTACTAGCATCTATCGTAAGATTAAAATTAGGGTTATTGGAATAAGTGGTTAGTATATTTCCATTAATTGTTCCGGTAGAACTCCCTGTAGTCGTACTTTCAGAAATAACTCCAGCCCACAATCTGAACATTATCCGATTAGCATTTTGACTAGAGGTTTCATAAGCACATTCCACTTCCATAGCATACCAAGTATTGGCTTTATATCCTACTCCTTGGGCTTTATCACTCCAAAGCATCGTAGACGGGCTAAAAAACGTGGTCGGAGCATTCTGCCGTTGATCCATCGGGAGAGGATAATCGAAAGAAAAATTCAGCAAAGAAGAATTTCCTGTCACAGCCAGGCCTACAAAAGTAGAACTGGTTCCATATCCCGAACTAGCTTCGAAGCTATAAAAAAACATGCGGAGAATACCCAAATTTTTATTATACAGCGCAAAGTATTTATTCCGTTGCGCTTTATCCAGCAGATTACTGTATACCAATTCCCAACCGTTCGCTTTCGAATAAGCCCTTTTTTCAGGATCGGCATTTCTCAGATTATCGTCTACCCAATCTTTGGGCACACCTACAGCATTTGCACTTCCCGGTTCCCAAGGAATAGACAAATCACTTTTTACTACGTCATTTCCTAATTTGTAAGTCAGGTGATCGACATTATCCCATTCTACATAGCCGCTATCATAAGCCGCTTTTGTTAAAATAACATTGTTCGGTGATTCCGGCTCTATTATTCCGACATCTTCACACCCAAATAATAAAAAGGAAACTAAAATCGCCTCTAGTACTTTTTTCCCCATAGCACAACTTTTTTAGTGAATGCAACAAACTTAAACAAAAAAAATTAAAAAAACAAGTAAACAGAGCCTTAACAATTTCTTTTCAACAAATTGACGAAAAGGTGCTGGGTTCCACTAAAAACAAAAAAGAAAGCCCGTCTTTATTTTTGACAATTTCACTGTCGGGCGCAGCAAAAATCGCTAAAAATAAAAGCGGGCTTAACCCAAACTATCCGATGATAGTTCTATCTCCGCATCCTATCGGGGCGATCAGGCCTATCAAAAAAACAAGTCGGACGAACCCAGCCGGCCCTCGGAACAGATAGTTACTACTTGTTATTTTTCCACGATAAACGGTTTAAACCCGTCGGAATATTCCACCCTTAACCCGTCGGTTGAAGTAGAATCGGAACAGATCAGGTAATATTCGAACTCCGCTCCGGCCGCTTTCAGCCGGCGTGCCCCTTGGGAACCCAATACCATGCAGGCCGTAGCGTAAGCATCGGCTACCATCGCCTCGGGAGCGATAACGGTTGCGCCCAGCACATCCCGCTGTACGGGACTCCCCTGGCGTGGATCGATGGTATGGGCATACTTACGGCCGTCCTTGATATAAAAATTGCGGTAATTGCCCGAAGTAGCCATTCCCATGGGGCGGTCGAAGTGCACTACTTGCTGGATTTCCTGGGTCAGGCCTGTGACATCGTCGATGGGCTTGGTAATACCCAAACGCCAGGGCTCCCCTCGCGGATTCAATCCCCTTACACGGATTTCTCCGCCGAAATCGACCATATAATTCGTTACGCCCTTGCTTTCCAACATCCCCGCCAGCATATCCGCCACACATCCGTCGGCCAGGGAGGAACAGTTCAAAATTACCCGCGGATCGGCTTTGACCACCCGATTCCCTTCCATCCGGACTTTCTCGTAACCTACAAAGGCCCGTACGCTGTCGATAGCCTCGGGGGTAACGCTATCCCCACGGCTGAAACCGAAGCCCCAGAGATTGATTAAAGGCGCGCTGGTGATGTCATAAGCGCCGCCGGTTTGGCGGGATACCAACTGTGCCTCGTTCATCACCCGGGCAAAAAGCGAATCGACTTCGTCTGTCTCGTTGCGGTTCACCTGAGAAATAAGCGAGGTGGAATCGAAGGCATTGAACAAATAATAGAAATACGCCAACTGCTCGTCGATTTCCTTTTCCAGCGAGCAGGTATGCTCGAATTTCAACTGGTAAGGCGTATGCAGCCGCCCCTTCACTTCAAAATATTGCTTTTCCTGCCGGCACCCGGCCAGCAAAAAAAGGGCCGCGATAATCACCGAGGCCCCTATTTTCGAAACTATTCTCATTGCTTCGTATGCTAAAATTCCTTCACTTCTAAAACTCCGACGTAAAATGAAACTTGATGTCGGGAAAATCCTGCTGGGCCATCATCAACACATAGCCCGAATCGGCCAGGTAAACATCCCGTCCTTCCTTATCGAGCGCCATATACTGCGATTTGCGCTTTTTGAAATTCGCCAGCATTTCGGCATTCTCGCTTTCTATCCAGCAGGCCTTATACAAGCTCACCGGCTCCCACTTACACTGGGCGCCGTATTCATGCAACAAGCGATATTGAATTACTTCAAACTGCAACTGCCCCACCGTTCCGATAATCTTACGTCCGTTGAACTGGTTGACAAACAACTGGGCCACCCCTTCGTCCATCAACTGCTCGATTCCCTTGTTCAACTGCTTTGCCTTCATCGGGTCGGCATTTTCAATATATTTGAACATTTCAGGCGAAAAACTGGGCAATCCTTTGAAATGCAATTCCTCTCCTACCGTCAGCGTATCCCCGATCTTGAAATTGCCCGTATCCGGAAGCCCTACGATGTCGCCCGCAAAGGCCTCGTCGACCGTTTCCTTCTTCTGAGCCATAAAAGCCGTGGGGCTGCTGAAACGCATCTGCTTGCCCAAGCGCACATGTTTATAATTGGCATTCCGTTCGAAACGCCCCGAACATACTTTGACAAAGGCGATACAACTGCGGTGATTCGGATCCATATTGGCATGGATCTTGAAAATGAAGCCGGTGAAATGATCTTCTTCCGGCTCGACCGTCCGTTCCACCGCCTGTACCGGCCGCGGCGAGGGAGCGATGTGAATAAAACAATCCAGCAACTCCTTGACGCCGAAATTATTCAATGCCGAACCGAAGAATACCGGCGCAATATCGCCCCTGAGATAGGTATCGACCTCGAATTCGGGATATACGCCTTCGATCAGTTCGATGTCGGAGCGTAGTTTTTCCGCCTGCGGCGCGTCGATATAGTTTTCCAGCTCCGGGCTGTTTATATCTTTAAACTCCACATTCTCCGTCACATACTGTTTGCTGGGCGTATACAGGTTGAGCTTCTGTTCGTAAATATTATATACGCCCCGGAAACGTTGGCCCATATCGATGGGCCAGCTCAACGGGCGCACTTTGATTTTCAGTTCTTCCTCGATCTCGTCGAGCACGTCGAAGGGATCTTTCCCGTCGCGGTCCATTTTGTTCACAAAGACGATGACCGGCGTCTTGCGCATCCGGCATACCTCCATCAGCTTGCGCGTCTGGGCCTCTACCCCTTTGGCTATATCGATTACGATAATCACGCTGTCGACGGCCGTCAGCGTACGAAACGTATCCTCGGCAAAGTCCTGGTGGCCCGGGGTATCGAGGATATTGATTTTATGGCCCGCATAATCGAAGGCCATCACCGACGTAGCGACTGAGATACCGCGCTGTTTCTCGATTTCCATCCAGTCGGAAGTAGCCGTTTTCTTGATTTTATTCGATTTTACCGCGCCGGCTACATGGATAGCCCCTCCGAACAACAATAGTTTTTCGGTCAAGGTGGTTTTCCCGGCATCCGGGTGGCTGATAATGGCAAATGTCCTTCTTCTCTGTATTTCTTCTGAAAATTGACTCATTTCGGGTTATCGTTTTTCTTTACATTATTTTTTAATCTCCCCCCGGCCCGCTCTTTTCCCGGGACTCTTTATCTTCGGAAAAGCAAAGAGGGGGCAATAGGTTGAAACCGCGTGTCAGCGCAGCGCGCCCAAACCGGCCATACAAACACGCAGGCTTTCCTCCCAGTGGGGAATAACCGCGCCATAGGTACGTTTGATCTTTCCTTTGTTCAATACGCTGAAGTGCGGACGCGCGGCACGGGCCGGATATTCGCTCGATTCGATCGGCAGGATACGACTTTTCAAACCGGCCAATTGCATAATCTTCACCGTAAAATCGTACCAACTGCATACCCCTTCGTCGGAAAAATGGTAAATGCCCGGCGTAAACCGTCCCTCACGGCCGGCCTGCACGATGTCGAGCATGACGCGAGCCAGATCGCCGGCATAAGTGGGCGAGCCTACCTGGTCGAACACCACCTTGATCTCTTCCCGTTCGCTGCCGAGCCGGAGCATCGTTTTCACGAAATTGGCTCCGTATTCCGAATAAAGCCAAGCCGTGCGGATAATAACGGACTGGGGGCAAACTTCCTGCAAAGTCTGCTCGCCGGCCAGTTTGGTACGGCCGTAGACCGAAACCGGACAGGTAGCATCAGTTTCTACGTACGGGCGGCAATTCGTCCCGTCGAATACATAATCGGTGGAGATATGGATTACCTTGGCCCCCAAGGCCGCAGCCGCACGGCCGAGGTTGCGCACGGCGTCGGCATTGATCTTTGCGGCCAGAGACTCGTTGTCTTCCGCCTTATCGACCGCCGTATAAGCGGCGCAGTTCAGGATATACCCCACTTCATGCTCTTTCACATAGGTCTCGACGGCGACGGCATCGCATATATCGAGCGAATCGACGTCGGTAAACAGGAAACGGCCGGCGGCTTTTTCCCCGGCCAGACGGCGCAGCGAACTTCCCAATTGTCCGCTCGCTCCGGTTACTAATACGGTATCGAGTGTTTTCATTCTTCGTCCAATTTCAGTTCTCCGTTCATATCTTCCCGATATTTTTCGGCCAACAGAGCCAGGAACGAACTGATTTGCTTGATGCCTTCCATCGTCTCGGCGCTGATCTCTTTTCCCTGCATCTTCAGCAACAAATAGCCGTATACGGCGGCGAAACAGGTCTCGATCTCCGGCACGTCGGCCCCGCCGGCTTTGGCACGGAGCTGCACGATATAAGGCAATGTTTTATAATAAGCGGCGCTGTACACCATTTCCTTAGGCGATTTCAGCAACCTCAGGTGCAGGTCGGTAAGCGCGATAATCACGTTTTTATTGAGTTGGATATGTCCCGATTCCACTACGCCTTCGCTTCTCATCATCTCGATCAGTTCCTCGTACCAGCGGGCGATTTCTTCTTTCACGCCTTCCGGCTGGTCGTACTGCTCGATAACGGTGCGGCGGATAGCATCCATATCGAAGCGGTTGGCCCTTATCAGGTCTTCCACCTGCCACATATAAAGCAGGTATTCCGCAATATTCTCTTTTCTTTTTTGTCTGGCTATGATCATACCGGCAAAGATAAGCTATATTCCGACAAGGCCCCGTAAAAATTAGCATCTTTAACGCCTAATTGCCGGCAGGCCAGGCGGGCGGCATTCAGATTGACCAGAAAATAAGGGTCGGGAATACGTACGGGATAATCGCCCCCGCGGGTATGCAGAAAAGTTTCTCCTGCTTTTTCAACCACCGGATGGCTGTCGAAAGGCATGGCTGTAATGTCGCTCCGCACGCCCGACGCCAGCCGCGACACGGCCGGATCGCCTCCGAAATAGATCAGTTTGCCTTCCCGCTCGATGGAAGCGGAAAAAGCGGAATAGGTATTCCGGTAAGCTTCGGGCGATTCGTGATCGGTAGCGGCCGACCACGCCAGGTTGGTAAGAATGGCGATATGGGGCCGGTAAAACTCCAGTTGAAAGCGTTTGTCGAGAGCCGACGTCACATGTTCGTCGCCTTCGATCAGGGCAATCCGCGATTCATAGCTCAGATGCACGCGGGTAGGCAGCAAGGGCACTTCGCTGGTCAGGGCATAGTCGAAGGCCAGCTTCTGCCGCTTCAAAGCGGAAACCATCATCGATATGATGGATTTTTTTCCGTGGCTGCCGGCTACCACGACACGGGTTTTGGAACGGGTACGCTGGAAAATAAATTCGGGTATCGATTGTACGAGCAGCCCCAATTCCTTGGCCCGTATCAATTCGGGATTGTCGCTGCGGACGGTAGATCCGAGCACGACCGCATGAATGTCTTTCGCCAGCTTCTCCGCAAACCAGCCCTCGCCATAGCAGGCGCAGCCGGCATCGCGCAGCCGGCGAACGGTTTCTTCCGGCAAATGCAGCCCGGAAGCGCTCACCTCGTATCCCTTTTCGCGGATAGCCAACGCCAGGTCGAGCAGGAGGGGTTCGGTAACGGAGACTAAATGTACTTTTCGCATCGCTTCGATTTTGTTGCAAAAATACGATAAATACGCTTATAAAGGGACGGATGAAAACAAAAAAATCCCGGCCTCCGCCCGGAAGGCTGATAATGGGTAAGATAGCTTTCGCAAAGCCAGCCAAGTAGAAAAACGACTCCGCCGGAACCCAGAGACGGAAAATGAACTTCACCCCAAAAGTTTTGTGTCTAACTTTGGGGGTGAAGTTCAAAAAAGACCCTTGCGAACTTCTTAATAATATAAAAAACGCCCTGTCCCGGCAGCGGATACAAAAAATAATGTTTATTTTCGCGAAGAAAGCAACGAGATGATTGAAAAGAACGACCATGACGATTCAGCTTTTTGAAACAGGCTATTTCTATGCCGACGGAGGCGCCATGTTCGGAGCTGTTCCCAAAACGGCCTGGAGCTGGCGTTATCCGGCCGACGAATCCAACGGATGTATCCTGGCCATGCGCTGCGCGCTGGTCGAGACGGCCGACGGCCGGCGTATATTGATCGATACCGGCGCGGGACCGGCGCAAACGGAAGCCCTGTCGTATTACCGTTTTTTCCGGCTCTCCGATCCGGCCGAAGAATTACGCCGCCGCCGGATTTCCCCCGAAAGCATCACCGACGTCATCCTTACCCATCTTCATTTCGATCATTGCGGAAACTGTACCCGGTCGGCAAGCCCCGACGGAACATTCGTTCCCCTCTTTCCCGAAGCTCATTATTGGGTAAGCCGATCCCAATGGGAAAACTTTCTTCACCCTCATCCCCTTGAAAAAGATTCTTATTTTCCGGAGTCGATGCAAGCCGTTGCCGAGCGCGGGCAATTGCGGCAGGTAGAAGAAGACGGCCAGTTGGGGGCCGAGGTCGACCTGCGGCTTTTCGGAGGCCATACCCCCGGGCAACTCGTTCCTTATTTGCACGATGCGGGGCAGACCGTCGTCTTTGCAGGCGATGTGGTACCGCTCGCCGCCAGCGTGTCGCCGGAATGGATTTCGGCCTACGACGCCCGGCCGCTCGACTCGTATACCGAGAAAATACGCCTGCTCGACGAAGCCGCCTGCCAAAAGCAGGCCCTCATCTATTGCCACGATGCCTATACCCCGGCTTCGACTATAAAAAAAATCAAGAATTTTTACCGGCCCGACCGGAACATATCCTTTTAAATACACACTTTGAACCTTTAAAAACACAATCGATACCATGAAAAAAATCATCCTCGCCACCTGCTCGGTACTGGTTTTCACCGCATTCGCCGCCGGCGGATGTACCCGGACGCCCAAACAAGGCAAGCTTCTGCGCATGGCCTCGGGCACAGGGTATAAACCGGAACACCGGCCGGCCAACTGTTCGCTGGCAGGCCGCCCCGACGGGGGAAGCCGCGGCAAATACCTGATGCAGTCTACGCATACTACCTTCGACAAAGCCCTTCATGCAGGCGCATCCGCCCTGACCGTAAGCGATTACTGGCGGAAATAAGCTGCGGGGCCGATCGACAGACCGATTTATTTCAATTACTATCTATAAAATCAAACGCATGAACAATCTAAGCAAGTACGCCCTGATGTTGGCCCTATGTACCGGAATGGCAGCCTGTTCCGGGGGCCACGCAGTGAAAGGGGATTACGGCATTGTGCCCCTCCCCCAGGAAGTAACCCTTCAAAACAGCCCGGCATTCGTGCTCAAACCCTCCGTCCAGATCGGCTATCCGGAAGGAAACGAGCAGATGGCCCGCAACGCCGCTTTTCTGGCCGATTACATCCGCCAGGCCACCGGCTACGAATTACAGACCGCAGCCGGCGAAGCCCCGGGCGACATCAACCTTTCGCTCGACGGCAGTCTGACGAACCCGGAAGGCTACCGCATGACGGTAGGCGCCGACGGCATCCGGATAGCCGGCGCCTCGGAAGCCGGCGTATTCTACGGCATACAAACCCTGCGGAAAGCGATTCCGGCCGATGCCCAAGGAGCCAATGTAGAACTCCCCGCCGCCACGATCGACGATTATCCCCGGTTCAGCTACCGCGGCATGATGCTCGACGTAAGCCGCCACTTTATGCCGGCCGACTCGGTAAAAACCTATCTCGACATCCTCGCGCTGCACAATGTGAACACCTTCCATTGGCATTTGACCGACGACCAGGGATGGCGGGTAGAAATCAAAAAGTATCCCAAATTGACGGAAATCGGCTCAAAGCGCAAACAAACCGTTATCGGACGCAACTCGGGTGAATACGACGGCCAGGAATACGGCGGATTCTATACGCAAGACGAGATACGCGACGTGATCGACTATGCGGCCGAGCGGCATATCACCATCATCCCCGAAATAGACCTGCCCGGCCATCAGCAGGCCGCGTTGGCAGCCTATCCCGAGCTGGGTTGCACCGGCGGCCCGTACGAGGTATGGCAGCAATGGGGTATTTCCGACGATGTGATCTGTGCCGGCAACGAGCAATCGATGCAGTTTCTGGAAGACGTACTGGCCGAAATCATCGACCTTTTCCCCTCGGAATATATCCACGTAGGGGGCGACGAATGCCCGAAAATACGCTGGGAAAAATGCCCGAAATGCCAGGCCCTCATCCGTCAGGAAGGGATCAAGGGAGATAAAAAACACTCTAAGGAAGAATACCTGCAAAGCTATGTGATTGCGCGGATGGAAAAATTCGTGGAAAGCAAAGGACGCCACATCATCGGCTGGGACGAAATTCTGGAAGGCGGCCTGGCGCCGAACGCTACCGTGATGAGCTGGCGCGGCATGGCCGGCGGGGAAGAGGCGGCCAAACAGCATCACAAGGTAATTATGGCTCCCAATACCTATGTCTATTTCGACTACTACCAGTCGACCGACACCGAACGCGACCCGCTGGCCATCGGCGGTTATATTCCGCTGGAAAAAGTCTATTCGTTCGAACCCGTGCCGGAAGGACTGAGCAAGGAAGAAGAAAAATACATTATCGGAGCGCAAGCCAACCTGTGGACGGAGTATATTCCCACGCTCTGGCAAGCGGAATACATGATTCTGCCGCGTCTGGACGCGCTGGCCGAGACGCAGTGGACAGAGCCTTCGAAAAAAGACTACCAGAATTTCCTGCCGCGCGTCTACCGGATGACCAAATTGTACGACCGGTTGGGCTATAATTACGGCAAACATATTTTCGACGTGAATGCCACCCTGGTGCCCGATACGGAAAAAGGCGTGCTGACGATCAACCTGACGAAACTGGGCGAGGGCGACATTTATTATACCACCGACGGCAGCGAACCGACGGCAGCCAGCACCAAATATGAAGGCCCGGTCGAAATTAAAGCCGATACCGATTTCAAGGCCGTGGTGATCCGCCCCTCGGGCGCAAGCCGCATCTTTTCGGAAAAGATTTATTTCAACAAGGCTACCATGAAACCGATTACCCTTAAAGAAGAACCCAGCCAAGGGTATGTGTACGGCGGCGCGCCGGTACTGGCAGACGGCCTGCGAGGGAACGATAATTACAAGACCGGCCGTTGGCTCGGTTTTCAGGGGAAAGACCTGGATGCGGTGATCGACCTGAAAGAACCCACGGAAATCAGCCGCGTGGCGTTTAATACGAACGTAGTGAAAGGCGACTGGATCATGGGAGCGGCCGGCGTGAAAGTAAAGATATCCGACGACGGGAAGACCTTCCGGGAAGTAGCGTCGAAGTCGATCCCCAACCTCGCCCAGACAGACAAAGACGGTTTGTATCCGGGCGAAATCGTCTTCGATCCGGTGAAAGCCCGCTATGTGGAAGTAATTATCCAGAGCAGCCAATTACCTGCCTGGCACGGAGGCGCCGGCAATGAGGCTTTCCTCTTCGTCGACGAAATCGCCGTGGAGTAAGCCATCGGGAAGCTTTTCCCAAATACCTGTCGCCAGGTATTGGATTCCCCGGCTGAAAAAGTGAACTTTGCCGGTGTATTAACGCTTATAATAAATATGGAACATACACATGCACCTCACCATCACGGCCACGGCGAGCGGATTACTTCGCTCAACAAAGCGTTCATCATCGGCATCGTGCTCAATTCGGCTTTCGTAGTCGCCGAATTTGCAGCCGGATTCTGGTACAACTCGCTGGGGCTGCTCTCCGACGCGGGGCACAACCTGGGCGACGTGGCCAGCCTGGTACTGGCTATGCTGGCTTTCCGGCTGGCCAAAGTTCATCCGAACGCCAATTATACCTACGGGTATAAAAAAAGCACCGTGCTGGTTTCGCTGCTCAATGCGGTGATTCTATTGGTAGCGGTGGGGATTATCCTGGCCGAGAGCATCGGCAAACTGATTCATCCCCGCCCGGTAGACGGCGACGCTATTGCCTGGGTAGCAGGTATCGGGGTAGTTATCAATGCCGTTACGGCCTGGCTTTTTATGAAGGATAAAGAGAAAGACCTGAATGTGAAAGGAGCCTACCTGCACATGGCGGCCGACGCCTTGGTATCGGTGGGAGTAGTCGTATCGGGGCTACTGATCGCTTATACGGGTTGGTACGTCATCGACCCCGTCATCGGCATCTTTATCGCCTTGATTATCGTTTATTCCACCTGGGGATTGCTGCGCGACAGCCTGAGGCTTTCGCTGGACGGCGTTCCGGCCGGTACGAACCTGGCTTCCGTGGAAAAGATAATGCTGAAAGTGCCCGGCGTGAATGAGGTGCATCACCTGCATATCTGGCCGATCAGCACGACGGAAACGGCGCTGACGGCGCATATCGTCACGGGCGAGATGGGCCGGATGGAAACGATCAAGCAGAAAGTGAAAGAGCGGCTGGCAGAAGCAGGCATTTCGCATGCTACGCTGGAATTCGAACAGCCGGGCGGCGCATGTAGTTGTGCCGGTTGCGATTAGCCTGCGGGGAAAAAACCGCAGGCTATACGGAAAGGCCGGGCTGCATAACAGAAACGCTGTTCATCCATATGCCGGGACGAGCCTTCCATAGAGAAAAATCGGTTGAAACCCTTACAGAAAGGGGCGACTTCCATATACGCGAAGTCGCCCCTTTCCTTGTTTCAGGGCTTTGTTCCGTCTCCTTTGGGGCCGAAACTTATTGTCATTTTACAGGGGGGGACTTATTGTATTTTTTGCAATCTATCCCAAAATACATGCCGATGAGATTTCCATTTCATGCCAGTGAAATTGAAAATGGATGCCGATGAAATTTTCCCTACACCGGCATGAAATTTCCAACCGATGCAGACGCCGCTGTAACAACCTGTATGATAACAAGATACAAAAGCGCATTTTTCCGACTTTCCCAAGAGGTACTTATTGTAGAATTTTTAATTCCGGCCGACAGCAAAACGAAAGGAAATATCGCGCCCCGGGCAGAGGAGATTTTTCGGCTTTGCTCCCCCCTTTTCCCCTCTCGGCATGACCCCGGCTTCCGGTACGCCTCCCCCCAGGGAAAGGGCCATTCGCCGGCCTCGCTTAGGCCTCCGAAATAGGCCCGACATATAAAAAAGGAGCCGCTCTTCACAGGGAGGCTCCTTTTTTATAGGGAAGAGGATCAACCAATAAAAAATTCCTCTTTTCTCCCTACGGTGTCTAATCATCTTATATGCTTACATAAAATTAGCCGAAGGTTTCGGTCGTATAGCGATTATACTAATAGTCTTTGTTCGTTACGGCATGGCAAAGATACGGCCGCCGCCGGCCCCCTGCAATACCCACCCTTAGGTATATTGGGCCGCCCGCATACCTACATCCTTTTATTTTCAGTCTTTTGGGATCAAAAAAGGACTTAATACCCATTTATCGTTACTTCTTCCGGCACATTATCCCCCGCAATAGGTATTGTCTTCCCCCTCTGCCTTTCCTACCTTTGCAAAAGGCAAAGATAAGCCGGCAGAGACGCCCGTTTGCGTTTCCGGCAAAGACCGGGGGAGTTATAAGTTAATTCGATGGGAATCAATCTCTTTACCCGGCAAAAGCTTTTTCACCCGGCAAGCTATCAGAAGTGAAATTATAATAATACCCTACCGGATATGGAAGAAAAAGAATTACCTTTGACTACTCAAGCTCCTGAACAAGTTAAGAATACGAAGAAGTCTATGTATAAGAACGGAACATATCGGGAAACCGATAAAATGAGCGACCTGATCTGCGAAAACTACCCGATGGTTCTGGTAATGAGCCGTTTCGGCATCGCCTTAGGATTCGGAGAAAAAAATATCGGCGAAGTATGCCGCCAAAACGGAGTAGATGCCTGCACCTTCCTGGCCGTGGTGAATTTCCTGACCGAAGAAGCGCACGCGCCGCTGGAAGCGGTGAGCCGATGCCTCTCGATCGAAACCCTGATTTGCTACCTGCATAATGCCCACGATTATTTCCTGAATTTCCGCCTGCCGCATATCCGCCGCAAATTGGTGGAAGCCATTACGGATTGTCCCGGCGACGTGGCTTTCGTGATCCGGAAATTTTTCGACGAGTATGCCGAAGAGGTAAACAAACATATGGCGTATGAAGAACGGACCGTGTTTCCCTATGTACGCAACTTGCTGGCGGGAAAGCGCGATTCGAGATACAATATCGCCATTTTCCGCAAACGGCACGACCAGATCGAAATGAAAATTACGGAACTGAAAAATATCCTCATCAAATATTATCCCGCCAAAGGAAGCAATATGCTGAACAGCGTCTTGTTCGATATTTTCGCCACCGAAGAAGACCTTGCCTCGCATACCCGGGTAGAAGATTACTTGTTCGTGCCGGCTATTCTGGCTTTGGAAAAACAAGTTTAACGCTAAAAAATATATGAGTACGAATCTGAAGATTGCCATTGCCGAACCTTCCGTCATTATCCGGTGTGGGCTGGAATCGCTTTTGAAGCGGCTTGCGGGGTTACATATCCAATTGGTGGAGATAGCAACGGCCGACTCGCTTTTCGAATCGCTCAGGATGCACAAACCGGACATGTTGATCGTGAACCCCTCGTTGCCGGGCTATTTTACCATTCAGCATCTGAAGGAAGAAACCGGATGCGCCCGGATCAAATGTATCGCCTTGCTGTATGCGGCTGCCGACGGCGTGTTGTTGCGATCGTACGACGAGCAGATCAGTATTTACGATAGCGCCGACGAGGTGAAACACAAACTGGAACGGCTCTGCGTCGACGAGATGCCGGACGATGTGGAGAACGACGAACAGCAATCGTTGAGCGCGCGGGAGAAAGAAATCGTGGTGTGCGTGGTGAAAGGAATGACTAACCGGGAAATTGCCGACCGGCTTTTCCTCTCGACGCATACGGTGATTACGCATCGCCGGAATATAGCCCGCAAACTGCAAATCCATAGTGCGAGCGGCCTGACGATTTACGCCATTGTAAACAAATTGGTGGAACTGAGCGATATTCAACCTTGATATTCGCGGAAGGGGGAAGAAACGATCGACGGGACGAGTTGAGGAAAAAAAGAATGCCGCCGGTTCTAACCCGCTTCGCCCGCTCGGAAAGGGACGGGGAAAACAGCCGGAAAGATTTGAAAGAAATCGCGGCGGAAAGGAAAAAAGAGGGTTTTACCCGTGTTTTCCTTTCCGCCGCGCTTCTTTATTTCTTAGTATCCGGCCGAGCCCTAAGTTCGCCCGGAGGGTGGGCGTTGTCGGGAAAAACTTCCCGCTCGCTATCTGGAGAGGGAAGATTGTTTCCTACGAAGTTACCTGAGGAATCGCCGGAGCTGTCCCGAGGGCTACCCCCGGGGCTATCTCCGGAATCAGATCAGCTGTGGCTCTTTCGCCCGCCATTCGTTGACGAGTTCGGTAATGGTTTCCTTTACCGTCATGATGCGGCTGGCGCGCCAGGCATTGCTGCCCGCGAAGGCGTATCCGTTTTCGAAATTGCCTTTGAAGGCATTATACAAAGCGGTTACGATGCAATAAGGGCTGCGGGAAATATCGCAGGTCTTGATGCAATTGAACGGACAGGCCTTGGGCTGTTTGATGCCCGCCTTTACCTTTTCCAAAAAGCTGCAATGGATGGCTCGTCCGGGCATGCCAACCGGGCTTTTGATGATTTCGATATCCTTCTCTTCGGCCTTGATATAGCTTTCCTTGAAGGCGTCCGACGCATCGCATTCGTCGGTCGTCACGAAACGGGTTCCTAACTGCACGCCTGAGGCTCCAAGATCGATCACGCGTTTGATGTCTTCACCCGTGTAAATGCCTCCTGCCGCAATTACCGGGATCTTTTTGTTGTATTTCTCTTCGAAATGAGCTACTTCCCTCACTACTTCGGGCAGCAGTTCTTCCAACGAATAATGGCTATCTTCCAATTGGTTTTCCTTATATCCCAGGTGGCCGCCGGCTTTGGGGCCTTCCAGCACCACGGCGTCGGGCAGATAGTCGTAATTATTCTTCCACTTCTCGCAGATGATGCGCACGGCGCGCGCGCTCGATACGATAGGCACCAGCTTCGTAACGCTATCTTTCTTGAGGAAGGAAGGCAAGTCGAGCGGCAGGCCGGCGCCGCTGAAAATAATATCCACCTTTTCGGCAATACTGGTTTTTACCAGTTCGGCAAAATCGGAAAGGGCTACCATCACGTTTACGCCGATGATGCCTTTCGCTTTTTCGCGGGCTTTGCGGATTTCTTCTTTCAGCCCCAGATTGCCGGCTTCGGTGTAATTGGAGGAGAGTTTTTTATATAAAAGTCCGAGGCCGGCTGCGGAGATAACGCCGATCCCACCTTCATTTGCAACGGCCGAGGCTAAGCCGGAAAGAGAGATCCCTACGCCCATTCCACCTTGGATAATTGGAATACGGGCCTTCAGGTCTCCGATTGTTAATGTCTTCATGAAAAAAATTGTTATAACTAAATACGTGGCAAAGGTAGAATAATATCCCAATAAATGTGTAAAGCAAACCAATTTTATTGCACATCACCGTTAAAATTGTGCAAAGCAACCGTTTTTCTCTTCCTGTCCTCCCTCATGCCCTTCCAAACCTTGAAATCCGGCAGATCAGGCGTATGTACCTGGTCTGCCGGATTTTGCCCGGCCGGCGCGCAGAGGCTGTATTCAGCCGGCCCATCTTTAGCCGCGGGGCGGCTGCCGGCGAAGGTATCTGCCGGCTTGGCCCGGAATCATTTTACCGGAATATACCCTACTTTCCTGACTGTTTCCTGTCCTTCGGCCGAAAGCACGTAATCGACAAAAGGCTTCACGCCGGCTTCATTTTTCGTTTCATAGTAATAAAACAGCGGACGGACGATGGGATACGTTTTGTTCTTGGCATTGGCGGGCGAAGGTTCGACGTAGGATTTGCCCCCGTCGTAAGAAACATGCAAAGGTTTTACTTCTTTGCTGAGATAGGCCAGCCCCACATAGCCGATCGCTCCTTTGGTCTGACCCACCGATTGGATAATGGCACCGGTAGCGGGCATGCTGAGGATACCGTTCATATAATTCTTATTTTTCAGCACGCTTTCCTTAAAGAACTCGTAGGTGCCGGAAGAGGTTTCGCGGCTATAGGCTACGATCTTCAGGTCGGGGCCGCCCACTTCCTTCCAGTTCCTGATTTTCCCGGTGAAGATACCTTCCAGTTGTTCGCGCGTGAGGTTGGCAACAGGGTTGGAGGGGTGTACCACGACCGCCAGCGCATCGTAGGCGAACACCACTTCCCGGGTGTTCTTGCCTACGTTTTTCAATTTCATTTTTTCGTCGAACTTCATTTTGCGGGAGGTCATCGCCAGGTCGGTCGTTCCCTCCATCAACGCCGAGATACCTACCCCCGAACCGCCGCCGGTGACGGTAATCCGGGCTCCTGCGTTTTTATTCATAAAGTTCTCAGCTTCCGTCTGGGTGAGCGGCAGACAGGTATCGCTTCCTTTGATTTTTTGTGCAAATCCGTTGGTTGCCACCAGGCAAGCGGTCATCAGGGCCCAAAGCATCTTTTTTTTCATCGTTGTTCTTCGTATGTTAATTTGCTGCAAAGAACGGGATTCGATATTTCAAACGCATGAAAGGCCGGTTACATTGCGGTGAATCTGCGCGCCGGGAGGCCTCGTTGGGGTCGTACCGAAAAAGAGGCGGCGGATTGCACTGAAAAAGGTGGCTCCTGCTAAAAAGGCAACGCGTATTAAAAAGTGTAGAAATCGAACTGTCTGGAAAAAGACTTACAAGTCTGCCGGCCCTATTTTTAAAACAGATCGTCTTTCGCTTCAGAACTTATATTGAAGCCGCACGGTAAGCACATTATCCTTCCGGTCGTGCTCATACCCTTTTACCTGGCCGCTCTTCTCGTTGAAGTTGAATTCATAATAAGCCTGTACGCGGATGTGCTTATTCAGCCGGTAAAGGGCTCCCAGGCCAAAGGTGCTTTGTGCCAGGTCGGTACGGGAAGTCAGGCTGTTTTCAGCTCCTACTTCGTTCCCTTTTACCCGGGTGTTCGGGTCGTATACGTCGTACTTAAATACGGCCGAGAAGGGGGAACGGCCGAGGTCTTGCACCAGGTAAAAGAAGTAGCCCAGAAAGGGGCGTTTGAAGAGGGAGTTTTCAGGCAAATTTTCCGGACGCGTCCCCGTGTTGGGGCTTCGGCTGCTGGAGGCCGTACCCGGCTGGGTGCCGAACAAGGTCTCGGCGCGGAGCGTGGTTTTCCCCAGCGAACTGAGGAAGCCGAACTGGCCGTCGAACCCGATATACTGCCGTTTCATATAGGTGCCTGTTTCGCCCCGGTCGATCTTTACAAAATGTTTTCCTTGCAATTCATACGATTCGGGCGTGGGATTGAACACGAATCCGTGGTAATAAGAGGCTCCCAACCCCCATTCGCCCCAGTTGCCGAGGGGTTTGAGGGCGCCCAGGCGTCCGATAAAGTCTTTCCGGCTGTCGGTTTCGCGATTGATGCTGTTGCCGGCAAACAGACCGGCATCCAGCCGGAGGAAATGCAAGGGGCTGGTTGTGGGGGTGCGCAGCGTCAGCATGGCTCCCAAGTCTCGTTCGTCGGGAAAGAAGTACTGGATAATGGTGGCGCGTTCGGGCGATTCCAACCCGCTGGTGGAATAGCCTACTTCATGCCCGAAGGGCCGGTTGAAGATACCGGCCATCAATTGGTTGCGCCGCGTCCAGGGATCTTTAATTCCGATATAAAGGTCGCGGAAGCTCACGCCTTTGTCGTTGACGTCGATCTGTACCGCTCCGGTTCCGATACCGTCGTTGTACTCGAATTTCAACCGCCCGCGCCGGATGCCGATCCGGTTGAAGTTTTTATCGGGATGTTCGTTTTTATCGCCTACTTTCAGCGAAGCGTCGGGCTGGCCGTGTTGGTATTGGGCCTGGATATAAGCCGATACTTTGAATTTACTTAGTTTTTGTACGATTTTATCGAGGGTTGCCGTTTCTCGGGCCAGCGAGTCTACCCGGACGGCCAAGGAGGGGTCGTTTTCCTGGGCCAATCCGGTTATGGGAAGGAGCACTGCCCCAAGGAGCGCGATCCGTTTTCCTATTTTCATTCCTGAACTTGATTGGTGTGAATATTAAATGAATTGTTAGATTGTTTTCCGACCATGCAGATCGTGCAAACCGGGTGCAGAAGCAAACTCGTCCGATCAGGCCGAGGTGCGACTTATCCTTGCTTTAATTTTGATGCAAAGATAGTGCAAGCCGAATGCAGAAACAAAGCTTGCTTTGGTTATGCTGAGGCGCCGCCTATCTTCGCTTTAATTCTGATGCAAAGAAACAAATTCTGTGTTGCACGCCGATTTCACCGATATGACGATTCTGTTACAGGTTGCCCACTACCCGGCGGGCGCCTCCGGCTCGCTTTTCCAACTCCGTCACCGGAAGCGTAATCACCTTCCCGGCCGGCTTGCCGTGGCGATAGGTGACGATACGCAGCCAGGTAGCATCTTTGGGTACTTGCAGCGGAGCGGTGTAACGGGGCGTGAAACAATCCGGATCGGTATTATCCCAGGTATAATAAATTTCGGTATCCGGCAATTCGCTGGTCAGTTCGATTTCAAGCGTATCGCCGGCGGTACGGTAGGGGGCGACGATGGCATTGTACATGCTCCGGGCATAGTTTATATCCGCTTGGTCGGCGCGGCGGAAATGGTGTTCTACGCGGGGATAAAAGCCGTTCCAGTCGCCTTTTTCAGGCCCTGTCCACAACACTTCGGCTAGTGCCCAACCGCGGGGCCAAAGCATGTATTCGGCATGCCGGAAGGTGGGTACCGACTCGGCCCATAGATTTCCCTGGCCTCCCAGGATCATTTCCGGAGAAACCCCTTCGGGAACGGGATTGAAGGCATAGGAGTCGCTCAAGCGGCACATGGAATAGGTATCGGGTTCTACGGAGGGTTCGCCTTGCCACAAATCCAGGTAGCAATGGTTGTCGGGCGTCATCACCACATGATGACCGGCCTGGGCCGCTTTGATGCCGCCTGCCATGCCGCGCCAGCTCATGACGGTGGCTTCGGGAGCCAGACCGCCGTCGATAATCTCGTCCCATCCGATCAGTTTTTTGCCTTTTTCTTTCAAAAGGGCCTCCATGCGGTGGATAAAATAGCTTTGCAATTCGTTTTCGTCTTTCAATCCTTCGGCTTTCATCCGGGCCTGGCAACGGGGGCAGGTATGCCAGAAGCCTTTGTAGCATTCGTCGCCGCCGATATGTACATACTCGTCGGGAAAGAGGGCGGCTACTTCCGTCAGCACCTTATCCATAAAGCGGAAGGTTTCTTCTTTGCCCACGCAGAGGGTGTTTTCGTCTTCTCCGTAAAACTTATTGCCTACATTGATGCCGGCAGGGGCTTTGCGGCAGGCTAGCGAGGGATAAGCGACCAGGGCGGCCAGGCTATGGCCGGGAACGTCGATCTCGGGAATCACCCGGATATGACGCTCGGCTGCGTATGCCAGTACTTCTCGGATATCTTCCTGGGTATAAAAACCGCCGTAGGTAGCGGCTTCGCCGGGTTGCTGCCGCTCGCGTTGCCACCATTGGCCTACGCGGGGAGCGCGCCAGGCACCCACGCGGGTAAGTTCGGGCAGGGATTTGATTTCGATGCGCCATCCTTGGTCGTCGGTCAGGTGCCAGTGGAATACATTGAGCTTGTATTCGGCCATTTCGTCGAGCAGGCGTTTTACTTCTTCTTTGGTAAACCAGTGGCGGCTGACGTCGAGCATAAGGCCGCGCCAGGGAAAGCGGGGACTATCGGTAATATCGACGGCGGGAATCGCCCAACGGGTATCTTCAGGTTGTAGTTCGGGGCTTTTGATAGCCGCAGGCAAAAGTTGCAACAGGGTTTGCACACCGTAAAAAATACCGGCCGGGGTTTGGGCGGCAAGCCGGATTTTGCCGGATTCCACCTGCAAACGGTAGCCCTCCTCGCCCAGAGCGGGATCGGCGATTAACCGGAAGGCTATCTTTCCGTCTTTTTCAACGGGAAGCTCGAAACCGGTGGCCGGAGCTATTTTTTCGTTCAGGTAGCGGGCAATGCCGGCTAAAGCTTCTTCCGAGGGATCGAGGCCTATAGAAGCGGCAGGGGTAAGAAGGAAAGCCTTCTCCCCCCGTTTGATTTCGCGGGGGGCCGGGATAAGCGCGACTGTTTCGCCGGAACCAGCTTCTTGCAACGGCCCGCGGCAAGCGGCAGGTAAAAAGAGGGCGGCGGCCAGGGCCAGGCCCAAAAAGGTGTTTTTCATCGTATTGTGTTTAATTTATGCGCGAAGATAAACATTTATTTTGTTTATTCCGACCGATTGTCTATCTTTGGCTTACCGCCTATCAGTGGGCGGCGCAACTAAAACCCTCAAACTATGGCCCGCTTTGTTAACCCCTTTACCGACAAAGGCTTTAAGATTGTGTTCGGACAGGAAATCAGCAAACCGCTGCTGATCGAGTTTTTAAACGATTTGCTTGACGGCGAACGCCGCGTGGAAGATATTTCCTTTATGGATAAGGAGATATTGCCGGAGATGATTGAAGGGCGTACCGTGATTTTCGACATTTTATGCAAAGAGAAGAACGGTACCTATTTTATCGTCGAAATGCAAAACCGGATGCAAGATTATTTTATCGACCGCAGTCTTTATTACCTTTGCCGCATGATCAGCCTGCAAGGCGAACAGGGAAGAAGATGGAAGTATGAACTTTGCCCGGTATACGGCATTTACTTTCTGAATTTCACGCTTCCGCCTATTACGAAATTCCGTACGAACGTGGTGTTGGCTGATGAAGAAACCGGAACGATCTTCAGTGGCAAAATGAAACAGATTTATTTGTCGCTGCCTCTCTTTACGTTAGAAGAAAACGAATGTGTAACCGATTTTCAACGTTGGATTTATTTATTGAAGTATATGGATATTTTAGACCGAATGCCGTTTAAGGCCCAGAAAGCGATCTTCGAGAAATTGCTGGATGTGGCCGATTTGAGCCGTCTCGACCCGCAGGAGAGAGCGATCTACGACGAAAATCTGAAAAATTATCGGGATTGGAGCAATACGATCTGTTCGGCCGTGCGCAGAGCGGAGGAAAAAGGATTGGAGAAAGGAATGGAAAAAGGGCTGGAAAAAGGCAAGGCCGAAGGTGTGAGCGAAGGCATACGCCAGGTAGCCGCCAACCTTAAAAAGCAAGGAATGCCGATGGAGACCATCCAATCGTGCACCGGTCTCTCGCCCGAAGAAATAGCGCAATTATAAAGAGCGGGCGATGCCTTCTTTAAGCATAAAAAGAGCATAAGCCCGCGGCCGGAAAGCGCAAAGACAAAAGACTGATACCCTGCAGCTGTTTTTTGCATCCGCATCCGTTAAAAAATACACCGGCATGGAATCCGGATTCCATGCCGGTGTATTTCATTTTTCTAACGATGAAACCGGAATTGCATTGCCAGCGATCGTTGGGGAGGGAAAAAACAGACAATAAGCCCCCTACTCTTTCGCCTCATCCATCAGCCGCTTCAATTCCGCCGGTTTGTCGGTGGTTATAAAATCGACGCCGGCCTCGACTAATGCTTCCATGCGAGCCGGATCGTTCACCGTCCATACATTCACCGTAAGCCCCATATCCTGCGCCTGGGAAATCCACTCCGGATGCCGTTCGAACGCATCCTGATGATAATCCAGCCCTGTAAATCCCAATACTTTCAAGTCGGCCGGCGACACGTCGCTCCTCAGATAAGCAACCTTGGCAGCCGGAGCCCGCCGGATCAATTCCTTGCAGATATTCATGCTGAACGAAATATATTCCACCTGATCGGCCAGGCCATACCGGTCTACCAGGTAAAGCGCCGTCTGAACCGCCCGGTCTTCGTTCACCACCCGCTTATGGGGTTTGATTTCCAGAATCAGCTTCATATTTGGATATTGCTTGCCGGCCTGCAGGTAGGCCTCCAACGTAGGCAAGGTTTCCCCGTTGCTTAGTTTCAATGCCTGCAAATCGGCATAAGCCGCCGTTTCGATGCAAATTCCCTGGATACTGTCGTCGTGATTCACAACCGCCACTCCGTCGGCCGTGAGCAACACATCGAATTCCGAACCGTATACACCCAGCTCCGCAGCCTTTTCGAGGGCGGCGACGGAATTTTGCGCCGATCCTTCCACAGCCCAGTAGCCCCGATGCGCAATCACCCCGGCCTGTCCCCACACGTTGCCTGCCAGGAGAAAGGCCAGGAGCAGACATACCATCATTACTTTGTTTCGTTTCATTTGTTTATCGGATAAATAGGTTTATTTCTTTGTTTTCCCCGGCCGGCAAGCAAGTACGCCCGCCCCGGCCGCGCTTTAAAATCCATACCGTACGCCGATCTGCACCTGATACGGATTACCGTTCAGGCTGGATACCCCCGTATTGGCATTCACATTATACACATATTGTTTCTGCCCGGCATCGAAACTTTTGATCGTATAGATATTCTGTTTTCCCAGGTTATGCCCCGAACCCCAGTTTTTGCTCAGCAGGTTCGCCACATTAAATATATCTACCGACAACTCGATGTTTTGCTTTTTATATATTTTGAACTTCTTGGCTACCCGCAGATCGAAAGTGCCGTAAAACCCGTTTACTCCGCCGTTGCGCTCGGCCACTTTGCCGAAACTCTTGCGGATATACTTCTTCAGACTCTTTTCGGCATCCGGATTATTCAGAATCGACTGAATCCCCTCGCGGATATAGGCAGGAGTAGCGGCGTCGTTCGGATCATAAATATACGCCAAATCGTTGGATGCAACAAAATCTCCGTTCACATTTCCGTTTACGGCCAGCGAGTACCGCGTTCCTCCCAGCCCCGAGAAACGCAGGCCTACGCTGACTCCCCAGAAAGTGGGGGCCGTACCGTAGAACACGACTTTATGGCGGAACTGACGGTCGGAATAAGTCATCCGGCTCATATCGCGCGGATCGTCGGCCACCATTTTCGACAAGGTAGCCGAATTAGCCACGTTGCCGTTGTACGACGTATTGTCGCGGGTATCGTTCCAGGTATAACTGAAAGCAACCTCTCCGTCGCGGAAATAACGCCAGGTTCCGTCTACCACGAATGCAAATTGGTTTACCTTTCCTTCGCTTATCAATTCCAGCACCCGCCCTACGCGGCCGGTTTTCCGGCCTTCGCTCCAATCGGCGGCTCCGTTGGAGGGATTGATGCTTTCGGCCGGCACGTATACCCCGCGGTTGCCTTCGGCGGCCAGCCGGAAATAAGGCTCGTCGGCCATGTTGCGGTCGACATACATGTAATTATTCCGCCCCAAGGTCATAAATCCGCTCACGCCCATTTTCAGCCGGTCGGTAAAGAAGTGGGTATAAGAGAAATTAGCTTTGTATACGACAGGCACTTTGGCGTCGGCGCCGTTCATATTGATGGTTGCCACTTTCGGAATGCGTGGATCGTCGAACAAATCGGCCCCCGGCGCGCTGAGCGGGTTCTGGCGGTAAGCTGCAAAATCGGGCGTGGGAACCAGATCGCCCGTCACGTCGACCGACATCACCTTGGTTCCGTCGAACACCATATTGTTGATCATGGCATAGTTGTTAATATCCGAAGCGAAAATACCGCCTCCCAACCGGATAATATCCGTATGCTTTTCATTCACGTCCCAGGTGAATTGCAGGCGCGGCTGCACCTGGAAAGTAGCCAGGCCGTTATCGGTGCGAAGGCCCAGATCGTCATACACCGTCTGATTGAAATTTCCTTTATTGAAATAAACGGCATTGTCCAGCCTCAGGCCGGCCATGACTTCGAATCCGGAAAAAAGCTTCGTCTGCAATTGCGCATAAACGCCGGTATTGAGGATATTTTGCCGTACCCGCTGGTCGGGGTCGAGATAGACTTCGCGCACATAGCGATAAGGTGTCAGGTTTTCAAAATTGTCCATGCCGGCAAAATAGAAACGTCCGTTGGCTTCGCTGCCGTAGCGGGAATCCATATGCGTATACATCACGTCGGCTCCTAAGGTATAATTCACCCGGTTGGTATTGTAATACAAATTATCGACCAGATGCAGCACATGGTTGTAAAAATTCTCGGGCGAATACCGTTGGCCCCCTAGCTGGATGGTGGTAAACACTTCCTTGCCGCCTACCTGGGAAGCCACCTGTTGGACGATGGCGCGAGGAATATTGTCCGTGGGAAGCTGCTTGCCGGGCGTACTCTCTTCCAAGGTATACAGATGCTGCAATTTCAACTCGTTGGTGGCTTTCGGCCCCAGAACCGAGCGCAGGGTGGCCAGCGCGCTATTATCGAGCGAATGGACGTCGCCGTATACTTCGTATAAATTGATGGAGCTGTTGTCGCCCAACGCCTGATTGTTGCGGTCGTTCACCAGGTTGTTGCGGAAGGTGAACAAGTTGGTGGCGTTCAACTGCCAGTCGATCCGGGCGAAGATGGCGTCGGTATTTTGTTTTTTGTCGAACGATCCGAATTGAGGGGAAGCGGCTACGCCATATTTGCCGCGGGCGATTTCCAGGTAACGATCGAGGGTGGATTGGGCTACATTATAGCGTTTTTCGTCGGCAGCGCTTTTCAGATCGGCAATCTGCAAGGGGCGCGAATCGGCCTGATGGTCCCAGGCTATAAAGAAATGAGCCCGGTCCTTGATAATCGGCCCTCCCAGCGTAGCGCCGAACTGATAGGTTGAGAAACCGGCGTCGCGCTTGTTGCCGCGTATATCATAGGGGCTGGAAAGCCAGTCGGCCCGTCCGTACACAAAGGCGCTTCCGGCGAAATTGTTCGTTCCCGATTTGGTAACCGTGCTTACCGCTCCTCCTCCGCTGCGCCCGTAGGTGACGTCGTATTGATTGGTTACTACCTCAAATTCCCGTACGGCTTCCATCGAAATGGCGTAAGGGCCTCCGTTGCGGTTGGTCGTGCCGCCCGAAGTAGGATTTTTGGCTGTCATGCCGTCGATGGTGAAATTGGTGGAAGAGGCCAGTTGACCCGACAAACTGCTTCCGGTACTCAAAGGCGAAAGGTCTACCAGGGAGGTGAAGTTTCGTCCGTTGACGGGTAGCTTGGCAATGTCTTTGGCCGTGACGGAAGTGGCCGCTCCGATTTTAGGCACCGTATTTTTCAAAGAATTGGCTACCACTTCTACGGCTTTGATCTCGACCGAGGCTTCCTGCATGGTAAAATCCACCCTGACATGGTCGCCTTGGTTGAGGGAATAACCGGTTTTCTTTTGTTCGCCGTATCCGATATAAGAAGCGGTAACGGTATAGGGAGAACCTAGCGGCAATTGTTTGATTACATATTGTCCGTTTTCATTGGTGACGGAACCGGTAAAAAAACCGGTCGATTCGTTTTTTACCTGAATAGAGGCGCCGATAATGGTTTCTCCTTTTTCGTCGACTACGGTTCCGGTGATGACGGCTTGGGTACTGCCTTGGGCATGCAACCGGAAGGTATTCCCGCCGAGCACGACCAGGAGCAGGAACAAGGGCGTAATGAATTTCATAAATAAACTTTTTATATAGTGAATTTCCTGGCGCAAAAGTAGAAGGAGGAAGTTGCAAAAAGATGACAGAGAGATGTCGTTTTGTTAACACAAAAGGGTATTTCAGTTTCATTTTACTTTATCCGGCACGCTTTTGACAAAAAGAAACCGACGGATTTCCATCCGTCGGTTTCTTCGGCCAGCCGAGAAAAGGGGCGCACGCCGGCGTTAATCGACATCGAGCGTCCGGACAATGGCAGAAGCTATTTTAGAAGAACTTTTGCGGCTGATTTTCCGAAGTTTGTCGGGTTTTTCCAGATTCATCGAAGTGAAATAGTGATTGCCGTTGTATATTTCGTTCTTTTCCCGGTCGAACAAACTGTAGCTGACGATATGGAAAAGGGTGCGGAAAGGTTGGTCTTGCCATTTCAGGTAATGTTGGTTCAAGACGAGCAGGTAATCGGCTCCGGCGTCGGCCAGGCATTTTTTCCAGGTCTCGGCCGAGACGGCGGAAAGATCGGCGCGGCTTTCGTCGCTTTCGCCGGTTACTTTGATTTCATTGCGGATACGGCCGTCTATCCGCGTTTCGCCGGCGGGGATAAAACGGCAATCGCCGGCGGCGGAAGCGGCGGCAATATTTTCGGCGATAATGCGGTTATAGGCGTGGTCGATACTATCGGGTTGCAGGCCGGTTTCTTCGGCGATGAGGCCGTTGTAAAAATAATTCGAACGCACGTTGTCGTGCAAGCCGAGAATCAGGATTTGCCGGGCATGTTTGTTTTCGCCTTCGCCTTTTTCAGTGGTTTCGGCCCGGGCCACAAAGGAAAGGAGAATTCCCAACAGACCTACGGCGAAAGGCCGGCAGTGTACTAACTTTTTCATATTCTTTTTGTTTAACTTTCATTTTCCGAGGCAAAGGTAGGGGAGCCTTGTTGCATAGGGATGACAACGGTGTAAAACGAGTATGTCATTCTCCGGTAGTTTGGAAGAAGCATTCACTTGCCCGATAGAGAGAAGTTTTTTTGTTGCCGGACGGAGAAAGGATATAAAAAAATCGCTTTCCCGATATACCGGGAAAGCGACTTAGGGATATGTTCATTAAAAAAATAAGAAACCAAAGAAACTTACTTTTTGTGTGCTTCCACCCATTTGCGGGCGTTCACAAAAGCTTCCATCCAAGGCGTTACTTCATCCGTTTCCCGGCGGTCGGCAGGGTAATAGCCGCATTGCCAGGGGAAGACGGCCCGTTCGGGGTGGGGCATCATCGCCAGATGGCGGCCGTCTTTCGAGCACACGCCAGCTACCGCCCAGGGGGAACCGTTCGGATTGGCGGGATAGCCTTCGTAATTGTATTTGGCAATCACATGGTATTCTTTTTCCTCATACGGGAAATCGAATTTTCCTTCCCCGTGGGCAACCCACGCCCCCAGCTTCGAACCGCTGAGCGAACCGAAAAGCACGGAGTTGTTTTTAGGGATTTCCAGCGTAACGAAGTTCGACTCGAATTTATGGGAATCGTTATGCAGCATCTTATGCTTCTTTTCGTGTTCGGGATAAAGCAATTCCAATTCGGCCATCAACTGGCAGCCGTTACAGATACCCATGCTCAGCGTATCTTCGCGGGCGTAGTAGTTGTCGATGGCTTTCTTGGCCTTTTCGTTATACAGGAAACCGCCGGCCCAGCCCTTGGCGGAACCCAGCACGTCGGAATTGGAGAAGCCGCCGCAGAAGATGATGAAATTGACGTCTTCCAGGGTTTCCCGTCCCGAAGCCAGGTCGGTCATATGAACGTCTTTCACATCGAAACCGGCCAAATAGAGCGCATAGGCTGTTTCCCGTTCGCATTGCGATCCCTTTTCCCGGATAACGGCCGCTTTGAGGCCGCTCGGTTCGCGGCGGTCGGGCGAAAGTCCGTAAGCAGACAGCTTGCCGGTAAAGGATTTATTGTATTTGAATTCCAGGGGCTGCATTTTGTAGTTTTCGAAACGGTTGCCCGCCGCAATGCTGCCGCTTTGCTGCACATCCAGCTTGTAGGAAGATTCATACCATACGTCGCGCATATAATCGATGCCGAAATGATATTGAACCCCGTCTTTGGATACCAGGATATGGCGTTCGTCAGTCGGTTTGGCCACGACGGCAAATCCTACGCCGGCTTCTTCCATCAGCTTTTCGAAGGCCTTCTTGTCTTTTACCTGTACCAGGATACCCGGATTTTCGGCAAACAGAATTTTAATCAGATCGGGTTCCGCCAGCTTGTCGAGATCGACTTCCAGGCCGCCTTCCACGTTGGCGAAACACATTTCCAGCAAGGCGGTAATCATGCCGCCGGCGGAAATATCGTGTCCGGCCAGGATAAGGCCTTTTTCAATGGCGTCTTGCACGGCATTGAAGGCGTCGCGGAAATATTCGGCGTCTTTTACAGTCGGTACTTCATCGCCGATTTTGTTCAGGGCCTGGGCAAAGGCCGAGCCGCCCAATTTGAACGTATCGAACGAGAAGTCTATATAATAAAGGTAGGAATTTTTTTCCGGGGCCAGCACGGGCGAAACGATTTTCTTTACATCGCTCACTTCGGCTTCGGCCGAAATGATCACGGTACCCGGAGCGATCACTTTGTCGTCGCCGTATTTCTGCGTCATCGACAACGAGTCTTTTCCGGTGGGAATATTGATGCCCAGATCGCATGCAAATTCCGAAGCGGCTTCCACGGCCTTGTACAAACGGGCATCTTCGCCTTCGTTGCGGCAGGGCCACATCCAGTTGGCGCTGAGCGAAACGCCGGCCAGCTTATCGGTTAGCGGGGCAAAGACGATATTCGTAAGCGATTCGGCGATAGCCATCACCGAGCCGGCTGCCGGATCGGCCAAAGCTACTTGGGGAGCATGGCCGATAGAAGTAGCAATACCCGCCTTGCCGCGATAATCCAAGGCAACCGCACCCAAATCGCTCAGCGGCAATTGCAGTTCGCCCTGGCATTGCTGGCGGGCTACCTTGCCGGTTACCGAGCGGTCTACCTTGTTGGTAAGCCAGTCTTTGCAGGCCACGGCTTCCAGTTGAAGCACATTCTCCAGGTAATGGTGGAGTTCGGAGGTCGTATAATTCACCGGCCGGTAGGATTCTTCTACCGTATGGTCGGTCATGATCGTGCGGGGCGGCTTGCCGAACATATATTCCAGCTTGATGTCGATGGGTTTTACGCCGTCGGCTTGTTCGAATACGAACTTCATGTCGCCGGTGGTTTCGCCCACTACATACATCGGGGCGCGTTCGCGGTCGGCAATACGTTTCACGCGTTCCACATCCTCTTCTTTCATCAAGAGGCCCATGCGTTCCTGACTCTCATTGCCCACGATTTCCTTGGCCGAAAGCGTTTGGTCGCCGATGGGGAGCTGGCTCATATCGATATGGCCGCCGGTGGTTTCCACCAGTTCGGAAAGGCAGTTCAGATGGCCGCCCGCACCGTGGTCGTGGATGGAAACAATGGGGTTCTCGTCCGATTCGGCAATGGCGCGGATTACGTTGGCCGCGCGTTTCTGCATTTCAGGGTTGGCGCGCTGTACGGCATTCAACTCGATGCCGCTGGTGTATTGGCCGGTATTGACGGAGGATACGGCTCCGCCGCCCATGCCGATGCGGTAGTTGTCGCCGCCGATCACGACCACTTTTTCGCCCGGTTCGGGATTGCCTTTCAGCGCGTCGCGGCGATTGGCGAAACCGACGCCTCCGGCCAGCATGATTACTTTGTCGTAAGCGTATTTCTTATTGTTTTCGGCATGTTCGAAGGTCAAGAGCGAACCGCAGATCAGCGGTTGCCCGAAATGGTTGCCGAAGGTAGAGGCGCCGTTGGAAGCTTTGATGAGGATCTGCCGAGGCGTCTGGTAAAGCCACTGGCGGGGATCGAGTATTTTTTCCCATTCGCGGGCTCCTTCGGTACGGGGGTAGGAGGTCATGTAAACCGCCGTTCCGGCAATCGGCAAGGAAGCTTTGCCGCCGCCCAGGCGGTCGCGGATTTCGCCTCCGGTACCGGTAGCGGCTCCGTTGAAGGGTTCCACCGTGGTGGGGAAGTTGTGGGTTTCGGCTTTCAACGAGATGACGGTCGGGATTTCTTTCACGGCGAAGAAGTCGGGTTTGTCGCCGCTCAGCGGAGCGAACTGCTCGACAACCGGGCCTTCGTTGAAGGCTACGTTATCTTTGTAGGCGGAAACCAGTTTGTTGGGGTTTACGGCCGATGTTTTCTTGATCAAATTGAACAAAGAGCTTTCTTTTTCTTCGCCGTCGATCACAAACAGGCCGCCGAAAATTTTATGGCGGCAGTGTTCCGAGTTTACCTGCGAAAAGCCGAACACTTCGCTGTCGGTCAGCTTCCGGCCCAGTTTGACGGCCACGTCGTTCAGGTAAGCGATTTCTTCGGCGCTCAGGGCCAGCCCTTCTTGTTGGTTGTAAGCCTCCAGATCGTCGATGTAGACGATGGGATCGGGCTGTTTGCTGATCGTGAAAATAGCCTGGTCCAACCCGTTGTAGATGCGTTGAAGCATCGGATCGTGCCCGGCGCTTTCCGAAGAAACAGGGAAGTATTCTTCGATACGGCTGATGCCGGCAATTCCCATATTCTGGGTGATCTCCACGGCGTTGGTACTCCAGGGCGTAATCATTTCCCGGCGCGGCCCGACGAACCATCCTTCCAATCTTTCCGATTCTACCGGCGTTGCTTCACTAAATAACCAGACTAGTTTCTGAACATCTTCAGGCGAGAAAGCGTGGGTGGTTTCTACGGCCAGCACGGTCTTTGCCTGAGATCTGAAAAATCGAATCATATCGTTGATTTATTAAATTGTCTTCCTCCATAAATATACGGATATGCAAAGATAGGTATTTTTTATGAACTAACGATGCTACGAGCATGTTGTTAGAGATTCTTTAAGCTTCTGCCTCAGCCGGTACGCCCAGGCGGAGAATCAGTCGTTGCAAGCGCTCTTTTTCCCTTTGGAAAGACCTGGGAACAGGTGGTAAAAATAGAAAGCCGGCCCTTGCTCTAACTCCCCTTCGCCGGCTGCCGCTCCCCGCCGACCGGCATTTATTCCGGCCGAATCCTTGGCTGTAACGGATTTAATGACGATATTTACAGATTCCTTGCCGAAAGGAAAACACAAATAAGCAAGATAACCTGTAATCCGACCGATCCATGACATACACTTCGATGGCCTATCCGCTGGTCGCCTGGTGCGGCATGAACAAATGTATCGACGACAATATCGGACGCCTGGCAAATCAAGTGGAGGAAACGGGATTGCCGGATAAAACGATGATTCTCTTTACCGCCGCTCCCGACGACCGACGGCCGCCCCCGGTTGACGGATTTCGCACGTGATGCGGACGAACCGGAGAACCCGCTGGATGATCCGGCCTACCGTCCGGTAGCGCGCCGCTTGGCCGAAGCTCTTCCCGACTCCGGCTGCCGGCAGCAAGACCCGCGGGTAAATCATCTCAAAACAAGTCGAACTCACAGAATTAATTACATCTAAATAATCAACCGATATGAAATCAACACTTATCCTGGGCCTGGGCGCCACCTTTATAGCCTCGGGCACCCTCCAAGCCCAGCAGAAAAAGACAAACGCCAACCCGCTACCCAACGTTCTTTTCATCTATGCCGACGACCTGGGCTATGGCGATCTGGAATGTTACGGCGCCACACAAGTATCCACCCCCCACGTGAACCGGCTGGCCAATGAAGGCATCCGCTTTACCAATGCGCATGCCACAGCCGCCACAAGCACCCCTTCCCGCTACTCCATGTTGACGGGCGAATATGCCTGGCGGCGTCCCGGCACCGACATCGCCGCCGGAAACGCCGGGATGATTATCCGGCCCGAACGCTATACGCTGGCCGATATGTTCCACCAAGCCGGATACGTAACGGCCGCCCTGGGCAAATGGCATCTCGGATTAGGCGACAAAGAAGCGCAGCAGGATTGGAACGCCCCCCTGCCGATGGCCCTGGCCGACATAGGGTTTGACTATTCCTATATCATGGCCGCCACCGCCGACCGCGTGCCCTGCGTATTTATCGAAAACGGGAAGGTAGCCAATTACGATCCGAGCGCGCCGATCGAGGTGAGTTACGTAAAGCCTTTCGAAGGAGAACCTTTAGGCAAAGACCATCCCGAATTGCTGTATAACCTCAAACACAGCCACGGCCACGATATGGCCATTGTCAACGGCATCGGACGTATCGGCTATATGAAGGGCGGCGGCAAAGCACTTTGGAAAGACGAAAACCTGGCCGATTCCATTACCACGCACGCCATCGACTTTATCAAAGCCAACCAAGACCGGCCTTTCTTCCTTTATTTCGCCACCAACGATGTACACGTGCCCCGCTTCCCGCACGACCGGTTCCGGGGGAAAAACCCGATGGGCCTCCGGGGCGACGCCATCGAACAATTCGACTGGAGCGTCGGACAGCTTCTCGCTACCCTCGACGAATTGGGTCTGGCCGACAATACCCTGATTATCCTTTCGAGCGATAACGGCCCCGTGGTAGACGACGGATACGCCGACCGGGCGGAAGAACTCTTAGGCGACCACAAACCCGCCGGGCCGCTACGCGGAGGCAAATACAGCGCCTTCGAAGCCGGCACCCGCATTCCCGCCATCGTCCGCTGGCCGAAAGAAATCAAACAACCGGCCGTCTCCGACGCCCTGGTATCGCAGATCGACTGGTTCGCCTCCCTGGCCGCTCTTACCCAATCGCGCCTGCCCAAAGGCACCGCTCCCGACAGCTACGACTATCTGGATACCTGGCTGGGCAAAAACCCGACAGGCCGGCCGTGGGTAATCGCACAAGCTTCCGACCATACCTTGTCTGTCCGCACAAAAGACTGGAAATACATTGAAACCAGCGGCGGCCCTCAAATGGTGCCCTGGGGGCCGAAAATCGAAACCGGCTATTCCAAAGAACCCCAATTGTATGATCTGGGCAAGGTATACGAGCAAGGCAACCAGGCATTGCAACACCCCGAAATCGTTTACCAATTGCAGGAAATCCTGAAAGGAGTACGAAACAACACGCTTAAAATCGACAGGCCATGAAAAGGCGCATTTTCCTTAAATCATCCCTTATCGCCCCGCTGGGCTGGAAACAAATCGTTTCGGCCGCAGGCAGCGAAGCAGAAAAAGACAAGGCTCCGGCAAAAGGCCCGGCTTCTCCGGAGCAACCCGGCCTGCGGGATTCACCGCGCAAACAGCCTCATATCATCCTCTTGATGACCGATCAGCATCGCGGCGACGCGCTGGGTTGCATGGGCAACCCGGCCGTTATCTCGCCCCACCTCGACCGCCTGGCCGCGGAAGGCACCTTATTCGTATCGGGCTACTCTTCCGCGCCCAGCAGCACCCCCGGACGCGCCGGCCTGCTGACCGGCCTCTCCCCCTGGCATCACGGCATGTTGGGTTACGGCAGGATGGCTGAAAAATATCCTTACGAGATGCCCCGCATGTTGCGCGAGCTGGGTTACTACACCTTCGGCATCGGAAAAATGCACTGGTTTCCGCAAAAAGCCCTCCACGGTTTCCATGCTACCCTGGTAGACGAAAGCGGCCGTGCGGAAAGCCCCGACTTCGTAAGCGACTACCACGAATGGTTTCAGTTGCAGGCCCCCGGAAAAAACCCCGATCTTACCGGCATCGGCTGGAACGACCACGGAGCAGGCACCTATCGGCTGGACGAGCGGCTGCACCCGACCGCCTGGACAGGGCAAACCGCCGCCGAGTTGATACGCCATTACGACGACGAACGCCCGCTTTTCCTGAAAGTTTCGTTTGCACGGCCGCATAGCCCCTACGATCCGCCCCAGCGTTACCTGGATATGTACAAGAACAAAGAAATCCCTAAGCCGGCCATCGGCGACTGGTGTGGAAAATACGCTTCACCGCTCGATCCCGGGAAAGCCGCTTCCGACGCCCCCTTCGGCAATTTCGGCGACGATTACGCCATTCGTTCGCGCCGCCACTACTATGCCAATATCACCTTTATCGACGACCAGATCGGCACCGTGGTTCAAGCGTTGAAAGACAAAGGCATGTACGACGACGCCCTCATTTGCTTCACCGCCGACCACGGCGATATGCTGGGCGATCATTACCACTGGCGCAAAACCTATCCGTACGAAGGCTCGGCCCATATTCCCTATATCGTGAAATGGCCCGCCTCCACCCGCCTGTCGGTTCCGGTCGGAGCAAAGATGGAACAGCCCGTAGAATTGCGCGATTTCCTGCCCACCTTCCTCGAAGCAGCCGGAGGCGCCGTTCCCTCTGACATGGACGGCCGCTCCTTGCTCGCCCTGGTACAAGGCCAAGCCGCGGGCTGGCGGCGATACATCGATCTGGAACACGCCACCTGCTATAGCGACGATAATTACTGGATTGCCCTGACCGACGGAAAAAAGAAATACATCTGGAATTTCCATAACGGCCGGGAACAACTCTTCGACTTGCAAAAAGACCCCGGGGAAAAGCACAACCGCGCAACCGATCCGGCCTACGCCTCCTCGCTGGCCGACATGCGGCAAGCCCTGGCGCGCCACCTGGAAGAACGAGGCGAAGAATTCGTAAAAGACGGCCGGCCGCTTACACGGAAAACGACGCTTCTCTATAGTCCGCATTACCCGGCCCAGCCTCGTTAAAACCCCGAAAAAGCCTGAAAAACTTGGCCTAAAGCACCCACTTTAGGCCATTTTTTGGTTTTTACCTTTTTTTATCGTTAAATGGGCGTATCTTTGTCGGGTAAAAACGAAGATAGAAGACACCCCGGCAAACTCCGCTCCCGCCCGGTTGCGCGCCCGGGATGTACTATCTCTGCTGAATCAAAAGCAAAGCAAAACAAAGCACACGCAACAAGGAATGCTTGGAATAATAAGTAAAGGATTGGTAATCGGCATACTCGTTTCCGCCCCCATGGGCCCCATCGGTATGTTGTGCATTCAACGCACGCTCAACAAAGGACGCTGGCACGGCTTCGTCACCGGATTGGGAGCAGCCTTGTCCGACGTGGTATACGCCGCGCTGACTTGCCTGGGCATGGGCGTGGTCGTCAATTTCGTAGAAGCCAACCAAACCCCGCTCCAACTGGCGGGAAGCATCGTGCTGGGCTTCTTCGGCTACTATATTTATCGCAGCAACCCGGCCAAAAGCCTGAAAAAACAACGTGAAAAAAAATTATCGTTCACGCAGGATTTCATCACCGCCTTCCTGCTCACCTTCAGCAACGTGTTGATCGTCTTGCTCTACATCGGCCTATTCGCCCGGTTCGCCTTCGTGCTGCCCGAATACTCGGTATGGATGCTCATAACCGGCCTGCTGTTCATCGGTCTGGGAGCCGTTCTGTGGTGGTTCGGCATCACCTATATCGTAGCCAAGCTGCGGAAATGGTTCAACGTGCGCGGCATCTGGCTGCTCAACCGCATCGTAGGCAGCATCATCATCGTGCTTTCCGTGGCAGGCGTACTGTCCATCGTGCTGACCACCTATCTGCAACTACCATTACTTCAAATCTATAATTAAAATGAAAAGACTAAAAGTACCTTTATTACCCACCCTGGATGTGCTGGACTTATCGTCTATCAGCTACCTGATGGAAACCAAGGCCCAGCGGGAATATATCGACACGGCCAACTGGGAAGAATACCCCTACAAACCCGTCGCTTCCTTCGACATCGCCCGTACCGACACCAACCTCTACCTCCACTTTTTCGTCAGAGGCAATACCCTCAAAGCCCTCTACCACACCGACAATTCGCCGGTACACAAAGACAGTTGCGTGGAATTCTTCATGAAAACGCCCGACGATCATAACTACATGAACTTCGAATTCAACTGCATCGGCACCTGCGACGCCGCCCGTCGCCAATCGCGCGAAATCAAGCGATCGCTCACCACCGACGAATACGCCATGATCCGCCGCTACTCGCCGCTGAGGGAACAAAACTTTTCCGAAAAACCCGGTCTCCATTCCTGGGATCTGTTCGTCTGCATCCCCTTTACCCTGATGGGCATCGATCCGGCCAACCTGCCCGAAAAAATCATGGGCAACTTTTACAAATGCGCCGACGATACCGACGAACCCCATTTCGTAAGCTGGAACCCCATCGCCCTGGAAAAGCCGGATTTCCACTGCCCGGCCTTTTTCGGAGAAATCTACCTCTGAGCCATCCGGCGCAAAGAGCATGGATACAGGAAGAGAAAACCCTCCCGGCCGAACCCATTTCGTAGAAAATCGAAACTTTGCTTTCGCGCCGCGCCCGGAAGTAGCCATAAAAAAGTAGCCATAAAAAAAGAGAGTGCCTAATTTACTTAGACACTCTCTCCTGCATCAGTTAATTTCCTGAAATACCCGCTTCTTTTCAGAAGCATTTTTCCATAAACCTCTTTGCCACAGGCCTCTTACTGCTCTTTCTTCTCTTTCGACAATTTCATCTCGATCACGAAAGCCACAATCAAGCCGATCCCTCCGAACAACAACACCGAAGCCCCGTAAGCCGTTCCGGCAATCTCGCCCTGATACCAGCCCCTATCGTAAAACGAAGCATTCGCGGCCAGCGTAGTATTGATGATAAAACCCACCAACATCCCCAGCCCGATACCGGTCAGCAAGCAACCGGCCTTCAAACTGCTGAAAGAAAAATGCCGTACATAACTGGGAAGCCCCAATTTCCCCGCGAAAGCCGAAGCATCCAGCTTATCGCCCATTTTCTCGATAATTGCCAAACGCTCCCGACGGCGCACATACAATTCAAACACGCCGTAAATGCCGGCACATACAATCCCTAAAATCAGCGGAACAGTCAAAAAATCCATCATAATCGATACGTTTTAACAGGTTAATTTATTTCGTTTGCTTATTTGACGCTGCCCCTCGCCGCCGGTTACACCTTTTCATTCAAAAAAAATAATTATTTTTACCCCCACGAATTGTAACCTGTCAGTTTCCCCTGCGTCCATTATAATAAGATGGAATCGTATACCGATACATATTACATTGAAAGGATACAAGCAGGAGACACCGCCAGCTTTGCCTATCTGCTCGACAAATACAGCGGCCCGATCCACAGTTTGATCTTCCGCATCGTAGGCAGTCGCGAAGACGCAGAAGAACTGGCGCAAGACGCTTTCGTAAAAGCCTTCCGCAGCCTTTCGTCGTTCAAGGGAGGCAGCAGTTTCGCCACTTGGCTTTACCGGATCGCCTACAATACGGCCATCTCGCACACCCGGAAAAAGCGATACGAATTTCTGGCTATCGAAGATTCCGCGCTGGAAAACGTATCCGGAGAAGACGCAAACGACCTGCTGAGCCAAGCCACCGCAACCGAACAGTTGGCCAGGCTGGAAAAAGCCCTGGCCCAACTTCCGCCCGACGAACGCGCCCTGGTATTGCTCTTTTACCACAAAGAAAAAACGATCGAAGAAATCGTCGCCATTACGGGGCTGACCGCTTCGAACGTGAAAACAAGACTTTTCCGGATACGGAAAAAATTATTTCTACTCATTCAACGTATGGAGGAAAAAGAAAATGGATAACCGACAACAACATCCCGACAACCTGGAAGCCCTTTTCCGGCAACTGCCCGAAAAAGAACTCCCCGCCGCCTTCCGCTTCAACGTGATGCAACAAATCCGCCAAGAAGCCGCCCGGCAACAAAAACGCAACGAACGCATCGGCATCCTCCTGGCCGCCCTGGCCTCGGCCTTCATGGCCGCCCTGGCCGTGCTCGCCCTTTTCTACATCGATCTGCCCCGGTTGCATTTCCCCCGCGTCAGCTTCGACCCGGCCAGCCTTTCTTTCTATCTTTACATAAGCGCCCTTACCCTGCTGTTGCTTGGGGCCGATCACATCCTTCGCCGGGCATTTCATAAGGATGAACAAAAATAAACCGGGCCCCGGCGGTATACGAGGCATCGATCGAGACCGTGCCCCCCAACCGGTCGGCAATCACCTGGCAGATCGATAAGCCCAGCCCCGCGCCGGGTTTATAATCGTCCAGCTTTTCAAACCGTTTAAACACATCCGCCTGCTTCTCCGGCGGAATCCCGCAACCGGTATCGGTAACGGCAATTTCTACCTGGCTGCCGCCCGGAAGCACCCGGTACGCCAGATTGATTTCCCCCTCGGTTGTAAACTTCGCCGCATTCGTAAGCAAATTAGTCAACAACTGCTGCAACCGCAACCGGTCGGTACAAATCACGACCGGCTGCGCCTCCGGGGTAAACGTCAATTTCACCCCGGCGGGGATACGATGGCGCACGCTATCGAGCGCACGCTGGCAACAACTGCCCAAGTCGTAAGGCTCCAACTGGAAATTCATATCTCCCGACTCCATCCGCGACAAATCGAGCACATCGTTCACCAGATTCAGCAGCAATTCCGTATTATTATGAATAATAGCCGTATACTCTTCCCTTTCTTCGGGCGAAGTAGAAGGCTCGGACAACAACCCCGAGAAACCGACGATTGCATTGAGAGGCGTACGGATTTCGTGGCTCATATTCGCCAGGAAAGCACTTTTCATCCGGCTCGCCTCTTCGGCCCGCTCCTTGGCCCGGAGCAATTTTTCTTCCGAAGCCAGCAGAGACTCCTTATCGTGCATCAGTTCCTGTTGCAACCGGCGCGTACGCCGATAATAAATAAACAAAATATATAAAGTAAGCAGCAACACCAAAGCCACCCCCAACGAAAAAACCAGTTGCGACTGCTTCTGCCACATCCGCTTTTCGCTTATTTCCAGCTCGCGCAACTGCGTCTCCTTGTCGTGCAATTCGTGCAAGGCCTGCAACTGGCTGATCTGGCGAAAAAAAGTTTCATCATTCCGACGCGACGTGATGGAAAGCAACCTTTCATATAAATCGAGCGCCTCGCCCGTCCTCCCTACTTCCTCCAGGATTTCCGCTTTCAGCAAAAGCTCTTCGGGCAACTGCTCGAGCTCCAGCAACTTATCCAGATAATGAAGCGCCAGCGGAATATTCCCTATCAACCGGTAATAACGCGCCCAAGCCGAAAGATATACTTTTTCGGCATAATCCATCTCCACCTCCGTATCCCGGAAATGCAAAGAAGCTTTCTCCAACGCAGCCTTCGCTTTTTCGGGTTGACGAGCACGCACATACATATCTCCGTAAAAAGAATACAACAACCAATACTGGCGTCCCACCGGCGACCTATTACTCTCCACCCGGTTGAGTTGCTCCTGTTGCCGGATAAAATAGCGATACTCGGCCAAAATCGTATCGACCAGCCCCAGGCGGTCAAGCCGCAAAGCACATTCCGCCTGATAAGAAGTAAGCCGCACCTGCATTTCCACCTTGTTAGGCACATCCAGCCCCCCGATCAGGTCGAGCCCTTCCTGAAAAGCCGCGATCGCGTCGCTATCGCGCCGGATAGCCTGGTAAATAAGCCCCAAACTCTCCGAGCACCTCGCCATGCCGTACGTATGTTTGCGATGGCTCGCCTCCTGGTAAATCTCCATCGCCTCGTTGAGCGCCATTTCATAATCCTTGCTCCACAGCAAATCCTGACAGGAATAACACTGCACGTCGAACAACTCGTTGGGATACTCCCCCCGCGCCTTGGCAATCGAATCGATCAATCCGCCCCAATACAAAATACTATCCCGTCTGCCGTACACATTATAGTAAAAACGCGACAAATGCCGCAAAGCCCCATACACGGCCGGAATGGAATCGGCCTTTTTCGCCTCTTCGTAAAGCTGCACCAAATAAGAAATCTCCTCCGGCTTCTGCATATGCAACATAGCCAGCCGCGATAAAGCCGGTATACGCTTCGACGGTTCTTGGCCGACAGCCAGCACATGCTCCAAACTATCCAGCTCCACCTTCGATAAAGTGTCGACCGGCACTTGCGCCGCAGCGGGAAAAACCAGCCATAGCCATACCAGCCCTATCCACCACCTGCCATTCCGATTATTTCTTTTTTCCATGTCCGTTTCCTTCGTTAACGTTAAGCCCTAATGCAAGGGATGGATAAATACAAAGCGCGCCCCGGCCGTATACGAGGAATCGATAAATATCATACCATGCAACTGGTCGGCGATAATCCGGCAAATCGATAATCCCAACCCCGTGCCCTGCTTGAACTCGTCGAGCTTTTCAAACCGCTCGAAAATCCGCTCGTGCTTCTCGGGCGGAATCCCGCACCCGGTATCGGTTACAGATACGACAACCCGGTTTTCAGCCTCTTCCACCGATAAAGCCAGATTGATCTCTCCCTCTTCGGTAAATTTGGCAGCATTCGACAACAAGTTGGAAATCAATTGTTGCAGCCGCATCGGGTCGGTACGCAATTCGAACGATTCGACAGGCGTGGTAAACGTAAGCCTTACCTTGCGACCGACGCGGTGGGCAATGCCGTCGAGCGCGCGCCGGCAATAATCCACCAAGTCAACCGTCCGGCACATAAATTGAATGCGGCCCGACTCCAGCCGCGACAAATCGAGCACGTCGTTGACCAGATTAAGCAATAACTCCGAACTCTTGTTGATAGTATGGGCAAACTCGGCCCGGTGGGCTGCCGGCTCCGACTCGTCGAGCAACAACTCCGAAAAGCCTACAATAGCATTCAAGGGCGTCCGCACCTCGTGGCTGATATTAGATATAAAAGCGGTTTTCACCTGATTGGCCTGCTGCGCCTTTTCCGTCATCAGCCGCAACTCCTTTTCCGATTCCACCAGGGAATTCTTTTCCTTCAGCAATTCGTTCTTCAGCCGGTTGGCGCGCCGGTAATAACGAATAAGCACATATAAAAGCACCAGCAACACCCCGATAAACAGCACGGCCCCTACCAGTTGCCGCTGTTTGAGCGAAAGGCGCTCCGCCTGATAATCCAATTCGCGCGCCTGCTTTTCCATGCCGTTCAGGTCGTTGAGGTTGCGCAGTTGCGCAATCTGGCGGCTGAACGCCTTGTCTTCTATCGCTTTATTCCTAGCCAAGGTAGTTTTATACACCTCTAACGCTTCCCGGGTACGGCCCAGCGAACGCAAAATATCGGCCTTCAACTTGAAAAGCTCCATTTGCTGTTCCTCCTCCAGCGCCTTCTCCACCGCCTCCAACGCCAACAACTGCCGGCCGGTATGATGATAATAAAGCGCATGAATGCGATCGTTGCGGAAACGCGCATATTCGCTGCCCGGCTCGTTCCGATCGTAGCGAACCGTTTTTTCCAGATACTCCCGGGCCTTTTTCCATTGTTGCTTGCGCAAATACAACTCGGCATACGACAAATCGATCATCCAGCGATGACGGTCGACCGGAAAAATCCGCCCCGACGTTTTGTACGACGATTCCAAATCGTCGACCACCTCCTTATAGTCTTCCAACAACCGGGCCGACTCCTCGAATAAATCCATCCGAACGGTAGAAACCAGCATATCCGCCAAAAACATCACCTTGAAAGTAGGCTTTGCCGAGCTTATTTTCAACCATTTCCACCCCTCCCGGAAAGCTGCCACGGCATCGCTGTCGCGGTTGATGGTTTGATAAATCAGCCCCAGGTCGCGGTTGATACGGGCCAGCGCATAAGGCTGCTCCCTTTTCCGGGCTATGTTCAACTGGCGGATAGCCTCGTTCATAGCTATTTCGTAATTACCTTTCCACAGGTTGTCCTGACAGATCAGGCTGCCTGCGGCAAAAAGCGCGTCGGGCGATTCCCCCCGCTCGCTTGCCAGCGAATCGATGCGCGAAGCCCAGTACGCCAGGCTGTCGCTCTGGCCCGCGTTATAATAATAACGCGCCAGGCCACCCATCGCAGCATATACCACAGGCATGGAATCCAGACGGGTAGCCAGGTCGATAATCCGCTTCAAGCAAGGCACTTCCCGGGGAAGCTGCCAATAGAGGGTTACTTGTTTTTTCAGTATGGAGAGTTGCTTTTCCGGCGATTCGACACGTTCCAACAGACGTTCCAAACTATCCGCACGGGCTTTGCCCACCTCATTCTGAGCGAATAACCGGAAAGTAAAAATTCCTGTCAAAAGAAAGCACCAAACGACCCTGCGAGCAAACAGATGCTCTATATTCATGTTCTTAATGCTTAGAAAGCAACAAAAATAACTTTTTTTGATGAAATAGCATGAATTTCAATCCAAAATTAACTGCTTTCCCAGCCCGCCGTCCGCCTATTCCGGCGAAATCGTCGCCGCCTGTTCCGCAGGCAATGATTTTTCCGGCAAAAACACTTGTAGCTCAGAAAAAAACATTACCTTTGCCCCGATTTTTGAGAGATGACAATATAATGTCTAACTTACTAATTAAAACAAACTTAGTATTAACAATCAAAGAATGGAAAATTTAAAAAACATCCAGCCGGTTGAAGATTTCAACTGGGACGCCTTTGAACAAGGCGAAACTTACGGCCAGGTAAGCAAAGACGATCTGGTAAAAACGTATGACGAAACCCTGAACACCGTAAAGGACAAGGAAGTCGTTATGGGAACCGTTACAGCGATGAACAAACGCGAAGTAGTGGTAAACATCGGCTTCAAATCGGACGGTGTCGTACCGATGTCGGAATTCCGCTACAACCCCGATCTGAAAATCGGCGACGAAGTAGAAGTCTATATCGAAAGCCAGGAAGATAAAAAAGGACAATTGATCCTCTCTCACAAAAAAGCCCGCGCAACCCGCTCTTGGGATCGTGTGAACGAAGCGCTGGAAAAAGACGAAATCATCAAAGGTTACATCAAATGCCGCACGAAAGGCGGTATGATCGTCGACGTATTCGGCATCGAAGCTTTCCTGCCGGGTTCGCAGATCGACGTCAAACCCATCCGCGACTACGATGTGTTCGTAGGCAAGACCATGGAATTCAAGATCGTGAAGATCAACCAGGAATTCAAGAACGTGGTTGTTTCGCACAAGGCGCTGATCGAAGCCGAACTGGAACAACAGAAGAAAGATATTATCTCCAAACTGGAAAAAGGCCAGGTATTGGAAGGAACCGTCAAGAACATCACCTCCTACGGCGTATTTATCGACCTGGGCGGCGTAGACGGTCTGATCCACATCACCGACCTGTCGTGGGGCCGCGTATCGCACCCGGAAGAAATCGTACAGCTCGACCAACGCATCAACGTGGTTATCCTGGATTTCGACGACGAAAAGAAACGTATCGCCCTGGGTTTGAAACAACTTACTCCGCATCCCTGGGATGCCCTCGACGAAAACCTGAAAGTGGGCGACAAGGTGAAAGGCAAAGTAGTTGTGATGGCCGATTACGGCGCATTTATCGAAATCGCTCCGGGCGTAGAAGGCCTGATCCACGTTTCGGAAATGTCGTGGACGCAGCACCTGCGTTCGGCTCAGGACTTTATGAAGGTAGGCGACGAAATCGAAGCCGTTATCCTGACGCTCGACCGCGACGAACGCAAAATGTCGCTGGGTATCAAGCAACTCAAAGCCGATCCCTGGGAAGACATCGAATCTCGTTTCCCGGTAGGCTCGCGCCACGCCGCCAAAGTGCGTAACTTCACCAACTTCGGCGTATTCGTAGAAATCGAAGAAGGCGTAGACGGTTTGATCCATATCTCCGACCTGTCGTGGACGAAGAAAGTAAAACATCCGTCGGAATTCACCCAGATCGGCGCCGAAATTGAAGTACAGGTACTGGAAATCGACAAGGAAAACCGTCGTCTGAGCTTGGGCCACAAGCAACTGGAAGAAAATCCCTGGGATGTATTCGAAACCATCTTCACGGTAGGTTCCATCCACGAAGGCACGATTATCGAAGTACTCGACAAGGGCGCCGTCATCTCCCTGCCTTACGGCGTGGAAGGTTTCGCTACGCCGAAACACCTGGTGAAAGAAGACGGCTCGCAGGCTCAGGTAGACGAAAAACTTCAGTTCAAGGTAATCGAATTCAACAAGGAAGCCAAACGTATCATTCTTTCGCACAGCCGTATCTTCGAAGACGAACAAAAAGGTTCGAAGAAAGACGGCGGAGAAAAGAAATCGTCGGCCAAACGCGGCGGTAACAAGAAAGAAGAAGAATCCGGCATGGTAACCGGCCCGGTTGAAAAGACTACGCTGGGCGATATTGAAGAACTGGCCGCTTTGAAAGAAAAGCTGTCGGGCAAATAAACGACAAGACGTTTATATCCCCATACATCAAAAGGCCGCCTCGGAATAACCGGGCGGCCTTTTTTAGTTATTTTCTTCTTCTTATTCGCCCTTGAGGGGCCTTCCGGAATTTTCTCCTTCATAGATCTGCTGCTGCACTTCTTCGCCATAGGTTTCGCAATCCTCGGGAATGCCCAGCAACCGGTTGATGGCCTGCCGTTTATCCAAATCGGTAAAATAGCTTTCCGTCACTTTATAAATATCGAACCCGTCGGTAGATCCGGCCGCCATTTGCAGGGTATCGACCAACCGGGTGACGGCCTGGCAAATCTTTTCTTTCCCGATTAGATGAAACTCCCGGCTGTGGAGTAAAGGTTTTTCTTTCATATTGCCTCCGCTTTTAAAAAATGGTTTATCTATCTAACCGCCTCCGCCGAAAGGTAGTTGCGCGATTTAGCGAATATTACCAATCTTCTGCCGGGGGTGAAAAACGTCGGCGGCAAGAAGCAAAGAAACAGCTTTCAAGCCCTTGCAAAAAAGCTTGCGGCCGCAAAAAGAGAAAAACCAAAAGCAGCGTCCGCCGCAGGGCCGCAGTTGGAACACATCGGCCCCCGAAGGCATAGCGGCGGGGGGACTTATTGTAAATATTTTATTTTTTAACATTTCCGCCGGCCTACCTTTTCAATTTCATCGCAGTGTAATGAAAATTTCACCGGCATGAAAATGAAAATACACTGCGATGAAATCGGAGCCGGATAACGGTGTTTTTTCCACTACTGATAATCAGCCAGTTACAAAACAAGGACTTATTGTAAAAAACGAAAGGCATTTCCGTCCCTGTGGAGGAGACGAAAATGCCTTCGCGTAGCTTCTGGGGGCCGGAAGCGGCCGCTTATTTTTTATTCCTCGATACCCAGCAGCCGGTTCAGCTCCTGCCGTTTGTCGAGGTCGGTAAAATACACTTCCACTACTTTATAAATATCGAAACCTTGGGTAGACCCCGCCGCCAGGTGCAAGGCTTCAACCATTTTCGTGGCGGCGCTACGAATGTCTGCCGGATTAACCAGATGAATCTCATTACTGTGAATTAATTGATTTTTTCCCATGATATTTGACTTCTAAGTTAGACATTATGAAACTGTTTACTAGGTACGTCCACCCCCGCATCGGCTGGAATACGGGCGTTTTCGTGTTTTAAAGATAGGAATTATTTCTTAAATAGAAAATAATCCCGCGCTATTCCGCTATTTTTGCATTCAAAAAACGGATAAAATGAAAAAGCTCGTCATTTTCGATCTCGACGGAACCCTGCTCGACACCCTGGCCGACCTGGCCGAAAGCACCAACCAGGCCCTTATGGAAAACGGTTTTCCCAGCCATGCGCCCGACAAATACCGGTTTTTCGTAGGCAACGGCATCGGCAAATTATTTGAGCGGGCTCTTCCGCCGGAAGCTCGCACGGAGGCAAATATAGAGCGTATCCGCCAGGCGTTTCTCCGCCATTACGATGTGCATAATACCGACCGCAGCCGCCCCTATCCCGGCATTCCAGCCTTGCTGGAAGAGTTGCAAGACGCCGGTATCCTTCTGGCGGTAGCCTCCAACAAATACCAGGCCGCCACCGGCAAACTAACCGATTACTTTTTTCCCGGCATCCGTTTCGCGGCCGTATTGGGGCAGCGGGAAGGCATTGCGCCGAAACCCGATCCGACCATAGTACGCGAAATCCTGACGCTTGCCGGTGCAGAGCCGGCCGATGCCCTTTACGTAGGCGATTCGGGCGTGGATATGCAAACGGCGCGCCAAAGCGGAGTAACGGCCTGCGGGGTAACTTGGGGCTTCCGGCCGAAAGAAGAGCTGGAAAGCTTTCATCCTTCCTATATAGCCGACCGGCCGGAGCAAATAGCCGGATGGGCAAAAGACGCCGGCCAAGGCTAACGAAATAAAATAAATGCTCTCTTCCTTTCACGTCGGAGGAAAAAGGGAGCGTTTGAAATACCGGCTACGCTATAGCGCGTCAGCCAACAGCCAGCACAGCAGCGGAAGATAGTCTTTCAATTCGACGCGGAGGATTTTAAGGGCTTGCCGGATACGGTAGTCGATGGTCTTGGAAGATACGTCTAAGGCGGCGGCTATTTCCTGATAGGTCCGGCCGTCGATCCGGTTCAGCACAAAAGCCTCCCGGTAAGTTGCCGGGAGCTTAGCCAATGCTTCTTCGATTTTCCCGGTGAGTTCTTCCACAATATAAAAGTCGGGATCTTCAAACTGCGTTTGCCAACGGCCGGCCATGAAGGAATGTACCTGTTGGTGCAAGCGAAGTTTATCCATATGGTTGATACATCTGTTCTTCACCGCCCGGAAAAGATAACCGTTCAACGAAGAATCGACTGCAATCTCTTTTCTACGTTCCCAAATACCTACCATCATGTCTTGCACGATCTCTTCCGCATCGTCTATCCCCACGAACTGCGTCGCGTAGGCACATAACACCGGATAATACCTTAGAAAGAAAGTATCAAAAGCTTTTTTGTTTCCCCGCCGGAGAGATTCAAATAGCCTTTCATTTTCCGCATCCTGATACATTTGCTTGACCATAAGCCGCTTATCCGGGTATAAATTTCACATTCCTAAAGCAAAATTAAAAAAAAGAACTTATTCTCCAATTTTGTTTAGGAACTTTCCTCCCTGAACTGTCATATTAGAAAGTAGAAAGCACCCAAAAGCATGGAGCAGCAGAAAAAGATAAACGAATCGGATTTGTTTCGCTATATGAACCGGGAATTAAGCGGTCCGGAATCTGGCGAAGTGGAAAAATGGATCGACGCCTCGGAAGAGAACCGGAAGATTGCCCGCGATTATTACGAACTCTTCTTTGCCGTTACCTCCCTCAGGCTTATCAAAGGCTCCGCTCCGCAAAAAGCCCTGGGAAAAGTGAATAAACAACTAAAGAAAAAGCAGAGAAAGAAACTCTATCTTGCGTTTCAACGGGTAGCCGCCATCTTGCTGTTGCCTTTGCTTCTTCTTTCCGGCTTTTTGCTGTTGCAGCGCCGGGAGGAAACCCCGCTTTTTTATATGGAAACCCGGATGACGCCGGGCATGATCGGTTCCACCTTGCTGCCCGACGGTACCAAAGTATGGCTCAACTCTTCTTCTTACCTGAAATACCCCAGCTTCTTTTCCGGCGAAACCCGCGAAGTGACCCTCGACGGGGAAGCTTATTTCCAAGTAGTGGAAAACCCGGAAAAGCCCTTTATCGTGCATACGGAAAATGCCTCCGTAAAAGTGTTGGGTACCGAATTCAATATCGATGCCTACAGCAGCAACGGGTTTATAGCGACCACCCTGGTGAATGGCTCGGTGCAATTCAATTATCAAAATGAAGACCGGCTGCCGCGCACGCTAACCATACGCCCCGACCAACAGGTTCATTACGACAAGAAAACCGGCCGTACGCAGGTAGGCCAGGCGTATGTGCCTAAAGACATTGCCTGGAAAAACGGCCAGATCATTTTAAAAGACACTCCCTTATCCGATATTTTATGGATACTGAGCAAACGGTTCAACGTGGAGTTCAGCCTAAAAGACCCCGCTTTTTACAATTATTCCTTTACCGGGGTTTTCACCAACCAGCAGATCGAACGGGTATTGGAACATTTCAAACGCTCGTCGGGCATCCGGTATACCATCGATTACGAACTCGACCACGACGGAGAAGTCATCCGAAGCCGGATAGAATTATATTAACATTGTCTAATCTTCAAATCTGAAAAACCATCATGAAAACAAGAGATTCCTAAAAACAGCATGCACGGGCGAATACCTGAACCGGCAGCCCTGTTCGTGCCGGAAAACAACGCTTGCCAGAAACAAGCTTACACCTTTGTTTACCCTTAAAAACACTGTAAATCTATGCGAAGAAGAAGTAATATCAAAACGAAAATACTTTTACGTATGAAAATAACTGCCTTATTGCTGGTCGCCGCCCTTACGATAGTGAACGCGGCAAATACGTACAGCCAGACCACCTCCTTGTCGGTTGAGGCGAAAAACCAGACCATACAATCGGTTTTGGATCATATTGAATCCCAGTCGGAATTCAAATTCTTTTACAATACCAAGCAAGTGAATACCAACCGGCTGGTATCTATCCGGGCCAGCGAGAAAAACGTATTCGACGTATTGGCCGATCTTTTCCGGGATACGGATATAAAATACGAAGTATTGGATAAGAATATTATCCTGACTTCAAAGAAGGAAACGACCGAAGGCAGAAGCATGGCTACCGGACAGCAGCATAAAAGCATCAGCGGCGTGGTAGTAGACCAAAACGGCGAACCCGTGATCGGCGCCAATGTGATGATTAAAGGAACCACCACAGGTTCCATCACAGGCATCGACGGAGATTTCGCACTCGAGAATGTTCCCCAATCGGCTGTGCTTGTAGTCTCTTACATCGGTTATATTACCAAAGAAGTGCCTCTGGGGCGACAGCAGTCGCTCAGGATCGTCCTGGCGGAAGATTTGCAAACGCTCGACGAAGTGGTGGTAGTGGGCTACGGCACGATGAAAAAAAGCGATATTACCGGTGCCATCGCCTCGGTAGACAAGGATAAGATAGCCCGCCAGCCGGTGGCTAATGTATCTTCGGCCTTGCAGGGATTGGCTACGGGCGTATCCGTTACCTCTAATTCGGGTTCTCCGGGCTCGGCCTCGACCATCCGTATCCGCGGCGTAGGAACGGTAAACGACGCCGAACCCTTGTACGTAGTCGACGGAATGCCGGTTACCGACATCAACTACCTGAGCGCATCCGACATTCAGTCGATGGAAATCCTCAAAGACGCTTCCGCTTCGGCTATTTACGGTTCCCGCGGGGCTAACGGGGTTATTCTTATCACGACCAAGAAAGGCGCGGTAGGAAAAACGACGGTTACCTTCGACGCGTATTGGGGCGTGAGCAAACTGCTGAATAACCTGAACGTGATGTCGGGCCCGGAATGGTACGACCTGCAAACGGAAATCAACAAGGTGAAAGCGGAAGCGGGAGTTGCCGAGATCGACCTGAGCCTGGTGGATAGAAACACCTCTACCAACTGGATGGAGGAAATTTCCAGAAGCGCCTTCATGCACAACTACAGTGTGGGAATAAGCGGCGGAAAGGCGGATGACTACAAATATAACCTGGGCATCAACTACCTCAATCAGGAGGGAACCGTCAAGAAATCCGAGTATGAAAGGATTAACGTGCGCCAGAGTTCGGAAAAAACCATCATAAAAGATTTGCTTACCGTGGGAACCAATGTTTCCATCTCGAAATCCAATTCCTCGGGCATCAGCGAATACAACAGTTCCGGCTTGTATGACGCCGACTATGGAATTATCAGCAACGCCATCCGCGTGGAACCGGTTATTCCGGCCGTAAAACCTGACGGCACCTACGGCTCGTCGCCTTATATCGATTATTATAACCCCTTGGCTTCTATCGTTTACCGCGACAGCCGCACGAAAAACCTGGCCGTGATCGGCAATGTGTACGGCGAACTGGAAATTATAAAAGGCCTTAAATTGAAAAGCAGTTTCGGCGCGGAAATAAGGAGGAGGGAAGCCAAGAGCTTCAGCCCCGTTTATTTTGTATCCAACAGCCAGAAAAACGACGAAAGCAGTTTGTCGAAGACACATACCAACGGCAATTACTATACGTTCGAAAATACGCTTACCTACATCAAAACGTTTGCCGAAAAACATAGCCTGAACGTCTTGGCCGGATATACCAACGAATGGGGAAAAAGAGAGTCGCTCGGGCTAAGCGGGCGCGACTTCATCGGCGAGGCTTCCAACTTGCACTATATCGATGCCACCCTCGACAAAAGCAAGACGACGGGCAGCAACAATGCCACCGATTACGGGCTGATTTCCTACCTGGGCCGGTTGCATTACGAGTTTGACAACCGATACTTGCTGACCGCATCCGTACGGCGCGACGGTTCTTCCAAATTTGCCAAAGACAACCGCTGGGGTAATTTCCCCTCGTTTGCATTAGGCTGGAGAATCAATAACGAGCCCTTCTTCAAGAAACTGAACGCCAATTGGGTTTCTTCGCTGAAACTTCGTGCCGGATGGGGACAAATAGGCAACCAGAACATCGGCAGTTACCTCGACCGTAGCTTACTGTCGTTGTGGACGCAGTACAGCGCCTTGTTCGGGGCCGGTTCCAACGAAACCTTGTATCAGGGTATCGCCGTCAGGCGGCTGGGCAACTCCAATATCAAATGGGAGACGACCGAATCGATGAATATCGGCCTCGACGCGAGCTTCGTGAACAGCAAGCTGATTTTCAGCTTCGAATATTACAACAAGACTACCAAGGATATGCTTTTGGCGGCTCCGATGCCTAAGTACATGGGATATTTCGACGATACCTATACCAATATCGGCGCTGCCAACAACCGGGGGGTAGAGTTGAACCTGGAATGGAGAGATCAGATTAACGAATTCCAATACAATATCGGATTCAACCTCTCTACCATCCGTAACCGGATGACGAAGCTGAACGGCGGTACGCCTATCCCGTCGGGCGTGCTTCGCCAGCAATATGCCACTTATACCAACGAGGGTCTTCCTATCGGCGCTTTCTACGGCTACGTTACCGACGGCCTGATCCAGACGGAAGACCAATTGGCCGCCGTAAAGAAAGCCGGTTATCAGCCGAATGCCAAACTGGGGGATGTTTTGTTTGTAGATACCAGCGGCGACGGCAAATTGGATGAAAAAGACAAACGGATGATCGGAAATCCTATTCCGGATGTGATTTACGGCTTCAACCTGGGGATGGCCTGGAAAGGGTTTGACGTAAGCCTGCAATTCGGAGGCACGATAGGCAACGAAATATTCAACGCCATGCGTTTATATACCTATAGCCTGACCGATATTACCAATAAAGACAGAGCTTTGCTGAATTATTGGACGCCTTCCAATACGAATACGAATATCCCGCGCCTCGACGCTGCCGATTACAACAATAACAACCGCCTTTCCGACAGGTATGTGGAAAACGGATCTTATCTTAGGTTGAGAAACGCCCAGATTGGGTATACCTTGCCTTCTTGGTGGGTAAAGAAAGTCATGCTTCAAAACGTACGTGTTTATCTGAGCGGCCAGAACTTGTTTACCATCAGCAGCTATAGCGGCATAGATCCTGAAGTAGGCCAGTCGGCTTCCTTAGCGAGAGGGATAGACTATGGCATATATCCCCAGTCGAGAGTCATAACCGGAGGTATTAATGTTACTTTTTAAATGAATATGAATATGCTACTAAACAAAATTATAACAGGAGTTACCATTGCTGCGTTATTCACCTTGGGCAGTTGTGTGGATTTGGACAAAGAACCGTTAGGCAGCGCCACGGCGGGAAAGATTGAAAATGAAAAACAGGCTTTCTTGCGCCTGGCCGCCGTCTATTCCGACATGAAAGATTTCCGCTATACCTGGTCGATAAATGCCTTCGGCGACGTATTGTCGGACGATGCCACCTACAGCGGGTCGGACAACGATGCGGCTACCTTTACGCTGATGGAAGAATACCAGTATCCGGCCGACCATAACGAAATATTGAACAAGTACTCGCAGACTTACCAGTGTATCAACAAAGCCAATCTGGCAATCCGCGACTTCGAGGCTGCCGACGAGGCGCTGTTCAACGAACACAACAGGGCGCATATGATAGCGGAAGCTAAATTTATCCGGGCTTATTCTTATTTCGAGTTGGTGAAAACATTCGGCGGAGTTCCTTTATATACTTCCGTGCTCGAACTCGATCATGAAAAGCTGGGCCGTTCGTCGGCCGAGGAAGTATATGCCGCCATCGAAAAAGACCTGGAAGAGGCTGCCGCGGCATTGCCTTCGAAAAGCGAGGTAAACAATTATATGACTACCTATGCGGGTAGAATCACCCGGGGAGCCGCCTATGCCATGCAGACCCGTGTTTATCTTTATCAGAAAAAATACGAACAGGTCAAACAGGCGGCCAGGAATTTGTTCAATCTGGGCGAATATAGCTTGGCTGACGATTATCAGTTACCCTTCCTGATAGCGGGCGAGCATTGCCAGGAATCTATTCTGGAGGTAAATATGTATAATTCTCCCACGCAAAGCTCGTGGAACGTGAACAACGGCAACCGGCATGTCTTGATGTCGATGCCCCGGAACCTGACGATCGGGTTCGGGTGCGCGCAACCGACCGAGGCGTTGGCCGAAGCTTACGATAAAGCGGGAGATACGGTTAGAAAAAACGCCACGCTTTTATCGACTGAAGAAGCTATCCGGATAGAAGAAGAGGCTAAAGGCAGCGTATCGCCTATTACGGGCGACAGAACCGGTTTCTACAACCGCAAGCTTTATCTTAAACCGGGCGAACGGGTGGAAAGCAGGGGGAATAACCAGCCGTTGAACCATAAACTGATCCGCCTGGCTGAGGTGTATCTGAATTATGCCGAAGCTTGCGCGCTGTCGAACGATGAAAACGAGGCCAGGACTTACCTCAACCGGATTCGCACGCGGGCCAAACTGTCGGAAATTACTTCCACGGGAAATCAGTTGTTCGAAGATATTATGAACGAACGTCATCTCGAACTGGCGTTGGAAGGTTTCCGTTTCTTCGATGTGGTTCGCGTGGGTTGGGGCCCGAAGGTGTTCAAGAATTTCAAACCGGGCGCAGAGGTTTTGCCGATTCCGCAGATCGAAATCGATATAAGCAAAGGGGTAATTGTGCAGAATCCCCGGCCGGGCGTGGATTAATACCTTATATTTGTAACGGATTATACTGAATTAAATAGAAAAAAACCATGAAAAAAATCTTCTTGTTCCTCAGTCTTTGTTTGTTGGCGGTGTCGTCGAGCGGTGCCGGCACAGCGGCTGCCCAGCCAAAGAAACCTCGTATCGGCGTGGCCGGCATACAGATTGAAAACAGCGTGTTTATGCCTAACCGCCAACAGCTCGTAGGCCGCCCGCTTACGTTGCCCGATTATCTGAGCCCCGACTCTGCGATGGGCCAGGCGGCTACCTGGCTTCCTTCTTTAATGGGGCGTGGCGGCGGACGGGGGCCTGTCACCCGCGAATCGTACGACGCTTTTGTGAACGAAGCGTTGGAAATCATCAAGGCGAACATGCCTTACGATGCGTTCTGGTTTTACAATCACGGGGCCTGTAGCGTCGACGGCGTGGCCGATCCGGAAGGCGAGTTTATGGAGAAAGTGCGCAGCGTGATCGGCAACGACGTGCTGGTTACTACCACGATGGACCTTCACGGCAATGCCTCCTGGCTCGTGGCTCTCAATTCCGACCTGATCACTACTTATCGCAAAGCTCCTCACGACGACTCTCGCGAATCGCATCGCCGGGGGGTAACGAATCTGCTCGACCGGCTTGCTTCCGGCAAGGGACGCCCGGCTTATAAGGCGTGGGTAGCCGTGCCGGTGCTGGTGTCGGGAGAATGGTCGAGCACGCGGGTCGAACCGGCTAAGTCGTTGTATGCGATGGTACCCGAAGTGGAAGCTATGCCGGGCGTGATCGATGCGGGTATCTGGATAGGATATGTATGGGGAGACGATCGGCGGAACCAGGGTGTAGTTATGGTGTATGGCGACGATAAGGCACAGGTGGAAGCAGGGGCGAAGAAGCTGGCTCGGAAATTCTGGGATGTTCGCCGCCAGTTCTCTCTGGAAGCTCCCGGCCATTCGCTCGAAAAATGTCTCGATCTGGCCATAGCCAGTGATAAAAAGCCGTTCCTGATCAGCGATATGGGCGACAATCCCGGCGGGGGCGGATCGGGCGAGGTAACCTGGACGTTGGCCCGGGTATTGAAACGACCGGAGTTTCAGTCGGCCGGCGGCAAAAGCCTGCTTTATTGTTCCATCCCGGGCGACGAGATGGTGGAAGCTGCGCGGAAAGCCGGTGTGGGCGGCCAGGCGGAAGGGTATGTAGGTGCCATGACCGACAATGCTTATGAGCCTCCTGTCAAATTATCAGGCACGGTGGTATACGTCAGCCCTGTTCAGGACGAGGAGCAGGCCTCTGCTTCTCCTTGGCGGCGCAACAATATAGCTATTATCAAGACGGGAAGCATTTATGTAGTGGTGGGCACTTCTTCTCCTACGCCTAATCTGGAAGGTACGGGGATAGACCCTCGTCAGATGGATATTGTCATGGTGAAACAGGGTTATCTTGTAAACCGCTGGTATTCTATAAAGGCCGACTGGGTAATGGCCCTGACGCGCGGCGGCGTGGATCAGGATTTCAAAAGCATTCCGTATAAAAACATCGTCCGGCCTATGTTTCCGCTAGACCCGGATATGCCCGATCCGGAGCTTAACGTTATCTTCGTTCCCTCGGCCAAACATTTGTACGGCAGATAAACAGAAGTTGTTGTACGAATACTAAAACGAACAACCGTTCACCCTGATAAATGCTTGTCGGTAGGGTGGACGGTTTTTTATTTATATTTTATCGGTATCGTTTCACTTTATAGTTGATCACCACTATTCCCTTCTATTCTATATATACTCCCCCATACCCGGGCAGATGACAAACGAAAAAGCAATAATTAATTAAAATGAAAAACGTTTAATTTATCAGCAAATAAACATATATCTTACAAGCCGACCGATTTAAAAATAACAAACTCATGATATGAAGAAAAGACGTTTTTCTCTTGCTGTGCATTTTTTCTCTTTTTCCTCTAGAAGTCAAAAAATTCAACTAATGAACAAGAAGTTCATCTCCTAGCATCTTTTGTAACCGGACTCCGGACATGTAAGTATGAATAAAAATTAAACTACTATCGGTTTCTTACTTCTTGCAATTAAATAAATATTATTTGCAACCTTATCTCCTACCATACACCTATTTTTGTTTCAGAAAACAAAGATAGGTTAGACATAGGTAAGGCTAAAATAAACCTGACATGTGGACGGATTGTACTATTTCTTTTAACACATAATAAACTATAGATCATGAACACATCCTTTACTCCGTGGTTGGCAGCTTCCGGGTGTATGCTGCTAAGTATGACCGGCTTGAATGCAAAAGAGAACCCATCGGTGAAAAACGTGCTTTTTATCGCTATCGACGACCTGCAAACGGCTCTTCACTGCTATGGGGCCGAGGGCATGATTACGCCGAATATCGACCAGTTGGCCGGCCAAAGCGTTTTATTCGACCGTCATTATTGCACGGTTCCCTTCAGCGGCCCCTCGCGGGCCAGCATGTGGACGGGCCTCTATCCTACCCCCGATCGCTTCACTAATTTTGCCCGGGCCGAAGACCAGGTGCCGGATGTGTTGGTAATGCCTGAGCAGTTCCGACGTCATGGTTATCGCACGATTTCGCTGGGCAAAGTGTTCCACCACGGGGATGATTTTGCCTCGGCCTGGGACGTGCTGGACGAAAAGCGAGATTATTACGGCTATCAAGACCCGGCCAACCAACAGCGGCAAAAAGAAGACCAGGAACTTGCTGCCAAGAATATAGCATCGATCGATTTCTCCAACCTGGCTGCTTTGCCTCACGATTTTCAAGCCCCGCAGGGCCCTGCATTCGAATGCGTGGATGTGCCCGACGAGGCATATCCCGACGGGCAAAATACGCTTCGGGCCATCGAAGAGTTGAAGAAGGCAAAAGCTTCGGGACAGCATTTCTTCCTTGCGATCGGGTATTATCGTCCTCACGGCCCGTTTATAGCACCGAAAAAGTATTGGGATATGTATCCCAATGTGGGCCTTTCCGATAATCCGCTATTTCCTCCTACTGCGCCCCAGGAAGCTCGCCAGGCCACGCAGGCGTTGTACCTGAGTTTGTCGGGTATCCCGCACTACGAAGATATGCCCGATAGCACGGCACGCCGGATCCGCCAAGGATACTATGCCGGTGTTACTTATACCGATGCCTTGGTAGGAAAATTGATGGCTGCCATCGATCGTTTAGGGTTGCGAGAAGAGACGATCGTCGTGTTATGGGGCGATAACGGTTATCTGTTGGGCGATCATGAAGGGTGGGGCAAACTCAGCCATTTTCACGAAGCTTTACGAGTACCGTTTATGATTTCGGCACCGGGCATGGCTCAAGGAGAGCGCTGCTCCGGACTCACGTCAAGCGCGGATATTTACCCCACGCTTTGCCAATTGGCCGGGCTCGATATTCCTTCGCATGCCCAAGGCACCTCGATGGTTCCTCATTTGGAAGATCCGTCGGCACATACCACGCACCAGGCTGTATTCAGCCGGCTCAACAGCGGGGAATCGGTAGTGACCAACCGGTATGCGTATACGGAATGGACGCCGGCCGACAGCACGAAGGCGGCAGCTTGCATGCTCTATGATTTGGCGGAAGATCCGGAAGAAAAAGTAAATCTGGCGTTGCAGCCCAAGTATCGGGAAAAGGTAGCCGAGATGTCTCGCCTGATTGCCGAGCATAAAGCCGCTGTCGCCCACCAGGACAGTTTGCACGACTACGGCGAACCTAACCCGGATATGAGCACGAACCCGTTTGAATAAGAAAAAGAGTAGAGAACAAGTTCCGGTGCGGGAACTTGTTCTCTACTTTCACATTCCTTGTAAAGGGGTATTTCCCCGAAGTGGGGTATGATCTATTTTTGTGCAGGGATTTTGCAGGGATTCTATGTCTGACGTATGTATATAGACTTCCAAAATGCGCCAAAGGGAATCCAGAATCCTCCCGGGAAACCGGAGCTTATAAAAAAGTTTTACGCTTGTCTGGCTACAGACAAAACAAAAGGGGTTAGATTTAATATCTAACCCCTTTGCTTTCAATCCGTCGGGATGACTGGATTCGAACCAGCGACCACACGCCCCCCAGACGCGTACTCTAACCGGACTGAGCTACATCCCGTTTTTGATTACGGGTGCAAAGGTATGAAAATTTTGTTAAGCTCCAAAACTTTCGCGATAAAAATCTAATGATTCAATAATTTTTTCTTTGCCTACCGCTTGATTGATGCGGACGTCGCCCACTCCGGCCAATAAAGTGAAGTTGATGACGCCCCCTTCGTTCTTCTTGTCGTGGGTCATTAATTCGTACAAAGTGTCGTAATCTTTGCAATCGAAATCGAAAGCGGGATAGTATTCTTTGATGTAATATACCACCTGACTCAATTTCTCCATCGGGAAATCGCATAACTTATAAGATAGATAGAGCTCGCTGATCAGGCCGGCCGCCACGGCGTGTCCGTGCAACAAGGGCGTGCCTTTGCGGAAGGAAAGGCTTTCGATGGCATGGCCTACGGTATGGCCGAAATTCAAGGCTTTGCGTATCCCTTTTTCTTTGGGATCTTCAGCTACGATCCGTTCTTTCACAGCCACTGATCGGGCTACCAGGCGGTTGAGGAAAGCGTAATCCATAGGGCCGTCCAAATCGAACAGCATCACCGAGGCATAGGTGTCCATCGAGCTGATCAGCCCGTGCTTGATCATTTCGGCATAGCCTGAAAGCAGGTTGTCCCGGTCGAGGGTACGCAGAAATTCCGAATCGATAAATACGGCAAGCGGAGGATAAAAGGCTCCTATTTCGTTTTTCAGGCCGTGGAAATTAATGCCGGTCTTTCCTCCTACCGCCGCGTCGACCGAGGCCATAAGCGTGGTGGGGATATTGATTGTCCGGATGCCGCGTTTGAAGGTGGCGCCTGCAAAACCGCCCATGTCGGTGATCATTCCGCCTCCCAGATTGATAAGCAAAGAATTGCGCGAGGCGCCGTGGGTACAAAGATGTTGCCAGATGAGGGTCATCTGTTCCAGATTCTTATGTATGTCGCCTGCCTTGGCAGTTATAAGCGAGGCTTCTTGAATAGCGGGAATATCGGTAAGAAGGGGATAACATTTCGCCTGGGTGTTGGTATCGGTAAGCAGGAATAATTTATCGTAGGAAAGAGAAGAAAGGAAATCCTGGAGTTCCGTTTTCAGGTCTTTGCAAATGACAACTTGTTGTTCGGACATATCGTTTTTGTTTAATGTAACCTTGGAAGGCAAAGGTAGGATTTGTATTCCGATTATCAAAACAGCCGCAAAAAAAACGCTGCCTCTCCTGCACATAGGGCCGCAAGCCAACACTTAGGACAATTCCCGGTCGTCGATTGGCAAGGGTAGAAGAAAGAATAAAAACAAAAAAGCTTGCCGGCAACCGGGAGGGATCCTGAATGTATCTTGCTTTTTCAGGAACGCTCCGGTCTGCCGGCAAGCCTTTTTATAACTTGTCCGGGCAATTGCCGTTTATTTTAAACCGGCTCCTTCGATCACGGCATCGACGGCAATCGTAAGACCGTTCAGGTTCTTGCCGCCCGCCGTGGCAAAATGAGGCTGTCCGCCGCCGCCGCCCTGGATGTGCTTGGCCGCGTCTTTTACCAGTTTGGAAGCATTCAGCCCGTCGGCTACCAAGTCGTCGCTCAACATCACCATCAGGGTACACTTGGCGTCGTCGATAATACCGGCTACAAACAGGAAGCTGTCTTTCGTCTCTCCTTTTATCTGGAAAGCCACGTCTTTCATGGCGTCCATATTTCCTTTTCCGGCATAGGTCATCACCCGTACGCCGTTCCGCTCGACGGCTTTGGCCTGAATATCTTTTTTCAGTCGGGCGGCTTTCTCTTTTACATAGTCTTCCAACTGTTTTTTCATTTCCCCGTTTTCCTCGATAGACTTACGGATGGCCTGAGCGATATTCGGCATATTGTTGAACATGGCGCGTACTTCGCGGATCAAATCCTGCTGGGCGTAGACGAATTCTTCGGCCCCTTCGGCCGTTACGGCCTCTATACGACGCACCCCGGCGGCAATCGAGCTTTCGCCTACCACGCGGAGCGATCCGATCATGCCGGTAGCAGGGATATGGGTTCCCCCGCAAAGTTCGATGGAAGAACCGTATTTTACTACCCGCACTTCATCTCCGTATTTTTCGCCGAACAAAGCCATCGCGCCCAAAGCTTTCGCCTGGGCGATAGGCATGTTGCGGTGTTCTTCCAAGGGGTGGTTCGCCCGGATTTTTTCGCCGACCAGCTTTTCCACTTTCCGGATTTCTTCGTCGGTTACTTTCTGGAAATGAGAAAAGTCGAAACGCAGCGAATGAGGCGATACATACGAGCCCTTTTGCTCGACATGGCTTCCGAGCACTTCCCGCAAGGCTTCGTGCAGCAGGTGGGTAGCCGAGTGGTTGCATTCGGTCTGGATACGCTTTTTTCCGTCGATTTTGGCCAGGAATGTGGCGGTGACGTCTTTCGGCAATTTGGCTACCAAATGTACCGGCAGGTTATTTTCGCGCTTGGTGTCGACTATCTCTATTTTTTCATCGTCGGCAATCAGCCAGCCGCTATCGCCTACCTGTCCGCCCATTTCGGCATAGAAGGGGGTTTGGTCGAGCACGAGTTGGTAAAGTACCTTGTTTTTTTGTTTGATCTGGCGGTAACGCAGGATCTCGGCCTCACATTCAAACAGGTCATACCCTACAAAACGGCTTTCTCCTTCTTTCAAGGCAATCCAGTCGCCGGTTTCGATAGCGGCGGCGTTGCGGGCCCGTTCTTTTTGTTTCTGCATTTCGGCGTTGAACTCCTCGATGTTAGCTTCCATCCCTTTCTCACGTAAGATAAGTTCGGTCAGGTCTAAGGGGAAACCGTAGGTATCGTACAAGGTAAAGGCGTCGACGCCGCTCAGTACATGCTTGCCGGCCGCTTTGGTTTCTTCCATTTTCTTATCCAGCAAGCGAATGCCGGTTTCCAGCGTCCGGAGGAAGGATTCTTCTTCCTCTTTCATCACCTTTTCGATCAGATTTTGCTGGGCGGCCAGTTCGGGATAGGCGTCGCCCATGGTTTCGATCAGCACAGGCAGCAATTTATACATAAAGGCTTCGCGACGACCCAGGAAGGTATAGCCGTAGCGGACGGCCCGGCGCAGAATACGACGGATCACGTAGCCGGCCTTGGCATTGGAAGGCAGTTGGCCGTCGGTAATCGAGAAAGCGATGGTACGGATATGATCGGCAATCACGCGCATGGCGACGTCTTTTTCTTTATCCTGGCCGTACACGGCCCCGGTCATGCCGGCCAACGCCTGGATAAGGGGCTGGAAGACATCGGTATCGTAATTGGAAGTTTTGCCTTGCAAGGCCATGCAGAGCCGTTCGAAACCCATGCCGGTATCGATTACCTTGGCGGGGAGCGATTCCAGCGAGCCGTCGGCTTTGCGGTTGAACTGCATGAACACCAGGTTCCAGATTTCAATCACCTGGGGATGATCCTTATTCACCATCTCCTGGCCGGGAACGGCAGAGCGTTCGGCTTCCGATCGCAGGTCGATATGTATTTCCGAGCAAGGGCCGCAAGGACCGGTATCGCCCATTTCCCAGAAATTATCATGCTTGTTGCCGTTGATGATATGGTCGGCCGGCAGGTATTGTTCCCAATAGCCGGCAGCTTCGTTATCGCGCTGCAGGCCTTCCGAGGGACTGCCTTCGAAAACCGTGGCGTACAGCCGGTCGGGATTTAGTTTGAGCACCTCTACCAGGTATTCCCAAGCCCAATTGACGGCTTCTTTTTTGAAATAGTCGCCAAACGACCAGTTGCCCAGCATTTCGAACATGGTGTGATGGTAGGTATCGTGGCCCACTTCTTCGAGATCATTATGTTTTCCGCTGACGCGCAGGCATTTCTGGGAGTCTGCCACCCGCGGATATTTCACCGGTACGTTGCCCAGAATAATATCTTTAAATTGATTCATGCCTGCATTGGTAAACATCAGGGTAGGATCGCCTTTCACCACCATCGGAGCGGAAGGTACGATCTGGTGTTCCTTGGAAGCGAAAAAGGCTTTGAAGGATTCACGGATTTCTTTTGCTGTCAACATATTCTATATTCTAGTTCTCGTTAATATTCTGAAAAACAATTTGCAAAAGTACGGAATTTATTATTTTTGCGTGCATCCTACTAAAAAATAATCGATGAAACTGTTTAAAACACGCAAAACATACTACTTATATAATCCCAATACCCTTAGTTACGAACGGGTGTATCCGTCCGCCCGCGATCGCTTTTTCTCGGTCTTACGCCATTTGAGCACCGGCATCGCTTTCGGGGTAGCTACCTTTTTCGTAATGATGTATGTAATCGATTCCCCTATGGAATCGCAATTGAGGAAAGAGAACAAATTGTTGCAGACGCAATATGAAGTATTATCCCTCCGGCTAAGCAACGCGCTGGAAGTGCTCGACGACATCCAGCAGCGGGACGAGAACCTGTACCGCGCCATTTTCCAGGCCGAATCTATTCCGGAATCGGTACGCAAATCGGGTTTCGGGGGCAGCAACCGGTACGAGCATCTGATGGAGCTTTCCAACCCCGACCTGGTGGTATCGACCACCCAGAAAATGGATATGTTGCGCAAGCAGCTTTACATTCAATCCAATTCGTTGGAGGAACTGATCGCGATGGGAAAAAATCAGGAGGAAAAGAGCAAATGCGTACCGGCTATCCAGCCTATTTCCAATAAAGATCTGCGCCGCACGGCTTCAGGCTACGGCATACGTATCGATCCGATTTACCGTACGCCGCGTTTTCATTCGGGCATGGATTTTTCGGCCAAGGTGGGAACGGAAATTTATGCCACGGGCAACGGGGTAGTAACCTTTGCCGGATGGAAGCAAGGTTACGGCAATTGCCTGATGATCGATCATGGTTACGGCTTCGAGACCTTGTACGGGCATATGAGCAAATTCAAGGTCAGGGTAGGCCAGAAAGTAACCCGCGGGGAAGTGATCGGAGAAGTGGGGAATACCGGAAAATCCACCGGCCCGCACCTGCACTACGAAGTTATCGTGCGCGGCAGGCACGATAATCCGTCGAAATATTATTATATGGATCTTTCGCCTGAAGAATACGACCGGATGATTCAGATCGCCGAAAATCACGGCCAGGTAATGGATTAAAGGAAGAGCAAGCTATGGGACTGAAGAAAGAAAAAGAACAACGGCTGTATTACTCGATCAGCGAAGTGGCGCAGATGTTCGATGTGAACGAATCGACGCTTCGCTTTTGGGAAAAGGAATTCGATATTATCCGCCCCCGAAAGACAACGAAAGGCACTCGTTTTTACCGGCAGGAAGATATTAATTCGGTCCGGCTGATTTACCATCTGGTAAAAGAACGCGGCATGACGTTGGCCGGGGCCCGGCAGAAGCTAAAGGATAACCGGGAGATGACGGTGCGCCAGGAGGAGATCGTCAACCGCCTGAAACAGATCAAGGAAGAGTTGCTTTCCCTTAGGGAAGCATTCGATTTGCTGGATGCGAAAGATTAGGAGGGCGCATAAAAAAACAAATCCTCCGATTAGTATGTTAAACGAGAAAACTGTACCTTCGCCGTACAATTTATTAATTTTACAAACATGGAAATAACGGGAAAAATTATCGCCGTACTGCCCGAACAAGGGGGTATAAGCAAAACTGGAAACGAATGGAAAAAGCAAGAGTACGTACTGGAAACACACGACCAATACCCGAAAAAGGTTTGTTTCCAGATTTTCGGAGCCGACCGTATCGCCCAGGCAGCTATTCAGCCGGGTGAAGAACTGACGGTTTCGTTCGACATCGACAGCCGCGAATATCAGGGACGTTGGTTTACGAACATCAGCGCCTGGAAGGTGGAACGCGCCGGGGCGACTGCTCCTCAGGGAATGACGCCCGAGAATTTTGCGCCGGCTTCGGCTCCGACAGCGCCGGCAGCTCCTGACTTCGGCCCCGCCAATCCGGTAGACGACCTGCCTTTCTGATCCGCTTGTCGAACTAAAACCGGAACGTATGTTTATTCTTCAATTAATAGGCGGCTTGGTTCTGATTCTGGTAGGGGCTAATATCCTTACCGACGGCGCGGCCTCGGTAGCCAAACGGTTTCACATTTCGAGTTTGGTAATCGGCCTTACGATCGTGGCTTTCGGCACCTCGGCTCCCGAACTGACCGTGAGCATCGTTTCGGCCCTCAAGGGAAGCACGGACATGGCAATCGGAAATGTAGTGGGGAGTAATATTTTCAACACATTGATGATTGTAGGGTGTACGGCGGCCATCGTACCGCTACATATGAACAGAGGCACGCTAAGCAAGGAGATTCCGCTTTGTATTCTGGCGTCGATCGTTTTGTTTATCTGCGGCAACGAGGTGATGATCGACGGGGCAACCACCAACAGCATCAGCAGCAGCGACGGTTTGTTGCTACTTTGTTTTTTCTCCATATTCCTGGGATATACGTTTGCGATTGCCCATAACCAGGATACGAGCACGGAAACTCCGATAAAGCAAATGCCCGTATGGAAAGCGGCGATCTTTATCATCGGGGGATTGGTGGGTCTGGTTTTCGGCGGCGAGTTTTTTGTGGGCGGCGCTTCCGACGTAGCCCGCAAACTGGGCGTCAGCGAATCGGTTATCGGCCTGACGTTGGTAGCGGGAGGAACTTCTCTGCCAGAACTAGCCACTTCGATCGTGGCAGCTTTGAAAAAGGATGCGGAGATGGCAATCGGAAATGTGATCGGTTCGAATTTATTCAATATTTTTCTTGTATTAGGGTGTAGCGCGACGATTCATCCGCTGACGATGCAAGGTATTAACAATATAGATTTGGGTATGCTGATAGGATCGAGCGTGCTACTCTACTTCTTCGGACTTCTTTTCAAAAAGAGAACCATTACCCGCTGGGAAGGCATCGTGATGGCGCTTTGCTATGTAGCTTATACGGTTTACCTGATCAAAAGCTGACAATATATTCTGTCCTTTCGCCCGGCAACCCGCCGGTTTTACAAAAAACAAAGAGTAAAGCGGATCAGAGAGATCATACCTTACTCTTTGTTTTTTTATTTGTTCTCCATATTCCTTTTATAACACGGAGATAGGGCTGCCCTTCCATCAACCGGCTAATCGGCCACACGCCCTACCGTTTTGATATTCTTGATTTTCGAGAGGGTGACGCACATTTTCTGAATGTCTTCCACATCGTGCACCTTCATTTTTATTTTCCCTTCGAATACGCCGTCTTTGGCCTCGATCAGCAACCGCATGATGTTGACATTGAATTCGTCGGAAATAGTCTTGGTAATCGTATTAAGCACACCGATCGAATCGATCCCTTTTACTTCCAGCGTCGCTTCGAACGAAGCGTTCTGGTGGCTGCTCCATTGCGTGTTCAGAATCCGTTCGCCGAAACTGCTCTTCAACCGCATGGCTATCGGGCACGAACGTTTATGCACCACCACGTTGCTGTCGTCGTTGATAAAGCCGAGCGCCTCGTCGCCGGGGATAGGCTTGCAACACTCGGCAATCGTATAATTACGTTCGAAGGCTTCTTCGCGCAAGATGTAGGGTTTGCTCTTATCGTATTTCGGCTTCTTTTTGGGTGCTTCTTCGGCTGCTTCGTTTTTGGCGGCATTTTTATTGCCTACGCCCAGCGCCTGCTTCACATATTTGAAGAGTACATTGTCGGTTTTTTCTTTCAGCAGCTTTTTCAGGTTGTCGGGAAGCACCACATCGCCTTTTTCCACCGCGTAAAAGAACTCTTCCCGTTTGGAAAAACCAAAGTACATGCACAACCGGTCCAGATTGGAAACATTAGCCTCCAGATCGGCCCGTTTAAAAGCCGCGATCACTTTCGCTTCGCCCGCCTTGGCCGCCTCTTTGCGCACCCGTTTCAATACCGCGTCGATCTTGGTACGTGCTTTGGCGGTGGTGACGAAATTCAGCCACTCGGCCTGCGGTTCCTGCGAACGGGAAGTAAGCACTTCCACCTGGTCGCCGCTGGTGAGCGTCTGGCTAAGGGGAACCAGCCGGTGGTTCACCTTCGCGCCGATACATTTATTACCTATATCGGAATGAAGAGCGTAAGCAAAATCGAGGGCGGTCGAGCCTTGCGGCAGCGTTTTAATATCTCCCTTGGGAGTAAAGACAAATATCTCGGAACTGAAAAGATTCAGCTTGATGGTATCCAGAAAATCGAGCGCGTTGGGATCGGGACTTTCCAGAATTTCGGTGATGGTCTGCAACCATTTGTCGAGTTCGGTATCCTCTTCCACGCTATGCTCCTTGTATTTCCAGTGAGCGGCAAAACCTTTTTCGGCAATTTCGTCCATCCGGCGGCTGCGTATCTGAATCTCTACCCATTGCCCGTCGGGACCCATTACGGTAAGGTGAAGAGCCTGGTAGCCGTTGGCTTTGGGACGGCTTACCCAATCGCGGATACGGTCGGGCCGGATACGGTAAATATCGGTGATGGCGGAATAAATATCCCAGCACATGTTTTTCTCGTCGACGCCGGGCAGCGGATCGAATATGATACGGACGGCGTACAGATCGTAAATATCTTCGAAGGTGACCTTTTTGCTTTCCATTTTATTCCAGATGGAAAAGGCCGATTTCACGCGGGCCCGCATCTCGTAATTCAAGCCCATCGCCTTCAGCTTTTCATTGACCGGCGCAGCAAAATGTTCGAACAATTTATTGCGGCTGGCTTCGGAAGCTTCCAGCTTTTCCTTGATAAACTCGTATTCCTGCGGATGCTCGTATTTGAAGCTGAGGTCTTCCAGTTCGGTTTTGATGGAGAAAAGCCCCAGACGGTGAGCCAGAGGAGCATACAAATAAAGCGTTTCGCCGGCAATCTTGAATTGCTTGGCCGGCAGCATAGAGCCCAGGGTGCGCATATTATGCAAGCGGTCGGCAATTTTGATAAGGATCACCCGGATGTCGTCGCTCATAGTGAGCAGCAGCTTGCGGAAATTCTCGGCCTGGGCGGAGGCTTGTTCGCCGAAGATGCCGCCCGATATTTTGGTCAGCCCGTCGACGATCTGGGCGATTTTATCGCCGAACATATCCCGTATATCTTCAACGGTATATTCCGTATCCTCCACCACATCGTGCAGCAAGGCGGAACAAATGGAGGTAGATCCCAGCCCCATTTCGCGGCAAACGATGCGCGCCACGGCCAGCGGGTGCATGATATAAGGTTCACCCGAACGCCGTTTCACCCCGGCATGGGCCTGATTGGCGAAATTGAACGCCTTGGTAATGCGTTCAACCTTCCGGCGGTGATTGGAGCTGAGGTAATCGTTCAGCAGGGCATTGAAACCATCCTGTATCAATTGTTCGTCGGCTGAAAGAGCGGCCACAGGCTCGGGCAAGGCGTTAGCCTGCGCGGCCCCGGCTCGGGTATTTTTTGTGTCTTTTGTATCGCTCATGGTGTCTGGTCTTCCTGTTTATAAAACATCCGTAGCTACAAAGATAACATCCGCCTTGCCTACGGAGACAAACAAGTCTGTTTCCGCCGGGGGCCTTTTATCTTTGTTTTATTTTCACAAATATACAAATATTCAACAGAAAGCCATGAAGAGCAGGCGAAAATATGAATTACCCCACCGGAATTTTCAGCACCTGCCCGGGGCGGATGGCTGTGCCCGACAAACCGTTTGTTTTTTGCAGCAAGGCCGTGGTGACGCCCGGATACTTCCGGGAAATGGAATAGAGAGAATCGCCCGATTTTACCCGGTACGAAATATACCCTTTTGCTGAACCGGCCGCCGCGCTCCCGGAAGAAGAAGCCGTCTTGGCAGCGGAGCGAGAGCTTCCCGAGCCCGGAGTCGAAGCCGAAGCCACGACCGTAGAACCGGAAGTTTTTCCTCCCTTACCTGCCGCAGCCCCCGAAGAGGCAGACGAGGATTTGGCAGAAGAGGCGAACGCCACGCCGCCGTTGTCGACATATAATTTCAATCGTTTGCCTCGGGCCACCCGGTTGGAATGAAGCCCGTTCCATTTTCGCACGTCTTTGGCCGTTACCCCGTAGCGGTTGGCAATGGTATAGAGATTTTCTCCGCTTTTCACGATATGCGTAATCCGTTCCTGCGTCGAGCGGGAGCCGGAGCGTCCGTTTCCTTGCGAGGCGGGACCGACGGGGATACAATGAGCCAGCAATTCTTCGGCCCGATGCGTAAATACGGTATCTTCTTTGTCGATAAACGTATAGGTTTCGGCAGCCGGCAGTTTCAATACCGACGGGCCGGTATTTCCAGGAATAATATCCCGCTTATATTGAGGATTGAGCGCCCTGAGCTGTTCGATATCCAATCTAAGCACATCGGCTACCTGCTGCAAATGCAACATATTCGTCACCATGACGGTATCGGTAGCCAGGGGGAGGCTGGTCTGCATCGGGCAAAGATTATGTTCGCAAGCATAATTCATAATGTAATTCGCCGCAATGAAAAGGGGGACATACGAGCGAGTCTCTTTCGGCAGATAAGGAAAAATATCCCAGAAATCGGTTTTACCGCCCGAACGCCGGATGGCTTTGTTTACATTGCCCGGCCCGCAATTGTAGGAGGCAAGCACCAAGTTCCAATCGCCGTAGATGGCATACATGTCTTCAAAATACTTGCAAGCCGCTTCCGTGGCTTTGAGCGGATCGCGCCGTTCGTCGACCAGGCTGTTGATTTCCAAGCCATAACTTTTGCCGGTAGGCAACATAAACTGCCACAGCCCGCAAGCGCCCACCCGCGAAAGGGCTACCGGATTAAGCGCGCTTTCCACTACCGCCAGGTATTTCAATTCGATAGGCAGGTTATGCTTGTCGAGCACCTGCTCGATAATGGGAAAATAAAAGTCGGCCATTCCCAGCATATAGCGTACCAGGTCGCGGCGACGCTGGGCATATAAATCGATGCAACTGCGTACGATATGGTTGTAAGGCATCGGGATGACGCGCGGCAACCGGCCCAGCCGCTCGATATAAACGGAATCGGGGAAACAGACGTCCTGCTCATCGTCATGACAAAACTCGTCGCGCTTCGAAAAATATTGTACATGCCAGGAACGAAGCAAGCTGTCGACATCGGCATCGAGACTTTCGGGAATCAACCCGATTTCGGAAACCAGCGAATCGACGGCCAGGCTGTCGGGGCCTGCGGCAAGCTGCACCGCTTCAGGCAAAACTGCATGGCGGCCATCGGCAACCCCGCCGGCCGGAACAGCTTCATCTGTTAAAACAGCAGCAGGCGAAACACCTGCGTCGGACGAAACAACAATATCGGCATCGGCCCGGGGAGCGGTAGCGCGGACAGGCCCGCCGGGAGCGTGGGCGTCGGCAAGAACCGAACCGGTTGCCCTATCCTTCCGGCGCAGATCAGGCCCGGCCGTTCTTTCTCCGGCATCGGCGGCAAAAGCCAGGAAGCAAAAGCCGATCAAGGTCAGCAGGTATTTTCTCATGCTTGCGATCTATCTAATGGTTATCTATATCTGGTTGTTAGCTATCAGAACTTAATACTGCAATTCACTCCGTACGTGCTCGAGCTATAGCTCGTTTTAGGAGTTACCACCGGTTCTACCCGCATCGAGAGATCGGGCGTAATATCGAAGTCGAACAACTGGGCGTCGACATAGGCATCTACAATCGACAAGGCATAAACGCCCACCGTGATAATGATGCTCAAATCGCGATAACGCCGGTAATAATCTTTCCGCCGTTTCAACTGATCGGCAAAATTAGTATCGTTGAACACCGTCTCCGGATCGCGATTGGTGACATCCTGCCAACTCTGGTGCCAGTCTTCCTCAGGTACCTTGTTGGCGGTATCGTACATGAAATCCTTATACGCCTCCGAGTAATCCTGATAACTCTTATTGTTCCAGGTAACGGCATACAAACATCCCATAAACGCCCCGTACACGATAGGCAACTTCCAATATTTCCGGTTGTAAATCTGTCCCATGCCCGGCACGAGCGCCAGCAACACCGCCTTCGTCGGGTTCGGTTTGAAAGCCGAGGGCAATTTTACTTTCGGCACCCCGGCCGAATCGCCGGCCGCCAACACGGCTTGCACCGTGGAATCGGGTTTTATCGCGCCGCCGACCGTATCGGCCACGGCTCGCTGCCCAGTTGAAACGGAAGAAACGGCCGGCACCGTATCGGTCGAACCGACCTCTAGCCCGGCAGCCCCGGCCTTCGCCGCCCGCTGCCCGAAAGCAGTCGTATCCTGCGCTTGCAACGAACCGGCAGAAGCCTTTTGCACGGCATCGGCCGCTTCCGCCGGCACCGTATCGGCCTTCCGTATCCGCAAAGTCGTATCCCGGCGAACCGCCTGGACCGTATCCGGAAGAAACCGCCACGCTCCCTGGGCATACGCCTCTGCGCAAAATCCGCCCGCCAGGCTCAGCAAGACAATCAACAGGCTTCTCATTTGAGTCTATCCAGTAAGCCGATCAACTTTTCCAACTCCTCTTCCGAAGCGAAAGGAATCGTTATTTTGCCTTTTCCTTTCTCGTTGCAGGCTAGCTGCACCTTCGTCTGGAAAAAAGTAGAGAGATGTTCCCTGAGCATATCATATTCTTCGGGAAGCGTCGTCTTTTTGACTTTGGCCTTCGCCGGTACCCCCTCGGGCAAAGCGCCCTGGGCAGCCTGGCGCACCAGTTCCTCCACATTGCGCACCGACAATCCTTCGGCCAATATCTGTTCGTACAAGGCCAGTTGCACCTCCGGATCTTCCACCGAAATCAAGGCCCGCGCATGCCCCATATCTATTTTCTTATCTTTCAGGCCCATCTGAATTTCGGCCGGCAACTTCAACAACCGGAGATAATTGGCGATGGTAGCCCGTTTTTTCCCCACCCTTTCGCTCAGCTTCTCCTGCGTAAGCCCGTAATTATCGAGCAATTTCTGGTAGGCCAGGGCGATTTCGATCGAATTCAGATCTTCCCGCTGAATATTCTCGATCAGGGCCATTTCGACCACATTTTCGTCGGCGGCGGTTTTTATATAGGCCGGAATCCTGTCCAGCCCGGCCATCAGTGAAGCCCGGTAACGCCGCTCGCCGGAAATAATCATATATTTGTCGGGGCCTGTTTCTTTCAGGGTAATCGGCTGGATAAGGCCCAACGAACGGATGGAAGTAGCCAGCTCCTCGAGTGTTTCTTCTTCAAAGATAGAACGGGGTTGCTCCGGATTAGGCTGGATTTTACTCAATTCGATCTCGCTGATCGACGATGAACCGCCCGTTTTCAGGTCGTCCATCGTTATCAGGGCATCCAATCCGCGGCCAAGCGCCGATCTTTTCAATGCTGCCATAGTTTATGTATCACCGACGACCTGGATTTCGCCCCCCGGAACAAAGCTGCTACCGCTTCTTAATCCGGCCGGACGCCGGTCGTCATATATTTCTTATTACTTGTTTTTTTCAATTAATTCCCGGGCCAACTGCATATGATTGATCGATCCTTTCGACTCGGCATCGTACAGCAAAACCGGTTTTCCGTAGCTGGAAGCTTCGCTCAGCTTCACATTCCGCTGAATTACGGTAGTAAATACCAGATCGCGGAAAGGCCGTTTCACCTCTTCGTAGATCTGGTTGGCCAGCCTCAGGCGCGAATCGTACATCGTGAGCAGGAAACCTTCAATTTCCAAGGCCGGATTCAGCTTCGATTTGATAATCTTTATCGTGTTGAGCAATTTACTGATTCCTTCCAAGGCGAAATACTCGCACTGCACGGGTATAATCACCGAATCGGCGGCCGTCAGCGCATTGACCGTAATCAGCCCCAGCGAAGGGGAGCAGTCGATCAGAATAAAATCGTAGGTCTCCTTCATCGGCGTCAGAATCTGTTTGAGAATCCGCTCGCGGTCTTCCAGATTCAACATTTCGATTTCGGCTCCTACCAGATCGATATGCGAAGGGATAATATCGAGTCCCTCCACCTCGGTTGCCGTCACGGCGCCGGCGGCGTCTTCGCCGTTCACCAGACATTCATAAATAGAAAGTTCCACATTCCGAATATCCACACCCAATCCGGAGGACGCATTCGCCTGCGGATCGGCATCGACTACCAGCACTTTTTTTTCGAGCGCAGCCAGCGATGCAGCCAGATTGATGGTGGTCGTCGTTTTGCCGACTCCCCCCTTCTGATTTGCCAAAGCGATAATCTTACCCATATTGTTAACTATTAATTCGGGGCAAAACTAAGCATTTAAAACCGAACGGGGCCGCGAAAGCCCAAAACAATGCCTGTTTTGTTGATAAATCGCCCTAACTGTTGATAACTCGCAAATATAAACAGAATAATTCGAATAAGGCATTACCACTGAGGAATATGGATATTTTTTTTGGAAATGATAACGAAGTTTTACGAATAAAACCGGGCGGCCGGGAAGCCTGGGAAATCTCGCAAAAAATACTTACCTTTGTAAGACGATCGGCCCCCTAACCTTTCTTTGTCCGCTCCGCGCCCGCGAACGATAAAAATAAAACGGAGCGACAGAAAGAGAGAGAAAGAGAGACGACGGAATTTTAAAATGCAGAAAAAGATGATGAACGAGAGACCGCTAATTTTGATTACGAACGACGACGGCGTAGAAGCCAAAGGAATTAAAGAACTCACCGCCTGTCTCAGAGACCTGGGCGACATCGTGGTATTCGCCCCCGACGGCGCCCGCTCGGGCATGAGCAGCGCCATTACCTCGCTGATTCCCATTAAATATTCCTTGCTGAAAAAAGAAGAAGGCCTTACGATATACAGTTGCACCGGCACACCGGTAGACTGCGTGAAACTGGCCATCAACGAAGTGCTCGACCGCAAGCCCGATATGCTGGCATCGGGCATCAACCACGGCGGCAACATGGCCGTATGCGTAAATTACTCCGGAACCATGGGCGCGGCGGCCGAAGGCTGTATATTCGACGTGCCCTCGATGGGCGTATCGCTTCTCGACCACGCCCCCGACGCCGACTTTTCGGAATGCTGCCGCCTGGCCCGCATGCTGGCCCGCCGGGTATTGAAAGAAGGATTGCCCCACGGCACCTACCTCAACCTGAACGTGCCCGATATGCCCCATGTAAAAGGGATGAAAATCTGCCGCCAGGCCGACGGCCGCTGGGTACATGAATTCAAGCGTTCGGAAAACGCCTCGGGCCAACCGGTATTCTGGCTGACCGGCTCTTTCGAAAGCGCCAAACCCATTCACCCCGACAACGATATGCTGGCGCTCGATAGCGGATATGCCTCGCTGGTGCCTTGCAAGATAGACGTTACCGACTACGATTTCATGCGCAAAATAGGAAACTGGGAAGTACACTAAAACTATGAAATACTACCTGATAGCCGGCGAGGCCTCCGGCGATTTGCATGCTTCCAACCTGATGGCCGAGCTGAAAAAGCAAGATGCCGGAGCCGAGTTCCGCTTTTTGGGCGGCGACCTGATGCAAGCCGTAGGAGGCACCCTGGTGAAGCATTACCGGCAGATGGCGTTTATGGGAATCATACCCGTATTGCTGAACCTGAGGACTATCCTCGGCAATCTGAAGACGTGCCGGGAAGATATTCGCCGCTACCGGCCCGACGTGGTTATCCTGGTAGACTATCCGGGCTTCAACCTGAAAATAGCCCGCTATGTGAAAACCGAGCTGAAATGTCCAGTCTATTACTATATCTCGCCCAAAATATGGGCCTGGAAACAATACCGCATCCACGACTTCCGCCGGTACGTAGACCGGATGTTCTGCATCCTGCCCTTCGAGACGGAATTTTTCCGCCGCTTCGACTATGCCGTCGACTACGTAGGCAATCCGTCGGTAGATTCGGTCGCTTTCTTCCGGGAAAGCAGCCGGCCCGATTCCCGTGCCTTCCGGGAAGCCGCGGGATTAAGCGAGCAACCCATCCTGGCCATCCTGGCCGGTAGTCGCCGGCAGGAAATTAAAGACAACCTGCCCGTCATGCTCCGGGCCGCCTCCGGATTCGAAGGCTACCAACTCGTCATAGCCGGAGCGCCCGGCATCGACCCGGCTTATTATCGGCAATATACGGCGGGGCATCCGGTAAACATCCTTTTCGGCCAGACCTACGAACTCTTGGAAGAAAGCCATACGGCCCTTGTCACCTCAGGCACGGCCACGCTCGAAACGGCGCTTTTCCGCGTGCCGCAAGTGGTTTGCTACTATGTAAAAGCCGGGCAGGCAGCCAGCTTTATATTCCGCCATTTTTTCCATACGAAATACATTTCGCTGGTCAACCTCATTGCGGGCCGCGAAGTGGTACAAGAGTTGTTCGGCGCCCGCTTTTCGGAAGAGGGGATTCGTGCGGAACTAAGCCGCCTCCTTCGCGACGCAGCCTACCGGAAAGCCATGACCGACGGGTACGACGAGATTATTCGTATCCTGGGCAAGGCCGGAGCCTCGCGCCGCGCCGCCGGGCTTATTTACGACTCGCTTCGTTCTTAACATCTTTTATCACGTTTCATTGCAGCCTTTGCGGGCGGGATTACATCTTTTCAGGTATAGAATGTAAAACCCCCAAAATGAAAATGAAGACGTTGAAAAAACTTTTACTTTTTGTTGCCGCAGGCTGCGCTTCGCTGGCCTTGTCTTCCTGTCTGAATGATGACGATGATTTCTCGTTAGGTAAATATCAATTGGAAATCGTCTCCGTGAAATCGCCCGGAAGCGCCCCCTACTTCCGAGCCGACGACGGCACGACGCTCTGGCCGGCAGCCGGCTATGTCGACTTGTCGAAATTGCGCGAGGGACAACGCGTATGGCTGAACATGACCCTGCTGGGCGATTCGTCCATGGGCGCGCAACACTTCGATTATTACATCCGCGTGAACCAGGTAGATACGGTACTTACCAAGCCCCTCGCGCCCGACCTGGGCACGGAAAACGACGCCGTATACGGCACCGACCCGGTAGAAATCCGCAGCATGCGTACCGGCAACGGCCATCTGACCGTTCGTTTCGCGGCCCAATTCGGCGACCGCGCCAAACATTGGGTGAATCTGGTCAAGATCGACCGGGTAGACGACCAGGAACGTCCCTATCTGTTGGAATTCCGCCATCATGCCAACGGCGACCCGCAACTTTCCACGCTGGAAGGATGGGTATGTTTCGACCTTTCCGCCCTGCCGCCGGCCGAAACCCAAACGATAGACCTCGTCATTCGCGTGATTACGCCCGATGGCCCGAAAGAATATAAAATGATTTACAACCCTAACGATAAATAACCTTCCCACATAACTTTTATTTTTATCATTTAGTTCAGAAGAGGAAAGGCGTCGGGATGATGCCTTTCTTTTTTTTTGAATGTTTTTTCCGCCTCCATGCAACGGTAAGCCGCTTCGGCTCGTTTATATAAACAAATGAATGAAACAACTGCACATCTGATAGAAGGTTGCCGCCGGGGCGAACAAACGGCGCAACTGGGCCTGTACGAACACTACGCGAAGTGGCTTTATTTCACTTGCCTGCGTATCGTGGGCCAAGCCGAGGAAGCCGAAGAGGCCATGCAGGACAGTTTCCTGAAAATATTCACCCGGCTCGGCCAGTATCACGAGGGGCAAAGTTTCGAAGCCTGGATGCACCGCATCGCGATACACACGGCCATCGATTATGTGCGGCGCGAACTGCCCCCTTCAGAAGCGTTGACGGACAATTATCCCGCCGACGAAAGCGAAGAGCCGGACGAAGAAGAGATACGATACTCCGTGGAGCGGGTAAAGAAAGCGACGCAAAAACTGCCGCCCGGCTACCGCGTAATCCTCTCGCTTTACCTTTTCGAAGGATATGACATGGAAGAGATTGCTTCTATCCTGAACATCCAGCCGCCCAGCGTCCGCAGCCAATACCTGCGGGCCAAGCGGAAACTAGTGGAACTGATAACAACCGATTGAAATGGATAAGTTAAAAGAATATATTACCCGCCACCGCGCCGAGTTTGAAAACGACCATTTGCCCGAAGGTCACCTCGACCGCTTCCGGACGAAGCTGGAAAGCGGCCGCTTGCCTTGGGAGCCGGTTCAAGAAGAGACAAGGAGCGCCACGGACGCCGGGCCGGAACGCGCCGAACTTACCGCCGGAAGGAAGATCCCCCCAAGACGCCGACGCCCGTGGGGATTGTGGTTATCCTTTGCCGCGGCCGCAGCCGTGGCGGTCGTATGCCTGCTCCGGTTGCCGGGAGGCACATCGCTTCCCTCCGCTCCTCCTGCCCAAGCCGAGGCGCAAACCTGCCAGGCCCGGGAAGAATTCGAAGAACTCCGGATTTACTATACCATGCAGATTAACGATATGATGGCGCAGATCCGGGAATTGTATAAAGAGGAAAAGACGCCCGGCGGCGCCGAACTGCTGAAAGAAACGAAAAAGGTATTGCACGACAACTACATGTTTGAAGAAACCGTGCTGCCCACCTTGCCTTGCTCGAACAAAGGGCTGTATGCGATGAACCAGCATTACAGCAATAGTCTGGAAAGCCTTTCGATTATGCTGCGGAAAATGGAACAGATGAATACGGAAACCAAGGAATAAAACTTTAAATAATCAGACAAATGAATACAAAAAAACTAAAAACAAACCATTTAGGTCTTCTGATCTGGCTGTGCGCGCTATGTAGCATGCCGGCCCTGGCCCACCGGCCGGCTTCGTACGATTACAAAAAACAAAAAGAAGTCGTTCAATCGTTCAAGGTAGGCAGCAACGACTTGCTGCAAATCGATAATCGCTACGGCAATATCACGGTAACGCATTGGAGCAAAAACGAAGTGGAAATCCGGGTAAAGGTGGAAGCCAAAGCCGGGCGGGAAACTACGGCCCAGGAGGCGCTCGACAGGGTGCGGATCGATCTGAAAAAAGAGGGAGGAATCGTTTCGGGCATTACCACCCTGAAATCGCAAAACAATTGGTCGGGCAATAACAACGTGCAATCTTTAACGATCGATTATTACATCAGCATGCCCTCCAAGCTGGCTTCGGATTTGTCGCAGAAATACGGAAATATCAATCTGCCCGATCAAAATGACGGCAAATGCAGCCTGCACCTGAAATATGGCAACCTGAATGCGGGCAATTTCAGCCAACCCCTCGTTCTGGAGGCCAAATACGGGAACGTAGACATGGGCCATCTGAGCGATGCTCGCCTGGATTTGGGGTATATCGGGAATATGACGTGCAAAGATGCCAAGGAATTGACGGTAGATAGCAAATATTCCAAGCTGGAGATCGGCAAAGTCCAGATGCTGGCATTGGAGGAGAAATACGGCAACCTGTCGGTAGTCAGCATCGACCGGGGACGTATCGAGCTGAAATACGGCGATGCGACCATCGGTTTGCTGAAAACCGAATTGAATGTAGACGATCTGGGATATGGCTCACTTACCGTCAAAGAAGTTGCGCCCTCCTTTACGCGTATCAACGTGGAATCGCGCTACGGCAATCTTCATCTGAACATACCGGGAAAAACCGCTTTCACGGTAAAAGCGGAGGATATGCGGTACGGCAAATACAACCTGGAAGGATTCAACGTCACCTCTTCCGAACGGGAGGGTAAAACCGACTATCGTTCGGAAGTAAACGGAGGCGGAAACCGGCATATTTATTTCAACGGCAATAGTTACGGCAATCTGTCGATTAAGGCCATCAAATAATCCGACCGGAAAAACACCGGAAATCGAAGGGGGATACCAAGGCATAGAATAAACAGGGAGTTTGTTTAGCCTTTTTAAGCCGGGAGGTATCCCCCTTTATTCCGGCTATTTGCTTTTACTTCATTTACAGGCTCTACTTTCCTGCCCTTCTCTGATGGTGACGGCCTCGATCAGTTACTTTATTCACGCATGGATTTGAATTATACACAGCCAGCCCTTTTGCCGTCAGCAGATACTTTTGCCGGGGATGCTGGGGGCTATCGGGATAAAGAAGAGTAACAAAACCACCCTGAATAGCCGGTGCCAGATAATTAGCCATAAAAGTGGGACGATGCTTTAACTCTATTCTCTCCATGATCATTTTTAATGAGCAGTGTTCCGTTCCGATAGCTTTCACGATTACGGAAACCGGTGTACTAAGTGGTTCGGCCCGCTTGTTCGGTACTTGTTCGGTACTTGTTCGGTCGACTTGTCCGGCCGGTTGGGGCAAGTCGTTAATAATCATTGTTCTATTCTTCAATTCCTTATTCTCTCCCATCATTAGATTCCTGAAAAACAAAACCAGGAAACCCATATCCGGTTCAACGCCTTTTCGCACATTCCTGTAATTGGCACGTACCAACGCGTTGCGAAAGTACCAAGAGTTATCGGCAAAGAGATCGTTGTTCACGTCAAAACCAATGCTACGCAAATACTTTATCATAAAGACTGCCGTGGTACGCGTATTGCCCTCGCCAAACGGGTGAATCTGCCAGATGCCCGATACGAACTTGGCTATATGTGCCACTACCTCGTCCATCGACAAGCCTTTGTACGAGAAGTTCTTCTCTTGTTCCAAGTCATATTCCAAAGCCAGGCGTAAATCTTCCGAATTGACATAAAGTACCGTATCGCCGCGAAGTACCCATTCGTTCTTGGTTATATCATAATCGCGAATCTTCCCGGCAAACTTGAAAATACCCTCAAACAAGCGGCGATGAATAGAGGTAAATCCCGCCACTGAAAAAGCAAACGATTGTTCATTGAGGATACGGGCGATGTTGGCTGACACCTTATCCGCTTCTTCCGTTCCTTCATCTTTCAGGGTGCGTACCGTCTTTGATTGGTAATATCCATGAATGAGTTTCTTCACTTCATCGATGTTGATATCCCCCTCTATATGCTTTATGGCCGTATCTTTCAGATAATCGGAAGTTTGTAATCCATCTACAGCCTGCAGGCCGATAGCTGTTTTCCAAGCTGAGGCTTTTTCTTTTTTGTCAGGCTCGCTGCCATGAATGTATGATTCAAAATCTAGGTTCATAGTACGTATTTAAATCCACGATTGAAATGCAAGGTTTGACCCATTTGAGATTAAAGATAGGAAATAGGGCTGTATTTACTAAGAAAAAGAGAAACTATTTATTCCTGCCCGTCCATAAAAACCTATCTCCGCCCCGTTAATCCGCCCCGTTTTTATTTACAAAAACTACAATAAGTAAGGCCCCGGAAAGAGAGTTTGAAAGGGTTTTTACAACCGTCTGATTTTCAACTCTATACAAAGACGTAAAAATACACCGGCATGGGATCCGGATTTCATGCCGGTGTAATTGAAATTACATAAGCATAAAATTCCGTTTTCATGCCGACGAAATCGGAAACGGATGGGAATGCGTCTCGAAAAAAATAAAAAAAATGACAATAAGTATCCTTATCCGGCCGCCTCTTTTTCCGATAAGGACTGCGAGCGGTTTTTCTCGCGGTGCACCAGCCAGGTATCCAGTTGGGCAAAACAAAAGAAGAAAAAGCCGGCCCCTCCCACGGTTAAGACGACAGGGAATAGTCGGCGGACAGAGCCCAACCCCGCCACGGAAACATCCGAAGGCCCCAGCAGGCAAAAGGCGCCCGCAGCTACCAGTAGGACATAGCCCCAAAGGCAAACCAAAATAAGACCTACCGACGGAGCACGACCCACATACATTTCCGCTGGCCGCCGGCGCGTTTTGCCGATCAGAGCCATGATTCGGGCATTGAGCGAAGATGAAGGCTGCTCGGCGGTTCCTTGCATCAGGCGGCGCGTCAACGTATCGATTTCTTTTTCTTTCGTATTCATAAGCTATCCGCGATTTATATCAAATTAGTTATTTCGGCTTGTAGCTGCCGTTGCAAAATTTCATAAAAATGTTTCCGGGCACGGAAAAGTTTCACCTTGATGTTGGAAGAGCTCAGATCGGTAATTTGCCGGATTTCTTCTACCGAACATTCTTCCAGATAATAAAGGGTAAGCAGGAAACTTTCGTCGGAAGCCATTTTTTTCAATACCCCCGCAACCACTTCTTTGCGGTCGGCCCTTTCCAAAAGAGCCGCAGCATCTTCTACTTCGGCTTCGGTAAGTTCTCCCGGCACGGTCTCTTCGTAACCTACAAACAAATGTTGCCGTCTGAGCGCCGAGAGGGCCGTATGATAGACGATACGGTAAAACCAGGTGGAGAACTTGCTTTCGAACTGGAAATTGCCCAACGCCTGATAAGCCTTTACAAAAGCGTCTTGTACCACTTCTTCGGCTTCTTCGCGATTTTCAAGCACACGCAAAGCCAACGTATAAGCCATCTTCTCATACTTCGCCACCAAAAAGGAGAAACTCCCGGTATCTCCTTGCAGTATCCTTTCGATCCACTGCCGTTCGTCCATCCTACTTTCTACCAGTCGCGCGAGGGATTTTGCCGTTGTTCCTTTTCATACATTTTCCGGGAGATGAAAAAATAGAGAATAAAAGCAATCCCGCCGAACAAAAGGGCGACCACCGGAACGGCCAGTTCCGACCAACTGCTCGTGTCGGGGATAAGAGGGTGAATGAACAGACCCGCCAGCAGGCCGATAGCTAGTCCGGCCATGAACATGCCGTTGCGAAGGGCCGGATAACTGTTGGGGCCTTTTTGCCCGCGGCGGGAGGTATCGAAGGGAGAGATGCCTTTTTCGATTAAAGCCATCCGCTCGGCGTGGCGACTTTTGATATTCATATAGCAGGCGACGAGCCCTAGGAGAACCGGCAAGCCGATCGTGCAAATAATGGCTACGACGCCTACCGTGCCTAAAACCATATCTTCCATAATAAGATGTATTTAATTCTTTCTTTCGTTTATTGATAAGACAGGGCGAACCGGAAAACGGTTACAAATTAACAGATTTATTTTTACCGGTAAAAAAATTCCCTTGTTTTCCCGCTTTCCGGAGAAAGAAAGAAAACAAGGGAATAATAAACGTTTCGGCATGGAAAGACGGCGAGTACGATTTATCCCGCTTCCCGGCAGGTTTCCGTATAGGGAAATCTCGCTTGAAAAGGGATGGAGGGAAACGCCGGCAAAAGGTTCGGAAAGCCTCTCTGCTCCTGGGCCGGGCAGCCGGGCTTCTGCCGACGGCCTTGCCGGCCCTTTTCACACGGATCAGGCCTGTTCGCCCCGTACGATTTCCTCTTTGTCTTTGTCCCAATACATGGTGCGACCTTCCAGATAAGCGCGGGTGCCCATATGGGCGGTCATCGCTTCTTCGAAAGCCCGGTCGATGTCGCAACTGGGGGTTTTGCCCTGGCGGATACATTCCAGCCATTCGCGGATATGCAAATGGGTGGTATCGTATCGCTTGCCGTTCACATAGGTATACAATAAACCGCGCTTGGCAAAATAAAGCTCGGTAGGCGAAGTAACCGAGTCGGAACTGTTCTGGCCCGGCACATAGGTATAGAAGGGAGCGTCGGTCGGAATTACCCCCTGCCGGATTTTCTCGGCATAACGGGTGGAGTCGGAATCGACGGTAATAGCCAGGATATTCGAGACCTCCATCGAAGCGTCGTGGCCCATAAAGACTTTTCCGCGGCCGCGCGAACTGGCCAGGGTAGCGCTGTAGAGCATCGTCATGTTATGGTCGGGAAACTCGAAGGTGGTCTGGAGCACGTCGGGCACGGTGCGGCCGTCTTTGAAGAAATAAACGCCGCCCGACGAAGTGGCCGCATGCGGAATCCCCACGTGCATGATCTGGTTGACGGCATCGTATTCGTGCGTCAGCAGGTCGCCGGAAAGACCGGTGCTGTAATCCCACCAGCAACGCCAGCGGAAGAAACGTTCGAGGCTGAATTTATGGCGTTCCTCGGGGCCGACATAGCGTTCGAGGCCGTACTTGGTCATATAATCCATGTATTCGTTGATGCGGTCGGTATTCCCGTCAAACTGTTTCCAGTCGATGGTGTCGGGCGAAGCACCTTCGATCAGGTCGTATACCCAGGCGCCGTTGGGCGAATTGCGGTTGGTACATACTTCGATCAGGTTCACCTGGCCCAACAATCCGTTGCCGATGATTTCTTCGGCCTTCTGGTAGCAATCGGTTTGTCGTCCCTGATGGCCCAATTGGAAAACCACGCCGGTTTCCTTGACGGCCTGGCGCACGGCATAGGTTTCGGGCACCGTCCACGAAAGGGGTTTTTCGCAATAGACGTGCTTGCCGGCCCGGGCCGCGTCCATTGCCATGGTGCTATGCCAATGGTCGGGGGTGGCTATGATTACGGCGTCGATGTCGTCGGCCGCCAGCAATTCCTGGTAGGTGCGGTAGCGTTTGGGCTCGGGGCCGAAACGGCCGTTACTGCCCTCACGATGGATATTCGAGGCGGCGAGCTTGGCCGCTTCTCCATAGACGTCGAAGATGTCGCATACGCCGTTTACCACCACGTTCAGATCGTCTTGCTGGAGGTATTGTTCGTAGCGGGTGTCTTTTTTATTTTGTTTGTGGGCTTCGATCATTTTATCGATCCACGACGGTTCGGCAAAGCCGGCGGCCCGCATAAGTTGTTTTCCGCGGATGCCGAAGCCGATGATGCCCAGCCGGATTTGCCGGCCGTCGGCAGTGGGCTCCAGAAAAGCAGCTTGCCGGTTGCTTACCTGAAATACGTCGGATATATTGCGCCCGCGCAGGGCTTCTTTCTTTTTCTGGTATACGCCGTAGGCCAGGGCGCCTAATACGGGCACGGTGGCCAGGGTTTTGAGGGCGTCGCGGCGGCCTTTGTCGGGCGAAGCGGGTTGCTGTCCGGGGGTTTTGTTTATATCTTCTGCCATAATCGTATCAAATCAGTTTATATTTAACGAAAGCCGGACAGACGCGGGCGAGCATCCGGTCGAATCCGATCATGCGGGAGGTGGGAAATACCATAAGCAAACCTAGAGCGGCGAATTCCACCAGGTTCTTGTCGATCCAGAGGTAGGAGCCTTCGAAGGGCATCAGGTAGGCGGCGCCCACGAAAGACGGGTGAGAAAGGGTATACATCAACAGGAGTATCATTCCTCCCACCGAAGCGAGGCGATAAAGGCAGCCCAGCGTAAGGCCGAGACCCACCAAGAGAAGGGCCCATTCGTTGGCCAGGTTGACGAAGGTCATCAGGTCGGCATCCTGCGTCATTTTGATAAAGAAGGAGGCGGCGGGGCCTTTCGAGTCGAGCAGGTAAGGAAGCGAGGTCCATTTCGGGTTCATGATCTTCACCATACCTTCGTACATGAAATGCCAGCCGATAAACAAACGCAACATCATCAGCCAGGTGAGCTGCGCTTTGGTATAGTTTTGTTCTGTTTTCATTTGATGGTACTAAAAAATTGATTTAAAATGCCGGGATCGGAAAAATAAATGCCTGAAACGAGAACCAAGGATTCCGGCTTCAGGCATTATCTTATGCTAAAAAGAGCTTATCGGCTGATCTTAGTCGAGTTGTTTGATGGTGATATTGCGATACCATACATCGTCGCCGTGGTCTTGCAGACCGATAAAGCCTTCTTTGTTCTCGCCGCCGCAGTTCAGCAACAGTTCGTAAGCCAACGGCCATTTTTCTTTGCTGAATTTGCTCTTGTCCAGCATTTCCTTCCACTGCGGAGTCCACAAATGGTATTCTACTACCGGCTCGTCGTTCTGGTAATGAACCACGGTGCCTTTGTAGCACATGATCTTACCCTTGTTCCACTCGCCGAACGGTTTGGAGTTCTGCGGTTTGGCCGGAATCATGTCGTACAGCGAGGCCGACTGGCGGTTGCCGTCTTTGCCTAATTTGGCATCGGGATGATTTACATTGTCCAATACCTGATATTCCGGAGCGGAGATGTAAGAGGGCTGGCCTTCTACTTCCTGAATCATATACAAAACGCCCGAGTTGGAGCCTTTGCCTACTTTCCATTCGAATTCCAGTTCGTAGTTTTTGAACTTGTGGGCGAAGACCAGGTCGCCGCCGTCTTTGGCGCCGGCCTCACCGGCTCCCGAGCCTTTGATATGGATCGTTCCGTCTACCACTTCCCAGGCGGCGGGCACGTCGGTGCGGTTGTAACCTCTCCAACCGTTGAATGTTTTGCCGTCGAAAATCGTGATCTTGCCGTCGTTGTCTTTCGGGAAGGCGGCCAGGTCGGCGATGGGCAAGTCGTTCATGATCTTATATTCGGGCACGGCGGCTTCTGCCTTCGTTTCTTCGGCTGCCGGGGCAGCGTCCTGTTTCTTTCCACCGCCGCAGGAGGTAAAATAACACATCATCATAGCGGCACTTGCTAATAAAACTGTTTTTTTCATTTGGATTATGAAGATTAAATTCGATTATCTCGGCATGTCGGCCAGCTTCCAGCCGTCGCGGTAATTGTGTTTGATCAGTTCGGAAGCGAATTGCTTGGCATTGATCGGGTCTGTCCAGATCTTGTTGAATTTCGGGTCGCCGTCGACGATCTTGAAGTCGTCCTTGATCAGGATCTTGATCATTTCGTCGTCGTTGATATTCGTAAACCGCATGTTCGGGCCGTCCCAGAGCAATTCTTTGTTGAGCGTCTGCAAACGGATGGCCAATACGCCCATTACCACCATTTCGTTGAACGGGCCGGCTTCGGAGAAGTCGGATTTGGTTTTCAGGCGGCTTCCTGCGCTTTCTTTACAAGCACGGATCCAATCCTGTTCGTGTCCGCCTTCCATTGCTTTCGGTACCCGGCGGCATACTTTAGGCGCGTTCGGCACGCGTCCGGAGAGCAACCAGGGGTTACGGCCGTAGCAACCGCAGATCAGCGTGTCTTTCGTACCGTGGAAGATACACAAGCCGCCGCCTTCGCCCATCAGTTGTTTGCCTTCGGGGAATCCGGCCGGACGATCGGGCATCATGCCGCCATCATACCAATGTACTTCTACTTCGGGCAGGGCTACCTTCGGCATATTGTCGCGGGCCGGGAAGGTCAGCCGTACGTGTTGCGCCTGCGGAGCGCAATCCTGCAACAGCAGCGTGGAGGAGCCTTGTACCTTCGTGGGATACCCCAGGTTCAAGCCCTTGAATACGGGATGGAGGATGTGGCAGGCCATATCGCCCAGAGCGCCGGTTCCGTAAGCCCACCAGCCGCGCCAGTTCCAGGGGTGATAGATCTTATTGAAGGGACGCATTTCGGCCGGGCCGGTAAACAAATCCCAGTTCAGGGTAGAGGGCACTTTGTCTACCTTCTCGGGGGCGTTCAGCCCCTGCGGCCAGATAGGACGGTCGGTAGCGCATTCCACTTTCGTTACTTCGCCGATTTCACCGTTCCAGATCCATTCGCAGATCAGGTCGACGCCTTCGGCCGAAGAGCCTTGGTTCCCCATCTGGGTGGCTACCTGGTATTTGTCGGCCAGCTTGGTCAGCAGGCGCGATTCGTACACGGAGTGCGTCAGCGGTTTCTGGCAGAAAACATGTTTGCCCATCGTCATCGCGTCGGCGGAAATGATCGCGTGGGTATGGTCGGCGGTGGCTACCATAACGGCGTCGATGGATTTGCCCATTTCGTCGTACATTTTCCGGTAGTCCCAGTATTTCTTAGCTTGCGGATGGCGGTCGAATACCGGTTTGGCATACTTCCAATCTACGTCACAGAGCGCAACGATATTATCCGTCTTTTCCATGTTCTTCAGGTTGGCGTTACCCATCCCGCCGATTCCGACGCCGGCAATATTTAATTTATCAGTGGGAGCTGTGTGTCCGTGCGTTTTTCCCAGAACCGCACTCGGAACGATAGTCAACGCTGCAGCGGCAGCCGTTCCTCTTTGAAGAAAGGATCTCCTAGAAATGTTTGACATAGTAATAATTTTTTATAGATTAGCACTTAACAATGAGATTTTATGTGTCTTTTCACCCTTACAGGCAACAAATTGTCGCAAATATAGCCAATAGTGTACGACCGACAACATCAAAAAGAGGCTTTATCTTAAAAAATAGTTTTTTTTAACACAGCTTATAGATGAAGTTTATATTTTTATAAATATTATCTATGGGAGGGGGGGTATATGGTTTTAACTGCTTTTGCTATTTTTGTAAAAGGATGGAAACATTCTCAAATTTACACTTGTTATCTTAATGAAGACAAAGATAGTGCAAACCGAGCGCAGAAGCAAACTGGTTTGGTTATGCCGAGGTGCAGCCTATCTTCGCTTATCAAAAGCAAAGATAGTGCAAACCGAGAGCAGAAACAAACTGGTTTGGGTATGCCGAGGTGCAGCCTATCTTCGCTTATCAAAAGCAAAGATAGTGCAAACCGAGCGCAGAAGCAAACTGGTTTGATTATGCCGAGGTGCAGCCTATCTTCGCTTATCAAAAGCAAAGATAGTGCAAACCGAGAGCAGAAACAAACTGGTTTGGGTATGCCGAGGTGCAGCCTATCTTCGCTTATCAACAGCAACTATATGAAAAAAGAATCTGCATGGATAAAAGTTTTCCGCTTCTACCGGGATGGTTTTCGGGAAATGAAGTTGGGCAAGACGCTTTGGCTGATTATTTTAGTCAAACTATTCATTATGTTTTTCGTTCTTCGTTTATTTTTCTTTCCGAATTACCTCGGTAAATTCGATACCGACGCCCAAAAGCAAGAGTATGTATCGGGAGAGTTAATTCAACGCGCGATTACTCCTTAAAATATTCATAGTATGATTGACAACATCGACACCTCATTGATTGACTGGTCGAGGGCGCAGTTTGCCCTGACGGCCATGTATCATTGGCTTTTCGTCCCGCTAACCCTGGGGCTGGGCGTCATCCAGGCCATTATGGAAACGATTTATTACCGGACGGGAGATGTATTCTGGAAGAAGACAACCCAGTTCTGGATGAAACTATTCGGCGTGAATTTCGCCATCGGCGTAGCTACGGGCCTGATTCTGGAATTCGAGTTCGGCACCAACTGGTCGAATTACAGTTGGTTCGTGGGAGACATTTTCGGGGCTCCCCTGGCCATCGAAGGGATTCTGGCGTTTTTCCTCGAAGCCACGTTTATCGCCGTGATGTTTTTCGGCTGGGACAAGGTGAGCAAGCGTTTCCACCTGACAGCTACCTGGCTGACGATTATCGGCGCCACGCTCTCGGCTCTGTGGATTCTGATTGCGAATGCCTGGATGCAATATCCCGTCGGCATGCGCTTCAATCCGGATACGGTACGCAACGAAATGTTCAATTTCTGGGAAGTGGCCTTATCGCCCGTGGCTATCAACAAATTTTTCCATACCGTACTCTCGGGTTGGATCTTAGGAGCGGTATTCGTAATGGGTATCGGAAGCTGGTATTTGTTGAAAAAAAGAAATATACGGTTTGCCTTGGTAAGTATCCGCATCGGGGCAATTTTCGGATTGGTTGCGTCATTGCTGACCCTCTGGACGGGCGACGGCTCGGCTTACCAGGTGGCGCAGAAACAGCCCATGAAGCTGGCTGCGATGGAAGGTTTGTATGAAGGCGGCCACGGCGTAGGGCTGGTAGGCGTAGGCGTGTTGAATCCGGATAAGATCGCTTACAACGACAATGTAAACCCGTTTATCTTCCGGATCGCTTTCCCGAAATTGCTTTCGTTTCTGGCCGAGCGGGATGCCGAGGCGTATGTGCCGGGCATCCTGAATCTGATCGAGGGCGGATATACCACCCATGAAGGTACGCCGGCGCTTTCGGCCGAAGAAAAGATAGCGAAGGGCAAAACGGCCATCAAAGCCTTGGCCGACTATCGGAAAGCGAAAAAGGAAAAAGATGAAACGGCAGCTGAAGGGTATCGCGCTACCTTGGAAGAGAATTTCCCTTATTTCGGATACGGGTATATCAAAAATCCGGCCGAACTGGTACCGAATGTAGAACTTACGTTTTACTCGTTCCGGGTGATGGTGATTCTGGGCGGTTTCTTCATCCTGCTGTTCCTGGTTACGCTGATTTGGGATAAAAAAGGCAAGATAGAAACCAGCCGTTGGCTGCAAAAGGTTTCTTTGTGGTCGATTCCGTTGGCTTATATTGCCGGCCAAGCGGGCTGGATCGTGGCCGAAGTAGGACGGCAGCCCTGGGCTATCCAGAATATTATGCCTACCAGCGCGGCTATTTCGAAACTGAACCCCTCGTCGGTACAGACCACGTTTTATATGTTCCTCATTCTCTTTACCGTTTTGTTGATTGCCGAGATCGGGATCATGGTAAAAGTGGTGAAAAAGGGGCCTGACACATCTTCCAACCAATCACATTAAAATACATACGTTATGGAAACGAGTACCTATATCTTTTTACAACATTACTGGTGGTTCCTTATTTCGCTGTTAGCAGCGCTGCTGGTATTCCTGCTTTTCGTGCAAGGCGGGCAGTCGCTTCTTTTCAGCCTGGGGAAGACCGAAATGCAGCAGAAAATGATGCTGAATTCCACCGGTCGGAAATGGGAGTTTACGTTCACCACGCTGGTGACTTTCGGAGGGGCCTTTTTCGCTTCTTTTCCTCTTTTCTATTCTACCAGCTTCGGCGGAGCCTATTGGGTATGGATGTTGATCCTGATTTGTTTTGTGATTCAGGCCGTATCATACGAATACCAAGGCAAAAAAGGGAATTTGCTGGGAAGAAGAACCTACCAAATATTTTTAATTATCAACGGCGTGGCAGGCCCTATCCTGCTCGGCACGGCGGTGGGTACCTTTTTCAACGGGGCTGAATTTATCGTCAACAAGGGCCAAATTACGGATGTGGCCATGCCGGTCATCTCCACCTGGGCCAATCCCTGGCACGGGCTGGAAGCGGCGTTGGTATTCTGGAATCTTTGCCTGGGCTTGGCGGTATTCTTCCTTTCCCGGGTATTGGCATTGCTTTATTTCATCAATAATATCGACGATAACGAACTGACGGATCGTTGCCGGAAACGGTTGATTCCGGAAACGGCGCTTTTTCTGGTGTTTTTCCTCACCTTCCTGATTCATACGCTGGTACAAAAGGGATTTGCCGTGAATCCGGAAACACAGGAAATTTTCCGCCAGCCGTACAAATACCTGATTAACCTGATTGAAATGCCGGCCGTCCTGGTGATGTTGCTGGCAGGCGTGGCAGGGGTATTGTTCGGTATCGGGAAAACGATTTTTTCGGCAGTGTGGCGAAAAGGGATCTGGTTTGCCGGCACGGGTACGGTGCTGACGGTATTGGCGCTTTTGCTGTGTGCCGGATGGAACCATACGGCTTATTATCCTTCGCTGGCCGATCTGCAAAGTTCGCTAACCATCGGCAATAGTTGCTCGAGCCCGTTTACGTTGAAGGTGATGAGTTATGTATCTATTCTGGTGCCTTTTGTAATAGGCTATATCTTTATTGCCTGGCGGGCGTTGGATTTGCATAAGATCAGCAGCAAGGAAATGGGCGAAGGAAGCGGGCATGCTTACTAGGTAGCAAGGCCGGCTCGTGGCGCTTCCCTACTACTTCGAATGGCTGCCCGATGCCTAAGAAACAAGAAAGGATATAAAAAAGGAAACGGCGAAGCTCACGCTTGGCCGTTTCTACATTTAACCGTTTTAAACAAAAAGAAAAAGTTAGTTAAGGCTTAGCATACAATATCTTAACTCTTATAACGTGACTATAAATCTGCTTTCCCTAAGGACAGCAAACAAATATATGGAATCCCCTTTATCCGGCCTACACCTATCAGGCTTTTTTTGTTATTTTTCACAGTAGGCTGATGCTTTTGTATTATCTTTGCTTCAAAGAATCAAAACGAAGATAGGCTGCACCTCGGCAAAATCGAAGCGGGGCTTTGCTTCTGCGCTCGGCCCCACACTATCTTTGCTTCTATAAATAAATGAAATGGAAGGTAGGGGGCGCCTCGGCGGAATCAAAGAAGGACTTTGCTTCTGCGCTCGGCCCCACACTGTCTTGGATTCAACTAAACAACGATAGAAGACACCAGGCATAGGCACGACCATCTGTTTTATATTATATGCTATGCCTTCCTCTTATGTCAAAAAATCGAAGTTCGGCGTGTCGCGTCGAACTTAAACAGGCTTGCTTTTGTTTTGAAGCCGGCATAATCTTTATACTCAATTTTTCTTCACGCTTATGGCTGATTTTGACCTACATATACTCGGATGCGGCTCGGCCCTTCCTACTACCCGGCATCTGGCCACTTCACAGATAATCGATCTGCGCGACAAATTATATATGATCGACTGCGGCGAGGGCACTCAAGTGCAAATGCGGCGTATGCGGATCAAATTCAGCCGTCTCAATCATATTTTCATATCTCATTTACACGGCGACCATTGCTTCGGATTGCCGGGGCTGATTTCTACGCTCGGCATGTTGGGACGCACCGGGACGCTCACGATACACGGGCCGAAAGAACTGGCCGCTTACCTTCAGCCTGTGCTGGATATTTTCTGTAAAAACCTGCCTTTCGAAGTCGTTATTCATCCCATCGATCCGTACCGGCATGAGTTGGTGATGGAAGATCGTTCGGTTGCGGTGTATTCCATCCCCCTCAAACATCGGATTCCCTGTTGCGGGTATCTGTTTGCGGAAAAACAGAAAGAGGCGCATATCATCCGGGAGATGACCGATTTTTATCAAGTTCCGGTGCGGATGTTGCAGGAGATCAAACGGGGAGCGGATTTTGTCACGTCCGAAGGAGAAATCGTGCCCAATGCACGCCTTACCCGGCCGGCTGCGGCTCCGAAACGCTATGCTTTTTGTTCGGATACGGCCTTTTACCCGGAAATAGTGCCGCTGGTGGAAGGGGCGGATGTTTTATACCACGAAGCGACCTTCGCTCAGGAGGACGCGCCGCGCGCCCGGGAGACCTTTCATTCCACGGCGCGCGAGGCGGCGGAAATAGCTCGGCGGGCCGGCGTGAAACGGCTCGTCATCGGGCATTACTCGGCCCGGTATGAAGATGTCTCGCAACTGAAAAAAGAGGCCGACGAAGTGTATCCGGATACGATTTTAGCGAATGAAGGAATGGTTATTCGGATTTAAAGCTTATTTTTGCAGGTAGTAACCACCAAGCAGAAAGGAGTTAATCATGACAACTATGGAAATGGAACAACGCAAAGGAGCTTTACAGGAAATCATCGCCCAGCTTTCCTCGGAGGAAGAGGTGGCGAAGGTGGAAAAGTTTCTTCGCAAATTAGTGCAGAAAAAAAGTACTCCCTGCCAATATACGGTAGAAGAACTGAAGAAACGTCTCGAAGCGGCAGAGCAGCACATACAGCAAGGTAATTTTTACACGCAAGAAGAGATTCAAACCCATTTCGAACGCAAATATAACCAACCCTTATGACAATCAAATGGTCGCCCCAAGCCTTACATGATCTGGAAAGTATTTACGAATTTTATGAGAGAAAAAGCCTCCGCACAGCTCAAACCTTCTATCAAACGCTTATGCAAGCCGTACTCCCCCTGGCCGATTTTCCTGAAATGGCTCCGTGCGAGCCTTTGCTGGACGGATATAGGCATACGTATCGGGGGCTTGTTGTAAAAAAGCATTATAAAATTATCTATTATACAACCGAAGCTAATATTTATATTGCGGCTATCTGGGATTGCAGACAAAGCCGAAGCCGTTTGTTGCGCTGGATAAAATAACCGGCTAACTTATTTTTTCACCAAACTAGGAAAAAGAATATATAACCCTCAATTTTGCATAATTCCCCCTAAATACTTCCGCATGTCGGGAAAAATTCGTACGTTTGTACGAATTTAGGGTTACGAAGATGAAAGCTATTTACATTCTCCTGATTATGCTTGCCGCTTCGGCAGGATTTTCGGTTTCCGCGCAGGCAGGGAAATCGGAAGCCGAGCCTTATACCCTTATCCACTCCGACGAGGTAAATCCGATCGAGATCACGGCTTACGAGAACCGCATCAAAGTAGAGAACGCCCCGGTGGGAAGCCGGCTGGAAATCTACAGCGTAGTAGGTATCAAAGTGAAAGAAATCGAGATCAAACAACCCACGGGCGAATACCTTGTCGATATTGCCAAAGGCTACTACATTATCCGTATCGGCGATACGGTGCGCAAGGTAGCTATCCGTTGATAAAACGTTGATAAAACAGGGAAGCGAAAACGCCGGCACGGCCTCGCCCGCGGCGGAAAAAGAAAATCCTCCAAAAGAGACATAATTGTCAATCGACCGGGTAGCCTGCATAGGCGATTGCCCCCCCTATTTCCGCCGGAGCATCCGCATATCGCCTTCTTAGTATCCGTTTCCCCCTTACAAATTCCCCTTTGCAAAGGCTCCCCCTCCTGAGGGATTCATCTCTTCACAAACCAGCGCACCGCCGCTTACCGGCATTTCACTCCGCCATCCCCTGCTGCTTCAGCCACTCGGCGGCACAGGTTTCAAGCGTCTCGTACCAAGCCTCGCCGAACTTGCGTATCAGCGGCTCTTTCAGAAACTTATACGCCGGCAACTTCTCCCGCCGGCCCAACAACTCGGCCGCCTTGCAAATATCCCACCGGTTGTAATTCACCGCCCGGAACCCGCGATACTGCTTTACCCGAACCGGATACAAGTGGCAGGATATAGGCTTATAAAAATTCGCACGTCCCTGGCGGAAAGCCTTTTCTATGGCACATTGGCAGGTGCCGTCGGCTCCATAACAGGTAAATACGCAATCCTTTCCGTTCACGATCGACGTCACCGTATCGCCTTCCACATCGACATAGGCCACCCCCTGCTTCTCGATCACCTCGCGCGCCAGGGGCGACAAATCGTCCCACACCGCCGGCAATACTTTCTCCAATTCCGCCACCTCGCTTTGCTCGAGCGGCGCCCCCGAATCTCCCTCAATGCAACACGCTCCCTTGCAATGCGCCAAATCGCAACAAAAATGCCGTTCGATAAGATCGAGGCTTACCAAGGTATCTTCTATCTGAATCATCTCTTCCTTTTGAACACTAAATCCCCCCTCCCGGAAAAAACGGCTGCGGCATCCGACAGGCATAAACCGCCGGCACGCCGCCCCGCCTCTTTTATCCGAAAGGGGGAACTCTATACAATTTGAACTTTCTTACTTAATCAACGATTTGCCCGTCATTTCCTTAGGCTGCTTCAACCCCATGATATGCAAGATAGAAGGAGCCACGTCGGCCAGAATACCGTCTTCCACCTTCGCTTCCTTATCGGCCGTTACATACACAAAGGGCACCGGATTGAGCGAATGAGCCGTATTCGGCGTACCGTCCTCGTTCAGGGCATGGTCGGCGTTCCCGTGGTCGGCAATAATAATTACCTCGTAATCGTTGGCCTTGGCCGCTTCCACCGTATCGCGCAGGCAGGCATCCACCGTCACCACCGCTTTCTCGATCGCGCCGTATATACCCGTATGCCCTACCATATCGCCGTTGGCATAGTTGCAAACGATAAAATCGTATTTCTTGGTATAAATGGCTTCCACCAATTTATCTTTCACCTCGAAAGCGCTCATTTCCGGCTTCAAATCGTAGGTAGCCACCTTGGGCGAAGGCACCAAAATACGGTCTTCCGCATCGTAAGGCGTTTCGCGGCCCCCGTTGAAGAAGAAAGTAACGTGTGCATATTTTTCCGTCTCGGCGATATGCAACTGGTTCTTACCCACGGCAGAGAGAAATTCGCCCAAGGTATTGTTTACGTTATCCTTGTCGAATAGGATATGAACGCCTTTGAAACCGGCATCGTAGGGCGTCATGCAGAAATACTGCAAACCGGGAATGGTGTGCATGCCGGCTTCCGGCATATCCTGCTGGGTAAGCACCACCGTAAGCTCCTTGGCACGGTCGTTGCGGTAGTTGAAGAAAATCACCACGTCGCCTTCTTCGATGACAGCCACCGGACGGCCGTTTTCCACGTGCACGATAGGTTTGATAAATTCGTCGGTTACGCCCTCGGCATACGATTCTTCCATCGCTTTTACCATACATTCGGCCGGTTTGCCCTTCCCGCTTACCAGCAGGTCGTAGGCTTCTTTCACCCGTTCCCAACGTTTATCGCGATCCATGGCGTAATAGCGCCCTACGATGGAGGCGATTTTGCCGCCTGTGGTTCCCAGGTGTTTTTCCAACTGCTCGATAAAGCCCTTCCCGCTCTTAGGGTCGGTATCCCGACCGTCCATAAAGCAGTGCACATAGGCCTTTTCAATGCCGTATTCCTTGGCAATATCCGTCAGTTTCATCAAGTGTTCGAGCGAGCTGTGCACCCCCCCGTCGGATACCAGGCCCATGAAATGAATCTGTTTGCCGTTTTCTTTGGCATAGCTATAAGCACGTTTAATCTCGGGATTGTCGAGAATGGTATTCTGGCGGCAGGCAATATTGATTTTCACCAGATCCTGATACACGATGCGGCCGGCCCCGATATTGAGATGGCCTACTTCCGAATTGCCCATCTGTCCGTCGGGCAAACCTACATTTTCGCCGGAAGCCTGCAAGCAGGAGTTAGGATAATTTTGCAATAATTCGTCCCAATAAGGCGTAGGTGTATTATAGATCACGTCATCTTTCTGACGGTCGCCGATTCCCCAGCCGTCGCAGATAATTAAAAGTGCTTTTTTGCTCATGATTGCTAATTTATTATAGTTTGTTTGTATTCATTCCGTTTAGAGTGAGGCAAAGATACGCAATTCTATTGTATTTTTGCAGCCCGCAACCGATTAGTTTCTCAGCAAGAAATGGAAAAGAAAATAGAAGCCGCCGACCTGGGCAGCATCACCCTGCGCACGCACCCGCGGGCTACTCGCTACAGCCTGAAAATAACCCAAGGAAAAATTATCGCCACCATGCCGGCAGGGGGCGACGAGGCACGCATGCTGGCCTTTATCCGCCAAAACCGGGAGAAATTGCAAGCGGCTCTTCTGAGGCATCCCCCCGCTCCCCGCCTGGACGAATCCACCCGGTTGCAAACCGCCACCTTCCGGCTGCATATCTTCCGTACGCCCCGCTCCCGTTTTTACATGACGCTGGAAAACGACATCTTGCATATTGCCTGTCCGCTCGCTACCGATTTCGACGACGACGAGGTACAAAAACTTTTAAAAGGGATGCTGGAAAAAGCACTACGCTACGAAGCCCGGCGGCAATTGCCCGGCCGGCTGGAGGCCTTGGCCCGCCGACACGGCTTTACGTATGCCAGCGTAAAAATCAACAACAGCAAGACCCATTGGGGAAGTTGCACTACCCGCAAGAGCATCAACCTCTCTCTTTCGCTTATGCTGTTGCCCTGGCATCTGATCGACTATGTGTTGCTGCACGAGCTCTGCCATACGGTAGAGATGAACCACGGCAAACGGTTCTGGCAATGGATGGCACGCGTGACGGACGGGCAAGCCGAAGGCTGGCGGAAAGAATTGAAGGAAAAACGAATGCTGCTATAAAGGGAAAAAAGGATACATTATCACAAGAAAAAATACAATAACCCCCGGCCGGAAAATACGCTTTGGAACCGCTTTTGCATCTACCTGGCTATCAACATCTTACAAATAAGGAAAATTACACCGGCATGCAAATAAAATTTCATGCCGATGCGTTTGAAATTTCATCGGCATGAAAATCCTTTTTCTCCGGCATCCAACTGAAAAAACGTCGGCGAAGTCTTTTTTTCATCTTAAAAAAAATACAATAAGCCCCGACCGCTCCCAGCTCGTTTGCGCCCCCCGGCTAGAACGTGGCCCCCAGTTGGAGAATAAAGGTGCGGGGCGCCCCCACATCCATAGGGCGGACACTGTATTCGGTATTCAATACATTGTTGATCATCCCCTGAAACCGCAGCCAGCGCGTCAGTTGCATCCCCAGGCGCACATCCACGGTAAAGAAGCCGGTATTATGTTGCTGCCAGTACCCGCGCAGGTCGCCGAAGAGCAATAACCGCATATAATCCATCAGGTTATCGTAAGGTTTCTCCCGCTGGTCGAGAATAAAATAATCGGCAGCCAAGGTCTTGCTTTTCCAACTCAGGTTCGTACCGATGCTCACCCGCTTCCATTCGAAGTCGAAAACACCCTTTACAGCGTGTTTCCGGCGGTATTTCAGATACTTCGAATCGTTCGACTTCGACCGCATGGCCAGCAAATCGGTATTCGCCTCTTCCTGGGCATTCCGCTCTTTCACATCCATATCCCGGGGTTCGGTATAGACATATCCCAGGTTGTATGTCAAACGCGTATGCGGATTGAACTCGTATACGCCACCGGTGGACACGTCGACGCCGTAAATCTCCGCCCTGCCTACATTGGTAAACTGGGCGCCGATGCCGATTCCCGCGCCGCCGGTGAGCAAACCCACCAGCTTGCCCAGATTATCCACGTACTCGAAATTCTGCTTGTCGAATACGCCGAAACGAAACTCGATCATATCCTTATACCGGGTATAAAACACGGCCGCGTCGGCAAACCCTTTCAGGTTTCCCCATTTGTATCCCTGCTTAAATCCCAGTTCGGCATTATAGCCGCGTTCCGCCTTGAGGGCGGCATTGGGGAAAGCCCCTATTCCGCCTATATCCTTCAACACATATTTTTCCGTTACCGAAGGATAACGGTAGCCCTGGCCGAGCGAGGCCCTGATATAGCTATACTCGCCTACTTCATAATTCAACCCGCCCCGAAATACCGGCTTCACGGGCACTTTCGCGCCGAACAGCTCGGTTTCCGCCTCCCGGTAGTGATTGTCTATCCGGTAATACTCCAAACGCACCCCGGCCGAAACGTTCAACCGGTTGAAGAACTTATGGTCGTATTGAGCGAAAAAGGCCGCGTTATCGCTGTTGTGAACGCCCGTCATCCGGGAATCCACATGTACCCGCTCGTAGGTGCCTCCTACCGTCAGCAAGGAATGGACGAATTTTTTGCTGTATTGATAATCCAGGTAGTAAGAAGTAGTATGATCGTCGCCCTCGGGTTTCTTCTCGGCCGGCCGCATGCCGTCGGCCAGCCAGGGCAGAATACCCGAAACTTGCGTAGGCAGCGGCTGGCGACCCATCGCCCAGGAAATCAAATCCACGTAATCGGCCGGGCGGGCGGTGGGAAAATACCGGTCGCCCAGTTTGCCCAGCTCGCCCATCAATCCGTTCACATTTCCGTTCATCACCTCCGGCAGATAAGGCAGGAAAACGGGCAGAAGGGTGGTTTGCCAGTTTTGCGCCATATGTACCAAGCTGGGAATCGAAGCCACGTCGAAGCCCATATTCCGGGCTATTTCATCCAGCGATTTATCGGTAGTATTGGAAACGACGCGGTTGGCCTGGCGGTAAAAACGGCTTTTGAACCGATGGGTCGTTCCTTTCTTCTCGTTGGTATAATTCAGGAAGGGATCGATGTAGAACGTGTTGGCGTCGCGCCCCATATTCGCCAGCGGCGACTGCGTATACGCTTCCCGCTCCGACCGCCAGATAAAGAAGCCGGCATAGTCGTTGGCGAGGAAATTGGCGTTCAGCCCGTAGTTCAGCCCATGCACGCGCGGATCGTGGTAGGTGAGGTTTCCCCCCGCACGCAACCGGCGGGTATAGTTGCCCTGGCGATAGCTTTCGTCGGCAAAAAGATTGACGCCGGCCGATACGTCCAACCGGCCGATGCGCCGGGAATGAGAGAGGTCGATGCCGTCGTACATGGGGTTCTTCAACCCCGAAAGCACGGTTTTGCGCAACAAAGGCTTTACCTTATAGCGGCCGCTTTTCCAGAAAGAGCGGTTCCACCATACGAAATCGTTGTTTTTGGGGTTTCCGTAAATTCCCATATAGGTTTTCACCCGGGTAACGGGTTCGAGCGAAGGCCGTTTGGTACGGACGTTGATCAGACCGTTGAGAGCCGACGATCCGTATAATACCGAGGAAGCTCCTTTGAGCACTTCCACCTGTTCTACGTTCTCCATCGGCACCACGTTCCAGTTGATCTCGCCCGACCCCGGCGTAAGCACCGACATGCCGTCTACCATAATCAGACACCGGCTGCCCACGCCGTACGTCCATCCGCTTCCCCCGCGTACCGAGGGCTGGCGGTCGGTGACTTCCACGCCCGGCAAGGTGGTCAATACAGCCGTCAGGTCGGTCGGGGCCTGCCGGGCCAGGTCGGGGGCTTTGAGCAGTTCGATCGACACGGTAATATCGCTCAGCTTTTGTTCGTAACGGCCTACGCTCACTACCACCTCGTCCATTACGCTGGATTGCAAGCCGAGGCGCACGTCCAATTTAGCCGTATGCCCTTCCCGCGCCCGGACAGGAAGCGTCTGGGGTTCGTAACCCAGGAAACTGAAGGTTAGCATGGTCTGGCCGCCCGGCAGCGACAAGGTGTAATAGCCCGCGGCATCGGTCGCCACGCCTTCGGTGGCCCCCCGGTGGCGATAATATACATGCACGCCGGGAAGCGCTTGGCCGGTGGCGGCATCATACACATGTCCTTCAATTCGTTGGGCGAATACGGCGACGGCATGCGTCAACCAGAGCATCAGGCACAGCCCTACGTATCTTCTTTTCGCAGTTTGTTTTTTCATCGTCAGCTTGCTTTTAGGCATACGGAAATTTCGTTTTGCTTTCCGAAAACAGTTTCTAAAGGTAAACGTTTTTTCCGCATCAGCAGGCTATTCTTTACAAACAGACCACAGTCTCCTGTATTCCGACCATTCGTGCGGCCCGTCGGCAGTCCAGGCTACTGGGCCAGCGAGAAACGCACGCTCACGCCGTAATTGGAATTGGAAGTAGGGAAGGCGGCGTTGGATACAAGGGGCGAATTGATTTGCAGATCGTAAAAGGCCCTCAGGGTAAGCGCGCGGCTGAGCCCGTAATCGGCCGAGAACTGAAGGGTTTTGGCAATATTCCCGCTGGTGGCCTGGGTGAAGTTTTCTTCGATCTTGCGGATCAGCGACTGCATTTTCCGATACGAGAAGTCGAGGCGGATCGTCAAATCGTTGCTGAAATTCTGCGTTTTCTTCAGGTTCAATAGTTTGTTGAACTCGGTCAGCTTGTAGCCCAGGCCAACGATCACTTCCTTGGAAAGCGCTTCTACCAGTTGGACGGACGAAATATTCAAACTCAGGTTGCGCATCGTACGGTATTCCATTCGCCCGGTGATGTTGTTCAGCAAGGTGGCATCCACCCCGAACAGAGGGCTGAATCCTTCGGTAATGCTTACCGAAGCAATTTCGTAGGGCGACGAGGGGGTGGGATTGTTGGACTGAATATCCCGGATATAGCCCAGTCCGTCTTGTCCGGCATCCACCCAACTCAGGAAGGAGGAAAAGGCGCCTACCGAATAAGAACAGCGGTATTGGTGGCTGAGCATCATGCTTTTGAAGTATTTCCGCACGATGGGGATACGGATCAGCCCGTCGTAAGTGATCCGCCAGTTGGGCAGCAAACTCCTCACCGAAGGGAAGGGCGAAAGCGATACGCTCTTAGGATCTTTTCCGGTATACGCCGAAAGGAAGGCCGGAATCAGCACGTCGGCCGAATTGGGGCTGACAACTCCCATTTCCTGGTTGTAGGCTTGTCCGGCCAGCGAGGTATTTTCCAGAAAGCCGGCATTCGGATAGTTGGTGCCGGCATAGGCTTGTTGCAGCCGGCCGGTAACGATGTCGCGGTGGTCGAGGAATTTCTGAAACGATTTCGAGGCATATCCGTTGCCGGCATTGCCGCTGCCGCCGAAGGAGCTGCCCAGGGCAATCGTCGTCATTGTAAAGCTTCCCGTCTGTAGTTCGGGCATGCCCGGATACATATACTGCACTTCGGTGCCGCGGGTGTCTACCCGGTTGGCGTTGAGCGTAATTTTCAGCCCGGCCAGCGGTTCGAGGTCGGCCCGGATGGTAAGGTTCTTTGCATGGTCGATCATGGCCGGGGTGATATTGTCTTCGCCGTTTACCAGCCAGCCTTTGTCCCAGGCTTCGTCGATAAAGCCGCGACGCACCGAACCGAAAGCGAAGCCCAGGCCGGGAGCCAGGTTGCCGGCGCGTTTCTGTCCGAATACATCGCCTATTTCCGGCAGGTAACCGGGTAGCATCATCCCGTCGATGGTGGCGTACTGGATGTTGACGCGGCGTACCATCATCAGGAAACGGCTGGCGTATTCGGCCACGTTCGTCAAGGCGCCTTCCATCCGCTGCGGCCCGGGATAGATGGTGAGTTTCAGGTGGGCGGTATCCCGGTTGAGGATCATCACCTGCGAGTAGTTGAGCGGCTTGTATTTGATGGAATAGAGTTTTCCGTCGGCCCCGCGCGCCTGAATCCGAACCTTTTTGGTCAACATTCCGTGTTGTACCACCACGCCGCTGTCGGGGCTGAGCTGAATTTCTCTTTCCAGTTTCACCTGCTTCTTTTGGGCCGGTTGGCGGCTGGTGGTGTTCGCCCGGGCGGAAGTGGCGAATTTCTGGTTGATTTTTTTCAGGTATTTATTCTTGTTGTAGAGCGCCTGGAGGTTGAAGCTTCCCTGCCAGTCGATCTGACGCTGGTTTTTGATGATATTCCCGATCAGTTTGTCGGTGGCTACCGTCGCCCCCCGATCCCAATTGTAGGAAGCGTTGTAGGTCAGCGCGCTGTTTACCCAGTCGAGCACGGGGATGGCTTGCAAAGGCATATTCCAGGTCACGTTGAATGTTTGGTCGTACTTCATCGGCGTACCCAGATCGCGGATGCTTTGTTTGACGGAATCTTTCCACACTTTGTAATCGTCGGGGTTGAGTTCTCTATTCACCTGCACATGGGGCTCTTCAATCCGGGCATTGGTTCCCGACGTAAACGAAGCGCTCAGGTTGGGAGTAAAGTCCCACCGGAGACTGAAAGCGCGATCCCAATAGAAATCTTGTTTGAAGGAAACGGGCAGGTTGTTCGCCCCGGTGGTATTGGTCAGGTCGCGCAGCTTGATTTCATAATAGTTGCGCATCATGGCCGTCTGAAAGCTGATGTTCGACGGCACGTAGTTGAAGGCAAACTGCTTGGCATACTTGGTATAACCGTTGTTCTTCTTCAGTTTTTCGAAGGGGCGGAAAGGCTTTACATAGGGAGTATAGCTGTAGGCGAAATTCCCGCGATAGTCTTTGGTCGTTTCGTATTCGGTATCCGGATTGCGCCGGCTGTTCTGGCTGAAAGAATAGCCCAGCGTGAAGTTGGCCGGATCGTACGGCATGGGATTCTTGCTGCGAATATTCACCTTCACATTGTTGAAGGAGACGCTTTTGATAACAGTGCGGTCTTGAGCGTACGCTTTGATAGAGTCTTTTTCCGCCTTGCTTTCCACGGCCTCGAGGGCGTCGGAAAGCTCGATGTCCTGATTCAGCGGGTCGTACTTGGGGCTGAGTACTTCCTTGGAATAGGCATAATAGAAGGGAATGCTTACCTTGGCCTTTTCGGGGAAAAGTTTGCCCAGTTCGATCGAGGTGGCCACATTATATTGGGTGTAATCTTCCAGCCGGCGTTCCGACAGGGATTGGTCGAGCGCGCCGAATCCGGCGGTTTCGATACGCCCGGACACATTTACCGTACCCAAATCCGACAAGGCTACGTTCAGGTTGGCATCGGCCGCCCACCCGCCCGATTCGTTGAAATCAGACAAACGCAATTCGTTTACCCAGACTTCCGCGTTCTTGGTGTCTTTCGAATTGTTGCGCACCCCGATCATGATCGTTTTTACTTCCGAAAGCGAGGGATTGCCCACAATGGTGATTTTATTGCGGGTATGGTCGGGATCGTATTCGGAATAGACGGTCTGGTAAGTAACTCCGTTCTGGCCCGAACGTTTGGCCTTGTTGCGGCTGAGTTTCAGGTTGGTAAATACTTCCAGTTTGAAGTCGAGCTTATTGCCCGCGGGCCATACGGCTTCGCGGTCGGCCGAGTTGTTGCTCGAATAGGTGCCCCCCGGCGTAATCGTAAGCGGCACCTCGTATTCGTAATAATTGTTTTTATAATCCGATCCCAGCCGGAGGAAGACGGATAAATCGCCGTTCCCCACTCCTTCTATCCCCTCTATGGCTTCAGCATGGGTAAAGAGCTGGAGGCGTTTGTACTGACGCAAATCGTAGTTGGTTCCTTTGTAGACGGCGCGGGCATCCTGCGAAGCCAGGTTGGTTACTTTCAGCGAAAGGGCTTGTTCGTTTTGCTGGCGAAGCTGGGGCTGGCTGGGGTCGTTTACGCGATCCAGGCCCGGCGGCAACACATAATTCACCGGTTTGCGGTCGCCGTTTTCTTCGATGTTGACGGTGGCTACTTCCAACGTGCCGGTCTGCGGCGGATTGGTGCCGGCCGCCGCCAGGTTCCGCTCGTATACGCGCCATTCGCCCCGCACCAGTTTGAAGGTGCCGAAGCGCAGGTAGGTAGGCTCGTGAAAGCCCGTCATATACATCCGCATAAACCGGATCGACTTGAAATCGCCGATGGGGCCTACCGCCCGGTCGTATTTCTTGACGGGGATTTTGAATAAATACCATTTTACCGTCTGGTTCTTGGTTCCGTCGGCCAAGGTAGGGGTAGCTTCGCGCACGTCGACGATAAAGCTGCTTTTGCGGGCGTCCAGGTCGGAGGGACGAAGGGAAATTTTGTATTCGTAGTATTTTTCGTTTTTGTTGAGCGTATTGTCCTGGTTGATGTCCTCCACGTCGGGCAGGGTCTTGGCGGCCGAATTGTATTTGCCTTTCGATTCGCGGGAGTTGCCTTCCGTGCCGTTGTATCGTTTGTAACGGGTAAGAATATCGGCTTCGTCCTGGTCGTATTTTTCATCGCGGTAGTAAAGGTAGTTATCGGTCGCCGGATCGTTGAAGGGCGAAAACGGATCGCTCAGCATCTTGTTGTAGGCTTCGGCCGACACCTTTCTTTGCAGTTTGTCGAGAAATTCGGCATAGGCGGGGTAGGTCTTTTCTTCTTCCGAAGAAAGGCCGTTCAACCCCACGTCTTGTATTTCGCGGGCGCCCGCCGTATTGTCGAAAGCATAGACGGTACTCTGCTGGCGCGGTACTTTTCCCCACACGGTACGGTCTACTTTCGTCGTGTCGCCGTCTACCGGAAGTCCGTTTTCGAAAAACTTCTTTTCGTCTTTCAGGATGTCTTCCGATATATCGCCCAGGTTGAAATACAAATCGCCTCCTTTCGATTCGGGATTGTAGATAAAGGGATCGAGCATCCAGAACTCGATATATTCGATATTGGCCGTTTCGAAATCGCTTTGTTCTATCCGCCTCATAATGCCGCCCCAACGCTTTTCAGGTTCTTGCAGGGTTCCGTCGGCATTTACCCGGTCGGCGTCGAGGTTGTAGGGGCCGCGCTCGTTGGGATAATAGGCCAGGTTAAATACCTGGATCAGGCTCGATTCGTTGTATTCGGTCTGCCGGTTGGGGAATAGCTCGAGCGATTGGACGGCCCGCACATAATGGTTCGACAAGTCTTCCTTGGTAATGTATTTGGGCAGTACCGAAGAATTTTTCCGCGTAAACAGCCCGTCGATATAATACCAGGCCGTCAACGCGCGGTTTTTTCCGTATTCCACATCGTTTACTTTCGTGGCCTCGGGGAAGAGGGCCGTGGCGATATTATCGTCGGTGGGAGCGCTGGCCAGGTTCCACGAATAAGGATTCGTCAGGTCGAAATCGCTTTGCGTCGATTCGAAATCGTCGAGATACGAATAGCCGCCGGCATACCGGTTCTCGTAATGCCCGGCTATCAGGTGGGCGAACTCGGCATTAAACGAAATCTGGCTCGGCTTGGTAAGCGTCAAAAGCGGCAGTTTGTCGAACACGTTGGTCAGCCACTGGCTTTCGGTCTTATACGACGTATTCACGCCCCATAGCGTGTTTTTCACCGATTCCTCGCCGATCAGGGTTTTGGTAGTCAGCGGCATTTCCGACATGTGCATGATGGTGGCCCCTACCATAAAATCTTTGTTGAACTGGTAGTTCAGGTCGAGCCCCATCATGGTCTTGCGTTGCATATTGTAGACCGACTGGTTTTCCAGCGATACGCTTACCGGCGTACCGCTGGAAATAATGCTTTCGTTCAGAATCGTCACGACGCCCGAGGTATAATCTACCGTATAGTCCACGTTCTCCGTCAATAGCGCGCCGCCGGCCTTCACCCGGACCGACCCGCGAGCTACGTTGGAGGCGCCCAGTTGGATTTCCGAGCCGGAAGAGGCTTTGTATTCTCCCCTGAGGATGAACTTGTTTTTTTCGGCCACCTGCCGGGCAGCCGTCAGGGTGGTATCGTATAATTCCTGATATACGTATTTGTCGGCGATTGCCGGGTTGCCGATCCGCTTCCTCAGATGCGCCCCGAAAGGTTCCACCGAGGGAAAGAAGATGCGGCCGTTCTCGGAATGCACGGTGCTTCCTTCCACATAATCGAAGAAGCCGTCGGGATAGGCTTCTCCGTTGGAATCGAGTCGGTCGAGATCCATCACCCGTAGCAGAATCGTATCCTTGATCTTCCCCTCGGGAATATAATTCACATAGGTTCCCACCGTATCGCTCTGGTAGAGAATATCGAGGCGGAATTTCTCTTTCTGCACATTATAGGCGCCCAGCGAATAAACGTTTTTCATCATCAGTTTCCAGAAGGGCATACCAGGCGTCATGGAAGTACCTCTGAGCAATTTCACATACAAGGAAGCGGCGGTATTGCCCGAATTATCGGTAGAAAATTCGCCTACCTGATAATCCTTGCCTCCGTATTTGTAATCGAAGGCCACGGCCAATACTTCGCCGGGTTGCAACGTGGTTTTAAGCGAGATGTATCCCAATTGCTTGTTCACCGTATATTCCGTTTCGTCCAGCCGGCGCGCGCTTTCGATCTCTTCGTAATCTAAGCCGCCTTGAAACGTGCCGTCTGAAAGCACCTGGCTGACACGGCTGATGTCGCGGGCGCCGTTATACGGCTCAGTATTGAGCTTGTCGTACAGGGTATTCGCCTTGTTATAGGGAATGCCCTGGCTGTTGCCTGCGGTGGAGGTAATGGCCGGATTGCTGATTACGTCGGGTTCGGCCAGATCGGAAAAGGCCACGATGTTGCGGGCCTGGTCATAGTTGCCGCGCGTATTGGTTACCCACACTTCCACCCGGTTGATCGTCACCTTGCTGGAGATAAACGGCAGGCTCGACATGCCTTCGTCGTAATGATCGTAAAAATAATGCGAGAGAAAGAAATGGCGGTTTTCGTCGTATTGGTCGACGGTCAGTTCAAAGGGCTTGGTTTGCACGCCTCCTTTCGAACTGACGGTTTTCGATTCCGATTCCTGCTGAGCAAAAAGGGCGTTTACCCGGAGTTTGCCGAATTGCAGGTCGGCTTTCATCCCGAACAAGGCGGCTCCTCCGCTGATCAGGGAATTGCTGGTAGTCATGCTCACGTTGCCGGCTTCCAACGATTTGATAATTTCGTCTTCTTCGCCGGTATAAGCCAGTTTGAGCTTCTTCGAATCGAAATCGAACGAAGTTTCCGTATTGTAATCCATGGCGAAATTCACCTTCGAACCCACCGAAGCCTGCACGTTGAGCTGGACGCTCTCGTCGAAATTGAAGAAAGTCCGGCTGCGGGCGCGTTCCGGCAACGAAGGATTCTGCTGGCTCGTCCGCTTCAACCCCATCGTCACTTCGGCCGATCCCTGGGTTCTCACCCGCACGCCCCCCGGCCCGAAGATGCGTTCGGCCGGCCCGATCCCGAACTGTATATCGCTCAGGTTAAACTGCTTGTCGGCTTCTTTGCGGAATTCTTCCTCGTTTTTCTGGCGGAAATAGGAACGCAGCGATTGCTGCATGCTGTAATCCTGGTATTCTTCGGGCGTAAGCGTCATCGGCGTGCCGATTATCATATCGCCCAACCGGGTACGCACTACATAGGTATTGGTGCGCAAATCATAATCGATGGTCGTGCGCACATTCTCCGGATCGTGCAAATCGGCCGGCGACTGCCGCACTATATCTTCGTAAGCTTCAGGAGTGGTTTTGGCCACGGGGTAACGAGGTGGAATCGTATCGTCGGGCATTTCCAGCGCTTCTACTTCGGGCAATACGGCGGTATAGCTCAGGTAATCGGCATTGAGCGAGTACAGCCCGATCCCGAACAAGAGCAGGAAAGTCCAAAGAATATATTTGACGATTTTTTTTCTCATTGTTTACGTTAATTGCTGGTCGGTAAGGGCTGCCGCACCGGGCGGTTACAGCATCCTCAGGGCGGTTTTAATCACCTGTTCCACGGCTAACAAAGGAGAATTTTTCAAAATAGCGGCCACCGCTTTTTGCGAAGCTGCTTTCTGGAAACCCAGCATAACCAAAGCGGATACGGCTTCTTCGGCCACTACCCCTCCTGCCGCGCTCCCGGAAGCATCTACCGGGCCTCCGCCGCTTTCGAGCGGCTTTACCTTGTTTTTCAAATCCACCAGGATACGTTGGGCCGTTTTCAGGCCGATGCCTTTTACGGCAGTCAGGGCCGCTTCGTTTTTCGAAGCGATCACCTGGATTAATTCGTGAGGAGGCAGGGAAGAAAGAATCATACGCGCCGTATTGGGCCCGACGCCCGATACGGAAGTAAGCATCAGGAAAAGTTCGCGTTCGGTCTTTTCCGCAAAGCCGAACAACAGATGAGCATCCTCGCGGATGACCTCGTAGACGTAAATTTTTCCGGCCTGCTTAGCGTGAAAAGTGCTGTATGTATGAAGGGAAATATTCAGTTCGTATCCTACCCCAGCGCATTCCATAATCATCCGCGCAGGCGTAAGTTCCACGATTTCACCCCTTAAATATTCTATCATCGGTGTCTCAACTTAGTATTCGTACCTATTATAACGGAAAATAGGGCAAAAGCGTATATCGGGCCGTAAGAAAAATATGCTGCCCGCCCGGCTTACTCTCTGCCCGGAAACGGAGCTTCGAAGGTTTCGAAACATCCTCTGTCCTGCAACGTCACATAACAACGCCGGTTGCCGGGGCCGCCGAATGTCAGATTGGAAGGCTTTTTGCCTTTCAACCGGATTTCCCGGATAAGCCTACCCGCCGGATCGAGCACGGCCACCGTTCCTTTGTCGTACCGGCAAAGGTAGATATTTCCTTTCACGTCCGTCCGCATGCCGTCCATTCCATACCCTTCGAAGGTATGGAAAAGGCGTTTGTCGGCCAGCGTGCCGTCGGGGCGGATCGTATAGGCCCATACTTTCAATTGCGCCGATTCGCCCACATACAAGGTTTTTCCGTCGGGGCTGACTTCAATGCCGTTGGTCGTTCCCATATCGGTTTCCAGCAACACCGTCCGGCCGTCCGGCCGAATCAGCCAAATCTGGCCCCGGCCGCGCGGCCAGTCGGGATCGCTGGCATACAGATTCCCGCCGGGAGCCATAGCCAGGTCGTTCGGCTGGAACATGCGCGGTTCCCGTACGAAGAAGCCGATCTCTTTGGTTCGAAGGCAAATACGGAGAACGGCATGCCCGGTATAATCGGCCACATACATATGTCCGTCGGCTCCCAAGCGAATGCCGTTGCCGGTCGAGCCCTCCGGCAATTCCACCCAACAGCCGTGCGAACCATCAGGCTTTACATACCCTATCGTGCCTTCTTTTCCGTAATTCACCGCGTATACAATGCCCGCTTTATCGGTAGCCGGCCCTTCGATGCCCGACGTAAAAGTACCTTCCGGCACCCAATCTATCGTTTCCCGAACCGGGACGGCCCCTCGAGTAGTTCCGGCATCCCGGGCGGCAGACGAAAGGAAAGAAAAGAAAGCGAACCATATCGTCGCCAGACAAACCAGTCTTTTCATAATCGATCGTTTTTAGCATAGCCGGAATTTGAGCATTTCGGCATCCACTTATTCTTATCTGCTTATTGCTTCCAGAAACCGGGCACCAGAATGGTGAGCACGGTAAATATTTCCAGACGCCCGGTCATCATCAAAAAGGCAAGAAACCATTTCGAAACGACGGGAACTTCGGAAAAATTACCGGTCGGGCCGAGCGTGCCCAAGCCGGGCCCCGTATTGCTGATAGCCGACGTCACGGCGCCCACGGTATCGATAAATCCCATCCCGTCGAGCGTCAGCACCAGGCAACTGACCACCATCAGGCTCATGTAAACAAAAGTAAAAGCCAACACCTTATGCACGATTTCGTACGAAATCACATGGTTGTTTATCCGCACCGGCACCACGGCATGGGGATGAGTTTGTTTTTTGAAGGCATTAAACAGGTTTTTCGATAGTACCACGACGCGGCCCATTTTCAAACCGCCGCTGGTAGATCCGCCGCATCCGCAGACCACCATCAGGATAAGGGCGATCATCCAGAAGAAAGGCCCCCAGGGAATATAATCGGCCGTAGCGAATCCGCAAGTGGAAATTAAAGTAGCCACCTGGAAAGCCGCCTTCCGGAAAGCCGGCTCCAGATCGGTCTCGAAGCCTTTATACATCAGCCAGGCCGTTACCACGAGCACGGTAATGGCTATAAAGGAATAAAACCAATGGGTTTCTTCGTCTTTCAGCAGCCGGCTGAACTTGCCGTTCAGGAAAAAGTAAATCAAAGTAATATTTGTCGAGCCTACACACATGAATATCGTAATCACATAATCCACATACGCCGAATTCCAATAAGCGATACTGGCGTTTTTGGTAGAATATCCTCCCGTCGACATGGTTGTCAACGCATGATTCACGGCATCGTACAAATCCATAGGCCCCAGCCACAAAAGCAACATGACCAGCAATGTGAGGAAAAGATAGACTCCCCACAGCCGTTTAGCCACCTGGGTAACCCGCGGCCGGAACCGCTCGTGGGTAATCCCCGTGGTTTCGGCATCGAAGAGCTGGATAGCCCCGCCGCCGAAAATGGGCATCAAGGCCACGGTAAAGACGATCATCCCCATTCCTCCCTGCCACTGGGTGAGGCTCCGCCAAAACAAAATACCTTTCGGAAGCGCTTCAATATCTTTCAATACGGTGGAACCGGTGGTAGTAAACCCCGACATGGTTTCGAAAAAAGCGTCGGTAACGGAAGGAATATAGCCCCCCAGGTAAAAAGGCAACATGCCGAAAGCGGAAAACGACACCCAGGTAAGAGTCACCGTCAGCATTCCTTCGCGCCTTCCGGCCGAATGCTCGTTGGCCCGGAAACCGATCAGGTAAAATAAGATTCCCGCCGCAAACAAAATACCGCTCGACAGCAACAAAGGGAACACATCGTCGCCTTGATACAGGAACGCCACGACCGTGGCCGAAAGCATAAAAAGAGTTTCAAGGATGAACATCATCCCCAGCATTTTAATGATAAAGCGTATATTCAACATACTATCCGACAATCTCGACAGCCGCCGGCAGAAGGAAAAAGCCCTCCGCTTACGGCTCCGTCGCCCGTTAATTAAAATAGTCCTCCAGTTTCCGCATCGCCGTATCCAGACAGAACACCACCACATGATCGTAGGCCTGAATCTGGGTATCCCCTTTGATCATCATCGGTTCGCCGTCGCGGATCAAGCCGCCCAGCGTCATATCGTGGGGCAAACGCAAATCTTTCACCTGCTTTTTCGTAATTTTCGACTGCGGCCGGGCCACCAGCTCGGCCACGTCGGCATTGGCAAAGGTAAGGCATTTCACGTTCGACACATCGGCATCCAGCAAAAACTGGTAAATATGGCTGGCCGCAATCAGCTTTTTATTGATCACCGAGCCGATGTCCATGCTCTCGGCCAGGGAGATATAATCGATATTTTCAATCTTGGCAATCGTTTTGAACACCCCCGCCCGCTTGGCAGCCAGGCAAGCCAGAATATTCGTGCTCGAATTTTCCGTCAGGGCGATAAACGCCTGGGCATCTTTGATCCCCTCCTGTATCAGCAGATCGGTATCGCGGCCGTCGCCGTTTATAATCAGCACGTTGCCCGGCACTACTTCGGCAATCCGGTGACTCTTTTCCTTATTCGTTTCGATAACCTTCACCCGGATATTGTTGGGCAAATACTGGCAGGTACGAATCGCGATACGGCTTCCCCCCATGATAATCACCTTTTTCACCTCCGGATCTTTCTTGCCCGCCAACAACCGCACATCTTCGATATGCGATTTGGTGGTGGTGAAAAACACTATGTCGCCCAACTCGATCCGCGCGCTTCCGTCGGGGATAATCGTATCGTTCTGCCGCTTGATGGCCACGATATGATATACCTTCTGCTCGTGAAGCAATTCGGAAAGTTGCTTATTGACCAGACGGGAGTTATCGCGCACCTTCACGCCGATCAGGATAAGGGCGCCCCCGAACAATTCCCAATACTGCCGCGTCCAGGGACGGCGCACGGCCGTTACGATTTCCTTGGCGGCCAGCATTTCGGGGTAGATCATGGAATTGATCCCCAACCGTTCGAACAATTCTTTATTTTTGGGAAGCAGATATTCGTAATTGTTGATCCGGGCCAGCGTGCGGTGCGCGCCCAGGTTATGAGCCAACATGCAGGCAGCTACATTCGTCGTTTCTTCGGGCGTTACGCTCACAAACAAATCCGCCCGTTTGATGCCGGCCTCCTCCAAATCGCGGAGCGAAGTGGGATTCCCCACCATAGGCAGAATTTCCATGCTGGAATTAGGAAAATTCAGCCGCTCTTCATTCGGGTCCATCAGGATAATATCCTGGTTTTCCTGGGATAACATTTTCGCCAGATGAGTACCCACTTCACCGGCCCCGGCTATAATAATTTTCATACTTATTCTAGTTGACGGCCGGCGCAGGCTCCGCAGCTACAGCCCGGGGGCTATCCGCGGCCGGTTCCGGCCGGTCGATTAACTGATTCGCTATACTTTCGGCATCCAGGCCGCATAGTTTATACAATTCCGCCACAGAGCCATGTTCGATAAACCGGTCAGGCACGCCCAGGCGTTTCACCCGCGGCGCATAGCCGTGATCGGCCATGAATTCGAGCACCGCGCTTCCCAATCCGCCGTTTATCACGCCATTTTCCACCGTGACCACCCGCCGGAACTTTCGTCCCACTTCGTGCAGGATGGCCTCGTCGAGGGGTTTGAGATAAATCATATCGTAATGAGCCGCCGAGACGCCTTCGGCAGCAGCCAGCTTCACGGCTTCCATCGCCTCGTTGCCGATCGGCCCGAGCGAAAGCACCGCCACATCGTGGCCGTCGCTCAGCTTGCGTCCTTTGCCTACGGGAAGGATTTCCATTGCATTGCGCCAATCCTTCATTTCTCCTTTGCCGCGGGGATAGCGAATGACGAACGGCCCCGGCTGCAATTTGTATCCGGTATACATCAGGTTGCGCAAATCCCACTCGTTCAGGGGCGAAGAAATCACCAGATTGGGAACGGGCCTGAGATAAGCCAAATCGAACACCCCATGATGCGTGGCCCCGTCTTCCCCCACCAACCCGGCCCGGTCGAGACAGAGCACCACCGGCAGGTTCTGCAACGCCACGTCGTGAATCACCATATCGTAAGCCCGTTGCATGAACGAAGAATAGATGTTGCAAAAAGGAATCATCCCGTCTTTGGCCAATCCAGCGGAGAAAGTAACCGCATGTCCTTCGGCAATACCTACATCGAAAGCCCGGCGGGGAAAAGCCTTCATCAGGTACGTCATCGAGCAGCCGGTAGGCATGGCGGGCGTTACACCCACGATGCGCTCGTCTTTTTCAGCCAGTTCCACCAGCGTATGGCCGAACACGTCCTGATACAACTGAGGCTCGTCGAGGCTGCGGACGATAATCCGTTGCCCCGTCTCCTTGTTGAACTTGCCCGGCGCATGCCATTCGGTGGCCGATTCTTCGGCCGGCTTGAACCCTTTGCCTTTCTTGGTCTTGATATGCAACAGCTTCGGCCCTTGCATATCTTTTATATCGTTGAGCACCTTGATCAGATACCTCACGTCGTGCCCGTCGACCGGCCCGAAATACCGGATACTGAACCCTTCGAACAAATTATGCTGCTGCGTAAGCAAAGCCTTTAGGCTGTTGTTGAAACGCAGGATATTTTCCCGGCGGTCGTCGTTGATGAGTTTGATTTTCTTCAATCCGCGATACACGTCATACCGCATCTTGTTGTACGCCTGGCTGGTAGTAATATCCACCAGGTACTGGCTGAGGCCGCCCACGCTATGATCGATCGCCATATCGTTGTCATTGAGGATAATCAGCAGATTATTCGGATTGGCCGCGGCATTGTTCAGCCCTTCGTAAGCCAATCCTCCCGTCATGGCTCCGTCGCCGATCACGGCAATCACATGGCGGTCGTGCTCGTTTTTCAGCGCGGAAGCTACCGACATCCCCATAGCAGCCGAAATCGAGTTGGAAGCATGCCCGGCGATAAAAGCATCATATTTGCTTTCGGCCGGGTTGGGGAAACCGCCGATTCCTTTCAGCCGGCGGAGAGTATGGAAGGCCTCGCGGCGGCCGGTCAATATTTTATGCCCGTAGGCCTGGTGTCCGACATCCCAGACAACCCGGTCGTAAGGCGTATTAAACACATAATGTAGCGCCACGGTCAGCTCCACCGTACCCAGGCTGGCGCCCAGGTGTCCGGGATTTTCCGACAACACATCGATAATGTACTGACGCAGATCGGCGCACACCGTTTCGAGCTTATCCTCCGGCAACTGTCGCAAGTCGGCGGGATAATGAATACGATCCAATAGGTGTTCAATTTTGTTTTCTGCCATTTCAGCTCATTTTTGTGGCAAAAGTAAAGAATAAAAGGCATATATTATAGTTTTGCCGGAGCAAAAGAATAAACTCTGTCGAACACCGGCTGCTCAGGCGCATCCGGATTTTGTTCGGAACGAAAGGTTTATAAGCCGTAGGCGCCCTCCGATAGGGCGCACGGCAAGCTGATCTTCGCCATGCCGGCAGCTTTTCCCAATCGTTTTCCCGCCTATGCCGCGCCATTTCCGCCCTCTCCCCCCGCCACGCAGGCCGGCAAATTCGGGAAAAAGCCGTTCGCCGGCTTTTGTCCGAACCTATTAATAAACAACCCGAGCAACCACGAAAAACGGGCTTGGAAGCTACAAATTTGGAAAAAAAATTATTATTCTCTAAATTTGACATTTATTCAGGAAGATTGCCCGCCAAACCCCAAGGGAAGAGACAAAGCGACCTTGCTGTTACAAACTTTACAATATGCAACAAACCCTATACGCATACCTGCTCTGTCTGGTCGTTTCAGGCCTGTTTTACTTGTCAGGCGCAGGCCTGCGCAGGCTGGTAGCAGGCAAAGCATGCCTGAGACTTTCCGACCGGAATATTTTCCTGAATCTATTTATCGGGATGATTTTCCTCATCACTCTCTACTCGATCGTTCTGACCAAAGGGAAAACCATCAACTGGCTGTTCGTCCTGATGGGCGCAGGCTACTACCTTACCTTCGCTCTCGCCCGCAACGGCCGCAGCCCCTCCGCGGGAGCAAGCCCAGTCTCTCCCCGCCGCCCTCTATACGTCTATCTGTCGTTCGTCTTCATGTGGAGCTTAGCCCTTTTCATATATCTCCATACCCGCAACAGTTGCGGCCCCGACTACTGGCGGCCCATTGAAATCGACAATTATTTTACCGCCCAATTATCTCAATTCCTCAACAGAGGTTTCGAAAACACCTATTTTTACACCAACTACATCTCCCCCCAGGGCCCCACCCCCTACCATTATTGCGAAACCTGGCTGAGCGCGTTCATTTACAACGCCTTCCACATCAACGCCCTCTACGCCTATACGGTTATCCTGCCCGTTATCCTGTTAACGCTTTTGCTGTGCGGCTACCTGGCCTTGGCCGACCGCAACATCCCCTTGCTACTGCTTCCCTTCTTGCTATTGTCTTTTCTTTTCCTGTCGGATATGTCTATCTTTCTAAAAGATTTCCTGGGCGACCTCATCTACTGGCCCAACAGAGGGCATATACTGATTCAGTCGAAAATGACCTTTATCGCCCTGTTTTTCCTGGCCGGGATATTTTTCTGGAAAGAAAAAAACTACCTGGCCTTGTTTTATTCCCAGCTCCTTTTGTTGCCGGTTTCCATCATCGTAGTACCGGCCGTATGCAGCGTAACAGGTATCACCTTGCTAACGAATCTGATCAAAACAAAGAAGATCAACCCGGCCTACTGGCTTCCCTTCCTGGCGATAACCGGTTTGTACGGGCTTTATGCCTATGCAGGGATGGGCGCCTCGGTCTCGTTGACGGAAGAAGCTTCCATACCCTGGGAGAAAATGAGGCTGTTGATTACCAATCCGCTCTCTTACACAGTACGCTACGCGTTATGGCTGGGGCTGCTTTTGTCGATCGACCGGAAAGCCGTCTATTCCTTTCTCAACACCTATAAAATCCAAATCCTTACCTTTTTTACGGTTACCACCGTAACGAGCGTGCTGCTGAGAGGGAAAAACCACGATGCGGTGCAATTTATCAGCGCGGTCAACCCCGCGATAGCGAGCGTACTCTTCCCAAGCGCGGTTATCGCCCTGTGGCCCCGGATAAAAGGATGGGGAAAAGTGTGGATCGGCCTCTTAATTATCAGCGGATTCGTTACCGTCGACTATATGATGCGGCGGAATATTTACCCCATCTCCGCCCAACGCAAAGCTTACGAAGAAAAGGTGGCAGGGAAAATAGATTGGGAACAAGCCGGAAACATAGCCGTCTATAGCGAAGGCAGCGGAAACAGATACGAAGACAATGTGGTGGAGTATTACGGGGTATACGGCACTTACCTCGATACCTACCGCAACGGCATTCAATACTGGCAGGTAAATATCCGCAAGCATATCCGCGAGAAAAATAAAACGCCTTATATGGATTATATGGATTCCATCGCAGGCCACGGCGATGGAATCCCAAAAAGCATGCTTTTTGTCCGAAAACACGCCATCCGCTATTTGTTGGTCTACCCCGCCACGGAAGTAGAACCCGGCTTTTTGTCTCATTGGCAACTCATCGCCGAGGACAAAGCGAGCGGCGAACGTTTTTTCCAGTTGAAAGAAGCATCCCCCGAGGCCGTACCGTCGCATCCGGACTAACGGAAGCCCGGGCGGAACGAAATATTTTCTACTTTTGTCATCAAAAGAAACAAAGATAACGAGATCAAGCTTATGGACTTTATCACTCCCGTCGGCCTGCCCCCCGCGCCCTTCACCTTTTCGTATACCGACAAGATACAGACGTTCGGCTCCTGTTTTGCGGAAAATCTGGGTCAACGGCTGAGCCACAACCGGTTCGACGTCGATCAGAATCCCTTCGGCATTCTCTACAATCCGGTTTCCGTGGCCCGTTCCCTGCGGCTGCTTCTCCGGCAGGTTCCCTATCGGGAAGACCAGCTTTTTACACACCAGCATATCGTGCATAGCTTCGATCATCACGGCAGTTTTTCCTCGCGCTCGGCCGCCGAAACGCTGCAAAAAATCAACGCCCGCCTACTTTACTCCGGCCGGCGCCTGCGCGAAGCCACCCGGCTGATCGTTACCCTGGGCACGGCCTATGTATACCGGTTGAAAACAAGCGGCCAGGTGGTAGCCAACTGCCATAAACTGCCGGCCGACTGTTTCGAGCGCAACCGGCTGCGCCCCGACGACATCGTAGCGGAATGGAGCGAGCTGCTGTCAGAAATCCGGGCCGTCAATCCCGGGGTAAAAATCCTTTTCACCGTCAGCCCCATCCGCCATCTGAAAGACGGGCTGCACGCCAACCAGCTCAGCAAAGCCGTCCTGCTGCTGGCTGTCGAGCGTCTGGTAGAAAGCGATCCCGGCCGCCTGGCCTATTTTCCGGCCTACGAGTTGATGATGGACGAACTGCGCGATTACCGTTTCTATGCCGACGACATGCTCCATCCCTCGCCCCAGGCCGTAGAATATATCTGGCAAAAGTTTGCCTGTACCTGCCTGGCCAAGGAAACCCGGACGGTTCTTAACGAATGGGAAGAAATCCGAAAAGCGCTTAACCATCGCCCGCTTTACCCCGAAAGCATAGGCTATCAACGTTTCTTAGAGCAAACTTTGTTAAAGATAGAACGATTTAAAGAGAAAATGCCTTCCTTTGAACTTTCAAACGAGATTCAGTGCATACAGTCAAAATTGGAATATTTACATGAATTATTCAATTAAAGAAATAGCCGGTATTATCGGAGCCAAAAAAGACAAACTCGCCGATAGTACCATCAGCATCCTGCTTACCGACAGCCGACGCCTTTCCTTTCCGGAACAAAGCCTCTTTTTTGCCATCCGGACCAAAACGAACGACGGACATAAGTATATTCCCGAACTCTACAAACTCCGGGTACGCCATTTCGTGGTGAGCGAAATCCCGCCTGCGGCCGAAGCCATGCCCGAAGCCGACTTCCTGGTGGTGAAAGACCCGCTGAAAGCCCTTCAGAAACTGGCCGCCCACCACCGCCGGCGGTTCGACATGCCGGTGATCGGCATTACCGGCAGCAACGGGAAAACCATTGTAAAAGAGTTTCTTTACCAACTGCTCCGAAGCGAATTCCATATCGTCCGTTCGCCCCGCAGCTACAACTCCCAACTCGGCGTTCCGCTCTCCGTGTGGCAAATGAGCGAAAAAAACACCCTGGGCATTTTCGAAGCCGGCATTTCGCAGCCCGACGAGATGGAAAAGCTGCAACCCATCATCGCCCCCACCATCGGCGTGATTACCAACATAGGGGAAGCGCACCAGGAAAATTTCATTTCCATCACCCAGAAATGCCTGGAAAAACTTACCCTCTTCAACGATTGCGAGGCCATTATCTACGACGGCGACAACGCTTTTATATCCAATTGCATCGAATCGGCCTGCCTTTCGCACAAGGCCATCGCCTGGAGCCGTACCGACTCGGAAGCGCCGCTTTATATCGAATCGATCGAAAAGAAGGAAAACGAGACGGTCATCACCTGTACCCTGCTCGGCTTCAACCGGGTAATCGCCATACCCTTTACCGACGACGCTTCGATTGAAGACGTGATTCATTGCATGGCCGTGATGCTCTACCTCAAGCCCACCAGCGTCAACGACGTAGAGAAATTCCGCCGCCTCGAGCCGGTAGACATGCGGCTGAACGTAAAGCAAGGTATCCGGGGCTGCCTGCTCATCAACGACACCTACAATTCCGACATCAATTCGCTCGACATCGCCCTCGATTTCCAGCAAAGCCGCCGGGTAGGCAAAAACCTGAAATCCACCCTCATCCTGTCGGATATTCTGCAATCGGGCACCCTGCCCAAGTCGCTTTACAAGAAGGTGGCCGACCTGGTACGCCGCAAAAAGATCGACCGCATCATCGGCATCGGACGCGATTTGAAAGAATACGGCCAGGTATTCGAAATCGAGAAGGAGTTTTACCTCACCACCGACGAATTTATCCAATCGCCCTCTTTCCGCGGTTTTCACGACGAACTGATCCTGATCAAAGGATCGCGTCATTTCCATTTCGAGCGTATCTCCGAACTTCTGGAAAAGAAGGTGCACGAAACCATCCTGGAAGTAAATCTCGACGCGGTGGTTCACAACTTCAATTACTACCGCTCGAAGTTGAAACCCGACACGAAAATGGTCTGCATGGTGAAAGCTTTCGGCTACGGCGCCGGCTCGTACGAACTGGCCAAAACCCTACAGGAACACCGCTGCGATTACCTGGCCGTGGCGGTAGCCGACGAAGGGGCCGAGCTTCGCAAAGAAGGTATTTCGATTCCGATCATCGTGATGAATCCGGAACTGAGCAGCTTCAACGTATTATTGGAAAACCAACTCGAACCGGAAGTATATAGCTTCCGCATGCTGGAAGCGATGATACGCGAAACCGAGCGACGGGGCATCACGGCCTATCCCATCCATATCAAAATCGACACCGGCATGCACCGGCTGGGATTCCTCGCCGACGACATACCCGAAATCTGCCGCCGCGTCAAAGCGCAAAGCGGGGTAGCCGTCCGCTCCGTATTCTCGCACCTGGCCGGGAGCGACTCGCCTCGATTCGACGACTTCACCCGCCGCCAGCTCGCTGTTTTCGAAGAAGCTTCGGCCGCGCTGGAAGCGGGTCTGGAATATCCCGTTATCAAGCATATTCTCAATTCGGCCGGCATCGAACGGTTTGCCGGTTACCAGATGGATATGGTGCGACTCGGCATCGGCTTGTACGGCGTAAGCGCCTCGGGACAGAAAGGGCTTCGCAACGTAAGCACGTTAAAGACGACCATCCTGCAAATCCGGGAAGTGCCGGCAGGCGATTCCATCGGTTATAGCCGGATGACGTACGTAGAGCGCGACTCGCGGATCGCCATCCTCCCCATCGGATATGCCGACGGCCTCGATCGCCATTTCAGCAACGGCGGAGGCGTAGTTTCCATCCGCGGCCAACGTTGTCCCATCGTGGGAAATATTTGCATGGACGCATGCATGATTGACGTAACCGACATCGACGCCAGCGAAGGCGACCCGGTGATTATTTTCGGAGAGGAACTGCCCGTCAACGAATTGGCGGAGCGATTGAAGACGATTCCTTACGAGATTCTGACTTCCATTTCCCCGCGGGTAAAAAGAGTGTATTACCGGGAATAAATCGAGGCGCATACGAAAAGGCGGGGGAAACGGAAAACCGGGTTTCTCCCCGCCTTTTTTTGCATACGCACAAGCTCTTTTTCTTTCCCCCGGAAAAGGCCTGGGGAATGAAAAAAATATACAATAAGCATGGTTGGAGGCGAGCTGCCGGACTCCGTTTTTTATCTTTCTGATTATTAACCGGTTAAAAACCAAGATAAGTGGGATAAAATTTTCATGCCGGTGAAATGGAAAATGGATGCCTATGAAATTTTGATTACACCGGCATGAAATTCGGATTCCATCGGCATCCGTTTTTCATATCCAAAGAAAATATACAATAAGTACCCGGCCTCTGAGGCTTCCCTATTACCCGCCCCGATACGCTTTTAACTCCTCAGAAATAGGATATTCTGCACATTTTACGTACTTTTGTGCCGTAATAAAAAGAAAAAGGTATGAGTCATAATTTATTGCAAGGCAAAAGAGGCATTATCTTCGGCGCGCTGAACGATATGTCGATAGCCTGGAAAGTGGCGGAAAAAGCCGTAGAAGAAGGGGCGACTATTACGCTGAGTAACACGCCTATCGCGGTACGGATGGGGCAGATCGACGCATTGTCGGAAAAGCTTCATGCCGAAGTAATCCCGGCAGACGCCACGAACGTGGAAGACCTGGCCGCTGTATTTTCGAAATCGGTCGAAGTATTGGGCGGAAAAATAGATTTCGTTTTGCATTCCATCGGGATGAGTCCCAACGTGCGTAAGAAACGGACGTACGACGATCTGGATTACAACATGTTGGAAAAGACGCTCGATATTTCGGCGCTTTCGTTCCATAAGATGCTCCAGGTTGCCAAAAAACAGGATGCCATTGCCGAATACGGCTCGGTGGTCGCTTTGAGCTACGTGGCCGCCCAACGTACCTTCTTCGGGTACAACGATATGGCGGATGCCAAAAGCTTGCTCGAATCGATTGCCCGCAGTTTCGGCTATATTTACGGGCGCGAGAAAAACGTCCGCATCAACACCATCTCGCAGTCGCCTACGCTCACTACGGCCGGCAGCGGCGTAAAAGGGATGGAACATCTGATGGACTTTGCCGACAAGATGAGCCCCTTGGGCAACGCCACGGCCGACGAATGCGCCGATTATTGCATTACGCTCTTCTCCGATCTTACCCGCAAAGTGACGATGCAAAACCTGTTTCACGACGGCGGCTTCTCGAGCATGGGCATGAGCCTGCGCGCCATGAACCAGTATAGCAAGGGATTGGAAGAATATACCGACGAAAACGGACATATTATTTACGGATAAATCCCTTCGCGCGAAACACGAACAGCGGTTTCCCTTGCCCCGGCGGCCGGCCGGCCCGGGAAGCCGCTGTTTGCCGTATGTATACGCTAAACAGGAAAGAATATGTTTATAAAAATTTACCCGGAAAACCCCAATCCCAAAGAGATCTCGAAAGTAGTAGAGGCGATGCGAGACGGCGGCCTGGTGATTTACCCCACCGATACCGTCTATGCCATCGGCTGCGACGCCCTCAACGTGCGGGCGGTGGAAAAAATATGCCGGATGAAAGGCATCAATCCCCAGAAAAGCGATTTGTCGATTATTTGTTCCGACTTATCGAACCTGAGCGAATATGCCAAGGTAAACAACGCCGCATTCAAGGTAATGAAGAAAAACCTGCCGGGCCCGTTTACCTTTATCCTGCCTACCAGCAGCCAGCTTCCCAAGATTTACAAGAACCGCAAAGAGGTAGGCATCCGCGTGCCCGACAACGCCATTATCCGGACGTTGGTAAAGGAGTTGGGCAATCCTATCCTTACCATGTCGATCCACGACGAAGACGATATTATCGAATATTCTACCGATCCGGAGCTGATTTATGAAAAATATGAAAACCAGGTGGATGTGGTGATCGACGGCGGATACGGGGGCACCGAACCCTCGACGGTCGTGGATTGCACGACCGACGAGTTCGAAATTCTGCGCCAAGGCAAAGGCGAGCTTATCGTTTAAGGCCGGGGCGTACATTCCAGCCGGGCAGACGTCCAGCTATCGACCGCCACCCCGATACGCTCGCGGGGCAGCGAGGATACGAAGTCGAAGGCGATTTCTTCCCGGTCGCCCGGCATCAGGGTAACGTAATTATCCGAATAATGCACCGGCAGTATCCGCTCGCCGGTAGCCTTGTCGAACACTTTCACGCGGTTGAAAAAGCTGATTTCCTTCCCGGCGGCAAGCGTCAGCGTAGCCTTGTAGCGATCGCCTTCGCGTTGGAGTTGCAATTGCAAATCCGGACGGGCGGGGGGAAGAAGGGCCAGGGTGGAATAATCGGCAGGCTGCGTGGTGAGCCAATAAATATTGGTGGCAAGGGGCTTCGAAGCCGCCTGATCGTCGTTATATAAAGCCAGTTTCAGAAAATAAACGCCTTCCACCGCTTCCGGCCGGGGCAGGGCAAACAAGCTGTCGGCACGATTGGCCGGTGCGTCGGTTTCCACTTCTTTTTCCCACAGCAAAGCGCCGTCGCGGCCATATACCCGGGCATTTACCTTCAGCCCGCGATAATCTTCCGCCCGGCTGTTCAACAGGCAGACCTGTTCGGTAGCCCGGTTATAAAACGGGTGAAGCGGCTCGCATCCCTTGCGGGTACCGTATAAACCGGCATTCACATCCAGAAACCAATCGTACATCTGCCCGCGGAGAGACGTCCAGGGATTCTGGGTTTTCCAGATCAGAATGCCTGTATACCAATCCCACATATGCGAGGCCCATCCTTCCATAAAACTGCGGTATTGGTCGTAATTCACCGCCTGGGCATACCGGCAATAGGTTTCGATGTCGTTTACCTGACCGTAGCGTTCCAGTTGGTCGCCATAACCCAGGTCTTTATGATAATGCCAGACGGGATGGCGGCTGCGCCCGGCACGCGGGAAGCCGGTCAGCTCTTTTTCCGTCATCATCGCCCGCATGCTTTCCACCTCGGGCGACCCTACCGAACCCGCCTCGGGGTTGAAGGGAGTGGAACGGAAGGTGAAGAACCATTCCGGTTCGCGAATGCCGTAAGGCCCGTCGCCTACCCCGCCGATGGTATTGCGGGTAAAGAGGGTGTCGGTGGAATAGCTTACGAACAGCCGCTCGGGATCGAGCCGGGGGAAGAGCTCGGTACGCAACTTCCGGTCGATGTCTTCGGCCAAGGGCCATTCGTTGGCGCCGCACCAGAAGCAGAGGCTGGGATGGTTGCGGATCATTTTCACCTGATCTTCCACCGAGGCGAGAAAGAGATCGTGGTTGTCGGGGTATTCCCACCTACGGGCGCGCGAATGGGCTTTGGTGGGATCTTCCCAGGCCCCGTTGCAGTCGCCGCTGCCCCATAAATCCTGAAAAACCAGAATGCCGTACTCGTCGCAGGCTTCGTAAAATTCGGGGCGTTCCAAGAGAGCGCCGCCCCATACGCGGATCATGCGCAGGTTCATTTCGGCATGAAAGCGTACTTCGTCGCGGTAGCGCTGGGGCGAGAGGCGAAGCAACCAGTCGGAATTGATGTAGTTGCCGCCCGGCATATAGACTTTCTGCCCGTTCACCCGGAAGAGGCGCCCTCCCGTATCGGGGCATTTTTCGCTTTCGATCTGCCTGATTCCGTAGCGCAGTTGCATTTTGTCGCTCGCGGCTCCGGCTTGCTCGAAGGCGATCTGCATGGGGTAAAGGGGTTGCTCGCCGATGCCGTTGGGCCACCAGAGGCGGGGATTCTTCACCGTTAGGGGTTTCAGGGCGACGATGCGTTTTTCATACGGCGCAAGCGAAACCGGCTCGGATAGCCGGCGGCCGTCGGTTTCCACCACCAAGGTGCCTTGCTGGGGCGTGTCGCTGCAATTTTCCACTTCCACGGTGGTGCGGATGCGGGCGGGTTGCTGCTGCTTGCCGGACGGACGCCGCAACCCGGGTACTTCGGTCACTACGTAGGGAGAGGCGATTTTCACCATGCCGGTAGTGGTAATCGACACCTCGTCCCAGATGCCGGTATTCCGGTCGCGTACGGGTTGAATCCAGTCCCAGCCGGGGGTATATTGCATGGTGTTGTTGCGGGCGATTTGCCCGTCGCCGCCCTGCCCGCCGTTGGGATTGCCCGGATAAGTGGGCGGGTAAACGATGACGGCCAGGGTGTTGAGGGAATCGGTTTTCAGATAGGGAGTAATGTCGAAGCTGCGACGCAGGAACATGCCTTCGTGGGTAGTGTGGTTCAGTCGTTTGCCGTTCAGGAAAATATCGGCTTTGTAGTTGATGCCGCGGAAGTTCAGCCAGACTTTTCGGCCGGCGGGAATGCCGTCGGTTTCAAACCGGTTGACGAACCAATAGGTGTAGAAGCCGGGGCCGGTTTCGTACAAGTCGGGGATAAGGTTGTTGTTGAGGCTGAATTCGGGCTGAGGGTAAAGCTTGTTTTCCAGCAGCGTGGTCAGCACCGTACCCGGCACCCGGGCGGGCATCCAGCCTTCGGCCGCAAAGGGGGCGGTGGTGAGGGTATTTCCGTCGTATTTCACTTCGGCGGCGCGGCGGGCAAGCCAACCCGCATGTAATTGTTTTTTTTCGCCGGCTCCGGGAATCCGGATTTTTTCGTTGGCCCGCAGGGGGAGCAGGGCGCAAGGGATAAACAAATAAAGGAGGCTAATCCAAAGAATCCGTTCTTTCATAAAAAACACTGGTTTTATTTCATTGCTTAAAAATACGCTTTCTTTAGCAAAGGAGCAAATAACGCGCCTTTTTGTGCATCATAGGTTTTCAGCACGTATCGGCAGGGGGGAAGATTTTTCAGGAAAAACAAACGCCAGCCTCCGCTTTTCAGGGGTGGAAGCTGGCGTTGCTCAGGAATAAATCAGGCGGAATCAGAAGTTACGGCCGGTATCCCACCACAGGCGGGTACCTTCAATATCCGGGCCGCTGAGCAGTTTCACGGCGTTTTCAACTTCTTTCCCGTTGGAATTCTTGTCATTGCGCGGGAAACGCAGGCGTTTGACGAACTCGCCGTCGGCTATGCCGCCGGCCGGGTTCATGGCCGAGCTGAAATTATGTACCACGGGGAAGAGTTTGGGATAACCCGTGCGGCGGAATTCGCTCCAGGCTTCTTGTCCTTCGGGATACATGGCCAGCCATTTCTGGTTGATGATCTTGTGAAGCTTTTCTTCGTTCGAAGCGTTTTCGTTCCACTTTACCGTAGTTTTATCGATACCTTTTATATTGTTTTCCGGGTTGTGCGGATCTTGGTAATCGGCCGCAACGCCCGTATCGTTTTCCAGGTATTTGCTGTATACGTCGGCCGGAATGGCATATTCGTCGAACGAAACTTTGATGCCTTGTTCATACAATTCCTTGGCGCTTCCGCCCATGTTCCAGCCGCGAAGGGCGCCTTCGGCCCGGAGGAAATAAACCTCGGCCACCTTCATCCAGGGAAGGGCGTTGGTGATTTGCGTCTTATTGCCTGTCTGGTCGGTATATTTATTGCCTTGCGGCATATTGATGGTAGAGAACATCTGATAGTTGGCTTTATCGTCGATCAGCGTACCCTGGCGGATGCCGACATACTTGCCGATGCTTCCGGTTTCTTTGCCGGATTTATCTTTGATGTCTTCGTTGTTGAACCAACCTACTTTCGTAACGTATGCCGGCAGACGCGGATCGTCGTATCCTTGCAGCAGGCTCACCAGCGACGCGCCCGCTCTTACGTCGTTGTAGGCGTAATTGATTTCGTTCAGCGGATTCTGCAAGGTAGGATCGACTACTTCCACATTCTTATTGCCGGCTACCAATACGCCGTATTTATGGTTTACCGCTGCTTCGGCCGTGGTGCGGGCCAACTCGGGCTCTACCATGGCGATGCGCACGGCCAGGCGCAAGCGGAGGGAATTGGCAAACCGGATCCATTGTTTGTGGTCGGCGCCGCACACAATATCGAACGAGGAAATACGGCTCGGATCGGCATCCGGCCCGTCTACGAAGGTAGTTAAGTCGTTCACCGATTCTTCCAGCTCGGCCAGGAAGGTTTTATAGAGCGTGGCCAGATCGTCGTAAGGTACCGCTTCGCCGCCCTGCATGGCTTTCGTATAGGGAATAGGACCGTATATGTCGGCCACCCGGTGCATGGCTTCTACCCGGATAATCTTGGCAATGGAAGTGAAGTCGAGTTCTTCGGTAGATTTCAGAATATCGGAAATCGGCCGCATCACGTACAGTTCGCCTGCTTTAAATGGCGTTTCGTTCCAACCCTGATCCATATTGTAGGTAGAGTTGTTGTTGTTGCCGTTGAAAGCCGTAGGCACGCCCATATAACCCGAATACAAATCGGCATTCAGATTCTGCTGCAACTGATATTCGTAGTTGCGGTTCTGATAGTTCAGGTAAATCGACGTAATGGGCTGGTTGAAGCGGGAAGCAAGCGATACTTGTTCGGGTTGCAAGCCGTTGGGGTTCGTATTGAGGGTTTCGAAATTGTCCGTGCAGGCAGTGTTCCCCACCAAGGCAGCCACTAAAAACAGAGGTAGGGCTCTTTTTAGTTGATTGAATTTATTCTTTTTCATAATCATGCCTTATTAGAATGTTACTTTCAAATTAATACCATAACTGCGACTGGCCGGCAGACCGAAGGTGTCGAATCCTTGCCAGGCGTTGTCTGTAGATACCGACAAATCCGGATCGTGCGGAGAGTCTTTGTAGAAGAAGAACAGGTTGCGGGCCACAAACGACAGGTTCAGGTTTTTGGAAGCCCCCAGCAAGTTGCGGAACGTATAGCCTAAGGAGAGTTCTCTCAACCGGAAGTTGGTAGCGGAATAGACATATTGGTCGCCTGCTCCGGATTTCCCTGCGATGGTTTCGTAATAGGTCTGAGCGTCGATTTTGTTGCCGTTGCCTACGTCTACGCCGCCGTTGTCGCGGGCGTCGGCCGTGGTTTGGGTTACGCCGTAGCTATCCAGATAGCTCTCGGTTTTGCCGATCGTGTTGCCGCCGATTTTGCCGCTGATAAGGAAATACAAGGTAAAGTCTTTATAGGTGAAGGTATTTCCCCAGCCCAGTTGCCAGTCGGCATTAACGTTGCCCAGGTATTCGTCGTCGGAACCGATAACGGGTATTCCTTTTTCCACCTGGATATTGCCGTTCTCGTCGCGCTGCAATTTCTTGCCGTATACGTCGCCGAACGAACCGCCTTCTTTCAACATAAAGCGATAGCCGGCGCCCGAACCGAGTTGTACGCCGTCGGAAAGCCGCGAGTCGAGTTCTTTGATTTCGTTGTCGTTATAGGAAATGTTGAAATCGGTTTTCCAGCTCCAATCCTGTGCAAAATCCCAACGGTAATTGGCCGAAGCCTCGAAACCTTGGTTCTGGATATTCCCGGCATTGATGTAATAGCTTTCGTATCCGCTGGCCAAGGGCGCGTCGATCTGGAAGTATTGGTTCTTGTTATTCGTCTTATAATAGGTAATATCGAAATTAAACCGGTTGTCGAACATGGTCAGGTCGAGACCGAATTCCATCGAGTGCATTTTTTCCGGTTTCATTTCGGTAAACGGTTCTTTCGTATTGGGTTCGAGTTGGCCCAGGTTGATACCGTCCATCGGATAGGTGATATATGCCGGTACGTCGTTACCTACTATACTATACGATCCGCGCAATTTCAACAGATTTACCTTATCGCCCATCGGCAGTATTTCGTTCAAGAGAGCGGTCAAGCCTACCGAAGGATAGAAGTAAGAGAAGTTTTCGGTATATGCCAGGGTGGAAGCCCAGTCGTTACGTCCGGTTACATCCAGATAAACCATGCTGTTGAATCCGAATTGTACCGTTCCGAATACGGAATTCAGGCGTTTCCTAGGGTTATCCGTGCGCTGGTTGCCGTTGCCTTTAATGTTTTCGGGCACGAAGAAGTTCGGTTGCATCAGGCCCAATTTATCGCTGTCGAGAATCAGGTTCTGTACTTTCGAATCCATAAAGCTGGTTCCCAACGAAGCGTTTACTTCCCATTTGTCTTTCCAGGTCTTATTGAAGTTCACCATCAAATCGCCGTAGAATTGCTTGGCGTCGAAACGTTCCTGGCGATAGCGGCCGTTGCCGTTGGGCGCCCAGGTTTCTACCGTGGTGGCATGCCATTTGCGTTCGAAGGTATCGAAGGTGTTGTCAATGCTCAAACGTCCCTGGATATTCAAATAATCGGTTATCTGCAATTTAGCCGTGGCGGAAGCCATGATACGGTTGCGCTTTTCGGTAGAACGGATGCGTTTGAGTACCCAGTAGGGATTGGCCGTAAAGTCGTCGAGCGGCGTATACCAGTTCTGGGCCATCAGGTTGCGGCCGCCGTCGAATACTTCGAAATTATTTTTGTAATAATTGAAGTCGCCGTTTACCGGGAAGGTATACGCGCCGGTGAGCGGGTTGATATAGGTACCTCCGTGCGGGCGGTTGGTGGCTTTCTGGGTGATGTAGGAGAGCGATCCGTCGATCGTCAACCGGTCGCCGAAGAGTTTGAACGATTCGCGGGCCGTCATGTTGTGGCGGTAGAAGTCGTTGGTGGGCATCATGCCGATGGCCGTGGTATTGGCGTATGACATAAAGCTTTGTACTTTTTCGGTACCTCCGTTGATCGTTACGGAGTTGATATAGGTCGATCCGGTGCGGAAGAAGTCGCCGATGCGATCTTTCCCTTTGGAGTCGTCGTTAGCGATTTTGTCGCCCCAGCTCTTCTGGCTCAATTGATCGCCGGTCAGCGTTGCGCCGTAGCGTCCCTGCAATTTGGGGGCGGCCAGCGGGGTTTCGAGCGTGATATTGGAAGAGAAGTCTACGCGGGCGGCACCTTCACGTCCTCTTTTGGTAGTGATCATGATCACGCCGTTGGCAGCCATGCTCCCGTACAGAGCGGCGGCCGAAGCGCCTTTGAGCACGTTCATGCTGGCAATATCGTCGGGGTTGAGATTGCCCAAAGCGTCCCCGCCGTCGCGTCCTTCGTATTCGCCGCTGAGCTGGGTGGTTTTCGGGTTGTTCATCGGTATACCGTTGATTACGATAAGGGGCTGGTTATTGCCCCATGCGGATTTGTTACCGCGCAAGACGATTTTCGCCGAGCCGCCGGCTCCGGTAGCATTGGGGGTAATCACCATACCGGCTGCTTTCCCCTGCAAGGCGTTGACTAAGTTGGCATCCTTGGCGCGCGTCAGCTCCTGGCCGCCTACCTGCTGGGTGGCGTAGGTCAAACTCTTGGCTTTGCGTTGGATACCCATAGCGGTAACGACTACTTCGTTGATTTTCTGGCTGTCGCTGGCCATATCGACATTGATTTCGGTACGGTCGCCTACAGGTTCTTCAATGGTTTCCATCCCCAGGTAAGAGAATTGGAGCACATCGCTCGGGGATACTTCCAGGGTATATTTCCCGTCCAGGTCGGTTACTGTGCCGTTGGTCGTGCCTTTTACCACGACATTGGCTCCGATTAGCGGCATATTGGCATCTTTGTCGGTGACAACGCCGCTCACTTTCTTCTGTGCCCATAGCACGCTTGTACAGGTTCCGATACAGAACAGTACAAATAACAGTAAGCTCTTTCTCATAAAGCTAGATTGTTTAGGCAAGTTAATAAATATGAATTCATCTCGTACAATTTTTTGATATAAGTCAATCTGTTTCTTATAATTAATGAATAAGTCTTCATAGAACTATGGCCCTCTTAGGCAAAACTGTGTAAAGTTAAGCATAAAAAATAATATTTCATAACATTTATATAGATATTATTACCAGCAAATGCTAAAATTAACGCGTGTGCGGCCACATAACAGCCGGTTTTTCTTAACAACATTAAAATAACACTTGTTGACCTATTTTAGTTCTATGAAAACTAAGAAAAATTACATTTAATATATATTTCCTTACCTAACTCCCTCGCTTTCCGATAAATTCCTACATTTGTAAATGGAACCAAAAGATGAAATAATGAACTGGACACAGTTACTTTCGGGCAAACGGCTGGGAATGGAAGCCTATCATCAGCGCAAGCATGAACGTACAGACTTTCAACGGGATTACGACCGACTGATCTTCTCTTCGCCTTTCCGCCGTTTGCAGAACAAAACGCAGGTTTTTCCGCTTCCGGGAAGCATTTTCGTTCATAACCGTTTGACGCATAGCTTGGAAGTATCGTGCGTAGGGCGGTCGCTGGGAAACAATGTAGCCAAAGGGTTGATGCAACGGTACCCTGAGGGTAGCGTCAATTTTCCGGAAATAGGTTCCATCGTGTCGGCCGCTTGCTTGGCGCACGATATGGGCAATCCGCCTTTCGGCCATTCGGGAGAGCGGGCTATCTCGGCTTACTTTTCGGAAGGGAACGGCCGGAAGCTGGAAGAAAAAGTACGCGAAGAAGGCGGCCGGTGGGAAGATTTCGTGCGTTTCGAAGGCAATGCCAATGCCGTTCGCCTGCTTACCCATCAGTTTATCGGCCGGCGTCAAGGCGGGTTCGCGTTAACTTATAGTACGCTGGCGTCTATTATCAAATATCCGTATGCGTCGACCCAGGCGGGCAAGAAAGGGAAATTCGGTTTTTTCCAGTCGGAAGAGGAAACGTATCTGCGTTTGGCCGAAGAATTAGGGATAGGATGCCAGCCGGGGGCGGGCGAAAGGTTTATCCGGTACCCCCTGGTCTACCTGGTAGAGGCGGCCGACGATATTTGTTACCAGATCATGGATATTGAAGATGCCTGCAAACTGCATATCCTTACTACCGACGAGGCGATCCGGTTGTTGCTGGGCTTTTTCGAAGAGGAACGGCTGGAGCATATTACGCAGGTAATGCGGATGGTAGACGATACCAACGAACAGATCGCTTACCTGCGCTCGTGCATTATCGGGTTGCTGGTAGACGAATGTTCGGCTACCTTTCTGGAAAACGAGGCCGGTTTGCTGGACGGCACGTTCTGCACGCCGCTGATCGAAACGATTTCTCCGAAAGCGAAAGAAGCCTATGAAGCATGTTCGGCCATGGCTTATCAGAAGATTTACCGGGCCAAGGAAGTGCTCGACATCGAGCTAGCGGGGTACCATATTTTCAGCCATCTGATCGACAGCCTGACGGAGGCGGTGATGAACCCCACCCACGCCTACAGCAAATTATTGTTGCAACGGATTCCCGAGCAATACGACACGAACGCTTCGACGGCTTACGGGAAAATCCAGTGCGTGCTGGATTATATTTCCGGCATGACGGATGTATATGCCCTGGATTTGTACCGGAAGATTACGGGGATGAGCTTGCCGGCGGTATAGGAAGGGGCGGCGCGTGGCACAACCGGCCGGCTTTATCTTCTGCGGAAAAAGTCGGCTTTAATACTCTTCCCTATATTTGCTCTCCTTTTTGTCGTCGAGAATGCTCAGATAGCTTTTATAGCGCGATTCGCTGATATAATGATCTTGTACGGCCTGGAGCACCGCGCATCCCGGTTCATGTCGGTGCGAACAGTTGTTGAAACGGCAGTCGGCCGAGAATTTGAAAATCTCGGGGAAATAGTGGGAGATTTCCGCTCCTTCCATCTCGATGGTGCCGAAGCCTTTGATGCCCGGGGTATCGATCAGGTAGCCGCCTTCGGGAAGCGGAATCATTTCGGAGAAGGTGGTGGTGTGCATTCCCTTGTTGTGGTATTCGGAAATCGTACCCGTGCGGAGATTCACGCCGGGTATCAGCTTATTGATAATCGTGGATTTGCCGACCCCCGAGTGGCCCGACAAAAGAGTGATTTTGTCTTTCAGATCAGCCTTGAAGGCGTCCAGCCCTTCGCCGGTGGCGGCGCAAAGTTTGGAACAGGGATAACCGATGGTGGTATAAAGGTTGATCAGCCCTTCCAGGTATTCCTGATCTTCGCGGTTATACCGGTCGATTTTATTGAATACCAGTTTTACCGGTACCCGGTAGGCTTCGGCCGTAGCCAGGAAACGATCGATGAATACGGTGGTGGTAATGGGATAATTGACGGTTACGATGAGCATCGCCTGGTCGAGGTTGGCGGCGATGATATGCGACTGCTTGGAAAGGTTGGAAGCGCGGCGGATGATGTAGTTCTTCCGTTCGTCGATCGCGGTGATAAAAGCCGTCCCTTCCTTGTTGATGTCGATCTCCACCCGGTCGCCTACGGCTATGGGATTGGTGGTACGGATTTCCTTCAAGCGGAAATTGCCTTTTATCTTGCTTTCGATTTCCCGTCCGTCGTCGGTCCGGACGGTATACCAGCTACCTGTGTTTTTGATTACTAATCCCTTCATGCAGTCAGAATTGGCGGTTGTCGGCCGACAACCGCCTCCCGGACTGCTGCCCGTTTTTCTGTTGTCGGCCGTCTTTCCCGGATTAAACGGTCATTATTTCTTTTTCTTTCGCAGCAAACAGTTCATCCACCTTTTTGATATACTTGTCGTGGATTTTCTGTACTTCCGCTTCGGCGTCTTTTTCCACGTCTTCCGGCACCCCGTCGTTTTTCACGCTCTTCTTCAGGGCTTCGATGGCGTCGCGGCGGGCGTTGCGCACGCTGATTTTCGCGCTTTCGGCTTCCTGCTTGGATTGCTTGGCCAGTTGGCGGCGGCGTTCTTCGGTAAGCGACGGAATGCCCAGACGGATGATTTCGCCGTTGTTTTCGGGCGTAATGCCTACTTCCGAATTCAGGATTGCTTTTTCAATCTCTTTGATCATCGGCTTTTCCCAGGGGGTGATGATAATCGTCTTGGCATCGGGCGTATTGATGGAACTGACGTTGCTCAGGGGCACTAAACTTCCGTAATACATTACCTTTACGCCGTCCAGAATTTTCGGGTTGGCTTTTCCGGCGCGGATATGCGACAATTGTTCGTCGAGGTACTCGATGGCGAAGGTCATTTTCTCTTCGGCTGCCTGTACATATTGCTTGGTATCGATCATAAGATATATATATTTTTGTTGGCTATGCTTTTAGTCAAGCAAAAGTAATAAAGATTTTTAACTTGGCAAATAAAACAGGCCGCCGTTTCTACGCCTTGCCGAAACGATTCCCCGCTATAGAAACAAACATCCCGGGCACAACGTTCACGGGAATCCTTACAATATATAACGGTGAAGGTAACTTTTTATCTGATCTTTTATATACCCTATATGCCAAGTCACTTAATCCCTCCAGGCCGTTTCCTTCCTACTTCATTCATTTTGTGCTCCATCACCCCAAAAACTAACCTGATTTCTATTTTACAAATTCCTTTCTAACAAATAAAGTTTACTTATCAGAGATTAGAGTATATATTAACCTTTATTATGCAAATTGTATTTATTTAACCATATTATTAATTTCATTTTCGCTAATAACACAATTTTTCCAGTATCTTTGTAATCTAAGTTCTATAAAGAGGATGACTTTAGGAGTCTATGTTTTATGGCCTTAAAAGAAAATCACCGATTATTCATATTAAACTCAAAAAGTCATGAAACAATCCATTTATCTTATTTACATTTGTTTTTTTTCGTACGTTCTACTCTCATGCACTGACGAGAACATAACAAAAAACACAGACTCCGAACCTTTTGTCGTAACGAAAGCTATACCTAAAGAGCACATTTCTTATTACGTCAACCAAGAAGGAGCCCTTTGCTTTGAAACAGGCAATGACTTTCTATTACTAACCAACTATCTTTCAACCCTTTCACCAAAAGAATTTAAAGATTGGGAAGAATGCAACAATTTTAAATCGTATAGAACTATTACCGATGACATAATATCCACCCTATATACGCAAGAAGAAAATCCGGCCTATAACGAATTAGTAGCACAATACACCTCTTTTGTGTATTTAAACGAAGAGGGTAATTTATGCCCGATCATTTCAGGACAGGTATATAGAAGTATTACAAACAAAGATGGCCTATTTTATGTCCAAGGGGTAAAAAATAAATTCACAGGAAACACTCTTAATTTTTACGATGCAGAGAACAAGCCCATAATGAATTTGAAACCACTGACCAAAGTTAATGAAGACCAAAATTTAGTTGTGCAATATCCCGCAAAGTCTTATTCGGCAGACGGTAAAAATGGAGTAGAAACTTCTGCAAAGGTTTATTATGTAATGACTTCTAATGGGCTGGGTTATTATTCTCAGCTCTATTTGGAGATAACCGTAAGAGGATTATATAGAAGATCTGCATCCACTAAGTGGGGAAGAAAAACTACGCAATGTCATATTGACAATATAACCATACGCATACCAGGATTCGACATAGATTCAACCTATCCCGGCACCCATAGCTCCGCAGGCGATTACGAAAGTCTCACGGCCTCCTTTGGTATACCTTCTGAATTTCAATTTCATACCCCTCAACCTCCCTATCAACAACCCGTATGCTTACATTACCGGGCTCGAACTCGGGAAACGGGGAATATGGGCATGGCATATAATTTTTTTCACGGGGTATTTTTTAATGTTTCAGATGTAACGCCGAGCAATCCAGGCTGCGATAAACATTCGCTAATTACTTATAACAAATAGGAACAATGAAAAGAATACTTTTATTACTTTCTTTCTTATGGTGTCTGGGCACGCCTGGATACATCTACGCCCAATGGAAAACAGGCGTACAAGTCGGGCTGAACTTATCGGATTTGACGCTGGGTTCGCATCATGCCGACGGTCAGATAAAAAATAGTGTGGTAGCCGGCGTGACGGGACAATATACCTGGAAAGAAAAATACAGATTGCAAACCGGACTGCTTTTCTCGGTAAAAGGATCGACCGGACTTCTGAATCCGTTGGATAGGGATGTTTATCCACGGATGAATATCCGTCTTTCCTATCTCGAACTACCATGTACCTTCGGTTATAAAATACCGTTAGCCCCGCAGATTGCCCTTGTTCCGGAAGCGGGAGTATTCATAGCCTGCGGCATTGGCGGGGAGGTAAGTGAAGAAGGGGTTGTTCAACCTGCGGGCTTCTTATTCCAGACATGGAACCCCTTCAAAGGCAAAGATTCAGGTACCTCCGAGGAACGAATCGCATTCGACCGGTTCGACGCAGGCTTGCGTTTCGGATTATCAGCCGAAGTGTATCACTTTATCTTGTCGATAAACTATGACCTGGGCTTATGCGGCATTCACTCCACGCTGAATCTACCCGGCAACGTGCATACCCGGACGGCCTCGATTACGCTAGGCTATCAGTTTTGAATTCAAGCATTTCCGCTTTTCCAACTAAAAACTCGTTTCCGTTCCTTGAAAAACGGAAACGAGTTTTTTTATTTGCTATAAAGACGTCACGTACCGCGACCTCCCCTTACCTCAATTTCCGCCAGAGCGCCAAGAGGTAAACCACGCCGATGGAAAGCACGGCCACCGCTCCGCTCTGGGAGCGGAACATATCGGAAGCAAAGCCCATCAATAGCGGGAATATCGTTCCTCCGAAAAGGCCCATAATCATCAGCCCCGATACCTCGTTTTGCTTGGAAGGCAGGTATAACAAGGCTTCCGAAAAAATGATGGAGAAAACGTTGGAGTTGCCGAAACCGATCAGGGCGATGCAAACATAAATAACCGTTTTGGTATGGAAGAGGAAGAGGCCCGCCATAGCCGCTACCATCAAGAGAACGCTCACCAGGAAAAACGCCTTAGGCGGTACTTTCCGTAAAATAAAGGCTCCCGCCAAACAGCCGGCCGTACGGAAAATAAAATACAGGCTGGTAGCGAAACCCGCCTCGGCCAAGGTCATGCCCAGCCGTTCGATCAGAATCTTGGGAGCCGTGGTATTGGTGCCCACGTCGATACCCACGTGACACATGATGCCGATAAAACACAGCAGGATAAAGGGATTGCCCAACAACCTCATACACTCGGCGAAGGAAGAGGGTCTGCCTTCTTCTTTCGTTTCACGGATCGGCGTAGCGCCCAACAGCAGGATGGCCACCACGGCTATGATCATGTAAACGGGAAACAAGACGCGCCAGCCCAACCCGAACGAAGGGATAGCCATCGTAGCCCCCCACATGGCGATATAAGGAGCCAGAAACGAGGCGATGGCCTTTATAAACTGACCGAAGGTAAGCGAACTGGCCAGATGGTCGCCGCTGACGATGTTCGAAAGCAAGGGGTTCAACGAGGTTTGCATCAACGCATTGCCAATGCCCAGCAGCGAAAAGGCAATCAGCATCACCAAGTAGCCGTCGTCGAAAATGGGAATCAGAAGCGAGAAGAAGGTAACGACCAAACTCAGCAAAACCGTTTTTTTCCGGCCGATGCGGTTCATCAACATGCCGGTGGGAACGGAAAAAATCAGAAACCAGAAGAAGACCAGCGAAGGGAAGATATTGGCCTGGGCATCGGTCAGATCGAGATCTGCTTGCAGGTAATTGGAGGCGATGCCTACCAAATCGACAAACCCCATAGCGAAGAACGCCAGCATCACGGGGATTAATTTCCAGGAAAAACTTTGTGCTTTCATACATGCAGGGTTTTAGGGTATGCCGGCCATGCGCCGCTTTGGGTACACACGAAAGCGGCAATTTCGACAGCTTTCCGGTGGGCTTCGCGAAGCGACTTGCCGGTTAATAGGGAATAAACGAAAGCGCCGGAAAAGGAATCGCCCGCCCCCACCGTATCGGCTACTTTCACTTTGGGGGTGGAAAGGGTAGAGCTTTCGGTAGGCGAATAGATGGTACTGAAATCGGCGCCGGCCGTCAGGATAAGATAACGCAGGTTATACCGTCCGATCAATTGGCGGCAGACTTCTTCCGTACTGCCTTCCAAACCGAACATAGGCCGGAGCATTTCCAATTCCTCATCGTTTATTTTGAATATATTAGCTTGTTCAAGCAGTTCTTCGATCAGCTCTTTCGAGTAATACGACTGGCGGATATTGATGTCGAAAAAACGCAACGCCTCTTCCGGCATATAGGAAAGCAAGGTACGCAAGGTAGCACGCGATTCGGGCGCACGCTGGGCCAAGGTTCCGAAGCAAACCGCGTCGGCTCGTTTCATCAGGTCGATGGCCGGTTGGGTAAGGGGAATATGGTCCCAGGCCACGCCTTCGATAATCGTATAAGTGGGAATGCCTTTTTGCAATTCCACCATCACGCTGCCGGTGGGATATTCCACGGTGCTGATATATTCGCTGATAATCTGGTTTTTGTCGAGTTCCTGGATAATCTCCGTTCCGGACACATCGTTGCCTACCGCGCTGATGGCATACCCTTCGGCACCCATCCGGGTAGCGTGGTAAACAAAATTGATCGGGGCGCCTCCGGCTCTTTTCCCGGTAGGCAGCACGTCCCATAATAATTCGCCGATTCCCACGACGACAGGTTTATTCTTTTCCATGCTCTATCGATTTTAATAAATTAGTTTGATCCCAGTTTGTAAACGGTCAGCGAAGTCACCGTATACGATCCGCCCTTGGCATAAAAGCTGATCCGGTTGTAAGGCTCTGCGGGGAAGACGAGGTTGGTCATCGCCATCCGGCCGCTGCCGTCGAAAGCCTCGATGCTCGATTTATCCACCAGCAGCCGTAGGGTGTATTCCTTTTCGGGGGCGGCGGGGGCCGAAGTGACGGCGGCGAATGTTTTGCTGAAATCAGTCTGCCCGCTGTTGCGCCGATCCATCGTGAAGCGGTTTTCCAGCAAGTTGTAATACATATCCACTTCCTCCCCTTTCGTATTGAACAATTGGAAGCCCATCACATCGGCATTCTGATTCTTGAATTTGATAATGATTTCATACGTACCGGAATTGGAGGGAAGAAGGGGATTGATTTCATAGGAACGATCTACCTTGAAAGCCCCTTTCTTATGAGCTTTTCCGCGCAAGGCCTCCACTTCGGGCGAAGGCGTGCTGCCGAGGTAGGTCTGCCCGTTTTGCGTATACAGCTTCAAATCGCGGGGCACGGCGTTCGCGCTGCGGTATTGCAGGGTAGGAACCTGATTCGCATATTCCCAGTTGCTCATCCAGGCCAGGGAAATTTTGCGTCCTTGCGGAGCGTCGCTCCAGGTTACGGCCGCATAATGATCCTTGCCGTAATCCATCCATTTGGTCAGGGCCGGCGATTCGTTGACAAAGTTTTTCCCGTCGAACGAACCCACGAAATACTGGGTGGCCGAACCGCCGAACGGGCCGCCGGGGTTGATATTGCAAAGCAATACCCATTTTTTCAATTCGGTGCCTTCCACCGGCAGCTCGATCAGGTCGGGACATTCCCATACGCCGGCATGCGCGCCCTGGCCTTCGCCGAAACTGCTTTCATACGTCCATTCTTTCAGGTCGGGAGAGGAATAAAACTGCATCTCCTGCCCGACGGCCAGCACCATGATCCACTTTTGCGTATCGGCATGCCAAAACACTTTCGGATCGCGGAAATCGCGGTGGGTAGAGGTCAGGATGGGGTTGCGGTCGTATTTGCGGAAAGTACGTCCGTTGTCGAGGCTGTAAGCCATGCTTTGTACCTGGCGGTCGCTGGCCGAGGTGTAAAACGCCACGATCGCCCCCGCGCCGAACCCGGCCGTATTGTGTGTATCGACCACGCAGCTCCCGCTGAAGATCGTGCCCAGGGCATCGGGACTGATGGCTACCGGCAGATGTTCCCAATGTACCAGGTCGCGCGTGACGGCATGCCCCCAGTGCATATTTCCCCACATCGACCCGTACGGATTATATTGGTAGAACAAATGATACTCTCCGTCTTTATAAACCATGCCGTTCGGATCGTTCATCCAGCCGTAAGCCGGCGAGAAATGGTAAACCGGGCGGAAGGATTCGCGGTTGGCTGTATCGAACTGATCGGATAGTTTCATCTCCTTCCAGCATACCGATGCTTCGGGCGTCAACTGGAAATTGAACGAAACGTTTTTGCCGGCATAGCCTGCCAGGTCGACCGGCACGAAATAGTCTACCCGGTCGGCGGCCAAACGCACGTTCAGGGTTTTTACCACGTCGTTGTCGACGATCATATACAATTTCGACTCCGGAGAAGTTTCCTGCACCGGCAACAACAGATAGCGCGAAGGCGATTCCACCCGCACGATGCTCTGGCCTTCCCCCAGATGGCGGATTTCCAGATTGCCGGCAGTCTGAGCCGCGGCATTTCCCGTTAGCAACGTAAAGCTTGCAACCATACAAGCTAAACAAACATATTTTTTAATCGGTTTCATCTTTTTATCGGATTATCGGTTTATCTCTATTTTTTCGTTTTTCCAAATGGATTTCAATTCCGTCAGACTTCCTTCCACCACGGTAATCAGGCCGTTTTCAGTAAAAACTTCGATTTGGTGGAAAGGTTCCGACGGGTAGAACACATCGGTGACGGCCACCCGGCCGCCGGCCGTGAAAAATTCCAGCGAAGCGACATCGATCAGCAGCGTCCATTCCACCTGAGACGTATGCACGATATAAGGGATCGTTTGCACGGAAGCAAATTTGTCGGAAAAGACCTCGCCGGTCGCGTTTGTCCGGTCGACATAAAAGAATTTCTCTACATTATCGTATCCCACCGCAATGTACTCGCCTTTCGTGTTTTTCAGCCTCACTCCGTAGCGGGAAGCAAACGACATCTGCGTATTGCACGACTGGTCGAAAGTCAGTTTCAGCTCGACAGGCGCCTGGGCGAAAGGAAGGGATTCCGAAAGCGAGTACACGCCGTCGATTTTTTGATTTTCGATCCGCACGGTTTCTCCTTTCAGCTCGCTCAGCTCCTCCACCGGAGCGGAAGTGAGCAGATACATATCCTCTACCTTATCCAACCCTAAACGGCGCGGGAAGATGGCGGCTCCGCTCCAAAGCCGGGTAGGTTTCTCGCCGGCATATTGCCAGTTGTTCATCCAGCCTATAAAAATCCGGCGTCCGTCCGGGCCGTCCGACCAGGTAACGCCCGCATAATTATCCCTTCCGTAATCCGCCCAAAGCGTCTTTTTCTGATCGGAGGTAAACCGCCGCCCGTCGAAATCGCCCACGAAATACTGGGTAGCCGACCCCCCGGACGGGCCGCCCGGATTGATATTCACCGTAAGCACCCATTTGATTTCTTCCAAGCCGTTTACCGGAAGCGGAAACAAATCCGGGCATTCCCATACCCCGTCGTGGCTGCCGCGCCCCCGGCCGAAGCTGCTCAGGTAAGCCCAGTTTTTGCAATCGGGCGAAGCGTAAAAGCGTATTTCTTCCCCGCAGGCCAACGCCGCTACCCACTGCCGGGTAGGTTCGTGCCAACATACTTTCGGATCGCGGAAATCGCGGATGCCCGGGTTTTCGATCACCGGATTTCCGGCGTACTTCGTCCAGGTGCGCCCTTTATCGGTGCTGTAGGCGATAGCCTGCGATTCCACGTCTATCCCTTTGGCCTGCTGAATATCCGGATTATGGTAGGTAAAGAAGGCCACCAGCGGCGGGTTGTCGGCCGTGCCGAACCCGGAAGTGTTTTTCCAGTCGACTACCGCGCTGCCGGAAAAGATATACCCCAGGCTGTCGGGAGAAAGGGCGACGGGAAGTTGCTGCCAATGTACCAGATCCCGGCTGACGGCGTGCCCCCAGTGCATGGGGCCCCAGACGGAGGCTTCGGGGTAATGTTGGAAAAACAAATGGTATTCGCCTTCATAACAGACCATACCGTTGGGATCGTTCATCCAGCCCGAGGCAGGCGAAAAATGAATTTGCGGGCGGTAAGGCTCGCTATAGAGGGCGGAGGTTTGCTCTCCGGTAGCGACGGTTGCATTCTTTTTTCCCGTACAGCCGCCTGCCAGAGCGGCGGCCGTCAGGAGATATAAGGCTATACGTTTCATGGTACGATTTCTTATTTATTCGCCAACCGGACAGGTTACCATCCGTAATTTTGTTGATACAACTTCTTGCTAAAGTTAATCTGATTCTTCGGGATGGGGAAATATTCGTCGCGGTTTTTCGTAAATTTGGCTTCGCTCAGATAACTCCCCCGCCGCGTTTTTTCCACGGCCAGGTATTCGTTGACCGTTTCGGCGGCAATGCCCCAGCGCACCAGGTCGAAAAAACGAAACCCTTCCTGCGAAAATTCCAGACGGCGTTCCCAGCGCAAGGCTTTCCGGGCGAACTCCTGAGTCCAGGCCGGGCAGTTCACCCCGGGCTGATACTCCTCGATACGGAATTTGCCTGTAGCATCGCCTTGCACGTCGACCAGCCTGGCCGTGCTCGCGGCGGCCCGCCGGCGAATGGCGTTGATCAGCGGCAAGGCCTCGTCCGGGCGGCCAAGCTCGATCAAAGCCTCGGCCTGCCATAAAATCACGTCGTCATAGCGAATAATATCGCGGTTTTTCGAACTCGACATAAAGGGAGCGGCGAAAGCGAAACAAGGACAATCGGGCAATACGGTTTCCTTCATCGACATGAAATTACCGTAGGTAGATGCCTGGCGCGTCCAGCTCACATCGAAAATAAATTCGGGATCGTACTTGTAGGGAGCGCCCGGAATGGCTACCGTGTGCATCAAACGCGGATCGACAGGGTTATCCAACACGTCGTCGGCCGTTTCCAGGCTGCGGTCGTTGAAGGTGTCGAATAGTGGCAATCCGTTTTCGTCGGTTCGGAAAGCATTCACCATATTCTGCGTGGGCTGGTGAAAGCCGCAGCAGCCGTATTCCGGATTCATCGGGTAGTTCAGCATCGCACCCCAGTCCAGCCGGCCCCGCAAGGTTCCGTCGTTGTGCGAGAACTGTACGGCGAAAATCGACTCGGGGCCGTTTTCCGTTTCACACAGAAAGTTGTCGGCAAAGTCGGAAGCCAGCGTATACCGGCCCGAAAGCTCGCGGCAAAGACGTGCCACCTCTTCCAATTTCGAATGGTCGATATTCACCACATTATGCTTTTCATCTTGTTCGTAAGCGGCATACAAAAGCGCTTTGGCCAGATAAGCTTTCGCCATCCCTTTATTGGCACGGGCCAGATCGTCGTTGGTATCGGGCAGGTTGTCGGCCGCATACCGGAATTCGGCAATAATCATCTCCCAGAGCTGCCGGTCGGTATATTCCACATTCGAAATATTGATATACTCTTCCTGCTTGTCGTTTTCGTCCACCCACGGAATCTGTTTGAACAATATTTTAAGCTCGAAATAATAATGGGCGCGGAGGAACCGCATTTCGGCCTCCCGGATTTTTTTCTTGGGATAAGTCTCTTGGGAAGCCAGCATGATCCGGCCCAAGGCGTCGTTGGCACGGGCGATGGCGATGTATTGCGAATACCATTTCAAATCGAGGTAATTCACGTCGTCGCGCATATAGACAAAGGTTTCGAAGGTGTTGAAATCGCCCACGTCGCCGGGGCCGGCCCCGCCCTTATAGGCATCTCCGCTACGCAGGTCGCCATAGGGCCAGAGAGCGTTCATTCCTTCCTGGTAATTATCGTTTCCCAGCGAAGAATAGGCGGCGATCACCATCTTTTCTATATTCTGGGCGTCATTCAAATCGTCGGAATCGGCGCTTCCTTTAGGCGATTCATCGAGGAAGGAATCGCAACCGGAGAGCGAAAGCAGCAAAGCGGCTGCCACGGTTATATAATGGAAAGTTTTCATAAGATTGCTTGTATTAAATGGTTTTTAGAATGATACGTTAACACCGAAAGTAAAAGCGCGGGGCACCGGGTAAGCCAGGTTGGGCGTTTCCGGATCGACGCCGGTAAAAGCGTTGTCGCCCCAGCCTTTCTTGATCGTCAGCAAATTCTGACCCGAGAGATAAATTCGCGCGCTCTGCATCTTGGCCGGTTGAATCCAGCGATCGGGCAGCCGGTACCCGATTTCGAAATTCGCCAGTTTGAGGAAAGAGGTATTCTCCACGAAATAGCTGGAACGGCGCTGCTCGTTGTTGACATCGCTGGCCGAAACGGCGGGAATCGTCGAGTCGGTATGATCCGGCCGCCAGGCATCCAGCAAACGGGCTCCGTAGTTTTGTCCGCCGAAGAAACCGTAGAAATCGGTATATCCTTTCTGATCGTTATAGGCATGCGAGCCGACCTGCCCGTTCCAGAACATCGAGAAATCGAACTGTTTGTAGCTCGCGCTGATATTCAATCCGTACAGGAATTTGGGATCTTCCACGCCCAGCCAGGTACGGTCTTCATCGTTGATTTCATTGTTTCCATCGAGATTTTTGTAGCGGATACGCCCTACTCCTTTCCCCGGTTGGCCGACATGGGCTTGCACTTCTTCTTCCGATTGGAACAACCCGTCGGCCACATAACCGAAAATCGATTTCCAGGGCCGCCCCAGAATAGTCTGGTCGTTGCCGTTGCCGGGATACGAATTGATCACGTCTGCCGGCAATTTGGTGATCTTATTGCGGTAGGTAGCGATATTCCCCGTCACCGTCAGGTCGACCTCGCCGATCGTATGCTGGTAGGTAAGCATAAACTCCACCCCGCTGTTCTCCATGCTGGCCCCGTTCACCCAGCGGTCGCCGCCGAAACCGATGGTAGCGATATAAGGCGGCTTTACCAGAATATCGTCGGTCTTTTTGAAAAAGTAATCGAGCGAACCGGTAAACATTTGGTCGAGCAACCCGAAATCGATGCCGGCATTATGCTGCGTGGTGGCTTCCCATTTCAGATCGGGGTTGGCGCGTTGCGTGCGGAGGAAACCCGATGCCAACTGGCCTTGTCCCGCGCCGGTGATGTCGTAAGCCGTGCCCTGGTCGCGCGACCAGGTGGGATCGGTATAATAACGAGCTTCGTACAGACCGTAAGCCGCATAATTGTAAATTATCCCGTCGCTGCTGGTTTCCTGGTTGCCGGTTTTCCCCCAGCCGTAGCGCAGTTTCAGATCGGAAACAATTGTCTTGGCTTTCGCAAAGAAGGCTTCTTCGCTGAGCCGCCAGCCCAGGGAGAAGGCGGGGAACGTACCCCAGCGGTTGTTGGTACCGAACCGGGAGGAACCGTCGCGGCGAAGCGTCACCGAAGCCAGGTATTTATTATTGTAACTATAGTTGATTTTTCCGAAGAAGGATGACAAGGCATAGGAATCGGCTTTTCCGCCGTTACGGAAATTATTCTCGCCGGCATTCAGATACATATAATCTTCCGTTTCCAGCAGGAAGCCGTCGCGTCCGCCCGACATCTCTTCCAATTTGTATTTCATCATTTCCTGCCCTGCCAGCACATCGAAACTACTTTTGCCCCAGTCGAATTTATATTGCAGCGTATTACTCAAAATCCAGTTGCCCCCGTAATTGGAATAGGTATCCAGTTTGGCCGTTTTCTCCGACAGGTAACCCGATGTATACGTCTTCTGCATATCCCGTTTCCAGTAGCCCGTGTAATCGAGTCCAAGCTTCGAACGGAAAGTCAGGCCCTTCAGAATCTCCACGCTCAGGTTGATGTCGCCGAAGAGGCGGAACACGTCCTGATGATTCTGTTTATTATCCTCGATCAGGCGCACCGGATTCTGGCGGTCGCTCATATGGCTGCTCGGGCCGCCCCAGCCGCCGTCGAGCGAATGCACCGGCACCAGCGGTTGGATAAGCCGGGCCCGATCCTGCAAATCTCTCCCTTCCAGCGAAGAATTGCGCGTTTTCGAGAGCGAAAGGTTTTCCCCGATCGTCACCCGGTCGTCGAACAGCTTGTAATCGCTGTTGATTCGGGCCGTGATGCGGTTGAAATACGTTCCCTTCACCGTTCCGTTATTACCGTAATAATCCGCCGAAAACAGAGCCCGCCCTTTTTCATTCCCGTTAGTCACCGTCACATTGTAGTTTTGCGTAAACCCGGTGCGGCTGATTTCTTTCACCCAATCGGTATCGGCTGCCCGCATCACCTCCTGGTCGCCCACTTTCAGAAACTCGGGAATAATCACTTCGTCCAATACCGGATAACCGTTGCCGCCGGTATGCCACCGGAAGGAATAATCGCCGAAATTCGGATCGTTGCCGTCGTTCATCGCCGCCTGCCACTGGATGGCTCCCCGCTGGTTGGCATTGAGCAGATCGATCGAACGCTGCCATTGCTGGGCCGTCAGCGAAGCGCGGAAATCCACATGCGTGCCGCCGGCCTTTCCTTTTTTGGTCGTCACGATAATCACCCCGTTGGCGGCCCGCGAACCGTAGATGCTGGCGGCGGAAGCATCTTTCAGCACCTGAATCGACTCGATGTCGGAAGTCGCGATCTCGTTCATCGAGCGCGTACTCGGCACCCCGTCGATAATATACAGCGGCTTGCTGTTGCCCAGCGTGGACACGCCGCGAATCTTTACATCCACGTCACCATTGGGCTGTCCCGTATTGGTAATATGGATACCCGGCACGCGGCCTTGCAACGACTGTACGGCATTGCTGTTGTTGATGTCTTTGATGTCGCCCATCTTCACCACGGCCACCGCGCCCGTCAGGTCGGCCTTTTTCTGGGAAGAATAACCCGTGACCACGACTTCGGAAAGAGCCTGGGTATTTTCTTTCAATACGATATTCATCGCTCCCGCGGCGGCCGCCAGTTCCTGGGTGACAAACCCGATATAACTAATCTGTATAATTGCTCCCCGGGGAGCCGAGAGGGTAAAGTTGCCATCCATATCGGTAATGGTTCCGTTGGTGGTTCCTTTTTCAATTACCGAAGCCCCGATCACGGGAAAGTTGTCCGTGGCCGAGATGACCGTTCCCTTTACGTCGATCTGTTGCGCGTGCAGAAGCTGGGCGAAACAGAGCAGCACGATCCAGGCACTCCATTTGAAAAGTAGCAAAGTTTTCATGAGCATAAATGATTTAATTTAACAATGAATGATTCCGTTTGATTTCGATTTAATTCCGATACGGCAAAGGTAGATTCGCCGCCGCCGCCACCCGATAACAAATGAAGGAAGGTTGATTAAAATGGTCGCACAAACTGCAAAAAATCAGGCGGATATGACAAATGTTACAGCGAGGATACAAATGTGACAACAGGCCGTTTCCACTTTTCGGCCCCGAGCTGCCGGCCGGGCGGGAAAAAGAGAGGAAGAAAAACACACTGACAGGAGAAACGCATGCCGCACAGAAGCAGAAAACGAAAATTGCAGAAGAAAAGGCAAAGCAGGCAAGAATAGGAAGCGGAACAACAACCTATCCGAAAAAGAAACGACCCGCGAACCGGAAAAATGCCATTCAGAAGAAAAACCCGGCAATGAAAAAAGCCGGCCAGAAAGAAAACCACGCAGGCACGTATGCCGGAACATTCGCCGGCCCCCCGCAAGGTTATTGAAATTCGGTAGGCGTGGTATGGTAAACCGCCTTAAAGCATTTCGCAAAATAAGCAGGCGAGGTAAAACCGGTCCGGTAGGCCACCTCGCTGATGGTAAATTTTTTCTGCCGGAGCAGTTCCGCCGCTTTTCCCAACCGATAATTGCGCAGAAAATCCACCGGCGAAATTCCCGTCAGCTCTTTGATTTTGCGGTGCAGATGCCCCCGCGACAAACCGAGCGTCTCGCTCAGTTTCTCCACATTATAGTCCGAATCGGCATACACCGCTTCGATCTGCGCCATGAACTTGCCCAGGAATACGTCGTCTATGTTCTCCACCTTTCCCGGCTCGGCCAGCAAAAGGCTGTTCTGTTGCAATTTATGCAGCAACTGCTCCCTCACGCGCCGACGCTCTTCCAGCAGGCGGATCATACGCAGCTTTACATAATTCACCTGAAAAGGTTTCTGGATATACCCGTCGGCTCCCCCCGACAGACCGTACCTTTTCTGCCGCTCGTCGGAAAGGGCCGTCAGCAGAATAACCGGAATATGACTTGACGACAGACGAGTCTTCAACGTGCGGCAAAGCTCGAAACCGTTCATTTCCGGCATCATCACATCGCTCAGCACCAACGAAACCTCTTCTTCCTCCACGATTCTCAATGCCGCCTTCCCGTCGGCCGCCGCCAGCACCCGGAAATTCTCGCCCAATTCCTTTTCCAGATAAGCCCGTACCTCGCCGTCGTCTTCCACCACCAGCACGGTATAAGGATACCTAGCCGCCAGAAGCGCTTTTTCCTCGGTATCGTCGAGGGTAGAAGCCTCGTAGGCCAGAGGCGATACGGGCAATTCGGTGACCAGGCCGCCCGCAAAATGCGCCTTGCCTTTCCGCAGCCCTATCGTAAACAGGGTTCCTTCGCCCGGCCGGCTTTCCACGTCGATCTGGCCAGCGTGCATCCCGACATAGGCTTTTACCAGATGCAGCCCGATACCCGTCCCCTCCGCCCGGTTGCCCGTATAAAAACGATCGAAGAGATAAGGCAGATTCTCCGAAGAGATACCGCACCCGGTGTCTTTCACCCGGACAAGCACCTTCTCGCCCTCTTCCTCCACGCCGATGCTCACCCTGCCCCCCGGGGGAGTAAACTTAAAGGCATTGGAAAGCAGATTGACCCATACTTTTTCCATCAGCTCGGGATCGAACCAGACCAAAAGAGGTTTGGAAGAAGCCTGAAACGTATAGGTAATATCGCGTACCTGAGCCATGCTGTCGAAATACGACTTCACTTCAGCTACAAAAGCTACCAGATCGGCCTCCCTGATTTTCAGGCTCTCCCGCTCGTTTTCCACCTTCCGGAAGTCCAGCATCTGATTGATTACCCTAAGCAGTCGTCCGGCGTTTTTCCGGATAAGCTCCAGGTCGGCCCGGTAAGGCGAATCGTGCAATAAACCGACCAACCGGTCGAGCGGGGCCAGAATCAACGTAAGCGGAGTACGCACCTCGTGCGACACATTGGTAAAAAACTGCAATTTCTGGGCCGTCACCTCCTTAATCTCGGCGTTCAACGTTATCAATTTCCTGCGCTGTTCCTCTTCTTTGCGGTTGGTTTCCCTCAGCGCGGCATTGGCCTGGCGGATTTTCCGGTTGATATGCACCACGTAGGCCGAAAGCAAGACAAACCCGATCATCAACACCGAAATTACCCACAACGAATTGGCAAGAAAACGAAACCGGCCGGCCAACCGGTCGATTCGCTCCCGCTGCGCTTCGATACGTTGCTTATAATTCTGTAACTGGCCGGCTTGCAACAACAGCGTGCGGGCCGTAGGCTGGTCTACCAGCGCGGTAGCGAGGGGAATAAAACGATCGACCGGCCGGCCTTCCAGCACCTGCATAGCCGTGCGTACCACCTGCTCGCCCCCGGTAGGATACATAAACGAGGCGTCGATACGTCCGTCTTCCACCGCCTCCAGGCCTGCTCCCGGCACGGCGTCGACCCCGATGATTTTCATTTTTTTTCCCTTCACGGAATCCCGGGCCGTAAAATATTCCCGGGCGGCAATCGCCATCATATCGTTGTGGGAATATACGAAATCGATTTCCTCAGGGCGCTCCAGCGTCCGCAATTGCACACGCGCCGTATCGTACAGCCATTGCCCCGCTATTTTCCGGTATACCAGATCGCTCCGGTCGAGCAGCGCGTCGACAAACCCCTGATGCCGTTCCTGGGCCGGCGACGTTTCGGCCAGCCCCCAGATTTCGAGGATCACCGCGCCCGGAGGCAGATAACGCGAGGCATAGGTTCCGGCCGCGCGGCCTATCTCGTAATTATTCGCGCCCACGAACGTAGTATATAAATCGGTATTGACCTTCCGGTCGGTAATAATGGTCGGGATGCCGGCCCGGTAAGCTTCTTCGGCCACTGCCGTGAGCGGAGCCGATTGGTAGGGAGAGATAATGAGCACATCCACTTTTTGCCGGATCAACTCGCGGATCTGGCGGATTTGAGTTTCATTGTCGTTGCCGGCATCTTCGATAACGATTTCCAGATTATCGTAATTGGAAGCCTCGATACGCATATCATTGATCATGGCCTGGCGCCAGGCGTCGTCCAGCATACATTGGGAAAGTCCGATCACCCGTTTCCCGGGATGCGAATGGCCCGTGCAGCCGGTCAGGATACACAACGAAAGCAGCAGGCAGAAGAAGCTAGAACGGCAGAAAACTGTCATAGATAGGTAGATCAGGCAAACGGTAACATGTATTAGCCGGTTAAAAACCAAGAATGAAGTACCGAGAAACGGCGGAACCAAGAGAAAAAGGGAACGGCAAAAAGACGCGCCTTCCCCCTATGGAAGAAGCGTTCGTCTTTTTGCCGGAATCCGGCAGAGGCTGCCAAGCGGTCGGGCTTAATTATGCACCAGGGTGCCGATGGGCTCGCCGCTCATCACCTTTTTCAGATTGCCCACCGTATCCATATCGAAGACGATGATGGGCAGGTTGTTCTCCTTACACATCGTGGTAGCCGTCAGATCCATTACCTTCAGCCCGCGGGTATAAATCTCATCGTACGTGATGTCGGAAAACTTCACGGCCGTAGGATCTTTTTCCGGATCGGCCGTATAAATGCCGTCTACCCGCGTTCCTTTCAGCATCACGTCAGCTTCGATTTCGATGCCTCGGAGCGAAGAACCCGTATCGGTGGTGAAAAAGGGATTGCCCGTGCCCCCCGACATGATCACTACGTTGCCCTGTTCCAGCAATTCGATAGCCCGCCATTTATTGTAAAATTCGCCGACAGGCTCCATCCGGATGGCCGTGAGCACCCGGGCTTTCACTCCTTGCGCTACCAGCGCAGAACTGAGCGCCAGGCTGTTGATAACGGTAGCCAGCATCCCCATCTGATCGCCTTTTACGCGATCGAAACCTTTCGATGCCCCGCTCAGCCCGCGGAAAATATTGCCTCCCCCGATGACGATGCCGATCTGCACGCCCATTTCGGCTACTTCTTTAATTTGCGCCGCATATTCGGCCAGGCGCGTTTCGTCGATGCCGTATTGTTTTCCTCCCATCAGCGATTCGCCGCTCAGTTTGAGAAGGATACGTTTGTATGGAACCATAGTGTGATGTATTTGTATGATGTTTGTTTCTATTCCTACAAATGTAGGAATAAATCCGGGAGTTGCAAATAATATAAAAAAAGAGGATTCTTTAGAAACTGTTTTGATTTTTTCGCCGGCCGGAGGGAGAGGAATTCGGGAGCCGGACCACTTCGCTCGGCAAGGAAGACAAGGGGCTATCCGGCGGAAATAAGGAGCTAAGGGATAGACGCGAAAAGCCGCTCCGACCCTCGACGACAACAAAATGGACAACCCTGCGAACAGGCCGTTTAAAAAAATAAATTAGTTTCTTAAACTTAATCCCCCTGTAACAGGTTTGTAATAAGAGGCCGGTATATTTGCCGGCAGAACTAAATGAACCACGACCTTATTCCTAACTTTAAGGGCGCCCCGTCTTCAGCGGAAGATCGGAGGCGCTCCCTTATTTCCGGGAAAAGCTTTTCTTGCGGTCGCCGCCGGGAAGGAAATGTTTCCCCTACCGGGGTTCAAGGGATATATCCCTTTTTTCATTCCATAAGAAAAATATCCCGAGCAGCCTACGGCAAACACCGCACCTCCTTAAAAGCATACCGCCTCAGGCTTCCGTCGCGAAGCATCAATACCAGATGACCCGTCGTTTCGATTTCGCGTATGCAAGCCTCGAAAGCTCCCCCGGCATCCGCATAGCGGAAATAACCTTCGCCCCGGTACAAGGCCCGGCGATAGCGCATGTCTATCTGGGCATATTTTTCCTGTAAGAGCAACAGATAATAAGCATAGAGACGATCCAGAAACCGGCCCAGCACCTGCTCCTTGTCGTACGTCTGCCCCGTAAGCTGGCAAAGCGATACGGGATTGGGCGCGTCACTGTGAAAAACTTCCTGATTGAGGTTGATGCCGATACCGACAAGGGAACAATACATCACATTGCCCGCCAGATCGTTTTCGATCAGTATGCCGCAAATTTTCTTGTCGCGCCAGTAAATATCGTTGGGCCATTTCACCCGTATATCCTCTACATAGGCATCGAGCGTTTCCTTTACGCTGAGGGCGACGATTTGCGAAATAAGAAACTGTCGATTGGCCGGGATGCCGTCGGGATATAGCACCACGCTGAACGTCAGGTTCTTGCCCGGCTCCGATTCCCAGACATTGCCGGCCTGCCCGCGGCCCGCGGTTTGTTTCTCGGCCAGTACGACGCTTCCCTCCGGCAGTTTTTCCGGCTCCTTTTCCAACAGAAGGCGCAAACTGGCATTGGTGGAACAGGCTTCCGGCAGCCGGATGATACGAGGCAGCTTATTCGAGGTAGCCGGCATAATTATCGCGGATTTTCCGGGGCAGTTTGGCGATCACTTCCCGATAGGAATGGCAGATCCACCGTTTGATCTGATCGTCGGGCATATCCCGCTCCAGATAAATCGTGTTCCAGTATTTTTTATTGAAGTGGAAAGCCGGCTCTACGGCCCGGAAGCGTTCGCGCAAGTCTTCCACGTAATCGGGATGGCACTTCACCGTCAGGGAAGGCTCCGCCGCATCCAGCGGAAGCAACAGAAACATCTTGTTTTCTACTTTAAATACCAGCGACACATCGTCGAAAGGCAGGCATTCGATGGTATTTTTCAGCGAAAGGCAAAACAGCCGGGCATCTTCTATATTCATACCTTATATTATTTTTATTCTCCTTGGAAAAACGACTTGAGGTAACGACTTGGGAAAACGACCGGAAAACGGCTCCTTAACGAAGAGGCGCGTAAAAAGCATCCTCCACCTGTTCGATGCGGAAACGGCTCCCCTCTTTCCATACCAGCACCAAATCGAAACGTACCGGCGCTTCGATGCCGAAACGACGCGCGTAGGCATCGGCAGCCGCCACGATCCGTCGGATTTTTCCTTTATCTACCGCCTCCTCGGGCGACACCAGGCAATCGGCGGCCCGGGTCTTTACTTCCGCCACGACCAGACAACCCTCGTGCAGGGCCACGATGTCGAGTTCGTACCGATGCCACCGCCAGTTGGCGTGCAGGATACGGTAGCCCTTTTCCGCCAGGTACTGCCGGGCCTGTTCTTCTCCGGCACGGCCGGTATCGTTGCGTTCTGCCATAGCGTTCGTTTGCACAAATATACTTATTTTCTTTTTTATTCGGTCATTCCCGCGTACATTTGCATCCGATGAAACACGAAAGGAAATATTCGTCTGCCCAGCCCCATCATCCCCGGGTACACAAGATCACCTTCATGCTCAACGACGAAGAGCATAAAGCGGTCAAACGCTACCTTTCGCGCTATAAGATCGCAAACAAATCCCGTTGGTACCGGGAAACCATTCTTTCGCATATCCTCAAAACGCTGGAAGAAGATTATCCGACGCTTTTTAACGAAAACGAAATGCGCCGATGAATCCGTTGGACGATACCTATTATATGCGGCAAGCCCTCGCCGAAGCGCGCGCCGCGGCCGCCGAGGGGGAAGTGCCCGTAGGCGCGGTAGTCGTAGCCGGCGGCCGGATTATTGCCCGGGCGCACAACCAGACGGAGCGATTGAACGACGTAACGGCCCATGCCGAAATGCTGGCCATTACCGCCGCCGCAGGCCTCATGGGCGCGAAGTATCTGACCGGGTGCAGCTTATATGTCACGGTAGAACCCTGCGTAATGTGCGCCGGCGCCATCGGATGGGCGCAACTGAGCGAAATCGTATATGGCGCTTCCGACGAGAAAAGAGGATTCAGCCGTTTCGCGCCCCAGGCCTTTCATCCGAAAGCCGTAGTAAAAAAAGGCATATTAGAAGACGAATGCGCAGCCGAAATGCAGGCGTTTTTTCGCCGCCGCCGCTAAAGATTCCCTGCCTTCAGGCTGCCCTGCACTTCCCTGGCCGCAAAGCGCAGGGCCGCGCGGCCGGGCATCAGCATAAGCTCGAAATCAGGCCGATCACCGGTACCAGCACCGCCGTCATAATCCCCATCAATCCGATGGCCAGGCCGCTGAGGGCCCCTTCCACCGCACCGATCTGGATAGCCGCCGCCGTACCTACGCCGTGAGACGAAGCTCCCAAGGCCAACCCTTTGGCAATCCGGCTTTCGATGCCCAACACCTTCATCACCACCGGCCCTACGATGCTGCCGAAAATCCCGACCGCCACCACAATCACCGCCGTCAGCGACGGAATGCCTCCGGCCTTTTCCGCAATCCCCATAGCGATAGGCGTCGTAACCGATTTGGGTTGAAGGGTGGCGATCAGGGCCGCATCGGCCCCCATCAGTTTGCCGATCAGCATCACGCTGACGATACCCACCACGGCCCCTACGAAAACGGAAGTCAGGATAGAGACTACGTTTCCCTTGAGATACCTCATTTGCTCGTACAGCACATAGCCCAGCGCGACCACGGAAGGACCGAGCAGAAAATGAATCAAGTGGCTGCTCCGGCGAAACGATTCGTAAGGTATCCCCAGGATTTCCAGCACGGCGATAATGACCACAATGGAAGTAAGCAGCGGGTGCAACAGACAGAAACGCACCTTTTTATACAACGCGCCGGCGGCCAGGTAGGTGCCTGCCACCAATGTTAAGGCGAAGAGTTCGGAATGAGCCAGATGGTGCATGATTGCTTAGTTTTGTTTCTCCATTTTTTGTTGAATCCAGGCTACGCTGGCAATCACCAGCACGGTGCTGACCGCCGAAGCCGTCAGGATAACGGCCCAATATTCGGAAAGAACGCCGGCCGCCGTCATCAGCCCGACACCGGCCGGAATGAAAAACAAGCCCATATACCGGGTCAGGTAGGTAGAGATACGTTTCACGTTGGCCGGCTTCACCTTTTTAAAAGCCAGGGCGAGGAAAAGCAGGATCATGCCGATAACGCTGCCGGGAATAAAGCCGTCGATAAGATAACTGATAAATTCTCCTGCGAAATAGAAAAACAGGATATAAAAGACTTCCGTCAACATAGGTCTTTACATTAATTTATAGCCGGGTGTAAACTATTTATAACCGGAGTAAAATCCGTAACCGGCCGCAAAGGTAAAGACTATTCCATAAATATGTTCTACAACATATGCTATTAAGCAATGTTTAACAGATGGGCAAACGCCAGAGCGGAAGAAAGAGGAAAGGGGAGAACGCAAAAAAGAGGCGGAAAAACAAAGGAAAAAACCGTTCAAAAAGGCCGGTTACGCAGGTGTTGCAAACGAAAAAAAATACAATAAGCACAAGCTGCGGAAAGGCGACAACACCCTGCTCTTTATTTTATTGATATACAGGATATTATGAAAACATCCGCAACCAGCCCGAAACGGATGCCGATGAAATCGAAAATGGATGCCTATGAAATTTTCATTACACCGGCATGAAATTCGGATTGCATCGGCATGTATTTTTCGCTTGTAGAAAAAAAATACAATAAGTAGGGGCCGCCGGCAGCGAAGGGGTAGCTTCTCCTTACGCCAGCACCGAAGAAATGGACATATAGATCAACATGCCGATAATATCGTTGGTAATGGTGATAAAGGGGCCGGTGGCGATGGCGGGATCGATCTTCAGCCGGTTGAGCGTCATCGGAACCAAGGTGCCGAATACGCTGGCGAACATCACCACGGCAAACAAACTGAGGGAAACCGATACCGTAATGCCCCGGTCGCCCAACATGAAAAAGTTGTAGACAAATACCACCAGGCTGATGATGCTGGCGTTGATAAGCGAAACGACGGCTTCTTTCAGGATTTGCGGCACAATGGTGCCTTCTTTCAGGGTATTGTTGGCCAGCCCCTGCACCACGATAGCCGACGACTGAATGCCTACGTTTCCTCCCGTTCCGCCGATCAGCGGAATGAAAAGCGCCATTTTCGGATTAGCCGCCAGGTTTCCCTCGAATCCGCCCAGGATGACGGAATTGCCCAATCCGCCGATCATCCCGATCAGCAACCAGGGCAGGCGGGCGGCCGTCTGGGTAAACACATTATCGGAGGTTTCCACATCCTGCGAGATACCTGAAGCCAACTGGTAGTCGCGTTCGTGTTGTTCGCGCACCTCGTCCATTACGTCGTCGATGGTGATCCGGCCGATCAGCCGGCCGATGCTGTCGACCACGGGCAGGGCTACCAGGTCGTATTTTTCGATCGTCTCGGTTACTTCCTCGATGCTGTCGCTGTCGCGTACCGAAATGGGGTCTTTTTTCATTACGTGCTTGATTTTCGACACCGACGGGTTGGTAATCAGCCGTTGAAGCGGCAGCACGCCGCGCAGGCGCTCGTCGTCGTCGACCACGTAGACGTAGTAAATCTCGTCCATGTCTTCGGCCTGCTTGCGCATCTCGTCGATACATTTGGGCATGCTCCAATTCTCGTTTACCACGATCATTTCGGTACCCATCAAGCCGCCGGCCGTGTCTTCGTCGTATTTCAGCAAGTCGACGATGTCGCCGGCCTGCTCCACGTCTTCAATATGCGAAAGAATTTCTTCCTGAGTGTCTTCGTCGAGCTCGCGCATCAAATCGACAGCGTCGTCGGTTTCCATATTGTCGACAAATCGCTTGGCGATCAATTCGTTGGGAAGTTCTTTCAGCAACTTGTGCCGGTCTTCCTCGTCGAGTTCCATCAAGACGTCGGCCGCCTTCTCGCCATCCATCAAGAGGTAGAGATAAATAGCCTCCTGCAAATTCAGTTCCTGGTAAAGCTCGGCGATGTCGGCCGGATACAATTCCCGGAGCATGTCCCGGGCCTTGGCATCCTCTTTTTGTTCGATAATGCGTTTGAGCGTTTCGATGTAGTCTTTCGTCAGTTCAATCATGTCGGTCAGGCGTTAGCATCGCCGGCCTGGGCCGGACGATCGTTCAGATAACGGGCGGTCAGCCGGGTGAGGTCGATAAATTCTTCTACCGAGAGTTGTTCGGGACGACGGTCGAAAACGGGCAAGGCGTATTCGGGGAAATCTTTTCCCAGCAAAGGCTTCATCGAATTGCGAAGCGTCTTTCGCCGTTGGTTGAAGGAGGTTTTCACCACGGTTTTGAATAATTTCTCATCGCATCCCAGGGCGACGCGGTCGTTGCGGGTGGCCCGGATCACCCCGCTCTTTACCTTGGGAGGCGGGTCGAAAACGGTTTCGCTTACCGTAAAGAGGTATTCCACATCGTACCAGGCTTGCAGCAGCACGCTCAGGATACCGTAGGTTTTGCTGCCCGGGCCGGCGGCCAGGCGTTCGGCTACTTCTTTTTGCAACATGCCCGAACAGCAGGGTATCCGGTCTTTGTAATCGAGTACCTTGAAAAATATCTGGCTGGAAATATTGTAAGGGTAATTGCCGATCACGCAGAAAGGCCCGGGGAACAACCGGGCGAGGTCGAGTTTGAGAAAATCTTCGGCTATGATGCGACCTTCCAATTCCGGAAAATGGCGGCTCAGGTATTCTACCGACTCGGCATCCAGCTCCACCACGGTCAGATCGTGGCCCGCTTCCAGCAAAAACCGGGTGAGGACGCCCATGCCCGGCCCGATTTCCAATACCGGTTGTTGTTTGTACGCGTCCAGCGTATCGGCTATGCGCCGGGCTATTTCCAAATCCTTCAGAAAATGCTGGCCCAACGATTTTTTAGGCTTTACCGATCTCATCCACTTCTTGGGGGTAAAAGGTTTGTATTAAAATTTTATGCTTATCTTTGCTTCGAAAAAGCGAAGACAGGCTGCACTCGGCATAATCAAACAAGTTTGCTTCTGCGCTCGGTTGGCACCGCCTTTGCTTCGAAAAAGCGAAGACAGGCTGCACTCGGCATAATCAAACAAGTTTGCTTCTGCGCTCGGTTGGCACTGCATTTGCTTCGAAAAAGCGAAGATATAGGCGGCGTCGCGGCAGAGTTTAAACGAATTTGCCTCTGCGCTCGGCTTGCGCCGGCTTGGCAGACGCACAAAAATACAACAAATAATTTAAAGTACCCTACTGATAATGGATTTTAAAAACATTCTACGGACCGCGCTCAAAATCCTTCTTCCCCTGGTTTTCGGCTGTCTGCTGCTCTGGTTTTTATATCGGAAAATGGATCTTACCGAAATTTGGCACGTCATCCGCGAGGGCGTCCGCTACGACATTATCCTCTTTTCACTCTTATTCGGCCTGGCGGCCAACATCGTACGCGGTTTCCGCTGGGGATTGCTGATCCGTTCGCTGGGAGAGCGTTTCCGCATGAGCGATGTCATTTACGCCGTACTCGGCAATTATGCCGTCAACCTGGTGCTCCCCCGCGTGGGCGAAGTATGGCGCTGCGGGGTGGTGTCGAAATACGACAAAATTTCTTTTACCAAATTGCTGGGCACGCTCTTGATCGACCGCGTAAGCGACACCATCATGGTGGGATTGATTACGTTGATGATTTTCATCTTCAATATCAACTTCTTTATCAGCTTCTTTGCTAAAAACCCGGCCCTGCTTGACGGATTCAGGGGCATGTTCAACTCCATCTGGATTTACGTGGCGGTTATGATTTTTATCGGCGGAATTTGGTTTGTGTTCACTTATATGAGTAACTTTACGCTGGTTCAGAAGGCCAAAAAGATGTTGCTCAACGTATGGGCGGGTATGAAAAGCGTGTGGCTGATGAAAGCCAAAGGGCTCTTCCTGCTGGAAACGTTAGCCATCTGGGCCGGCTATTTTTGTTATTTTTACATCACGTTTTACGCTTTCGACTTCACCCGCGATCTGGGCATATCCGTAGGGCTGATCGCCTTTACCATGAGCAGTATCGGCGTAGCGGTGCCGGTGCAGGGAGGAATCGGGCCCTGGCATTTTATGGTGATCGCCACCCTGGTTTGTTTCGGGGTAAACGAAAACGACGCGGCGGCTTTCGCCCTGGTGGTACATACCGTGCAGACGGTCTGGACAGGGCTTTGCGGCTTGTTCGGGGTAGTGGCCCTGCCGCTTACCCACCGCAAAGAAGCGGCGGCGTGACGAGCCCGCAAGCGTTCGCCGGGCCTGAGCGAGGGAGAGATGCTTCCGGCAAATTAGTTCCGGCGGCGCAAAGCAAACATGGTATCGCATTTGTTATTCTTGAATTATTCATATTAAAAACCAGGTTGCCACGAAGGAGGGCTGTCGGCCGGCGCAAAGAGGCGCAGCCGGTCGTTTTCAATCCGCCGTCAACTGTAAAACTAGTTTGTCATGTCAGCAGAAATCAAAAATCTAGCTCCGCAACGCGTATGGGGTTATTTCTACGACCTTACGCAAATTCCCCGTCCTACCGGACATATGGAGGCAGTAACCCGCTTTGTCGAATCGTTCGGGAAAGGGTTGGGATTGGAAACGCTCCGGGACGAGGCCGGCAACGTCTTGATCCGCAAACCGGCCACGCCGGGCATGGAAGGACGGAAAACGGTTATCCTGCAGGCTCACCTGGATATGGTTCCCCAGAAAAACTCGGCGGTGAAGCACGACTTCCTGACCGATCCGATCGACGCTTATATCGACGGCGATTGGGTGAAGGCGCGCGAAACCACGCTGGGGGCCGACAACGGCATCGGCGCCGCCTTTGCGATGGCCGCCCTGGCCGATCCTGATTTGAAACACGGCCCGCTGGAGGCGCTTTTCACGGTCGACGAAGAGGAAGGGATGGACGGCGCTTTCGGGTTGAAACCCGGTTTTCTGAAAGGCCGGATATTGCTGAACTGCGATTCGGAAGAAGAAGGAGAATTGTTTGTAGGCTGTGCCGGAGGAGCCGATCTGAATATTTCGTTTCAGTTTAAAAACGATCCCTATATTCCGGAAGGCGACGTGGCCGTGAAGCTGAACCTGACGGGGCTAAAAGGCGGCCATTCCGGAGTGGATATTCACCTGGGACGGGCCAACGCCAATAAGTTAATGTTCCGTTTCCTCAAAGAAGCGGTTTGCGATTACGGCGTACGGCTGGCCTCGGTGGAAGGAGGGTCGCTGCGGAACGCGATTCCCCGTGAAGCGTTTGCCGTGGTCACGTTGCCGGGCGACAATGTAGAAACGCTGTGGGAATTGGTGGCCGATTATCAGGATATGTTCCGTAGCGAATATGCCGGGGTGGAAGACCAGATTCGCTTCGAGGCCGAAATGACCGAGTTGCCCGCTACGCTTATTCCCGAAGAGATACAAGACGATCTGATCAACGCCATCGAAGGTTGCCAGAACGGGGTGATCAGCATGCTGCACGATTTTCCGGGCACGGTGGAATCGTCGTCGAATCTGGCCATCGTGCATACTTCGGAAGGGCTGATCGACATCAAGATATTGGTACGCAGCTCGTCGGAAAGCCGCAAGGAATCGGTTTGCTCGAGTCTGGAAAGCGTATTCGCCCTGGCCGGGGCGAAGGTGGAATATGCCGGGGCGTATAACGGATGGCAGCCGGATATTCATTCTCCCGTTCTGGCCCTGATGCAATCTACCTACGAAGAGTTGTTCGGCCGCCGGCCGGCGGTAAAAGTAATGCACGCAGGCCTGGAATGCGGTATCATACAAGGTATTTATCCGGATATGGATATGGTTTCGATCGGGCCGGACTTGCAGCATCCCCATTCGCCCGACGAACGGGTCGGTATCTCGTCGGTAGCGAAAGTCTGGCAGTTTATCGTCGCCACGCTCGAACGTATCTGATGCCAACCTCTCTTGTTCTTTCCCGACGGCCGATCCGAAAAGGCCGCCGGGATTTTTTTTAGGAGAGTATGGCAAAAAAGTTATACCTTTGCACACATATAAGAATAGCAAAAAAATGGCCAGCGAGGATAAGAAAGAAGTTTGGAAAGTACCGGAGCCTACGCTTCGGCGGTTGCCGTGGTATCTTGCTTTTTTAAAGTTGATGAAAGACAAGGGAGAGACCTTCGTTTCGTCTACCCTGATCGCCAAGGAAATCAACGTCGATCCCAGCCAGGTTGCCAAAGACCTGTCGTTTGTGAACATTTCCGGAAAAACGCGGGTGGGATACGATGTGGGCGCCTTGGTCGACGTGCTGGAGAATTTTCTCGGATTCACTTCGCAGCATAAGGCGTTTTTGTTCGGCGTGGGAAGCCTGGGGGCTGCTTTGTTGCAAGACTCGGGGCTGGGCCAATACGGGCTGGAAATCGTGGCCGGCTTCGACGTGAGGGAGGAACTGGCCGGTTCCACCATCAACGGCATTCCCGTTTTCCATCTCGACGACTTCCCCGCCAAGCAGAAAGAATACGGCGCGACGATCGGCGTGATCACCGTGCCCGTCGACAAGGCGCAGGAGGTAACCGACCAGATTATTGCCGGAGGCATCCGCGCGCTTTGGAATTTCACCCCCTTCCGCATCCGCGTGCCGGAGCATATCGTGGTGCAGAACACTTCGATGTACGCTCACCTGGCCGTGATGTTCAACCGTTTGAATTCTCTAAATCATTGATATGAAAATCGTCGCAGTAGGAATGAATTATGCGGCTCACAATAAAGAGTTGCACCATACGTTAGTATTATCGGAGCCTACGATCTTCATGAAACCCGATTCCGCTTTGCTCAAAGACGGGAAGCCTTTTTTCATACCCGACTTCTCGTCGGAAATTCATTATGAAACGGAAATCGTGGTGAAGATCGACCGGCTGGGCAAAAACATAGCCGAGCGGTTCGCCGGCCGGTATTATAGCGAGGTGACGGTGGGCATCGATTTTACGGCCCGCGATTTGCAAACCCGGCTGCGCGAAAAAGGATTGCCCTGGGAACTGAGCAAAGCGTTCGACAATGCCGCGGCTATCGGTACGTTCGTACCGGTGGCGGAGGTAGGCGCAGTCGACCGGTTGTCGTTTCATCTGGATATAAACGGACAAACCGTACAGGCGGGCAACACGGCTGATATGCTGTTTTCCATCGACCGGATCATTGCCTACGTAAGCCGTTTCTGCACGCTGAAAATAGGCGACCTGATTTATACCGGTACGCCGGCCGGCGTCGGGCCGGTACATATCGACGATCGCCTCCAGGGGTATATCGGCAACAGGAAACTGCTCGACTTTTATGTGAGGTAAGGCGCCGGAAAAGGAGCCGGCGGAAGGAAAAGGAATGATGTTACGATTGATATATATACTGATAGCAGGATTCTTTCTTTGTTTTTCCGCCCTGGCGGAACAAAGCCGTTATGCGACGTCTTCGGCCTTGGCCGAAGGGAAATGGGTAAAAGTGCGTATCGACCAAACCGGGATGTACAAACTCTCGTATGCCGAGCTGAGGAAAATGGGGTTTGCCGATCCGGCGAAAGTTTCGGTACACGGGTACGGCGGTTGGCCGCTGGAGGAAGATTTTTCCAAGCCCTATCTCGACGACGTGCCTGCCACGGCCATCTGGCGGGGCGACGATTACCTGTTGTTTTACGGCAAAGGCCCCGTCAAATGGGAATATGTAACGACCTCCCAATCGACTATCGATCCGGAGAACAATACGTTTGTCCATACCAATAATCCTTATTCCCTCTACGGTTATTATTTTCTGACCGACGCCACGCAGGCATCGGAAATGGCAGTCGCCCCCAAAGCCGAGGGAGCCACCCTGCAAGTAGCAAGTTTCGACGATTACCAGGTACATGAAAAAGACCTGGGTTCTCTTAGCAAATCGGGACGCGAATTTTTCGGCGAGTCCTTCGAACTGAATCTTTCCCAGAATTTCACCTTTCAGGTGCCGGGCATCCAGCCCGGCGATGCGAAAGTCACCCTACGGTTTGTATCCAAGCCTACCAACGGAGACGGCCTGGTACAGCTCAGCAACGACGGCAAGGAGCTGATACGTACCGGCATACAGAAGATTACTCCGGAGGAACAAAAGAATAATATCGAGGGACGGGCTGTGCTGCAAACCGTCACCTGGCCGGGGGAAAAACAGGAAACTACCCGTTTCAACATTTTATATGCCCCGGGAGGACACGAGAATGTGCGGCTGGATTATATCCGGTTTCAAATGCAGCGCGCGCTCAGGCCGTACGGGGCTTGTACCCTCTTCCGCAGCCTGGCCTCGAAAGGCAATGCTACGCGTTTTACGGTACAGGGAGCCAATGCCGCCACCCGCGTGTTCGACGTTACCGACGGCATGAATCCGCAAGTAGTGGAAACCGAGCTGAACGGTTCGGAATTGACTTTTACCATTCCGGCCGGCCCTCTGCGGGAATTCGCCTTAGTGCAAACCGACCAGGCGTTGCCCGCGCCCCAAACCGTCGGCGAAGTGACGCCGCAGAACCTGCACGCGCTTCCCCAGACGGATATGGTTATTCTGGCTCCTGCCGCTTTCCATAGCGAGGCCGAGCGGCTGGCCGAAGAGCATCGCAACCGCGACGGGCTGCATGTAACGGTGATCGATCCGGAATCCGTTTATAACGAATTTTCCAGCGGCACGCCCGACGCGACGGCTTACCGGCGGCTGATGAAAATGTTTTACGACCGCAAAACTTCCGACGCCGACGCGCCCAAATACTTGTTGCTTTTCGGCGACGGGGTATACGACAACCGGGGCGTAACGGCCGAAATCGGCAAGATGGCGCGCGAGAATATGCTGCTTACCTACCAATCGCAGGAATCGCTGACGGTCTTTTCGTATGTCACCGACGATTATTTCGGTTTTCTCGACGATAACGAAGGCAAGCAGCTGGCTTCCGACAAGATCGACATCGGCATCGGCCGCATTCCCGTCCGTACCCTCAGCGAAGCCAAAAACGTGGTCGACAAGCTGATCCGTTATATGGATAACCAAGACACCGGGGTGTGGAAAAACCAGGTGGCCTTTGTTGCCGACGACGGCAGCACGGCCGATACGTTCACCGTCACTCACATGCGGCAGGCCAATACCCAGGCGGATTATATCGAAGCTCACCATCCCGAATTTTTGGTAAACAAGATTCTTTTCGACGCATATAAGAAAGATTACTCCGGCCATACCACCTATCCCGACGTGACCAAGAAAATACAGAAGTTGCTCAAAAGCGGATTGATGCTTCTCAATTATACCGGCCACGGGAACATGCAGTCGTGGAGCGACGAGAAAGTATGGAACCAGTCGGATATTCTGAAATCCACTTATACCCACCTGCCGCTCTGGATAACGGCTACCTGCGATTTCACCCGGTTCGACGCGGCGGCTACTTCCGCCGGAGAGGATGTATTGCTGCATAAGACCAGCGGGGGCGTTGCCCTGTATACTACCACCCGGTCTGTCTATCCCACCGGCAACTTTCAGATGAACCAGAAACTGATCGAACATTTATTCGACAAAAAAGACGGCCGACGCCTGACGCTGGGCGAGATCATGAAACAAACCAAGCGCGATCTGGGTACCCAGCTCAATAAGCTGAATTTCTTATTGATCGGCGACCCGGCCATGAAACTGGGGTATCCGGAATACCGGATGCGCGTAACCGCCGTCAACGGCCGGGCGGTAGATAACGGCGAGCCGGTCACCCTGCAAGCACGCGCCCGGATCACGGTAGAAGGCGAAGTGCTGGGGCCCGACGGAGAGGTGGCGACCGATTTTACCGGCATTGTCAACCCCACGGTGATGGATAGCCGTATCACTGTGAAAACGCTCGATAATAACCGGACGGGACAGACATTGACGTACGAAGATTATCTCAATACGCTTTTCATAGGCAACAACTCGGTACGCGAAGGCAGGTTCAGTTTCTCTTTTACCGTGCCTAAAGATATTTCCTACTCAGGCAAATACGGCAAAATGAATCTCTATGCCGCCGATGAGACGTCGGGCAACGAAGCTCAGGGAGCCTATTTGAATTTCGTGGTAGGCGGTACGGCCGACGACGCGGAGAAAGATACCGAAGGGCCGGAAATCCGGCAATTGTATCTGAACGATTCTACGTTTACCGACGGCGGCCAGGTGAATACCACTCCTTTCTTCGTAGCCAAAGTGTGGGATAAAAACGGCGTAAACATTACCGGCAGCGGCGTGGGTCACGATATTATCCTGACCATCGACAATAATCCGGCTTTCAGCTACAACCTGAACAGTTATTACGAAATACTTCCCGAGGAAGAGGGCCTGGGTTTGATCGGCTTTGCGATTCCGGAGCTCGAACCTGGCCTTCATACGGCCGAATTCAAAGTGTGGGACGTGCTGAACAATTCCACTACCTACACCTTTACCTTCGAAGTCGTGGCCGGGTTGAAGCCTTTCTTTTCCGAATTGGTGGCTACCCCCAACCCGGCTCGCGAGCAGGTGGAATTTCGGTTATATCATAACCTGCCCGAATCGGCCTTGCGGGTGGGCATCAGCGTATACGATCTGGCAGGCCGTCTGGTATGGACTACCGATACGGAAGGTTCTTCCGAATGGTTCAAAGCCTATATCGTCACCTGGGATCTGACCGACCGGGCCGGCTCCCGGCTTCGCCCCGGCTTGTATATCTACCGGGCGGTAATCAGCCAAGGCGGTTCGAAAGAGGCCACCAAAGCGAATAAATTACTTATCCTGGCACAATAAAGCTGCTCGATTTCAGTTTATATGTTCGCAGAGAGAGAGGTTTCGGCTCTGCCGGAAGTTTGAAAAATAAATCACGAAGTTATAACGAAGTAAATATGATGAAAATATCCAGATACGGCCTGTTGTTATGCAGCTTCTGCCTGCTCGCCACATTTGCGCTCAAAGCCGAGGGAGATGATATAAAACAGAAGTTCGCTCCCATTAATACCGCCATTCCTTCCCTCTCCATCGCCCCCGACGCCCGGGGCGGAGCAATGGGAGACAACGGCGCGGCCACCCTGCCCGACGTGAATTCCCAATACTGGAATCCGGCTAAATACGCCTTCAACTACAGCAAGGCCGGCGTATCGCTTTCGTATACGCCGTGGCTGAGAAAACTGGTAAACGACGTGGCCTTGGTAAACCTGGCCGGTTACTACAAACTGGGCGACAGCGACCTGCAAGCCATCGGCGCCTCGATACGCTATTTCTCGCTGGGGGAAGTGGTAGAAAATACCGGCGAGGGAGGAACCCCGATGAAGATGAATCCGTATGAAATGGCCATCGACGTGAGTTACAGCCGCAAATTGTCGGAAGCCTTTTCGATGGCCGTCGCCCTGCGGTTCATCCGTTCGGACATGAGCGCCCCGGCCGACGAGCTGATGGTGCCCGACAATGCTTTTGCCGCCGACATCGCAGGTTATCTGGAAAAATATGTCATAATAGGGAATAGCGAAAGTTTGTGGAGCTTCGGTTTCAACGTTTCAAACATCGGAACCAAGGTTTCGTACAACGGCGGCGAAACCAACCAATTCCTGCCCACTACCCTGCGCGTAGGAACGGGATTGCTTTATCCCCTCGACGATTACAACCATATCGGCGTCTACCTCGATCTGAGCAAATACCTGGTGCCCAATTATCCGGTACAGGCAGGCAGCACTCCCGAAGATATCGAGCAATACGAAAAAGACCTGGAAGACTACAATAATATGTCGCCCATTACCGGTATTTTCAAGTCTTTCGGCGATTCGCCCAACGGCTTCAAAGGAGAGTTGCAGGAGATTATGGCTTCGCTGGGTTTGGAATACAGCTACAATGAACAGTTCTTTGTGCGGGGCGGTTATTATTACGAAAACAAGAACCAGGGCAACCGCCAGTATTTTTCGGTAGGCGCCGGGTTCCGCATGAGCGTATTCCAGTTGGATGCGGCCTACCTGATCAGTACGGTACAAAACAACCCGCTCGATCAGACCCTGCGCTTCAGCCTTTCGTTCGATATGGACGGCATCAAAAACCTTTTCAGATAAACGAGTAAAATGAAAATACGAGTAGGATTCGGATACGACGTACATGCCTTGGCGGAAGGACGCGCCCTTTGGTTGGGTGGCATTCAAATACCGCATACCGTGGGCTTGCTGGGCCATAGCGACGCCGACGTGCTGATCCACGCCATCGCCGACGCTCTGCTGGGAGCCGCCAATCTGGGCGACATCGGCTATCATTTTCCCGACACGGCCGGCGAATATAAAGACATCGACAGCAAGATACTTCTGGCCCGCACGATGCGGCTTGTCCGGGAGGCCGGCTACGAACTGGGAAATATCGACGCGACCGTAGCTGCCGAACGTCCCAAACTCAACCCGCATATCCCCGCCATGAAGCAAACCTTGGCCCGGGTGATGGAAGTAAGCGAAGAAGATATTTCCATCAAGGCCACGACTACCGAAAAGCTGGGATTTACGGGCCGCCGGGAAGGCATGGCCGCTTACGCTACGGTTCTGATTGAGCGGAAGGAACAATAAACCAGAAAGTACTGCCCTTCCCCTCCTCCGATTCCACCCCGATTTCACCGCCTAGCCGCCGGATAATGGTCTGGCATATCGAGAGCCCCAGCCCGGTGCCTTGGATAAACGTATCGAACTTGGCGAACCTTTCGAACACATGCGGAATATTTTCGGCTGCAATTCCTTTGCCGGTATCCTGCACGTACGCATAGATGCCGTTCTCCGTCGGTTTATAGCCCATCCGGATCGAGCCTTCGAAAGTAAATTTGCAGGCATTCGTCATAAAATTGTTCACCACCTGCGTCAGGCGATTCTTTTCCGAGCGGATGACTACCGGCACATCCGGCAGGTCGCATTCCAGCTTCACCCCTTCTTTTACCCGATTCCGAAAAGTTTTTTCAAGCGTACGGAACATCTCGCTCGCATCGACCTCCGAAAAACGAAAGTCCATGCGGCCTGCTTCTATTTTCGACAAATCCAGTATATCGTTAATCAGTTGGAGCAGGAGCTCATTGTTGGTTTCGATAATCCGGCAAAACTCCGCCGTCTCTTCCGACTGCGAAGTCTGGGCAATCAGGTTCGAAAAGCCCACGATGGCATTGAGCGGCGTGCGGATTTCATGGCTCATATTGGCCAGAAAAGCCGATTTCAATCGATTCGCCTCTTCCGCTTTTTCCTTTTCGCGGATGTTCTCTTCCATCTTCTTGCGCTCGTCGATCAACACGCTCCCTCCCACTACGGTAGCCGGACAATCGTTTTCGTCGTAACCGCCTACAATGGCGTAAGTGGCAACCCAATGCAATTCCGGCAGTTGCAACCTCATCTCCATATTCACGATCGAAGCACGCTCTTTCACCAGCTCTTCGAAAACGCGCTCTATCTGCCGGGCCTCCTCAGGATGAACCATCCTCAGAAATTCTTCGCGGCTAAAAGTAAACTCCGGAAAAAAACGCGACTCCTCGAGACCCGTATACTTCATGTCTCCCTGTATCAGGTCGGTCTTCAAGTCCCACGTCCATAAAATAATCCGGCCGGCTTTCAGTATCAGGCTATACCGCCGGTTCAGCTCTTCCGTCTTCCGGGCCGCTATCCACTCGCGGTCGCGCTGTTTCTGCTTCTGGATAAACAAACGGAAACGCAGGATAGCCACGGAAATCAACAACAGCAAAATAATCGTCGTGCTGAAAATATGTACCCGATAGCGCATAAAAAAGCCGGGCGGCTCCTGAAAGTAAATAGCATGCGAGGGGAAACGACTCGGAGAAACGCCATGTTGCAGCAAATGCCTGTAATTCAGAAAGGCGTTGGGCCTTCCCCCGACGGCCGGCGGAATATCCCGGGCCGGCCTCCCTTCGAGGATAGCACGGGAAGTAGCGAGAACCTGTTCCGTCATAGCCCGGGTAGAAATATAATATCCTCCGGCAAAAAGTCCCGAAGAAGCGTCCATATCGACGATGGTAAATACCGGCGAATGCGAGAATATGGTCATCATTTTCTGCACATTGTCGGCCAGATACACATTTTCATGGCGGTTGTTCAATATAAACCACGAGTAATAGATAATACCCGTTTCTTCGTTGAAACGGGAGATGGTATCAAGCAAAGCTTCCGTATGCAACCGGGGCGTCTGCAACAAATCGAGCTGAAGCTCGGGAAAAACGGTACGGACAATTCGCTGCATCTCCAGCCCGCTCAATTCGCTGATATAACGATTGTCGTAAATAAAAGCAATCCGCCTGACGGCCGGTTGCAAGGTCAACATCAACCGGATTGTTTCTTCAATATAAAGCGGCTGGCCGAGCGAAGTCACATTATAACTGGCCGTCACCTCTTCGACCGGGCTCATGTTTTTAAGCCGATCCGCCTTTTCGCCGATCAGGTCCTCCATCCGGTTGAGCATTTTTCCCCGCGAGTAACAAATCAGCGAAGGCACATCCTTCCATAATGTATCGAACAAAGGCTGGCAAAACTGCCAGGCCGGGTCGCCGATACAAATCGTCAAAGCCGGCGGTCGGGGATATTTGTCTGCCAGTTCTTTCATTTTTTCTTCCAACTCGCCGGTATTTTTGATGGCAGGAATTTTCAATTCTTCCTTTACCACCGTCCAGCCTTCCCGGACGAGCCCTTTTTCAACGGCTTCGCAGGCATCGGCCGTCCATTGTTCATTGAACGAAATGGAATGTAACATCATTATATACCGATCGTTAGCTGTCGCCCGCCCCGGCAGGGAGAAGATACAAAGACAGGCAACCAACGCCCAAAATGTTTTTTTCATCAATCTTCGTTTACAGGGTTTTAACACAACCTGAATAATCTCTGATACTCAGCATCAAAGGTATAAATTTCCGATAGATAATACAAAAAAACAGCTGTCTATCGGCTCGCGCGAGCAAGAAACCGGGAAAGTACATTTGTAGATATGCCGAAGAATCTATAGCTTTGAGCCATTAAAGCGATTTTTATGAAAAATAACGACTGGAAAGACCGGTTGGGTATTCTCTATTCCACCAATCCTGATTTTCAATACCAAAAGGAAGAAACGCCGGAAGAAGAAACCCGTCCGGCAGCCAAACAACCTTTGCGCATCGCGCTCGACAAACGCAATCGCGGCGGAAAAACAGTGACATTGATAACCGGCTTCCGGGGCACGGCAGCCGACCTGGCCGAGTTGGGCAAATTCCTGAAAATAAAATGCGGCACCGGCGGTTCGGCCAAGGACGGCGAGATTATCATTCAGGGAGACGTGCGCCGCAAAGTATGCGACATCCTGCTGAAAGAAGGATATACCCAAACCCGGATTAGTTGATATGCTGACCATTTACAGAGCCTCGGCCGGCGCCGGAAAAACGCATAAGCTTACCGGCGAATATCTGCTGTTGCTGTTTACCCATAAAGGGGCTTACCGGCGGATCCTGGCCGTGACGTTTACCAACAAGGCCACCGACGAGATGAAGAACCGGATCGTGGTGGAGCTTTACCGACTATCCAGCGGCCGGCACTCGGATTACGTGAAATTGCTGGAATCGGCCTACAACCTGACGGAAAAGCAGGTACGCCGCGAAGCGCGCGAAATCCTCTGCAACATCCTGCACGATTATTCCGCCTTCAACATCAGCACCATCGACCGTTTTTTCCAGCAGACCATGCGTGCGTTCACCCGGGAAATAGGGCTTCAGGGAGGATACGGCATCGAAATGGATCAGGAAATGGTACTGCGCGAAGCTATCGACCACCTGCTGGGCGACCTGGAAAAACCCGAGAGCAAAGAGCTGCTGGGCTGGCTGCTGAGGTTTGCGGAAGATAAAATTGAAAACGGAGGCGAATGGAACCTTCGCAAAGACATCATGGCCTTGGGCCGGGAAGTATTTAAGGAAAGCTTCAAAAGCTTCAGCGACGCGGTGGTGGAAGATATTCGCGACAAACAAGCGCTGGAAAAATATAAAAACCAATTATACGCCATTATCCGCTCGGTGGAGAGCGAGGCGAAAACGCTGGGCGAAAAAGGAATGGCGCTGATGAAAGCCTACGGGTTGCAACCGGCCGACTTCCGCGGGGGCAGCCGGTCGGCGCTTTTCTTTTTCGAAAGGCTGAGCAAGGGAGAAATGAAACCGCCTTCGGCCTCGTTCGTGTCGCTGGCCGATAACCTGGAAGGGTGCTTTACCAAGACTACCACGCCGGCCATGCGCCAACTGATCGGATGCGTATTCACGGAAGGGCTGAACGACTGTATCAAAGGCGTGGCGGCCCTGTTCGACGACCTGACGGCCTACCATACGGCCCGCGAAATCGTACGTTACTACTATACATTGGGTATCCTGACCGACATATCCCGCCAGATCGCCGCCTACCGGGAAGAAAAAAACATCATGCTGATTGCCGATACCACGGAGCTGTTGAACAAAATCATGGACGGCAGCGACGCGCCTTTCATTTATGAAAAGACCGGCACGCGCATCGACCATTACATGATCGACGAATTTCAAGATACGAGCGGCATGCAATGGAAAAATTTCCGTCCGCTGATTGAAGAAAGCCTGGCGGCCGACCGGCCCAACCTGATTGTAGGCGACGTAAAGCAAAGCATATACCGTTTTCGCAATTCCGACTGGAAACTGCTCGACGAGCAGGTACGCCTCGACTTTACCGAGCGACAGGTACGCGAAGACACCTTGCAGGAAAACTGGCGCAGCCTTCGCTATATCGTGGAGTTCAACAACGCCTTTTTCACTTCCGCCCCGGCCGTGCTCCAGACGCTTTACAACGAACAACTGGAAACTTCTTCGCTGACGGAAACCGAGCGACAGGCTTTTTTCACCAAAGTGATGTCGGCTTACGACAAAAGCTTCCAGCAAGTGCCCCCGCCCTTTCGCGGAAAAGACGGCCATGTGAGAATCGATTTCCTCTCGCCCGAAGACGAGGAAGGGAAAGATTGGAAAACGGCGGCCCTGGAAAGGCTGCCCGCCACCCTCGAGCACCTCCAGGACAACGGGTACGATTTGAAAGACATCGCCATCCTGGTCAGGACCAACCAAGAAGGAGCCGCGGTAGCCGACACGCTCCTGAATTACAAAGAAAGCCATCCTTCGGAACGTTATCGCTACGATTTGATTTCCGACGACGCGCTGTTTGTAGGCAGTTCTACCGCGGTACGCTTTCTGATCGCCATGTTGCGCCATCTGAAAAACCCCGAGCAGCTCCCCCCGCGCCGGATAGCAATTTACTCGTATGCCGTTTTAACGGGGCAGTTTCGCCCCGAAGCGTTGTCGGGAACCGATTTCCCCCCCGAAATAGGACGGCAACTGCTTTTGCTGGCGCGCCAATCGCTCTATGAAACCACCGAAGGGCTGTTCCGGCTGTTCGAAGACAGCTTTCCTGAAAACGAACAAGTCTTCGTGCAGGCCTTCCTCGACCTCGTATCCGACTATACGCAGAAAGAAAGTCCCGATTTGGGCCGTTTCCTGAAATGGTGGGACGATACGGGATACCGCCAGACCATCGCCACGCCCGGCGAGCAAAATGCCGTACGTATTCTGACGGTGCATAAATCGAAAGGATTAGGCTTTAAAGCGGTTATCCTGCCCTTCTCCGACTGGGAAATCGACCATAAGCCCACCAAGCCGGTTATTCTCTGGTGCCGGCCGGCCGTATCGCCCTTCGACCGGCTTCACCTCGTACCGGTACGTTACGGCCAGTTATTGAGCCAGACGATTTTCGCCCGCGATTATTTCGAAGAAAAACTTCACGCCTTTATCGACAACCTCAACACGCTGTATGTGGCTTTCACCCGGGCGAAAGAAGAACTGATTGCCTTTGCCCCCCGGCCGAAGAAGATCGACGTGAAAACAGGCAAAACGGAAAAAATCGGATCGATAGCCGATTTGCTCTGGGCCGGGCTGACCGCCGGATTGAAAGATACCCGCCACGGCGAACCGCTGCTTCCGCTTTCCGGCGCCTTCGACCCCGAAGCCGGATGCTTCGAACTGGGCCACTGGTGGCAGGCAGCCCGCAAAACAACCGACGAAACACTACCGGAAGAAATGGCGATGACGCGCCTGCATTCGGTAACGGCCGACGACCGGCTGCAACTGCGGCTATACGGCAAAAGTTTCTTCTTCGACAATCCGCTGCGAAAGCACGGCGCTCTGATGCACGAAATCCTGAGCGGTATCCGGACGAAAAAAGACATCCTGCCTACCATCGGCTCCTATCGCCGGGCCGGCATCATCGACCGGGAGGAAGCCGCCTTGCTGGCCTCGCGGCTCGGAAAACTGCTCGACCGCGCCGAAATTGCCGGTTGGTACGACGGCACCAAGCAGATATTAAACGAAGTAGACATTCTACAAGGCCCCGGCGAATCGCGGCGTCCCGACCGGGTAATGATCGACGGCGAATCGGTAACGGTAGTCGATTACAAGTTCGGGATACGCATCGACAAGCACTACCGGTACCAGGTGAGAAACTACCTGCAACTCATCCGGCAAATGGGTTACAAAAAGGTAGAAGGCTACCTTTGGTATGTTGAATTAGATAAAATAGAGCACGTGAATGCGTAATATATTTTTGATATTCGGCAAAAATGAATATTTTTGCAAATTCTTACATGCAAAAAACAATTGTCAGGACAACGAATGAAGGTACATAAAGAAGGAACGGGACTATTGCTAACGCTTTTTACGATATTATTTATCGTCAATATCGCGTTATACCACACAAGCGGCCAGGGAATGCTTTTCTACTCGGCCGGTTTGGTATCGCTCGTTCTTTTCCTCCTGGTACTGAATTTCTTCCGCAGCCCGGCCCGCCATTTTCCTTTCGACTCGGAAGGCATGGTCATCGCCCCGGCCGACGGCACCATCGTAGCCATCGAGGAAGTAATGGAAAACGAAATCCTGCATGAAAAACGGTTACAGGTATCCATTTTCATGTCGATCTTCAATGTACATGCCAACTGGTTTCCGGTAGACGGCACGGTAAAATCGGTATCCCACCAGAAAGGCCGTTTCATGGCCGCCTACCTGCCCAAGAGCAGCACCGAAAACGAACGTTCGGCCGTAGTGATCACCACCCGCGGCGGACACGATATACTAGCACGCCAGATTGCCGGCGCCATGGCCCGCCGCATCGTCACCTACGCCAAGCCCGGCGAGGCTTGTACGGTAAACGAGCAGATGGGCTTCATCAAATTCGGCTCGCGCGTCGACGTATACCTCCCGCTGGGCAGCGAAGTGATTGTAAAAATGGATCAGAAGGTAACTGCCAACCAGACCGTCATAGCCCGCTTACCCAAATGAAGCTAACGCGACACATTCCCAATACCATCACCTGCTGCAACCTGTTCTCAGGCTGCGTAGCCGGCGTCATGGCCTTCGAAGGCCACCTGCTGCAGGCCGCCCTCTGGATTATTGCGGCCGCCGTATTCGACTTTTTCGACGGCCTGGCCGCCCGTCTTCTGAAAGCTTATTCGCCTATCGGCAAAGAGCTGGATTCACTGGCCGACCTGATCAGTTTCGGAATGGCCCCCGGCCTTATCCTGTTCGCCTTGCTCCGCGAGGCGGCTCCGGCGCTTCCCCTGGGACAGTGGAATGCCTACATCCCCTATCTGGCCTTTGTGATCCCGGTATTTTCGGGCCTCCGCCTGGCCAAATTCAATGTCGATACCCGGCAGGCCACCTCCTTTATCGGGCTTCCCGTGCCGGCGCACGCTCTTTTCTGGGCTTCGGCCGGGTATGCGGTACAACCTGCCCTGGCAGCCGCCCCCGGTTGGTTTGCGGCCCTGTCGATACCGGCAGCCCTGGCCACTTCTTTGTTGCTGGTAAGCGAAATACCGATGTTTTCCCTCAAAATCAAATCGCTTTCCTGGAAGGGAAACGAGCTCCGTTATATCCTGGTTGCCTGCGCTATCCTGTTCACTGCATGCTGGGGATTTTTGGGAATCTCCGGTACGATTCTGCTGTATATCATCTTGTCTATTTTTAACAGAAAGAGTTAAACAAGAATTCTTATCTTTGTGTTTGTCTTAGTGAAAGTGAATAACCATTTAAGTAACAGCTTATGTTCAAATTTTTGTTTGTTGTGTTTTTCCTTTTCCTCCTGTTAGTATTCCTTATGGGCTTTTCCATCCTGCGTACTTTCAAGAATATTTTTTTCGGCAGCAGCACAGACCGGAAGAAGGAAGAATATCGTTCGGCAAACAACCGCTCTCAGGCCTCCTCTTCCCAACATACTTCCGCTACCGGCGAGGATGCCCGCCCTTCCCATCGCCGCAAAAAGATTTTCGGCAAGGACGAGGGGGAATATGTGGATTATGAAGAAGTAAAATAAAAAATCTTTTTTCCGGTCATTTCGTGGGAAGCATAGCTTGCGCGACGATGAAATTAAATCAACCGAATACGAACGTGCAATTCCTTTAAACAAGGAAGATAAACGGTATACTGATGCTCCGACTTATTTTACACTTCACGACCAGGTAGGCCAGTTAAAACCCAATAAAAACAATAGCTGTTGGATTATCCCGACTACCGACATCGGCGGTTTCCAGGAAATCCTGCTGCCGATACGACTGCTTTCCAAAGAAGCAATTCTTCAAATAATAGATAGACCAGGTATATACGATAATCTTTCGGATGTCAGCATCGTATTCTCCGGTGATGTGAAGAGAAAAGAATTATTATCCGATTGTTTTAACCGAGATCAAAACATTCAGGATGGTTAATGCCACCATGAAAAAATAAAGTCTAACCTGTATAGGAAAACTTTCAAATCTTGTTCCACCCTCTACCTTCTTTTCGCCTTAGTTGCGGGAAACATCCTTTCCCCCTTCGACTGAGAGACTGCACGATAGGCGGAATACAAACCAGCCATCTTCATATCGAATTGATTTGTAGCTCGTTTCCCTATAAAAAACCAAAAACATGTTGCGACTTTACGCGGAAAGTCGTACTTTTGCAGCCGGTTAAAAAGAATTACTAATATAAAAATACATACACGACATTTATGGCAACAACTGCTGATTTCAGAAACGGAATGTGTCTCGACATTGACGGAAACTATTATTTTATCGTTGAATTCCTGCATGTTAAACCCGGAAAAGGCCCGGCTTTCGTCCGCACGAAGCTTAGAAACGTAACTACCGGCCGCATCCTCGACAAGACATGGAACTCGGGGGTAAAGGTAGAAGAAGTACGCATCGAGCGTCGCCCGTACCAATTCCTTTACAAAGACGATATGGGCTATAACTTCATGCACCCGGAAACATTCGAACAGATTTCCCTGCCGGGCGAAAGCATCGAAGGCGTACAGTTCCTGAAAGAAGGCGACATTGTGGAAGCGATGGTACATGCTGCCAGCGAAACGATTCTGACTTGCGAGTTGCCGGCGCACGTGGTTCTGGAAGTAACTTATACCGAACCGGGCCTGAAAGGCGATACGGCTACCAACACGCTGAAACCGGCCACGGTGGAAACGGGCGCCGAAGTACGGGTGCCGCTATTTATCAACACTGGCGAAAAAATCGAAATCGACACGCGCGACGGTTCGTACGTAGGCCGTATCCGCTAAACAGCGATACGCCCGTCGTTTATCATCCCTAACCCGCCCGTCCGTTTCCGGTCTGTCCGAAACCGACGGGCGTTGTTATATAGCTTATTATCCTGTTTTATCAACCGAATCTCTTTACTTGCTATGAAAGACCAAACCGATAAACTTTCCATCCGCCATTGGGCGGAAGCCGACCGGCCGCGTGAAAAAATGATCTCCAAAGGAGCGTCCGCCCTGAGCGACGCCGAACTGATTGCCATCCTGATCGGCTCGGGCAACAGCCGCGAATCGGCTGTGGAACTGGCCCAACGGATTTTACATGCGGCCGATCATAACCTGAATGCCCTGGGCCGGTTTTCCATCGGCGATCTGACCGCCCGCTTCAAAGGAATAGGCGAAGCCAAAGCCGTATCGATCGTGGCGGCCCTGGAACTGGGCAAACGCCGCGGATGCAGCGATTTGCCCGAACGGATGAGCGTAAAGAGCAGCCGGCAAGCCTTCCTGTTGTTTTATGCCGAACTGGCTGATATTCCGTACGAGGAATTGTGGGCGGCTTTTACCAACCGGGCGGCTCAGGTGATAGGCAAGGTGAAAATCAGCCAAGGGGGTACAACCGAAACTACGGCCGATATGAGGCTGATTCTCAAACCGGCTATCCAACTGTTGGCTTCGGGCATTATCCTTTGCCACAACCATCCTTCGGGCCATCTGATGCCCAGCGCAGCCGACGACCAGCTCACCCGCAACTTGCAGCAAGCGGCGGCCTTGTTTCAAATATCGCTTCTCGATCATCTGATTGTGGCCGATAATTGTTATTATAGTTATGCCGACGAAGGGAAACTGATGCGATAAACCGGGCCTCGAGCCACGACTACGCATTCTTCCCGGCCCGGGCAGATTGCCCGTTGAAAATTTAATGGTTATATTTGCATTCACTTTGCCCTCCTTGTGCCTGCCGAAAGCACAGGGAGCCGGCACCTAAAAAGCGAAAAAAGATGAACAACGAATTTCTGCAAAAGGAAGAGGCGATTGTCGCCATGCTCAAGACGGTGTACGATCCGGAAATCCCCGTCAACGTATACGACCTGGGGCTGATTTACAAGGTCGAGATCGACGACAACCAGAACGCGCATATCGATATGACGCTGACAGCCCCCAATTGCCCGGCGGCCGACTTCATTCTGGAAGACGTCCGGATGAAGGTGGAGTCGGTGAAAGGGATAAACAGCGTGGAAGTAAACCTGGTGTTCGAACCGGAATGGAATAAAGATATGATGACGGAAGAGGCCAAGCTGGAACTGGGATTCTTATAATTCTCTGCCGCGCCGGCCTTATCGCCCCCGCCCGACCGCCCGTCGCCGGCTGCCTCGGTAGCCCGGCGGCGCAGCGTCTTCCCGGGAAGCAAGCCGGCCGATATGAGGACTTGCATCAAAAAACAACGGAAAAGATGGACTCTCCACGTACGAAAATTTATTTTGCCTCCGACGCTCATCTGGGCGCCCGTTTCCACCGCGACCCGCAGGCGGTCGAAAAACGGCTGGTACGCTGGCTCGACAGCATCCGGCACGAAGCCCGGGCCGTTTGGTTTCTGGGGGATATGTTCGATTATTGGTACGAATATAAATACGTCGTGCCTAAAGGGCATGTCCGTTTTCTGGGAAAGCTGGCGGAACTGGCCGACAGCGGGGTGGAGGTTCATATCTTCATCGGCAACCATGACATCTGGATGTTCGATTACCTGCCCTCGGAAATCGGAGCGATTATTCATCGCGAGCCGCTCACGGTAGACTTGCTGGGCAAGCGTTTCTTCCTGGCGCACGGCGACGAGGTAGACCATCGCAGCCGCACCTTCCGCCTAGTCCGGGCCGTTTTCCGCAATCGTTTTTGTCAATGGCTGTACAGCGGCATCCATCCCCGCTGGACGTTCGGTTTTGCGCTTGGCTGGTCGCTCAGCAGTCGTAAAAGCGGACTGAAGAAGCAGGAAGAAGCCGTCGTGCCCGACTATAAGGGGGAAAACGGCGAATACCTGATCGCCTTTGCCAAAGAGCATCTCGCCACCCACCCCGACATCAACTTTTTTATCTTCGGCCATCGCCATATCCTGCTCGATCTGATGTTGAGCCGCACCAGCCGCATCCTGATTGCGGGCGACTGGATGAACTATTTCTCCTATATCGAATGGGACGGAGAAATGCTCCGTCTGGAACAATTCGAAGCCGAGTGAAACGCTCTGCCTGGGCAGGCATTAAAAAAACGGCCCCAACCGATGTCGGAGCCGTTTAAACACTAATCCTTTGTGTTTTGTAAGCTGTGAGGATTAGTTAGTTTGGAAGATTTTCAGAGTTATTTTTCCAGGATTTCCAGCGTGTCGGAAGCGATCATGAACTCTTCGTCGGTGGGCACCACGATGATGGTCACTTTGCTGTCGGGCGTGCTGATTACCATTTCTTCGCCGCGCATGCCTTCGTTCTTTTCCACATCCAGCTTCATCCCCATATATTCCATATTTTCGCAAACCACGCGGCGCGTGGCCCATTGGTTTTCGCCTACGCCGCCGGTCCATACCAGAATGTCGCAACCACCCATGGCGGCCGCATACTCGCCGATATATTTTTTGATCCGGTAGTTATATACGTTCAGCGTCATCGTAGCCCGCTCGTCGCCGGCTGCTACGGCCGCTTCGATTTCGCGCATATCCGACGAAATGCCCGACAAGCCGGCTACCCCGCTTTGCTTGTTGATGAGGTTGGACAAACCGTTGCCGTCCAATCCTTCTTTATCCATGATAAAGGCCAGCGCGCCGGCATCCACGTCGCCGCACCGGGTGCCCATCAGCAAACCTTCCACCGGGGTAAGCCCCATGGAAGTATCGATACATTTGCCGTCTTTAATAGCCGCCAGCGAACCGCCGTTGCCTACATGGGCCGTGATGATTTTCTGGGTTTCGTAAGGCACGCCCAAAATTTCGCAGGCCCGGCGCGACACGTAGCGATGGCTGGTTCCGTGGAAACCGTAGCGGCGGACGCCGTATTTGGTATACATTTCATACGGCAACCCGTACATATAGGCATAATCCGGCATCGTCTGGTGGAAAGCCGTATCGAATACCGCTACCTGGGGAATGCCCGGAATAAGGGCTTCCATGGCGTTAATGCCTTTCAGGTTGGCCGGGTTGTGCAACGGAGCCAGGTCGGAACATTCGATAATCTTGTTGATTACTTCGTCGTTGATCTTCACGCTCGATGCGAATTGCTCGCCGCCATGTACCACGCGATGGCCTACGGCGTCGATTTCTTTATAGTCTTCGATACATCCGTAGGTATCGTCGGTCAGCACGCTGAGGATAAATTCGATACCTTCCTGGTGTCCCGGTATGTCTTTTTCCAGGATCACTTTCTTGCCGTCTTTATCGGTGAGTTTCAGAAAAGCGCCCGGCAGGCCGATTTTTTCGATTCCGCCTTGGGCCATCACCTCGCCGGAGGTCATATCAAATAATTTATATTTGATGGAACTGCTACCGCAATTCAATACTAAAATCTTCATATAATGTGTTTTCTAGGGATTCATGGATTAGTTTCGGGCAGCTTTCAGGCCGATCGACTGGTTGCAGGCAATGGCTACCATTTTGTAAATATCGTCGACCGAGCAACCGCGCGACAAATCGTTCACCGGTGCAGCCATACCTTGCAGGATGGGGCCTACCGCTTCGGCGTCGCCCAGGCGTTGTACCAGCTTGTAAGCGATGTTGCCTACTTCCAGGGTGGGGAATACCAACACGTTGGCTTTGCCTCCGACCGGGCTGCCCGGCGCTTTCTTCGAAGCGACGGCTTCTACCAGGGCGGCGTCGGCCTGCAATTCGCCGTCGATCTTCAACTCGGGCGCCATTTCTTTGGCCAGGCGGGTAGCTTCCACTACCTTATCTACCATTTCATGCGAGGCGCTTCCTTTGGTGGAGAAGCTCAGCATGGCTACGCGGGGTTCCACGCCTACGATATTGCGGGCCGTTTCGGCCGTAGCCAGGGCGATGCTGGCCAGTTCGGGAGCCGTGGGGTTCGGCATTACGGCGCAGTCGGCAAAAACCAGTACACCGTCGTCGCCGTATTTATGGTCTTTTACAAACATCAGGAAGGCGCCCGATACGCAACTCATTCCCGGGGCGGTTTTGATGATTTGCAGGGCCGGACGGAGCACGTCGCCGGTGGTATTCTGCGCGCCGGCTATTTCGCCGTCGGCATCGCCCGACTTAATCATCAAACAGGCCAGATACAAGGGGTCTTCTACCAGGGCGGCGGCCTTTTCGGGCGTCATGCCTTTTTTCTGGCGAAGACGGAAGAGGAGGTCGGCGTAGGCGGCTTTCTTTTCGTGATTCTTGGGGTCGACAATCGTGGCTTTCGAGATGTTGTTCAAACCTAAGTCGCGGGCCATCGCGTCAATTTCAGAAGGATTGCCGATCAATACGATGTCGGCTACCTGGTCGGCCAGCAGGCGGTCGGCGGCTTTAAGCGTTCTTTCTTCAGTTCCTTCGGGAAGAACGATACGCTGCTTGTCAGCTTTAGCGCGCGCAATAATTTCTTGCATTAAATCCATGGCGGAAGAATTTTATATTATTTAATAATTGGCTCCGTTATCCGGGTGCAAAATTAGGCATAATGCTACATAGAGTTTACAAAATCGGGGAAATAATTACCCTCCGCCTCTAAAGTTTCAGGAAATTTAACAATAATTCGTAACTTCCCGCTCTCCCGAGAGAATCTGTTGCAGCTCTTCGGCCGTTACGTTTACCGAAAGCTTGCCTTTGTGGGCCACCGAGATTTTCCCCCTTTCTTCGGAGACGATAATTACCAAGGCATCGGTTTCGAGCGACATGCCCAGGCCCGAGCGGTGGCGCAGCCCCATATCTTTCGGCAACGAGGCGTTTTGAGCGACGGGTAGTATGCAGCCGGCGGCTTTGATGCGGTTGTCGGCAATAATCATGGCCCCGTCGTGCAGCGGGCTGTTCTTGAAAAATATATTTTCGATCAGACGGGCATTCACGTCGGCATTGAACATTTCGCCCGTATGTTCGTATACCGTCAGATCGACGTCTTGTTGGATGACGATCAGGGCGCCGGTCTTTTTCTTGGCCATATTCATGCAGGCCAATACCACGGGCGCAATGTATTTACCTTCGTTTTCCCCGTCGGCTCCTCTTTTGGAAAACAGCTTGGCCAGGAATTTCCATCCCCGGTGCGACCCCAGGGCCAGCAGGAAGCGGCGGATTTCGTCTTGGAAGAGAATCACCAGCACCACGAAACCTACGCTGATGAATTTATCAAGGATGGCGCCCATCAAACGCATTTCCAAAACCTGGGATACCAGAATCCATACGATAATAAACGACACCACGCCGCTGAAAATAGCCAAGGTGCCGGAACTCTTCATCAGTTTGAAGGTCTGGTAGAGGAAAAAGGCCACCAGTAGTACGTCGATCAGATCTTTAATACCAAAATGCATCCACATAGTTTTCGGGCAAAATATTGACGGTAGGACGGCTGCCGGCAATGGGCGGCGACCGGCCGGGTGAATAATCGTTTTTTATCCGCGTGGCAACGGCCCATTGCCGGTTGCCAGTTTGCTGAGTATCCTGACGGCTTCCACGGCCGGGCGGACGTCGTGCACGCGCAAAATGTCGGCGCCGTGAAGCAGGGCGAACGTATGGAGCACGGTGGTGCCGTTCAGGCTGTCGGCCGGCGTGCCTCCCAGGTAGCGATAGATCATGCTTTTGCGCGAAACGCCTACCAGAAGGGGAAGTTCCAGCCGCGTAAATTCCGCAAGACCGCTCATCAACCGGTAATTCTGGTCGGTCGTCTTGCTAAAGCCGAACCCGGGGTCGAGGATGATGTCGTTCACGCCCAGCAGGCGGAGTTCTTCTACCTTGCGGGAAAAATACAGCAGGATGTCGCCCGTCAGGTCGTCATACGCGGTTTCGCGCTGCATGGTTTGAGGCGTGCCGCGCATGTGCATCAGGATATAGGGCACTTGCAAAGCGGCCACGGTGGGAAACATGGCGGCATCCAGGTTGCCGCCCGAAATATCGTTAATCATAGCGGCACCGTATTCTTCCACGCTCCGGCGGGCGATGTCCGCCCGGAAGGTATCTACCGAGACGGGCACGTCGGGATAATGGTCGCGCAGGATGCCAAGGGCAAAGGCCAGCCGGCTCATTTCTTCTTCGGCCGTTACTTCGGCGGCGTCGGGGCGCGAGGAATAGCCGCCCACGTCGATCAAGCTTCCCCCTTCCTCCAAAATCGTCTCGATACGCTGCGTTACGTCCTTTTCCGTCTGTTTGCGGCTTTCGGCATAAAAAGAATCGGGCGTAATGTTGAGGATACCCATCACGAGGGGGGTATCGAGCCGGTGAAGTTTTCCTTTTATGTTCAGCGTTTTGCCTGTCATTTTTTTATCGTTTACGTAAGAGCCGAGAAAGGTCGGCTACCTGGGCGGCCGTCTATTCGTCCGGCAAACACCGGGGCGCAGCCTTCTTCGCTTTTCGAAGCAAAGAAGCGCAAACCGAGCGCAGAAACCAGCTTGCTGGAATTTTGCCGAGGTGCAGCCTTCTTCGCTTTTGGAAGCAAAGATACGCCATTCCCATTTAATTCCCCCCTGTTCATTCTTCATTCTTCATTTAATTATTACATTTGCTCGAAATTCAAACAGGAACGATTCATTAAAGATAGACAACCATGACGATTGCAGAACTTTACGAACTATTCATCCATCATCCCATCCTTACCACCGACAGCCGCAATTGTCCGCGGGGCTCCTTGTTCTTCGCCCTCAAAGGAGAGCGGTTCGACGGCAATCGATACGCCGAAAAGGCCCTGGCTTCGGGATGCGCATATGCCGTAATCGACAATCCCGATTACTACAGGGGGGAACGCACGATCGTAGTGGAAAACGTACTGCGAACGCTTCAGCAACTGGCGCACCGGCACCGGAAAGTGTTGGGTATCCCTGTGATCGGCATTACGGGAACCAACGGCAAAACCACCACCAAGGAATTGCTTGCCGCCGTGCTCTCGACCAAATACAACCTGCTTTATACCCAAGGCAACCTGAACAACCAGATCGGCGTGCCCCTTACCTTATTGCGCCTCGATCACGAACACGAAATGGCCGTGATTGAAATGGGCGCCAGCCATCCGGGCGACATCAAAGAACTGGTCGACATCGCGCAGCCTAACTACGGCATTATCACCAACGTAGGGTGTGCCCACCTGGAAGGATTCGGTTCTTTTGAACACGTAGTGAAAACAAAAGGCGAACTATACGATTATCTGCGCCTGGCGAAAGGCAAGATTTTCATTAAAAAAGAAAATGCCGATTTGCAGGCCATCGCCAAAGGAATCGAACAAATCACCTACGGGCATGCCGAAGGCGCGTTTGCCTGGGGGAACATCGTCAGCAGCGATCCGTTTCTGGTGTTCGAATGGAAGCAACAAGGCAAGCTGCATACCGTGGAAACCCATCTGATAGGAGATTATAACATCGACAACGTGCTGGCGGCCGTAGCCGTAGGGCGTTATTTCAAAATACCGGCCGAACGGATCAGCCGGTCGATCGCCGCCTACGAGCCTTCCAACCACCGCTCGGAATGGAAAAAAACAGCTAAAAACGAGTTGATTATCGACGCCTACAATGCCAACCCGAGCAGCATGCAGGCAGCCTTGTCGAATTTCGCTTCGCTTTCCCGCCGGCCGAAAGCGATTATCCTGGGAGATATGAAAGAACTGGGCCCCACCAGCGACCGGCTACACGCCGAAGTGGTCGGCCAGATCAAAGCCGGGGCGTTCGATAAGGTCTTGTTATGCGGCGAGCATTTCTCGCGTACGGCCGGCGCATTCCCGGTCTACCCCACTACAGAAAGCCTGCTCGCCGAGTTGCGCGAACATCCTCTGGAAGGATACCATATCCTTATCAAAGGCTCGCATAGCATGGCGTTGGAAAAAGTAGCGGAGGTATTATAAACCTCCGCTTGCAAAATATCGGCCTTCCCGGGGTCTTATTCTTCCTCAGCCGGCGTATCCGTCGTCCTTTCGGGGGCCGGCTTATCGTCGAACAGCACGCTCTTTAGCTTCTGATACAGGAACGAAAGCACCAGCAGGATAACACCGAGCAAAATAAACACAATCACCTTCCCGATCGTAGGCAGCAGCCACAAATCGATCGCGCCCAATTTCACCAATACCAGGCCGAACGTGCCGAGGCTGGTCATCCGCACTATTTTCAGGTGCAAGCGCATCCCCACCGCCATCTGCATAAACCCGGCCAGAGCGAGAGCGATCGAAAAACCGGCATTCGTTTCATCGGGCAGCCCCAGCTGATGCAACAAATTGTTAGTGCCTATCAGCAACAAACAGGTAGCGGCCAGACTTAAAAAAAGCGTCATCCCTCGCGCCCGGGAGCTACGATAATCGATCGCCCGGTAATAAGCCCGCCCTACTCCTACAGCCTGCGCGCTCACTGCCAAAAGCGAAAACCATTCGAACAAAAAAGGCCAAAAGCCCGGTGATTCCGCCTGATTCACCCGGTAGGCATGCGCCCAGAACCAAAGAATAGAAACAATTAATCCGGCCGCATAAACACCCGTATACCGAGGCATCGGAAAACTTTTCCGGCTCCATACCAAGGTCAACCCCAACAATACCCCCGCCGTAAACAATTGCCTATAGCTTGCCGACAATAAAGACGGATGGATATACCGGTAAAAATCGAGCATAAAAGCGGTATATAGCAAAGCCGCCGTAACGACCAGCGAAAGCGTATGCCTGTATCCGGCCCGCTTCAACAGCCAGGTAGAAACCGCCGAAGCCAGCCCCAGGTATATGCCCGTAGCAAAAAGCCCGCTACGGAAAAGCAAATGTTCGGCAGGAGCCGGCAGATGTACCAAGCCATTCCAGAGGTCGATCAGATAAGAAACCAAAGTAAGCACCGGCAACAAAACGGCAAATACCCGGTAAATACGTGTTTTCAGACGAGTATAAAACCAAAGTACCACTACAGCCTCGGTGGCCCAGCATAGCGTGATCAGCGTTCCGTCTAACTGGATGGGAATCGTAACGGATACAAAGGCCAGCCCCAAACCGAGCAAGGTATGAAAAAGAAAAGGGAAACCGGCTTCTCTGCGCCGTATCCAGCCGAGCAAAGCAAAATTGACCAAAGCGATAAAGAGCGTCAAAGCTCCGTTGTAATTGCGCTCCCATTCCATTTCACCGAGGAACCATAGCGCAAAAAACAGAAAAACAAAGTGGTTCAATGCAAGTACGCCCAACAGAATCTGGTTGATTACCTTCCGGTTGATGCGAACGATCGACACCACAGGCAGCAAAAAGATCAGATAAAAACCCAGCGCGAACCCGAGCAAATGAATCCATCCCGGGCGTCCGTACATATACATATCGGTTGCCGAAACATAGCCCCCGAGTATCGTCCAGGTAAAAACAAAACAGATCGCCGGCAACTCTCCCCATTTCCGGTAAAAAGAAAGGGCGAACATCCCCAGATCGAGAATGAGCACATACGTAAAAAGCACCCGGTAGCTCCCCATGCCGTTGCTCACCAGGAAGGGAGCGATAAAACCGCCCGTAAGCGCAATCACCGCCAGCTCGCGCCGATCGTATAAAAGGGCCAGGACAGACATCACTATCGTGAGGACGACAAGCAGCACAAAGGCAAGCGGCTGGCTGAACAGTTGGTAATAATGATAGGCTATAGCTATCGTGACGTAAAAAATGGCAAACGCGCCTCCGGCCAGCAGCGAACTGAACATACGATAAGCCTTTTTCAACCGGAAAGCCAATAGGAGCAAAATGCCTCCTACGACAAACCCCAAAACGGTACGCAGAGTTTCATCGATCCAATCCTTGTCGATGGCATATTTCACAAACAACCCCATCCCGATCACCAGAATCAGGATACCTATTTTTCCGAACAGGTTTTCACCGATATATTTCTCGTAATTCACCGCACGCCGCGGCGGAACCGGCTTTCTTTCCGAAGGTTGCCGGAAGGGAAGCGGCGGCGGAGGTGGCGGAGGTGGCGGGCAAACCCTCGACGAAGGACCCGACGAATCGCCGGGGAAAACCGTGGCCGGGCACCCGTCAGGCACCGCCGCTTGGGAAATACCCGTCGGTTGGGGAGAATCCGCAATCGGTTTCGGCAAATCGGGCGGGGGCGGAATAGAGAGCGGCTCTACCAGCAACCGATCCTCGGCGGCCATAGCCGAAGCATCCGCCTCAGCAGGTCGAGCTTCCGGGTTTACTTCCGCTCGGCGGTCGGCCACTAACTTTTTCAACGCGGCTATTTCCTTCAGCAAAGTCTCCGTTTGCGAAAGCGAAAGGGAGATTTTCCGGTGCAAATTAATCCACACCACCAACAATAATAATATTAAAAGGGCTTCTATCATACTTCAGCATGTATTATCAGACTGTAAAAGAATACGGCTAATATACAGAATTAATAATACTTTTCATACTTTTGCAAATTGTTATACACAAAATTTAAACTCATGCACGAATTATGTTGTGTCGGCCATATCACTCTCGATAAGGTGGTGACGCCGAAAAACACCGTCCACATGCCGGGAGGAACCTCCTTTTATTTTTCCCATGCCATCCGGCAGTTCGACGATATAGACTACGCCCTGGTTACAGCCGTCGGCGCCACCGAACTGGCCGTCGTCGACGAACTCAAAGCCCGGGGCATCGAAGTGGCGGTAATGCCGAGCCGTCATTCCGTCTATTTCGAAAACATCTACGGCGATAACCCCGACAACCGCACGCAACGGGTACTGGCTAAAGCCGATCCGTTTACCGTCGGCTACCTCCGGCAGATCGATGCCCGCATCTATCACCTGGGCAGCCTGTTGGCCGACGACTTTTCGAAAGAAGTAGTATGCTACCTGGCCGGCAAAGGGCTGGTATCGGCCGACTCCCAAGGCTATTTGCGGGAAGTGCGCCAGACGGACGTATTCGCCGTAGACTGGCCCGAGAAACAAGAAGTATTGCAATATGTCCATTTTCTGAAAGCCAACGAACACGAAATGGAAGTACTTACCGGCCATAGCGAGGTGGAAAAAGCCGGCCGCACCTTGTACGAATGGGGCGTGAAGGAAGTATTGCTTACGCTGGGCAGCATGGGATCGGTTATCTACGACGGCACCACCTTCCACGCTATTCCGGCTTACCAGCCCCAGGAAATCGTCGACGCCACAGGATGCGGCGACACCTATATGACGGGCTACCTGTACCAACGAGCCAAAGGGGCCTCCATCGAAGAAGCCGGACGATTCGCCGCCGCCATGTCGACCCTTAAAATACAAAATCTGGGGCCTTTCCAAGGAACCAAGGCAGACGTGATCCGCTGCATGCAGACCGCCCCGCAACGGATGCCGGAATTTTAACCCCCGCCAAGGGGGGGGGTAACCCTACGATTCCCCGAAGCGGCAGGAAAGTGATCGACTAGCTTTCTTTCCGCTTGAGGGAACCGCCTCTGTTCAAACTCTATTCATTTCCCCCCTTCCTCCGTACGGAAAGCCTTGCAGAAAGTGGTCATGATCAGGATGCAAAGCCCCAGCAGGCCTACCACCATATAAGCATATTTCATATTGAACGCCTGGGAAATCGCCCCGATCAACAGCGGCGCGATGAGCGAACCGATAAAACTGATACTCGACAAGATAGTGAGCGCAATCCCGACCGGCGTCTTCGACTTGGCCCCTACCAAGCTGTAGATGGTAGGCACCATACAGGAAATGCCCAGCCCCACCAGCATAAAGCCCAAGGAATTGACCGCCACTTTCGCGTCCATCGACCCGAAGAAGTTGCCCAGCCAGGCCGAGATAAAGAACCCTGCGAAAATGAAAGCCCCCGCTACCTGCAACACCCGCTGTTTGCCCAGCAGCCGGTAAGCATAATTCGTCAGGAAACGCCCCGCCGTCATCATCACCATAAACACCAGGAAACCGATCTGCAAGGACTTGGGTACCTGCAAAACCGACTCGAAATAAACTCCGCTCCAATCGAACATCGCGCTTTCCACCACCAGAGCGAAAAGCCCTACCATACCGAGCTGAATCAACAACAGTTCAGGCTTGCGGATGAAACTGAGCAAAGCCGGAGCTTCCTGTTTCTTCTCGGCCCTCACCTCCCCTTCAGGAAATGCGGCCGGATCGGACTCGGGTACAGCAGAGGCCTGGTCAGGTTGTAAATATCGCCGGCCGGAAAGCACGATCAGAACGATCAGCAAGGCCACCAGCGTAAAATGCCAGAAGGGAGAAACGCCGCCTACGATCATCAAAAAGCCGATCAAAGCCCCCAGGCAAGCCGCCAGGCTCCAACCGCCGTGAAACGAGGCCATAATCGTTTTTCCGTACAGCCGTTCGATGCCGATGCCTTGGGTATTGAGGGATATATCGCACAAATTCCAAAAGACGCCGAAACAAAACAAGTAAACGCCCAGCATATAAATAGAATGGGCCGTCCCGATAGCGAACAACGCCAGGGCATACCCCAGCACGCTGACCTGCACCATCAGCCGGCTGCCGCATTTCGACACCAGATAACCGGCCAGAGGAATAGCCACAAATTTGCCGACCGGAATCAGGAACAAGACAAGCCCCCAATAAAAAGCATAATTGACTTCGAAAATCTCCTTCATATCAGGTATGCGGCTCGCCCAACTGGAAAAGCACAACCCTTGAGCCAGAAAAAAAGAAAGCACGGCATACCGGATGCGCGCTTTCGAATAAATCGCGTGGTTATTCTCCATTATTTTCAGAATTAGTTCGGGCCTCAAAAGTAGAGAGTTTTTCGCGATCCGCCAAAGCTAATGGCGGCGAATCGGCCGGCAAGGCAACGTAAACCAAAATTCCGAGCCCTTGCCCTCTTGGGAATCCACCCCGATTTCTCCTTTCAGATGCTGCACGATCGACTGGCTGATAGACAAGCCCAACCCCGTACCCTGCACGAAACTGTCGAACTTGGCAAATCGTTTGAACACATTCGGTATATTTTCGGCCGCAATGCCTTTGCCCGTATCTTTCACATAAAAACGCAATCCCTCCGCTGTGTACGTATACCCCATCCGGATGCAGCCCCCATCGGTAAATTTGCACGCATTGCTTACAAAGTTGGAAAGCACCTGCGTAAGCCGGTTCTTTTCCGAATGAATCAGGCAATCGGCAGCCGGCAATTCCAGCAACAAACTCACCCCCTCTTTCGCGCGTCCGCGATATACCTGTTCGAGCGTACAGAAAATGGACGAAACCTCGAAAGTGGAATAATGAAAATCCATCTGTCCCGCTTCGATCTTCGACAAATCCAATATATCGTTAATCAGTTGAAGCAACAATTCGTTGTTGGTCTGGATAATTCCCACATACTCCCGTATCTCTTCCCGGTCGTCTGTTTCGCCGATAAGGGTAGAAAAACCCACGATGGCATTCAGCGGCGTGCGTATTTCATGGCTCATATTAGCCAGGAAAGCACTTTTCAACCGGCTCGCTTCTTCGGCCTTGTTGCGGAGCTCGATCAATTCGTCGGTCATCTTCAATGCCGTAATATCCCGCCTCAGCCCGATAATGCGCACCACATGTCCCTCGCCGTCGCGCTCCGACACTACCCCGTGTATTTCATACCAGCGCAAAGGTTTGCCCGGAAAAGTAGCCCGTAGCTGAATGCTCATCGTTTCGCTCGCGCCCTCTATCAGGCCATCCATGCCTTCATACATCCGCTTGCGGTCGTCGGCCGCCACATAATCCATATATTCCCCCAATAAAATACCCTTGTTTTCAAACACGCCCGGGCTGAGCGAAGAAAACGCCCCGGTGCTTACGTTGTATTCCCAAGGAATAATATGAGCCGAGGTAAAGGCCAGTTCCAACTTCGATTTGCTCTCCTTCAACTCCCGCTCGCGCGCCATATCTTCGGTAATATTCTTTTCCGTACCCACTACTTGTACCACCTCGCCCGTCTGCTCGGAACGGATGCCGATGGCATACGTTTCGTAAAAGCCGTAGGCCCCGCCGCGCATAAACCGGAAAACTTCCTGCTTTTTCTCCGTAAGCCCCTTTGAAAGATCTTCCATAAACCGGTAATATTTCTCCCGATCGTCGGGATGCAACATGGCGGCTCCCGTTTCGATCGACATGCCCTCGTCGGCCACGGTTTGCTTGTGAAGAGACGAAAACCACCGCCGTTCCACATCGTATGCCCAAGCCGACATCGAGCCGGCTTCGAGAGCAATCGACAATTCTTTGCGTATATTTTCCAACTCGAACTCCTTCTGCCGGATAGCCGTAGTATCGGTAATAATAGCTATAATGTAACACGTGCCGTCGTTATTTATCAGCCGGCTTTTGGTGGTGACTCCCCACCGGCAAGACTCGCCGTTTTTATAAATCACCCGCTCGAACGTGAGCGGCCGGTCGCTCTGCGCTACCTGCTCGTCTTCCCGACGGTATCGACCGGCCTGGCAATCGTTCATTTCATAATCATTCTTCCCCAACTGGTAGCCATACGCATCCTCGTAAAAATCGGCCATCCGGCGGTTGTAAAAAATATAACGGTATTCATCGGATACATTCTTCACAAACAAACCTACCGGCAGGTTGTCGATAATCGACTGGAGAAAGGTCTGCAATTTCAGCACCTCTTTTTCGGCCTTTACCTGGGCCGTCACATCCCGCACGAAACAAATCAGATTATTTTCGCCGAAAGGCATCGTCCGCGATTGCGAATAATAGATTTTCCCTTCATAATCTACCTCGTAATTGAAACACTGCACTTCTTTGCTGCGCGCCGTACGCCGTACGCATTCGGCTATCACACTGGCCGAGGCTAGGAAAGAAGGATTCTTCTTTCCCAAATCTTCCACCGAAAGCCCTATCAGGTCTTCCCTGGTAAACCCCAGCAAAACATTAGGTTGGGGGTTGACCACCGAACGCACCTTCAGATCGGCATCGTAAATAACCGCCATGTCGGGCATGGATTCCAGCATCCGCATCATCCAGTCGTTGGCCGTTTTATAATATGTTTCCCGACGCTTGCGGTAATGAAGCGCCAACCCGAAAAAAAGCAGCATCAGCAACAACAAGAGCAACAGCAGGAGTAATTCGAGAGAATGTTCTTCCATCAACGAAGGTTCGGTATTGTATAAAACCGTACCGGGCGGAAGCAACGCTTTATCGATACCCGAACGCGCCAGGAGCGGAGAATTAATATAATACTTGGGCGACGAAGGCGTCAGACCGAAAGAAGGGCTGTTTTCCATACCTTTCGCAAGCACGGTATAAATAAGTTCGGCCAGATCCAAGCCCAGGTCTTTGCCGGCTACAAAATATCCGCCCAAATAATTCATATTGGAAAAATCCTGATCGACCAACTGGTAAACAAACTTCGACGTATACCGGGCCAACTCGTTCTGCACCATGGAATAGGCATGCGGATAGCGCTTAGCGTCGGTATACCAACCGGCCGACAATATGGCATAGGTAGTATCCATCTCGGCAATCGTGTCGAGCAACTGGGGGGTAGAAAGCTTGTCGCCGTCGAGATTGCACAACTCCAAACCCGGCACTCCGGCCATCGTCTGGCGCAGATAATCGCGGATAAAACCGAAAGAGTAGCGGTTGTCATACAAAAACGCCACCTTGGTTACCTGGGGTTGAAGCCGTTTGACAAGTTCCAGATTTTCTTTCAGATAATCTTTAAAATAATATCCAACCACGCGAAATTCGCCGAAAGAGCTGCTCAGGGGCAGCATATCCTGCAACCGGTGCACGTTGACGGCCGGAAAATTCTCATAGTCGATATATCCCCCTTTGACGCTGCCCAATACCACCGGAACCTTCCTCCATGCTTCGGGACAGGTAACGCGATAGGCCGACCAGGCTTCTCCCCCCAGCAAAACCACCGCCGAGGGAGGCGTAGGATAGGTTTTGAACAACTGCGTCATCCAGCTACTCCAAAAGGAAAATTCCGGCGAAGATTCGGAATCCATATATTCCACGGTAATATGAGCAGGGATTTTATCGCCCAGGCTACCTACCAAAGAGCCGATCAGATGGCTGCCCTCTTCCCGGATAGGCGAATAAGAGCTAACGATCAGAACGCGCGGCTGGGGAGGTTCTTCCCCGGCAGCCTCGGCGGCAGCTCCGCATAGAAGAACAAACAAGCAAATGCAAGAACGGAGAATAGCAGAGTATGTCATTTTCATCGGCTCGTATATGATTCGTAAACTGATAACAAATGTAAGGGTTCTGTTTCGATAATTTGCTATCCCGAAGATATGATTTTATTCCGGTTGCCCCTCGCCCGCAAAGCCCCGAGCGGGATGGCGACGGCAAAATAAAAAGTAAAAAAATCATCCTCCGAAAAACAACTGCTAATTTATTCTTTTCTATCATACTATTTTCTTTAATTTGCAAAATAACGTTTTTTCGAATGAAAAAGATATTTAAAATAACATCCGCCTGGTGTCTTATCTTCCTTGCAGCCGCCTGTTCGCTGAAGAAAGAAAGCTCTTTCTGTATTACTTACAAGGTAACCCGCTCTTCCATCAATCCGTATGAAATTTCCATCACCTACCGCGACGCGGCGGGATTAATCACCACTACCACTACCCAGAAAAGCTGGACCAAAGAAGTTTGCCTGCCTGCCCACGAACGGGCGTTCATTCTGGCCACCCCGCGGGAAAGCTCGGAATCTTATCTGGACGAAATCATTTATGCCGATATGGTAAACGACGATACGCCCATCTTCTCCGTCCAGATTCACCACCCCCGGAAATCGCTTGTTCAATGGGAAAAGACCTCGGCCGTGCTTATTCTTTCGAGCGACGATTTGTAAAATAAAATTCCCTTACGCAGTTTTCCTTCAAAAATAAATCGCTTACGGCCGGGAAAGAAATCGGCCCGGAGCATAGATAAAAAACATCCTTTCCGCTTCCTGCCTTTTTTCGGCAAAAAAAGAAAGAAGCAGGCTTTCTGCCTTCCAAAAACAAAAAAACGATTATCTTTACCTCCCGAAAGCGAAGATCGGCCACGCCCGGGCCTAGGCTGCGCGAGCTTACCCTCCATCCGGGCCATGCCCCCCCTTCGCATCCAGTATATAACTTAAAAAAAGAACCATTCATCCGAAACGGCCCCCGGATCAATCCCCGTCCAGAGGCCGTTTTCCCTAATCCGACAAGCTCTATGCACACGCCTACGCCGCTGAAAACACCCCGTATCGAAGTAGTCGACGCCCTAAGAGGCTTCGCCGTAATGGCCATCCTTTTGGTACACAACCTCGAACATTTCATTTTTCCCGTTTATCCCGACGCAGCCGCGCAGCCGGCCTGGCTAAATGTACTCGACCAGGGCGTCTTCAGCATTACCTTCTCCCTCTTTGCCGGCAAAGCGTATGCCATTTTCGCCTTGCTTTTCGGCTTCACCTTCTACATCCAGTATACCAACCAAGCTCGCCAGGGAAAGGATTTCGGCTACCGTTTTTTGTGGCGTCTGCTTTTGTTGGCCGGTTTTGCCACCCTGAATGCCGCCTTCTTTCCCGCAGGCGATGTGTTGTTGCTTTTCGTCGTGGTAGGCGTCGTGCTCTTTATCGTCCGCAAATGGAGCGATAAAGCCGTTCTGGCCACCGCCGTATTGCTGCTGCTGCAACCGGTGGAATGGTATCATTACTTTTCCGGCTTGCTTCATCCCGGCCATACCCTGCCCGACTGGGGCGTGGGAGAGATGTACGGGGAAGTAGCCGCCTATACGAAAGAAGGAAATTTTCTGGAGTTTCTCTGGAAAAACATCACGTTCGGACAAAAAGCCAGTTTGTTGTGGGCGGTAGGCGCCGGACGCTATATCCAGACGGCGGGCTTGTTTATGCTAGGCTTGCTTATCGGCCGCAAACAACTCTTTGTTGCCGGCGAAGCTCACACTCGTTTTTGGGTAAAGGCGTTGATACTATCAGGCGTGCTTTTCGCCCCTCTCTATCAATTGAAGGTGGAACTGACGGACCCCGCCGTGGGCGATATGGTGCGGCAAACCGTCGGCACGGTATTCGACATGTGGCAAAAACTGGCCTTTACCACGGTGCTGGTAGCCTCTTTCGTATTGATGTACACCCGCGAAAGTTTCCGCCGCAAAACAGCCGACCTACGTTTTTACGGCAAAATGAGCCTGACGAATTATATCTCGCAATCCATCGCCGGGGCCCTGATTTATTTTCCTTTCGGGCTTTACCTGGCGCCTTATTGCGGGTATACGCTCAGCCTTTGCATCGGCTTGGGATTCTTCTTCTTGCAAGTAGCTTTTTGCAAAAGTTGGTTGAAACGGCATAAGCAAGGCCCGCTTGAAAGCCTCTGGCATAAGCTGACCTGGCTGCGGAGCCGGGAGCCTTCTTCTGCTCCAAACCGATAATTTTCCTCTTATTTTCGGGTAAAAAAACGACAATAAGCAGGCAGTGATGAAAGGTTGAAATCGTCCATTTTTCAAATATCTGATTATCAGCACATTGCAACCTGTTAAAAAATACACTGCAGTGTAATTGAAATTTCATGCCGGCCTTAGATTTACATCGTAATAGGAAAGATAAAAAAGAAACAATAGATTTGTAGCATAAATGAAAGGGAAGCCGAGAGTGAACCGATCATGCCAGTGAAAGATAGA
>DBFWLD010000057.1:0-62024 GCA_048465615.1 Tannerellaceae bacterium
AAAAAGCCCCGATATTTCGAAAAATACCGAGGCCTTTCGGAAGCGAGCGGAAGACGGGACTCGAACCCGCGACCCTAACCTTGGCAAGGTTATGCTCTACCAACTGAGCTACTTCCGCAGTAAGATGTTGTGCAAATGTTGTGCAAATTGGGATTTTCAAATCCTTATGTTGCTAATAATCAAATACTTTTAAAATGTGGTGGTACTCGAAGCGGGACTTGAACCCGCACAGCCGCAATGGCCAAAGGATTTTAAGTCCTTCGTGTCTACCGATTCCACCATTCGAGCATCCCTTCTCTCAGCGATGAGCGGAAGACGGGACTCGAACCCGCGACCCTAACCTTGGCAAGGTTATGCTCTACCAACTGAGCTACTTCCGCATTGATTTCGTTTGCGTGTGCAAAGGTAGACGAAATTTTTGTTTCTGCAAATTTTCCGGGTAAAAAATTAATTTTGCACGTATATTTTGTTTCCTTTTATAAATAAAGGGTAGGGCTTGAGGCCATATTGAGCTGGCCCCGATACGGGATTGCCTGCTCCTCCGTCCCATAAATTGTATTTACTATGGCATTGGGGGCAATAAGCATATATTCCTGCTTCATCGAGAGTTATTAATGTATTTTTATTGGCTTCATAGGGACACGCTGCATCGAAAGCGTAATAAGCATCAATTCCGTGATATACTAATATACCCCCAAATCCTGTCAATTCTCCTGCATGACGTCCTTGGATAAATATTTTGTAGGCTTGTGGGCTTTTCAATTCTTTATCTTCAAACGTAAGATCTATTTGAAGGTTTACCTGTCGATAGGGGATACTCGATTCATAGGTTTTCGAGCAAGATAGAGCCAATCCTGCCAATAACAGGATACTCCAGCGACTTTTTTTCATCATCCATCTTTTCATCATTTTACTTTTATTGCTTGTTTATCACCCCTCAATCAACCTCTTTTCCGCCTCGTTCATCCGTTCGAATCCGAAACCGTCCGTCACGTGCTGCATAAGGGCCGAGATGGCGTCGTTGCATAAGTTGCCGATGCTGCCTGCATGCGTATGTCGTACCTGCTTGTCGGGCACGAACTGTCCTGCTTCGATCTCTAAACCCACCTGTTTGTACGCATCCCGGAAAGGCACGCCTTCAAGCACGCGGCGGTTTACTTCCTCCACGCTGAACAAAAGCGCATATTTATCGTCTTCCAATATGCGTTCGTTTACCTTCACTTCACGCATCATATGAGTTACCATCCGCAGGCAATCTTTCAGTTCGTCGAAAGCCGGAAGAAATACTTCTTTGATAATCTGCAAATCGCGGAAATAGCCTGAAGGCAGGTTATTGCCGATCAGCGTAATCTGGGCAGGCAGGCCTTGTATCTTATTGCATTTGGCTCTGGTAAGCTCGAATACGTCGGGGTTCTTCTTATGCGGCATGATGCTCGAACCGGTGGTAAACTGGTCGGGCAACTTGATAAACCCGAAATTCTGGCTGTTGAACAGGCAAGCGTCGAACGCCAGTTTGGAGAGGGTAGCGGCAATGCCGGCCATCGCGAAAGCTACCGTCCGCTCCATTTTGCCGCGGCCCATCTGGGCATACACTACATTGTAATCCAGCGAATCGAAGCCCAGCAAATCGGTCGTCAACTGCCTGTCGAGGGGAAACGACGAACCGTAGCCGGCCGCCGAACCCAGAGGATTGCGGTTGCATATTTTGTAAGCCGCTTGCATCAATTGCAAATCGTCGGCCAGGCTTTCCGCGTAGGCGCCGAACCAAAGGCCGAACGACGAGGGCATGGCTACTTGCAGGTGCGTATAGCCGGGCAGCAATACTTCTTTATATCGGTTGCTCTGCTCGATCAATACATCGAACAGGCCGTTGGCCAATGCCACGATTTGCTGTATCTCGGCCCGGGTAAATAATTTCAAGTCGAGCAGCACCTGGTCGTTGCGCGAGCGTCCGCTGTGGATTTTTTTTCCCACGTCGCCCAAGGCACGTGTCAACATCAATTCTACTTGGGAATGAACGTCCTCGATACCTTCTTCTATCACGAACCGGCCTTGGTCGGCCAGGGTATAAATGCGGCGCAGTTCGGCCAGCAACTTATCCAGTTCCTCTTTCGTGAGCAACCCGATGCTTTCCAGCATGGTGATGTGGGCCATCGAGCCTAGTACGTCGTATTTGGCCAGGTAAAGATCCATTTCCCGGTCTTTACCGATCGTAAATACATCTACTTCGTGATCCACCCGGACGTTTTTTTCCCAAAGTTTTTGAGCCATGTTTTTCTGTTTATGTTAAAAAAAAGAAACCGCGCTTAGTAGGGCAGCGCGGCGACGATCGTGGAAATTTTATCGACAGCGTCCTGCAAGGGTTTGGAAACCATCGGTTTGAGAAACGGGTTCAATTCCGCCCGCACAGTAATTTTCATCCGGGTGTCGTTCTCGGCGATCTGTTTGAGCTGAATCCAGAGAAAAAGAGGAACCGGCGAGTTGGTGGTAGCGAACTTAATCGTTTTGTTCGGTTCGCGTTCTACGATCTGAAAGTTGATTTTCCCTACCGGGTCGACAGCGAAACTACAGGAATCGCTGTCGAACTCGAAGTTTTTTACTTTATCTTGGGGAATGCGGTCTTTTACCCGTTCCAGGTTGGAAAGGTCGGACAGCATGGCGAAGATACGGTCGTCGTTATGTGGGATTGTTTTAACCTCACTTACAAATTCTGTCATTCGGATACCGGGATAAGCGTTATACTTGGGGATTCCAGTTTGCCGGGTCTTTCCGCCATTCCTGCAGGGTGGCGATTTCCGACTGGTCGATATAGTTCGTCCGGACGGCTTCTTCAATCACGGCATCGTAATTGCTCAGCGTGGTAAGCGTTACCTTGGCTTCCTTGAACTGCTCGGTGGCGATGGGGAATCCGTGCGTGAAGATGGCTACCATGCCTACCACGTCGCATCCGAAGTTGCGTACGGCTTGCACGGCTTTCAGGCTGCTTCCGCCGGTGGATACCAGGTCTTCGATGATGACTACTTTCGAACCGGGTTTCAGTTCGCCTTCAATCAGGTTTTCCAGTCCGTGGTCTTTCGGAGTAGAGCGGATGTATACGAACGGCAATCCGAGCAAATCGGCCACTAAGGCGCCCTGGGCGATAGCCCCGGTAGCTACGCCGGCGATGGCATCGGCGTTTTCATATTTTTCGCTGATGACGCGGGCCAGTTCCAATTTGATGAAAGTACGGATAGCCGGATAAGAAAGTGTCTTTCTGTTATCACAGTAGATCGGCGATTTCCAGCCGGAGGCCCAGGTAAAAGGATTGGCCGGTTGCAATTTGACGGCTTTAATCTTCAATAATTTCTCTGCTACTAATCTTTCCAGTGTTTTCATACAATCCTATAATATTTATATCAGTTCGCAAAAGTAGGTAAACGGAATGATATATCCTGCATATTTAAGGGAAAAAAACGGTAAGATTTTTTGGCGGCGAGGGCTGAAACCGGCTTTAAGCCACGGCTATGGCGAAAAAGCTGACCGAGCTTCCCGGAATTGCGGCAAGCGGCGCGGCAGCGGCGGCGAGGGTCGAGCCGGTGGTAATTACGTCGTCGACGAGCAGGATGTGTTTGTTTTCCAGCAGCCGGCTGTCGGGGACGGTGAAAATCTCCTGTACGTTTTGCCAGCGGTTGTATACCGAGCGGCGCGTTTGCGTATCGGTGAAACGGGTGCGCGAAAGTGCTTTCGGAGCGACGGGGATTTGCCAGCGTGCGCCCAGCGCCCGGGCGATTTTCTCCGCTTGATTGTATCCCCTTTTTCTCTCTTTGCGGGGATGAAGGGGCACGGGGACGATCAGGTCTGCCTGGCAGAGAGGGCTGTGGTCGGCTTGAAGTTCGCGGGCGGCCCACTCTCCGAGCCAATATCCCATTTGCGGGTTGTCGTGATATTTGAGGGCATGGATCAATCGTTGTACGGCTCCGCCCTTTTCGTAACGGAGAAAAGCCGAGGCATGGCGATAGGCGACTTTTCCCGTAAATAGCTGTTCCACCGGGTTATGCTCGCGCAGGTGATAACGGGTGCGGGGCAAATCGGCCAGGCAATGCAGGCAGATTTGTTCCTCGCCCTCTACCAGCGGGTTCCCGCAAAGCAGGCAAAGACGGGGGTAAAAGAGGCGCAACAGCTCAGTCCAGATCGTCGGCATGGTCGGTCGGCATCAAACGTTTGAGGCATTGGCCGGCTACCTGGCTTTCGAAGCCTCTGCCGGCGGCAAAGCGCAGCAGTTTGTAATAAAGGTCGCGCCGGTCTTTGCTTTTGACGCTTTTTTTCTTGGCTTTCAGCAATTCGTACAAGATGGCTTCGTATTCCTCTTCGTCGATGTGGCTTAGGGCTTCGGCGCGCAAGGCCGCGGGTATATGCCTTCGCTGCAATTCGTATCCTATTTTGATGCGGCCCCATTTGTTGAAGCGGAGCTTGTCGTTCACAAAACTGCGGCAAAACCGGCTTTCGTCGAGAAATTTTTCATTTATCAAACGTGCGGTAATGCGCTCGGCGGCTGCTTGGTCGAGCCCGGCTTCGGTTACTTTTTTATGTACATCGTCAATGCAACGTTCGGCGGCCGAGCAGTAGGCGGCCATCCGGTGAAGCATTTCCGGTTCGGTCAATTCTTTCATATCGATGCTTTTATAATTCGGTCTTTTCCGGACATATCCCGGATCAGCGTGAGGTCGCAATACCCTTCCCGTTGCAGAAGGCACACCATTTCCCGGCCGCATAGGGGGTTGATTTCGAAATAAAGCATCCCCCCGGCGTTTAATCGCTTTTTGCCGAAACGGGCGATATGCCGGTAGAAAAGAAGCGGATCGCTATCGTCGACAAAAAGAGCGAGATGCGGCTCGTAATCGAGCACGTTTTTTTCCATCTGCTTTTTTTCGGATGCCATCACGTAGGGCGGGTTGCTGACGATCAGGTCGAAGCGGCCCGGTATCGCTTCGGCAGCCGTGTCGGAAAGTATGTCCGCCTGCACGAATACCGTGTTCACGTTTAAACGAGCGGCATTGGCACGGGCGGTCGCCAGGGCTTCGGCCGAAAAGTCGACCGCCGTTACCTCGGCTTGGCTTGCCTCGGCGGCCAGGGTGAGGGCGATACAACCGCTTCCCGTCCCTATATCGGCTATGCTTACCGGCGAGGGCTGTCTTTTTTGCCGCAACTCTTTTAAAATAATCTCCACCAACTCTTCCGTTTCCGGACGGGGAATGAGCACGGAGGGATTAACGATAAATTCGCGGCCGTAAAAGTCGGCTACCCCCAACGCATATTGAACGGGAACCGATTTTTGCAAGGCGTCGACAATCTCCCGGATGCGCTCCTTTTCGGTTTCGGATAATTCCTTACCTTTGTCCGCAAGAAGTTGATAAGGAGCGATACCGCAAATCCGTTCCATCAGAAGGCGAATAAGGCTGGCAATTTCACCCGCCGGATAAAGGCCTTCCAGCGATTGACGGATATAAAGGACGGTGTCGGTCATATTTCTTTATTTTTCACGCAAATGTAATGCAAAAAACAGTAGAAGCAAAGCCTATGAGGGAGGTCGACGAGAAATATATGGCCCGGTGCATTCAATTGGCCCGGTGCGGAAAAGGGCATACCCGGCCCAATCCGATGGTGGGGGCGGTCGTAGTATACGAAGGCCGGATCATAGGGGAAGGGTTTCATCGCAAAGCGGGAGGGGCCCATGCCGAGGTAAATGCCATTGCAGCGGTGAAAGACGAGAAGCTGTTGCAAAAATCCACCTTGTATGTCAGCCTCGAGCCCTGCTCGCATTGGGGAAAAACGCCGCCGTGCGCTTCGCTTATCCTGCAAAAAAAAATTCCCCGGGTAGTGATAGGATGCCTCGATCCTTTTCCGGAAGTATCCGGCCGGGGCATCCGGATGTTGCGGGAAGCGGGGGTAGAGGTCGAGACCGGCGTATTGGAAAAGGAAGCCTGGGAGCTGAATAAGGCGTTTATGACGTTGCACACCGAGAACCGCCCCTATATCATCCTGAAATGGGCCGAGAGCGCCGACGGATTTATCGATCGGCGGCGGCGCGACCTTTCGGAGGCCCCCGCCCGGCTGTCTTCCCCTGAATCTTTCCGCAGGGTACATCGGCTTCGCAGCGAGGTAGGAGCGATTATGGTGGGTACCTCGACTGCGTTGCTGGATAACCCTTCCCTTACGGTGCGTCTGTGGGCCGGCCTTTCGCCGCTCAGGGTAACCATCGACAGAGCCGGGCGCATTCCCGCGACCTGTCATTTGCTCGACGGAGCAGTACCGACCTTGATTTTTACGGCCCTTGAGCCGCCTCAGGCGAGAAAGAACGTGGAGTATGTACAGGCGGATTTCAGCCGTCCGTTGCTGCCCCAGGTCATGGCGGAACTGGCCGTACGGAAAATCGACTCCTTGTTGGTAGAAGGAGGCGCGCAGTTGCTAACCGGTTTCCTGGAGGCCGGTTTATGGGACGAAGCGCGGGTGGAAACGGCTCCTGTCTGCTTGGGCGAGGGGGTGAAAGCGCCGGTGATAGCCGGACGCCCGGAGGTCGTGGCGAAAACGTTTATTCCGCTGGAAGCCGTCGGGCGAAACGAAGGCGAAGAAGGCTCTTTTCGCCGGCTGATTACGATATATACCCGTCGGAAATTGTGAAGGAGACTAAATACTCGGCACTAAAATATTATAAATATTAGCATGTATTAGGTAGAAAGCAAAAAATGTTTCTACTTTTGTGCCTTTATATGCAACAAACTTATGTTTTTGATGAAAAATAAAATAGTACTATTTGTAACGGGATGCTGTGTTTTGTTGTTGTCTTCCTGCCTTAATTCGGACGAAAATACAATGACGGATCTGGCTCCCAACTGTCAGATCATTTCCTTTACGCTGAAATCCGATTCCGTGCCGAACCTCAGTAACGTGAAGTTTACCATCGACCAGCGAGGCGGCCGTATCTTCAACGCCGACTCCTTGCCCGTGGGGACGGAAATCGAAAAAGTGGTCTGCACACTGACATATATGAATAGTTATGCCATCTACGGCGTGCAGGTACAACAGAATGCCGTAGCCGATACGTTGGCTTGGTGGAACGGGTCCGACTCGCTCGACTTTTCCCAGCCTGTCCGTTTCAAGATCCATGCCTATGACGGGATTACGACTAAGATTTACGATGCCCAGGTGAATATTCACCAACAGGTGCCCGACTCGATGGTATGGAGTTTGTATGCCGCCCTGCCTACCGGCGAAGCCGTACGCGATCAGAAAGTGATGGCCTATGGCTCCGGCCAGGAAAAGGCTTATTATATGTATCTGAAACTCGCTGCTTCGCCGGGATACCGGTTGTACCGCGCGCCGGCGCAAGGAGCGATGCAATGGGTTTCGTTGCCGCTTGCCGGGCTGCCCGAATCGGATCTGCGCATTTCCCAGATGACGGAGTACAACGGACATTGGTATGTGCCTGCCGCCGACGGCGCCTTATACACTTCGGCCGACGGCCAAACCTGGCAACCGGTGCCCGACGCGCCCTCTGTGCGTTATTTGCTGGGCGCGGTAAAAGCAGGAAAAAACCAACCCTCCGCCTTATGCGGGATGATCGATAAGGAGGGAAGCCTGTATTTCGCTTCGATGAACGAAGCCTTGGAATGGACTTCGGGAGACGGAGTACCCGGAGGATTCCCTGTGACCGGGTTCGGGTCGAGCGAATATGCGGCGATGTATCATCAATATCTCATGATTGTGGCCGGACGGGATAAAGACAATCAGTTGGTCGATACCTCGTGGGCTACCATGGACGGACGAAGCTGGGCCATGCTTTCCAATCCCTTGGGCAAAGTGCCTTTCGGCAAGCGGGAAGGCGTGATGGTAACGGCTTACGACGATAAAGTGTTCCTGCTCGGAGGAATCGATGAAAAAGGAAATGCTTTGAAAGATATTTATACCTCGACCGACTTCGGCGTGAACTGGTCGTTGAGCGATACGTTGGCGCTTATGCCCGGCGAATATACCGGCCGGGGCTTTGCTTCGGTGCAGGTAGACGACGAACAATTCATGTATCTTTTCGGCGGCAAGACCAATACCAGCGGCAATGAGCTGAACCAGGTATGGCGCGGCCGGATCAACCGGTTGGGTTTCGATAAATAGAAAGTTCGGATACGATGTATAATTTTAACGGGCTTTTATCGTTAGAAAAGAGGTGTAGTATAAACAGATAAGCGTATGGCTCCGACTTCTTTTCGACGATTGGGAATACTCCTTTTATGGGTAAGTATGATTTCAGGGATAAAAGCCCAGGAATATAAATATGAAATAGGAGGGATGGCTGGCGGCGCCTTTTATATGGGCGACGCCAATAAAAATGCTTTTTTCAAAGGCTTGAATCCGGCTTTGGGCGGCGTGTTCCGCTACAACGTCAATTTCAGATGGGCCTTGAAAGGAAATTTGATGTGGGGCCGCGTATCGGGTAGCACCAAAGGGCTCGACAACGTATTTCCGGGGAATCCCGAAGTATCGTTCGACGCGAATATCATCGAGTTGGGCGGCCAGGGCGAATTCAATTTCTTTCCTTACAGCGACGGTTATTCGTATGCGGGAGCGAAACGGTTTACGCCCTATCTACTGCTGGGTATCGGTTTTTCGGTAGCCCCGGGCAGCGGAAGCACGATGGCCAGTTTGAATATTCCGCTGGGCGTCGGCGTGAAATATAAACTAAAAAGCAGGTTGAATCTGGGCTGCGAGTTCTCTTTCCGGAAGTTGTTTGCCGACAACCTGGAAGGCAATGCAGCGCTGGATGATCCGTACGGCGTAAAAAGCAGCTTTTTAAAGAATAAAGACTGGTATTCTTTTTTGCTGCTTTCGGTTACCTGGGACTTCGGTCCGCGTTGCCGGCCGTGCAACAACGCGCGTAGTATAAGTGCTTATTAAGATACAAAACTAAAACATGTCGTCGATTGAACAAATAGACAGAGAGCGTTTACCGGAACATGTGGCCATCATCATGGACGGAAACGGCCGCTGGGCAAAGGCACAAGGCAAAGACCGGAGCTTCGGGCACCAGGAAGGAGTAGTTTCCGTCCGAAAAGTGGTGGAAGCTGCTACGGCTGTCGGTCTGAAATACCTTACTTTGTATACCTTTTCTACCGAAAACTGGAATCGTCCCCTGCCGGAAGTGCAGGCGTTGATGAGCCTTTTGGTAGCGGCTATTCACCGGGAAACGCCCGATTTGATGAAGAACAATGTGCGGTTGAAAGCCATCGGCGATCTGTCGCGGTTGCCCGGCGAGGCCCGGGTTACCTTGCAGGAGTGCATCGACCGGACGGCTCCCAATACCGGAACCACCGTCGTGCTGGCCCTTAGCTACTCGTCGCGCTGGGAAATTGTAGAAGCTGCCCGGCAGTTGGCGGCCGATGTAGCGGCGCGGAAAATAAACCCCAACGATATAACCGAGGCTGAGGTCTCGGCCCACCTGACGACCAAAGGTATCCCTGACCCCGATTTGCTGATCCGAACCGGCGGTGAGAAACGCATCAGTAATTTTCTGCTCTGGCAATTGTCGTATGCGGAAATGTATTTTACCGATGTGTATTGGCCGGAATTCCGAGAAGAAGAGTTGTATGGAGCTATATTGTGTTACCAGCAGCGTGAGCGCCGTTTCGGTAAAACAAGTGAGCAATTAATCTTATAAACAATAGCTGTTAGTATGTACAAAAAAATAGTACTGTTTTTCGTTTTCCTATGCTGGGCAGGCGCAAACGTCCTGGCACAGGAAATCGACACTACCAAGGTTGAGGAGCCGGCCGAACTTCCGGTGATTTCCTACTCGTTGTCTCCCAAGAAATACAAAATTGCAGACATTAAGATAACGGGTATTAAGAATTATGATGATTTTGTGTTGATCGGTTTCTCCGGCTTATCGGTCGGCGACGAGATTACGGTACCCGGCGACGAAATAACGACAGCAGTAAAACGCTTCTGGAAACACGGCCTTTTTTCGGACGTGAAAATTGTAGCCACCAAAATCGAAGGCGATCAGATCTGGCTGGAAATCCAGCTAAAACAACGTCCCCGTATCTCGCAGGTGAATTACCACGGCATCAAGAAAGGCGAGCGGGAAGACCTGGAAGCCAAACTGGGGCTGAAGAAAGGATTTCAGATTACGCCCAACGTGATGGACAGGGCCAAAATCGTGATCCAGAAATTCTTCGACGGCAAAGGCTTCAAGAACGTAGACGTGGATATTGTGCAGAAAGACGACCTGGCCAACGAAGGGGAAGTGATGGTGGATATTTATATCGACAAGAACGAAAAAACCAAAATCCGCAAAATTCATTTCCAAGGCAATCAGGCCCTTTCCGATTTCGATTTGAAAAAGGCGATGAAGAAGACGAACGAAAAGTTCAACCTCGGCAACGACTTCAAAACCAGTATCGTGGAAATGTTCAGCACCAAGAAATTCACTACCGAGGAATATGAAAACGATAAAAAGAACCTGATCGACAAATACAACGAGCACGGCTATCGCGATGCCGTATTGGTATCCGACAGCGTGGTGAACTACAACGACAAGCGGGTAGATATTTACCTGACCGTCGACGAAGGCCAGAAATACTATCTGAAAGACATCCGGTTTGTAGGAAATACCAAATATTCCACCGATTACCTGGAAGCCGTGCTCGGCATGAAACCGGGCGAGGTATACAACCAGAAAAAACTGACGGAGCGTCTCTCGACCGACGAAGACGCCGTATCGAACGTCTATTTCAACAACGGGTATCTCTTCTTCAACGCCGATCCGGTGGAAGTAGACGTCGACAACGATTCCATATCGCTCGAAATACGTATCCAGGAAGGCCCGCAGGCCACGATCAACCGGGTGATCATCAACGGTAACGACCGTTTGTACGAAGACATCGTGCGCCGGGAATTGCGTACCAAGCCGGGTATGCTGTTCAGCCGGGAAGACCTGATGCGTTCCATCCGCGAATTGGCCCAGATGGGGCATTTCGATCCGGAAAATATGACGCCCAACCCCATCCCCGATGCCGACAACGGTACGGTGGATATTGAATACAACCTGGTGTCGAAAGCCAACGACCAGATCGAATTCTCGGCCGGTTGGGGACAGACCGGGGTAATCGGAAAGCTGAGCCTGAAGTTTACCAACTTCTCGATGAAGAACTTCCTGCATCCCAAGACCTATAAAGGCATCATCCCCCAGGGCGAAGGCCAGACGCTTACGCTGAGCGGCCAGACCAACGGACGTTATTACCAGGCTTACAGCATTTCGTTTATGGACCCCTGGTTCGGCGGCAAGCGTCCGAATACCCTTTCGGTGAGCGCTTACTTCTCCAAACAGACCGACATCAGCAGCAATTACCTGAACAATAATTATTCGTATGGCAATCCTTACAATTATTTAGGGGGAGGCTACGGGTACGGATACAATAACTACTATAACAGCGGCGCTTACGAATATGCCTACGACCCCGACAAGTCGATCAAGATGTTCGGGCTCTCGGCCGGCTACGGAAAGCGTCTGAACTGGCCCGACGACTATTTCCAGTTTATGGCTACGCTCAACTACCAGCTGTATATGATGCACGACTGGGACTACTTCCTGGTGAACAACGGAACCTGCCACAACATCAACCTCGAATTGATGTTGCAACGCAACTCCATCGATAACCCCTTGTATACCCGTCGCGGTTCGCAATTCAGCTTGTCGGTGAGCGCCACGCCGCCTTATTCCTTGTGGGACGGCAAAGACTACGGCGCGATGAGCGACCAGGATCAGAGCAAGTTCCGCTTTATCGAATACCATAAATGGAAGTTCAAAGCGAAAATCTTCTCCCCGCTGGCGCCGCTTACCGTCAAACGCACGCCGGTATTGATGACGCGGGTGGAATACGGTTTCCTGGGCACCTACGATAAGAACAAACGTTCGCCGTTCGAAACCTTCTATATGGGTGGCGACGGGATGAGCGGTTACTCCAGCACCTATGCGCAGGAAACGATCGGGCTGCGCGGATACGAAAACGGAAGCATTGCCGGTAACGGCGGATATACTTCCTATGGTTATGCCTATTCGCGTTTGGCGATGGAATTGCGCTATCCCTTCCTGTTGGAGCCCTCTTCTACCATTTACGGGCTGGTGTTTGTGGAAGCCGGCAATGCCTGGACGAATTTGAAGAATTTCAATCCGTTCGACTTGAAACGTTCGGCCGGTGTGGGCGTCCGCATCTTCCTGCCAATGATCGGGCTGATGGGTATCGACTGGGCTTACGGTTTCGACGTGCCCAATTATACCAACGATCCGAACCGGCGCAGCGGAAGCAATTTCCACTTCATCATCGGACAAGAATTTTAAACCTACCGGGAGGCCGGCGACAAACGGAATGTGTTAATGTGCTAATAATTGATAATTATCCGTTAATCGCCGGCCTTCCGGTAGCATTCTTTTAAACCCTCTGCTATATTTGTAGTCAGTAAGTTCAATTTTAAAAAGAGAGCGTATGAAAAAGATAGTCATCTTGAGTTGTTTGCTGATACTTTGTTCGTGGGCGGCCGACGCGCAGAAATTTGCCTTGATCGATATGGAATATATCCTGAAAAATATTCCCGCCTACGAAATGACCAACGAACAGCTCAGCCAGATTTCGAAGAAATGGCAGAACGAAGTGGAAGCCATCCAGCAGGAAGCCCAGAACATGTATAAAAAATACCAGAGCGACCTGGTCTTTCTTTCGGCGGAAATGAAAACCAAGACGGAAGAAAGCATTGTGAAGAAAGAACAGGAAGCCCAAGACCTGAAACGGAAGTATTTCGGGCCGGAAGGCGAGCTTTTCAAAAAACGCGAAAGCCTGATGAAACCTATCCAGGACGAAATCTACAACGCCGTAAAGGAAATATCCGACGACAGGGGATACCAACTGGTGCTCGACCGGGCGTCGGCCATGAGCATTATTTTTGCTTCTCCCAAGATCGATATTAGCAATGAAGTCCTGATTAAGCTAGGATATTCAAAATAAATGCTTACATTTGTGCGCTTTACGGGAAGCGCCCGAAAAACGGACTAATAACAAGTAATAATTAGAATAAAAGAAAATGAAGAAACTTATTGTTTTATTGTTTATGATTATCCCCCTGGGCGCTTTTGCCCAGGAAGTAAAGATTGCCTTTGTGAATACGCAGGAAGTATTTATGGCCATGCCCGAAGTATCGGCTATGGAAAAGCAAATGGCCGATCTGAATGAAAAATACAAACTCGAACTCAGCCAAATGCAGGACGAATACAAGAAAAAGTATTCCGACTTTATCGCCCAACAAGATTCGTTGACCGAAAATATCAAACTCAGAAGAATGCAGGAAATCGAGGACATCCAAAGACGGATGGACAATTTCATGCAGGTTGCTCAGCAAGACGTTCAGAAAAAACAACAGGAACTGATTCAGCCGGTACAGGAAAAGTTGCAGAAAGCCATCAAGGCTGTAGGCGACGAAAAGGGTTATACCTACATTATCGATCCGGCCGCTCTGTTGTATACGGGCTCGAACGCTATCGACGCCACTTCGTTCGTCAGAGCGAAACTCGGTTTGTAAGCCAGACAAATCCGGATATAGGTGAAGGATGCTTTTCTGAGAGAAAGGCATCCTTTGTTGTTTCCCTCCGGAAGGCCCCCCCGCTGGTCTCCTTTTCAGACGCTTCCCCGCAGGAGCGGCGTCGGAAAACATAGAGGGGCAGGTGGGAAATGCAGGCGAAATCTTACCCGAAGAAAAGCGGAATCCGGCAGAGGGTTATTGTCATTTTTTTTCTTCGGGTAAAAAGGGATAGGCATGAAAAAAAGATTGCATAAGCAAGAAATAAAAATTGCATGCCGATGAAATTCGAATTCCATGCCGATGGAATTTTTCTTTCTTGGGAGGATATTTTTTACAAATCTTATAGGGTTGATAATCAATTAAATACAAAAAGCTTTTAAAAAGCGGGTTTTCAAGCGGGCTTATTGTATTTTTTTTCGGTCGAATGCTCCCGTTTTCCGGCGATTCAGGAAGAGACGACCGGGGAATAGAAAGAGAATCTTGATCAGAAAGAGAGTAATGCAAAAACAGAGAAGATAAGTGTAAGGAAAATGAGAACAGCTCAAACAGCCGGCCCGATCGGCATCTTCGATTCCGGTTACGGAGGTTTAACCATATTCGATAAAATACGCAAGCAACTCCCCGCTTACGATTATGTTTACCTGGGCGACAACGCCCGTACGCCCTACGGCCCCCGGTCGTTCGAAGTGGTCTATCATTTCACCCGCCAAGCCGTACGCAAGCTGTTCGAGGCCGGTTGCCCGCTGGTGATTCTGGCTTGTAACACCGCTTCGGCCAAAGCCCTGCGCACGATCCAGCAGAAGGATATACCCCGGCTGGATGCCACCCGCCGCGTATTGGGCGTGATCCGCCCCACGGTGGAAAAGATGGATGCCGTCAGCCGGACGAAGCATATCGGCATATTGGGGACGGCCGGTACCGTTACTTCCGGTTCCTATGCGATGGAAATAGCCAAGATGTTTCCCCATATTCAGGTCGCTTCCGAAGCTTGCCCCATGTGGGTTCCCTTGGTGGAAAACAACGAGTACGATTCGCCCGGAGCCGATTACTTCGTGCAAAAGCACCTCGATCGTATTCTGGACGCCGACCCGCTGATCGATACGCTGGTGCTGGGTTGTACCCATTATCCGCTTCTGATGGAGAAAATAAAAAAATTTCTCCCTTCCGGCATTACCCTGTTCGCGCAAGGGGAATATGTAGCAGCAAGCCTCGACAACTACCTAGGCCGTCATCCGGAAATGGAAACAAGACTCTCCCGGGGAGGGAGTTGCCGGTTCCTCACGACCGAATCGGCCGCTAAGTTTTCCGAAGCCGCCTCGGTCTTTTTACGCGGACATATAGAAGTAGAACAAGTGACGATCGATACGTTATGATAAAAGCAAGGCTTTGGTCTGGCGGCCTTTTCTGCCTGTTTTTTGCCATGTCGGCCGGTGGTGGCGACGTGGCAGCCGAGACCGCGAGATGGGAAAGGCGGCCTGCTTCCGGCCCTGCTCCGCAGGAAGCTTCGGCGGCCGGTGTGCCGGGAAAATTCGCTTGCGACGCTCCGGACCGGGCGTGCGCCCCCTTGTTTGTCCTTCCGGCTTCCGAACCGGCCGATTCGATGCCGGGCGAATTGGACAGGTATATGGCCGGTCTCGGGCTGGTCGATGTTTCTTCTCTCGATACCACGCTTCAGGTCAGACTGATGTATGCGGCCGACGATAACTTCCTTCACGAAGCGGTTTACCGCGGCATTACCCGGGCGTGGTTGCGTCCCGAGGCCGCTCGCATGCTGACCGAAGCGAACCGGTTGTTGAAAGAGGAGCATCTTGGCTGGACGTTGATTGTTTACGACGCCGCTCGCCCGCTTTCCGTGCAACGCCGGATGTGGCGACAGGTAAGGGGGACGGCCTATACCAACTATGTCGGCAATCCGGCCAACGGCGGGGGATTGCATAATTACGGCATGGCTGTCGATGTGGGCATTGCCGATGAATCCGGCAGGCCGTTGCCGATGGGCACTGTCGTGGATTATTTCGGCCCCGAGGCTCATACTGACGACGAAGAAGAGCTGGTGAAAAGCGGCCGGATTACCCGGCAGGCTTATGAAAACCGCCGGTTGCTGCGCCGGATTATGCGGCAGGCCGGATTTCGTACCATTCTCTATGAATGGTGGCATTTCAATGCTTGTACCCGCGCCTTCGCCCGGGAGCATTATCCCGTGATCGAGTAAAAAGCCCGGAACCTGTTGAAAAAACGGCGTCAGTCGATGGTTTTGCCGAAAGGCGCCAAAGCTAAAGCCGCCATTTTGAAGTGTTGCCGCCCGAAGGGAATGCCGATGATGGTAAGGCAAAGCAGCAGGCCGAATCCCAGGTGCGTGAGGCAGATCCAGAACCCTCCGATAAAAATCCAGATTACGTTCATCACCACCGAAAGGCATCCGCCCCCGTTTCCGCTGTCCGTTACCCGGCTGCCGAACGGCCACAAGGCCAGGATGCCCAGCTTAAATGTTTGTATGCCGAAGGGAATGCCGATGAAGGTAATCATCAGCCCCAGGCTGGCTACAAAATATTCGAGGCTGGTGAGCAGTCCTCCGAATATCAACCAAATAATGTTTCCTAAAAATTTCATATGCTTTTGTTTTTCAGTTTCAGGCCGAGGCTGTCCATTTCAGCCAGCACCCTTTGTTTGACAATGACAAACGAATCCCGCAACTCGGGTTTGACGGGCAGGGAAGGAGGCGCTTCCATTTCCAGCGGGTTGATCGGTTGCCCGTTTTTATGTACCCGGAAGTCCAGGTGAGGCCCTGTCGATAGTCCCGTCGAACCTACATAGGCTACCACTTCTCCTTGTTGCACCCGGCTGCCTACCCGTATTCCTTTAGCAAACCGGCTCAGGTGCATATAAGTTGTCGTGTAAACGGAATTGTGCTTGATTTTCAGAAAATTTCCGCCTCCGCCCTGGTATCCTTTGGCAATGACGGTGCCGGCGCCGATGCTTCGTACCTTCGTGCCTGCGGGGGCGGCATAATCTACGCCGTGATGGGCGCGATAGCGTTTCAGGATGGGATGAAAGCGCGCGTTGGTAAATCGCGAGGTGATGCGGAAAAAGTCGAGCGGGGCTTTGAGGAAGGCTTTCCGCAAGCTGTTTCCTTCTTCGTCGAAATACTCGAATATGCTATCTTGCGTAAACGGGATGGCTACGAAGTCTTTTCCCCGGTGGGTGAACACGGCTCCTTCGATCGAGGCGATATGGAGCGCGGTGGTGTCGTCGATATAGGCTTCGTCATACATCACCCGGAAGGAATCTCCGTCTTTAATATCGAAGAAGTCGATCTGCCAGGCATATACGTCGGATAGTTTAAGCGCCAACAGCGGGTCGGCTCCGCTGGCTTTAATCTGGTTCCAGAGCGAAGTATTCAACGTTCCTTCCACGTATTTTCGCCTAAGCGTGACGGGTTTGCAAAATTCATAAGCCCGTATCGAATCGCCCGACAAATCGATCACTGCAAAATCAGTCAGCGATTTGGCGAAGGCCAGGTAACGAATCGCCGCCAGGCTGTCGAGCGTAGTAAAGGTAAAATACTGCATGCCCGCTCTGAGCTTGGTCGGGTCGAGCACGCAGCTGGCTGCGCGTGTAATGCTGTCGGCCGTCGCCGCCGTGAAACCCAGCCGGGCGAAAATAGCCGACGGGTTGTCGCCGTTTTTAAGCCGGTATTCCGTCACGTCGAGCGAATTGGTACATATATTATATTGGTATACGTGTTGAAGGCTGTCCAGCCATTCGCTCGTTACTTCCGGTTTGTCGTCGGTAACCGGCCGTTGAAGCGTACAGGCTACGCAACCCAGCAGGCAGGCCGCTAGTAGTATTGAAAAGAGTTTGTTAATCATTCTGAGTTAGTTAAGTGAGCTATTTGTTTGCGAAAGTACAAACATACGGAAAATAAAGCAAACGACGAAACACATATTTCAGAAAGGTTTTTACCTTTGCAGTCGCAAAAAGAAAAAGACAGGATAACCGGCATACCCGCTGGAATCCAGGCAAAAAGATGGATATACACAAGCTGTTCCTCCCTCCGAAAGGGCTGAAAGGAAAATTATTCAAGCTGACGGGGCCCATATTTCTGGAAACCCTCTTGATGCTTACCTTGGGCGTGGTAGATACCCTGATGCTCAGCCATCATTCCGACAATTCGGTGGCGGCGGTAGGGGTGGTGAACCAGTTGCTCAATATGGTATTTCTGCTTTTCAACATTACTACTACCGGAACTTCGGTGATGTGCGCGCTCTATTTCGGGGCCAAAGACAACAAAAGTTTTATTCAGGTAGTAGGTACTTCTTTGCTGTTTAATACCTGTATCGGATTAGCCATCAGCCTGGCGCTTTATCTGTTCGGACGCGAAATGCTCGTGATGATGGATATACGGCCCGATTTAATGCCCGATGCTTCTACCTATATGCAGATTGTGGGCGGTTTCGGTTTTTTCCAGGCCGTCAGTTTCACCGTTTCGGCCGTTCTGCGGGCTGCCAACAAGCCCAATTATGCGATGCAGGTGACGCTGTTTATCAATATCCTGAATATTTTCGGCAATTATTCGCTTATCTTCGGCCATTTCGGCTTTCCGCCCCTGGGCGTGGAGGGGGCGGCTATATCTACGTCTATCTGCCGCGGCGTAGCTACCGCTTTGCTCTTTTTCGTTTTGTTCAAACGGCTTATTCACCGTATGCCGCCGGCCTATTTCCGGCCTTTTCCTTTGCAGAAATTGAAAGACGTGCTGAAAATCGGCTTGCCTTCGGCCGGAGAACAGATTTCGTACGATGCCTCTCAAGTCGTTATCGTCTACTTTATCAATATGCTGGGCAACGAGGTGCTGGCGGCGCGCGTATATGTGATGAATATTGTTATCATCGGCTATATCTTTTCCCTGTCCCTGGCACAGGCAACCGCTATCTGTAGCGGCAACCTGGTGGGGGCCGGCAAAAAGCAGGCCGCTTATACCCTGAGTTGGTATGCCTGGAAACGTTCGCTGCTCGTTACTTTTATCGCCAGCATGGCCGTTTACTTGCTGGGCCGCTCGCTGTTGGGGCTTTTTACGCAAAATCAGACAATCATCTCGATAGCGATGGGGGCTTTATTGGTCGATATTTTGCTCGAGCAAGGACGGGCTACCGTGCTTATGTTCTTGTTTTGCCTTCGGTCGGTGGGCGACGTGGTGGTGCCGGTGTTGATCGAATTGGTCTGCATGTGGTTTTTCGCCGTGTTTTGCGGTTATCTGTTCGGCATTGTCTTCGGGCTGGGGCTTTCGGGGATGTGGCTGGCGTTTGCCCTCGACGAATGTTCGCGCGGCATCGTGCTGGGATGGCGGTGGCGCACGAAGAAATGGATGGGGCGCAACCTGATCGGGCCGTCTGTTAATATAAACTAAATAGAGGAGGGGCGGGGAACATTTCGGCTTCCTTTCGCGTCTTATTTTTACATATATATTTTTAAACATAATAATGGTATGAAAAAAGTGATTTTTTACGTAATGATGATTCCGGTGCTGGCCGGAATGCTGTTTGCCTGTTCCGACGTGAAAACGGATGCCAGAAAGCTGGATGGAAAATGGAACGTGATTGAGGTAAAAGGCGAAAAGCTGCTCGAGGAAGGATTACCGCAGATGAATTTCAATATTCCCGAAAATAAACTCAACGGTAATACCGGGTGTAATCTTTTCAATACCACCATCGCGCTCGATTCCGACGATGTTTCTTCCATCACGATTAATCCGGCTGCCGCTACCCTGATGGCGTGCCCCAATATGGATGTGGAAGGAAAAGTGTTGCAGTCGATGGAGCAAGTCAAAGGCGTGAAGGCCGGAGAAAACGATAATGAGATGTGCCTGGTCGACGAGAACGGGAATGTATTATTCGTCTTATCCAGAACAAACTAAGTATGCGCAAGTTTTTATATCTCTGTCTGGCCCTGGCCGGTATCGGCTTATGGGCCGGTTGCCGTTCGAATAAGGCGGTAACAGCTACTTTTTCCGATTTGAACGGAAGCTGGAATGTGGTGGAACTGGATGGGAAAGCAGTCGATCCGGCTGTGGCTCATCAATTCCTCATTTTGAATACCACCGACCGCACCTTGAGCGGTAGCGCGGGGTGCAACCGGATGATGGGGAAAATAGAATATAACGATGCGCAGTCGCAGATCATCAAATTTCCGGGCGTAGCCACTACCCGTATGGCTTGTCCGGATATGACGGGCGAGAACGCTTTGCTGGCTGCGTTGGCTAAGGTAGTACGTTTCGAAGCCGTAGGAAACGTGAGGCCTATCCGTAAGATCGCCTTGTACGGCATCGACAATACGTGTTTGTTGGTATTGGAAAAACAGTAGGAAGGTAGTTTACTTCCTGCGAACGCTTAGGGGAAGCAATTCGTCTCGGATTGTCTTCCCTTTTTTTGTAGGAGGATGTAAGAGGAATATATCCGTTTGACGGAAAGTTTTCTTTTTATCTTCTCCGCTTTCAAACTAACTTTTGCCACTCTCCGGATAGTCGGGATACAAGAGGTATTTTTTTCGCATCTGTTTATAGGCATTCAGCTCCGGCTCCCAACCGGCGCGTATTTCTTCCTCCGTCAGCCCGCGTATAATTTGAAAGCGAAGCTTTTTCGTGCCCGCCAGCAAATCGAACCATTGGGGCCGGGCAAAAAAGAATGCCTGGTCTTTTCCCGATCTGGTGTAGAAATCCAGCAAAAAGCGAAGCGTCAGCCCGCCCTCGAAGGGATATTCCCTCAGATCGATGCCGTAGCATTGCTTATCTTTCTGCAAAGGATTGGTGTCGAAGCCGGGCAACGAGGTGGGCGTAAATGTGAAATCGCCGTATTTTTTATCCGGAAACCCGATCACCTGGAAGGGGAAATAGGTTCCCCGGCCGATGCTGATGTTCGTGCCTTCGAAGAAGCAGAGAGAAGGATATAAGCGAATGGCCTGATCGTTGGGCAAATTGGGCGACGGTTTTACCGGCAGCCAATACGGGTCGCCATGCCTCCAGTTCTCCATTTTGACAATCTTCAACTTGCAGGTATCCGGCCGGCTTTTCAGCCATCCTTCTTTATTAATCATCCACGCCAGTTCGCCTACCGTCAAACCGTGCAAGAGCGGAAGCGGGTCTACCCCTACGAACGAAGCCATCTCCGGCTCGCGTACCGGCCCGTCGACAAAATCGTTCGGGTTCGGCCGGTCGAGCACAATAAACTCTTTGTCGTTTTCGGCACAGGCTTCCATGACATAATGCAGGGTGCTTATATAGGTATAAAACCGCGCTCCTACGTCTTGTATGTCGAATACCACCGCATCCACGTCCTGCAATTGGGCAGAGGTCGGTTTTTTGTTTTTTCCGTATAGAGAAATAATAGGAACCCCTGTTTTAATATCCCGGCTATCCGAAATTTGTTGGCCGGCGTCGGCTGTTCCCCGGAATCCGTGTTCGGGCGCAAACACTTTTTTCACGTCGATGCCCTGTTGCAGCAAGGCATCGAGCAAATGTACCTGGTCTTTTTCCAGGATAGAGGTTTGGTTTACCACCAGGCCCACCCTTTTCCCATTCAGGAGGCGGCCAACCACGTCGAGGCGTTCGGCGCCTAGTTTGAGCGGCGCTTTTTGGGGGGCGGCGCCCCTGATACCGAAAGGCAGTGCCAGACAAAGGCAGGCAATTGCCAGGTAAATATATGCTTTCATTCTGTTTGATGTCATTTCCTGAAATACAAAAATACAATTTCCTGGCAGATAACCGTCTTTCGATGCGCTATTTTCCGTAAGTTTGTACCGATTATTAAAAAAATGAAATATGAATCCGCTAGCTCTTATTTCCCGTTATTATCCGGTAGGTTCCGAGGCTTATGAAATTTTGATAGACCATAGCCGGAGCGTGGCCTCCAAAGCCTTGGAAATCGCCCGCTTGCATCCGGAGATGAATCTCGACCTGGCTTTTATCGAAGAAGCTGCCCTGGTACACGACATCGGCATATTCAAATGCAACGCTCCGGAAATCGGGTGTTTCGGCTCTTCGCCTTATATCTGCCACGGCTATCTGGGGGCGGCCTTGATGCGGGAAGAAGGATACCCCCGCCATGCGTTGGTGTGCGAACGGCATACCGGCACGGGTATTTCTCCGGAAATGATTGAAAAGCAGCATCTTCCTCTGCCTATGCGGGATATGCGTCCCGTATCGCTGGAAGAACAGTTGATCTGTTTTGCCGACAAATTTTTCAGTAAAACCAAACCGGGGAAGGAAAAACCCCAAGAAAAAGTAAAACAAAGCCTTTCTAAATATGGCGAGGAAACGGTGGCCCGGTTCGAAAGCTGGTGTAAACTCTTTTTAGGGGAATAAAGTCGTTGAGCCTCGTTTATTTATTATACATTTGCAGGCTGTAACGGAATGGTTGGAATGTATTGATGAATGAATAACAGAGTCCTGATAATCCTATTACTTTTCCTCGCGGGAGGGTTGAACGCGTATTCGCAGGAGCCGGCAGCTCGGGCGGACAGCTTGGCGCGCGCCGACGACTTGCTCCTACAGCGCCCCGATAGCGTGATGCCTGTCGACAGCCTTGCCCCGATGGATTCTACTTCGCAGAAAGCCGGGCTGGACGCTCCGGTAACTTACCAGGCGGCCGATTCCATCGTGATGACGGCCGGCAACTGGGCTTACCTTTTCGGCGACGGCAAAGTGAAGTATCAACAGATCGAGCTCGAGTCGGAAGAAATCGAGATGAATCTGGACAGCAGCCTGGTATATGCCAAATTCGGCCTCGATTCGATAGGCCAGGAGTTCGGCTATCCGCTTTTTAAAGACGGCGACCAGGAGTATGAATCGAAGACGATGCGCTATAATTTCTCGACCAAAAAGGGGTATATCACCGATGTGATTACCCAACAGGGAGAGGGATATGTAACGGCCGGCCGGACGAAAAAAATGGAAGACGACGTGTTGAACATGGTAGGCGGCCGCTATACGACCTGCGACGAACATGATCATCCTCATTTTTATATCCAGATGACCAAAGCCAAGGTGAGGCCCAAGAAGAATATCGTAACCGGCCCGGTGTACCTGGTCTTGGAAGACGTGCCTCTTTATCCGCTGGGACTTCCGTTTTGTTTTTTCCCTTTTTCCAACACTTACTCGTCGGGCATTATCATGCCCACTTTCGGGGATGAAAACGCGCGCGGTTTCTTTTTGCGCGACGGCGGTTACTATTTTGCGTTGAGCGATTACATGGATCTGGCCCTTACCGGAGAAATTTATACGAAGGGGTCGTGGGGGCTTTCGGCCCGTTCTTCGTATCGGAAGCGTTACCGGTTTTCGGGCAATTTCAATGCCTCGTATCTGGTGACTAAATTGGGAGACAAAGGTCTGCCCGATTACAGTCTCTCGAAAGACTTTAAACTCAATTGGACGCATACGCAAGATCCGAAGGCCAATCCTTACCGGACGTTTTCGGCCAGCGTGAATTTCTCGACCAGCAGTTACGATCGTAACAATACGGCCAGCCTTTATCCCGGATCGCAGGGATTTGCCGACGCTACGCAGAATACCAAAGGGTCGAGTATCAACATTACCCAACGATTTCCGAACAATCCTTTCTCGATTTCGGCTACGATGAATATCAACCAACGCTCGCGCGACTCTGCCATATCGGTTACGCTGCCCGACCTGACGGTGACGATGAGCCGTATCTTTCCTTTCAAACGCAAACAGGCCGTAGGCAAAGAGCGGTGGTATGAAAAAATATCCATGAGTTATACCGGAACGTTCACCAACAGCATCGATACGAAAGAGAATTTGCTGTTCAAATCGAATATCGTGAAAGACTGGCGCAACGCCATGCAACATACTATTCCGGTGAGCGCTACGTTTTCCATCTTCAAATACCTGAATATTTCGCCTTCGTTCAATTATAAGGAAAGGTGGTATACCAGCCGGATCGAGCAGGGATACGACGAGATACAGCAAAGGGTAATGCCCACCGACACGACCTATGGTTTCTACCGGCTTTTCGATTTCAACGCCTCGGTTTCGGCTTCCACTACTTTGTACGGTTTTTTCAAACCCTTGCCTTTCCTGGGGAATAAGGTGGAGATGATCCGGCATCGGTTCGAACCGTCGGTCAGCTTCAGCGCGGCGCCCGATTTCGGTTCCTCTCGCTTCGGTTATTACGACGATTTTATTTATACCGGCATCGACGGAAGGGATATGCACTATGTGTATTCGCCCTTTTCGCACAATTCTTATGGTGTGCCCGGACGCGGTAAGCAGGGAAGCATCAACTTCAATATCGACAATAATATCGAAATGAAAATCCGTTCCGACCGCGATTCGACGGGGTTCAGGAAGATTAGCCTGATCGATAAGTTGTCGTTGGGGATGAGTTATAACATGGCGGCCGATTCCTTCAAATGGAGCGACTTGAATGTGGGCCTGCGATTGAAACTTTCAAAGAGTTATACCCTCAACCTGAATGGTACGTTCGATACCTATACCTACGATGCCGACGAACACGGAAATCCGATTCGTAAGGACGTGCCGCGTTGGAAAGCCGGCAAAGGCTTCGGCCGGTTGCGTTCGACGGGAACGAGCTTTTCCTATACATTTAATAACGATACCTTTAAAAACTGGTTTGGAGGCGGCGACGATTCAAACAGTAATAGCGGCGCGACGCCTGAGGGTGCCGACAATGCCGACGGGCAAAACCCCGACGGGACAACTGGTGCCGGCGAAGCGAAAAAGGGGGGGCGTTTATTGGGGAAAAAGAAGGAGTCGGGCGACTATGACGCCGATGGGTATATGATTAATAAAATACCTTGGAGCTTATCGTTCAGTTACAGTATGCGGTTGGGGTACGGACGGTTCAACCCGGTGAAAAAGGAGTACAATTACGATCTGACGCATTCGCTCAGCTTCAATGGCAATATTCAGCCGACGAAGAACTGGCGGCTTAGTTTCAATGCGACTTACGATTTCGATGTGAAGAAAATCTCCTATATGACTTGCAATATTACCCGCGACTTGCATTGTTTCCAGATGACGGCCAGCTTCGTGCCGGTAGGCCCGTTTAAATCGTATACGTTCTCGGTGGCTGTAAGTTCGTCGTTGCTGAAAGATTTGAAGTATGACCAACGCAGCAGTTACCGCGACGGCCAGCAGTGGTACTAACGAAGAAGGAGGCTGGATAAAGAAGAGACTTGGGTAAAGCGGAACCGATTTTGCGGTTCGGCTTCGGGCCGGCAGCCGACAAGCCCCTTTATAGCCTAAGAGGAGAAATTTGTTTTCTTGTTGGCGCCGGCTGAAAAAGACCCGGGGAGATCGCAATTTTTGCAAATGCGATCTCCCCGGGTCTTTCCGTTTTTCCTTTTACGCTACGGGAAGGGATGTCAGGATATGCTCGACAGCGCTTTTTCGTCTGGGCCGGGGGAGTGTGTTTTCCTGGGCCGTTTCTACCATTCGATGGGTGTCTGCCCGGTGGCGATCAGGTAATCGTTGGCTTTGCTGAAATGCTTGTTGCCGAAGAATCCCCGGTAAGCCGAAAGGGGAGAGGGGTGGGCCGATTTCAGCACCAGGTTGCGGGAGGGATCGATGAAAGCGCCTTTCTTCTGGGCATAGGAGCCCCATAAGATATAAACGATGTGGCTTTTTTCCGCCGCCAGCCGATGAATCACCGCGTCGGTAAAGGTTTCCCAGCCTTTGTTCTGATGCGAGCCGGCTTGATGGGCGCGTACCGTGAGGGTAGAGTTGAGCAGAAGGACTCCCTGGTCGGCCCAACGGGTGAGGTTGCCTGTAGACGGAACCGGGCTTCCCAGGTCGTCTTGAATTTCTTTAAAGATATTGACCAGCGAGGGGGGATAAGGTATTCCGTCTTGTACCGAAAAACAAAGCCCGTGCGCCTGTCCGGGCTCATGATAGGGATCTTGGCCGAGGATGACCACCTTTACCCGGTCGAAGGGACAATGCTCAAAGGCATTGAAGATGTAAGGCCCGGGCGGATAGACGGTGCGCTCGCGGTACTCTTGTTTGACGAACGTGATGAGTTGGTTGAAATACTCCTTCTCGAATTCGGGAGCCAATCGTTCTTTCCAGCTTTGTTCTATTTTGACATCCATATAGTAATAATTGACAGTTTGGCAATGAATGGCCGGATAGACAAGGCATTTGTCCCGGCTGCTTGTAAGGCCCCCGGCCATCCGTCGTCAAACGTCGGACCGGTCAGATCAGGTACATACCGGCTGCCTTGGCTTCGCGCCGCATAGGTTCGGGCCAGATGCTTGCCTGTATTTCTCCGATATGGGCTTTGCGAAGATAGAACATGCACAAACGGCTTTGCCCGATACCGCCGCCAATGCTTTGAGGCAATTCGCCGCCCAGCAGGCGCTGGTGGAAATAGAGCGTTTTCCGGTCTTCCGAGCCGGTGGCTTCCAATTGCCTGAGAAGGGCCTCTTTGTCGACCCGAATGCCCATTGACGATAGTTCCATCGAACGGTTCAGCACGTCGTCCCACACCAACAAATCGCCGTTGAGGCCGGTTTGTCCGTTTTCGGCTACGGTCGACCAGTCGTCGTAGTCGGGGGCGCGTCCGTCATGTTTTTCTCCGTTGCTCAGCGGGCAGCCTATGCCGATGATGAATACGGCTCCGTATTCCCTGGCTATGGCGTCTTCCCGTTGTTTGGCTGTAAAGGTAGGATATTTTTTTAATAAATCATCGGCATGGATGAAATGAATCTGTTGGGGCAGGGTAGGGCGGATGACGGGAAACATTTCGTATACGAGGTATTCGGTACGCACCAGGGCGGCATAGATGCGGCGTACGATTTCTTTGAGAAAATCGAGATTGCGTTCGGCGGGGTTCATCACCCGTTCCCAGTCCCATTGGTCGACATAAAGCGAATGCAGGTTGCCCAACTCTTCGTCGCTGCGGATGGCGTTCATATCGGTGTAGATGCCGTATCCTTCTTCAATCTGGTAATCGGCCAGGGTAAGGCGTTTCCATTTGGCCAGGGAGTGGACGATTTCGGCCCTTGCATCGTCCAGATCTTTGATAGGGAAGGTAACAGCCCGCTCGGTGCCGTTCAGATCGTCGTTGATACCCATGCCTTTAAGGACGAAAAGAGGGGCGGTGACGCGTCTGAGGCGAAGTTCCGACGATAAGTTTTGCTGGAAAAAGTCTTTAATCTTTTTGATCCCCATTTCCGTCTGGGAAAGATTGAGCAAGGCCTTATATCCGGCAGGTTTAATTAAATAACTCATATTTCGTTGTGCTTTATATTTGTGAATAATGCACGGCAAAGATAATGATTAGCGGCAAAATAACAATTTGAAACCGGGTTTTATTTACAAAATGGCAGATGTTTTTCCAAACAGGCATGCAATTTATTAAATGAAAATATTTTGCTCCGGTATTTGGATGTTAAAAAAATAATGCCTACTTTTGCACTGTCTTTGGCCTGGTAGCTTAGTGAATAGAGCGTCAGATTCCGGTTCTGAAGGTCGTGGGTTTGACTCCCACCCGGGTCACATCGAATTGAAAGCGAAAAAGCGATATTTCCATACAGGGAATATCGCTTTTTTATTCTACCCGGTTCCTGGTTTGAACCTTGTTTGCGGTCTATCGATGGTTTGGGTTTTCCGGAGCATACCGCAACCTCCCCGATTTTGGCTAGGTTAACAACAGGGGCAGCGTCCTCATACACTTTTGATGGATGCGGATATGGCTCCGCAAACGGCAGGCAAGTAGCGACGAGATACGGCTGCTATCTGCGCGATTTACTCCTTTTCGGTACTTTCTTGTTTTCCTTGGTCCAAACGTAAGGCGGTTTTAGCATTCAAAGACGAAACTACTTTCTTTCCTGTTTTTGCTTCGAGTTCGAGCCGGGCGTTGCGCGCTACTTCGCCTCCCTGTTTGGCAATATCGATATGCTCGGTAAACGTTTCGGCTTGGGAGACTTCGGAAATTTGTTTGGTGGATAATTCGGCAAGCATGTTGAGCACAAGTTCGGTATTGGTCATATTATCCCGTAGGTTCTCTTTCTTCAATCCTTTCAATTGTTTATATTCCTTGGAGGTCTTGCCGGCCCAGGTTTGATAAATCACATCGGTAAGGGTGGCGAACTGCATGCCTTCCTGCAATCCGCGTTTTTTCCATTCGTCGGTCAGTTCCTTTCTGATTTCAATGCTTTTCAGACGCTGGTTAATCCAGTTGTCGGAATACCCCAGCGCTTTATATTCCATCATGGCCCGGTCGATGGTTTGTTCCGGATCTTGCATTTCGTCCAGGCGTTCTTTGGCAACTTGCGCCATCCAGAGTTTGAACGGCTCTGCTTTGGGGGAAGGAATGGACTGGATCAACCTGAAAAGTTGAGGGGTGGTGGCGACATCGGTTTTGTAATATTTTCCGTCGGCGCTGGGCAGTTTCAGTTGTCCGATTTTTTCGGACAACTCGCTTCCTTCTTTTTTCAACTTGCGTTTTAAATCGTCCCAATACTTTCGGGGACGTTCGCTTTCGGTTAAAATACCAATGACGTCGATGATGGAAAAATACCACTCTTCCGTCTCGTCATCCCAGACGGTCCGCACTTTTTTTTCTTCGAATAGCTGGATTGCTTCTTTCTTTGTCATAGTTAAAATAATATGGTAAATTAGAATAGGGGGTTCTCTGAGCCCCCGGTCATTCGTTTGTCAAACGCAAAAGTAACGGAAATGACCCGCCTGAACAAATAAGTAGAAAGAAAAAACAGAAAAGCTTGCTTATCCACTTCCGCTGCCCTGCCCGGTCGAGAGAAAACGAAGAGCAATCTGGCCCCTCTTGCCGGCGTTAAGCCCTAGATAGCCCATGTTTTTTAAACCATTCCGGCCCCCGGCTTGTTATATAAACAAAAAGCAAGGTTTAATCTCTCTAAAACAAACAGCTATGTCCGGCATTTATAAATTTTTATTTCCCCAACATGCCGAAGGTACGGCATTTTCCGTTTTTTTGCTGGCGCTTCGTATCGTGTTCGGTTTGCTGCTGCTCTTGCACGGCATGCAGAAATGGAGCGATTTTCCCTCTCTTTCCACCACCTTCCCCGATCCCCTGGGCATCGGCACGCCCTACTCCCTGGCAGTGGTTATCTTCGCCGAGGTAATTTGTTCGTTGGGATTTATGTTCGGCTTGCTATACCGACTGGTGCTGATTCCGATGATTATCACCATGGCCGTCGCTTTTTTCGTCATCCACGGCGCCCAGGCTTTCCAGGCCAAAGAACTTGCCTTTATATACCTTGTTGTCTTTATATTTATGTATATCGCCGGTCCCGGCAGATTTTCGATCGATCGATGGATTGTCGTTTCCCTCTCCGGGAAATAACCGGACGGAATCTCTCTTCTGCGTCGCCGGATGGAAGCAGCCTGCCGTTTTCCGTCCGGCGCCCCTGCGTTTCAAAGTACCAGGCCGCCTTTCCGCTCTTGCCAGGATACTTCCTACCGTATATTCGGGCCCATGCCGGCGGGAGTTGCCGGACGGCCTGAAAGGCGGCAAACGAGGCTATTTTCGTCCTCCCCGTGAAGATGAAATTTTGACAATAAGTAAGCCGGAAAAACCGGATTTTGCTACCTTTGATTAAATAATTGATACACAGTGTGTTGTGAGGTTGCGTGAATCCCTCGGAATTTTCATGCCGGTGTAATGAAAATTTCATCGGCATCCAATTTCAATTCCATGCTTATGTAATGGAAATTCCATAAGCATGAAGTTTTTCTGAAAAATAAAAATATACAATAAGGTACGAATTGTCTGCCGCCCTTTTTGAAAAAGCAGGAGTTGTTTTTTGGGGGCTTATCGGAAGGGAGCAGGTAGTTTGCCGGGTATATTTCGGATCACCCCGGAAAGTGGCGAAGCTAAGCATTCCTAACATCGCTCCTGAATAAAAAATAATGTCAAGGGTATTGTTGCAAATGTCGATGCCAGTATCGTTGTCATGCTATTTCGGCTAACGATCGTTGCCGGCCTTCTCTTGGGAAAGCGAATTTTTTGAGAAAGGTTGTAAGCGAAGGGGCGTAAAGCGGAGGAGAAATTCTGAGCCGTTCGCGGCTACCCCATCTCTATATTTCTTTTGGGAACCGCGGGCCTTTTCAGGATAATCCCTATTTCCGGCCTCGACTGGCTCCGGACGGCTACCCCGGTTATCTACAGGTCTTTTCCTCCGGCTCGGGGCTTTTAACCGGAAAGCATAAAAAAATCCCGTCAATCGTTCGATTGGCAGGATAACGTGTTTTGTATCGATTATTTCTTTATCCGGTTTATCCGGCTTGAAATGGTTAGTGGGCGTTGAGGGATTCGAACCCCCGACCCTCTGCTTGTAAGGCAGATGCTCTGAACCAGCTGAGCTAAACGCCCGATCGTATCGGCCAGCACCCCATGGCTGTATTGGATAGTGGGCGTTGAGGGATTCGAACCCCCGACCCTCTGCTTGTAAGGCAGATGCTCTGAACCAGCTGAGCTAAACGCCCGATACGTATCGGTTGAAACCAATATGCGAAATTGAAAAAGTGGGCGTTGAGGGATTCGAACCCCCGACCCTCTGCTTGTAAGGCAGATGCTCTGAACCAGCTGAGCTAAACGCCCTTTTCATTTTCATTGTTTTTATCGCTTTATCTCTCTAAAGCGCTGCAAAGATACGGCTTTTTTCATAACCTCCAAATAATTTAGGAAAAAAATATAGGAAACGTCTGTTGTCGTCGCGCTAAGCGGCTTTCTGGCGAAGAAGGCGGAGCGGGGAGAGGAAGTGACTTTTCTTTCCCTCCTTCTACCCGGCCCGGGCTATTGAAAAAGCCTGCTTTTAAGGAAAAAATAATACCTAATCATCCGTTGTATTTGACGGAAATACATTAACTTTGCCCCCTACATTAATAACGTATATGGAATTTTCGACACTAACTGCTATTTCGCCCGTCGATGGGCGTTACCGGAATAAGGCTGAAAACCTGGCCGCTTATTTTTCAGAATATGCACTCATCAAATATCGGGTGCGCGTAGAGGTGGAATATTTTATCGCCCTCACGGAATATCTTCCGCAACTGGCCGAGCTCGATACCGAGCTTGTTAAAAAAGAGATGCGCCGGATTTATCGCGACTTTTCGGAGGCCGACGCCCTCAGGGTAAAAGAAATTGAAAGTGTAACCAACCACGACGTCAAAGCTGTAGAGTATTTTATCAAAGAAAAAACGAACGATTTATTGCAGGAAAAATTCCACGAATTCATTCATTTCGGGCTGACCTCGCAAGACATCAACAATACCTCGGTGCCCCTTTCCATCAAAGACGCGCTCGAGGAAGTGTATTATCCGCTACTGGAAAGCGTGATCGGCCTGCTGCGCCAATATGCCTCCGATTGGATGGAAATCCCCATGTTGGCCAAAACCCACGGACAGCCGGCTTCCCCCACCCGTCTGGGAAAAGAAGTCATGGTATTCGTCTACCGCCTCGAACAGCAGTTGGCGCTTCTCAAGGCCGTGCCTGTTTCGGCCAAATTCGGCGGAGCGACAGGCAACTTCAACGCCCATCGCGTAGCCTACCCCGAGTATGATTGGAAAGCATTCGGCAATAAATTCGTAAGCGAAGCCCTGGGCCTCCAACGCGAAGAATGGACTACCCAGATTTCCAACTACGACAACCTGGCCGCGCTTTTCGACGGCATGAAGCGGATCAATACCGTGCTGATCGACCTCAACCGCGACTTCTGGCAGTACATTTCGATGGAATACTTCAAACAGAAAATCAAAGCCGGCGAAGTAGGCTCCTCCGCCATGCCGCATAAGGTGAATCCCATCGATTTCGAAAATGCCGAAGGCAATCTGGGCATGGCCAACGCCATCTTGGAGCATCTGGCTGCCAAACTGCCCGTCTCCCGCTTGCAGCGCGATTTGACCGACTCTACCGTGCTCAGGAACGTGGGCGTTCCGATGGCCCATATCGAAATCGCTTGTAAAAGTTTAACAAAAGGACTGGGTAAACTGTTATTGAATGAGAACGCCCTCTACCGCGATCTGGATAATTGCTGGGCCGTGGTAGCCGAAGGCATTCAAACCGTGCTGCGCCGGGAAGGTTATCCCAAGCCCTACGAAGCGCTCAAAGCGCTGACCCGTACCAATCAGGCTATTACGGAAGAATCGATCCGCGCGTTTATCGAAACTTTGGAAGTGAGCGAAACAGTTAAAAACGAATTAAAGGCGATTACGCCGCATAATTATACAGGTATTTAGTGTGAGAGAATGGGTAACCGTGAGGTTATCAAAATGTTAATTTATCATTTAATTTACAACAAATGAGCACAGAAGAAAGAGAAGAATCTCAACCGCGTCCAAGAAAGGTGATACCAAGTATCAGACGGGAAAACACAGACCAAGAGGGTGAAAAGAGACCTTACAATCAAGGTTACAACAGACCTGAGGGCAACAACTATGAACGGAGATCTTACAACCGTCCTACTCGGGATGACCGGGGCGGCTACCGGTCTTACGGAGAAGGCCGCTCTTCGTACGGCGACCGGCAGCAGTCGTATGGAGATCGTCAGCAATCTTACGGCGATCGTCAACAGTCGTATGGCGACCGTCCGTCCTACGGCGACCGTCCGAGCCGTCCGCGTACGTACGACAACAACCGCGACGGAGGCTACAACCGGCCTTACAACCGCGACGGCGCCAGCCGGCCCTATCAAAGTAACCGGCCTTCGTACGGAAATCGTCCGTCGTACGGCAATAACGACCAGCGTCCTTACAACCGGCCTACGCGTCCTTCGTACGACGATCGCCCCGGGCGCGCTTATTCGGCTTCTCCTTCGGATGCGAACGCAGAAGGCGGATTGGTAAAGAAAAGAAGACCGCGCGTGGGCGATACGCGTGTACCCAACTCGTATGACAACCGCGATAACCGCGGAGGACGCCCCTCGTATGGAAATAACCGCCAGGGAGGATACAACAACCGTCGTCCCAATACGAACCGCCGTTCGGCCGATTATAATCCCAACGCTAAATACAACTTCCAGAAGCAATTGAAGTATAAGGAAGTATTGGCCGATCCGAACGAACCGATCCGTTTGAACAAATTCTTGTCGAATGCCGGAGTTTGCTCGCGTCGCGAAGCCGACGAGTTTATCCAGGCCGGCGTAGTGAAGGTAAACGACCAGGTGGTGACGGAATTGGGTACCAAAATCACCCGTCAGGATAAGGTGCAGTTTCACGACCAGCCCGTACAGATCGAAAGCAAAGTGTATATTGTGCTGAACAAGCCGAAGAACTGTGTGACGACTTCCGACGATCCGCAGGAACGGCTCACGGTAATGGATCTAGTAAAGAATGCCTGCACCGAACGGATTTATCCCGTAGGCCGTCTCGACCGGAATACCACCGGCGTATTGCTGCTGACCAACGACGGCGATCTGGCTTCGAAGCTGACGCATCCTTCTTTCAAGAAGAAAAAGATTTACCATGTCTGGTTGGATAAAAACGTATCGATCGAAGATATGGAAAAAATCGCCAACGGGTTGGAACTGGAAGACGGCGAAATCCATGCCGACGCTATCAGCTACGCCAGCGAAGAGGACAAGAGCCAGGTCGGTATCGAAATCCATTCGGGCCGCAACCGCATCGTACGCCGTATTTTCGAATCGCTGGGCTACCACGTCACGAAGCTCGACCGCGTATATTTCGCCGGTCTGACCAAAAAGAACCTGGGCCGTGGCAAATGGCGCTACCTCAACGAGCGGGAAGTGAACGCGCTTAGGATGGGCGCTTTCGAATAAGTTACAGCGTTAGCCGGTTCTCTTTACATGAAACCGGCTAACTTGTTTTGATTTTCTAAGAACAAATAAATAAACATGGAAACAATTACTAGAACAAAGATTGTAGATGTGCTCCGAAGCGAAGCTTTCGGCACGACCGTTAACGTGAAAGGGTGGGTACGTACCCGCCGGGGTAGCAAGCAGGTGAACTTTATCGCCTTGAACGACGGCTCTACAATAAATAATGTTCAGATCGTTGTGGATGTGGAGAAGTTGGGCGAAGACTACCTTAAACCGGTGACGACGGGGGCTTGCATCAGTGTGAACGGCATCCTCGCAGAGTCGGAGGGGAAAGGACAGAAAGCGGAAATCCAAGCTACGGAAATCCAGATTTACGGTACGGCCGATCCGGCTGCTTATCCTTTGCAGAAGAAGGGACATTCCCTCGAATTTCTCCGCGAAATAGCGCATCTGCGTCCGCGCACGAATACGTTCGGGGCTGTATTCCGTATCCGCCACCACATGGCGATCGCCATTCATAAGTTCTTCCATGAGAGAGGATTCTTCTATTTCCATACCCCCATCATCACGGCTTCCGATTGCGAAGGCGCCGGCCAGATGTTTCAGGTGACGACGATGAACCTGTACGATCTGAAGAAAGACGACAAAGGCTCGATTATGTACGATAACGACTTCTTCGGCAAGCAGGCCAGCCTGACGGTATCCGGACAATTGGAAGGCGAGCTGGCTGCCATGGCTTTAGGCGCTATTTATACGTTCGGGCCCACGTTCCGGGCCGAAAACTCCAATACCCCCCGCCATCTGGCCGAGTTCTGGATGATCGAACCCGAAGTAGCCTTCAACGAGATTGCCGAAAATATGCAGTTGGCCGAAGACTTTATCAAGTATTGCGTACAATGGGCGTTGGATAACTGCATGGACGATATACGCTTCCTGAACGATATGTTCGACAAGGGATTGATCGAGCGGCTGGAAGGAGTGTTGGAAGACACCTTCGTGCGCTTGTCGTATACCGACGGAATCAAGATTCTGGAGGAGGCTGCAGCCAACGGCCGTAAGTTCGAATTCCCGGTATACTGGGGCGTCGACCTGGCTTCCGAGCACGAGCGTTACCTGGTGGAAGAGCATTTCAAACGCCCGGTTATTCTGACGGATTATCCGAAAGAGATCAAGGCTTTTTATATGAAGCAGAATGCCGACGGAAAGACGGTACGCGCCATGGACGTGCTGTTTCCGAAAATCGGCGAGATTATCGGCGGTTCGCAACGTGAAGAAGATTACGACAAATTGCTCGGCCGCGCTCGCGAGATGGGCGTTCCCGAAAAGGATATCTGGTGGTATCTGGATACCCGCCGCTTCGGTACGGCGCCGCATTCCGGCTTCGGATTGGGCTTCGAACGCTTGTTATTGTTCGTAACAGGCATGGCAAATATCCGCGACGTGATTCCTTTCCCGCGTACGCCTAAGAATGCAGATTTTTAAGCAATATGCCGTAAGAAGCGACTAATCGTTGTCATAAAGCAAAAAAAGAAGGGTTGTATGCCGTATGATGCGGCGACAACCCTTTTTCTATGTCTCAGGCAATACCTTTTCCGAACAGCGGTATCCGCATTAGCTGAACATGCCCGCTCGTCTGTCGCTATCGTCGGCAGAGGCAGAGGTAGAGAGGTGCCCTGTGGCCGGCTATCTCTGCTTAGGCTCAAAAAAGAGGGATTGCTTTTTCCCTGCTTCTCTCTACTCGTCGTCCAGGTCGATGGGAATTTGCCGTTTGAAAGCTTCCTTGAAAGAAATCAGCGATTCGGTACGGGCCAGGCCGAGAGGCTGAAGCTTATTGTGGATAATGCTCAACAAATGTTGGTTGTTTTTGGCATATATCTTGATAAAGAGATCGTACTGGCCGGTGGTATAATGACATTCCACCACTTCCGGAATCTCCTTCAACGCTTCCGTTACCGACGGAAATTGTCCGGGCGATTTTAAAAACAAGCCCATATAGGCGCAGGTTTCATACCCGACCTTGGTATTGTCGACGATAAATTCCGAACCTTTGATCACCCCTAAATTGGTCAATTTCTGGATGCGTTGATGTATCGCCGCGCCCGACACATTGCATTCCCTGGCTACTTCCAGAAAAGGCATCCGGGCATTGCCGATGATCAGTTTAAGAATTTTTTCGTCCAGTTCGTCTAGTTGATGGTGTGCCATATATGTTGTATATTTGTATAGTAGCTTAGTTTGTTTCTTACAATTTAATACAAATATAAGGAATATCTTATAATCGGCTGCTATTTTCCGGCCCGAATATGGGCTTTTGTAAGTATAGGTTCGGTGCCGGGAGGAAATATTTCGGATAATCATCTAAATTTTGTCAGATAATGAGTGTAGGAGATCGTATTATTTGCCGTCCGTTGACGGATGCCGCTGATGCCTTGGTAGAGCAGGCTAGAAGCACGTATGAAGCTTCCTTTCCAACCACGGAACGGCGCGATTTTGAATTGGTACGCGCCTTGGTGAAGGAGAATCCTTTTTTTACCATGTATGCGTTGCTCCGGGGCGAAACGTATGTAGGGTTTATTACAGCCTGGCGTTTCGATTCTTTTGTGTATATCGAGCACTTCGCTATCGAAGAGTCGGCTCGGAACGGGGGTATCGGAGCGGAGGCTCTGGGGCAATTCCTGTCTTTTACAAGCCTCCCCGTGGTATTGGAGGTGGAATTGCCGGCCGACGACCTGAGTCGCCGCAGGGTGAGGTTTTACGAACGTTTGGGTTTTGCGCTCGACAATCATGTTTATTTCCAGCCTCCTTATCATCCGGGCGACCAGCCGCTGGAAATGCGCCTGATGCAGTACGGAGGCTTGAATCTGGATCAAGCATTCGAAGAGGTGCGCGAACGCATTTACCGGGAGGTATACGGCGCCGAAGTGCCCTAAGAGCCGGCAGGAATGTATGGGACACCCCGCCTGTTGGATTGTATGTTCCCAACTAAAAAAGCCGTTACATACGGAATGTAACGGCCTTTTTTATCGTTTTGATTGTCTGCTTCGTTAGTCAGTGCGTTGCGCAGCGGAATAGCTGATCTTCAATGCGTACGCTTCACGGAGCGCCTGTTTGATGTCGGTGATTACACCCATCTTGGTTTCCTTGTCGGCCTTGATGGACACCGTCATAAACGGTTGATCTTCTTCTTTCATACTCGACTTCTCCTGGGCGATGTAGTCCTGGATTTCCGAAGTTTCCGCGAAAGCATCGTTAAGCTGGATACGGGTTTCCGAACCCATCTTAGCTCTCAAATCGGGCGTCGGCTTACCTACGTAGATAAACGTTACCAACGACTTCTTTTCCAGCTTTTGCAGCTCGGTTGCCTGGGGAGCTTTGAAAACCACTTTCAGCGTTACTTCACGCATGGATGTTACCATCATGATGAAGAAGAGGAAAGCGAACACTAAGTCAGGTAATGATGACGTATTCAATTCAGGCATTTCGCGTCCGCCTGCTTTACTAAATTTTCCCATTACTTAACTCCTCCATAATTTTTCGGTTCTGCTTCTGAAATCTTTTGCGGATAAATCATCTGCACAGCCTTTTGTTGTTCTTCGTCGAGTTCGGCGAAATCTTTGCCGAATTTCTTTCTCGAAACATCGTTTCTCAATTCATTGTATGCAGCAGCCAGTTCGTTTTGCACGTCGATGTAGGCCTGGTATTCGGTTCCACGGTCATTCTGAAGCGAGATGATGTGGTTCTTTGTTACCATTTGTTTTCCGAAGAACGGAACGTCTACTTCTACCTTTTCCGGCTTATGCTCGTCGTTATACGGGTTTTCAATGAACTCTTTTACCTTTTCTTTCAATTGCTTGATATCGATGAACTGGTCACCGCAGAGAATCTGGTTGCTACTGTTGATCAGTACTACCAGGAGGTTTCTCTTTTTAATATCAACATCTTCATTCTTTTGTTCTTTAGGTACGGGAGGGGGAAGGCGTCTGGCCAAACCTTTATCCGTATCCATCGAGGTGGTAATAAGGAAGAAGATAAGCAACATGAAAGCAATATCGGCAGATGAAGAACCATTGATACCCGGTGTCTTTCTTTTTTTACCCATTTCTTTCTTGCTTTTATCTGATCGTTATTACTTATTGAGAACTTTTTTTACGCTACCTACAAGGACGGCCAGAATGATCAAAGCGATCAGAATATATGTGGAGTAAATCCACATGTCGGTGATCTTCAACCAGAACGTCGTGTTATATTCCTGTGAGTCTTGATTCAGTCCCGTTAAAGGCGTGCCGTTGCCGATCGAGTAAGTGATGAACAGCATGGCGGCGAACAATACGATGACTACAAGCGACATGATGGCTGCTTTCGAGTCTGTTTTCAAAAGGGTAGCGAACTGCCAGATGGCAAAAATTACCGTACTGACTACTGTTATCAGGAACAGTGCATAGGTCCAGTTGATCAATAAGCCTGTGTAAATCGGCTCTTTCATTTCCGCAGCAGGGTCTACAGAACCTCCCGCATAGAACATACCCAGCACTACAATACTGATGATCGAGCAGACCAGCAGTGTCCAACTGGATATTTTTCTTATCTTAGTAACTGCCATGAGTGTAATTATTTTTTGAATTTGAGGTTGTATTTGATAACTAAGTCGATCAAGGAAATAGAAGCGTCTTCCATTTTGTTCAGGATAGCTTCCAGCTTGCTCAACAGGTAGTTATAGAAAATCTGCAGGATCAGGGCTACCACCAGACCGCCTACGGTCGTGATCAAGGCCACTTTCATACCACCTGCTACAACCGTCGGGCTGATATCACCAACTTGTTCGATTTTGTCGAACGCCATGATCATACCTACTACAGTACCCAAGAACCCCAGCGACGGAGCCATAGCGATAAACAGCGTGATCCAAGATAAGTTCTTTTCCAGCAAACCGCCCTGAACGCCACCGTAAGATACGATCGATTTTTCTACGATGTCGACGCCCTGGTCGATTCTCATCAAGCCTTGGTATGCGATGGATGCGATAGGACCTCTCGTGTCGCGGGCAATAGCTTTGGCAGCTTCCACGTCGCCTTTATCCAGGGCGTCTTCAATGCCTTTGAGCAATTTGTCGGAATTTGTTTCGGCCAAGTTCAGGTAGATGATTCTTTCCAGGCAGAAAGCCAGACCGAAAATCAAAGCGATGGCAACCAAGCTCATGAAGTCGGCTCCACCTTCGATGAATTTCGTTTTTAAAGCCTGATGAATGCCGCCTTCAACGGCTTGTTCAGCTCCGGCTGCTGCTTCCTGCGCGAATGCTACGGTAGAGGTTCCAAGGGCGCAAAGTCCCAAGAATGCTTTTGCAAATAACTTTTTCATTGTGTGTTTAATTTTTAAGATTAATAATTCTCTTATTTGTTTTTATTTTTTATTTGTTACTAATCGTCATGGTATTTACGTGCGGAGAGAGCGGGATTCGAACCCGCGAAACCCTTTAGGGGTTTACACGCTTTCCAGGCGTGCCTCTTCAACCACTCGAGCATCTCTCCAAAACACGAGTATAATTCCCTCTTAAAACGAGTGCAAAATACGAAAAAATTCCCATATGCAAATGTTTCAGTGCACAAATCTATAGTTTTTGGTTGATATATACACAATATCGGCGGAATAAATTTTGTCGAATTTCGAAAAAACGGGCCTAGAGAGACTTATTAACTTTTTTAAATAAATCGAGGGCATTTTTCCTTGTCGCGCCGACTATCTCGGGAAGGGGCAAATTGTATATTTCCGCTAGTTTTTCGGCGGTTTTCCAGATGTAAACCGGTAGGTTCTTTTTTCCCCGATAGGGCACGGGCGGTAGGTAGGGAGCGTCGGTTTCGAGTACCAGGCGGTCGGGACGAACGGCAAGCAGCGTTTCCCGCAGATGTGTGTTCTTGTAAGTGACCATGCCGTTGATGCCGAGTTTGAAATTAGGTAATTTTTGCACTTCCGCCAATTCCTCGGAAGTGCCCGTGAAGCTGTGAAACACGCCGTAAAGCTTGTCTGCATTAACCTTGTAAATACTATCCAGCACTTCTGCGTATGCCTCGCGGGTATGGATGGCCACGGGAAGATCGAGGTCGAGGCTCCAGCGCAATTGCTCTTCGAAGACGATTTTTTGTTCTTTCAGATAGGTTTTATCCCAGTAAAGGTCGATGCCGATTTCGCCGATGCCGTAGTAAGCGCGTTTGCCCAGCCAGCTTTCGGTTTGCCTTAGGGCGGAAGCGTAGTCGAGGCCCACGCTGGTAGGGTGGAGGCCCATCATGGGGTAGGCGAAACCGGGATAGCGGTCGGCCAGTTCGTGGAGCCGGCCGGTCGTGGCGGGGTCTACGTTGGGAAGCAAAAGCGTGTCGATTCCCGACGCCTGGGCTTCCTGGGCCAGGCTGTCTTGGTCGGGATCGAACTCTTCGAGATAGAGATGGCAATGGGTGTCGATCAGTTGCATGCTAAAGAAATGAATGGTGAAGGAGAAGGTTAGGATTGACGGTGCATCAGCGAATCGCAGACGTTTTTCAATACATGAAGCCTTTCCGGGGCTACATCGAGCGCGCCGATGTATTTCATGGCTTCGTCGTAATGGTGCTGCATGCGGCTTTCCGTGAGTGGCCGTAAATCTAATGTATTATAAAGCGAAGTGAAGGCAGCTATCTTGGCTTGCGGATTGAATGTTTCCCTCTCGATCCAATCCAGAAGCGTACGCCGCTGTTCCGCAGAAGCGAGCCGGAGGGCATTGACCAAGAGGAAGGTCTTTTTGTTGCAAAGAATATCGCCTCCGATGTTTTTGCCGAAGGTGGCGGGATCGCCGTATACGTCGAGCAAATCGTCCTGGAGTTGGAAAGCGAGGCCGATGTGGATTCCTACGTTATACAAGCGGTCGGCATCTTCGGCCGAGGCCCCTCCCAGAATGGCGCCGGTTTTCAGGCTGCATGCCAGCAGCACGGCGGTTTTCAGGCGGATCATTTCCATGTATTCGGCTTCGCTTACGTCGAGGCGCGATTCGAATTCCATATCGTATTGCTGGCCTCCGCAGATCTCGAGGGCGGTGGCGGTGAACAAGTCGAGTATTTCTTTCAGGTGGCGCGTATCGGTGCCGGCCATCAGTTGATAGGCGGCAATCAGCATGGCATCGCCCGAGAGGATGGCGGCATTGGCGTTCCATACCTTATGCACGGTAGGCCGGTTGCGGCGTTTGTCGGCTTCATCCATCAAATCGTCGTGCAGCAGGGTGAAGTTGTGGAATACTTCCAGCCCGAGGGCGGGGCGGATGGCTTCGTCTACTTCGTCGCGGTAAAGGTTGCAGGCCATCAGCACGAGAGCCGGACGGATACGCTTGCCGCCCAAGGAAAGAATATATTCGATGGGTTCATACAGGCTTTTAGGAGGGTAATCGAACTGTAATTTCTCGATTTCGTTTTCGATTTTCCCAAGGATTGTTTCGAAAGATAGCATAGGTATATCGCGATTAAAAAGGATTATAAAGATGAAATAAAAAAGATAAAGCCGGCAAAGCGGAAATAAAAAAGGCTGCATGAAGGCAGCCTTTTCTTTATCGTTTCCGCTAAAGGACGGATTATTGCAGTCGGAAGGTGATAGGCACCGTATATTTTACACGTACGGGTTTGCCTCTCTGTTTACCGGGCGTCCATTTGGGCATCGTGGCGATCACGCGGAGGGCTTCTTTATCCAGCGAAGGGTCTACCCCGCGAAGTACTTCGGCGTCTACTACCGAGCCGTCGCGGTTCACCACAAACGAACAGATAACGCGTCCTTGAATACCATTTTCCTGAGCGATGACCGGATACTTGATAGACTTGGCAATAAACTTCAGAAGTTCGGCGTCGCCGCCGGGGAACTTCGGCATTTCTTCTACGACCGTAAAGATCTGCTGGGCGGATTCTTCTTCTTCTTCGACAACGGCGGGAGCTACGTAGGTTTGTACCTGGGCTTCATTCTGGTTGTCTTCCGAAGTGACAATGTCTTGCTCTTCCAATTCCACGTCGTCCTCAACGACGTTCAGAACTTCGGTTACGACGGGGGCTGGAGGAGGGGGAGGAGGGGGCGGAGTATTCTCCGGCCTCGTGATTTCAATTTCTTCTTCTGCAATGATGTCCTGAACACCATCGCTGGCAGTAACTACCTGGATGTCCTTGGTTCCCCATTCGAACCCGACAAACAAAACGGCAAGTCCGACTACCATACCCATCAGGATACCTAGTGTTTTGCCCTTTTCCAGGTCTGCTTTCGGTGACTTTTTAATTTCCATACTTTATTGTGTTATAGATGTGTTTTCCAGTACGGCAAAAATACAATTTTTTTTAGATTCGCTGCTAGGTGAAGACGAAAATACTTCTTTTTTTTGCTTTTTTTTATACGACGAGAAAAATATAAGATGTTCGTATACCTTTTTCCGTTTTTTTCCGTTTGTGTAAGAGCGGTTCTCTCTTCCTTTCGTTGCCGGAAAACGAAAGAGACGTGTTTTTCCGCCGAATGATGTTGTGAATGATTTTTGTCAGAAAATATATGAGAGGTAAATTATTTGTCTGGTTATTTTCCCTGGTTGCCGGGGCGGCTGCGGCACAAAACGGCGAAGAGGCTTTTACGTTTCTCCGTTTTGCCAATTCTACCCGGGCCAATGCCCTGGGCGGCCATACCGTATCGCTCGTGGAACGCGATCCTTCGCTTGCTTTCCATAACCCGGCCTTGCTCGGAGCCGAAATGGACGGGATGATCAACCTTAATTATATGAATTACATATCCGATATTAATGTAGGCAGCGCGGCATTTACCAAAGCGGCCGGGGAAAAAAGCGCCTGGGGAGCCGGCGCTTCTTTTATCAGCTACGGAAGCATAAAGGAAGTGACTTCGGAAAACGTGATATTGGGCGACTTGTCGGCCAAGGATATTAGCGTACAAGGCTTCTACAGCCGCGACCTGAATGCCCGGTGGCGGGGCGGTTTGTCGCTCAAATTCCTTTATTCCTCGTTTGCCGAATATACTTCCATCGGTTTATGCGTAGATGCCGGGCTGAGTTATTATCATTCCGAAAAAGGTTTTTCCGCCGGTATCGTGCTGAAAAACATAGGCGCCCAACTCAAGCCGTATGAAGACAAGCGGCAAAAGATGCCCTGGGATATTCAACTGGGTATTTCCAAATCGATGGCGCATGCCCCGATTCGTTTTTCGTTGACCGCGCAATACCTGAAGCAATGGAAGTTCGACTATGCCGACGAAACGGAGACCACGCCGACCGACGATAATTTTTTCAAAACGCTGGCCAAGCATTTTATCATAGGCATCGATTATGTTCCGTCTGACAATTTCTGGCTGGGAGTAGGCTTCAATCCCAAATCGCATCTGGATATGAAGCTGAAAGGCGGCAACGCGTTGGGCGGTTTCTCGGCGGGCGCAGGTGTGAAGATCAAGATGTTCGACGTGGGCGTTTCCCTGGCTAATTATCATCCTTCGGCCTTGTCGATGATGGTAAGCGTTTCCGCTACCCTGGCCGATTTCAAACATTAACACGAAAAAGAAGAAGATGCCGCGGCGCATCGAACAACAGAGGAAAACCGGGTGAAGGTGAAAATAAAATCGTACCTTTGTCCGGTACGGCCGTATGGCGCCTGTATGCCCGGCCGGTTTTACCGGAAGCCCCGGCGGGGCCGTAGGCAAGGAGGCTTAAAGCAGAGACAGGCGTGGAGAGAGAACGGGCCGGAGAATATCCCGTCGCCGACAGCGGTGACGGCGTGTTTTGGTATATAGAAACAGTTAAACCCTTGGAAAAATGAAAAAGATTGTCATCGCGGTAGACGGCCATTCGTCGAGCGGCAAAAGCACTATGGCCAAAGATCTGGCTCACGAAATAGGCTATACTTATATCGACAGCGGGGCCATGTACCGCGCCGTCACTTTATATTGTTTGCGGCAGGGCTATTTTGAAGGTGAGGCCATCCGCGAAGATTTGTTGCGTGAGGCACTGAAAAATATTTGCATTTCTTTCCGGATGAATCCGGAAACGGGCCGGCCGGATACGTATCTGAACGGCGAGAACGTAGAAAAGGAAATCCGTACGATGGCGGTAGCCGAGCGGGTAAGTCCCGTAGCCGCGTTGGGATTCGTGCGGGAAGACCTGGTTGCCAAACAGCAGGCGATGGGCCGGGAGAAAGGGGTGATTATGGACGGTCGCGATATAGGCACTACCGTTTTTCCCGATGCCGAGCTTAAAATATTCGTCACGGCTTCGGCGGAAGTCCGCGCCCGGCGGCGGGTGGAAGAACTGGAGGCCAAGGGGCTGACCGTTTCTTACGAAGAAGTACTGGAGAATATCCGCAAGCGCGACTATCAGGATTCCACCCGGGCCGTCAGTCCGCTGCGGCAGGCGCCCGACGCGTTGGTGCTGGATAATTCCGGGATGAGCATCGCTCAACAAAAGGAATGGCTGCTTGTTCATTATCGGAAGGCTGTCGCAGAATAACGCGGCCGGCAGAAGAGGCGTCCGGTAAAAGCGGAAGAGGCGTCGGGCGGAAAACAGCCGGGGAAATAAGCAGCCGGGATAGAACCATCGGGATAAGATTTGGAAGAGGCGGGAAGCTTCCAGGGCGTCCGGGCCGGAAAGGAAAAGATTATTCCGCGGTTTGGAGATTTCCGGGTGACGAGTAGATGTTCTGCCGGCCGGTAGACGTCCGGTTGACCGGCGGATGCGCTGCCGACTCGTAGTAAAAAAATAAAACGCATGATAGAAGTAGAAATCGACAAAGATTCGGGTTTTTGTTTCGGGGTGGTGACGGCCATCGAGAGCGCCGAACGGGAACTACGCAATACCGATACCTTGTATTGCCTGGGCGACATTGTGCACAACAGCCTGGAAGTGGAACGGCTCAGGGCTATGGGCCTGCAAACCATCGGGCACGCGGATCTGGCCCGGCTGAAAGACCGCAAGGTATTGCTGCGCGCGCATGGCGAGCCTCCCTCTACCTACCAGATAGCCCGCCGGAATAACATTGCGATTGTAGACGCCACCTGCCCGGTCGTATTGCGGCTGCAACGCAAAATTCATAAATGCTACCAGGAAACTCGCGCGAACCATACCCAACTGGTTATTTACGGCAAGCAGGGACATGCCGAAGTGAACGGATTGGTAGGCCAGACGGAAGGCACGGCCATCGTGATCGAGAAAAAAGAAGATCTCGACCGCCTGGATTTTACCCGCGACATCAGCCTGTTTTCCCAAACTACCAAATCCCTCGACGGTTTCCGCGAAATCGTGGAAGAGATACGCCGGCGGATTGCTCCGGGCGTACAGTTTACCTTCCACGATACGATCTGCCGCCAGGTAGCCAACCGCTTGCCACATATTAAGACCTTTGCTTCCGGCCACGACTGGGTATATTTCGTAGCCGGGAAGAAAAGCTCCAACGGCAAAATCCTTTTCGAAGCCTGCCTTCAGGCCAACCCCCGTTCTCTTTTCATTTCCGAAGCCGGCGAAATCACCGAGCCGCTACCCGAGGGCGTGCGGCGGGTAGGCGTATGCGGAGCCACCTCCACCCCTAAATGGCAGATGGAAGAAGTAGCCGCCCGCGTGTTGGCATTAAACGCCGGCCACTGATAAAACGATTAAGATCGTATGAAGTTTCAAGGAAAAAGACAGGATATTACCAAATTATTACTACTTTTGCCGTTGAACTTTAAAATCAAGGCATTATGTCCACAGTCAAGTGTATCGGTATATTGACATCCGGAGGAGATGCTCCCGGGATGAACGCCGCCATTCGTGCGGTAACCCGTTCGGCTATTTACAACGGGATGAAAGTGAAAGGCATTTACAGAGGCTTTAAGGGGTTGATCACCGACGAGATAGAAGAATTCAAAACCCAAAACGTAAGTAATATCATCCAGCGGGGAGGCACGATTCTGAAAACGGCCCGTTGCATGGAGTTCAAAACGCCTGAAGGACGTAAATTGGCTTACGACCGGCTGATGGAACACGGCATCGACGCCTTGATTACGATCGGCGGAGACGGTACGCTGACCGGTGCGCGCATCTTCGCCCAGGAATTCAACTACCCCATCATCGGATTGCCCGGCACCATCGACAACGATCTGTACGGTACCGACGTAACCATCGGTTACGACACGGCCTTGAATACCATCATGGAATGCGTGGATAAGATACGCGACACGGCTACTTCGCACGACCGCCTGTTCTTTATCGAAGTAATGGGGCGCGACGCCGGGTTCCTGGCCCTGAACGGCGCCATCGCTTCCGGAGCCGAAGCCGCCATCATCCCCGAAATATCGCTGGAAAAAGACCAGTTGGCCGAAATGATTGAAAACGGTTTCCGCAAATCGAAAAACAGCAGCATCGTGCTGGTGGCCGAAAGCGAAGTAACCGGGGGCGCGATGGGCGTGGCCGAACGCGTAAAGAAGGAATATCCGCAATTCGACGTGCGCGTTTCCATCCTGGGGCATTTGCAGCGCGGCGGATCGCCCACGGCGCAAGACCGCATTCTGGCTACCCGTATGGGAGTATCGGCCATCGATGCGATTCTCGACGACCAGCGAAACGTAATGATCGGGCTGCAAAACGACCAGATCGTATACGTTCCTTTCTCGAAAGCCATTAAAAACGACAAGCCCATCAACCGGGATCTGTTGAATACGCTCCGCGTTTCTTCTATTTAAAAAGAAATTGAAACTCTTTGAATTGATAAGTAAAAAGAAGGACGCTCTGAATTTTGTTATTCTCTCTTTTTTCGGCGAGGTGGCCCTCGCTGAGGTGGAGGGCGTTGATATACAAGCAAAGAAGAAGTAGAAAATACACAAGCAAGAATGAAATAGTTGTTTCTGCAAGGAATAATGAGTTAAAGGAATAAAATAAAAATCCTTTCGGACGAAGTTTATATCGTATCCGAAAGGATTTTTTATTATCAGCCGGTTCTTAAACCACTATTTTCTCTCCTTTTATTTTATTCATTCCAAAGATCGGGAATCTGCTCGTGCCCGCGGGCATCCCGGGGAGCACGGTCGAAAGGCGGCCGCGTACCGAGATGAATATCATACAAATGTTTGGCTGTTTCCATCATCGCCTCCACCTGCTCCCGATACGGACGGTCGGTGACGTCGATAAGTCCGCAATTGTAATTTTCCCCGTCGCCACGCCCCGTCAGATCTTGATCGCACCATTGGAAATAACCTGTGCCAATCAAGCCAGGATGCGCATAAGCCCTTTCCGTATAATATCGATAAGCTACTCCCCGCTCTTGCTGGGAATTTACTTGCCATAGCGATTGAGCCATACCCCGATCGACCGTTCCGAAATGATATTCCCCGATAATCATCGGCAAATTAGTGATTGCCAGAGCTCTATCCATCATGTGAGGATCTGGGTACAAATCGTAACAATTGAAGCTTAACACGTCGAATGCTTCACTGCAGATCTGCAGAATAGCCGGATCGAGCACCCCGATATTACCGAAACGAATACCCAGATTGAGGTGGTTTGGATCTTGCTGCTTCAATATCCGGTTGGTAGTCGACAAGAAAGTGCGAAACGTAGAAAATACGAACGCTTTGCGCGTCTGCGGCGTATCTCCGTTTTCTGTCAGGTACTTTTTCAGAGCGCTCCGGATCGGACGCTCTTTGCCTTTCAAAATCAAGTCGCATAATCGAGCTTCTTCATTCAGCCAAGCCGGTTCGTTTCCTATGAAATAGCCTATCAACCACGGATTGTTTTTATACGGTTCGACAAACTCTTTCAGATTCTTCCGAACCGTGGCTTCGAAATCAGGCGTATATACATCGCATAGTCCCATTAAGTCATGGGCGATGCCAAGGCCTCTGAGTGGAATAAGAAAAGCCTTCCGGTTCATTTGCATGATCCGTGTATCCGACCAATTCGCAATCGTATTCAACCCCCATTTATCCATCCGTTTAAATACCAGCTCCCTTGCTTTTTCAGGGAAATCGTCTCCGAAACGACGGTATTGATTCCACAAGCCGAAGGAAGAGAAACCTCTCCCTCCCCGTCCTGTTTGGCCATATTGCTCTAGGATGTGGGCCGGCGGAAGCTCTTTGTACATCCCGTCACGGTGTTCGACGTCGCGCACATTTCCTCCTCCGCCCAGATTCACACAATCTACGCCGATCGAGAGAAACAAATATCCTTCCGGGTCTACAAACCACCAGCGATCGTCGATTTTCTCGGTTCGGAAAAACCCCGTCGCCTTCACCCGTTGCTGTTTATAACCCCCAAACCGGCTGTAGTTATAAGGCTCGGTACTGACCGTTTCGTTTTCTTCGGTCGCCCATTCCTGCTTGAGCTGTTCCAACGATTTTGCTTTTTCCGGATAATTTACCAAATTAGCCTGACCAAATTCATCTACCGCCGGGCGATCGCCCAGATATGCATCTCCCGGATCATCGGTCGTCAATGTGACCGACCTTATTTCCAGCGTCGGGTTTCCGATGGGTTTCCGCATGCGGACTCCGATGGAATCCACCCCCCACAGCGGTCCGCGTTCTCCCCCCAAATTAATCCATCCCGTATAGCGGGCATGATTGAACGTTGCCGCCAAATCGACCGCCGCATCCGGTAATTCCGTAAAGTATTTCAATGGGATAGCTAGCCGGTTCCAAGCGTTCGGCACATAACTCATGATTCGCAATTCATTATACCCCCAATCGGTTGTGAATCCGAGTTGAAAGCGTTGAGCCGTACTGATTTTATATTCCAGCACGACATACTTATATCCCTCCCAATCGGTCGGTAAGCCAGGTTGAATATCTTTCAAAGCAAATTTGCGTCCGGAAACTTCTTTCGAACTCTCGAAAGCCACCTGATGGACAGAGGGGCGCGGCGCACATTGAAGCAACGTCGACGCCATACAAGCAAAGAGCATTGTTTTTACACTGTTTTTCATGGAATTATATTAATTAATGGTGAATAGTATAGCGATATAAAGAACTGCGGGCAGCAATAAAAAGTGTCTGTCCGTCCGTCCCTCCTAGCGTGAGAGAAGTAGGCCGTTCCGGCATCCGGATCACACCGATACCCTTTCCCTGGGGATTAAAAACATAGATATGGCCATCGGCCACATATACGTTTCCTTTCGCATCGGCAGCCGAGCCGAATTCTCCCTGAAGTACAAAGGTTTGAAGATCGACAAGTGTTCCGTCGGACTCAACCCTCGCCCGAACCAGGCGGCGGTTGTATTCGTCGGCCGCATACAACATTTTTCCCGGCCACGCCTCTAGGGTGGAAGAAGAACGGGCGAAATCATAATATTCCGGAATAACGGTTTGGCCGTCGGGGGCTACGAAGCTCATGGCCGGCCTCCAGACAGAAATGGAGTCGAAATCATGCAAATCGCGCCATCGATGAGCCGGATAAATAGCTTTGGCCACCTGGCGGATCGATGCTGTCGGTATCTTGTCTAGCAGGCGTATCGTCTCTTCAGGCCGTTCCGGATCAATAGCATATACCCCCGTGGCAAACCCCGAATTTCCCCAATGGCTGAAAGTAGTTCCTGCAGCGTCGGGCAATTGCGCGACTGTTTCCTGCCGGCCGCCGATCCGATAGCCCGGTTGCGGAAAATATTTGAAGAACACCAATAGATGATCTTGCGTGTCACAAGCCAGCGATAAGGGTTGCCAGGGAAAATCAGCTACCAAAGAAAGCTGCTCTTTAACCACATCCCATTTATAAACCCGCCGCATCCTTTGTTCGGTGAAATACACATTTCCCCGGCTGTCGTGGGCGATCCCTTCGGCATATTCGAACCCTGTAGCCAACCGTTCCAGCTTTCCCGGCGAAGCCTGTAGAGGAACCAGCCGCGGTTCATCGCCTGTGATCGTCAGTCGCGTCAATTCCCAGGGGCGTACATCCTGGCCGGTATTGATGTCATAACACACCATATCCGTGGTAAACCGCATTTGCGTGAAATTATGCACATTATAGAATTCGATGTTGCGGCAGTTCCACGTTCGCACAGCATACGGCAAAGGCGTATCGACCTGTATCACCCGAAAAAGATACAGGTTGGCAAAGAGCAAATGGCTGCAATCCTGTAGCTCGATCGGCTGGCAATCCAGGCTCTCCCGCGTTTCTTCCTCCAGCTGGAGCGCGTATATCTTCCAGTTGGACACTTCCCGGAAACGTACTTCGTTGCGGACATGATGCTCGACCGACATTGCATAGATCCGGCCTTCGGTAGCCGTATAACTGACATACACCCCGCTTGTGGCATAGGTGCTTGCCGTCCATATATTATTAAACGTGCCGCCCCCGCCTCGGGTAACCCATAAACTCCAATACTGATTATCCCAGGCCTGATCTTTTCCCAAGTCGGCTACCGGTTCCAACGGCGTACTGATCTTGTGTTCCGGCCGGCGGCTCGTGGCGTGCGCGGCCAGCGGCCCCCGCCGCATCGTGCCATGTCCCCCCAAAAACTTTACATCATTAAGATAAGAAGCTGCGCCGGCCATCCATTTGCATCCTACGGCCCGGTAGTTGTAAGCTCCGGTATTCAGGCCGATGCCCGAAACGATATTGGGCCCGCCGACCGAAGTTTCCACCAACGCTTTCGGGCCGCCGAATCCGCTGAAAGCCGGTGTGCTCTCGGCCAACATCAATTGCGTCGAGATGGGGTTCAAACCGATCAAACAGGTTTTCTCTCTCAACTGCAAAGTCTCCGAAATCACATACCAACCTTGCGGCACATAAATTGCGTCATGTTGCCGGATAGCCTGGCGGAAGGCCTCCGTATCATCAGTCGTACCATCGCCTTTGGCTCCGAATTGGCGAATATTCACCCAGGTTTCCATCGGTGGCAGCGCAGGTATATCCCTTGCCGGCAAGTCTGGCATATCAGGTAAACCTTCCTGTTGAATATGTGTTCCATACGTAGGTAAAGAAGCCATATCTTTTACGTGTACGCCATACGAAAAATCACATACCCGATAAATCGCCTTTTCGCCGGCGATACATTGGCCGCTCTCGCGGTAACGAATAAGAACGGGTACGCGGTTGCATACTACGTTTCGCATACTCAATTGATTGGGCGACAATCCTTCGTTGCCGATCACTATGCCGGCTTCCCCGACCTCTTCCAGCGTGCAATCCTCCATATAAATCTTGTCCGAACGGTGCGGTTCGATCTCGATAGCCACCGGGGCCTTCCGGACATGCAACCGCATCAAGGTCAAACCCCCTTCCTCGGTGCGGATAGCTGCTTTTCGTTGACCTTCGAAATACGTATCGAGCATCATCATTTGCCAGCTAGGCGAAGTCTTGGTGGTATAAATGCCGTAGTCGCCTCCGAAAAAACGTACGTTTTCCATCTCATTGCCTACGTCGAACAATCCCGCTTTTCCTTGGCCGATCCGAATATCCACATGCGAAACGAAACTATGTTGTGCAAAATGCGTACGAAGCGCCACGGCATGGGGATTGCCGTTTTTGATTTCCAGGTCTACATTCGACAAGGCACTGTAAAACGTACCCGCCCCGGCATCCCGGGGAGCTTCCCCCGGGCGTACCGGCGCACCGGTAAACCAAAACATATACTTCGCTTTTCCTTTGTCGCCGATCGCTTCTGTTTGATACCCCGGCGAATGAGGAGCCAGGAAAACCAGCGGACGTTTCGTACCGTAGCCTATCAAACGCACAGCATTCGGAATATAAATCGTTTTACTGATTTTATATTTTCCTTCCGGAAGAAACACAATTCCGAAATTATACTGTTCTTTCACCCGGTTGAGCGCTTGTTGGAGCGCATCGCTCACATCCATGCTGCCGTCGTTCCTGATACCGAAATTCTGGGGTGTAAAATAAACCGCTTCCACATCCTCCGGAGCCCGGGTATAAACCGACCCAGCCGCCAGCTCTGCTTCCCGAGCGTAGGAGAAAGAAACCATTCCGACCAGAAGAGAGAGAGTAGAAAAAAAATGCAACATCATTTTCATATCCTCGATTTTTAGAATTTCAACATCCGCATATGTGCCTGCGCCCACACATGAGACGGATGATACGCAAGCGCTTTTTGATATTCTTCTTTAGCCTTTTCGTTGTCACCCAGTCCTTCGTAAGCCAGCCCGGCTTCATAATGCTGATTGGCCAGGCGTTTATCCTGATTCTGCCGTCCCCCTTCGAACTGCGTGAAGAACGTCTCCGAGCTGCCTTGAAGTTGGTCGAGGATGCTTTGCAACAATTGTTTTCCCTCTTCCTTCCTGCCCAAAGCCATCCATGCCATCGCTTTGTAATACGTATATTCCCCCTCGCCCGGACGATCGGCCACTACCGACGACGCCTGCCGGAAATACCCCTTCGCCCGTTGCGTATCCCCTTTCTCGCGGTAGATGCTTCCGGCCGTATAATAAAGCTGCGCATAGCGAGAGCGGCCATACAATCCGATCGGGTAAGCTAACGCCTTGTCTATCCAACCGATTGCTTGGTCGTAGTGCTTTTTCCGGGCACATTCCAGCGCAAGCAACACATAACTGGTTAAGTAATTATCCTGTTTTTCCCGCGCTCCCTCCGATTCGATGATAAAATGCGTATCCATCCACCGGACGGCTTCTTCGTAATAACCGGCTTCCACGGCACGCGTAGCCATGCGGAGAGTCGTCTCCGAACGGCTTTCGGCTACTTTGCGATGCTTTTTCAAAAACAGGTATTTTCTTTCAGAAGATACCTTGTTGAGATCGTTCAATTCGTCGACTTCGAACAAAAGCCGGGCGTCGGTCGGGCAAGTAGAGAAAGCTTGCTGCATGCACGCCAAAGCTTTGGGGTACTCTTTCCTTATTTCCTTGTAAGCCAGGGCGGCATTCCGCCGGGCAATATAAAACGACGGATCGAGCGCAAGCGATTTTTCCCAATATTCCAAGGCTTCCTCCGGCTGATGTTCGTAGAGCAAATTACCCAGGTAATAAGGCGCGCGTGCATCGTCGGGACAGCGGGTCATCGCGTCTTTCAATACATAGACTTCTTCGAAGCGAAAAGGATAGCAATAGTCGGCGGGCAGCGTCGAGGCCTGTCGGTAATAGCGGATCGCTTGGGCGGTTTGCTGTTGGCGGGCTGCATAAAACCCGAGAGTATAATAAATCAAGGGGAACCGGCTGCCTTTTTGCTCTAAACGGCTCAACACGCCGGTCGCTTCCGGATAAGCTCCGGTTTGGGCATATTCCCATGCCAGTTCTAAATAATCCTGCGGATCGTCGCGCATCAAGCGATTCAGTTCGGCAAGATCGCCGGGATGTTGGCGCAAAAGATACCATTCGTTGAGTGCCATATGGTTAATTTTACTGGTAACCAATACGGTTCGTAGCAAATCGGCTGCCTCTTGGTCGTGCCCCAGTTTACGCAAGACATACGCTTTCAGATTCTGTGCCCGCATATTGTCGGTTTGGGTTATAAGCGAAAGGTTCACATGTTCCAATGCCGTGGGGTAATCCTTGCGCACGCAATCCATTTCTGCCAACTGGAAGTAGGCTGCCGTATGCCAGGCCGCCGACCAGCTTGCCCGGTATAAATAATCGTACGCTTCTTCCTCCTGACCAAGCGCTCGGAGCGTAAGGCCTAGGTAATAAAGAGCTTCTCCGTCTTTGGGCCGGGTATAATGAGAGGTGATCCGTTTGACGGCCGTTCGGAAGAAGCGTTCCGCCGAAGTCCAGTCGTAAGCTTTGACGGCACGCAGGCCCAATTGAAGATTGACATCGTAGTTTTCCGGATCTCGGTTTAACGCTTCGAGGTAGTAGGGCATCGGATCGGCAGAGGCGTTGTAGAACTGGTCGAGCCGGAGACCGGCCAAATAAAGTTCTTCCACCGATTTTATTTCGTCGGGCTTGGCAAAAGGCTTCAAGGGCTCCGGCTTTTCATACTGGGGCAGGGGATGATCGGCCGGACGATAAGCCAGCAAGACGCGTCCTGCCTGATCGTACAACAAAAGATCCAGGTCGGTTTCGGCCGTACCCGCGGGCAATTCGCATTTTACCCGACGCGGTTCGGCCGGACTGATCCGCAAGGTTTGGTCGGCCACTGTCTGTCCGGCCGCACGAACCACCAGCTGCGCTTGGGAATGAGCAGAAGTGGCGTTAAGCCGCACTTCGAGAGAAGTTTCTTCCAAGAAATAATTGAGAGCTCCTTCGCGATTGGCATATTTCAAACCGCCCAATTCCCGGATCGGAAACCAGAGCATCGTGCCGATTTTCGTTTCGTAAGGCTGTAACCAACTATAGTCAGGCTGATTGTCGGTATAAAAACCGGCCATCAGCTCGATATACCGGCCGTCGGCGTCGGTGAGTCCTTCATTGGTATGGGCGCCGTTCGGATTGTTGCCGTCGGCCCAGTATTTCATCCCCGGACAAACGTAATGATTTCCTACCCAGGCCGTCCCTGCCTCTTTGGCATGGTCGTATCCGGCAAAATAATCTTCGCGCGGGTCCCAGGAAAAGAAAGAAGAGGGAACATGGGTGTTTTTCCACCAACTGATATCTATCCCGGTAAAGTCATATCCGTTGAACCGGCTGTCGGCGATCGGCCAGGCAGTCATCTGGTTTTTGCCGTGGAAGGTAACATATTTCACAGACGGGGGGAAAATAACCTGATAGGAGGAATCGCAATGTACGGCAGGGTTGGCCCAGAACAGAAAAGAGTGAGAGAGCGCCGTGCGGTTGCGCGGATGAATCGTCATCTCGATTACCGAGGAACCGGGATAAACCGAATAACCTACTTCTACTTCCATCCGGTGACGGCGGTCCCAGCTTCTCACCCATACGGTTTTGCTGCCGTCGGCTTTTTCCTCGATCTTGTAGCCGAGCGATTCCACCGTGTTGGGACCGTGGTGATGCGGATAACCCCAAGCTAGGCTGCCGGAAATCCAGTTGCCGACCATGCCGATCAACGACGGTTTGATGACGTGGTTGTGATACAGGTAATTATATTGATTCGTCTTGTCGTCGGCATAATAAATACGGCCGCCTAGCCCGGGAGAGATGGCCAGGTCGATGTATTCGTTTTCCAGATGGATCATCGGATAATCTACGTCGTGTTTCGTAGCCGTCAGGCCATCGTCGAAAGGATAAGGATAGATTCTGCGTTGTACCCCCTGGTGGCTTTTGCCCTCGTAAAAACGCGGCATCGGATTGGGGGCTTTTTGTTCATACGAAGGAATGGTGAAGACTTTCTCTTCCAGTTTCACTTGGGCAGATAGGTCTGATCCCGACAGAAGCGCCCACCAGAAGCAGCTTCCGATCAGCCAGGCGGAGCCTGGAATATAATACATGCGTTTCATATTAACTAGGGTATTTGGAAAGTGTGTGCATCAAGAAAAAAGAAACATCCTTTCGGAAAAAACATAGCTATGTTTCCGGGAAAAGGCATACATGCTTTTTCAGGAAAAACACATGCCTGTTTTTTCCGAAAAGAGAAAAAGCGATCTGGCGACACCCTGTGTCCGGCCGGTTTTCAAATCGGAATCAGCGATCCGCGTTCAATTTTGCATTCAATAATTCATCGTATTGAGGTATCGGGAAAAGATAATCTTTTTCCGTGATAGCATGCAAGGGTTGGTTGTCTTTGGGATCTTTTTTCGCAACCACTTCCCCAACGATCTCGAGCCGTACCATATCGAACCATCGCGCCCGTTCGCCGCAAAGCTCCCATCCTCTTTCTTCCACGCATTTATCGGCAAAATCTTTCGCCGACAAGCTTGCATACGTGGACAACCCAGCCCTGCTGCGGATTGCATTCAAGCAATCGTAAGCCAACGCATCCGGCCCCTCGCTGCGGGCTTTGGCTTCGGCATATGTCAGAACGGTCTGCGTGTAGCGAAGCATGCGCATAGGCAATGAAGAAGCGAAATTATAATAATTGGGAGCTTTTTCGCTCTTCATCAACTTCTTATAATAAGGACGCGGATTTTTCAGTTCTTGCCAGGTCAGCACGGTTCCATCTTCTTTGCTCACTTGGGTGGCGAAGGTCGCGTTTTTACGTACGCCTTGGGGAAATTCGTTGAAAAAGGCAAGTTCGGAAAAAACTACGTCCCATCCGCCCAATTCGCCGGGATACGCCCAAAAGCCATACATGGCATTGGTGGTATTTCCGTTCGATTGATTGCAAGGAATGGTGAATATGTCTTCTTTGTTGATGCCCGATTTGGTTTCGTCGTTTTCATACAACACATCGTAAGAATCTTCCAGATCGAAACCGTATTCGGCTTTATGTTCGATCACCTCTTGGGCTGTAGCGGCGGCCAGCGCATATTTGCCGGTTTCTTTCAGCGGCCATCCGGCTTCGGAAAGATATACTTCGGCCAGCAAGGCGAGAGCCGATCCGCGGTTGGGGCGGCCTGCTTCCTGATTGCGGCGTTGAGCGCCGAGCATCTCTATCGCTTTGGCCAGGTCGGCTTCGATCTGGTTGTAGACTTCTTTGACGGAGGAAACATCTTTTTCCAAATCTCCCAGATCGAATTCGGCGGTAAGCATTAAAGGCAGTGCGCCGTGGCAGCGGACAAGCCAGTAGTAACTGTAGGCCCGGATGAAATGAGCTTCTCCTGCGATGGAGCGAATTACGGCTTCGTCTCCTTGGCAATTTTCATAATTTTCCAGAATATTGTTGGCCCCTTGGATAGCTTTATAGCATCCCCAGTAGACGGTGGGCGAGCTGGAATTGGTGTTTTTTACGTCATACCGGTCGAACTCTTGGGTATTGCCCGTTCCGGGAGGACAGGTCAGATCGTCGCCTCCGAGGGTCATTTCAGTGGCCCATCCGTTGTTGAAGCCATAAGTCCAGCAGTTGGCCCATCCGCGATAGGCGCCGGTAAGTGCAGACTCCAGGCCGTTTTGAGAGGCTAATACATTGTTGAATACTTTTCCCCGGGTATCTTCTTCGAGAAAACCGGAGCAACTGAGCTGCAGGGTAAGTGCTGCTGAGAAAAGGGCGGAGTAATATAGTGTCTTTTTCATTGTCGTAATAATAGATTAATTTGTTAGAATGTAATGTCTAATCCAAGCGTGTAAGTCCGGGCGTTCGGATAAGCTCCGTAGTCGACTCCTTGTTGGATATCCGAGCCGCCGCCGCCAAGGTTGCTCGATTCGGGGTCGATTCCCTTGTATTTTGTGACGGTAAACAAATTGGTAGCGTTTAGACTGAGGCGAACATCTGCCAATTTCGGAATCCGGAAGTTGTAGGCTATACTTAAATTTTTCAATCTCAGGTAATTGGCGTTTTCCATAAACAGCGTCGACTGCGGTTCCCATTTGCTGGTAGGGCTCCAGGCCGGCAACCAGGCATTCTCTTGTTTGCCGGGAATATAGCGTTCGCGGGCTTCTGCCAAAGTCGCTTCGCGGGCGTCGCGCGAGGCCATCATATGCAGACAACGCGTGTAGTTGAGCTTGCTGGCGCCGAACACGCCTTGGAAGAAAGCATTCAAGGTAAAGTTTTTAAACGTCACGGTATTATTCCATCCCAAGGTGTATCGAGGCATGCCGCATCCGATGATTTGGTAATCGGAGCCGTCGATAGCGTAATTATGGTCGAGGTCTTCATACCGTGCGTCGCCGGGCACACATCCGTATTTGGCTGCTTCGCCGGCTTCGTCGGCTTGCCAGGGGCCGAGGTATTTAAGGCCCCAGAAAGAGCCGAGCGGTTCGCCTACCTTATAGATAAATTCCGGTTGGCCGTTTAGTCCGGCCAGGTCGGGGTGAGAGAAAATTTGCTCTTCGTCGCCCAGGTTGACTACTTTGTTGCGGACAGACGAGAAGTTGAGATGGCTTTCCCATTTCCAAGCGGTGGTGGAAAGAATGTCTCCCCCCACACTAAGCTCGATCCCCTTGTTGCGAATATTCCCCACGTTGGCCGTCATGCTGCCACCCCCTTGATAATAAGGAACGGATTTATTAAGCAACAAATCGCGGGTATCTTTGATATAGTAATCTAATTCCACATTCAGGCGGCCGTTGAAAAAGCCCATTTCGATACCGAAGTCTTTTTGTTCGGTGGTTTCCCATTTCAGATTTTTATTGCCGGGATTTCCCATCTGTATGCCGTTGGTTTTTCCGTCGGTTTCGAAAGCATAATAGATATTGGTGGCATAATTGGATAAGGTGGCATAGGGCGAAATGGCTTGGCTGCCCGTTAGCCCCCAACTTGCGCGGAGTTTGAGTTTGCTGAAAATGCCCAGGTTACGGATAAACGATTCGTTGCCGGCATTCCAGGCAAGGGCGCCGGAAGGAAAAGTGCTGAATTTATGGCCTTGCGCAAACTTGGAAGAACCGTCGCGTCTGACTGAAAAGGAGAAAAGATACTTGTCCATCAAGGTGTAATTCACACGCCCCAGATAAGAGAGAAGCGACCACATGGAATAGTCGGATTGGGCGTTGACCGATCCTGCTTGCGCTAGGTTGTCGTATTTTAATTCGGCGAATTTCAGGTTGGAAGCCGATCCGGTCAACGATTCCCAGGTGTATTTTTGGGTTTCGAAAGCAGCTACGGCATTAAGGCGGTGGATATCTCCGAAGGTCTTGTCATACGAAAGCTGGGCAGTGGTTTGTACCGTGACGGATTTGTGGTTGGTTTTCGAAGCGCTCGGACGATGATTGGAAGCATATTCTCCGCTCCAATTTTTGTTATGATTGAATCCTAGGTCGGCGCCGGCTTGGAAATCGGCCGACAAACCGGGCAGGATTTCATAGCGTGCGCCTGCCATCACGTTGATAAAGGTTTTTTCCCGAATGTTTTCGGTGTCGTACAACATGGCCAGCGGATTGGTTTTGATCGAACCGACCGGGTCGGAAATCAGGTAGCCTCCGTCGGCATCGTACGGATAGGTGGTAGGAGCCCAGGCAAGCGCCTGTACTACGGGGTTGCCAGCTCCGGTACGGCCTTGGTTGTTGCGGCCGGTGGAAGTGGCGCCGTTGGCGTTGAACCGGAAAGAGAGTTTGTCGTTGACCTTGGTCAGGAAATTCACGCGTACGGTATACCGGTTGTAGTCGGATTCTTTCACGATGCCTTGCTGGTCGAGAAAATTACCCGAAATGCGGTATTGGGTCTTGTCGGTTCCGCCTGCCACGCTGAGTTGGTGTTGATGAGAAACGGCAGACCGGAAAATAGCGTCGAGGTAGTCGAACCCGCCCGTACGGTAGTAGTCGGCTACTTGTTCGTCCGTAAAGGTGTGTTTGGCTACCCCCATGACATCGTTGTGCTGATTCACGGTTTCGGCAAATTCTCCTGCTCCGAAAATGTCGTATTGTTTCAGCATGGTAGAGAAGGAAATATTCCCCGAATAATTTACTTTCACTTTGCCGTCTTTCCCGCCGCTTTTGGTGGTGATCAGAATCACGCCGTTGGCTCCGCGCGAACCGTAGATGGCGGTCGAGGAGGCGTCTTTGAGGATTTCTATGGATTTGATATCGTCGGGATTGAGCAGGTCGAAGTCGGCTCCTACAAACCCGTCGATAACGAACAAGGGGCTATTGTCGCCCAACACGGAGTTGGTGCCGCGAATACGGATGCGTACATCCCCGCCGGGAGCGCCTACTGTGTTGGAAATCTGAATGCCGGAGGCCCGGCCTTGCAAGGCTTGGTCGATGCGGGTGACATTTTGTTCGGCGAAAGACTCGCCGGTGACTTGCGACAGGGCGCCGGTCAGGTCGCTTTTGCGGGCCGTACCGTAGCCGATCACAACCACTTCGTCGAGCGTCCGGGTGTCTTCCGCCAGCACGATCCGGAGGGTAGATTGGTTGTCGATGGTGATTTGTTTGTCGGTATAGCCGATGTAGGAAATACTGATTCTGTCTCCTTTGTCGGCTTCCAATACGAAATTTCCGTCTAGATCGGTAATTGTCCCCCTTGCGGGCCGGTTGCCGGTTCCCTTGACCACCACGTTGGCGCCGATGACGGGCTCGCCCGAGGCGGTGACTACTTGCCCTTGGATTTTCCGGATCTGTTGCGAACGGTCGGCCGCGGCCGGTTGGTCGTGCCGGGAAAGGATAATGCTTTTATCCAAAATTTTGTAGGTGATCCCGGTTCCACTGAAAATTTTGTCGAGTAACGTAAAAATATCTTCTTTCCGGACGTCTACCGATACCGGCCGCCGGGTATCGATTTGCTCATTGTTGTAGAAGAAGGTGAATGCCGATTGCCGTTCGATTTCGTGGAGGACTTTTTCGACCGGGGTGTTTTCGGCGGTGATGTTTAAGAGCGTCTTTTGCGCATCGTTTTTTGCAGAAAGGAAACCGACGCTACAAAAGAGCAAAAAAACGGATAATTTCATAACGAGCGGAATGGGTTGAATTCCTTTTATCAAGGACAAAGATTTCCCTGATAATTTGGTTGAAAAGGTGTTTTTCATAACTTTGTAAATATTTCAAGGTAAAAAAATAATGAAACCTACCTGTCGCCAAACAGGTGTGATGTGTCGTTTTTTCATACGGGAAATACGCCAATATTTCCTGTATGTTTTTTTAATGCGTGTGTCTGTGCATGCGGATACGGGTTTAAAGGGTTAATAAACTTCTATTTTTTCTTTTTCCTGTTGGAGGGCAGGATCGAGTTTTTTTACAGGCTTAAACCGGATTTTCGAAGAAAAGGTGAAGTGCTTCAGGATGCGGTTTAAGGGTTGGCGTTCGAAAGCGCCGGTAAACGGATAGTGGCCGAGTTCCTTGCGTTTGAGGATAAACTCGACGGCATATTGCTTGCTCAGCCGGTCTAATATTTCCTCGAACGGAGTATTACGGAAAATCAATTTCCCGTCTTTCCAGCCGATCACTCCTTCCACGAATGCTTCGGTTACCCTGAGGGATTTCTTGCGGGTATCGTAGGTGACTTTTTGGCCGGGATGGAGTACCGTCTCTGCCGTCCGGCCTTTAAAGGTAAAGCTTACTTTTCCGGATACGAGGGTTGTTTTTACCCGATAGTCGGCCGGGTAAGCTTCCACGTTGAGTTCAGTTCCGTATACCCTGACTTCGCCCTGGCCGGGGGTATGAATGATAAATTGTTTTTCCGGGTCTTTCGCAACTGAAAAATAGCCTTCTCCTTCCAAAGAGACTTCTCGTGTGGTGCGGGCGAAAAAAGCGGGGTAGCGCAAGACCGATTCGGAGTTGAGCACCACCCTCGAACTGTCAGGCAAGACCAGCGTGGCGGTGGTCCCCGGCCGGGTGCGTATTTCGACAAGCTGGGGCGAAGAAGTTTCCGATTGGAAGTAAGAAATGCAGTAAGCGATGGTCAACGGGATCAGAAGGACGGCAGCTATGCGCCGGATTTGTTTCCATCTGAGATGCCAGGGGGAAGTTTTCATCTTTTTCGTCACGTGGCTAAGGGCCTTTTCCGTATCGAGGGCCGGAACCATCTGAAGGGTGTCGGCAGCTAGGTAAAGATGATATAGTTGTTTTGCAATTTTCTGATTTTCCTCCGATTCACGTATCCATTCTTCTACGACGATTTTTTCTTTCATCGTGGCATTTCCGGCACAATAGCGACAGAGCAGACTATCTATAGGGGGATAGGCGGTTTCTTCCATTTTTGATCTTTCTTTTATTAATAAGACAAGAGGGATAAAGAGATTCCTAAAGCAAAAGATTAAATTTTTGAAGTAAAGTGAAGCTTTTGAAATAAAACTTTACTTTTGTTTCGATTATAAGGATTATTTATGAACGTCTCTCTTTTCTATATAGAAGATGATAAGATGCTGCTTTCCGCTATGCGGGAAGGGGATAAGAATGCTTTTGATGCTTTGTTCCGGCGGTATTATGCGCTCTTATGCGCCTATTGCCATCGGTTTGTTGCCAGGGAGGATGCCGAGGAGATAGTGCAGGACGTGATGTTGTGGTTGTGGCAGAGCCGGGAGATGGAAGTGGTAGAAACTTCTTTAAACCGGTATTTGTTTAAGGCTGTTTATCGCCGGGCCCTGAATAAGATTGTCCGCGAAGAGGTCAAACTCCGGGCGGATACGTTTTTCTATCAGGCCATGGAAGAAATGTTTGAGGATGCCGATGCTTATAGTATAAAAGAATTAGCGGCCCGGATCGAACAGGGGGTGGCGGCTCTCCCCCTGGCTTATCGGGAGGCTTTCTTGTTGCACCGGTTTGAAAATAAAAGTTATAAGGAAATTGCCCGGTTGTTGGGCGTGTCAACCAAAACCGTCGATTATAGGATACAGCAAGCGTTGAAACTGCTGAGAAAAGAATTGAAAGATTATCTGCCTTTATTGATTTTGTTTTAATGGGGGGTGATAAGCCGGTTCCAAAAGGCGCCATAACAAGCGGAAATGCCCCCTCCCTTATTGTATATATTTTTCAATGCTGAAAAACGCATGCCGATGAAATCTGAATTTCATCGCAGTGTAATTAAAATTTAGTCGTGGTCGGAAGAATATTTTTGCATGTTCACAGAGAAAATTCTGCCTCCTTTTGTATTTCGAATTAGGTGGCACTACCAAATACTAGTTGGTATTATCCTTATTTGTTTTATGCTTTAAGGTATCTTCATTCATTAGCAGCGCTCCTTCTTGGCTAGCCATTTCGATGACACAGTTTTGTAATTCGATGGCTAGCCTTCTTTTGGCCGTTTTATATCCTATGTCGTTTAATTTCTTGTAAATGAGAACTAACAAGGAACTGATGAGTGTCATATA
>DBFWLD010000058.1:0-55830 GCA_048465615.1 Tannerellaceae bacterium
GAGAGAACGGAAAGAACCCCGTTTTCCGCAAGAACGGCCCTAACCTGGAATATAAGATAGACGGTACCCCCGATACGGCCTATCAAACGCTGGTAGCCTTATCGGAGATAACCGGCCCCCAAGGGGATCATATCATTCTGGATGTGCGGGGCGGGGCGGTAATGTACAAACAGAGCAAAGCGCCGGATAGCGATTTTCAACCGGTTTTCTTTCTGGCTGACGTAAAAGGGGAGAAAGGAGATACCGGCCCGGCCCCGATACTGGTGTTCGGCACAGTTACCACGGTCGAACCTTCGGAGCCGGCAGCGGCTGAATGGGTGGAAAACGGTATAGACGCTTCCGGGGCGAAGATATACCAGCTTAATCTATCAATTCCGAAAGGCCGTGACGGCGCGGACGGTTCCGGCAGCGGCAACGTCTCTGTTCCTCCCGCGTCGTTAAAGGCCGGGGTGACTTACCTTTTCAAGCCTTCGGCCGATGGAAGCGCGAAGGGTGAATTTATCGAGTATACCGCCCCGACACAGCTTCAATCCGATTGGAACGCCACGGATACGGATTTGCCTTCTTTCATTCAGAACAAGCCGGCGCTGAAACCGGTAGCGACTTCGGGCAGTTATAACGACTTAGAGAATAAACCTTCCATCCCCAATTTGAACAACCTTACTTCAAACATAAAATTCACCAACACACATACCACCGACGGAACGAAGAGCGGGATACAAGGGACGGCAGCGGGTAGCGACTATTGGAATATCTCGGCCCATAGTACTGCCCAGGATGGGTTGGAACTAGAAATAGCTACTGGGGATAACGGCAATGAACCGATAGTTGTAAGACAGTATCGGACTAACCCTGCTAGTACCCCCACTTCACAAGCAGTCAGGACAGCACACCTTTTGGACGGAGCTGGAAATACTTACTTTCCGCGCGACATTGGCGCGGGAGGTACCATTAGATCAGGAGGGGTTGATTTGGTTAAGACAAATGACCCACGGTTAAGCGATCGGCGAGATTTCAAATATACTTCTATTCCCGCTGATGAAGACTTGAACAATTATACTACACCCGGAGTATTTAATTGCCTGTTGAATGTTACTGTAGCTACGTTAAAGAATTGCCCGACTTTGAACGCATTTTCCTTAATCGTGCTTCCGACGGCCAATCGAGGGATTATACAATACATTTCCACTTTCAATATAGAATGCCCTTTGTTGTTTTTTAGGGCTATTTACCAAAATGAAGTAGGAAATTGGTTCAGGTCATATACCACTATCGATCCGCCCCCTCTGGCTACGTATGTTGTTAATGGCCTGATGTCCACGATAGATAAGAAAAGATCGGATCGGAATGCAGGATTTAATATGGTATCCTCCCTTGCTGATTTGCCTACTGATAAAAGATTGATATTATGTTCTTTGACAGCTTCGTCCGCTGCTTTTTCCTTTAAGAACGCGCTTGAATCGGGTTCGGAATATCATATAATTATCCGAAATGCGGGTACCGCGGCTATAACGCAATCTATCTTTATTGGAAGTGGTAGCGTCTATTTCGGAGGTCAATCTATCACTATTCCCCCGGCGGGATACTATGAGGTAAATTTGATTTATAGGGAAAATGGCATTTTCTACGTAAGATCAGGAGGACAGTAGCATGTTAGGAAGAAGGTTGCTTATAGATAAAAACACAATGTTCAGAAACGCTTATAGTATTGTGCATCTGGATGATAAAAGTAACACGGATGTTAAAGGAAACACTATTGTATGGGATAGTTCACCGGCAGCAACTTTTGGGCCCGGGAAATTTGGCAATGCCCTTATGACTGGACAATGCAGGGTAAAAATGCCAACGGAGACAAATCAAGGTAATCCTTTTACAATAGCATGTTGGGTAAAATCCTCTAACAGAAGCTCTAGCGGTAGTGATAATTGTTCTGTGCGGGTGAATCCTAATAATGAACCTGGTATGTTATGCCATATCGGGTTTAATGTAAATTACAACGGAGCTGGCACAGTTAGATTATTATTGGGTAATAATAGTACTTGGTTAGAAAGCAACTATTTATTGGGCAACATACCAATAGACTCCAATTGGCATCATTTTGCGTTTACTTATAAAAATGGGTCAATAAGCACATTTATTGATGGTGTTAGAACCCGAGGCATCCCGGTAGGTCTTGCCTCTATGTCAAATTTCAGCCAATTTGGTATAATGTCAGGAAGTGTATCACAAATTGACGAGGTAATATATACACCAGATATTTTATACACTGAAAATTTTAACGTACCTACTAGGCCATACTAAGACATAAAAGAAAAAGGTTACACCCCGGGGGAATAAATAGTTAATCAATATTGAATGCTTCAAACTCAAACAATATGACATTAGTTCATATTTCCTTTACATTTTTCATCGTGCACGTTGCGGCGCTGCACGAAGATGAAAACGACCGACCGGCAGTAACGGGGGGAGTTATCAAGGGATGAAAGACCTTTTGATAGGAAAACGATCCGGGCTATCTCTCCTTCTTCGCTGTCCTTACAAGACGCATATAGGATGGTTTTGATTGTCGGTGGCCGCTTGTCGTGTTGCTAGCCTGGCGCGCCAGACGGAAAAATAAACCTGTTGCATGATAGCCGAGGAAAGCAGTTTTGCCCTCTATGGTAGAGCGGTAAAAGGCCCGTTCCGGGAATAGCCGGAACGGGCCTTTCTCTTTATTCAAACTTAACCGGCCAGAATATTATTGTCTAGCTCAAACTCTTCCGGGTTGTTAGTATAATCGATCACCCGACGTATAGCCGCATCCGCTTGCCGCTGCATAATCCGGATGTAATTGTAGATCGGCCGATTCTCCTTCATAGATTGCCCTAAACAGTATTCGATTATCTCGATTCGTATGCCCAGGTCAAAAGCGAATTGGGAGAAAGTTTTCCGGGCCGAGTAGTAACTCACGTTAGATTGAATATTCAAATGATCTTTCAGTTTTTTCAAACAATGGTTGACGTATCGGCGAAAGTTTTCATAGGTAAATTTATACCCGAACCCAAGTTTGCCGTTTCTTTTGATGTATTTCTTAATGATGGGCCGCGCTTCTTCCGGAATAGCAAAAATGACCGTCTTTTCTCCCTGTTTCTTATTGGCTGTTTTGCGCCGAACATACTTTATCTGGTTGCCGCTGAAATCGGCTTCGACCAAATCGGCCAGATTGATACCGCCCAGGTAAAAAGACAGGAGGAAGAGGTCACGTGCGAGGGACAACTTTTTGTGGCGGGTGACTAGATCACGAATGCGGGCGAACTCTTCAACCGTCATATCTAACAGTTTGGCCGGGGATTTGGGCATTTTCGTATAAGCGAAGGGATGTACCTGGTATTTGACGAGGCCGCCCCGGATTGATTCGTTTATACAAGCTTTCAAGTGTGTTAACCGCATTTGCTTCGTCACATTTGCCAAGTTAGTCATGCCCCGGTTGAATTTGTCGATCGTGGCAGGTGAGATACTTTGTAACGAAACATCCCCGATTATTGCTAAAATTTTTATCAGGGTATATTCATTCATACCCGCGTAGCTATTCCGCCCTTCTTTCCGGAGGCTTTCGATTCTGGCTAGCATATATTCCCGGATAGTAGTTTGTTTAGTGAGTTTCTGTTTATTTTCGATAATTTCCTTGAGCTGAGAACATGTGTAAATTTCTTTGTCGGGTATGCTATCTAGCTTTTCGCGATATTCCGACAAAACATAATTCAAACGCTGATTCATTATCTTGGCATCTTTCCGGCAAACAACTTTCCCGGCTTCAAATTGGAAGAGGTCGTCTATCTCATAGTCCGTTGTTATGTAGCGTACAACCCTCTTATGGGTAACGGCCAAATAAATTATATAAGTTTTTTTAACAGTTTGTCTTGATTTCAAGACTACAAAACGAAGAGTTACCATAATCTTTAAAAGTTTTGCGACAAACAAAACAACAATCGGAATAGCCCAAATGTCGGTTATTTATCGATTTTTTTAAAGATTTACAAGGAGAAGTAAGATTCAATTAGCTAACAATCAAAAAGTCTAAAAAGTGATTCCGGAGCGATTCGAACGCTCGACCCACGCCTTAGAAGGGCGTTGCTCTATCCAGCTGAGCTACGGAACCAGCCTTATTTGCGGTGCAAAGGTAATGATTTTATTTATATATACAAATATTTAAGCTATGTTTTTTAGAAAGGATAGCCGACGGCAAAATGCCAGGCGAAATTATTTTTAAAATTCGGGCGGGTAATTGCCCATCGACGGCTGCCGGTTTCCTGTGGATTATAAGCTTTCATCCCTGTATCGAAACGTAAAAGGAAAAAATCGAAATCCAAGCGAAGGCCCAAACCGTATGAAATGGCTATTTCCTTATAAAAACGGGAAAAATCGAAATTGCCGTTCTTTTGCTCCGGGTAAGGACGAATCGTCCAGATATTGCCGGCATCGATATAGGCGGCTAGCTCGAACTTCCAAAACATCTTCGTACGGTACTCCAGATTCAAATCTAGACGAATATCGCCTGCCTGTAAAGCAAAAGAAGTCGTATCGGCAAGCGCCATGCTACCCGGGCCTAGTTCGCGCACCGACCAACCACGCACGCTGTTGGCTCCTCCGGAGAAATAACGCCTTTCGAAAGGAACCATTTCGCCGTTCCCGTAAGGAACGGCTACCCCTACACCGATGTGGAAGGCCAAACGATTACGACTGTCGAGTACGATACCTTTGCTAAAATCGACATCGCCTTTGACAAATTGAGCATAATTCGTACCGAATAACTCATATCGTCCTTCTTTGTTTTTACTTGCACCTGTGATATGTGAAACCGCATTCAGCAAGTTACCTGCCAACTCGAAAGAGACACGCAACGAATGCGAATTGCGCTGACGAGTTTGGGGAGTGTAATTATTGAATGAATAAGTATAACCCGACCCCATGATAAACTGGTCGGAATAATTGTACAAAATCGTAGAGGCAGGCAACGAACTGATAAACTCAGCCGACTTATGAGGCAAATAAACATAATCTATATCCAATAACTTAAACGTGTGCCGCGCCAGGGCATTGCTTCTATCCTGCCAGATATAACTCCAACCACCCGATAGAATAGCCCGTTCGTATTCCGGACGCCGTTGACGGTTGTAACTTACTTTCAATTCGGTGGAAGCCCGAATTTTCCGGCGAAAATCGTATCGTAAAAAGGGAAACAAAAAACGGGGAAACATAATAGAAGCTTCGCCCCCGAGTTCCCAATAGCTGGCCAGACCGCTATTTTCCCTGCCCGATAAAGATTCGTAAGCCCCTCGGATACGAGCGGAAAAAACTTCCGCTCCTTTAAAAACATTGCGATGTTGGTAATTCAGGCTGGAAGCAAATCCCAGGTCGCCGGCCGAATTGGTACCTTCCAGATCTACCCCGAAACTTTGCAGCTTGGCAGGAGAAGTCAAAATCACACAATTCAACTTCATCGTATCGTTTTCCTCCGTTTCGATAAAGCGAATATTAGCGTTTTTCAATGCTCTCAAGGCAGCAAACGAAGAATAGGTTTGCTCGATGCTACGTTCATTGAAAAGACTTCCGGGTGTAATATAGGTGCTCTTCCGCAAAACGCCCGGCCGTATACTGCGGCCGTTTTTACCATACAGAATATGTATATCACCACTTTTCACGGTATCGGTGGAGGTGAAACTGGCTTCATCTTCGTCGGTAACGATAGGATTGTAATCGGTTACGACTGTTACATCTTTAATATAATAAGGCCGGTGAGGGGCCTCCGTCACCGAACCGTCGGGTTTTACCAATCGGTAAGGTTTGAGCAACATATCCACATCCACCAAATACCGGTTGAACGAACTGTCGGCTATATAGGCCAAGTTATCACGGTTGAACGCATAATACCCATGTCGTCGCAATAAACTCGTGATCCGTTGCCGCTCCTGATCGAGTTCGTCTCGGTCGAATAAAGCGCCTTCTTTCACCAAGGAAGTATACCCTTCGGGAGCGGAACGAAAAGCCGAAGCCAATGCAGAGCGCCGGGGGGGCCGGAGCCTGGCAATACTATCGATGCGAGGATCGCTCAACTTCATCGCATACTGGCGGATACGATAGGGTTCGTTGGAATTTATCTGGTAAGTAACAATTGCTTTTTTACGACGGCTGGTATCGATGCCGGCTGTTACTTCAGCATGAAGATAACCTTTATTGATAAAAAAGCGTTGCAATTCGGCAGCCGATTGTTGTACCAGCAAGGTGTCCATAATCACCGGCGCCTCCCCCATACGACGAAGCTGTTTGTTGATCCAGCGTTTCTCGTTTTTTCCCGACCAATCGTAGACGAAAAGTTGCCATTTCATCAAACCGAACACCTTGAAATTAGGTTGCTGCCGCAGATAGGGTTTGAGGTCGGCAGCTTTATAATGTTTACTGTCGGAACGGATCTCGACCTTGTCGAGCAAATAAGAACCTTCGTTTACATACTTTGTCGTGCTACAAGAAGCCAGACTGAGCACGCAACCGATCAAACATCCGATATAAAGGGAAACCTTCATCTAATCATACCACCTTTTACAGTCGCAAATGTACTTGAAATTAAATTATTTCCCGTATTTTTACCCTTCAAAAAAGCCTAAAACATGCTTAGCAAGAACAAAGTTAAATACATCCGTTCGCTGGAAGGAAAAAAATTCCGGAATCAATACCATGCTTTCCTGGCCGAAGGCAACAAGCTGGTAGCAGATTTACTCCCCTATTTTACCTGCGAAGTGCTGGTAGCCAAACCTTGCTGGATGGCTACGCAAGGAGATATTCCTGCCGGCGAATTGCTCGTGGCCGATACACACGATATAGAAAGAATCAGTTTGCTGAAAAGTCCGCAAGACGTGCTGGCCGTCTTCCGGCAACCCGACTGGTCACTCTCCGACGTGAATCCCTCAATGGAGCTTATCCTGGCTCTCGACGGCGTACAAGACCCCGGCAATCTGGGTACCATCATCCGGTTGGCCGACTGGTTCGGAATCCGGCATATCGTCTGTAGCCCGGATACGGCAGACGTTTTCAACCCCAAAACCGTGCAAGCCACGATGGGCGCGCTGGCCCGGGTAAACGTACATTATACAAACCTGCCCGCTTACCTGCAAGAACAGGCCCGGCACGATATTCCGCTATACGGGACATTTCTGGACGGAGAAAATATGTATACCAAAACACTTTCCGCTACAGGGATCATAGTGATGGGGAACGAAGGAAAAGGTATCGGAAAAGAGATTGAAAAACTAATCAGCGAAAAATTATATATACCCAATTATCCACCCCAAGAAGAAACTTCAGAGTCGCTGAACGTAGCGATCGCCACTGCCGTGATCTGCGCCGAATTCCGCCGCCGGCTGTCGGCCAACTGTTAAAGAGACACCGGCAAGACGATAGACAGCTACAGGCACGCCTATCTGTATGCGGTCGGTAAATCCGCCTTCAGCCAGCCGATCGAAAAGACGCTCTTTGGGGGCTCCGGCCGAATGCTGCAACAGAGCCTCCAACTGTCCGGCTACGGAAAAAAGAGCCCCATCGAGAGGAAGGGGAATAAGTATGCCGTCATAGAAAACCGTTCCCGCTACCTCTTCCGTCAACGGATAAATACCCAGAAACCGGTTGTCCTCGTCCAGTTCGAGATAAGCCATGCGATGAACACCGCTGCAATAGATAAAGTGAGAAGCCAGCCGGCGTTTCATTTTCGTATCGAGTCTTTTATTTGCTCAACCGGCCTTTGCCGGATTACCTTATCGGCTGCAGCAAGGGAATCGACTGCTTGTTTTATTAATTCGGAACCGTAATTATATTTTATCAAGTTGATACTGTCGATATAGACTTTATAATAATCCGAAGCCGTATTATCCAGCCGGATATACCCGTATACCCGTTTCACACGCTTGGTAGGCACGGTTCTGAGCCAAATTTCCTGATAACCGTCATGCTTGAGCAGCTCGTTTACCGTTACAATCGTATCGCCCTGGTCGGCGCTAAGCCGCACTTGGGGAAAAGTGCGCATACCTTTGCGTATCCCCCAAACACGCATCCCCAACACAAATATACTACCTGAAGAATAACTCGTTTCAGGACGGCTGTCGAAAACTACGCCGTTGAATAAAGCTTCCGGATACAAGGTCAGATAAGGACGACGCGGCCAGATATTTACCGAATCGCTGTTGGATACAGGCCCGGCATCGGCTTGCACATCGCCCAAAGCCTTAATGTCTCTATCAATATCGGCCAATACGCGCTCGTATACCTTCATATAAATATCCAGGTTACGCCCGTACCATACCAACGCGGTATCGTATTCTGCCTGAGTAATGCCATGTTTACGAAAAACCCCCTCATACAGGGCTTGTTTGCTTTCGTTATCGGGATATGACTTATAATCGCCGCTCGTCATCGACTGGGCAACCATCATGTCTTTTACCACCTGTTGCATCTTCTTTTCCGAAAGAATCTCATCGGGAACTTTGCTGCATGCCGACAGACAAAACAGCCAGAGCCAGAGCGGCCCGCATATCGCCAACAGTTTCTTATTTCGCATGCACTTTTTCTTCCTTCGAAAGACTAGCCGACAGCGTGCGGCGATAAAACAAAAAGATTAGAAAAACCCCGACACAGATAGCCGAATCGGCCAAATTGAAGATCGGACGAAAGAATATAAACTCCCGACCGCCCCATATCGGCAACCAATCGGGCAAGACGGTTTCGATCAAAGGAAAGTAAAACATATCTACCACCTTACCGTGCAACCAAGTTGCATATCCGCCACCTTCAGGCATAAAAGTAGCTACCTGGCCGAAACTATGATCGAATACGACGCCGTAAAAAATGGAATCGATAATATTACCTACCGCCCCGGCAAAGATAAGGGCAATACAAGCGATAAAACCGAATTTATAGTTTTCTTTCACGAGTTTGTATAAATAGTATCCGATAAAGCCGACGGCCACAATGCGAAAGATCGACAAAAAGAGTTTACCGATCACTTCTATTCCGAATGCCATACCCGGATTCTCCGTAAAATACAAATAGAACCACGGGGTGATCTCTATACTGTCGTGCAACTGCATATGGGTTTTAATCCATATCTTCAGCGCTTGGTCAAGAAGAAGGAGCAGTATTACGATTAACACTGCTCCCCACCCTTTCGAATATTTCATCTACTTTTTACCTCCTTGTTTTGCTTCGATACTCAACGTGGCATGAGGCACTGCACGAAGCCTTTCCTTAGGAATCAGCTTTCCCGTCTCGCGGCAGATCCCGTAGGTTTTGTTTTCGATACGGATCAAAGCCGCCTGCAAATTCTGGATAAACTTCATCTGTCGTTGGGCCAGCCGGCCGGCTTCTTCCTTCGACAAGGTAGCAGCACCCTCTTCCAACACTTTAAAGGTAGGCGACGTGTCCGCCACATCATTCCCATCGGAATTTGTTACTCCCGACCGGAGCAGTTCATAATCTCTTTTGGCAACTTCCAGTTTATCTAATATAATGGTACGGAATTCTTCCAGTTCCGCATCCGAATATCTCGTCTTCTCTGCCATGGCTACATACTTTTAGGTTCAACAATATATTATAGAAAGAAGCTGGGATCCGGCAAAAGGCAGAGGCCAAGGGCCGTTCCGACTTCGACACAAAGATAATATAATTCTTTATTATCCTACCTTCTCCCGCTATTCTTCCTTATTAATTTTACATCCGATCAAGCCTTTTCCACCCGAACCGACAGTTTGAACTCTTCAAAATCGAGTTCCGTCGCATCGCTGATTACGTCCGTAATCTCCACGGTCGATGCCAAGACCTGTCCGGCGATATAAGCATTGTATTCGTTGATGGCTTCATCCATTTCTTCTGTGGAGAGAATAGTAACGTTTACCTTGTCGGTAATATCGAACCCGCTGCTCTTACGCAAGTTCTGGATACGGTTCACCAATTCGCGGGCCAACCCTTCCTTTCGGAGCGATTCCGTTACGGTAATATCTAATGCCACCGTCAGCCGGCCCTCATTCGCCACCAACCAACCGGGAATATCTTCGGAAATAATTTCCACATCGGCCAATTCCACTACAGCTTCCTGCCCATCGACCTTCAACGTACAGGAACCGGCGGCTTCGAAAGCCAGAATATCAGGTTGCGGCATCGACTGAATAGCGGCGGCCAAACCTTTCATGATCTTTCCGTAACGCGGGCCGAGCTTTTTAAAATCAGGCTTCACGCGTTTCACCAGGATACCGGCGGCATTATCGACAAACTTCAGTTCTTTCACATTTACTTCGCCGAGGATAAGACTCTTCACAGCCTCGATACTTTCCTGCTGACGGGCATCCGCAACGGGTATCATCAAAGTCTGCAACGGCTGACGCACCTTGATGTTTACTTTCCTGCGAAGCGCCAGTACCATAGAAGAAATATCCTGCGCCAGCTGCATCCGTTCCTCCAGCCCTTTATCGATCCAAGCTACATTGCAAACCGGGAAATCGGACAAATGCACCGACTCCACCTGCTCGCGGCCGGTAACCGCAATCAAGTCGGTAAAGAGCTGATCGGCATAGAAAGGCGCGATAGGAGCCATCAGTTTGGCTACTGTTTCGAGACAAGTATATAAAGTCTGGTAAGCCGACAGCTTATCGGCCGTCATCCCCCCGCCCCAGAAACGGCGACGGTTCAGACGTACATACCAGTTGCTCAGGTTATCGTTTACGAAATCCGAAATGGCACGGCCGGCACGGGTAGGCTCGTAAGCTTCCAGGTAGCTGTCGACATCTTTTACCAACGTATGGAGCAACGACAAAATCCATCGGTCGATTTCCGGCCGCTGGCTCTGCTCGATGTCAGGTTCGGAATAATCGAAACCGTCGACATTCGCATATAAAGCAAAGAAAGAATAAGTATTATAAAGCGTACCGAAGAATTTACGACGCACTTCTTCAATTCCTTCGACATCGAATTTAATATTATCCCAAGGCGAAGCATTGGTAATCATATACCAGCGGAGCGGATCGGAGCCGTATTGTTCGATCGTAGCGAAAGGATCGATGGCATTCCCGAGCCGCTTCGACATTTTATTTCCGTTCTTGTCGAGCACCAACCCGTTCGAAACGACGGCCTTATACGCCACACTGTCGAAAATCATCGTACCCAGCGCATGCAACGTAAAGAACCAGCCACGCGTCTGGTCGACTCCTTCGGCGATAAAATCGGCCGGATAGATCGAACGTTCGTCGAACGCTTCTTTGTTTTCAAACGGATAATGTATCTGGGCATACGGCATCGCACCCGAGTCGAACCATACGTCGATCAGATCGGTTTCGCGCTTCATCGGTTGCCCCGAATCGGAGACCAGAATGATTTCGTCGACATAGGGCCGATGCAAATCGATTTGGTTGTAATTTTCTTCGGTATATACCCCCGGCCGGAAACCGGCATACGGGTTGCTCTCCATCAAACCGGCCTTGACTGATTTTTCGATTTCTCCGTATAATTCTTCTACCGAACCGATACATTTTTCTTCCGCCCCGTCTTCGGTACGCCAGATAGGAAGCGGCGTTCCCCAGTAACGGCTACGACTCAGGTTCCAGTCTTGCAGGTTTTCCAGCCATTTGCCGAAACGTCCGGTTCCCGTGCTTTGCGGCTTCCAGTTGATGGTATTATTTAATTCGATCATCCGCTGGCGCGAGGCAGTCGTGCGAATAAACCAACTGTCGAGCGGATAATACAAAACAGGCTTGTCGGTACGCCAGCAATGCGGATAATTATGCACCTGCTTTTCAATCCGGAACACCCGGTTTTGCACTTTCAGCATCATACAGATTTCAATATCCAGCGTTTCGTCCTTATCAGTCAGACGCGGATCGTAAGCGTTCTTTACGAATTTCCCTTCGAACGGATCGTAATCGGCCGCATTCATATTTTCCTGTACGAACTCCGGATCGAGATCTTCCAGTTTATAATATTTACCGGTCATATCCACCATGGGGCGCATATTTCCGTCTTTGTCGCGCAACATCAAGGGAGGTACGCCGTTTGTTTTCGCCACCCGGTCGTCGTCGGCGCCGAAGGTAGGCGCGATATGCACGATACCCGTACCGTCTTCCGTTGTTACAAAATCACCGGTAATCACCCGGAATGCCCCTTCGCCCGGATTTACCCAGGGAATAAGCTGCTCGTAGTGCATGCCTGCCAGCTCCGAGCCCTTCCATTCGCCCACTACGCTGAAAGGAATCAGTTTATCGCCCTGCTTATAATCGGAGAGCGAAAGTTCGGCTGCTTTGGGATTGAAATAAGCCGACAGCAAGTCTTTTGCCAGAACAGCCGTCATGGGCATGCCGGTATAAGGATTGAACGATTGCACGGCCACATACGTGATATTGGGTCCTACACAGAGAGCCGTATTCGAAGGCAACGTCCACGGCGTAGTCGTCCAGGCCAGAAAGAAAGGTTCGCCGTGTCCGGTCATTTCCGGTTTCGGATCCAAAATACGGAACTGCGCCGTACAGGTAGTATCCTTCACGTCGCGATAACATCCCGGCTGGTTGAGTTCATGCGTACTCAGTCCCGTGCCGGCAGCCGGCGAATAAGGCTGGATGGTATATCCTTTATATAAATAACCCTTCTTATACAGTTCTTTCAATAAATACCAAAGCGTTTCGATATAGCGGTTGTCGTAGGTGATATACGGGTCGTCCATATCCACCCAATACCCCATCCGGTTGGTCAGATCTTCCCATTCTTTGGTAAATTTCATCACGTCCTTCCGGCAAGCGGCATTATATTCGGCTACCGAAATTTTTTTGCCGATGTCTTCCTTGGTGATACCCAACGCTTTTTCCACGCCCAATTCTACCGGCAGCCCGTGCGTGTCCCAGCCGGCTTTCCGGTTCACCCGGAAACCTTTCATGGTTTTATAGCGGCAGAATATATCCTTAATCGAACGGGCGATAACATGGTGAATGCCCGGCATTCCGTTGGCGGAAGGAGGCCCTTCATAAAAAACAAACGAAGGATGTCCTTCACGTATTTCGAGACTCTTATGGAAGATTTCGCCCTCTTTCCATTTGTTCAACACCTCTTTGTTAACGTTCGACAAGTCAAACTTAGCATATTCGGCAAATTTCTTACTCATATCGTGCTATTATTTATCTTTCATTCCCAAAAATTGCCGCAAAGTTAGACATTTAATTCCAATTAGGCAAGGTGCGACAACGGGTTACGATTTCCTTTTTACGGGCGGGAAATCAGGGAATACGTTCCTGGGCCCGGGCAGCCATCACCAACGCGATAACCTGCGAATAATCGGCCGTGCCCGAAGCGACGCGGTTGCCTTTGAGGAACCAATTATAAACCACATCCTGCCCTTTTCCCAGCCAAGGATTATACCGGGCCTCCCAATAGGCCGTTTTCCGATTATACAAATCTCGTATTTCCGGCCTCAACTGCTCTTTCCAAGCCTTAAAATCGTCGTCGCCGAGCAAGCGGTAAGCATTTCCGAGCACATAGGGAAAAAGAGAAAAATACCCGGCAAACCGGATTTGAGGCATATCCGAACGCGTACAAACCAGATAACTGAAAAAATTAGCCTCCGCTTCACCCGCAATACCCAGCATATGAGCCATCTCGTGGGCATAGACCGACGGATACTGCACCGGCAGCAACTCCCCGTTAAGATTAAACTCATTGGTAAACGGCCCCATATATCCCATCACCCCTACCCCGCTCATCAAAGAAGACCACAACATAGTTTTAGGCTCCAACCGGGAAAGCGGCGACGGCAAATGCCAGTCGGTTGCAATCCCGGCATATCTTCTTTTGATTTCCTCCGACACGGTCCCCTTATCCAGCGACTCGACAGGTACATAGAGCGCATTCAACGAATCGGTATAAGCCGAGAGAAAACGCCGGAACGAATCGGCATTATAGGTTACGCGCGGCAATTGGTTGCGGGTAAAAAAATCTTCCCGGAAATAATTGAGGCCCCAAGCCAAGTAAAACCAGAGGTAGATCCAGCCCAGGTATTCCAACACGCCTCCCAGCCGCGGCAAAAACGGGCGCCGTCGGATCCATCCGTACACTAGGTATACCAATACCCCCACAATACTTCCGTAAATCAGGCAGTCGCCCACTGAAAAGGGGAAAATACCCGACACAAAGGAAAGTCCTCCGGCAAGAGAGGGATAAATATGGCGCGCGTATGCCTCGCCCAAGGTGGGAAAAAAGCGAATTATCCAAACACAGAGCAACCCGATTATCAAGATGCCCACCCGGATCCTGCGAAAACGGCGAGAGGGGTGTTGCACGCCGGCATACCCGGCTACGCCGCGCTTACCTGTACGCCGGGCCCACGGATTTCGCCTAGCCCATTGCTCCCGGTAGCCGTCTCTTTGTCTTTCCCTGAATTTCATACTAAAAACTCAATGAGTTACATTCTTACTCAACAAACGTCGCACTTCCGCTTCCGGCAAATCCCGCCGGAGCGCATAATCGCGTACTTGTTCATCGTCGATCGCGCCGACCATAAAATAGGAAGCCTCCGGATGCGCCAAGTATAACCCGCTTACCGAAGCCGTCGGATACATGGCTCCGTTTTCCGTCAGGGTAACGCCGATCCGATCCATGCCCAACAGCCGGTCGAGGATAAAGTTCTGCCGTTGGTCGGGTAAAGAAGGATACCCTATTGCCGGCCGGATGCCCCGGTATTTTACCCGGAACAAATCCTCCACCGGTAATTCCTCACCCCCGTCATAGCCCCAATCGGTCGTACGCACCTTCTGATGCAGATATTCGGCCGTCGCCTCCGCCAACCGGTCGGTAAGCGTTTGAAGCAACATAGCCGAATAAGTATCGCCTTCGGCTTCAAACTTTCGATGCAGATAATCCGCCCCGGCTCCGCCCGTCACGACAAAGGCCCCGATATAATCGGTACGCCCTTGGGAAACAGGCAAAATATAATCTGCCAACGATTTATAAACTCCTTCCTCTTTCCGAACCTGCTGACGCAAAGTAGGGATCAGGATCTCCTCGGCAGCGAAACCGGCATCGGCATTCGTTTCTATCCGCCGGATCAAGAGATCGTCTCCCCGGCTGTTTGCCGGAAATAAACCATATACCGCCTTGCAATATTCGGCTTTCATTTCGATCAACCGATCCAGCAACTTCACGGCATCTTTATACAACTGCATCGCCTCGGCCGCCTTGCTTCGATCGGCTTCGGGAATCCCCGCCAGCCATGCCGCGCGACACGCATCGCAACCGTGAATCCGCGTAATTTCGGCAAAACGCCCGTTCAACCGCCAGGCCGCAAAGAAAAACGTCCAATGGATATAAGGAATAATCGTTTCCAGCGGAATAAAAGGGAGCACCTGAATACCCAACCGGGCCGGTACCGGAGGGGTATACTGCGCCCAATCCATAGCCGGGCGGCAGCTTCTGGCCTCCCGGAGCGAAACCAGCACTTCTTTCTTTTGCGACATCGATTCGCGCAAAGCGGCATACTCGCGCTCCAGCCCGGCAATATAAGCATCCCGTGTAGCAGGATTCAATAATTTAGAAGCGATGAGAGGGTTCTGAGAAGCATCAAGCACATGAATCACCGGGCAACTATAATGAGGAGCGATTTTAACGGCGGTATGAAGTTTCGAAGTAGTTGCCCCTCCTACCATAACCGGAATAGTCAGGCCGGCCTTCTGCATTTCCGATACCACATGAGCCATTTCTTCCAGCGAGGGCGTAATCAAGCCGGAAAGACAAACCAAATCGGGCTTTTCCTCGACAGCCTTGCGCACGATTACCTCGGCCGGAACCATTACGCCCAGGTCGATCACCTCATAGTTGTTGCAAGCCAATACGATCGACACGATATTTTTGCCGATGTCGTGCACATCCCCTTTCACGGTAGCAAAGAGCACCTTCCCCGCCTTCGCCGCGCCGGATACCTTTTTCCCGGCTTCGATAGCCGGTTGAAGAATCGCCACCGCTTTTTTCATCGTCCGGGCCGTTTTCACCACCTGCGGCAGAAACATCTGTCCGGCTCCGAACAACTGGCCCACTTTATTCATGCCGCTCATCAGCGGCCCGTCGATAATGTCCACCGCATGCGGATACACCCCAAGCGCTTCCTGCAAATCCGTTTCCAGATAATCGCCTATCCCTTTTACCAAAGCATATTCCAGCCGTTCGGCAAGAGACGCGCTCCGCCAAGCTTCCTGCTGTTTCGCTTCGCCAGGCGCCGAAGCCGTCCCTTGAAGCTGCTCGGCATAAGCAATCAATTCTTCGGCCGCTTCCGGCCGCCGGGCCAGCACCACATCTTCCACCAAGCTGCGCAAAGCCGGCTCTATCTCTTCATAAATCACCGACGAAGAAGGATTCACAATCCCCATATCCATCCCTTTGGCAATGGCATGATACAAAAAGACCGAATGAATCACTTCCCGCAGGTAATTATTTCCCCGGAAAGCAAACGAAAGGTTGCTGACCCCTCCGCTCACCTTCGCTCCCGGCAAATTACGTTTGATCCACTCCACAGCCCGGATAAAAGCCAGTCCATATTCATTATGTTCCTCCATACCGGTAGCGATAGCCAGTACGTTCGGATCAAAAATAATATCCTGTGCACAAAAGCCCGCCTTTTCCGTCAGCAAACGATAGGCCCGCGCGCAGATTTCGATCTTCCGTTCATAGGTATCGGCCTGTCCCGTTTCGTCGAACGCCATCACCACGGTGGCAGCCCCCAAACGGCGGATACGCGCAGCATGGCGCAAAAATGCCTCTTCCCCCTCTTTGAGCGAGATGGAATTGACAATACTTTTCCCTTGCACGCACATGAGCCCCTGCTCGATTACCTCCCATTTGGAAGAATCGATCATCACCGGCACCCTGGCAATATCCGGTTCGGAAGCGATCAGATTCAGGAAAGTAGTCATTTCCTTCACGGCATCCAACATGCCGTCGTCCATATTGATGTCGATCACCTGCGCTCCGTCTTCCACCTGCTTGCGGGCGATAGCCAGAGCCTGCTCGTATTTCCCTTCCTTAATCAGACGCAGGAATTTGCGCGAACCGGCCACATTGCAGCGCTCGCCTATATTGACGAAGTTGTTTTCCGGCTTCACCTCCAGCAGCTCCAACCCCGAAAGCCACAAACTTTCCGGGCGTGCCGCCGGAACATGCGGTCTGGCCCCTTTCACCAACTCCGGATAATGCGCGATATGCCGAGGCGTCGTACCGCAACAACCGCCGATGATATTTACCAACCCTTCTTCCACAAACGGTTTTACATGCGCCGCCATTTTTTCGGGCGTCTCGTCGTAGCCGCCGAAACTGTTCGGAAGCCCCGCATTGGGATAAGCGCTGATATAGTAAGGCGCCCGGCGAGCCAACTCCTGCAAATAAGGTTTCATATCGGCAGCCCCGAACGAGCAATTCAGGCCGATACTCACCAGCGGAACATGCTGCACCGAAGCCAGCACGGCATCCAGCGTTTGCCCCGAAAACGTCCTGCCGCCCTGGGCCGAAAGCGTCAGCGAAAGCATAAGCGGCAAATCTCTCTTTTTTTCCTCCAGCACCGCTACCGCAGCCTCCAGACCGGCCTTTACGTTGAGCGTATCGAACACCGTTTCAAAAAGAAGCAAATCGACGCCGCCGTCGACCAACGCCTCCACCTGCTCCTTATAGGCGGCAAAAATATCCGCATACGTAACGGCGCGGTAAGCCGGATCGCTTACATCGGGGCTCATCGAAGCTGTTTTATTCATCGGCCCGATCGACCCCGCCACGAAAACGGTCCGATCCGGATGGACAGCCATAAAGGTATCGGCCACCTCGCGGGCCAGCGAAGCTGCCGCCAGGTTCATTTCGCGCACATAAGCCTGCATGCCGTAATCTTCCATCGATACGGCGTTGGCATTGAAGGTATTGGTAGCGAAAATATCGGCACCGGCTTCCAGGTATTGCCTGTGAATGGAAGTTATGACCTCGGGACGGGTAAGGCAGAGCAAATCATTGTTTCCTTTGAGTTCTGCCGGGAAATCGGCGAACCGCTCTCCCCGATAATCCTTTTCCGTCAATCCGAAACTCTGGATCATGGTTCCCATACCCCCGTCGAGTATTAAAATACGCTCCTTTAAAAGCTGCAAAAACGTTTGTTTATTCATAAAGATGTCTGACCTTTCGTGTATACATATATCTATATCCTTTGTAGCTCCAGACCACGGCCACGGCAAAGAAAAGCCGCGTACCTATAATCCACCCGACCGGAATACCGATAGCCGCAAAGATAATCGTATCTTCAAGCAGCGAATGGCAAATTGCCAAATGATGATTCAACAAATTGCCTTCGGCATACGTCAATTTTTTTTGTTCCATCTGTTCCACCATAATGGCGCCTCCGTAAGCCAGCCCCACCACATTGCCCACCATCCAGAGGAAGGCTGCTTCGCGAGGCAATCCGAAAAATTTCATCAAAGGGGCAAACAACCGGGAAAGACGATTCATCAATCGAAATTCCTCCAATAAATAATGAAGAATCATCAAGAGAGTAACGATCAGCAAAATGGATACTACCACCTGCATCGAGCTGCCCAGCCAAAGCCGGAATACCGCACCCAAATTCTCGCAGGCGGCCGCACTCGTAGCCATGCCCACCGTGGCCCATCCTTCCCGGGGCAATACAGCATGCAGCGCAGCGGCTATAACGAAACTCATGGTAAAACGCAGCAACGTCATCCCCACAAACGAAGAGCCGGTTTTGGCCTGTACCGACGATTCGACCGCCAGGTTGTGGGAAGTAAGACACATCAATGCCAGGATAGTAGCTTCGCGAAGCCCCAGCGACATAGAAGTAATCAACGCGATGGGGGCGTAAAGAGGACTGAAAATACTGGTGATAAAAATAATGGCGGTTTCTCCCGGCAAGCCGAGCAGCGAAAACAAGGGTTCAAGCAACTGAGAGAGCCTGGCCAACAACCCGGAATATTGCAAAAGACGCACGGCCAGAGAAATAGGCAAAATAATTTTCAGCAGCCAGAAACAAGTTCTTCCCGCACGGGGAAGAGCCTTTAAGATACATCGGCCGATCCGGCCCCCTACTTCTTGCATTGTTTCCATTCCTGTTCTCCCCGTTTATACGCCCGGAGCTCTAGCTGTCGCGGGGGGCGCAAACCAAAGGTTCCGTACCGATTTTTTTATTCTTCCGCCTGAACTGCGGGCAAACACCTGCTTTTCTCCGGCCTGGTATTTTTCGCAACTACCGTTTGAACGCGCGATCCATTTCCCGGCGATCATCGCGTTCCTTGATAGAATCGCGCTTGTCGTATTCCTTTTTTCCTTTAGCGATGGCTATTACTACTTTAGCCAACCCCTTATCATTGATAAACAAACGGGTAGGCACAATAGTAAACCCGTTATTACGGGCGGCGCTCTCTATTTTGCGGATTTCCTTTTTCGTCAGAAGCAGTTTCCGGTCGCGCCGGGCGGAATGGTTATTGTAAGTGCCGTAAAAATATTCGGCAATATACATATTCTTCACCCATACCTCCTCCTTTTCCACCAGGCAAAACGTATCGACCAGGCTGGCTTTGCCCAACCGGATCGATTTGATTTCCGTACCGGTAAGCACGATGCCGGCCACAAAGGTATCGAGCAATTCGTAATCGAACGTAGCCCGCTTATTTTTTATCTGGATTGTATTGCTAATTTTCTCTTTCATCGTTATGAATTATATCAGAACCTCAAACCCGGCATCAACATGGATAAAACCACCCCTATCAATATGGGCGTAAGCACAATGATGGCCGTAGCTATCGCCGTGAATTTCAGACGCACCTTATCCTCTACCCCCATATAGGGGCCTGCTCCCTCCCATACGATATAAACCGTATATAAAATAAAAATACGAAGGAAAAAGAACTCCGGCAACAACATCTGCGCAATAATCAGTACAAACATCAAAGAAGAAGCATAACCTACGAAATGCAGGCAAAGTCTCAAATCCTTGGGACGTTTGAAAAGGCTTTGCCATACTTCATTCAGCAGATAAGCTCCCAAATAAAATCCTCCGAAAGAAGAAATCAGCGTCTTAATAGAAGACTTCAACGCCAGTTCGACATCAAATTCTTTGAGGGTAAACAATATACCCAAGAAAGCAGCCGCTGTGGCCAACCCGATCAACGGGTAGATAAAACGGGTAAGAAATTCGTCCCCCCTTTCCTCTTTTCTTGCCAACATACCCCATGCCCTGGCCGGCTGGGAAATCAAAGCGACCACCCATTTGAATATATCTTTATACATCTTTGTTATCTTTTAAATGGCAAAAATAAAAAAATATCAAGGATTATCCGCGGTATTTGTTCATTTTTCTCGCAAGAGGTCAGTTCAAGCGGATCGAGAACGTGTCGGTAGCAGCCCAAATCAACCCCGTGGTATCGGTATTGAAACGTTCCGGATAGCATACCACAAAATGAAGTTCCTCCTGCCCGGCCTGCTTTTCGGCCTCCGTTTTGGCCGCTACAAAATCTTCGAGCACGAACGCGCTGGGTACTACCCGGCTATACGCTTTTACCGTATCGGGAGCCTCTCCGCGCCAAGCTCGCATATAAAGATGGTAAGGCCGGCGGCCGTCTGCGGCCGTAGCAGGTATTTCTGCCGGATCATACGAGAGCTCAATAAAATTTTCGCGGGTATCCTGATGTTCTTTCAACTGGATTTCCAAAAAATAACGGCCTTTCATATACTGGCTTTTCGGAAAAGCCACGGTAGCGAATTGCTCGTTACGCAGGATAGCAGCCGTATCGGTCAGGGCCGGCACCACGGGCCATACGTCGATCAAATCGCAACGCATGATTTCAGCCTGATAAACCCCGTCTTTCGACTGATCGGAAAGATCGAGCTTATATTCCACGATGCAACAATCTCCTTGCTTCAGATCTTCGCGGGTTTCGAAATCGGGAGAAGATACCAGGTAGCCTTCCGGCACGACTTCTTCGGTAACATACAAACTTTTCCAAGGCTGTTCTTGTACCACAGCCATGCGGCTGCTGTAACGCATCGGGCTGCCGCCCTCCCCCATGCAAGAGGCGAGCAAAGCGACGAGCAGGCCACCCAACAATCCTTTTTTTATTTTTCCGTTTATTTTCTTCATGGTTTGTTATTTCTACTGTTTTTCCCGAGGGCCCTGCATTTACCGCACCTGCAAAGGTTCGGTAGCCGCCCACCGGAAATCCGCGCTATCGGCGGCATTGATTTGGTCGATATAATGCACCGATACATACAAATGAGTTCGTTCGTCCCATTGGGCCTGCTTTTTCACCTCTTCGATAAAAGGGCCGAGATTAAAAGCATGGATGGCCGCAACCGTCGTATCGCGGGCCTCTGCCGCCGGCCCCTCTGCGGCTGACGCGCGCAAATAAAGGGTATAAACCTGTTGGCCGTCGATTTGCTCGGATTGAAGCCGGGAAGGATAGGTAAACTGCCAGTTCACCTTTTGCCCTACCGTCGTAGTATATACCGAAGGTAAAAACAACTGGTCGGAAAGACAGGCATACAAATACGGTGTTTCCGGCGAAACGGCATAACGCACCGGTTGCTCATACGTGAGCAATTTCCCGGTCGAAGCGTCGGAAAGTCGGGCATCGGCCTGATCGACCGGGGTTTGTTTTTTCAGCGTGACCGTATAATAACCCGTTTGATCGTAGTTGCCGTTGGCCGGATCAGCCGCATTATAAGTAAAGTCCACAATCAGGCATTTCCCAGGAGTATTCGAATTAAGCCCCGGCGCATAGATAGTTCCTAAAGGAGTATCGGCCACCACCAAACCGGATACTTGATCGGTACGCACCACAGCAGGCGTTTCTTCGGGATCAAAAGCCGTATTGACATCGCTCAGGCAGCCGGTAAGCAGAAGGGCCGGAACAGCCAGCCATACCGCTGCGCTATTCCAAAAGTATTTGATCTGTTGTCTGTTCATACGCGCAAAGATACAACCTTTCCCTATACGCGAATGATAAAAAAAGAAAAAGTAGAGCGGCCAGGGAGGCTAACCGGTTAGCCTCCCTGGCGGGGCCAAGCCATTTATCCCCGCTCAGGAATCCCCGTTAAACCGCCGGCAACGAGGGTAAAGAAGGATGCTTCACAAGAAGGATATGACTAAAATCCATCTTTGAATTTCCGGTTCTCTCCACCCCATCGGCTTTTAACGTATAACGAAAAAAGTCTGCCTCCCTGAACGGAAAGACAGACTTTTTGTTCTATACACGCTACCCGTGCCGGCTATCCCGCTTCTTTCACGAAATAGGGGCAGATTGCCCGGCAGAGCGAAAAAAGCATTCGGTTAGAAAGGCAGCGCGGCTGAAAAAGCAGCCCACTTCATTTCATTTTCCTTGCTGATGCTCTGCACATAATTGAATTTCAGATTCACCACTGTTTTATTATCCGCTTTTTCCTTCTCGATACATTTTTCGATAAAGCTTTTTGCTTCGAAAGCGCGGCGTACCAGTTCTTTGGTCGTAGAGGAACCTTCGCCGTCCTTATGCTTAACTGTACGGATAAACAAATCGTAATAGCGATTGCCATTTTTATCCTCGCTCCCTTCTTGCATGGGATCGTAATAAATTTCCCAACGATTCTGCTGATTTTTTAATTGGTCGAAATTGGCTGACATCAACAGGTAACCACTCAGATAATTATTGATTACCAATTCCGATATCGGTTGTTCGTTTTCCAATAGGGCAGTAGTATCCGCTACTTGCTGAATCGATAGGCCTTTGATTACTTCACTGGGAATGCTTGGTATGATTGCCACATAATAACCGTTATCCGCGGCATTGGCGTTTTCAGCCGAACTGAAATCCACCGTCAGATCGATTAAATAACAGTTGCCATCATTAATGTACGATTGGATTTCAGACGAATAAACCGCACCTAATCCATTTACATCCAATAAAATTTTAGAGGATTTCGAATCGAAGCGGGCTACCGCGAATTGAGAATTAAGAGTACGTGTGTTGTTGCTATCTCCTAAACAAGAGGTCAACAAAATCAGGGCAGCGGCGGCTAGCACGCCGAAAAGCTTAAACGTCTTCATTTTTACTTGTCTTTTTTAGTATTTGAATTTTATATGAATAATTCGAGTTGTCTTAAAATCCCAGACGGAAACCCAGTTGCAGACTCACATTGAAAGGCTTTTCCGAATGGATGGTTTCGATAGCGCTTCCGTTATCGAAATAATAGCCGGCGCCCACTTCGGCAAAAGCGCTGACAAAACGGATAAGGGGATAACTAACACCGGCCCGGGCGTTGACCGACCAAAGCCATTCCTTCATCCGCACATGTTCCCGGGCACGTTCCATCTCCTTTTGGCCGGCAATAAACTGGGTTTGCCGTTTCCCCGCCACATTCACTTCCGTCATTCCTCCGGCAGCGGCATACACCGTAAACCGGTTCCACTCCGCAATCTTATAAGAAACGGAAAGCGGAATGCCGATGAAATGAAGTTTCTGTTTCGTCTTCGCCCGGTATCCCCCGTTGGTTTCCCACTCCGAGGAAAGGAAAGCATAATTCAGCCCCGTCTGCAACGAGAACCGCTCGTTCAGAAAACGGCTGACCGAGAAGCCGAAAGAAACCGGCGTTTTGTGGTGAATCTCCGTTTTCGGCAAATTAAGGTCGTTGAAATAAACGGCATTCATCAACATCAGGCTTTCGCTGCGCAAACTACTGCTGTTGGTTACATACTGGGGAACGATATTATCGGCTCCGACCGAAATGCTGCCGGCCCCCATTCCTACCCCCCATTTACGGGAAGACGGCTTCTTTTTCTTCTTGGCGCGGGAAGAAGCCACTTTTGTTGCCGGCCGGTTCATTCCGTTCTTTTCCAACGAAACGGACGGCCGGGGTGTTTCCTCCGGCTGAGGTTGCGTTTCGCCGGCGGCGGGAAAAACACCTGTGGCTCGTTTATCGGCTACGGCCGGCACTTCCTGCCATTCGTTGTTCTTACTGCCCTTCCCATCGGATAAAGCGGGTGCGGCTAGTTCATCAGGCGCCGCAGCGGCTTTTGCTCCGGCCGAAGCACGAGCAGAACGCGAAGAACGCGACGTAGCAGGAGCCCGAAGCACAGCGGCTACCGTAGCTTGCGGCACAGAGGTTGTTGCGGAACGGCCGGCTTCATCCAAAGCTTTTTCGCCGGTCGACAAACGGCCTTTTTCGCCGGAGAGGGCGGAAGAAGCGGGACTACCGGAAAGCGTAGCGGAAAGCCGGTTCCCGAGCGTATCGGAAGCGGCTCCGATTTCATAGGCCACCGGATCGCTCACCCGTTCCTTACGGAAAAGATAAAGGCCGCCCGTCATCACCAGCAGGCAGATCGCAGCCGCAGCCGCCCAATAATACAGCCGGCGGCGAAGGGTAAACGGAGCCTCCCCGGGCAGACGCCGGGCAATGGCATCCCAATCGTCGGGCTGCACCTCCGCCTCAAAATCCTGCAACTTGGAGCGGAACAGTTCATCCAATGTATCTCTTTCCTTTTCCTTCATTTTCTTTCATACAAAACGTTAATTCTGCGTTGCAACAATTGCCGGGCGCGGGTGAACTGCGAACGGGAAGTGCTTTCGGTAATGGAAAGCATTTCCCCTATTTCCTTATGGGAATAGCCTTCGATGGCAAACAGGTTGAATACGGTACGAAAACCCGGCGGCAGTTCGCCCACAAGCTGCATAAGCTCGGCGGCCGACAAATCCGACACGGCCGAACTAGCGGGCTGCACCAACTCCGCCGTATGGTCGAGATCGTCCGCTTCCCGCAACACATCCGACTTCCGAAGATATTCCAACGCACAATTGACAAAGATCTTACGCATCCATCCTTCGAACGAACCGCTGCCGCTGTAAGTGGAAAGGCTGCCGAATACCTTCACGAAGCCGTCCTGCAACAAGTCGCGGGCAGTTTCCCTCTCGTTTACATAACGAAGGCAAACGCCCATCATCTTGCGGGAATACCTATCGTAAAGCTCTTTCTGAGCCAGTCTCTTCCCTTTCCTACAACTTTCTATCAGTTGTTGTTCGTTCATTCAGTAGCGCCCTTTCATCTCTCGTTCCGGGAGAATGTACATGTATAGGATGTATTCGGCAGCCCAAACGCTGCACATTAGTTGAAATAATTTATTCATCGCCGTTTGCCGGCCGGAGGCACCGGGCAACCGGCCCCGTTATCCACCGGCAAGGCTTCCATACCGATTTTCCGCAATACGGCAGCCAGGCGGGTTTTCGAGGTTTGTCCGGCACGGTAACCAATCGTAACCGTCCGGGTAATCAGGTTGCCCTTCACTTCCGTTACGCCTTTGACGGCATACAGTTGCGTCTCTACCGCTTTCACCTTCTTGGGGGTATCCATCGCGCTTACATAAAAAGTAGCCTGCTCGGTTTTTACCTCGGTCGCGGGGCATTCCGGCGCAATCGCGGCCAGACAGCCGGCGCCGGGCATGGCCGGAGCCAGAGGCCGGGCAAAAACCCCGGCGAGAAAGAAAAAAAAGTAAACACACAAAAAAGTCGTTCGTTTCATAAACTCGTTCGTATTTGCTTTACCTCAACTCGTGGTACAGCCGGGCCGAAACCCGCCTGCTATTTCAAATGGCCCGAAAGATAATAATAAGTTTCCGCCGACGGAAGACTTTCCGTATGGTAACGGGTGGAAGCCGTCACCGAGAACAAATATCCCCTCTCCCGCGTGGGCCCGACAGGCAGATAAAGACAAGTTCCGCGGATGCCGGTAGCCAACATACACCTAGCAGCCTGGGTATCGATCGTATCGGCAAGCGAATAATAGACCGTATACGTCAGTTCATCCGTCTCGCCGGCCGGCTTTTCCCACGAAAGCTGCAACTCGTCGCCTACCTTTTCCACCTCGATCTTTTCCGGCGCGGCCGGCACCCGGCTATCGAGCCAGGACAGCGGAGGAAGTTGGGCAGGATACCGGTAATAATTCGTTCTCAACTCCTCGTACAACCCCTTAGGATTGTTCAATATATGCTCGCACCGGAAAAAAGCGCATCCGGCAGCCCCGTAATAGCGGCTGTAATCGATCTGGTCGGTAATGTCGTTGAGCGTCCAATCGGCTTCTTCCTTTCCCATACGGTAAGCTCCCAACCCGGGCACCACCAGGCGGTTGTCGGCATTCTCCACCCAGTTATCGACAAAGGGGAAGAAATTATCGTGCAGGTAATACATCATCGGCACAATCATATCTTGCTTGCCCCCGAGCATCCAGGCCTTGGGGTCTTGGTATACACTCTCGTAGGCCGTCCAGCCGGCGTTGGGAACGCGGGGAATCCGATTGTATTTGCCCAGCGGCGAACTGCTCACCTGCACCCAAGGCTTCACGCTTTTTACCCAGTCGTACAAACGGCCCACCATCCGGTTGATATTCCCGCGCCGCCAGTCGGCCAGCGGCACGCGGCCGGCCGTACGGTTGTATTGTTTTTTATCGGGAAAGGTCTTAGCCTTTTCAGGGTACCGGATATAATCGAAATGAATGCCGTCCAGGTCGTAATTCGTCACCAACTCCTTCACCAGCGAAAGAATATAATCGCCCGTACCCGGCACGCCGGGATCGAGATACCACTCGCCGTTATGCCGCTTGCAAAGCTCGGGCCTACGCTTTACCACCGAGCGTTTGCCTTGGGCTTTCACCCGTTTGTCGGTACCTAGCGGGAAAGTTACGAACCAGGCATGACATTCCATCCCCCTCCGATGACACTCTTCGATGGCGAAAGAGAGCGGATCATAGCCGGGCCCCACGCCGGATTTCCCGGAAAAAGTAGCGGAAAAAGGCTCGATGGCAGAAGGATAAATCAGATCTCCCCGCTGGCGTACCTGCAAGAAAACCAAGTTGAAATTAGCCTCCTGCAAATGGTCCAGCAAGGCGCATAACTCGGCTTGCTGAGCCTCGCAGGCAGCCGGGGTCGCAGCCGGGCGGCGAGGCCAGTCGAGACCATATACGGTGGTAAGCCAAACGGCCCTTATTTCCTGTTTAGGAAAATCGGCGGCAAACACCGGACGGCCGCCGGCAAAAAAGAGGCTACAGAGCAATACAAACACAATAGCGGAGTTTCTCATTTTCCTTAACGTTATGCTGCGAGCATGATCAGGAGGGCAAAAATAATGATTTTTCGGAGTTTTTCCCACCTGTCGGCCCTCCTGAAAAATGCTTAGAGCGGGGAAGAAATAAAGGGAAAAGACAAAAAACAAGGGGCATAGGCGGCAGAGGATAGGAAATCACATATCCCCCCTCTGCCCTCTTTGTCCCATAGAGCCGGAAAAAGGCTTCGTCCCAGTGAAAACAGGACGCTTTATTTCCCTATTTCCGACAAATAACGTTCCACCTCGATAGCCGCCTTACACCCGCTGCCGGCAGCCGTAATAGCCTGGCGATAATGAGGATCGGCCACGTCGCCGGCGGCAAACACCCCCGGGATATTCGTACGCGGCGTTCCGGGCACCGTCTTGATATAGCCCGCTTCGTCGGTTTCGATCCACGGTTTGAATACCTCGGCATTCGGCTTATGGCCGATAGCCAGGAAGAAACCGTCGATGGCAATATCTACTTTTTCCTCATCAGGCTGGCCCATGCGTTTCACCAGGTGAGCTCCTTCTACGCCGCTTTCCCCGAACAAACCGATGGTATTATGCTCGAACAAAACGATGATATTGGGCGTATGGAAAACACGTTCCTGCATCACTTTCGAAGCGCGCAGATAGGGCTTGCGCACAATCAGATAAACTTGCTTGGCCAGGCTCGACAGGTAAAGCGCTTCTTCGCAAGCGGTATCTCCTCCGCCCACCACGGCCACGATTTTCTTCCGGTAGAAGAAGCCGTCGCAGGTAGCGCAAGCGGATACGCCCATACCGGCATATTTATGTTCGTCGGGCAGCCCCAGGTATTTGGCCGTAGCTCCCGTAGCAATAATCAGCGTTTCCGTCTCGATTACTTTTTCGCCGTCGATCGTCACCTTATAAGGGGCAGCCGAAAGATCGGAAGCCGTAGCAATACCCATGCGGATATCCGTCCCGAAACGGACGGCCTGTTTTTTGAAGTCTTCCATCATTTCAGGGCCGGTAATGCCGTTGGGATAACCGGGAAAGTTCTCCACGTCGGTGGTCGTCGTCAACTGGCCGCCGGGTTGGATGCCTTCATACAGCACAGGCGTCAGGTTGGCGCGCGAAGCATAAATAGCGGCCGTGTAACCCGCCGGGCCGGAGCCTATAATCAGGCAACGTACTTTTTCGTTTGTCGTATTCTCCATATTCTTTTCCTATTAATATATCACTGTAACTATGTATTGTTGCTTTATTTTCAACCGGCAGGCTATCGCAAATCGATAATTTCCGCATCGGGAAAATCGGCCTCTTTAAAAACAAAAAAACCGTCGGGTTGGTTTACGTTTGTTTTCAGTTTGCTGATCCGGATGGTATGGCGGAGGCCGTTCTTGCTTTCCAGGGTAATCGAAGCCGGGTAATGCGTGAGTTTTTCAATCTGCACATGTACGTTCAGGATGTCGCCCTTTTTTTTAGGCGTCAGTTCTATTTCATAAGCCGCTTTCCCGTTGGGAGCAGTGCCCTCCCCCTTATAACGGGGCGTAAACCCTTTCTTATAAGTACGAAGCAGCAAAGCCGGATTGGTAAACTGCAATTCGTCGGCCGCAGGCGTACTGATATTGACTTCATCGCTACTGGTAAGATACGTCCATTGGGTATGGCCGTCGAACCAAGTAACCATATCGGGCGTGTTCAACACGAATTTATCGCCCTTCATATCGAGGATGCCTTCAAAACTTTCCGTCGTTTGCTGCGCTTGGGAAGAAGCCCGCAAAATAAAATCGGCCGTAATGCCGCCGGCCTTTTCATAGACCGCCGCAGCTTTGTCGAGCACAGCGACGGCATCAGGCGTCTGGTTTTCTTCGAAGAAACATTCTTCCGCGAAAGGCTGCGTTTCGCCTCCGGGGCGGGCGGCCATCGTACGAAAGCCATACCCGAAGAACAAGCACATCAACAAGCCTACGACAGCGATTATACGCCATATCTTTATTTTCTGTTTCCGTTTCATCCGTTTTCGTTTTACTTGATTATTCCTGCCCGCCGATGCGTTTTTCCCTGCAAAGCATGTTCCTCAGGGACGACAATTCCCGGGAAAGGCCAACTGGAGGGAAAACAACCGGCATCTCTTTTCTCATTTAAGTGAATTCAACAATTGCTCCAGATTGTACTCGTCCTGCATCAACACCTGACGCGCCTTGCTGCCCTCGAACGGCCCCACGATGCCCGCCGCCTCGAGCTGATCCATCAAGCGGCCCGCCCGGTTGTAGCCGATGGCGAATTTCCGCTGGATAAGGGAAGTCGATCCTTGTTGCTGAATCACAATCAGCCGGGCCGCCTCGTCAAACAGCGGATCGCGATCGGAAAGATCGACCGAACCGGGCTTCTCGGCATCGCCCTCTCCCACATATTCCGGCAACAGAAAAGCAGTGGGATAACCGGCCTGTTCGCCGATAAAGGAAGCGATTTCTTCCACTTCGGGCGTATCCACAAAGGCACATTGCACACGCGTCATATCGTTACCCTGCGAGAAAAGCAAATCGCCCCGGCCGATCAATTGGTTGGCGCCGGGCGAATCGAGGATAGTACGCGAGTCGATCATCGAAGAAACGCGGAAGGCCACGCGGGCCGGGAAGTTGGCTTTAATAGTTCCGGTAATGATATTGGTCGACGGGCGTTGCGTAGCGATAATCATATGAATTCCCACCGCGCGGGCTTTCTGGGCGATACGGGCGATAGGAAGCTCTATTTCCTTTCCGGCCGTCATGATCAGATCGCCGAACTCGTCGATAATCACCACGATATAAGGCATGAACTTATGACCTTTTTCCGGATTCAGCCGGCGGCTGATAAACTTGGCGTTATACTCCTTTATATTGCGAGTATGCGCCTTCATCAACAAATCGTACCGGTCGTCCATCTCCTTGCAAAGCGAATTAAGCGTCTGGATCACTTTGGTAAAATCGGTGATAATCGCCTTGTCGGCGTCGGGCAGTTTGGCCAGGTAATGCCGTTCGATTTCGGAATAGATGCTGAATTCCACCATCTTGGGATCGACCATCACGAATTTCAGCTCGGAAGGATGCTTTTTATACAGCAAGGAAGTAATCACGGCATTCAAACCCACCGACTTACCCTGCCCCGTAGCCCCGGCCACCAACAGGTGAGGCATCTTGCAAAGATCGAACATGAAAATTTCGTTCGTAATCGTTTTCCCCAAGGCTACCGGCAAATCGTACTTGCATTCCTGAAACTTCCGGGAAGCGATAACCGATTGCATGGAAACGATCTGCGGATCTTTGTTAGGCACTTCGATCCCGATCGTGCCCTTGCCCGGCATGGGGGCGATGATACGGATACCCAGGGCCGAAAGGCTAAGGGCAATGTCATCCTCCAGGTTGCGGATTTTGGAAATACGCACGCCCGCGTCCGGAATCACTTCGTACAACGTAATAGTAGGTCCTACGGTAGCTTTAATCGAAGCGATGCTGATGCCGAAATTTTCGAGCGTCTGCTTGATACGCTTCTGATTAGCCGTTTGTTCTTCCATATCGACCAGGTGTTCGCTCTGATCGTATTTTTTCAGCAAATCGAGCGTGGGATATTTGAAATGCGACAAATCCAGCTTAGGATCGTAATCGCCCTGAGCCGAACCGTCGTATACCTCGTCGTCGCCCGAAGGCACTTCCACGGTAAAACCGGTTTCCTCCGCAAGCGCTGCGGGTTCGCCTGCGGAGTCTTCCCCACGCGCGGAGGCGACGTCTACCGTTTCTTCCTCGGCGGCCACCCTTATTTCAAACGCTCCGCCGGCCGATTCGTTGGAATAGACTTCCTGCCGGGAAACAGGCCGGCTATAAGCAGTTGCTTCCGGCGCTTCCCCCACCTCCGGTTCATTCTCGAATCCGGCTTTTTCCAGTTCTTTTTCCGTATCGAACACATATTCGTCGGTTTCCGGCGCCTCGTCGGGCTGCTCGGCTATGGCCGTTTCCCGCGGCGGCCGGTTAGCAGCCTCCGTCCGGGCGGTTTCTGCCGCCGAATCGCAGGCAGCCTCATCCATCGTTTTTTTGAAACGCTTCTTCAGCCATCCCAACGAGAAAAGACTTTGCAGCAATGGAATGGTCCGGCGGCTGGTGAAAACGGCAATCACCAGGAAAATGCCGAGCAACAACAGAATGGTACCCGGGATACCGATATTCCTGATCATCATCTCCGACAGATAATACCCGTGCTGGCCGCCCAGATAGATATAGGAATCTTCATATCCGCTGATAAAGACAAACGCAAAAAAGAGCGATCCCCAGATCAGCAAAGCCGCACTGAGCAGAAAACGGCGCAACAAGGATACCCGGCTCAGGTTCATCAACCTGGCGCCTACCGACCCCATAAAAAAGAGAATCATAAACGAGGAAATGCCGAACCAGCGGTTCATCAGCACATCGGCCAGCACGGCCCCCCGCACGCCCGTCCAGTTTTCCACCGAACCGCGGTTGACAAGCAAATCGCCGAGCGGCACGTTTTCAATCTTGCTCTGGTCGGCCGCCCCGGTAAAGAAAAAAGAAAGCAGGGCAAGCCCCACATATATCGTAAAAATGGAGATGATAAGCCCGGTAATAAAACGGGTGCGCTCGTTGGAAAAGAAAGCCTTGAGGAGAACCGTCCAACTTTCTTTCGAGGCGGTTTGCCTCGTTGCCGTTGTCTTTTTTGCCATACGTACAGTATTTCCTGTTATATTATAACCTGCAAAGGTATACAATTTTTTCGATTCTTACCGAAAAAAATACGGGGGTGCAAAATCGACTTGTTGCCAAAAACAACTATCCGCGCCGCCCGGAGAAGGAAATTTCCGCGCCGCAGAAACCTTTTCGCCGCCCCGCCCGGGTGAAAACTCCATCCGAATGGTGTTTTATCCCAATTATATTTACTACTTTTGCTGGGAAAATCGCTGGTACGAAAGCAATAAAGAACAGGAAATGGAAAAAGAAAATAATCCGATATACGACCGCAACACGCTCGAATTTGTGGCTGTAGCGCTTGAATTTTGCAATTTCGCGGAAGCGGCAGGCGAATCGGGAACCTTCGAATTTGTGGATAAAGCAACGAAAATACTGCCGCTGCTTTACCTTAAAGCCGCCCTGTTGCCCCAAGCGGAACCGGAAGAAGAAAACCCGGCGGAGCAAACAGTGACGGAAGAAATGTACGAAAACGTACGAAGCCGGATAGCCGGCGTGCTGGGCGAATACGATACTTACCTGGATACCTTTCATCCGGACATGCCCTATAGCGACACGCCGATCGCTTCTTTTATTTCGGAAAACCTGGCCGACATATACCAGGATACCGGCAATTTCGTAGCTCTCTTCCGCCAGGGAAACGAAACTGCCATGCGGGAAGCGCTGGCGGCCTGCCGGGCAAATTTCCGCCAATACTGGGGCCAACCCCTGCTGAATGCTCTCAAAGCGCTTCATGCCGTAAGGTATACGGAAGAAGAGAATCTGGAAAAGAACGAAAAAGAATGATACAACAATTCACACATACCATATCGAAAGAAGAAATAGCGCAACTGCCGGTGGAAGAATTCGCCGGGCGCATCATTACCGTCAATACGCAAGCGGAGGCCGACAAGGCGGTCGATTACCTCGGGCGTTTTTCGGCTACGGGTTTCGATACCGAAACCCGCCCGAGTTTCAAAAAAGGACAGCATTATAAAATTTCGCTGATGCAAATCGCCACGGAAGATACTTGCTTTCTTTTCCGGTTGAATTTCATCGACATACCCGAATCGCTGAAAAACTTCCTTCGCAGCGGCGACGTGCTCAAAATAGGACTTTCCCTGCGCGACGACTTCGGAGCCATCCGCAAACGCACCGACGTATTGCCGGCCAATTTCCTCGACCTGCAAAACTTTGTAGGAAAATACGGGATAGAAGACGCCAGCCTGCAAAAAATATACGCCATCTTGTTCGGCAAAAAAATATCGAAAGGGCAACGGCTGTCGAACTGGGAAGCCGAGCTGCTCACCGACTCGCAGAAGAAATACGCCGCCCTCGACGCCTGGGCCTGTCTGAGAATCTACAACCTATTGAATCAAGCATAAATGAACGTTTGCAAAGTTTATCTCAAGCCGAAAAAAGAAGAATCCCTGCTCCGTTTTCACCCCTGGGTGTTTTCGGGCGCTATCCAGCAGATTGAAGGCAATCCCGAAGAAGGCGACCTGGTGGAAGTATACGGCAGCCACGGGCATTTCCTGGCCGTGGGCCATTACCAGATCGGAAGCATTGCCGTGCGCGTCCTTTCGTTTGCGCCCGTGGCCATCGACGAGGCTTTCTGGCAGGAACGTATCGGGGCGGCCTACGAGCTGCGCCGCTCGCTGCAACTGGCCGGCGTAGCGCACAACAATACCTACCGCCTGGTACACGGAGAAGGCGACAACCTGCCGGGGCTGGTGGTCGACATATATGCCCATACCGCCGTGATGCAAGCCCATTCGGTAGGCATGCACCATGCCCGCCATCAACTGGCGGAAGCCTTGAAAAACGTACTGGGAGACGCTTTGCAAAACATCTACTACAAATCGGAAGCCACGCTGCCCTACAAAGCTAATCTGGGCAGCGAAGACGGCTACCTGCTGGGCGGCGCGGCGGAAGACACCGCGGTGGAAAACGGATTGAAATTTTACGTGGACTGGCAAAAGGGGCAAAAGACGGGCTTCTTCGTCGATCAGCGGGAAAACCGCGTCCTGCTGGAAAAGTATGCGCCCGGACGATCGGTACTCAATATGTTTTGCTATACCGGGGGCTTCTCCTTCTATGCCATGCGCGGGGGAGCAAAGGTAGTACATTCGGTAGACAGTTCGGCCAAGGCGATTTCGCTGACCGATAAAAACGTGGAGTTGAATTTTCCCGGCGACGCACGCCATGCGGCCTATGCCGAAGATGCGTTCAAATACCTGGAAAAGATGGGGAGCAACTACGATTTGATTATTCTCGACCCGCCCGCCTTCGCCAAGCATAAGAACGTGCTGCGCAATGCGTTGCAAGGGTATCGGAAACTGAATGCGATTGCATTCGAAAAAATCCGTCCCGGCGGCATCCTGTTCACCTTTTCCTGCTCGCAGGTGGTGAGCAAGGAAAACTTCCGCCTGGCCGTGTTCAGCGCCGCCGCCCAGTCGGGCAGGCGGGTGCGCATCCTGCATCAGCTTACGCAGCCGGCCGACCATCCGGTAAATATCTATCATCCCGAAGGCGAGTACCTGAAAGGGCTGGTGCTGCATGTAGAGTAAAAAGAGACGCCTTGAATTTCGCGGCCGTCCCTTTAGCGATATTTAATAATCGGGCGTGGAAAAATATATACGGAAATATTTCTGTATTCGATAATACGTCGTACCTTTGTGTGCGGCAAAAATAAAGTTAAGGGAGTATTATTATAAGTAAAACATATTAAAACGTAGTATTATGTCAAAAGTAACAGTTGTCGGCGCCGGAAATGTAGGTGCTACTTGCGCTAACGTACTTGCCTTCAATGAAGTGGCAGACGAAGTAGTGATGCTGGATGTAAAAGAAGGCGTATCCGAAGGAAAAGCGATGGATATGATGCAAACGGCTCAGTTGCTGGGATTCGACTCCACGATTGTAGGTTGCACCAACGATTATGCTCAAACGGCCGGTTCGGATGTAGTAGTCATCACTTCCGGTATTCCCCGCAAGCCGGGCATGACGCGCGAAGAACTGATCGGCGTAAATGCCGGTATCGTAAAAAGCGTAGCCGGCAACATCCTGCAATATTCGCCGGATGCTATCATCGTGGTGATCTCCAACCCGATGGATACGATGACTTACCTTTCGCTCAAATCGCTGGGTCTGCCGAAAAACCGCATCATCGGCATGGGCGGCGCGCTCGACAGCTCGCGTTTCAAATATTTCCTCTCCCAGGCATTGGGCTGCAATGCAGGCGAAGTGGAAGGCATGGTAATCGGCGGCCACGGCGATACGACGATGATTCCGTTGGCTCGTCTGGCTACATACAAAGGCGTTCCCGTCAGCACGTTGCTGAGCGCCGATAAATTGCAGGAAGTGGTTCAGTCGACGATGGTAGGCGGCGCTACGCTGACGAAGCTGCTGGGTACTTCGGCTTGGTATGCTCCGGGCGCAGCGGGAGCTTACGTAGTGGAATCCATCCTTCACAACCAGAAGAAGATGATCCCCTGCTCGGTAGCTCTGGAAGGCGAATACGGCGAATCCGATATTTGCATCGGCGTTCCCGTTATCCTGGGCAAGAACGGCGTGGAAAAGATCGTAGAACTCGACCTGACGGCCGAAGAAAAAGAATTGTTTGCCAAGAGCGCGGCTGCGGTTCGCAAAACAAACGACGTGTTGAAAGAAATCAACGCGCTTTAATCGGACTACGAAACGGTCGCTGAAGCGACCTACAAAATAGAAGGATGCCGGGGAATTTTCTCCGGCATCTTTTTTTTGTCATTTTTATAGGGCTAAGGAAAACAGATTTTCCCGCTTTGCGGGGAAGCTTGCGAAAAGATTCTGCGGGACGGGGCGGCGGCGGCGTCTTTTCTTCCTGCTTCCGGCTCAGGCTGAAAGTAACCCCAAATAGGGGTCTGAATATCCCTTAGGAAAGAAGAAAAAAATACAATAAGTACAGGTTGGGGAGAAGCTTTTTATCCCGTTTTGCATTTATCTGATTTACAGCAAATTAAGCCTGATCAGAAAACGGCCGGAAATCGGATGCCGGAGAAATGGGAAATGGATGCCGATGAAAATTTAATTTCACCGGCATGGAATTCGGATTCCATCGGCATCCGTTTTTCAGCAGGATAAAAAAAATACAATAAGGGGAGGCCGGCCTAGCCCATGCGATCGAGCGACATGCCTAAATAAATGCCGATGCAATAAGGAATAAGCCAGATAAACCATACGATGAGGCTGAACCGGTTGAAGTTGCGTTTGGCCTTTTCCGTTCCCCGGAAATAGGTCCAGATAGCCCAGATGGCGTGGACAAACATCAGGAAAAGCGCGATTAAGCCTGTAATGGTATGCAAGTTATCCTGCAAATGAGTAAGTTGCGCGATATGTTCCATCAAACCGGTTCCCACCGCGTCGGAAAACAAGCCGGCTACGAAGAAGACGAGGTGCCAGGCGCGCAACTTTTTTTGTAGCCTCTCGCCCCATACGCCGATGGTATAAAACACAAGAGATGCGGTAATGACGCATATCGCTGCGATCAGAAAGTGAATATCAAGCTGATTGAATGCCATAGGTAATAATCTTTTTGTAATTAACAATCCGGCTTTCAAATAGTTCAGACGAATCCCGACAGCCACGTCGCCTCTGTAAGCAAAACGGCCTGCCGCCGGGATCGCTTTATCCGGGGCGAAGGGATTCCCGGACGCGGCTCTCAGCTTTCTCCCCGACAACCGGCAACCGGAGCAGGCGGTAACTTGCAACCTGCAACTTGCAAGGGCAGCCGGAGCAACCGGCCGAAAAAAAGCGGCGCGGTTCTTTTAGAAACCCCGCCGCTTTCCGCTACGTTTTATTTATCTCTTTCTTTACATCTGCTTGATCAACCCCAGCTTGGAATCCTGTACAAAGGCAATGATGTTTTCGATTTCCGAACTCATTGGAATTTGGTCGCGGATACGCAACAAGGCATCGTAAATGCTGGTGTTGCTCTGATAAATCAGCCGGTAGGTATTGGCAATATGTTTGAGCACTTTCTCCGAAAAGCCTTCGTGTTTCAATACTACGGCGTTGATGCCGTAATACTCGATCGGCTCTTTGGCGGCAATAATGTAAGGAGGAACATCCTTGCGGAACCGGCAGCCGGTCTGCACCATCGACCAGGTTCCCGCCCGGCAGCCCTGGCTCATCAAGACGCCGCCGCCGAAAATTACATAATCCTGAACCAGGCAGTTGCCCGATAATTTGCAACCGTACCCGATCACGCTGTTGTTGCAGATGCGGGTATCGTGCGATACGTGTACCCCTTCATGCAGGAAGTTCCCGTTGCCGATCGAGGTGCATCCTTCGGGCGTGGTGGCGCGGTTGATCACTACGTTTTCGCGAATCGTATTATTATCGCCGATTTGTAAAATCGTTTCCTCGCCTTTGTAAGCGAAATCCTGGGGCACGGCGCCCAGCACGGCGCCCTGGAATACCTGGTTGCCGCTTCCCATCCGCGTGCCGCTCATTATGCTGGCGTGGGGCATGATAACGCAGTCGTCGCCGATTTCCACGTTTTTATCGATATAGGCAAACGGATGAATCGTTACATTCTTCCCCAATTTCGCTGCGGGGTCTACATAAGCTAACGGACTAATCATAGCACATTTTTCTTTTAAATAATTAGTATTCACCTCTTCCGCCGCCCAAAGCCTGATACAGGTCGATAACTGCCTGCATCCGCTGGAATATATCGGCTACTTCGTTCAACTCGGCGCCAAGCAGCGATTGCTGGGCCGTCAGGATTTCCAGATAACTGGATTGGCCGGAATGAAACAAGGCTTCGGTATACTCTACCGCATCGCGCAAGACATCGGCCTGGGCCGCATGCTCGTGCATCTTGACGGTGGCCGCGTCGTACAAGTAAAGCGCGTCGCTTACCTCGCGGCCGGCATTGAGAATACTTTGCTGGAAATTCATTTTCGCGATCTCTTCTTCCGCTTTCGATACTTTCAGGTTGGCAATCAGCCGGCCGCGGTTGAAAATCGGTTGTGTGAGTTGCCCCACGGCGGCCAGGATCAGTTTGCCGGGGTTCTGAATCATCATGCCGGCTGAGTTTGTAAAGCCCAGGGTACCGGTCAGGGTGATTTGCGGATAAAAGGCCGAACGGGCCTGGTTGGTCGTGTAGTAAGCTCCCGCCAAGGCCATTTCGGCCGCTTTCACGTCGGGACGGTTGGAAAGCAGTTGCAAGGGAATGCCGGTAGCGAGTTCTTCGGGGAATACCTGGCCTTCCAACACGCCGCGCTCTATCTGATGCGGAGGCTGGGCCAGCATTACGCATAAGGCATTTTCCGTTTCGCGGATCTGGCGGCGCAAATCGGCCAGCGAAGCTTCTACCTGGTGGCTGTTGGCTTTACTCTGGGCTACGGCCGCTTCGGTGGTCATGCCGGCTATCTTCATGGCTTCCATGGCCCGGACGTTTTCTTTCCATACCTTGGCCGTTTCTTCGCTGATGGCGAGCTGGCGATCGAGCATCAGGAGGGTATAGTAGCCGTTGGCGATGTTGGCAATGAGTTGCGACTGCACGGCCTGGCGATAGGCTTGGCTTTGCAGCAGGTCGGCTTTGGCGCCGCGTTTGGCGTTGAGGATTTTGCCGAACAAATCGACTTCCCAACTGGCTGCGGCCGGCAGTTGATAGGTTTTCGTGGCCTTAGCGTGGTCGAAACTGCTGATGGTGCCCTCGGGCGCCAGGTTGAGGGAGGGCAGATACGACAAGCGGGCCGACATAAGCAAGGCTTGCGCCTCTTTTACCCGGAGGTCGGCTGTCTGCAAATCGACGTTCGTTTCCAGTCCTTGCAGGATCAAGGCCTGCAAATATTCGTCGCGGAATACTTCCGTCCAGGGCAAATTTCCCATATTGGCCGTATCCGCCCGCAGGGTATCTGTGGCGGAAGCCGGGTCGCGGTAGATACCCGACACTTCCACGTCTTCCGGCCGGTCGTACGATTTATAGATGTGGCAACTGCTCAAAAGAGCCGTTGCGCACATCATATATATAAGTTGTTTCTTCATTGTATCTTCTTCTATTTTGATTTCGCGTACTGTTCAATTTCCGTATTCATATCGCTGTTGTCCAGGTCTTCCCATTCGATAGGTTTCACTTTTTCCTGCAAGTACTGGAAGACGACGAACAGCACGGGCACGATGAATATCTGGCAGATCATACCGATCAACATCCCCCCTACGGCGCCTGTTCCCAGCGTGCTGTTTCCGTGCGCGCCTACCCCGTGGGCAAACATAAGCGGCAACAAGCCGACTACCATGGCGAGCGAAGTCATCAGAATCGGACGCAAACGGGCGGCGGCGCCCAATACGGCAGCCCAGGTGATGCTCATGCCCATCTTGCGGCGGTCGAGGGCGAACTCTACGATCAGGATGGCGTTCTTGGCCAAAAGCCCCATCAACATGATCAAAGCGATCTGCATGTAGATGTTGTTTTCCACGCCCATGATCTGCGCAAAAATAAAGCTGCCTGCCAGACCGAAGGGAATCGACAAGATAACCGCCAGGGGCAGAATGTAACTTTCATACTGCGCGCTGAGCAAGAGGTAAACGAAGACCAGGCAAAGGGTGAAAATAATGGCTGTCGTTCCGCTGCCGGAGCTTTGTTCTTCGCGCGTCATCCCGGAGAACTCGTATCCGTAACCTGTAGGCAGGGTTTCTCTCGCTACCTCCTCGATGGCCTGAATGGCCTGCCCGGAACTGTAGCCGGGGGCCGGCGAGCCGTTTACGCTGATGGCGGTAAACATGTTGAAACGGTGGATATTATCCGGCCCGTACACCTTTCTCAGGTCCATAAACTGGGTAATGGGCGCCATTTCGTTGCCGTTGCGTATTTTGATGTTGTTGAGGGTTTCCGGGCTGATCCGGTAGGCGGGATCGGCCTGGATCATCACGCGGTAAAGCTTTCCGAACCGGTTGAAGTTGGAGGCGTACAAGCCGCCGTAATAGCCTTGCAGCGTAGTCAGAATCTCGCCCGGGCTGATGCCGGCCTGTTTACATTTGGCGGCGTCTATATCGATCATATACTGCGGGAAAGTAGGATTGAACGAGGTCTGGGCCGCCGCGATTTCGGGTCGCTGGTTCAGCTTGGCCAGGAATTCCTGGGCGATGGTGTAGAAGTGGTTCAAGTCGCCGCCGGTTCGGTCCTGCAAATTGAACTCGAACCCGTTGGTCAAGCTATATCCCGGAATCATAGGGGGCGCGAACAAGAGCACGCGGGCGTCTTTCACCGCCGTATTGGTCTGCATATAGAGCGAGCCGATAATCGAGTTCAGATCCTGTCCTTCTCCCTGCCGCTCGTCCCAGTCGGTGAGCTTGATAATGAAAGTACCGTACGAGTTACCCTGGCCGGCGATAAAGCTATATCCCGTTACCTGGGTACGCGTTCTGACGGAAGGGTTGGCGGCGATGATGCTGTCGATGCTGTTCAAAGCAGCCTCGGTACGTTCCTGGGCGGTGCCGGGAGCCATATCCACTACGGCGAAAATGGTACCGGTATCTTCGTTGGGTACCATGCCGGTGGGGGTAATATTCATCAGAAATACCAAGGCTACGATTCCGGCTACCACCGTGGCGAAGGAGAGTACTTTATGCTGAATGAAGAAAAGCACGCCGTTTTTATACTTCTTCAGCGTAGCGTCGTAAAAGGTATTGAATCCGGTATGGAAACGGTCTACCAGGCTTTTCTTCTTCTCGTGCTCGCCTTCCCCGTGGGGTTTGAGGAAGATGGCGCAAAGGGCCGGACTGAGCGTCAAGGCGTTCAGAGCCGACAAACCGATGGCGATGGCCATGGTCAGACCGAACTGGCGGTAGAAGGTACCCGAGGTACCGGTCATAAAGCTTACCGGAACGAATACCGACATCATCACCAGCGTGATGGAAAGGATAGCGCCCGAGAGCTCGTTCATGGCATCGATCGAAGCCAGGCGGGCGGATTTATATCCCTGGTCGAGCTTGGCGTGCACCCCTTCCACCACCACGATGGCGTCGTCAACAACGATGGCGATGGCCAATACCAGGGCGCAGAGGGTAAGCAGGTTGACGCTGAAGCCGATGACGTACAACAGGAAGAAGGTACCGATCAGCGAAACCGGAATGGCGATAGCCGGTATCAGGGTGGAACGCATATCTTGCAGGAAGACGTATACCACGATGAACACCAAAAGGAAGGCTTCGATCAGGGTTTTGATCACCTCGTGGATCGAGGCGAAAAGGAAGTCGTTGGCATTCAACAAAATGTCGACTTTCATTCCCGGCGGGAAATCTTTCTGGGCCTCGTCGAGCAGCTTGGTGATGTCGTTGATAATTTCCGTGGCGTTGGAACCGGCCGTCTGGAAGATAATGGCCGTTACGCCGGCATGGCCGTTTACTTTGTTGTCGAATCCGTAGGTAAGACGGCCCAGCTCCAGGCGGGCAATGTCTTTCAGCCGCAATACTTCCCCGTCGGGAGTGGCGCGGATTACGATGTCTTCAAATTCTTCGGTGGTTTGCAGACGTCCTTTGTAACGCATCACGTACTGGAACGATTGGTCGCCTTGTTCGCCGAACTGGCCGGGGGCGGCTTCGATATTTTGTTCCGCCAACGCGGCCGTTACGTCGGAAGGCATCAGGTGGTACTGGGCCATTACGTCGGGCTTCAACCAGATACGCATCGAATAATCGGCTCCCCATACCATGGCGTCGCCTACGCCGGCTACGCGTTGTACCTGGGGGATGAGGTTGATTTTGACGTAGTTTTCTATAAATCCGATGTCGTATTTGTCGTCGGAACTGTAGATGGAGAAGCCCATCAGCATGCTGGTCTGGCGTTTGGAGGTGATAACGCCTACCTGGGTTACTTCTGCCGGCAGAAATCCCTGCGCCTTGGTCACGCGGTTTTGCACGTTTACCGCCGCCATATCCGGGTCGGTTCCCTGGTGGAAATAAATCTGGATGGTGGCATCGCCGGTATTGGTGGCGCTGGAGGTCATGTACATCATGTTTTCCACCCCGTTGATTTGTTCTTCCAGCGGAGCGATCACACTATTCAGTACGGTTTGCGCGTTGGCGCCCATATAGGAGGCGCTTACCTGGATGGTAGGGGGCGCAATATCCGGATATTGGGTGACCGGGAGCGAGATCAGCCCCAAGATACCCAGGATCACAATGATGATAGAGATAACCGTCGAGAGAACCGGACGGTTTATAAATCGGTCTAATTTCATATGTTTGCTCTTTTTTACCTGTTATTTGTTGGCGCCTTGCCGAGCGGCGGCTTGCTGGCCGGTCATCGCTTTTACGCGGGCGGCCGATTCTTCGGGCGTGATGGGCTTGATCTGCATGCCGTCGCGAAGCGAGGCTACCCCTTCTACTACAATTTTGTCGCCCGGTTTCAGGCCCGAAGTCACCAGGTAGCTCCGGCCGTCGTTGAGGTCGAAGATGGTGATTTCGGTGGTTTTCACGGTCGAACTGTCGGTGAGCAGGTAAACGAATTTCTTATCCTGTATTTCATACGTGGCTTTCTGGGGAACCAGCAACGTGTTTTCTTCCACGTAGGGCATCTTCACCGAACCGGTTCCGCCGCTGCGAAGGATATTGTGCGTGTTGGGGAAGGTGGCCCGCATGCTGACCGAGCCGGTCGTCTGGTCGATCACGCCGCTGAGGGTTTCGATTTTTCCTTTTTCCGGATAGACGGCTCCGTCGGCCAGTACCAGTTCCACTTCAGGCATTTTTTCCAGGATTTCCTTTACCGTGCCGCCTTCGCGCACCAGCGAGAGAAGTTGCTTTTCGGTCATCGAGAAATAAACGTACATTTCGTCGATGTTGGAAACTACCGTAAGCGGAACCTGGGTAGAGGAACTTACCAGGCTACCCACCCGGTAGGGTATCGTGCCCACTACGCCGTTGGAGGGGCTTACCACATTGGTGTAGGAAAGGTCGTTGCGGGCGTTCACCAGTTGGGCTTCCGCCTGGGCGAGCTGGGCCTTGCGGGTATCCAGATCGTTTTGGGCCATCTGAAGCTCGAAGTCGCTGATGATGTTTTTTTCGTGTAGCTGGCGTTTGTTCTCATAAGTAAGCTCGGAGGTGGCGACGCTGGTCTTGGCCACTTTCACGTTGGCTTCCGCTACTTTTACGGCTGCCTGGTATTGTACGGGGTCGATTACGAAAAGCGTTTGCCCTTTCCGTACTACCGATCCCTCGTCTACGCATAGCCGGGTAATAAATCCCGATACTTTCGGACGGATTTCAATATCCTGCTTTCCTTTGATAACGGCGGGATACGAACTTTTCAACTCACTTTTCGTCGGTTGCAACGTAACAACCGCATATTCCTTTACCATGTCAAACCCTGTCTGTTCTTTGTGGCCGCACGCTACGAAAGAAAGACCGAAAGCGAACATAACTATCCGCTTGGATTGAATAATTAAAAATCTCGATAATTGCTTATTCATATATATTATAAAATTGTTTGTATGAACCGGTTTTCTTTTTTTGCCTCTCTTTTTTCTCTTTCTCCTGCCCATGCCCGGCAAACGCGGGAAGAGCTACCTCATTTCGGCGGAAAAAGCGCCATGTGTTCCATTTTTAGCTACGAGGTTACAAATGTAGTATGTTTTTGGCTTTAAAATGTAGTTCCGGCTTCCTTTTTAACCTAATTTGATAGCTGCAATCCTCAGCTATTCATAGATTTCAGACCGATATAGTCTGAATCGGGAATAATATTGGTTTATTCGACAATATATTCTAAATTTGCGGAGAGACAAAATACAAAACAGAATAGATATGGAACCGAAATTTACAATCTCCGGCATATTCGACAAAGCTTGGAAATGTACCAAATCGCAACTATGGATTCTCGTAGGGTTGCTGGTGGGATACGCTATCATTTCGTTCACATTGAGGATGTTCGCCATGCCCGTACAGTATTCGCGCGTCGGGATAGTGGTGGTCTGGGCGGTAAGCACGATCATCTCGATCGTCTTCACCTTGGGATATACGAAAAACATGTTTCAGGCTCTCGACGGCATCGAGCCTCAATTTTCGGCCTACGGGCAGCAAAGCCGGAAAATCCTGACTTATTTTCTGGCTTCGCTGCTGATGACGGCAGTCGTGCTGCTGGGTACCTGCCTGTTTATCATACCGGGTATTTATCTGGGGTTGCGGCTGCAATTCTACCAGGCGTTTATCGTCGAGGAAGATGCCGGTATCCTGGAATCGCTTAAACGTAGTTGGGCGATTACATCCGGGGAAACCGGGCGTCTTTTTATGCTTTGGCTCGCCATGCTAGGTATTCTGGTCGTGGGGCTGGCCTTGTTTATCGTGGGCGTATTAGTGGCGTTGCCGGTAATCTATATGATGTATTGTGAAACCTTTCGCCGGTTGAATCCGCCGTTGGCGATCGTAGAAGAAGCCTGAGGGATTGAATTAGCCTATGAATAAACACTATCGTATTAAAGATATTGCCGATCTGTCGGGGGTTTCTACCGGCACGGTCGATCGTATCCTGCATAATCGCGGAAAGGTTTCGGAAGAAGCGCGCCGCAAGGTGGAGGCGGTATTGAAAGAAATCGACTATCGGCCGAATCCGATCGCCCGTTCGCTGGCCCTGAAAAAAGATTACCGTTTGTTTGTGGTGATTCCTTCGTTTGCGGAAGGAGAATACTGGGAAAATTTCTGGCAGGGGGTGGGCCGGGCCGAACAAGACTTGGTCGGCTATCATATCGAAGTGGTTCCTCTGTATTTCGATCAGTACGATCCCGCGAGCTTCGAACCGCTTATCGACCGGATTGAAGCGGCCGATTGCCAAGGGGTAGCTATCGCTACCTTATTCCGCGAGCCGGTGCTCCGGCTTACGGCCAAACTCGACCAACGCCGGATTCCGTATGTGCTGGTCGACGCCTATATTGAAGATACGAATTGCCTGGCTTATTACGGCACGCATTCTTATTATTCGGGGTATTTGTCGGGACGTTTGCTGGCCGGGCAGCTCGGCCGCGACGAGGAAATAGCGGTTTTCCGCATCCAACAACCCGACGGCCGCATTTCCACCCAAGGGGAAAGCCGGGAAAAGGGGTTTCGCGATTATATGGAGGGCGAGGCAAACGAAAGAAAAATACATGTCGTTTCCATTTTGGCGGGAGAAAAAGAAGCCAACCGCCAAACGCTCGACGCCTTTTTCGAAGCTCATCCGGCGGTAGGGAGCGGGGTTATTTTCAATTCCAGGGCGCATTTGCTAGGGGATTATTTCAGCGAACGCCTGCCGGCCAGGTCGTTTAAATTGATTGGTTACGACGGGATAGCAGCGAATATACCTTACCTGAAAAAAGGGAGTATCACGCATTTGATCGCTCAACGGCCCGAAGTGCAGGGCATGAATTGCATCAAGGCTCTTTTCCGTTATCTGGTTATGGATATACAGCCTGAACGGGTGAATTACATGCCGCTCGATATTCTGGTGAAAGAAAATATCGATTTTTATAACAACTACTTATAACCGGCGTCTTCCGTTGAATTCCGCCCCGAGCCGCGGCGATTGGCTTCTTTTTCTCTCTGCGAATAGCAGCCTATCGGTTCGGACGGAGTCGCCGCGTCGGTTTTTCCTTCGAAAAGGATTACCGACAGGCGTGCGGCGTTTACAACCCGAACAAGCGGGGAATCCAGAGGCTAAGGGCCGGAATAAAAGCAACCAGGAAAAGCACCAGCAGCATGGCGCCGAACATAGGCAATAGAGGCCGGATTACCCGGTCGATCTTCACATTGGCTACGCTGCATCCGATAAACAAGACCGAACCGACCGGAGGGGTACACAAGCCTACGCACAAATTGAGCACCATCATAACGCCGAAATGTACGGGATCCATCCCTAATTGAGCCGTAGCGATAGGTAGGAAAATAGGCGTGAAAATAAGGACGGCAGGCGTCATATCCATAAATATTCCCACGGCCAGCAGAATCAAATTGATCAAGATGAGTATCACCACGGGGTTATCGCTGATTCCGAGCAAGCCGGAAGCTACTGTCTGGGGAATGTTTTCATAACTCATAATCCAGGATAAGCCTGTACAGGTAGCGACCAGCAATAAGACGATGGCAGTGGTTTTGGCCGATTGAAGCAGTACGGCCGGGAGTTTGCGCCAGGTGAGTTCTTTATAAATAAAAGCCAGTATCAGGGAATAAAGCACGGCTACGGCGGAGGCTTCGGTAGCTGTAAACCATCCCGCCAGGATGCCTCCGATAACGACAACGAGCAATAGCAAGCTGGGTATGGCGCGGAAGAATATTTTCAGAGCCGGCAGCAGGGCCACGCGTTCGCCTACGGGATAATGCCGGCGCGCGGCGATAAAAGCGGCTACCAGCATGATGGCCAACCCGGTCAGGATGCCGGGCAGGTAGCCGGCCATAAACAGAGCTGAGATGGAAACGCCTCCGCTGGCCAGGGAATAGACGATAAGGACGTTGCTGGGCGGAATTGTCATGCCGGTGGTGGCGGAAGAAATATTTACGGCGGCGCTGAAAGCGGTGTCATAGCCGGCTTTTTTCATTTCAGGCGTCATGATGCTGCCGATGGCCGAAGCAGAGGCTGCCGCCGAGCCGCTGATAGCTCCGAACAGCATATTAGCCATTACATTGACTACGGCCAGGCCGCCGGGCAAACGGCCGACCAGCACTTTGGCAAAATCGATCAGGCGCAACGCGATGCCGCCGCTGTTCATAATGTTGCCGGCTAAAATGAAGAAGGGTATGGCCAGCAGCGCGAAACTGTCCAGCCCGGATGCCATCCTAAGGGCATAGGTGGTGAAGGCCGGCAGCGAATCGATAGAGGCCAGCATGGTCAACACGCCGGCTACGCCGATGCTGTAGGCTACGGGAACGCCGACGGTAAGCAGAAAGAAAAAGCTGAGCAGTAGGATGCTGATTCCTGTTATATCCATAAATTTATTGGTTTGTGGGTTCGTTGCGGAATGCGTTATCGACCGCATAGTAGGCGGTAAGCAAGCCGCTGAACGGCAGGGCCAGATAAATATATCCCAGATTGATTTGCAGGGAAGCGGAAGTGACGTCGAGGGCGAACCGCGTGTATACCAGCCAACTGCCGCCCACGACCAGGACGGCGACGGCAAACAGGAAAACGACGAAGGCGATAAAGTAGCGGACAATCCTCCGACGGCGGGGCGAAAGGCTGCGGATGAGTAAGTCGATGGCCAGATGTTGGTTGCATCCTGCTACGTAAGCGGCTCCCAGAAGTCCTACCCAGATCAGGAGGAAACCGGCTAATTCGTCGGTGACGGAACTGGGCGAAGTAAGCAGATAGCGGCTGGTTACTTGCCAGAGCACATCGACTACCAGAAAGGCCAGTAAGACGATGAGCAGCGTTTCGAGGCTTTTGTCAATTATTTTCCGCATCGGTTTGTTGGATTTGTCGGATTAATTCCCGGAAGGCCTTTTTTTCTTTATAGCTTGCAATCATAGGGGCTGCGGCTTGGATAAACGGAGCTTTATCGGGATAAATGATTTCCATTCCTTTGGCTTTCATTTCTTCCAGCGATTTTTTTTCTTGTTCGGCCCAGAGCCCGCGTTGGTAGTATTTGGCTTCGTCGGCAGCCCGGCCCAACCATTCGCGCTCCTGGGAAGAGAGTTTTTTCCAGGTCGAGAGGCTGATAAGGATAACGTCCGGGCACATGGTATGTTCGTTGACCGAGTAGTATTTGGCCACCTCATGATGAAAGGCGGTGGTGATAGAGGGGGTGTTGTTCTCTGCTCCGTCCACTACGTTGCTCTGCAGGGCGGTATAGAGTTCGCCCCAATCCACGGGAGTGGCCGAACCGCCGTAGGTTTTCATCATTTCCACGGCTATAGGGCTTTTTTGCACGCGTATTTTCAATCCTTTCAGATCCGAGGGGGTGCGAACGGGTGTATGCAGAGTATAAAAACTGCGGGCGCCGGAGTCGAAATAGGTAAGGCCGCGAAACCAGTAGGATTCGGTGGAGGCCAGGATGCGGCTACCTACCGCCCCGTCGATTACCCGGAAGTATTGCTCGCGGGAACGGAACAGATAAGGGATGCCGAATACTTTGAAAGGATCGGCAAATCCTTCCAACGCCGCGGAAGAGACTTTGGTCATATCCAAACTGCCTATCTGCAAAAGTTCGATACATTGGTTTTCGGAGCCGAGTTGGGCGGAAGGGTAAATATCGAGTTTCATTTTTCCTCCCGAGAGTTTCTGCAAACGCTGATCCATAAAAACCAGACCGAGGTGGACGGAATGGGTGGGCGAAAGACCGTGAGACATCTTCAACACCCTCAGGTTCTCTTGCTGCTGACGGCAACCGCTCCCGAGCGCGCAGAGCGCAAGGCCGATTCCCCACAGGCTCAAAAGCCGGAATAGTTTCATAGCGATTCTAAGATTAACAATTCTGAATTACCAAATAGTACCAACCGAAGGCAGAAGCAAACTCGCTGCGCTTAGGCCGGAATACGGCCTATTTCCGGTTTCCCGCACCAATGTGTAGGGAAAGCTGCGGGCAAAAACAAACTTAGCCCGCTTATGCCGAGGTACAACCTATCTTCGTTTCTTCCACAAATATACGGATTAATTTGAAATGTGCACGTACACATAGCGATGAAAAGCGTTATTTTCAATGATTAATTGCCCAGACGGGGTATCTGTTTGTTTTTTCCTTGTTCATTCCAGCTTTCCAGCGCAAGCGTTTCAAGAGCTATAGGGAAACGATAAGAGCAAAAACAGACATAAACACCCTGGAATGGCTAGCTTTTTCTCATTCTTTTTTATATCTTTGTAGGCTGAAACGGCTATCTCTTATGTACCTGAAGAAAAAAACATATATTCTACCTATTTTTTTAATCCTCTTGGCTTTCTGGTTTCTGGGGAGCTGTCGTTCGTCTAAAACGCACCACCGGATACCGCTGCCTGCCGGCAAGGTTTCTTTGCCGCTTACCGAAGTGCCTTTCCCCGCGCCCGACTTCAGTTTTTTATATCCGCGGGACACATTAGCCTTGTTCGTGCCTTATCAGAAAGATATAACCAAACGGTTTACGCCGCGCGACATGAACGATATTAAGGTAAAAGACCCGAAATTATTTGCCGATCATACCACGGAAATCATCGATTTGTCTTTACTGCCCGATGAAGCGTTTGCCTTTCCTTTGCCGGGAGGAAAAGTGATTTCTCCCTACGGCGGCCGGCGAAAATATCATTCGGGCACAGACATCAAAACGTGTGCAAACGATACCATCGTATCGGCCTTCGACGGTATCGTTCGCATGGCCAAACCCTATGCCGCCTATGGCAACGTCATTGTCATCCGCCACTACAACGGATTGGAAACCATCTACAGCCATAACTCGAAGAATCTGGTGCAACCCGGCGACGAAGTGAAAGCAGGACAACCTATCGCCTTGACAGGACGCACAGGGCGGGCTACGACCGAGCATCTGCATTTTGAGGTGCGCGTCAACGGCCAGCATTTCAACCCCAATATCCTGTTTGATTTCAACACCCGCGAATTGAACCGGAAATGCCTGGTAGCTACCGAAACAGGACGTACCATCTCCGTCCGCTCCGTCGACTTATTCCCCCACCAACGTGCCGGAGCTTACGACTGGTATGCCGATCGCACCGGGGCCCCCTCTATCCCTCCGCCCGTTTCTTCGGATACTTCCGATCCTCCAGCGGAACGAAATTTATAACTCTTTCCGCGAGATTGCTTTATTTAAGTTATTTGCCGAAATTCTTGGATGAAGCAAACTCGCCTTGATAAGTAAACAATAAAATCTACGTTAAAGAATTAAGTAAGATTCATTACTTCTTTTATGCTGTTTCTAACTGCAGTGTTCCTATCTGTATGTGTTTAGACACGTATAATCCTGTTTACTCTATGCTCAGGCCCACCGTTGAATAATAAATTGCCGGGGCTCTTCTTTGTAGTCCACGTTGTTAACTTTGCAGGCTTCTGTTTCCATCTTCTTATACTTCATATTTATCGGACTTTCGAAGAGCGCCGGTACGATTCTGATAATCGCCGTGTTTCTTGGTGTACTGGACGGCTTTCTCTCCTGCCCCAGCTACTTCTTCCTTTATCTCGGCTTTAAACTCATTTAAAGCTTCCTTAGCTTCCTCGCTCCACTGTCGTCACATCGACGCGGCCCGATCTCTTTCCACTCTGCTTTTCCCCCCAGCGGATTCATATCTGCGTCCTCGTTCATCTCACCCTCTTCCTTCAGATGTAAGTTGAGACTAATATAAAAAAGATCAGCCTGAACACGGGTAAATAAGAACCTACCACAAGGCCCGTAATATCCAATTTCCCCGGGCCCGACTTTCTTACACCTGTCTCCACCCGGTAAAACTCCGCAGTTCATATAGCAGAACTAAATTATACTTAGAACCTGCGGCCATAATCAATTTTCTTTCTTTTGTTCGACAATCTCTTTTGTGCCCTTAGCGATCATGCCGGTAATTTCCTCGTTTTCATTTGAGGGGCCGCCGGCCGTTTCGGGACTTTTCACTCCTGCCAACCCCACATTGACAAATATCTGCTTGGCGTCCTTGAAATAGGTGTCCAAGTTCGCGTCGTCTGCGATTTTCAACATGGGAAGAAACTCGGCAGGCATATTGTACTCCTTTGCTTTCGCCTGGATCTCTCCGTTACGCTGCGCTTCTTTGGCCTGCTGCTCCCCTTGGGCAACGCTATCGACTAGGGGCTAGAGCGTTCATGAAAATCGATTATACGTCTTCGGCGGTGAGATATTTGGGTTCGTTATTCCCCTCGCCTCCTCCCGCGGCGGGCGTAGGAACCGGCGTCAGCTCCGCGATCGGTTTGCCGTCCTTGCCGCCGTGCTTCTTCTCGTAATTCGAAACAGCCGACTGGCTGGCTTCGGTGGCACGGGAATCGCCATAGGAATCAAATACGTTTTGAAGCGTCATACCTTCGACAAGCGAGTTTACCTGTTCTTCGGTTGTGGCAATTTTCGCCAACTTAGAGCCCATCCTGTCCAAAACAGTTTCGGCCCCCCCTGCAAATTTGGTTTTCAACGTTGCTAAAACCTTTTCTTTCATACCGTATGAATTTTCATTTATAAATTTCCGGTATAAATGTAAGGACGCTTAAAGGGGGGAATTTTAAAGGAAGGCAGACACGACAATGGCTCTGTTATGGTGGAATAAATAAAAAGGGGCGTGAAATCCGAAGAAATCACGCCCATACTACAAACGCTATTGATATACGGTGCTAAGATTTAAAATATTTCCAATTTTATAACGATTAATGAGTTAACTTTAGCTGATTCTCCAGTGCAGCCCTAATATATCCATTGATGGTGGTTCCGGCTTCTTGGGCAAGCATAGCAATACGGCTATGGATTTCCGGTGAAATACGAATATTCAATACTCCGCTGTAAGGTTTACGCGGCTGAACCCCTTCTGCTTCACAATAGGCAAGATAACTATCAACACCAGCTTCAAAATCGGCCCGGAGTTCATCGACAGTATTTCCTTCGTAAAGAATCAAGGTCTTGCTCATGCCAAGTACTTTTCCAAAAAGACAGTTGTCAGCTTTGCTGTACTCTACGCTTCCTTTGTATCCTTTATATTCTAAATAATCCATAATATGTTATTTAATAAATCCCTTACTCTTTAAATGCTGATAAATCGTTTTCATCATCCATTCTTTCATAATACTTCCAGGATGAGGTTTATGAATATCTATATATTCTCCGGTTTGATCGCTTTTAAACCTGATACGTGAACCCGACGTCGCACCTTTGTTATGCACGTTGTATCCGAATCCGGACAACAATTTCATCGTCTCTTCAAAAGTGAAATCTTTTGGTAGTTTACAAAAACGATCTATCAGCTTATCTTTTGTACCCATCTGCTTTGTATTTATGCAAATGTAACTGTTTTTAGTTACACACACAAATAAACAATAGAATATTCACAAAAAAGTAGCGGTTACTCCACCGCTAAATGCCCTATTTTTCATATCGTCAAATTATACCCCCGTGTGTTTTCCGCCTCGGCTCCCTTTTCGTGTCCTTTTTCTTCGATTTTCTTATCCACCGGTTGCTGTTCTTCTTCCATTTCCTTGAGTTCTTCACCGAGGGGATAGGCATTCCCTGCAAACAAGATACCTTTTCAGCGCCACCAGACTTGACCGCTGACTGCGGAGACGGCCTTAGATACTTTATCTGAAATGTTGTCGATCATGTAGGGTTTCTTCCTTGTCTCTATCCGCCGGGGCTTGCTAATTTTCTGCTAGCTGCATTTTCCCGAAAAACCACCCTCTTTACCCAACCCGGATAGCAATTGACATCCCCCCGCGGATCGCTCATTCTGCTTACTTCGATGCCGGCTTTCTTGCAGATAAAACCGGCTTTGCTGCCTAACTCCCCTAATCTCTGCACATTGATCGGTACATTATTCCGGATACAAATACCACGCTGGATACGTTATCAGATACCGCGCCGAGTGTTCCTATCCCTAGCACGTTTGAAATTCGCCTTCGGACACCTTTTGCCATTTTTCCACTGGCCAAGATACTTGGCGAACACAGGTGAAGGACGATAAAGAGAAATTTCTTTCGCCGCATACTCTAAATTTTCGTTCATACTTGATTTTTGTTTGCTTGATTATGTATATCTTTGTATCGTACAATTGAAAGGAATACGGTTTACTGCGGGGGAGGGATTTTATTATCTCTCCCCCTTTTTATAGAGAATGACGGTAAGAAAACCACTGCGGTCATTTTATCCCATCCATAGGCCGCCAGATGAGTGCCGCCAAAGCGGGAGAATACAGAGGCTGAACTTTTCCCATTTGACTTTGTATTTTTCAAGCTATTTCCATCAAATCAACCAACATCGGTGCACTTACCTCCTGTTCTGCTTCCCGAAGGTAACTAAGCCCGTCTGTCCAATAGTGATAGTTCCGTTTCGTAGATAAGCCTCTCCGGTCTATCCTAACCGCGCAGTACGACACCATTGTTTCTGGCAAAGGTTCTAATAAGATTCACTGTTATCTGATTTCTAGCACATTATCAAGAAACAGATACGGTTATTTCGTTTATTTCCAACCAGTCGTATATCTCTTTTCAGCCACCCTACTCAACTTTTTTCTTAAAAAATTGTGTATACCGGATATTTACAAGGATTTTATATGTATGTTTGTCCCGAATTAAAAAAATATACATATGGAAGAAAACAACGCATCAACCGTCTACTGGGTACATCAAGGACATAACTTACGTAAATGGCGCGAGAATCAGGGAATCGAAATCGATGCCTTTGCTCGGAAAATGGACATGGAAGTAAAAGAGATAGATCGATTGGAAATGAGCCAGATGATTCCAGACAAGTTACTAAAAAAAATACTCTCCCTGTTTTGCGTTCCTCTGGAAGAATTAAAAGAAAGAGAGGAACCGTTCCCCTCTTCCTACACCTCTACCACTCATACAACTTTTACCAACAACGGTTCTGTAAGCGGAGTGTATACATTTAACGGCCCCGGATGGACAAATGCAAATATCAGTAATTCGCCTACGATTCATCCGGTAAAACAAATCTGTGAAATGTATGAACGGATGTTAGAGAGATCGACCGATAAAATACAAACGTTGGAGAAACAGATTATAGAGATGCAAACGGAATTAACGTCCTTGCTAAAAAAATAGAAAATAAGGCTTATCGTCTTCTAGCAATAGGGATGATAGGCCTTTTCTTTACCTCCTGCTGGCTCTGGAAGAGGGGAAGGAACTATAGGCGTTTGGTACAGCCTTAGATGGTTGAAATAGTTACTTGGAAGGAGATTGCGCTGCATTGAAGGGTATGAACATACCCGAGATGAGAATCAATGCGACAGGAGGCTATAGGGATTTCACCTTAAACAAAAAAGCCTCAAAGAAATTAAGCGATACTTATGAAGTCTTCGAAAAAGCAAGTAAGAAACAGTAAGCATATCTAGCCGGGAGACGCCCCTCAACCCCGACTTTCTCTTTATTATGAAACATATTATCGACCACCGCCTTTATCCGAGGGATGATAGAAAAATCTCGTTTAGTATATACACCTATAGGAACTTACCCAAAGGGTGAGCGAGGCAAAGAGACAAGACTTCCAAATTCGGGGCAACTTCTTAAAAATGTGTGCAAAATTGTGTGCCGCAAAACAAATAAACCTGATAATCGGTCGACTATCAGGTTTAGCGTGGAGCTGGAGAGATTCGAACTCTCGTCCAAACGAGGAATTAATTTGCTTTCTACATGTTTATCTTCGCTTTGATTGTCAGGGATGAGCAAGACCGAAGCTACCCACCCGATCCCTTATTCTCTAAATTTTCGCCGGAAACCCGAGACTTGTTTCCGACTATCTCCGATATTGCTGCACCACCTGATCGGAACGCTTCGGAGCCACAGCATCCGGGTGATGTCACGTCCCCGCAACTTTTGCAGGGATTAAGCTTTAATCTACTATACTTCGATTAAGCAGCGAGAGCGTAATTATTTTCGCCAGTTAATTATTTGTTGTCTGATATTTAAGTGCAAGCCAACCACGCACTACATGCTTACAAACCACTTCTGCCCGCTGTCAAAACCGGTCAGCCCCATGATTTGAATTACAAAGATAGTACAAACTAAGCGCAGAGGCAAACTTGTTTGTCTATGCCCAAGTGCCGCCTATCTTCGTTTTTCAAGAACAAAGATAAGAAATTTCCCGGAGAATGCCATAGGAAATTAACTTTTTAGCGTAAGTTAAAACAGATAGAAGGTGTGGGGCGGGGCCTTCAAAAAAATCCCTATTTCAATTCCGGAATAATTTAGTTATTCCAAAACGCTTATTTCGCGAAACCAGTCTTCGGCTCTGTCGGGCCATTCGTTGACGGAGGCTCCTGTGTTCCGCAAGCCATAGCCGTGGCCGCCCTTGCTGTATAGATGTATCCATGCCGGCACGCCCGCTTCCTTTAAAGCGTAATAATAAAACAAACTGCTATTAATATAAGCTTTATCGTCTTCGGCTTGAATTAACATGGTAGGAGGTGTTTGGGGCGAAACTTTGAGTTCAGGAGCTAGCTGAAAATTCTCGCCGTCCAGATAGGCAGGATAGACTAACAAGCAAAAGTCGGGACGAGAGCTTACTTTATCGGAAGCGTCTATCGGGGGGTAGGTTCGCTTGGTAAAATTATTGCTGAGCATGGTTGCCAGATGGGCGCCTGCAGAAAATCCGATCACTCCGATACGGTGAGGATCGATGTTCATTTCTTCCGCATGGGCACGAATATACCCCATCGCCCGTTGAGCATCTTGTAAGGGAGCTTCATGCTTGGCCCAGCCTTGTCGGCGCGGAACCCGATATTTTAATAAAATAGCTGTTATACCTAAATTATTCAACCATTCGCAAATTTCATCTCCTTCCAGGTCATAGGCAAGAATGTTGTATCCGCCGCCCGGGCATACGAGCATAGCGGCTCCGGTGGCTAATTCTTCCGGAGCAGGATAAAAGGTGATGGTAGGTTCGGATACGTTGGTAATGCGTAACACGGTTTCTCCTCCGGTCTTTCCTCCGTCGGTATCGGCTTTCTCTATCAGTTTTTTCGTTTCTCCGGGCGCGCCTGCGGGAAATAATAATACAGGGTTATTTTGAGCCGTTAGAAAGGGAAAGGTATAGGCCATCATACTAATTAAAATTATCCACGTTCTTTTCATATAGTACATGTATTAAAGTATTCCTATTGGAAGCGTTTCTACGATGCGAATATATGTATCTTATTTGATTTATCCATAGGAAAGTTATAAATAAGTGGTTTCTTTAGATAAACGGTATGGACCGGCCTATAACAAAGAAGGAGTCGGTTCACCTAAGAACCAACTCCTTCTCGCTTGCTAAAAAAACGGCGGCTACCTACTCTCCCACTGTTACGCAGTACCATCGGCGTGACGAGGCTTAACTTCTCTGTTCGGAATGGGAAGAGGTGGATCCCTCGTGCTATAACCACCTTAATATCG
>DBFWLD010000059.1:0-18315 GCA_048465615.1 Tannerellaceae bacterium
AGGAAGAATATGTCTTTTTCAGTCTTTCCCGATGTCTTTGCTCTGCTCTTCCTCTTGGACTTGAACCAAGGACCCTCTGATTAACAGTCAGATGCTCTAACCGACTGAGCTAAGGAAGAATATGTCTTTTTTCAGTCTCTCCCGATGTCTTTGTCTCTGCTCTTCCTCTTGGACTTGAACCAAGGACCCTCTGATTAACAGTCAGATGCTCTAACCAACTGAGCTAAGGAAGAATATATCTCTTTTTCGGTCTCTCCCGACGTCTTTGTCGCATTTCCGGCTTTTCTTCGGAAAAATAAAGCTTTTTACTCCGTTTTTGAACGCCTTGACGCCCCTTCCGAAATTGCTCTGCAAAAGTACGGGCTATTTTCGAAATATGCAATATCTTTGCGGAAAAATTTTGAAAAAATGAATACAATCGGTTTAGGAAATGCCCTGGTCGATGTCTTATTGAAGCTGCAAACCGAAGAAACGCTCAGCGAAGTAGGCATCCGCAAAGGAGCTATGGATATGATTAACAGGCAGCAAATGCTTACCATCCGCACCAAGCAGGAAAAACTGGAGCGTGCCGAAGCCCCGGGCGGCTCGGTCTGCAATACCATGCGGGCTATGGCCCGGTTGGGGGCGACGACCGGTTTTATCGGGAAAATCGGCGACGACGCGGTCGGCGAGTTTTACGAAAAAGCCGTACGCGCCGCAGGCGTAACACCTTATTTTATTCATACCGACGGCCCCACAGGAAGCTGTACGGTGCTGATCTCGCCCGACGGCGAACGGACTATGGGCACCTTTCTGGGGCCGGCCGCCACGATAACGCCCGACGAAATCAAGGAAGAGGTGCTGGCCCGTTATCAATGTATTTATATCGAAGGCTATCTGCTGGTGAACGAACCGCTGGTACGTACTACGATGCAGAAGGCCAAGGAGCTGGGGCTGACGGTTGTGCTCGATCTTTCCAATTATAATATTGTAAATGCCTTTAAGGGCTTGCTCGACGAGCTGATACCGGATTATGTCGACATTCTTTTTTCCAACGAAAGCGAGGCCGAAGCGTTTACGGGCCTTGGAGCCAGGGAAGCCGTGCGCGCGCTTTCGGGCATGGTAGACGTTTCCATCGTGACCATAGGGAAAGAGGGTTCGCTGGTGGGCAGCCACGGCCGTTTCTTCCCGGTTCCGGCCGAAGGAGGCAAGCCGCTGGATACCACCGGGGCGGGCGATAATTTTGCAGCCGGTTTCCTCTACGGCCTCTCGGTAGGGGCTACGCTCGAACAATCGGCCCGCATCGGTTCGCTCCTGGCCGGCTATGTGATCGAGGTGGTGGGGCCCCAGATTCCGGAAGATAAATGGGAACAAATAAAGTTAAAAGTAGCCGGCATATTGGCTTAGACGGGTGATATTTCGTTACTTTTACGTCGTTAATTAACCAACATATTTCATATGTACAAGTTGTTTGATCGAAAAAAGATGATCGGGTTGCTGGCGTTGTTGTGCCTGGCCGGAAGTGTACGGACGGCGAAGGCGCAGACCGACAATCGTTTTGAAGTAAGTAAGAATCTCGACATTTTCAATGCGCTTGTGAAAGAGATGGAAATGTTTTACGTAGATTCCATCGATATAGATAAGGCCGTGCGCCGCGGGATCGATGCGATGCTGGGCGGTTTGGATCCGTATACCGAATATATTCCCGAGCAGGAGATGGAAACGTTGAAACTGATTACTACCGGCGAGTACGGCGGCATCGGTTCGTATATCCGTGCGCGGAGCGCAAACGGGCCGGTCATGATTGCCGAACCCAACGAAGGGATGCCGGCGGCTTTGGCGGGATTGAAGGCGGGCGACGTGATTTTGGCTATCGATACGGTCGACGTCTCGAAGGCTACCAACGAACGGGTGAGCGAACTGCTGAAGGGGGTACCGAATACGAAGGTGGTGCTTACCATACATCGTCCGGGGGAAAAGAAAAAGCGGAAGGTGGAGATTATGCGCAAGCAAATCCAGGTGAAGCAGGTGACGTGGTACGGGGTGATGCCCGACAGCGTAGGATATATCTACCTGAAAGGGTTTACCGACAAGAGCGCGCAGGAAGTAAAAGAGGCGTTCGAGGATTTGAAAAAGAATCACGGCATCAAATCGCTGGTGCTCGATCTGAGAAATAACGGGGGCGGGGTGCTGGAAGGCGCCGTACAGATCGTAGGCATGTTCGTGCCGAAAGGCAGCGAGGTGATTTCCACGAAAGGAAAAATCAAGCAATGGGACAGGGTATACCGCACGTCGACCGAACCGCTGGATACGGTGATGCCGCTCGCCGTGTTGATAAACGGGGGAAGCGCTTCGGCCGCCGAAATCGTATCGGGCGCCTTGCAGGATCTCGACCGGGCAGTGCTGGTGGGCCAGCGTTCGTTCGGCAAGGGGCTGGTGCAGTCTACCCGCGATCTGCCGTACGAAGGCAAGCTGAAGGTGACGATGAGCAAATATTATATCCCCAGCGGCCGGTGTATCCAGCAACTGGATTATTCGCATCGCAAGGAAGACGGGAGCGTAGACGCGATTCCCGATAGCCTGACGTCGGTGTTTTATACTTCGAAAGGCCGCCCGGTGCGCGACGGCGGCGGGGTGCGTCCGGAATTCGAGGTGAAGGAACCTAAGATACCTACTTTGATGTATTACCTGGCTACGGATACGATCTTTTTCGATTTTATTACCGACTGGACGCTCAAGCATCCCCAGATTCCGCCGGTGGAGCAATTCGCCTTGACGGATGCCGATTTCGAGGCGTTGAAGGCGTATGCGAAGGAAAAGAATTTTACGTATGACCGCCAGAGCGAAAAGGTATTGAAGAATTTGAAGGAAGTGGCCGAGTTCGAAGGGTATCTCGACGGCGATTCGGCGGCTTTCCAGGCGATGGAAGTGAAGCTGACGCCCGATCTCGACCGGGATTTCGACCGGTTTAAAGACGAGGTGATGAAATTGATGGCTTCGGAAATCGTCAAACGCTATTATTACCAGTCGGGCGAACTGATTCAGAATCTGAAAGACGACGAAGTGCTGGAAAAGGCCGTCGAGGTATTGGGCGATCCGGCTTTATATAGGGCTACGCTCAGCGCGCCGGCGGCATCCGTTACGTTGGGCGGAGCGTCGGGGCCGGCCGTTGTGAAAGTGTCGGAAGCCGATCGGGTAAAGGCGGCTCCGGCCCGGAAAGCCGAGAAGAATTAACTTATTGAATAAATATCGCGTATCGAAGTGCATCGAAGCGGTGTAGTACGGCAAAGGCCCGCGGAAGTTCTTTTTGGAAACTTCCGCGGGCCTTTGTCCTAAAGGGGCCGCTACAAAACGGTTTTCTCTTTTTCCTTGATCAGGCCGCCCCGGTAAGCATACAGCAATTTTTCCAGATCGCCGATCTGCCGCTTCAATTCGGCCCCTTTGTCGGTGTCTTTTACCATTTGCCGATGCGAGCTGAGTTCTACCACGATGGTGGTCGATTTGATGTCGAGCCCTTCTTCGATTGCTTTGGCGGCCGATTCGAAAGGTTCGTGCTGTACCAATTGGAATCCGCGGGAATGGTATACCAACGTATAGCCGGCTATGCCGGTTTCGGGGTGATAGGGCTTGGAGAATCCCCCGTCTATCACCAGCATTTTCCCGTTTGCCTTGATGGGGTTTTCTCCGCGGATGGAGCGTACGGGCACATGGCCGTTGATGATGTGGCGATGGAGTCCCGTGACGCCGAATTCGTCGAGGATGCGGTCGCAAACCGCTTCTTCTTCGCGTAGCGAATAGTAGGCGCCTTTCTCTTCCCGGTGGGTCTCGGCTTCTTCCAGAAAACAGCGTTCGAAGGTAGCCATCCGGCTTTTGTCGAAAAGAGGAGAGTCTTTTCCTCCCCAGAGATACCAGATATAATCGTGGGCGAATTCGCGCTCTTCCTGTTCTCCGGTCTGGAAATAGGCCGTGCGGATGAGTTGGTCTACCCGGTCCAGCAAGGCCCGGCCTCGGTAGTCTTTACCCTGGATGCGGATGGTTTTCAGGCTTCCGTCGGGATTCAGGGGCACGGAGGCATGAAACAGGAGGTTGGAATTGCATACCTGATACATGCTGCCGTGGGTGAAGAAACAACGCATATGTTTTTTCAGCTTTTCGCTGCTTTCGAACGAGTGTTTGATTTTGAGAAGCAAATCTTCTTCTTCCACCGACAGCCGGTAGGGGTCTTTGGCGTCGAGAGTAGGCCAGTTGGTATCTTTCAGCCGGTATTCCTCGCCGCCGATACGGATTACGCCGCGGGCGGTATCGATGCGGTGGAGCAACATCCGGTCGTCCAGGTCGAATTCGGGCCGGCGGCGGATGATTTCGCCTTCTACCTTCAACTGGATGATGGTGATGGCTTTGTGCATGCGGGCGATCAGGCGGATTGTTTTTTCGTCGAAAGCGTTGTCGGAAAATTTCGTTTTCGGCAGGAAAAGCGTACAAGGATCGTCGCCGTAGGTTTCCATCGCAAAGGTGGCCAGAGGCAGCAGGTTGATGCCGTAGCCGTCTTCCAGCGTGGCCATGTTGCCGAAGCGCAGGCACATCCGGATCACGTTGGCGATGCTGCCCAGGTTGCCGGCCGCCGCACCCATCCACAGTACGTCGTGGTTGCCCCACTGGATGTCGAAATTATGGTAGTTGCAGAGGGTATCCATGATGATATGCGCGCCGGGGCCGCGGTCGTATATGTCGCCTACGATATGCAGCAGGTCGATGGTAAGCCGCTGGATAAGGTTGCTCATGGCGATGATGAAATCGTCGGCGCGGCCGGTAGAGACGATGGTGTTGATGATCTGGTCGACATAGGCCGATTTGTTGGGCTCTACCGTCGATTCGTGCAGCAATTCCTGGATGATATAGGAAAATTCCCGCGGCAGGGCTTTTCGTACCTTCGAGCGGGTGTACTTCGACGAAACGTTGCGGCATACCTTGACGAGTTGGTTGAGGGTGACCTGATACCAGTCGTCGAGGTCTTTTTCTTTCGATTTGATAAGTTCCAGTTTTTCTTCCGGATAATAAATCAGCGAGCACAATTCTTTCTTTTCCGTTTCGCGAAGCGTGTTGCTGAATATTTCATTTACTTTCCGCTTTACCGCGCCGGAGGCGTTTTTCAGCACATGGTTGAAGGCCTGGTCTTCGCCGTGTATATCGGTCAGGAAGTGTTCCGTTCCCTTGGGCAGGTTCAGAATGGCCTCGAGGTTGATAATCTCGGTGCTCGCCTCGGCGATGGACGGAAAACTGCGAGACAACAATTGCAGGTACCGCAGGTCTTTTTTTACGTGTTCGGCTGTAATATCTTTCGTCATTTTATTTTTTCTTCCGTTTTTAGTGTTCGGGCTGGCCGCGGGCGAAAGCCGGTTTCCCTGACCGCGGGAGCATGCCGCCGATTCTTTAATTGAAAAATCGTGCAAGCAGCCGCGCGAAGGCAAACTTGCCGGGCGGGCGTCCGGCTACCGCCTATCTTCGCTTGATTCTTTACGACAAAGATAAGAAGGAGCTTTTTTATTTCCGGTATAAACCGGAAATAAAAAGGTTTATTTTAGCGGCCGACGCTTGTTTTCTCTTTGGCCGAGGTAATCCGGTCGAAAATGAACAAGGCTAGCGCGGCGCCTGCTCCGATGGCAAGGATCACCATCCACAGGCGCGAAGGATCGTATAAATCCCACAGCCGGTTGGTGAGTTCGGCCGTCGTGAGGCCTGTTTGGCGAGCTACTTCTTCGAAATAGGCGTTGGTCGAGAGACCCTCGGGCATGTGCAACCCCTCGGCCTGAGCGAAACGATGCGTCATCGCTACCTTGTCGGAAAGGCGTTGGTACACGATACCCGAAATAAAACCGGCAAATACGTTCCCCAGAAATACCGGAATAAAAGAGTAACCCATATACAAGGCCTTTTTATCGGCCGGAGCGATGCGCCCGATGTATTCGGTGATTTTCGGCGATCCCGCCATTTCTCCCAGCGAGAAAATCAAGATAGCGACCAGGGTAAAAATCACGTGTTGAGAGGCTACGGTAAGCGCCATGCCCAGAGCGCACACCAGAAAACCCGACATCATCGATTTAAGCGGCTTCATTTTCATCACCAGGCTGGATACGGCGATCTGGAAAAGAATGATATACAGGGCGTCGACGTTGGTAACGAATTCGGCGTCCATCACGCCGGGGGCCGGGCTGTAGTTGGCGCTGATAAACGGCAGGTAGGCGTGGAAGAAGTTATAGAGCACGCTGGTATCTACCCATTGGGAAATAAAGACGGGCAGGGTGAAGAAGAGCTGGTTGTACATCGTCCAGAAGCCGGCTACGATAAGCAGGAAAATCAGGAATTTGCCGTCTTTCAGAATGCTGGCCATGTTACGGAAGATGGTGGCAAAGGTACGCATAAGCGGTTCGCCGGAAGCTTTTTCTCTGCGTCCCGGTTCTTTATAAAAGAGAAGCAGAATGAAGTTGAGCAGCATAATGCCGGCGGAGGCATAGAAAATGAGATGGGAAGAGCCTTTGAAAAGCAGTGTAACCAGCGGGCCGAAGAAGGCGCCGATATTCACCATCATATAAAAGATGCCGAACCCGATCGAAGCGGTGTGCTCGGTAGTGGTTTTGGCAATGGTAGCCGAGATGATGGGTTTGAAGAGGGCAGCTCCCAGCGCGAGGTAGAGAAAGACCAGGAAAACCCCGCCGAAGGAGGTGAAATGAGGAAGCAGCAGAAAAGCCGTGAAGTAGATAATAAAGGAAAGGAAAAGAATTTTCCGGTAACCGTAGCGGTCGGCGATGGCGCCGGTCAGGACGGGCAGGAAGTAGAGGATGCCGGTACCGACGCCCATCAGGATGCCTTTCTGGTTTTGGGTAAACTCCAAGCCGCCGGCGTCGGACGAGCCGGTAAGGTAGTTGGCGAATAACATGAAGAAGCCATACCAGGCCCAGCGTTCGAACAGCTCGATGGCGTTGGCTACCCAGAAGGTGCGGGGGAATTGACGGAAGATGCTCATAGGTCGTTTTTACGGGAAAGTTGTTTAACAAATCAGTTGTCTTTGCAGGCCTTGCGCGTTTCGAATCGGGGCCGGAATCAGATGGATTCCTGGCCGCCGGTATTGTTGCCGTTCGATTTCATATCGTCGTTGCTGATGCCGCGCTTTACCTTTTTGATGGCTTCTTTCAGCGTGCCGAAACGGTAGGAAACGCTGATTTGGAAGTCGCGCGTGGAGCGGTAATTGGTGGATACGCGATAGAAAGCCGGGTCTGTCGTGGTCGATTCCCGTTTCATGGTTTTCCAGAAGGGGTTCATGCAGCCGAGCGTAACCGTCAGTTTCTTTTTCAGGAAGTCTTTGTTCAGCCGTATGCCGGCGAAATAAAAGGGGGAACCTTTTTCCTGTAGCTGAATCCAGGGGCTGAAATAGCCTCCGTTCAGGTCGATGCGGAAATCTTTGGGCAGGTTGAATTGGGTGCCTAGGAAGATGCGGCCGCTGAACCCGCTGTTCTTCAAGTTGTTTTTGTCGCTTTTCAAATCGGTATAATCCGCGCCGCCGTTCATGTAGACGCGGAAGAGCGTCACAGGGTTCCAGTTGGCATATAAAAATAGGCCGGTTTGCTGTCTTTTTCCGATATTGCCGTAGGTGGTTTGCGAAACCCCCGGATTTTCAGGATCGATAAAGGTGTAACTTTGTATCGAATTGTTGACGAAGGTGTAGTTGGCGCTGGCGTTGATGCTGAATTTCTGGGCGAACATGCTGTAGTTGAAATTCACGTTGTTGCTCTTTTCGGCATCCAGGTTGGGATTTCCGTAGGAGATGTCTTGCGGATCGACGTCGTTGACGTAGGGGTTCAGATACCAGATGCCCGGCCGCTGGATACGCATATTGTAGCCCAGGCGTACTTGTTGCGTCATATTGATCTGGTAGGAAACGGTGGCGTTGGGCACGACGTTGAAATAATGGGTGTCGAAATCTTTGTCTTTGGCCCGGGCGAATTTTACGTCGAGGGCGGTGCCTTCCGCGCGTACGCCGGCTTTCAATCCGAACTTATTCAGTTTTAGGGCATAGCCCAGGTAGGCGGAATAAATATGTTGGATGTGTTTGAAGCGGGCGTCGTCAGAGGTCATGTCTTCCCATAGTTTGGTGGAATCGTTGTAAAAGTTTTCCGTCGTTTCGCTTTTGCTTTGGCGGAAAATGTATTTGGCGCCTACTTCCAGGGTTTGGTCTTTCCAGGTAGGCGTGGTATAATCCACCTGAGCCGTGTGTTCGTTGGTCGAGGCGTCGTTTAGGCTATTTTGGGGATAGAAGGCGGCCATCGGGTAGTTCGAGGGCTCGTAAATGCGGACGCCGTTCTCGCTGTCTTGCGGATTATTGCTGAAACGGTAGGAGATGGTCAGCATTTCGTCTTTCTTATGGGTGTTGTGCTGGTAATCGATGTTCACGTCGGTCGATCCGAAGGTGTTTTTGCTGCTGCTGTTGCGCTTGTAGCTATACACCGGGTTGTTTTCGAAGTCGGTCATCGCCACATCCAGCTCGGAGATGTTTTTCATCGAGCCGCGAAACAGATTGGCCCCGATCGAGAGCAGGTTGAGCGAGTCGATTTCGTAACTTCCTTCCAGATAACCGTATTGGAAGGGGCCTTTGGTCTTGCTGCGGCCCTTCTGGTTGAGGAAGCGGTTTTGCTGATCGACGAAATCTTCGCGGTAAGAATAGGAATCGTTCCACGGGCTGTTTTCGCGGTTGTATCCGTAGTTGGCCGTCAGCCCTACTTTCCCTATTTTAGCCGAGAGATAGGCGCCCCCGTGGATGCGTCCCAGCGTGCTGCCCCCGGCTCTGACAGAGCCCGTGTAGCCTTGCAGCGCATTTTTGGTGGTAATGATATTGATGATGCCGCCGATGCCTTCCGCGTCGTATTTCGCGCCCGGGTCGGTAATGACTTCGATGTTCTTCACCGAGTTGGCAGGCATGCTCTTCAATACGTCCGAGGGGTTCTGGCTGAGCAGGTTGGAGGGCTTTCCGTTCATGTAAATCTTGAAATTGGTGGAGCCTTTAAGCTGAATTTTGTCTTCTCCGTCGACTGTTACCATCGGTACTTTGCGGAGCATGTCGAGGGTGTTGCTGGTCTTGGCTTCCGGATCGTCTTCCAGGCTGTAGGAAAGTTTGTCTATTTCTACTTTTACCAGCGGCCGTTGGGCGGTGACGGTTACTTCGCCCAGGCGTTGGTTGTCTTCCGTCATATAAAGTTTGCCCAGATTCAGGTTGCGGTTTTTGTCGGAAAGCGTAAAGCGTTTCTGCGCGGGCGCTTTGCCTATCGACTGAATGGAGATAATGTATTTGCCGGGTTGGGTAAGAGCGGTTTCGAACTTCCCGTCAACGTCGCAGGCCAGTAGTTTGATTGCTTTCTGAGGCGTCTCGGCAGGGGCGATACTCAGGGTAGCATACGGAACGGTTTCGTTTGTCAACGAATCAACCACTTGTCCTTTAAGGGTAAAGGACTTGGAATTATCTGCTTTTACAGTGGTGCAGAAAAGAGCAAATAGTACCAAAAGAAAGGGAAAAAGTTTAGCTTTCATCCATGTAAATTAATCGGTAAAACATCCTGTCACAACTACGAAATGATCGTAAATGTGGCAAATGTACGGCATTTAATAGTTGCAACCTGCATTTTTCTTTTAAAGAAGTATAAAATTATGGCAAAAGACGATGAGAATCGGGGCTTTCATCTATTTTTGCCGAAAGCGGAGCCTAACCGGCCCAAAGCCGCTTTTCAGGCAAAACCTGCCTACCGTCGCTTTTTGGGAGGTTTGCTGCGGAAATTGGCGGAAGGCGCGGATAGACGGTGCTTCGGGATAGGCCAGGCGGGTTTGTTTCTGCCTCCGCTTCGCGCGGCCGGGGTGTAAAATCACGTTAAACGGTAAGTATATGAGACGAGTTTCGATTGTATTAATGGTATGTTTATGGGTATCGATTATGAATGCACAGAGTTTGACAAAAATCAAGCTGCCCGCGCCCGATCGCGACAGGGGAGCCAGTGTGATGAAAGCCTTGGCCGACCGCCAGTCGCGCCGGGAGTTTGCCGCGAAGGAAGTGGCGCTTCAGGATTTGTCCGACCTGCTTTGGGCGGCCAATGGAGTAAACCGGGCCGCCGAAGGGAAACGAACGGCTCCCTCGGCCCTCAACAAGCAGGATGTGGATGTGTATGTATTTACAAAAGAGGGAGCTTATCTGTATGATGCCGCAGGGCATGCCCTGAATCCCGTGGCTTCCGGCGATCATCGCGGGGCGGTGGCGGGAGGCCAGGATTTTGTAAAGCAAGCTCCCGTTTGCCTGGTGTATGTATCCGATCTTTCCCGTTTCGGCAGGGGAGACTCGGAGCAGGTCAGATTGATGGCGGCTATGGATGCAGGTATCGTTTCGCAGAATGTGAATCTGTTTTGCTCGGCCGTGGGGCTGGCTACCGTGCCGCGGGCTTCGATGGACGAGGCGGCTTTGAGAAAAATTCTCAGTCTGTCTGCCAGTCAGCTTCCGTTGATGAACAACCCGGTAGGCTATCCGGTAAACTGACCGGACAAGAGGTGCGGCAGGAGGCGTTGGAATAAAGCGCCGCGGTTGTAATCCGGTCACGGATTCCTAAGCGGCGTTTTCGCGCAACCTGGCCTGGGGGCTATTATTTTTCCGGATGAAAAAACTTTTTTAGACACTGCATTTGTCGGAGGACGTTGCCAAAGTCTATTGGGAGGGTTCGAAACTATAACCGATAGCGAAATATCTTTTTTCTACTTATCTTGAAATACTCAATAACATTTTAAGCTGTTCTTTCGTTACGTCCAATTTATTGAGCCAGATTTCAAATGTCTGAAAATTATGTATATCCGTTCCGATACAATCATACATGTTTTGAACCAACAAATAGTCAGCTCTTTTTTTTACCGCTTCCCCATAATAGCCGGAAAGGGATAATAAGCTTAGCTGTAACGGGTAACCATTATTTTTCATTCTGTAATAATCGTGCGGTTCCATATATAGGTATCGCTCAGGATGTGCTATAACGGGGGTGTTCCCATCCACATAAATATGATATAACAATTCATAAAAATTGTCCTGAGGAAAAAAACAAAAAGTTTCTACCAGGACATGATTTTCATTCAGATACAACGGGAAGTATTTGAAACGTTCTTCAAATCCGGAATCCAGCATATATTCCGCGCTTAGATACAATTCCATTCCGCCTTCGATACTTTGGCGAAGGAAATCGGTTTTTGCGATCAAAGCTTCGCTGTTGATAAATACCCCGTTTTTCATGTGCGGAGTAAGAAACACTTTTCTGATTCCTATAAGCTTAAAATAACGCAGAATTTGCAATGCCTCTTCCAGTTCTTTTACCCCATCGTCTACACCCGGCAGTATATGGCTGTGCCAGTCGGTGAATCCTTCGAAAAAATCACTTTCCATAAGTCTGATTTTATAGGTAAACATAGACATGGTTTAAGACCTTAAAATACGTTTGTAGAAAGGTTTGTTCCGCGAACTTTTTTCTTTATAATCGTAGCCATATTTGTAAGCATAGCCGTAATTATATCCATATCCGTATTTTTGGTAATCTATCGCATTGAGCAGGATACTCATGTTCTTCAACTTATTTGAATCATAAAGTTCCTGCAACTCGGGAAATTGCCGTTTATCAAATAACCCGGAACGGATGACATAGATGGATTGATCTGCCAAGCGGGTACAAACGAAGGCATCGACAACAATTCCGTAGGGAGGATTATCCAGTAATATGTAATCATATTTTGTTTTTAAGTCTTCGATAAGCCGATCTAATCTGTCGCTTTTTAATAACTCCGCCGGGTTAGGAGGCAGTGCTCCGGAACTGATTATATCCACTTTGCATTCTTCCCCATAGGAATATATATATCCTTCCATGCTATCCAGCTTTCCACTTAAATATTCCGATACTCCTTTTTGCCGTGCGCCTATTCCGCATCTTTTGGTCAATGTCCCTTTCCGCAGATCCAGGTCTATTACAATGGCTTTCATAGTAGAAAAAGCCATGCTCATTGCCAAATTAGCGGTAATGAAAGTTTTACCCGATGATGGATTAAAGGAGATCATTTGCATAACTTTTCCAATAGAACGTTTCTCCATGTTCATAAAATCCAAGTTCTCACGGACAATGCTAAAGGCTTCGCCAATAGCTTCATGGTTACAATTCTTTATTACAATATCTTTTCCCTGCTTATTTTTACTTAGTGGTATTTCGCCTAAAAATGGAATGGTTACATGTGATTTTACTTCACTTCTGGTATGTACATTGGTATTAATCAAAGAGCGTATATATAGCCATAAAGCAGGAATTAGAAAGCCGGCTATTAAAGAAACAAGTACTATTTGCGCTTTTTTCGGTGAAACCGGTGTTCCCGGGCCGTGTGCGGGATCTACAATGCGGCAATTACTTTCCGTAATGGATCGTTGCAATTCGTTTTCTTCTTTTTTATTCAGGAGATACAGATAAAGCTCCTCTTTGATTTTTTGCTGCCGTTCTATACTTATGATATGTTTTTGCTGCGAAGGAACATCGGCGATCCTGCTTCTGGTGACATCCTCTTCGTTTTTCATATTCAAAGCCTGAATTTTTAGGCCTGCAATCAGATTATCGATAGCTCTTAGGATAGAAAGCCGCATATTCTCTAAGGTTGCGTCCATATCTTGTATCAGAGGATTGTTTGTACTGCTGTTTGCCAGCAATTTATTTCGTTTCCCCATTGCAGTATTATATTCTGATATTTGATGTTGTATTCCATTATCCGGAATGCCGATACTTACCGGAATCATGTCTTTATTCCTGTTGTTGTTATGCAAATAAACCTTCATATATTCCGCCATGTTGAGTTGGTTCTCAACACTCAATCCTTCATTGGCCAAATGATTGGATCGTTGGAGAAATATATCACTTTCAGATATAACGTCCGTTAGTTTGTTATCTTTCTTATATCTTTCGATTTCGGCATCTATGTGTCCCAGTTCTTCTTCGATAATGGTTAATCTGTCTTTTATGAATCTTGCCGTATTAATAACGACGGTATTTTTATCCTCGATGGCGTCATGCTTGTAGACTTCGATCAATGTATTCAGGATATCCTCGGCGCGGTGTGCATTTTCGTCTTCTATCGATATATTGATAAGGGAAGATTGTTTACCGGCTACTTCCACTTTCAGTTTCTTGTTATAAAGGTCAGAAATGGCTTTGCTATTCCCTTTTGTGACATAAACAGGTTTGTTTATGGAAAGGGCTTGCGATTGCAAAGGCACAGGTAGTATACTTATCCTTCCTGCAGGCGTATCGATGGTATCTCCATAGTGCAACATCCATTTCTTTTTATCCGCACTTTCAGGGATAAAATCGGTTATCTCTATAGTGTTTTCATTCAAAGGGGTTGCCACGAACTCCACTTTCCGTTCTGTCGGATTATCGATAAAATGTACCCTGAAAGGAGCGGAACGATAAAGCTCTTTTTTTCTGAGTTTGCTACGTTCTTTATAGCTTATTTCCAGATGTAGAGTTTCTACCACTTTTTGCATGAACCGTTTGCTTTTGAAAACCCCCATTTCGTTATCAACGGAATTTGCCCCGAACGAAAATAAGTCTTGAAAAGCGGTAGATTCAGCAAGGTTCCCGCCATTCTTTGCATCCTTGACCAGTATGGTTGCGGTACGCAGGTATGTTTTGGGAGTGGTCCGGACATAAAGTATGCCGGTTATCAAGCATACCGCTACCGACAATACGAACCATCCTTTGTAAAGGAATATTGTGCTAAGTATATCGTTTAAAGCAGAGTTCTCTTGAACACGATTTTTATCGCCGTTAAAGTCTATGAAATCGTAAGGTTCGAATTTGTCTTTTCCCATGGTAGAAGAAGTGTGTTATTTTTATTTAAAAATAAGAACTGAAAGGGAGACGAGCACGGACATAATAGATGCAAATGTTCCGATGGTGCGGTTTTGATTTATTTCACGCTGCCCGGCTTTCGCTTTGTTAGGTTCCACATATACAATATCATTTTGCTGAAGATAATAATAGGGTGAATTGAATATGTCCTTGCTTCGCAAATCCACTGTAACGACATTTCGCTCTCCGTTCATCTCCCTTATTACTTTTACATTCTCACGTTTTCCATAGATGGTTAAATCTCCGGCACGGCTGAGGGCGTCAAATATGGTAACGCGTCCATCGGGTATATCGAAATTACCGGGTTTGTTTACTTCCCCTATTACTGAAATTTTAAAATTCATAAACTGTACTGTCACGACCGGGTCATTTATCATTCCTTTCTGAATAATTTGTCGTTTAATCGTATCAGTTAATTCTGTAAGTGTTAATCCCTGGACTTTTGTAACGCCTAATTGGGGAAAATCGATGTTTCCTTTATTGTTCACCAGGTAGCCCGATATTCTGTTTTGCCCGGTCGAATAATTGCCGTTGCTGTTTATCGGGTAACTTACCACCGGCAGATTAAACATTTGCGCCAGCTCTACATCACGGCTGTTCACCAGGATTGAAATGCGGTCGTTAGGAAGAAGAATGGCATCGCTGTTGCTTTGCATCATCTTAGCACGATACTCTTCCGGTATATCTTGCAGATAAGTGATTTTCTTTTGCGAAGCACATCCTGTAAGCATATACAGGATTGCGTAGAAATAAAAAATAGGTTTCATTTTCTTCAAGGTAATTTGTTGAAAGTTTGTGTGGTTATTGTTTCAAATCGTATTTTCACGCAGCTGTTTTATATCGGTTCTGAATTTATATTGGAAGCTCGGGTCTTTACGCATAATCCGTTTGCTTTTAGGATAATTCTCTAAAAACCAAGTTAGGAATTGAGCATAATCAATCTTTTCTGCCAACATTTTATTTTTACGATGCAGAAATATGTTTTTGCGGTCCTGCATGCTTAACAGGTCTGTCAACGTGGCATATAGTTTATCTTCTTCATTACTCTTTATCCCGTAGCCTAGCCGATATACCTGTTCCAGTTCGTTTAAATAACCTATGCGCCCGACAAAATCGTTAAATCGAATAAAAGGAACGCCTAAAACACCCGCTTCTGCCGCCATCGTCTGGCTATCGCCTATGTATATTTGGGCGAATGCCATCACATCGAGCATATCAATCGGACGAATCGCAATCCGGTAAGGTTCGAACTGGGATTCTAACTCACGCTCTGAGGTGATATACACATCCCCGTAAGGACGTAATATCTGGATTATTTTTTCGGCCACGGGTGTATTCAGACCCTTTATCCCCTTATCATGGTTAGCGCTTAATTTTACAAAGCGCAGGATAAAGTAAGGCTTATCCGGAGAAAAGTATTTTTTCACGATCTCTTTGCGAGGTGTAAAATGGTTCGGATGCAGGTAGGCAAGCTCTTGATAGGAATTGTATTTAACCGCTTTATGGTTCCATTTTCCGCAATCACAAACCGCAGGGGCCAAAATAGTGGATGCCCAGAGATAAGCAATCTTTGCATATAAGGGAACCGCACCGGCGTCATCTTCACCGACATTAATAACCGGTATTCCTTTCAGCTTACCTACAAAAGAATTTTCTACGCTTGTACCGGTCAGTAAATCCGGATTGTATTTATTGCAGAAAAGCCAAAGTTTCCATGCCCGTTTTAATATACCCCACAACATTCCTGTTTTGGAGTCTTTTCTTCCTTCTGCCAAGATATTATGATAAGGCAACCCGGATTCTTGCAGCAAAGTTTCCAGTACATCTTTCTTCTTGATAAAGATAGTAACCTCGTGTTTATTTTTGATAAGATTGGCTATGACATTTTTATATAAGTGGAAATGAGCAGGATGCCCTAAATATATAAATATCCTCATAATTCAGCTTTTATTATGTTTATAATTCTACCTGCTGTTTTACCGTCCCAAAATTCAGGAACCCGGCCGTATTTACCCCGTCCTTGCAGAATCGATGTTACTTCTTGTAATATATCTCCGATTTGAATCAGTTTATTACTTCCTTCCCATATGGTAACAGGACGTTCTGTATTGGAGCGCACAGTCAAACAGGGGATGTTCAGGTAAGTAGTTTCTTCCTGTATGCCTCCGGAGTCAGTCAGAACAAACATGGCATGCCGCACCAGTGCCATAAACTGCAAATAACCTAACGGTTCTATGAGATAAAGACCGTCATACATGGCTACTTCGTCCTGTAGCCCGAATGATTGAATGTTTTTATAAGTCCTCGGATGGAGGGGAAAAATTAAAGGAACTTGTTTTGATACCTCGCCCCATATTTTGACTAATTTTTTAAGTTTTTCCGGATTGTCCACGTTGTTCGGACGGTGAAAAGTCAGAAGGCCGAATCGTTTTTTGGGGAAATTATCCTCTACGGAAATACACCCTTTCCCCGTCAATAACGGGAAAGATAAACTTTCAAAGCGCATCTTGTCCTTATAGGCAATCAAGGTGTCGATCATTAGATTTCCTACCATATGGATTTTTTCTTTGGAAATGCCTTCTTTCAACAAGTTGGCTGAGGCGTCAGAGCTTGTCGTAAAAAACAAGTCACTGACGGCATCGGTTACCAACCGGTTAATTTCTTCCGGCATGGAACGGTCATGGCTTCTTAAACCAGCCTCGTAATGAATCACCTTGATGCCCAGTTTTGAAGCCGCCAAGGCACACGCAAGCGTGCTGGTGACATCACCGACAACTAATATTGCATCAGGTTTTTCGTTCAAGCATACTTGTTCAAATCGTTCCATTATGCGTGCGGTCTGTACAGCCTGGCTTGCAGAACCGACTTCCAGATTAATAGCCGGTGCGGGAATATCCAATTCTTCAAAAAACAATCCGGACATTTTTACATCGTAATGTTATCCTGTATGTACAAGATATGCCTCTATTCGAGAATCATTTTTTAATGCGTTCATCAGTGGAGCTATCTTTATGAAATTCGGACGTGCTCCTGCTATAATAATTATTTTCATTACGTTATTTCTATCTTAGTTTACCTATTTATCTATGAAGGTTCTATACCATAATTCCAGATGAATCCATTTCCATATCTCTTTTGATATATTAATCTTCCGGCTCAGATGTTGCTTGTATAACTTCAGTACCTTGTCAGGATTAAAGATTCTTCTGCTTTTGAAAGATTCACTCGTAATAATACGGTTGATAAAAGAAATCATTTGTTCCTCTCTGAACCATTCGTCTTGAGGCGTGGAGAAACCTACTTTGTCCATCCGCAAGCGAATTTTCTCGGGCACGGTGCCGATCATAGCCTCCCTTAATAGGATTTTTGTCACTCCACGATGAATTTTTTTATTTGACGGGGTAGCTAATGTCCGTTCTACCAGCCTGTAATCCAAAAAAGGAACACGGGATTCTATTGAACTCGCCATGGAATTACGGTCGTTCCATTTCAGTAAATGTTCCAGCTTGTATTCAAAGTGATCGAATAAAGCTTCGTTAAGAGAAGGAGAACCATATAAATTTCCGGCGATCGAATTGGAATTTACATGTTCTCTGACAAAAGAAGGAGTGAGATAACCATATTCGTCAACACGCGTAGATGAACGAAGCTTTTTAGGTAAAAGAAAATACAAGAAGATCTTATAAGCAAAGGATGAACGGTGGACCCTCCTATAAGCTACCATTTCTTTTAGTAACGTATGGTATTGCCCTTCCCGAAAAAGGTCTTTAAAGAAGAAACTGAAAAAGTAATGATAGCCGGCAAGCTCTTCGTCAGCGCCTTGCCCGTCTAAAGTAACGACGACATTTCCCTTCGCTTTTTGCATTACTTTATATTGTGCATAAGGACCTAATGACGGGACGGGTTCTGCTTGTATGCGGACGAAATCCGAAAGGTCGCTTAACAAAGTACGGGCGGTGGGTGTAGTAAAATGGATGTGAGGTAACTGTTCTTTGTACTCATTTATATAATCTGATTCATCTCCGGTTTGCCCCTTTCCATATACGGCTGAAAAAGCATTCAGGTCTTCTTTGTGGAAATCCCTCAAAAGAAGGGAGGTTATGGATGAAGAGTCTATGCCACCGCTCAGGCAGACACCCACCGGCACATCGCTCCTCAAACGTAAACCGACGGACGATTTTAAACACGCTTTATATTCTTCCGCATTCTTAAACGGCTCAGCCGATCGGACCTTTTCTTTGAGATTATACCACTTTGCAATTTCAAATTAGTCGTGGTCGGAAGAATATTTTTGCATGTTCACAGAGAAAATTCTGCCTCCTTCTGTATTTCGAATTAGGTGGCACTACCAAATACTAGTTGGTATTATCCTTATTTGTTTTAT
>DBFWLD010000060.1:0-3522 GCA_048465615.1 Tannerellaceae bacterium
ACGTATTCGCTTCGGAGACCGAAAGCGGAGAGTATACATTTCAGGAACGGTTTGCCTACAGAGCCGAAGCAAATGCGACCTTGCCTGCCGGAGCCACACAGCTTAAACTAACGGCTACAACAGCAGACAACAAAGAAACGACCGGGCTTCTCAAACTAAAAAAAGGTCTGTTCGTAAAACTCTACTGCATCGCCAATAATACACGACTGATCGATTCCGAAGGTAATGAAGTATACGATACGGCATTCCGCCCACTCCTTTTTACACAAGAAGGAACAGGTGTACATACCCAAGGAGAACCGACGGAAAGTCAATTTATCTCTTATCATACACCGCTGCTCGATCCGAACCAACCAGCCGATGTACTTACCACACCGCTGGCCATGAGCGGAGCCTATATAACTCCGCTCGACCTGACCGATTTCGAAAGTTCCACACGCATGCAGGCCAGTTTCAAGCTTACCCGTTTGGCGGCGCGTTTCGACATTATCAACAATGCTGAGAAATCCAAGTTTACCATCGAAGCCGTATCGATGGCCAAGGCAAGAAGAGGAGCCACTTTCTTCCCTATCCGTGTGTACGGAGATACGCCCACGGCCAAAGACGGCGAGCTGATCACCTGCCCCCAGCGTGCTTTCGACGGAGAAAATGCCAACCTGGGCATACAAACAGGAGCCTTCTACTCCTATCCAAGCCCCAAGGAAGACCAAGCCTATCTGATTCTGAAAGGTACTTATCAGGTGAACAAGACCGAATCGAAAGAAGTAACCTATCAGGTGCCTTTCCGTACTTCTTCCGCTTCGGGAGATGGTGCCTATCTGGAAATCAACAACAACCATCGCTACACGCTGGCCATTACCCAGGCCGATGACTATCAGCTGGATTTTAATCTTAGCGTGGCAGACTGGGCGGATGACGGAAGCATAGATGAGTATAACCCCGGAACAGGAACCGGGCAAATAGACGTAAAGGTACCCGAAGGCGATACCGAAACACAATACGATGCCGAAAACCATATCGTTACCATGTCGCTCAATGAGGGTACCAACTTCGAGATGATAATGGAAAAAACAACCGCTATTCTGCCGGCTATGACGAAAACCTATGCCGGAGGACTGGCGGCCCAAGAATACGACTGGCTGGATATTACTCAACCCGACCTTATCGAAAGCGCAACATCCGCTAAAACCGACGACCGACAAGCAGACGAGGGATACAAATATACTTTCGCTCTGAAAGACGGATATGCCAAAAACCGGTATCCAAGAGCCATCGTGCGTTTTACAGACCTGACAACCGCAGAGGAAACCGTACTGGTAGTCGATGCACTCGAACCGCCACGCGCTATGACAACCATTCAAGAGGGAAAGAACAATCATAACACTTTCGATCACCAGGCACTCGAAGCCACAGTCTATCGACTGGTCGACAGCAACCTGCGTATCAAGCTTTTCTGCACCGCGGGCGTAGAACTCGGAGACTGGCCGGCTTGGCTAACACCGCAATTGCTATCCGAAAACAGCGGAGAATCGCTCTACTCCTTCACCCTTAACGATCTGGAAGCTTCTCCAGAGAATAATCAAGGAACGGTCACGTTCAGGAATACCAAGTATCCGGATAAAACAGTGCAAGTCATGGTAAGCTTGGCAGTACCCGATATTACCCCTGATTTTTCCCAACTGGGCGGAGACGACAACAACAGCTTTACACCGGCAGACGGCGCGACACTGGCTAATGTAAGCATGCGCATTGCCGACGGCAATACCTTTAAGTTTACTTCCACTTCCCTCCAGGGCATCAAGATCGATATGAATTTTGCCGATGGTCCCGCCTGGCTCAGGCATGACGGAGAAATAGCACTCACAAGGGCAGGAAATTTCCCTAATACCATTACGTTTTATCTGGTAAAAGAAAATTTACCGGGAGCAAAAAAGACTACCGTCACCCTTAAAAACAAAACGGTAGGCGGCGGGCAAGACTATGTCTTTACCGTAACACCCGATTTCGTTGCGCCCGAGCTGACTTCGGAAGCTACCATGACATTGGCGGCAGACACTAGCAGAAAAGTGCCTTCCATACAAATCACAGGAAACTGCTACGGAGGAAGCACTATCGTAGCCGAGGAAAGCCCTCAGTGGCTGACCTACGAAACGACAAGCACAACTGCTAATACATTTACCTATAAAGTAAGCCTTGTACCCGGCCAAGACAAAACGGACTTCCCCACCTCCTTACCTTCCAGCCAGACCATTACCCTGGCCAGCAATATCAATCCCGAGAAAAAGACAATCGTTACGGTAAACTTTACCGATATGGGTTGGGTGGAAGAAGAAATCAACCAGGATGAAATCTATTCCAACGGAAACAAGCCTAAAACGGAATACCGAGTAAAAACAGCCGGCAAAACTCTTACGCTGACCGTGTACACCATGTTCGATACTCCAACGGTGCAAACCGCGTACGCAAGCGGATACGGAACAAACATATCCTGGTTGCCGGCTCCAACGGCACCTAAAACAAGCGGATACGGAGACAACCGGAAGAAGTTCACCTATCAAATCGTCGTGCCGCCATCCAGCGGAACCGATGCAGCCTATCAGTTGCATCAGGGAACGATTACAGTTAAACAGGCCACTACGGAATTGAAAAAGATTACGCTTTGGCGCGGAGCATCCAATGTGCCCTTTCCCAGCAAACGGAACGACAACCCTTACTACTCGGCTGTGCTGAAAGGAGGCCTCTGGTGGGCGCCACTCAACTTGGGAGCCAATCAGATTGCAATCAACGCAACTGCCGTCTCCAGTATAGGTAACTTATATCAATGGGGACGCAATGTACCTACTACCTACAATAGTAACAACAAAACGCCAGGCCCGACCACCAATGCAAATGCGACGGATGAAGGCATTACTTCCTCGGCAGCGGATAATTGGGATTGGCTCAAACCGAAAAACGACTATTTATGGCGCGACGCCAGCGGAAGAAAAACCGGCAAAGACCCTTGCCCCGCCGGTTGGCGCATTCCTACAAGCGATGAACTAAACAACTGGGGAAGCGGTACTTATGCCAACTCCATCCTTACAATCGCCGGCGAAAACTATATTAGTTTGGTTTTGCCGGCAGCTGGTACACGCAATGGCAATTGCGACCCCCACAGCCAAGGAGCATACGGTTATTATTGGTCTTCTACGCCTAGTGGCACCCGCGCCTTATATGCACGCACCGACGGTTCGGCGGCAAGCGTGATCAGTAGCGGTCGAGTGGATGCCTTCTCGGTGCGATGTATAAAAGAATAAAGGAAGCAGAATACTTTTTATATGCCTAATCCTGCATTCCGCAACTTAGAGATTCTTAAAAAAACATACCTATTTCTCTTCTTATTAAAAAACAGGTAAAAATATAAAGACAATGAACTATAATAAGCAAAATGAATACGGTTAAGAATAATTAGCATAATCATGCAAGTTGTCGTAAGTGGAAAGCTCGTCGGGGCTGATTGCTCAGCCCCTTGCCGCATGGCGT
>DBFWLD010000061.1:0-149776 GCA_048465615.1 Tannerellaceae bacterium
GAGCCGCCTTTGTCTGAGCGAAGCGAGTTTAGGCGGTGACAGCGAAGAATCCGCCCGGAGTAGCCCAGACGGTTCAGCCCTTGACTTTTTGTTACTTTTGGGTCAAGCCAAAAGTAAAAGAAAAAGGCGGCAAAGCCGTCGCCATCTCTATAAATCTTTTTTTAGCGTCCCCTCATCCCCAAGCACAAACAAAAGTAAATCAAAAAATTAAACAAATCATCATTGAAAAAATCACCACAAAAACAATACAAAGCCAACCAAAAAAACACCGGTATCGGCCATCCCCACAGAAAGCGTCAGCTTTCTACTAAGGGCCTTAGCGGATGGGCGTAAAGCGGAGGGTGAAGGCTGAGCGGTTCGGAGTCGCCTTTGTCTGAGCGAAGCGAGTTTAGGCGGTGACAGCGAAGAATTCGCCCGGAGTAGCCCAGACGGTTCAGCCCTTGACTTTTTGTTACTTTTGGGTCAAGCCAAAAGTAAAAGAAAAAGGCGGCAAAGCCGCCGCCATCCCCATAAATCTTTTTAAAAATCTTCGTACTTTTCAGCACGATCCCCCATAAACCATTTTGAACACGTTTTCAAGACCATATTTTCCAGAAAAAAACAAAGGATGAATCAATCCGCTTGACTCATCCTTTGTTTTTTAATTTCCTTAGAGTTGTTCAACCAGGACTCGAACCTGGAATTTCAGGACCAGAATCTGACGTGTTACCATTACACCATTGAACAATAAAATTCAACTCTTATCGCTAACCGTTTCCCGGCGGGAAAGTTGTTCAACCAGGGCTCGAACCTGGAATTTCAGGACCAGAATCTGACGTGTTACCATTACACCATTGAACAAAATCAACCTTTAACAGGCCAAGGTTTCCCTTGTTAGCGAGTGCAAAGGTATATACTTTTTCAGAATCTGCAAATATTCGCCGGGAAAAATTTCGGAAAATAAACAATTTTCCGTTCTCCTTGTTTTTCAATCAGCAGAAGTCCTACATATTTATTAGAAGAGAAAAGATGTGCATCCCAAATATATCAGCTATATTTGCGACTTGAAATACAATTCAACAAAAAATAAATGGATCAAACGAAAGCATTAGTAAAGACAATCGTAGAAGGCCTCCAGGAAAAAAAAGGCAAAAATATTGTAATAGTGGATTTAACCCACCTTACAGGCGCAATCGCCGAATACATGGTGATTGCAGAAGGCAACACCCCCACCCAGGTATCGGCCCTTTCCGACTCCGTGTGGGACTTAGCTCGCCGCATTGCCGGGGAAAAACCCCTTTCCATCGACGGAACCGCCAGCGCGACATGGATCGGAATGGATTATGGCACGGTTCTTGTACATATATTTTTACCTGAGCAGCGCCAGTTCTACAACCTGGAAAACCTTTGGGCCGACTCGAAGGTGACCCGGATACCTGATCTGGACTAACTGCCGGCAGCAAAACTTATTGATTATCTTTTATGGAAAATAAGAACGACATGCTTAATAAAACGCCCAAGAACAACAAGCAAAAAATGTTCCGGTTCAACCTGTATTGGATGTACGGGCTGATCTTTCTGATGCTTATTGTGCTGTATATGACTAACGACTCCTCCGGATCGAAAGAAGTGGGCTGGACCGAATTTCAAAAACTGGCCCAGCAAAATGTTTTCGATAAAATGGTGGTATTCAACAAAAAGAACGTAGTAGAAGCTACCGTGAAAAGCGGCAAAGCCGACCTCGTTTTCAAAGGAGATACCAATCGTTTGGGAATCGCGCCCAAAGTATACGTCAAAATACCTTCTTCCGATAAATTTTCCGATTTTTACGATAAAGCAGTAGCCGACAATCATATCGACACCCAGGTAAGCTTTGAAGAAGGCGACGATACGCTTTGGAATTTCCTGATTTCCTTCGGGCCCATCATCCTGCTTGTGATCGTGTGGATCTTCCTGATGCGGCGGATGTCGGGAGGAGCCGGCGCCGGGCCGGGAGGCGTATTCAGCGTAGGCAAAGCCAAGGCCCAGCTCTTCGACCGCGACAACAACGACAACAAAGTCACCTTCAAAGACGTGGCCGGCCTGGCTGAAGCCAAGCAAGAAGTGGAAGAAATCGTATCCTTTCTGAAAAACAAGGATAAATATACCGAACTGGGAGGCAAAATACCCAAAGGCGCTTTGCTGGTAGGGCCTCCGGGGACAGGAAAAACTCTCCTGGCCAAAGCCGTAGCCGGCGAAGCCGATGTTCCGTTCTTCTCCCTGTCGGGTTCCGACTTCGTGGAAATGTTTGTCGGGGTAGGCGCTTCCCGCGTTCGCGACTTGTTCCGCCAGGCTAAGGAGAAGGCCCCCTGTATCGTGTTTATCGACGAAATCGACGCCGTAGGGCGCGCCCGCGGCAAAAACGCCAATATGAACAGCAACGACGAACGGGAAAACACCCTCAACCAGTTGCTGACGGAAATGGACGGCTTCGGATCGAATAGCGGCGTCATCATCCTGGCCGCTACCAACCGGGCCGATATTCTCGACAAGGCACTGCTGCGCGCCGGCCGTTTCGACCGCCAGATCCATGTGGAACTGCCCGATCTGAACGAGCGCAAAGAAATATTCGGCGTACACTTGCGTCCTATCAAGATCGACGAAAGCGTAGATGCCGAGTTTCTGGCACGCCAAACCCCGGGCTTTTCGGGCGCGGATATTGCCAATGTCTGCAACGAAGCTGCCTTGATCGCGGCCCGGGGCGATAAGAAATTCGTTCAGAAAGAAGATTTCATGAACGCCGTCGACCGCATTGTAGGCGGCTTGGAAAAGCGTTCGAAAATAACGACAGCCGACGAACGCCGCGGCATTGCTTACCACGAGGCCGGACATGCTACGCTTAGTTGGCTGCTCGAACATGCCAATCCGCTGGTGAAAGTAACCATCGTTCCCCGCGGAAAAGCGTTAGGGGCGGCCTGGTACCTGCCGGAAGAACGGCAGATTACCACACGCGAGCAATTGCTCGACGAAATGTGCGCCACCCTGGGCGGCCGGGCAGCCGAAGAGCTCTTCTTGGGCCGGATCTCGACCGGCGCTTCCAACGACCTGGAACGGGTGACCAAACAGGCTTATGCCATGGTGGTTTATTTCGGGATGAGCGGCAAACTGCCGAACCTGAACTATTACGATTCCAGCGGACAGGATTGGGGATTCACCAAGCCGTATAGCGAGGAAACGGCCAAGCTGATCGATACCGAAGTACAGGCTATCATCAACGAGCAATACGAACGGGCCAAGCAGATACTCGCCGAACATAAGCTGGGGCACAACAAATTGGCCCAGGTGTTGCTGGAACGGGAAGTAATCTATACGGAAGACGTGGAACATATCTTCGGCAAACGCGCCTGGATTTCCCGCTCGGAAGAAATCCTGAGCTTACAGGAAAAACAGGCGATCCGTGCTGCTGCCGAAGCGACGCCTGCCGAACCGGCAACTCCTGCCGACGAAGAAGGAGAAAAAGCAGCTTCGCCCCAGGAGGAAACACCGGCTTCCGCACCTGACAAATCTGTCAGCCAGGCGGATGACAGCACGACAGAGGAAAAAGAGTAACTTCCCGGCCGAAGCTAAAAACAGCTTAATAAGGTAAAAATAAGCGGGGGTTGTCGAGGAAAACGAGGCAACCCCTTTTTCTATGTTCTTGTTTAAGCGGGCAGACACATTTCCTTTTCAGTATTCACCCTTTGGCACGCACGGCATAGGTGGCATGGGTGGGGTTCCTCTTTTTACGAACCTTCTGCGTTCTGCCGGCGGAAGAAGGCCAGAAATCCTTTGAGGCCTTGCTCGGAAGAACCTGTTTTTATTTCCTTTTCCCCACCGTTGTAAGTACTTATCAATTTATTCTTTATATTTGTAGCCGAATTAAAACAAAAACACTACCATTTTGAAAAATCTCATCATACGGGCACTCACAGGCATTGTGTTTGTAGCCGTGGTGGCAGGGGCTACCTGTTTTCATCGTTTCGCTTTTCTGGCGGTATTCGCATGCGTTACCGGTCTTACATTATGGGAATTTTACCGCCTGACCGGCTCCGCAACCGACAGCCGTATCGAACGTGGCCTCCAAACCGCAGGGGGCGTTTATTTATTCCTCGCTTCCTTCCTTTATACCAATACGCTAGGCGGCTCCGTCGTTTTCCTTCCATACCTGCTGTTTCTGATCTATCTGTTTACGTCTCAACTTTACGCTAAAGCTGCCGATCCGCTTCGCAACTGGAGCATAGCCTTCTTGGGCCAGGTCTATTGCGCCGGGTCCTTTTCGCTGCTTAATTGGATCGCTGCCGGCAACTATCTGCCGGAACTATCCGGCTATCATTCCCTTTTCATACTCGCCCTCTTTGTGTTTATCTGGCTCGACGATACGGGGGCCTATCTGGTAGGATCGACCTTAGGAAAACATCGGTTGTTCGAGCGTATCTCTCCTAAGAAATCGTGGGAAGGTTTTTACGGGGGGCTTTTCTTCGCCCTGGCTTCTTCGCAGGTATTTGCATGGTTGGTACCTAGCATTGCCTGGTATGTATGGCTGGGATTGGCAGCTGTCGTCGTTGTATTCGGCACCTGGGGCGATTTGGTGGAATCGCTGCTGAAACGCAGCTTGGGCGTCAAAGATTCCGGCCGTCTTTTGCCTGGCCACGGCGGAATGCTCGATCGCTTCGATAGCGTGATGATGGCTATTCCGGCCGTTTATATTTACCTTGAACTATTTCTTTAAGTCTCTCCGGGCTTTGCTCCCGGAGGCTTCGATGCTGGGGGTTCGCTCCCGGGAAAAACTGCGGCTTCCGCAGCTTAAAATTCAGAGAATGCCAGAAGGATAAAAAAGCAAGAAGCCAGCAGCCGCGAAAGAAAAACAGCGTAGAGACGGCCATATACCCTATACTACCGTGTTTTTGCGGAGCTATCCATTCGGAAAAAACACGAAGAAGCACAGGCCCGGATTTCAACCGTCTATTCGAAATTGAACGTAAGCGTTACCATCCGGGAGGTGGCTTTCGAAAGCGCGTCGGTATACTTGATCAATTCCCGGTCGACCAGATCCGCCCGATCCTTTTCCAACAAATTCACCAATCCGAACGAAAATTTAAGCTCGGGGCACAGCTTGAAAAAAGGCAGATAGATGTCGCATCCCACGCCGAACTCCAACCCGAAGTCGCCGCTTTTAAGCAAAATAGGATTCCCTTTTTTTCGCCCTATATCCAGCGCACCGTAAATGCCGCCTATCAGGTACGGACGGTAATTGTTCAACCGGAAGGCGCTATATTTCACGCTCAGGGGAAACGAGAGATAGCTGGAGCGTACGTTCGTTTCGAACTCTTCCCCCGTAGCTTGCTCGCGAAATAAAAATTTCTTGTCGCCGAAATGGATGGTGGGCGAAAAACGCAGGTTGAAATAGGGGTTCATATACATATCGCCGATCACGCCTACGCTGAATCCGGGCGAATAGGAAGGTATCTCGGCAAACCAGGTTTCTCCGTTCGCACTCACCCCGCTATGGGTAAGCAGCAAATCCTGCGCGTGCAGGCCTACATGAAACCCCAGATGGAGCCATTTCAGGTCGGCATACGGTTGGTTTTTCACCCGTTCCTTTTGGGCTGTCAAGGGCAAACAACCTACTATCAAAAGACATATCGCAACTACAAATCGTTTCAACTCTCTGTTCATTTTTTTTACTAACGAAAAATATCCCGACTTATTGCCGGCTTTGGGTTTCTTCTTCTTATTTCCGTTTCGAAATTAACTGTCCTCCTTTTGCGGCCATCCTCTCCCCGCCTCTTCCGGATAGTTGCAGCGGAAAGGGCCCGGATTCTCCATTCCCTCCGGCCGGCAGGGACAGCCGGAAAACGGCCACATAAGCAAATGCGCAGAAAGCAAGCTTTGAGATTCATTTCTTCCGCCCGGCGAGATAGATGAAATCGATCGAAAGATAGGGAATTTCCCACAAAAAAAGATAACAGATATTTTTTTAATACAAAGAAAGCCCTAATTTTGCATCGACTAATAGTTATCAATTTAAACGTTTAAAAAATGGCTTACGTAATTAGCGATGATTGTATTGCATGCGGTACTTGTATCGATGAATGTCCGGTAGGAGCAATTTCTGAAGGCGATAAATACCATATCGACCCGGAAATGTGTACAGATTGTGGAACTTGCGCTGACGCATGTCCGACAGAAGCTATCCACCCGGCCGAATAATCGACCGCTGCTAGCGAAGATTGCGTGGCCGGAAAGCACGGCCGGCAATCAAAATATAACGGGCTGTTTTTACTCTTCGAGGAAAACGGCCCGTTATTCTTTTACGCCGGGGCGTCCATTCCTCCCCGGACTTTCCTTTTCTCTTTTAAAAGTCGATGTCGAATTTGATTTCGCCGGTATCGTCCGTCGGCTCCTGCTCGGGATCGACAAACCGGTTTCTCGCCCCCTCCGGCCGGGAAGCCCGGATATACCGGATTACCTCGTTCATCCCTTCCATGAACTTTTCGAAATCTTCTTTATACAGGAAAATTTTGTGTTTTTCAAAAGATACCTGCGATCCGTCCTTAGGTTGCACCTTCTTGCTTTCCGTAATTGCCAGAAACAAATCGTCTTTCAGATTCTTTTTTACGTCCAGATAGTAAATCCGTTTTCCCGCCTTGATGGCCTTCGAGTATAAAATCTCCTTGTCGCCACCGTCAACATGTATTTTCTTTATCTCTTCCATGACAGCTAACATTCGTTAAAAACCCACCCAATTATCATAACTTGCCTCAAATATGTGCATTTTTTTTTAAATACCAACTATTTTAACGCCTCAAAATCCTTCCGGCCGCCCCGCAACCTGCAAAATAGCGGCTAAGAGCTATAAAATTAAGTAAACCCCGGCCCTATTCAAAAAAGAATCGCTACCTTTGCGACCTAATTAAACAACAAGAAGTTCCTTCAAACGATGATTAACAGAATTTTAATCCGCATTAAAGTTTTACAGATAGTATACTCCTACTATCAGAATGGAAACGGTGACCTCAAAGTGGCGGAAAACGAGCTGCTCTTCAGCCTTCAGAAGTCGTATGACCTGTATCATTATTTATTACTCCTTATCGTAGACGTAACCCAATTACAACGCCGGATTCTGGAAACCCGGAAATGCAAGTACATGCCTACCGAAGCCGAGTTGAATCCTAATACCCGTTTTATCGACAACCGGTTTGCCGCCCAGTTGGCCGACAATGCCGCCTTGCAAAAATACCTCGCCGAGCAAGGGCTTACCTGGAGCAACGACGAAGAATTCGTAAAAAGCGTGCTCGAGTCGATTCTCTCTTCCGACCTGTACGCCGCCTATCTGGAAAACCCCGACGATTCGTACGAAACGGATAAAGAGTTCTGGCGCGCCGTCTTCAAAAAGCTGATCTGCGGAAATGTCTTTATCGAGGAATATCTGGAAGACAAGAGCATCTACTGGAACGACGACATTGAAATTGTGGAAACCTTCACGCTCAAAACGATCAAACAGTTTGACGAGAAAAAAGGAAGCAAGCAGCCCCTGCTGCCCATGTTCAAGGATATGGAAGATAAATCGTTCGCCATCAAACTTTTCCGCCAGACGTTGCTCAAAGGCAAGGAATACCGCGAACGCATCGACAAACATATGAAAAACTGGGAAACCGAACGGATCGCCAATATGGATTTGATCATTATGCAGGTAGCACTGGCCGAAATCCTGACCTTCCCCACCATCCCGGTCAGCGTAACGCTCAACGAGTACATCGATGCCGCCAAATACTACAGCACGCCCAAAAGCGGAACATTTATTAACGGAATACTCGATTCGATTGTCACTGAGTTAAAAAAAGAGAAGCTATTGCTCAAAGATTAATTATTATCCTTACATTTGTAACGGTCAGTATTGACATTTAACTTGTTGAACAAATATATTTAGTGTATGAGCTTACTTAACATTTTACTCCAGGCTCCCGCCGGAGGCAATCAATGGTCGGGTATTTTGATGATGGTCGTTATCGTAGCCATCTTCTATTTCTTTATGATCCGTCCGCAACAAAAGAAACAGAAAGAAATCCAGCGGGCCCGCGAAGCCCTGCAGGTGGGCGATAAAATCGTAACGGCTGGCGGCATTTACGGAAGAATCCGGGAAATCGGCGACATCTATATGTTGATCGAGGTAGCCGACGGCGTTAAAATCCGGGTGGATAAGACTTCAATCTTCGCTTCTACGGAAGACGCGCTGAAAAAATAAACCGAATACACGCTTATGTCGCGGCTTGATCCCATACAAAAACCGTTCAAGTCTGTCAAAAGAAAGACTAAGGCTTTTTTGCATCGTCAGAAATGGAAAGAGGCTTTGGTCTTTTTTGCGTTCGTGCTTCTGGCCCTGGGCTTTTGGCTGTTGCAAAGCTTGCAGCAGGAATACGAAATCGAAGTCGCCATTCCCGTACGCTATAAAAACGTGCCCAACGACATCGCCTTCGACGGCCATATACCCGAAAAAATCAACGCCCGCGTAAAAGACAAAGGCAGCGTATTGCTCAACTATACCTTCGGACGCGGATTCGCTCCCATCGAAATAAACATGAAAGCCATCGAGGGGAAAAGCGGCGACACGACTATCTCCAAACGCAAAATCGAAAACGACATTCTCAAGCAATTGCTCAATACCACTACGCTTACCGATTACATCCCCCACCAAATCGAAATCGGCTACAGCAAACGGAAGCAGAAGCAAATACCCGTCGTTTTCGACGGCGATATTCAAACAGAGCCAGGCTTTCTGTTGTCGGGAGAAATCATTCTCAAACCCGGATATGTAAACGTATATGCCAGCGAATCCCTGCTCGACACCTTGCAATTCGTCCGTACCATGCCTATCCATATCCTCAAAGGCAACAAAACGGTTACCCGCAGCGTCCAGCTCCAGCCCGTGGCAGGCGCCAACCTCGAACCGTCGGTGGTTACACTGACGGTGCCGATTGAAGAATATACCGAAAAGACGTTGGAAATACCGGTTACTTGTACCGGCATTCCCATTCATTATACCGTTCGCATCTTCCCCCCTACGGTGAAAGTAAATTGCAGCGTCCCCCTCTCGCGGTTCAAGGAACTTTCGGAAGACCAGTTTGCGATTCGCATTCCCTTTTCCCAACTGGAACAGAATTTGAGCGGCACCTTGCCGATCCACCTGAGCGAACAACCCCAGTGGGTTCGCACGGCCACATTAACCCCCGATAAAATAGAATTTATCCTGGAACAAAATAAAAACGAATGATTAAAATCGGAATCACGGGCGGCATCGGAAGCGGCAAGTCGGTGGTAGCTACCCTGCTGACCTTATTGGGCGTACCCGTCTACATGGCCGACGAAGAAAGCAAACGGCTGACAGCCACATCGCCGGCGATCCGCGAAAAACTGATCGGCCTGTTAGGAGAATCTATTTATCCCGACGGCCAACTGGACAAACGCCGGCTGGCCGACTGCATTTTTCGCGATCCGGACTGCCTGAGGCAGGTAAACGCCATCATTCACCCCGAGGTAGACCGCCATTTCCGGGCCTGGGCCTCGCGTCAGCAGACGCCTTATTGCGCCATCGAGTCGGCCATCCTATTCGAATCGGGCTTCGACCGGGCGGTAGACATCAGCCTGGCGGTATACGCTCCGCCGGAAGTACGCATCAGCCGGGTACTGAGCCGCGACCGGACAACCCGGTCGGAGGTAATGCGGCGAATCGAAAACCAACTCCCCGACGAAATTAAAAAAGAACGTTCCGATTATGTGATTGTGAATGACGACCGCCACGCACTCATTCCCCAGGTAGCCGGTTTTCTGGCCCGGCTACGATAAAACGGTTCGATTTTTAAAAGGATTATACTGCTAATTCCGGCAGTTGTGTTACCTTTGCAGCCGAAAGCACAGATAGGCTGCATGCCGGCAAATCCTAGGCGAGCTCAGGGGCGTAGCCGGCAAAGGCAACCATCTCAAACGTTTAACTCTATTAGAAAAGAAAAACATTATGTTAAAGACTATTCTGTCTATATCGGGTAAACCCGGGTTGTTCAAATTGGTTTCCCACGGCAAGAATATGCTGATCGTCGAATCGCTTACCGACAAGAAAAAAGTACCCGCTTACGCCAAAGATAAAGTTATTTCCCTAGGGGATATTGCAATGTATACCGACGAAGCGGAAGTGCCCCTGCACGAAGTACTAACCAACGTAAAAAAGAAAGAAAACGGCCAAACAGCCTCGCTGGTTCCTTCCAAAGCCCGGCCCGACGAACTGCGGGCCTATATGGCGGAAGTATTGCCCGCTTTCGACCGCGAACGCGTGTATCCCTCCGACATCAAAAAATTAATCAGTTGGTATAATATCCTGATCGAAGCAGGCATTACCGAATTCGAGCCGGAAGAAAGCAACAACGCGGAAACGACCGCCGAAGCAGAAAAGCCTGCCGACGCCACGGCCTCCGAAACAGCGGAATAACCCGTTCAGCGATCCAGGCCAATCGAGCCGCGGAAGCTTAAAAACCGATCTGACTTTCCTAAAATAAAAAAACAGTTTCCTTAGGATAAACATACATACCCCCAAAAGCGACGGATCACTTTTGGGGGTGTTTTATACGCCAATCCCTATCCCTAAAAGAACCTATCCCCTTTTCCAAAAATACTCGCTTCCTTTTTGCGCCTCTGCCAAGAGAGGACAACGCTCACGCCGGGAAGGCCGGAAAACTACAACCGCACGACAAGGCCGGTTCGCCCACACGCCCCTCCTTCCCTACGGACTTTTCAGCTTACGATCCTGCGCCCCCCTTATATTTCCGGGCCCAATCGCGAATCGTATCACTTTCCACATCCACCCCGTATTTCTTCGCTTTCAACAAAATACGATGCGCAAGCAAAGGTTTATTCTCGTCGGAAGCATAGCGGAAATATGCCTCGGCAGAACGGACATGCGTGGCATCCGGCATGGGAAATTCGCGGAGATCGGGAAGGCCGAAATCCGAAGCCGGCAACTTCCGCCGCTCCTCCGCATTCAATTTATCGTTCTTTTTCTTTTCCATCGTCGTCAATTTTTTTTAAGTGGCCGAAAAAGAAACAGCTTTCAAGCGACCAAATCCGGTAGTTGTTTTCCGGATAAAAAGCGCCTTGCCCCCAAAGTCGGAAAGCCGTCTCTTTATACATTCTATCCCCCTAATAACCAATCCTGTTTCCAAAAAGATGAATCGGTACCGTTAAAAATCGCCAACCTCGCCTCCCCCACCGGATAAAAAAACTCCCGGCCATCCGAAAACAGCCGGGAGGTAATGGCATACAATCTTTATCAGGTTATTCCACCACCATCATCTTATCGCCTACAGCCACCTTATCGGCCGCCGTGATATAGACCTCTTTCACCACCCCGTCGATCGGGCTACGGATTTCATTCTCCATTTTCATCGCCACCAATACGCAAAGCGGCGCGCCGGCCTGCACTTCATCGCCCGGTTGCACATACACCTTCTGAATCACGCCCGGCATCTGGGCGACGATCACCTGCCGGCCGGCTCTGACCGACTGGGTACGCGAAAGACGCAATTTTTTCAACTCGTCGATCACCTGTACCTGGAAATAATCGCCTTTGTTTTTCACTTCGTAAACCGAATCGGCAATATCCGTAATCTGCACCCCGTGCGACTTATGGTTCATAATGATGGAATGAATGGTATCTCCGCCCACATTATAATCCACCTCATACACCGTGCCGTTCACCGCAACCTTTTTAATCGGGCCGTCTTCCAATATTTCCACCTTGAATTCGGTATCCATATCATTTACCGTAGCAAAATAAGTAGCTAATGCTTTCGCCATATCTTCGTCCTCCTTCATTAATAATTATTGGCCGACATTTGCAGCTTGCCGTAATATTTCCACAGCGACTCGCCCACCAAAGGCACTGTCGTAGCCCGGGCCGCCGCCGCTTTTTCTTCTTCGTAATGCTTGAGCGCCGCAGCGATAACGGCCACCGTCGGGTCGCTGTTCTGCCGGCGTTTGAGGTCTTCCTTATCGAATTTGGTATCGATAAAGGTGGTATCGTATTCTCCCTTGAGGAAAGTTTCGTTATGCAGCACCCGCAAATGGAAAGGAATGGTGGTACGGATACCCAGGATTTTATATTCCCTGAGCGCACGTACCATGTTGGAAATGGCCGACTCGCGGTTGCGCCCCCAGGTACAGAGTTTGGCAATCATCGGATCGTAATGCAGCGAAACTTCAAACCCGGCATAAGCCGCGCTATCCAGCCGCACGTTCCGCCCTTCCGGCGCTTCGCGCACTTTCAGCACGCCCGGCGAAGGCATGAAATTATTCTCGGGATCTTCCGCGTAAATGCGGCATTCCAGCGCATGACCGCGAAACTCGATGTCTTCCTGCTTGTAGGGCAAGCGGTTGCCGGCGGCCACCAGAATCATGTCGCGCACCAGATCGACGCCCGTGCATTCCTCGGTGACGGGATGTTCCACCTGCAACCGGGTATTCATTTCCAGAAAATAAAAATTCTGATCCTTATCCATCATAAACTCCAAAGTACCGGCACTGTAATAACCGATTTTCCGGCAAGCTTCCACCGCCACGGCAAACATTTTCTGCCGGGTTTCCTCTTTCACGAAAGGCGAAGGCGACTCCTCGATTACCTTCTGGTTGCGCCGCTGGATAGAGCATTCCCGCTCGTGCAAATGAATCACGTTCCCATACTTGTCGCCCAACACCTGGATTTCGATATGATGCGGATGCTCGATATATTTTTCGATATAGATGGCATCGTTGCCGAAGGAATTGCCCGCTTCGGAACGAGACATTCGAAAGGCCGCTTCCATTTCTTCTTCGTTCCATACCAGGCGCATCCCTTTCCCGCCGCCCCCGGCCAAGGCTTTGAGCATAATGGGATAACCTACTTCCAAGGCCACCCGCTTGGCCTCTTCCACATCCGCTACCGGTTCTTCCGTGCCGGGCACTACTGGCACGCCGGCCTCTTTCATAATCTTGCGGGCCTCGGTCTTGATTCCCATTCGGGCGATCACATCCGCGCTGGGGCCGATAAAAATAACGCCTTCCTGCTCGCACCGCCGGGCAAAATCGGCATTTTCCGACAAAAAACCATAGCCGGGGTGTATGGCCGCGCCGGTCTGCTTAGCGATCTCCAGAATCAGATCGGGTTTCAGATACGACGTATCCGACTCGTCTTCCGAAATGCAATAAGCCTCTTCGGCATACCGTACATGCAGGGCGCCCCGGTCGACATGGGTATAAATGGCCACCGTAGGTATATTCATCACGCGGCAAGTGCGGAAAATACGCATCGCTATTTCGCCGCGGTTGGCTACTAATACTTTCTTAATCATAAGAGGAAGGTTTTAAAGGGGTATATTGGAATGTTTCTTGGGCGGATTCGACTGCCGCTTGTTGGCCAGCAATTCGAAGCTGCGTATCAACCGCGTACGGGTAATAGAGGGTTCGATGATTTCGTCGACGTAGCCCAGTTCGGCCGCCCGGTAAGGATTGGCGAATTTATGGCGGTAATCGTCTTGCAACTCCTTGCGCCGTTTTTCCATGTCTTCGGCTTTGCCGAGCTCCTTGCGGAACAGGATATTCACCGCTCCGTCGGGGCCCATCACGGCGATTTCGGCGGTAGGATAAGCAAAATTGATGTCTCCCCGGATATGTTTGGAGCTCATCACGTCGTAAGCGCCTCCGTAGGCCTTGCGGGTAATGACCGTCACTTTCGGCACCGTAGCCTCGCAATAGGCATACAGCAGCTTGGCGCCGTGGCGGATAATGCCTTCGTATTCCTGGTTGACGCCCGGCAGGAATCCCGGCACGTCTACCAGCGTAAGCAAAGGAATGTTGAACGCGTCGCAGAAGCGCACGAATCGGGCCGCCTTTACCGAGGCGTTGATGTCGAGGGTACCGGCCAGGGCCGCAGGTTGGTTGGCCACCACGCCGATGGTTTTTCCATTCAGGCGGATATAACCGATAATGATATTCTTGGCGTATTCTTCCTGTATTTCGAAGAAATTCTGATCGTCGGCCACCGACACGATCAGTTCCTTCATATCGTAGGGTTGGTTGGGATTGGTAGGAACGAGCAGATCCAACTGCGGATCGATCCGGTTGGGGCTGTCGGTGGTAGGAACGAAAGGCGGTTCTTCCATATTGTTGTTGGGCAGGAAAGACATCAGTTCGCGTATCTTCAGGATACAATCCATATCGTTGTCGGCCGTCAGGTGGGCCACGCCCGAGCGGGAGCTATGTACTTCGCTGCCGCCCAGCTCGTTCATCGTCACTTCTTCCTGGGTGACGCTTTTCACCACTTCGGGCCCCGTAATGAACATATAACTGGTTTCTTTTACCATGAAAATAAAGTCGGTAAGGGCCGGCGAATAGACCGCCCCGCCTGCGCACGGCCCCATGATGGCGCTGATCTGGGGGATGACGCCCGAGGCGAGCGAGTTGCGCAAAAATATTTCGGCATAGCCGGCCAGCGACCGTACGCCTTCCTGAATACGGGCTCCTCCGGAATCGTTCAATCCGATGACGGGGGCGCCCAGTTCCATAGCCATATCCATAATTTTACAGATTTTCCGGGCGTAGGTTTCCGACAAGGCTCCTCCGAATACCGTAAAATCCTGGGCAAATACGAATACGGTTCGTTTGCCGATCATCCCGTATCCGGTGACTACGCCGTCGCCCAGGGGACGTTGTTTTTCCAGACCGAATTCGTGGCATTGATGGGTGACGAACTTGTCGATTTCCACGAAACTGCCTTTTTCCAATAACAACTCGATTCGCTCGCGCGCCGTCAGCTTGCCTGCCGCATGTTGTTTGGCGATACGGTCTTCTCCTCCCCCTAATTCCGCTTTGTGATTGAGGGTTTTTAATTGCTCGATTTTTTCTTTCATGGTGATCCGGTGTGTTTTATTTTAATCTCTCTAAATTTAATGAATTGTATATAAAGAACAGCAAAAGAGCTTATATAGTTCATCTATCAGAAGATAGACCTTATCTATAAAACCGGCGTAATCGGGCCCGGGCAAGGAGGCGAGGGAAAGAAGGCTGTCAAGGCAAAGGAGCCGGCCAGGGAAGGAGCACGGGCAGGCGGGGGAAAGGAAAGAGGGTTTAAAAAACGTCGTCCAAGCGTCAAAAAAAAAAGAAAAAGCCGCCCCCGGCATAACCGGAGGCGGCTTGAGATAATAAGATCGATTAATTCGGGGAAGCTTGGTAAAGCCCGTTTCGAATTAAAGCTTGTTGTCGGAACCCAGTACGTTCACGATTTTGTGCTCGTACAGTTTCTTCATGTTTTCGCGGGCCGGGCCCAGGTATTTGCGCGGGTCGAATTCGGCAGGCTTCGTGGCGAAGATTTCGCGGATAGCGGCAGTCATGGCCAGACGGCTGTCGGAGTCGATATTGATTTTGCAAACGGCCGATTTGGCAGCTTTACGCAGTTCTTCTTCGGGGATACCGATGGCATCTTTCAGGGCGCCGCCGTATTTGTTGATGGTAGCCACTTCTTCCTGGGGTACGGAAGAAGAACCGTGCAGTACGATGGGGAAGCCCGGCAATTCTTTTTCTACGCCTTCCAGCACGTCGAATGCCAAGGGAGGGGGAACCAGGATGCCTTCGGCGTTGCGCGTGCACTGTTCGGGTTTGAACTTGTTGGCGCCGTGCGAAGTACCGATGGAAATAGCCAGCGAATCGCAGCCCGTGCGGGTTACGAAATCGACTACTTCTTCCGGACGGGTGTAGGTATGATGTTCGGCTACGACGTCGTCTTCCACGCCGGCCAATACGCCGAGTTCGCCTTCAACCGTTACGTCGAACTGATGAGCGTATTCAACCACTTTTTTGGTCAGGGCTACGTTTTCTTCGTAGGGCAGGTGCGAACCGTCGATCATGACAGACGAGAAGCCCATATCGATACAGCTTTTGCAAGTTTCAAAAGAATCGCCGTGGTCGAGGTGAAGCACGATCTGCGGATTTTCGCATCCCAGTTCTTTGGCATATTCTACGGCACCTTCGGCCATGTAGCGAAGCAGCGTCTGGTTAGCATACTGGCGGGCGCCTTTCGATACTTGCAGGATAACCGGCGATTTCGTTTCCACGGCAGCCTGGATGATGGCCTGCAATTGTTCCATATTGTTAAAATTGAAAGCAGGGATAGCGTATCCGCCTTTGATAGCCTTTGCGAACATTTCCTTCGTGTTCACCAGGCCCAGTTGTTTGTAACTTACCATTGTTGTATATGTATTACGTTAATGATTAAAAACTTGCACAAAGATAAAAAGATTCGCCGAAATTGTTGCCCCCGGCCCGATAAAATAACACAAAATCAAGCCATAGGCAAAAAATAGCCCGAATTTCTTTGTTTGTTCGACACTAATCCATACCTTTGCAAGCCAAATTACCGGTTACCATAGAGATTATAGAGAGTTCAAATTAAAACAGATAAAGAAAGCAATGAAAAAAGGTATTCATCCTGAAAACTATCGTCCTGTCGTATTCAAGGACATGTCGAACGAAGACATTTTTATCACGCGTTCCACGATCAACGCAAAGGAAACGATTGAAATCGACGGGGTTACTTATCCGTTGGTAAAGGTCGAAATCTCCAACACCTCGCACCCGTTCTATACCGGCAAGTCGAAGTTGGTCGATACGGCCGGACGTGTGGACAAGTTCATGAGCCGCTACGGCAACCGGAACAAGAAATAAATTTCTCTGCTTTCCGCCGTCGGGGGTTTTTAACTGCTGCCGGTCGAAAGCGAATCACAGAGATTCCCGTTATTTTTCAAGGCGTTGCAGCCGATGTTGAAAGATAACGGGATTTTTATTTTCCGGCGGCCGGGTATGGGGCGCGGGAAGGTTCCATCCCTTTCATCCTTTTCTCCTTCTTCCACCCTCCCGATCCTTCCCGGCAACCGCCGCTTGGCCGCCGGCCCCCCCATCCGAGGACTTATTGTATATTTTTTCACTTTCCCAAAAATACACCGGCATGCAATCCGGATTTCATGCCGGTGAAATTTTATTTTCATGCTTATCCATTTTCCATTTCCCCGGCATGCAATTCGGAGCTCTTCGGCACACATTTACAACCATCTAAAAATCAAACAATTACAAAACAAGTTTTTCCCTTCGTCCCTTTCGGCTACTTATTGTATTTTTTTTCGGTTCCAGCCCCCCTTGGGAGAAATAAAAAGGAAACAAAAATCTCCTCTATTTAAACTATATTGCTATTTTTGCAGGATAATAACTTAGATAAAATACCATGGCTAAAACACAAGAAGAACTTCTGCACATTCTCGATCAGTTTCAACTGGAAGAAAAAGCCGTATCCGCCGAGCCCTTCGGCAACGGCCATATCAACGATACCTTGAAAGTAACCAACGACAAAGGTGAAATCAAATACGTATTGCAACGCATCAACCATCTGATTTTCACCAATGTGGATATGCTTCAAAACAATATCCACACCGTTACCACCCATATCCGCCGCAAGTTGGAAGCGGCCGGCGAATCGGACATCGACCGGAAGGTACTGACTTTCCTCCCCACCAAAGACGGTAAAAATTATTATTTCGACGGCGATAGCTATTGGCGCGTCTGCCTTTTCATTCCGCGCAGCCGGAGTTTCGAGGAAGTGACGCCGGAATTATCCCGCGAAGCCGGAAAGGCTTTCGGCCGTTTTCAGTCGATGCTGGCCGACCTGCCGGAAGGCGCGCTGGGAGAAACGATTCCCAATTTCCATAATATGGAATTCCGGTTGCAGCAATTCCGCGAAGCTTTGGAGGCCAACCCCGCCGGACGGCTGGACGAGGTAAAAGAGCTGGTAGCGGAAATTGAAAAACGGGCGGAAGACATGTGCGTCCAGGAACGGCTTTACCGCGAAGGCAAGTTGAAGAAACGTACCAATCATTGCGATACGAAAGTAAATAATATTTTGTTTGACGAAGAAGGAAAAGTGCTCTGCGTGATCGACCTCGACACGGTAATGCCGGGTTTCGTGCTTTCCGACATCGGCGACTTTATCCGCACGGGAGCCAATACGGGAGCCGAAGACGACGAAGATCTGGACCGGGTAGGCGTGAACCTGGAAATTTTCAAAGCTTACGCCGGCGGATATATGGAAACGGCCCGGGCGTTTCTTACTCCCCAGGAGATCCGGTTGCTGCCCTACGGCGGACGGTTGCTGACGTACATGCAAACGGTTCGTTTCCTGACCGACTATATCAACGGAGATACATATTATAAAATTCATAGCCCCAAGCACAACCTGATTCGCACGAAAGCGCAGTTCAAACTCTTGCAAAGCCTGGAAGCCCGCCGGCAGGAGATGGACGACTTTATGAACCAATGGTTGTAAAAGGCTTTCCAGGCCGGCTGCCATAGGCCGAGCAAAGACAAGTCATTCCGTGTGTTCCCCGGGCTTTTCGGAAAACCTCGGGGAACACATTTTTTTATCCCTTTTTAAATGTAAACGCTGTCCTATCCGCTTTCTCAGGCAAACCAGATTTTAAACCGCGTCAACCCGTCGGCATACGTGCGGAGGGAAAACGTGCACCCGTGGCCGCGGAGCACTTCCCGGATAAAAATCAGCCCGATACCCTGCCCGTGAGGCTTGGTGGAAAAAAAGGGACTGAATAATTTCGTTTCGGTTTCCTTGTCGATGCCTTTCCCCGTATCGGCTATTTCCAGGCATACCGGAAAAGCGGTCGTGCGGATAATGATCCGGCCGTCTTCCCCGATCGATTCGGCGGCATTTTTGATGATATTCAGCAGTACTTGTTCGAACAGGGTACTGTCGAGGCTGACTACCGGCGATACCTCGCTCAGTTCCATCACGATCCGGATACGGCGGTTGGCGCATACCGTTTCCATAAACCGCTGGCAGGCTACCACGACCTCGTTCAGCAAGACCGGTACGGGACTGGGCTCGGGGATACGCACCACGTCGGCAAAGTTGGTAATAAACCGGCTCATGCCGTAGCAACGGTCGATCGAGACGCGGAGCACCTGGCAAACGTCGTCCCACTGGCCCGATTCGCTGAAAGCGGCTTCCAACGTGTCTAAGGTGGAAGTGATGCCGGCCGTGGTATTGTTCACTTCGTGCGCAATCATGCGGATCACCTTTTCATAGGCTTTCTTTTCGGCTTTGAAAACTTCCTGGGTAAGCATTTCCACCAGGTAAAACGGATGTCGGAAACCCCGGTCGATAAAGGAAGAATGGGTGCATTTGTAAATATTGGCGTCGCTCAGGCGTACCGTCTGCACGCCGTAGAGGGGAATGCCGGCTAATTCGCGGGCTAAGGGAGATTCGACCTCTGAGAGTTCTTTGCCGGCAAGCTCCCCGGCCTCGCGGCGGTTCAACATCCGGCAGGCCGCCGGATTGACCGAGAGGATTTCGTTATCCAGATTCAGAATAATCACTCCCATAGGGGAAGCGTTCACCAGCAAATCCAGGAAATGGTTCTGCTCGCGCAGGTGCAATCGTTCGTTTTTCAACTGATCCATCATTTTGTTGAATACATCCACTACCCGGTCGGCCTCGGTCTGCCCTACTTTGCCCAGCCGCGAGCTGAAGTCTTGTTCCCGGAGCAATTCCATCCCGTCGCCGATAATATGCAACGGCTTTATCATGCGCCTGTAAAAGACGAACAGGTAAAGCAAGGTGGCTAAAATGAGCGCTTCCACCGCAAAGAACCATTCGGGGGAAAGGGTATGAAATACAAAATAAGTCAGGATAGCCAGTATCCCGAGCAACAAAATCGTCAGTATCCAAAAATATCCGTTGAGCCGCATGGTTGATGTGTTTGAAGGAGGAGGAAGGCGTTTCCCGGCCGGGATTCTCTCGGAAAATTCCCGTTGAAGGGTTCTTTCCGAAAGCTTTCTTGCCGCCGATCGTTGTCGGTTTCCCGCCGGCCCTCCCGGTTGCATTTGCTAGGCGGGCTTTCCCCGCCCGAGCTTATTTTTCCGTCGGAATGCCGTATTTCTCCAACCGGCGATACAAGGCCGCCCGGCTGATTCCCAGGGCGGAAGCCACATGCGACAAATTGCCGCCATGCGTTTCCAGCGATTGAAGTATGGTTTGTTTTTCAAGCTCGTCGAGCGTGAGCCCTTGCAGCGAGGCGGCGCCAGTCGGAACCGATACCGCAGGTGTGGCGCATTTTTCAAAATCGGCAACTTCCAGCAAGGTCTTGCCCGATACAAGCATGGTACGTTCCACCAGATTTTTCAGCTCGCGGATATTGCCGGTAAAGGGCAACCGCTGCAAATAGGCCAGGGCTTCGGCCGAGAAATCAGCTCCGGGCAATCCGTTGGCTTCCGATTGCCGGCGGGCGAAGTAACGAGCCAAGAGAGGAATATCCTCGCGTCGCTCCCTGAGCGCAGGTAGGTGGATGGTAATCAGGTTAATCCGGTAAAACAAATCTTCCCGGAAGGTACGCGCCGCTACCATTTCCGCCAGAGGGCAGTTGGTGGCGCTTACCACGCGGACGTCTACTTTTCGCGGACGGCTGTCGCCCAATACCTCGAACGTCTGGTCTTGCAAGACGCGGAGCAGCTTTACTTGGCAGGATAATTCCAGATCGCCTATTTCATCGAGGAAAATAGTGCCCTTGTGGGCCATTTCGAACCGGCCCGTCCGGTCGATATAGGCATCGGTGAAAGCTCCCTTCTTATGTCCGAACATCTCGCTTTCGAACAGGCTTTGCGACAAGCCGCCCAGGTTTACCTTCACAAAGGCTTCCGCGGCGCGGGGACTGTTGGCATGGATGGCTTCGGCAATCAGTTCCTTGCCGGTGCCGCTTTCGCCGGTAATCAAAACGGACGCATTGGTAGGTGCAATCCGCGACACCGTACCGAGCACCTCCATCAGCGCGGCGCTCTGGCCCACGATCTTGTCGAAATGAAATTTATTGTCGGCCTCCGTCCGGTTGAAAGCGGAAGCGGCAGATTTCTTTTGCGCGGCAATGTCCAAGGCCGTACGGATGGATTTAAGCAAGACCAGGTTATTCCACGGCTTGGTAATGAAGTCGAAGGCCCCGGCTTGCATGCCTTGCACGGCCAAGGAAATCGATCCCCAGGCCGTCATCAGAATAACAGGTACTTCCGGACAAAACACTTTCACCTGCCGGAGCAGCCGTATCCCTTCTTCGCCGGTGGTGGTGAGGGTAAAATTCATATCCATCAGGATGAGTTCGGGCGGAACGGCGCGCACGATTTCCAACGCTTCCTTGGGCCCCGGCACGGCTTCCGGCTGGAAACCGGCCCGCTTGAGCAGAAATTCCAGAGAAGAACGAACCGCGGCATCATCATCTACTATTAATATCATATTTGGCTAGAATTAGGAACATACAAACTTACATAAAATTCTACACGTAGGAAGCGACCTATCTAAAATAAAGGCTATTGTCCGGCTATCCGGCGCTCCTTCTTCCGGGCGCGAAGGAGGTTATTTCCACGCGCGGCCGGAGATTCTCCGTTTTTTACTGTCGGACGATTTTCTCGAAATCGGCTTCCAGGGTATGGTTTTCCAGAAAATCGTAAAGGGTGAGGCTACGGATATTATAGAAGTAGTACCAATAATCGTAAAGTTGCTGGATATGATTCTGCCGGGCTACGTCTTTGGAATTGCGGGCGTCGTTCAGGTCGAGAATATCGATTTTCCCGATCATAAACGTCTCGATCGACGTGCGATACCGTTTGTCGGCCAAAGAATCTACTTGGGCGGCAATTTCGAGTTGGGCGGCCTGGTTATTGAAATTTTCAACCAGGAGGAAGATGTCTTGGTTGAAGTTCATCTGTTCCTGGCGGGTTTTGGAAAGGACGACTTCCCGGTTGGATTCGGCCACTTTCACTTTGCCTTTGCGCTTGCCCCAATCCAGCAAAGGGATGCTTACCCCCACTTCTACCACCTGGTTGTCACGCAACCCGCGATAGGCAGAGCGGGCCGTATTGTTTTTGCCGGTATAGCCTACCGAAGCGAATAGGTTGATGCTCCGGCGGTTGCCTTTGGCCGTAGCGACTTCGTAATCGGCTTCGAGCTGCCGGCGGCGGATGTTTTTGGCAAAGGCATTGTTTTCGTGCGCTTTTTCCAGTACGGCAGGGTAGTTCATCCTGACGCCCGGAACAGAGCCGGGCAACACCGGCCGGATCACGTCTTGTTCGCTAAGCCCCAGGAAGGAGCGGAGTTGAAACATGCGCGCGTTCAGATCCGATTGCTTTTCGGTCAGTTTGGCTTTGGCTTCCAGGGCCGATTGCTTCAATTGGATCAGTTCGGTTTCCGACAGGTGGCCGATTTTGCGTTTGGCTACGGCTATTTCGTACAGCCGGTCGGCATTGGCCAGGTTCTGGCGGGCGATCTGCAGGTTTTCGTCGGCCAGCAGCAGGCTGAAGAAATAATTGATCGTCGTAAGGGTTACCTTTTCCACGCTTTCCATATAGGCGGCTTTGGCCTCCTGGTAGCGCACCGGTTCGATGCGGCGTTTCCATTTCTGGTTGTTTACGCCTAAGATGGGTTGGGTAAGGGTAAAGCCGACGGGCACGCTCATGTATTCGTTGTAAGCGCCGGTGCCCAACTGGCGGGTGAAATCGAGCGAGGAATTGAGCGAAATCTGGCCGCCGGTCAGGGCGATGTTTTGGATCAGCGAGACTTCGCCGTTCAGCCCCAGGTTGTTATCAGGCACAAAGGTGTAGGAACCGTCGGCACCTTGATATTTATTGTATTGTTTGCTGTAAGCGGGCAAGGTACCGGTAAACAATACTTCAGGTAGTTGGTCGGCTCGGTGGGTACGGTATTCCCAGTAGGCCGTTTTCAATTCGTTCAGGGCTACGGCGGCATCTACCGACTGAAGCTGAGCCAAGCGGATAGCCTCGGGCAAAGCCAGGCGGATGGGAAAAACGGAATCGGCCGAAGCTGCGGATGCGTGCAAGGAGTCTTGAGCGAGCTCCCCGGCCGGTTGTCGGGCCGGTTTTTGGGCCAGGTCTTGAGCCGGTTCTTGGGCCGGTTCTTGGGCCGGAAGAGGATTCGCGCCGAGGCATCCGAGCAGATAAAGGAGGAAGAGGCAACTCTTTTTCATGAACTATCGTTTTTACCTGCGGATTGGCAAAAGATATGCCAGAAAACTTACCGGCTGAGAATCTGGCTGTTACGTTTTGCACCGATGTCCGATAACGAACACTCTGTCCGTTTTTGGCTACTTGCTTACTTTTCCCTACTTTTGCCTCGAACTTCAAAAGAGGGAATAGAAATGAAGAACGAGGGGTTTACTTGGAGGAAAAGGATGAAAAGTTTCCGGTATGCCATGCAGGGGATCAAGCTGTTGGTGAAATACGAGCCGAATGCCCGGATTCATTGCTTCGCCGCCGTGGCGGTGGCGGGAGCCGGGTGGTTCTTAGGTCTTTCCCGGATGGAATGGGTGGCTGTTGCGATCGTAATCGGCGCGGTATTGGCGGCCGAGGCGATCAACTCGGCTATCGAAGCTTTGGCGGATTTCGTGTCGCCTGACTATCAGGAGGCGATTAAGCGCACGAAAGACCTGGCGGCCGGGGCCGTGTTGTTGATGGCGATGGCGTCGGCGGCAGTCGGCCTCTTGATTTTTGTTCCTAAAATCCTCGCGCTCGGCTGACTTGCGCAGTGATTCTATCAGCCGGATTTTTCCGGCTTTGAACCGGGCGGCATTCTTTTTCCGGCTTGTTTTTTTATCAGCCGGTTTCTGCGGCCGATACGAAACAAGCCTATATACTAAGGAAGGGGGCCGATTCGTTATAATCAGACAACTATTAATTCACCAGACGTTCCTGCAAACAGGCTAACCGTAGAAAGGGACGTTTGAAACAACAGCGATGTATGAAATATCTACTTTCTTTTCTGATAGCGATTTGTTTGGTATTTTCCGCCCGGGGGCAGGAATTGCAAGTAACCGGAAGCCGGAAAGCCGTACGTACCTCGGGCGACGTACTTGTTTTCGTAACGCCTGCCGCCGGCCTGGCGGCTATTCTGGCCTTAGGCGACTGGCAGGGGCTCAAGCAAGGCGCACTGGCGGGGGCCACTACCCTGGGCGTCACCTATGCGTTGAAATACCTGGTGAAGAAAGAGCGTCCGGATTTCAGCGACAATCATTCTTTCCCCTCGATGCATACCTCGGTTTCATTTGCCGGAGCGGCTTTTATCCAACGCCGGTACGGATGGAAATGGGGTATTCCGGCCTACGTGGTTTCCACCTATGTGGGATGGAGCCGGGTATACGGCAAAAAACACGACGGGTGGGACGTGGCGGCAGGCGCCGTAATCGGAGCCGGCAGCGCTTATCTGTTTACCCGCCCCTTCGCCCGCAAACACAATCTGTCGATCAGTCCGGTTGCCGGCGACGGCCATTACGGGGTGTATGCTTCTCTTACATTCTGATTTTCCCGGTTACTTTCATTTCCTAAACCCGGGCCTTCTGCAACCGCAAAGAATCCGGCCGTGCACTCTCTGCACAGCCGGATTTTTTGCGCGCGCATCCAAGCGCGTATAAAGTATGTATAAACAAAAAATAAAATTATTCCCGGTTGATAAGGCAGCACGCCGGCATTCGTTACTCTTCATGCAGGGCGTCGGCCGGGGGCATCTTGGCGGCACGCTGAGCCGGCAGCCAGATAGCGCCTGTCACTATCGCCGCTAAAAATAACCAGGTTAACAAATTGGTCAAGATAAAACGAACGGCCATGTAATCGGGAAGATAGCTTTCAGGGTCGGTAGTAAGCCGTCCGAGCGTATCGAGCATCCCGGCATATACGACTTGCAATTCCACGAAAACAGCCGGAATCATCGCCAGGGTGAGCAAGCAAAGTCCCTCCAGGATAAACATTCGCCTGACGCCGCGGCGGGTGGCTCCCATCGCCCTATGCAGGCCGATTTCTCCGCGCCGCATCCGTACCCGATACCAGAACGAGCCGATCACGCAAAGCGTAATATTGACCAGGAAAAACAGCAACAGCCCTGCACGTACATACGAGGCATTGGTATACCCGAAAAAGTGGGAAGTGCGGTCGCTAATCTCTCCCAGCGAGCAAACCGAACGAAGGTAGAAGTTGCCGATCCGGACCTGCGGGGCCAGTTTTTCATTCACTTCCCGCAAGAAAACGGCATCCGAACGGTCGGAAGCGCTGCGCAGACTAATTTCGGCTCTCGACATATTCGTATAGTCGGTACGGCGTGCTTGCACGGCTAGCGGCCGGGGACGTAAATAGGCAAACCGTTTGGTGGGATCGATAACACCCCCGATAACATAGGTTTTCGGGCCTCTCGACCCACGCAAAGAGGTAATTTCTTTCCCCACGGCCTCCTCTTTGCTTCCGAACAATTGCCGGGCTGCCAAATCGCAAATGACCAAGGTATGCGGATCGGCCCAATCGTAGTCGTGCACCGATACCGGCTTTCGGCCTTCCTCGGCAGACAAGCGATAGACCCGGAAATAATCGTACCGCGGATCGATATAAATCGTCTGGGCGTAGTACTGGCGGGCGGTATCGGAAGGATAGGGCAAGGTAATACCTGTGTAGTTGCCGCTCCCTACCAGGCCCCCGGCAAATGAGACCGCCACCGCTTCTACCCCCGGAAAATCCTGCAAGCGATCCATAACGCGCGCAAAATTAGTTTCCAAGGCAATGGAATCGCTTTCACCGGGTTGATACTCCGGATGCGTGGAAGGCAGTTGGTCTAACTCGACCTGCCAGATATGGGAACGATCGGAATAGGAAGGCAGATGTAAATTGTATCCCCATACGAAAAAGTAATCGACCATATACCATACGACGCCGAAGACCAAAGCCAGCTCCAGCAACAGCCAGGCATTCCTGCGCATCTGATGGATGATTTGTCTGAAAATAACACGTATCATGACTTCTTATTTTACGTTCAACGATTGAATGATCTGCCGTCGGGAAGCACGCCAGGCAGGAATAAGGGCGGAAAGCAGATTCAATACCAGACAGACCGCCACTACCAGACCGAACACAGGCAGATTGATCAGCATGCCGGGCGAAAAAAGCACATCGGTGCCCACAGGGGGCAGGTCGATGGCGCTTTGTCCGATCTGCATGATCCACTGGCGGCACAAATACACCACCCCATACGAAAACAGCAAACCGGCCAAACCGCCCAACAACGTAAAAAGCAAGTTTTCCACCAGAATCTGCCCCATCAAGGTGCCGCTTCGCGCTCCGAATGCCCGCCGTACGCCTATCTCCGCCGCCCGCCGTTCCATCCGCGAATCGGCCATTCCCGAAAGGCTTACCGCGGGAATAAACAGAAGCAGGAAAAGAATAAGGCTGTATTGAAGAACAATCCGTCCGAAATCCGGATTATCGAAACCGCCGCTGCGGAAACCGGTCTGCCATTGGCGGTCGGGTTGGCCGTATACTTCGAACTCCCATTCGTCGAGGGTTTGGGCGTACCGGCGGATACGGTCGGCCATTTCTTCCTTGAGGGCTTCTACCTCCGCCTCCGAAGGAGCCAAGGCGCATACCTGCAAATCGCCCAGCAGCCCGCTCGAATCGGAATCCGTATCCACCCCCGCGCTCCGGGTATAAGGTATCCAGATGTCGGCAAACGAGCGATCCAAGGCATACGAACCATCGCGTACCACTCCGGCTATGCGGAAGGCTTCATAATCCATCGTACAGGTACGGCCCGCCACATCGGTCGAACCGAAAAGTCGCTGCGCCAGGCTGGCGGAGATGACGGCCGTCGGCAAAGCGCTTCGTACGTCGGCGGCAGTGAAAGGCTTTCCCGCCAGGAACCGGAAAGGAAAGACTTCCCAGAAATGTTCGTCGACGTACTTCGTCAACACGCGCACTTGGCCGGGATGGGCGTCCGACCGGACATACTTTTCATTGTCGTCCGGCCGGCACATCAGGCTCAGCGTCTCGGCATGCTGCAACGATCCGAAACAAGCATCGATCGTGCGCCGGGAGAATCCGTCCGTCGAATTAGACCATTCGGACGTTTTGGGCTTTGCCAATCCGCATTTCAGAATCAGCATCCGACTCCGGTTGGTTTCGGGATACAAATCGGCCACGCGAATGTAAAACACGATCAACATCGTCATCACCATCGAAATAGACAGCCCGGTTCCGATAATATAAATCAAGCTGAACAAAGACTCCTGTCGGATCAGCCTCCACGCTTGTTTGACATAAAGCATCCACATAAGCAACCCTTTCATTGTACCTGCCGCCCGTCGAAAAAGCGGACGGTACGGCTGGTTTGCCGGGCCTGTTGTTCATTATGCGTTACCATCACGATCGTGCGGCCGTCTTCCCGATTGAGCTGGTGAAGCAATTCCATCACCTCGATCCCCATCTTCGAATCGAGATTACCGGTAGGTTCGTCGGCCAGAATAATCTCCGGGTTCCCCACGATGGCCCGGGCTATCGCCACCCGCTGGCATTGGCCGCCCGACAACTGCGTAGGGAAATGGCGCATCCGGTGGCTCAGGCCTACTTTTTCCAATACCGCCTGGGCAGCCCGCCGGCGTTCGCCGGCCGACACCTTGCGGTAAAGCAGCGGCAACTCCACATTATCGAGCACATTCAGCGAGTTGATCAGATGAAAGCTCTGGAAGACGAAGCCCAGTTTCCGATTCCGGAATTCCGCCATTTGCCGGTCGTTCATATCGGCCGTGCAAGTGCCGTCGATTTCTACCGTGCCCGAGGTGGGCGTATCGAGCAGTCCGATAATATTCAACAGCGTAGACTTCCCGCAGCCGGACGGCCCCATGATACTGAGGAATTCGCCTTTTTCCACTGTCAGGTTCACATGCTCCAAGGCTACCGTTTCGATTTCCTTCGTCCGGTAAATTTTCTCCAAATTCGTAAGTGTAATCATTGTGCTAAATTTTATACGTTATTTTTTCTTATACTTATTCATAATGCAAGGCATCCGCCGGCGCCATCCGCTTGACTTTCCGAACCGGATACCAGATACCCAAGGCAATCATTCCCGCCATCAGCAGGTAAGTTCCCCCCAGCGTAATCAGAAAACGTCCCGCCGACAAAGGCATCCGGTAAGTATCCAGCCGGCCGATCAGCGCGACGTTGAGCGCATAGACAATAACCGGCCCTACCGTGAGCAAGAGCAAGCAAAACCCTTCCAGATACATAAAACGGGTAAGCGAAACTTTCGTGGCCCCTAAAGCCACCCGCAGCCCCATCTCTCCCTGCCGTTTCTCCGTACGCCACCAGAAAGTACCGGTAATGCCGAAAAAAACATTCAGCACCAAGAAAAAAAGCAACGCCGTCTTCCGGCTGTTCTCGTATTCAAACTGAAAATGGTAAGCATCCCGCATCTCTTCGAGCGATTCCACGCCATACACATGGAGGTTGTTCACCCTCAACAAATCGCCCATCTCCGCTAAAATATTCTTCACCTCGCTCCGCGTAAAAGGCTTCCCCAACCGTACGCACAGCTCGGCGTTCGACGCAGAAAAGCGTTCCACATATTCGTTGAAAACTTCCCCTTCCAATACCTGGAAAAAACAAGGCTCGCTTCGATCGTAGGCCGTACGACGGATAGGCTCGGAGACGGCCGCAATCACCGGCTCCCTGTCCGAACCATGCAAGACGACACGCCGCCCTTTCCCCGACTCCCCGTGATAAAAAGCTTCTTCCATATCCTTTGAAATTATCAGCGGGTGAGAAATACCTTTCACAGATTGCGAAATCGGACGCCCGTCGACATCCCGGATACGAAACACATCGAAATACTCCGGGCTTACCTGCCGGATCTGGAAACTTTGCCGAGACGCCAATAAGGTATCGCCGTCGACCGGCGCTATGCTCCACCAGGAATTGCCATTCGAATAAGGGCAGGAATAATAGGTGACGCACACATTTTCTACCGCCGGATAACGGCGTATCTGATCCATCAACTTCATCAGGTCGGCCGGTTCGGACGAGGTATACAGAGAATCGGGAATATAATCCGGCGCCTTGTCGCTTAGCGCACCCAGCTTAAAACGCCATACATTGGCCATATCGAAGCCCATCGGCGTCCGGTAAACCGAGTAATCGACGAAACAACCGTCGAGCAACGTCCAGACCATAGCCAATACAAGGCCTAATTCGGCAAATATCCAGCCGTTTTGCCGGCGCTGGTTCCACATCATTTTCAATATATGCTTAATCATTTTTCTTTCCGATTATATAAGGGTTCCTGTCAACTAATTATTTCTCCTCGCCGAGCGACGTTACGATTTGTTTCCGGGAGATTCTCCATGCCGGAAGCCAGGCACTCAGCAGGTTAAGCACGACGGCAAAACCAAGCGCCGAAAGAAAGAAAGCGGGTTGGAAAAGCATGCTTGCCTGTAGTTCCACCTCTCCGTACAGCAGAAACCGTTTGCCCAGATAAAGCAAAAGCACCGACAAAAGAAGCCCCAGAGCGCTTCCCATCAACGTAACGACCATATTTTCGGAAAGCACCAGGCCGATCAGTTTCTTCCGGGAAGCCCCGAACGCCCGCCTCACCCCCAGTTCGCCGCTGCGTTTCTGCACGGCCGATTGCACCACGCTCACCAGGTTCAAGGCCGGAATCAGCAACAAAAACAACAACAAGCCGCCGGTATGGAAAAGATAATCCCGGAGCGAGATGCCCCCCTTAAATCCGTTATTGCCGATGGCCACGTCCAACCGGCTGAGAGGCTGGCCGTATAAAAGCTCCAATTTAAATTCTTTCTGTCCCTGGTTAAACCGCCTGATCTGTCCGTCCAACTCCCGACAAACTTCCTTTTTCGCCGACACCGACGGCGCCAGCAGCACCGCCCGCAACCCACCGCCTATTCCTTCGCAACACGATTCCGATAGCGACTGACGAGTGGTATACGGAACCCACACCTCCGCAAACGCGTCTCGGGCCGCCCGGCTAACCATTTTCACCACCCCGGCCACCGCATATTCGACATAATCGATCACGATTCTTTTTCCTACCGCCTCTTCCGAACCGAAAAGCGAAGCGGCCAGCCTGTCGGTAATCACAGCCTTGGGGATAGCAGACTGGAAATCGGCCTCGCTAAAGGGATGCCCCGCCACAAACGTAAAATCGAACACTTTCCAAAAGCCCGGATCGACATACTTCACCATATATTCCTCGAACAGGCGTCGGGCCGGCAGGGATACGGGCCGGACTTCATGCGTGAAAACAGCCACCGCCTCGGCAGCTTGCAACGTATAATAACATTCCTTGGCCACACGGATCGACATCCCGCCGTTGTTGTGTTCCCCTTCCGCCATATCGATAGCAGACGTACCGTTCACATACAACATCCGCGCCCGTTTCGATTCGGGGCTATAACCCGCCAGCTTGATCTGGAAAAGCAACACGACCACCATTATCATCGCGATGGAAAGGGCGGTGCCGAGTAAAGAGATAAGGCTTACCAAAGGGGTTTCCCGGAAGGTATGCCAGGCTTGTTTTACGTAGTTCGATAGCATATAGGTTAAGGTTAATCGTTGATTTTCACTTTAGTTTTGTCTTTGAACGCGCTCATGTCCGACACCACTGCCCGGTCGCCTTCCTGCAAGCCGCTCACCACTTCCACATATTCGAAATTGCTGTCGCCTAACCGCACTTTGCGCCTGAGGAGCTCATCGTCGTTTACCACAAACAGATCGTACTCGCCTTTGCCTATGTAATAAGAAGCATTGGCGATCCGCAATACGTCTTCTTTGACGGCATTCATCACATACACATCGGTTTTCAAGCCCGAACGCAGCCTCGGATGGTTGTCTTCATCCAGCCGGACAGAGAAAGAGATCACCCCGTTTTTAGAAAGCGGCGTCACGTCGCTCACTACCCCGCTTAACTTATCGTTGCCTATCTTCACCACTGCCCGGCTTCCCGGCGCGATCCGGTCGCCATAGGTATCGGCAATCTCTCCTTCGATTTTAAAATGCGACAGATCGGAAACAATCGCCACCCGGTTGCCCTCCGATACCTGCGCCCCCACTTCCGTATTCACATAAGTAAGGATAGCTTTGCGCGGGGAAAGGATACGGGCATCTTCCAAAGTACGCCGCGTTTCCGCCAGACTTTTACGGAAGATATTCAATTCCAACTCTTTCACCTTCAAGTCGGCCGCCGCCGAGGCTTGTTCGTTCAGGTACTTCTGCTCGTCTTCTTTCAGTTTCAACACGCTCACACGATAATCCAGCTCCGCCTGCCGAACCTTGTCGGCGGTGCCGGCTCCCAAGCTATCGAGGTAACGCTCGTTACGAAGTTCCACTTCCTTGCGGCTCAACTCCATCCGCGACACCTTCAGCTTCATTTCCATTTCCGAAAGCTTGCTCCGGTTGGCAATGCGGAGCTGCTCCAGTTGCAACTGCTTCATCTGCTCTTCGTCGAGCTGTTTATTATAATCCGTCTCGGCGCTCTGCAAATCCAACCTCAAAATAGGCGTGCCCACATCCACCGAATCGCCTCCCTTTTTATAAATCTCCCTAATCCGGGAATTAATAGGCGAATTGATAATCTCTTCGAAAGCAGGAACCACTTTTCCCGACGCGCTCACCGACACCTCGATAATACCCCGGTCGACGACGGAAACACGCAGATCGCCTCGCTTCAGGCTCGTTTGCATCCACGAAATAACCAAAGCCACGACGACCGCCACAGCCGCCACCGCGCCGGCTATTTTCAGTACTTGTTTCCGCAATTCCTTCCGTTGCACTTCTTTCGATATTTCCCTGTCCATATAACGTTCACTTTAATTTTCTGCCAGGAAAGAGGCAAACTCCGTGCCAAAACGCTAAAGAATTGATTCATTGCCGCTAACCACCTATGCAAGTGTTCGCTTTCGAACACTATGTCCGCTTTCGGCCGCAACTTTTCCGGCCGCCTTTTTGTTTTATGCCCACAAGAAGCCTCGGGCTTTTTCTTCAAACCGATAAAACAAGAAGACAAATGAACAGAAAACTTATCTCTTTCGCGCTTTTGCTTTCGGTCGTCCTGTTCGGAGCCGGCTGCAACAAAGACGACGATGAAAAAGGAATTATCCCGGTAGACGTGGTATCGAAAGCCTTTGCCGAAAAATACCCGGACGCTCAGAACGTGACCTTCGAAATTGAAGGCGACTATTACGAAGCCGAATTTCAAAACGACGGCCGGCCTACCACCGCCTGGTTTACCTACCAGGGCGTATGGGTGATGGATAAAGTGAAATACCCTTTCAATCAATTGCCGGGCGTGGTCACGAACGCCTTTCAGCAAGGCAGCTACGGCAGCTGGATACCCGAGGATTGCTACCTGATCAACCGCGCCGGAATGGGGCCCGTTTATAAGATAGAAGCGGAAAACGGCAATACGGAAACCGACCTGTATTATTCGGCCGAAGGCGATCTGATTAAAGCGGTGGCCGGCGGAGCCGACGACACACCGGTGATGATTCCCGCCAAAATAAGCGAGCTGATGCAACTTACGTTTCCCGGGGCCCAACTGCTCGACATACAGACCGATGCCAGCGGTTTTACCCTCGGTATGACAGATGGCAAAATCTATAAATCAGCCCGGCTGAATAACCAGTACGCCTGGCAAAGTACCTCCTGGGCGCTTAGCGAACAAGAAGTGCCCGAAGTAGTGCGCCAGAGTTTCGCATCGTCGGCCTATGCCGGCGACGCCGTTACCGGCATCTATACCTTGCTGAACTCAGAAGGCACGTTTTATATATACGAAGTAAGCAAAAACACCCAAGCAACACGTATCACCTTCGATGTATTCGGCCGATTGGTAAAGGCCGAACCGGCTTAGATATACCCCCCGATTCGAAAAAGCTGCGCAACTCTTAGCTCGACGCCCTGAAAGCGAACGGCCCGGAGCTGCGCAACTTTTTATTCGAACGATATATACCCGGACGCAGGACACGGCTCTCAGGCCATCCGTCCGGCCTCTTTTCCCCAACTTGCAAACCTTTTTTCAATACGGCCCGGCGGAGACCGGCGAGGAAGAAATCCCGCCGGTCTCCATCTGCCGAAAAACGGTATCTTCCCCCAAAAAGGGATTACCCGAAAAAAAGGGATTGCCCGAACTATCGCAGGCAATCCCTTTTTCTATGTATCCGGAACTTATGAATCCGTATCCCCTACCCGTGCTTCCAGGTATAAGGTATCCGGATTTTTTCCACCCCCTCCCTTCCCTGCGTTTTCAACCTTTCCGTATGCGGAAGCCAGGCCGAACGCGCCGTAGGCAAGCGGGCGTTTCACCTTTTCCAGTGTGTCCTCTTATTCGCTGATCAGCTCTACCGTAGCCCCTTTCACGCCCGGCGCGGAAGCTTCGAAATAAATGGTGCCGGGCTGTTGTTCGGCCGTCTGCACGATAGCCGTAAGCTGGCCGCTGAAAAGCGACATTTCCGGCGCCTGAAACGATTCGAGGCTGGCGCTATTGCCGTTGGCCGCCGCCCGGTAGGTACCGGCGCCCCGCACCTTAAACCGGATCTTACGGGTATCGTCGGGACAAAGATTGCCGTTCTTATCGACCACCCGCACATTGATAAAGGCCAGATCTTTCCCATCGGCCGCCAGGCGCGTACGATCCGCGCTAAGCTCGATATGATGCGGTTTGCCGGCCGTATGCACTTCTTCCTGGGCAACCGCGTTGCCGTCTTTATCGTAAGCCACCACTTTCAGCGTACCCGGTTCGTAACGCGTATCCATCCACATCAACCGATACCGTTTCTGACGCTCGAAGCTCTTCTGGGCCGCTTCGGTATAACTGCTGTCGATGCCGATGCTTAAATCTTTCGTCCGCTTTCCCTGGCTTTTTCCGTTGATAAAGAGTTCGGCCGACGGATAATTGGTGTAGACGAAAACCGGCGTCACCTCGCCTTCGCGCCCCGGCCAGGTCCAATGCGGCAGGATATGCAAGGTTTTTTCCGCCTTGTTCCAATGGCTGCGGTACAAGTAGTAGCGGTCTTTGGGAATGCCGGCCAAGTCGATAATGCCGAACAGCGAGCTATGGCTGGGCCAATTGGTATAGTAAGGCGTAGGCTCGCCCAGGTAATCGAAGCCCGTCCACACAAACTCGCCGATGCAATACGGCAAATCCTCATGCTGGATGAAATCGTCTTCCGGCAGATTCGACCAGCCGCAATGCTCCACGTCGTACGAAGAGCTCTGGTGATCGTCGTATACCGCCATCGCTTTGCGCTCGACGGGAAATTTGTATACGCCGCGAGAGCTGACGGTAGAAGCCGTTTCGCTGCCCAGAATGATTTCCTGCGGCAGTTTCTTATAATTCACCTGATAGCGGAACGGACGGTAATTGAATCCCGCCACGTCCATCACGGCTGCAAAATTATTGTTCACCACCGCGTCGGGAGCGTCCATACCCTGCGTCACCGGGCGGGTGGGATCTTCCCGGTGGCAAATATCCTGCAAGAAGCGGGCGATCTTCACATCGCCTTCCCGCCACTGGTTCGGCACTTCGTTGCCGATACACCACATCACCACGCTGGGGTTGTTGCGGAAATGGCGGATCAGATTCACCAGGTCTTTTTCGGCCCATTCGTCGAAATACAGGTTGTAGCCGTTTTTGCATTTGGCCACGTTCCATTCGTCGAAGCTTTCCACCATCAGCATCATGCCCATTTCGTCGCATGCCTCCACCAGCTCGGGAGCCGGCATGTTGTGCGATGTACGGATGGCATTGCATCCCATATCTTGCAGGATACGAATCTGGCGCCGGATAGCCGCGTCGTTGACGGCAGCGCCCAACGGCCCCAGGTCGTGGTGGTTGCATACGCCCTTGAAGACCGTACGCTCGCCGTTCAGGTAGAATCCCTTGCCGGGAATGATTTCAATCGAACGGATGCCGAAGGGAGTGGTATAAAGGTCTTTCAGCTCGCCTGCGGCCAAGAGGCGGCTTTCGGCCGCATACAAGGCCGGCATATCGGGCGACCAGAGCGTAGGCGTCTGAACGATAAATTCCTGCGTCACCTTCCCGTCGTTGTAAGGCAATTGGGCAAGGGGCGTACTCAGTGTCGTAATCACCTCTCCGTTGGGATTGAAAAGCCGCGTGTCGAGGGTATAGGCGGAAGGGTCGGCGCCCTCGGGCAACGTCACTTCGGTTTGTACGTTTACTTTGGCAAACTCGCGGCTGACGGAGGGCGTGCTGACGAAGGTGCCCCATACCGGGATATGTGCCTCTTCGGTCACTATTACCCGGACATTCCGGTACAGCCCGGCCCCGGGATACCAACGCGAGGATTCGGGCAGGTTTTCCAACCGCACGGCCAGGGTGTTTTTCGCTCCGGGCTTGAGGTATTTCGTTATATCGAAATAAAAGGAATTGTATCCGTAGGGCCAGTAGCCTACTTTTTGACCGTTGACGTATACCTGGGCCTGGCTCATCGCTCCGTCGAATTGGACGAACGCTTTTTTGCCGGGAGCGAAACCGGGGGCTTCGAACTCCGTGCGGTACCAACCTACGCCTACGAAGGGCAACCCGCCGGTACGTCCGGCATGCTCCAGGGCTTCCTTCTGGCCGTCCTGGGCGATGGCCACTTCCTGTTTATCGTTCTGAGCGCTGAAAGGGCCGTAAATGGCCCAGTCGTGAGGTACCGTCACCGATTGCCACCGGCTGTCGTCGAAAGCCGGGTTTACGAACTCGGGATTGTCCTGGCGGGTGAACTTCCATCCCTTTTCGAGCAGAGATTCACTACGTCCCTGGGCGGAAAGATCCGGAAGAAGGGCTACTAACCCGCATAAAATCGCAAAGCAGATTCTTTTCATTTGTATTTTTCTGTTTTTGTAGTTCATAGCGCAACAAAAATAATTAAATTTGCCTCGATTACCAACTAAATCTACTAGAAATAACAGATGCTGATACAATTAGCTTTCGTTTTGCTTGCCATTATCATCGGCGCCCGTCTGGGTGGCATCGGTCTGGGCGTATTGGGCGGCCTGGGCCTGGGCGTACTTACTTTCGGATTCGGCCTGCAACCTACCTCGCCGCCTATCGACGTGATGTTGATGATCGTCGCCGTCATTGCGGCGGCCAGTTGCATGCAAGCGGCCGGCGGATTAGACCTGATGGTGAAATGGGCGGAAAAACTGCTTCGCAAGAATCCTCAGCATATTACCTTGCTCAGCCCGCTGGTTACTTACCTCTTTACCTTTATCGCCGGCACGGGCCATGTGGCTTACTCGGTTCTGCCTGTCATAGCCGAAGTGGCTACCGATACGAAAATACGGCCCGAGCGTCCGCTGGGCATCGCGGTGATCGCCTCGCAGCAAGCCATTACCGCCAGCCCCATTTCGGCCGCTACGGTAGCTTTGCTCAGCATGTTGTCGGGCTACTCGGTCACCTTGCTCGATATACTGAAAATTTCCGTGCCATGCACCCTGGCCGGGGTATTGGCCGGGGCTTTTCTTTCGCTTAGGGTGGGAAAAGAACTGGTCGACGATCCGGTGTACCGGCACCGGGTAGCCGAAGGGGAATTCGACACCAAGCGGTTTGAAGTAAAAGGCGTCGGCAATCAGCGGAGCGCCCTCCTGGCGGTGGTGATTTTTATTTTGGCCACGGTAGGCATCGTGGTATTCGGATCGAACGAATCGCTGCGCCCCACGTTTACCGTAGGGGGCGAAACCATTCAGATGCAAATGGCGCATATCATCGAGATTCTGATGCTTTCGGCGGCGGCCCTGATTTTGCTGGCCACGAAAACCGACGGGATTAAAGCTACGCAGGGTTCCGTCTTTTCGGCGGGCATGCAGGCCGTGGTGGCCATTTTCGGTATCGCCTGGATGGGAGATACGTTTATCGGGGGCAATATGGCCGAGCTGAAGGGGTCGATCGAGCATCTGGTTACCCAGATGCCCTGGTTGTTCGGGCTGGCTTTGTTTGTGATGTCGATTCTGCTGTTCAGCCAGGCTGCCACGATCCGCGCCATGCTTCCGCTGGGGATTGCCCTGGGTATTTCTCCCTATATGCTGATCGCTCTTTTTCCGGCTGTAAACGGCTATTTCTTTATTCCGAATTATCCCACGGTAGTGGCTGCCATCAATTTCGACCGGACAGGCACTACGCATATCGGAAAATATATTCTGAACCATTCCTTCATGATGCCGGGGCTGGTAGCGACCGGGGTGTCGGTGGGCTTGGGTTTGTTGTTGATTCAGCTTTTCTAACCGGGCAAGCCGGGGAGCGGAAAAGGCTTCTTTTCAACTTAAAAATATGACAATAAGTAGGGATCGAAACGGCCTCTTCCAAACAATTTTACAATTATCTGATATAGAATAGATTACAAAGCCATTGGCAAGAGTTTGCATTTTCATGCCGGTGTAATCCGAATTTCATGCCGATGGATTTTTCATTACACCGGCATGAAATTCAAATTGCATCGGCATGTATTTTCAGGGAGATGAAAAAAAATACATTAAGTAGCCGCTTCGCAGACCGTCGGAAAACGCCCCTTGCCCCTGGCGGCCCTTCCGGGCGGGCACGCTTTATTTCTTCCTGCCCGCGCCTGTCTTTTTTCCGGAAACTCACTCGATCAGCCGCCGGATGCGCATCGCCTCGGCCAGTTGTTTGCCGGCTTCTTCTTTTTTCCCCGTTTCCCGATATAATTTTCCCAGAGCCTCCTGTGCCGAGGCCTGCATCGACAAGCTGCCGCATCGGCGGGCCAAAACTGCGGCCTGCTTGTAATAAGCCTCGGCTTGGCCGGGCATGCCTTGTTCTTTATACATATCGCCCAGCGACCGGTAGGTATAAATCCGGCTCGGCATATCGGCCGTGCGGTCGAAATAGAGCTTTACGTGGGTAAGGTAGGCCAGGGCCTCCGGGGCCGTGAGGGCGGAACGGGCCTGACTGCTCCCCAATAAGGCATATACGACTTCTTTTTCCCGTTCGCCGAAAGGGGCCAGCGATTGCCAGAGCGCAATGGCCCGGCGAAAGGCTGTTTCCGCATAGCCCGTTTCTCCTTTAAGTCCGGCCAGCCGCCCGGCGCAGGTTTCGATTTCAGCCAGCCAGGCCGGTTCATTCTCTCGGCCGGCCCATCGCACGGCTTCCGCCAGGTAGGCGGAAATCCGGTTGTCAGCCTCTTTTTCTCCCGCTTCGGCTTTTTCCAGAAAGGTACGAGCCAGGCAAACCAAAGCCGCTACCTTGCCCCCGGCAAGCCCTGCCGCACGGAAAAGAGAAAGGGCTTCCCGGTAATAGGCGGCCGCAAAACGCCGGTCGTCGGTCAGGCTGTAGGTGTAGCCCAGGCTTAACAGCGTATAAGCGAACGAAATGCGGCAACGGCGAGAGGTATAAACGGCCAATGCCTGGCGGTAATAATGCCTGGCAGCCGGAAAAGCGGCCCGGCGGGCATGGATTTCTCCTATCTTTACCCAAGTGAGCGCCTGCAACAACGACACGCCGGCTTCCGGGCAGAGGCCGAGGGCTTCGCGAAAACAGCGGAGGGCTTGGTCGGGACGGTTTAAAAGCCTGAGGCAATCGCCCAGGCCGGCGCAAGCCGTGATGCGGAGGATGGGGCGGACGGCGGGGAGTTGCTCGCGAAGAAAATGTCGAAAGGCTTCGGCAGCCTGCGTCCAGCGGCCTTGTCCGCGCAGCAGAAAAGCCCGGTGCAAAGCGGCCGCTTCCGCAAATTCCCGGCTGCCGGTTGCGGCGGCCAAGCGTTCGGCTTCCTCCAACGCGGCGGCGGCTTTTCCATAGTCGCGCATGATGAGGTAGAGGGCCGACAAATTCAGGGAACGCAGGGCGTCGGTATAAGGCGAAGCGCCGGGCAAAAGGGAAAGCAACTGCCGGGCTTGCCGCTCTCCTTCCGAACGGTCGAAAGGCGGGGGCGAGAGGCAGGCGGCTACACTCCATCGTTCGGGCCAGGCGTCGTGCGGCTCGCTCGGGAGCGCGAAAAGATGGGCCTGGGCCAAATCGCGGCGAACCGTAGCCTGCAAATTATCGAGTTGCAAGACGGCTTGGTGAATCAGGAAAAGATCGGGCAGGCGTTGATGGGCGGCGGCCAGGAAACCGGCATCGCCGACGTAGATATGCTTCAACCGGCGTTCGAAAATAAAATCGCGGTAAAGCGACAAGGCGGGATAAACCGTCTGCTCCAATTCCGAAGGACGGAAAGCATTGCACAGAATCACATATACGCTATCGCTTTTCCCTTCCCGGCAGACGCGGCTTAATTCGTCTATTTCGGCTATAGGTTCCACGCGAAGCGGCAAACCGGCGGCCAGCCTGCGGACGAATCTCCCGGTCAGGGCGTATTCCGACACGGCCACGAAGCCTACGAACGAGAGTTCTTCCGCATGCAAGGCCGGATGGCGGAGGAAGGTATCGAGGGCCAGGGCTTGCTCGCGCGACAAACAAGGGTCGGGCGGTTGAGTTTTGGGGCGGCTCATCGTTAGTCGTCTTCCAGGTATAGCCGGACGGATTGTTCCAGCAGCGGGTTTACGCTGCTCCACCAATTGCCGTTTTGATAGATGAATATAAAGAGGGAGGAAAGGGCGGTGGCCAGCATCTCATGGTCGTCGGTGGTGCCGGAGCGGCGTTCGCCGACCGATTTGAGCAGCAGGAGCAACCGCCGGTTGTTCATCAAAGCCGGCTGCATGTTTTTCTTTAGTTTCGAAACCGCAATCTCCATATCTTCCGGCGAGATGGAACGGCCTTCGCACATATAGGAATGCAAACAGGCTTCTCCCAGCAAGCGGATAAACTGGCGGATATTGCCGCCAGAATACCAGATGGCTTGCTCGATTACGCCGGGCTGGTAAAGCTCGCGGCTGGCTACCCGCCGGTAAGCGATTTCATACAGCAGCCGGTAGTCTTCTCCCAGGGCGGCCGAGAGCCGGCCGTCGCGCGCATGCTCTCTGATTTTCAACCCCAGAAAGCATTCCTTCACATCGTGCAGGAAACGAACGTCGAGGGCGAGGCTGACGGGGGTGATGATGATCTTTTTGCATTGTAGCTCGGTCAGGTAATTCCGGTTTTCGATAAAGAGGGCGTGTACCTGGGCCGGATTCACGATTTTTTCCAGGTCGTCGAAAACAACCAGGATGCTTTTGCCGTCGTTTTCCTCGGCATAGCGGCCGATCATCCGGTTGACGAGGCCGAGAAATTCGGATTTGCCGACGCTGAAAAATTTCCGGCAGAGCTCCCGTTTGTTTTTTTCCAGGTGATACTCGCTTTTTAGTTGGGTAGGCGCTTCCATGCCGAAGAGTTTGAGCAGGCCGGCCAGCGTAACGCCCAGCCGGATCTCGGCGGCTCCTTCGAATAGGGTTTTCTTTTCCGATTCCAAAATGAGTTCTTCGTGTTCTACATATCGCCGGTAGATTTTGTCGAGGGCGGTCTGGAAAAGCGACTTGTCTTTCAGAAGGGCCAGCAGGTCGAGGGCGAACATCAGCAATACGTCGATAATGTCGACGTCCTGCAAATCGAAAAGCTCGCGTCCTTTGATGAGGATGATTTCGTAGCGGGCCGACAAATCGGCGTCGGCAAAATAATTGAGGGCCGTCGATTTGCCCGAACCGGGTTGGCCGTAAATGTAAAAGCAGTCGGGGGCATAGGGGTCGATAGCGAGGGCAGTTTTGAGTTCTTTCAACTTGCGTTCGTACAAGGGGATGTAAAAATCGCCGCCTTCCCTTTCACGATAGAGGGCGCCCACGTTGTTGAGGTTGATATAGAGTTGGCGCAGGTCGCAGGCTTTTTTCAGCATGGGTTTATTCATAGCATACAGGTTTTTTATGTAGGTCGGCAGAAGCAGGGCTAACGTAAACGGGGAGACCGATGGGTACGGTCTATCGCGAGATATAGCCTATCTTCGCTCGATGGGGGCAAAAATAAGAAATAATTTCCGGAAAAAGCGTTTTTCCAGGCCGTTTCTTATCCGCCGAAAATCCGCTTGCAGAGATTCGACGGACAGAAATGCCGGAAAAGGGAAAGATAGGGCCGCGGTAAAGCGGCCGCTTCTTATTTCAGTAGCTTCTCCTCGATCAATTCTTTGAGTTCTTTTTTGCCCATGGTTCCGAGCAGATGTTCGCGCGGCCCGTCGAGCGGACAGAACAGCAAGGTAGGAATGGTGCGGATACGGAAAGCGTTTTCCAAGGCTTCTTCCTGATCGACATTTACTTTGTAAATATAGATACGCCCGTCGTATTCGCGAGCCAGCTCGTCGAGGATAGGATCGAGCCGTTGGCAATAGCCGCACCAAGGAGCCGAAAAGTCTACCAGACAAGGCCGGCTGCCGATATATTTCCACCCCGCGGGGTCGGATTCGAAATCGCCCACATTGGCGATAAAACCTTCTTTTGTCAAATCTATTACTACCATACGATTTTATTTATCAGTTTAAAAACTGTTGTGATTTGGATAAACAGGCTGTTGGCCGAAAAATCGAACCAGCTTTCTCGTTTTGCTTATCCGGCCGGGCTAGCCTCCTTCAGCCATAGCGACAATTTTGCCGGCCTATGCGCCGGGAGGGCTTATCCCTGCTTCAGATAAACGAAGATACTTATTTATTCCGATATTCCGGTAAAGGATTCCTGTCTTCCGGGAAGAAAAGAGCGTTTAAAAAACACTAAAATCCAAGCGTCGATACCCGATAGCCCCGCAGGTTTTATACTTTTGCATATCTGTTTTTAACAAAAAGAGCATGCTGACACTCGATAAAATATACCAGGCTTCGTATGCCTTGAAAAATGTGATTCGCCGTACGGATCTCATTCATGCCCCCCATATCAATCCCGACTGCCGGATTTACCTCAAACCGGAGAACCTGCAAGTGACCGGTTCCTTTAAAGTGCGGGGGGCCTGTTTTAAAATCGCCCAGCTTACCGAAGCCGAGAAAGCGCAGGGCGTGGTAGCCTGTTCAGCCGGCAATCATGCCCAGGGAGTAGCGCTGTCGGCTTCCACGCACGGTATCCGGTCGCTGATCTGCCTGCCCGATAATGCGCCCATCTCGAAAATAGAAGCTACCAAGGGGTACGGGGCGGATGTTTGCCTGGTGGAAGGCGTGTATGACGATGCCTATAAAAAAGCCTTGCAATTGCGCGACGAAAAAGGGTATACGTTTATCCATCCTTTCGACGATGTAGACGTGATTGCCGGGCAGGGCACTATCGGGCTGGAACTGTTGCAGCAGTTGCCGGAGGTGGAGGCCGTTATCGTACCCATAGGCGGGGGCGGTCTTATTTCGGGCATTGCCTATGCCATCAAAAACCTCAACCCGCAGGTGAAGGTATACGGCGTGCAGGCCGCCGGCTCGCCCAGCATGCTCGATTCCATCGGGCGGGGAAAAATCCGCCGGCTCGACCGGGTACGAACCATAGCCGACGGAATCGCGGTAAAAGAGCCGGGGATACATACCTTCGATCTTTGCCAGCAATATGTCGACGAAATCGTTTCGGTGACCGACGATGAAATTTCTACCGCTATCCTGGCGTTGATCGAACAGCAGAAGCTGATTGCCGAAGGCGCAGGGGCGGTAGCCGTGGCGGCGGCCATGTTTAATAAGGTTCCGGTAAGCCGGAAAAAGGTGATTTGCCTGGTGTCGGGCGGCAATATCGATGTTACGATTCTTTCCCGGGTAATCGGCCGGGGGTTGCAGAAATCGGGGCGTTCGTGCAGCATGACGATCGAATTGGTGGATAAGCCGGGGCAGTTGCAACAGGTATCGCGCATCATTGCCGAAACGGGGGCCAACGTGGTGTCGGTTTATCACGAACGGGTGAGCCATACGGCCGACATCAACGGTTGTTATCTGCATCTGGAAATGGAGACGCGCAATCAGCAACAGATCAACGAAATCCGCCAGGCTCTGACGGTGGCCGGTTATAAAATAGTGGAGGGGTAACGACCGGGCGATATGATTACGCAGACCGAATTTACGCTTCGGCCCCGCCTGAGGGGCTTTCATTTGATTACGGAAGAGATTGTAAGAAATCTGCCGCCGCTGCCTGAAACGGGGCTGGTGCATTTATTTATCAAACATACTTCGGCCGCTCTTACGCTCAACGAGAACGCCGATCTCGATGTGCCGCTCGATATGGAAGCGATTTTCAACCGGTTGGTGCGCGAACGAGAGCCTTATTACCGCCATACGGCCGAGGGCGACGACGATATGCCGGCCCATGCCAAGTCGGTACTGCTCGGCGCCGGTTTGGCGATCCCGGTCAGCCGGCACCGGTTGAACCTGGGTATCTGGCAAGGTATTTATTTGTGCGAATTCCGCAACCGGGGCGGGGGCCGGAGGGTGGTAGCTACCGTGTTGGGCTGAAACGGAGGCCGGGAAATAAAAAACTCCGGGGCTTGCCGGGAAGGCTCGGCTTGGGAAGCAGGCTTGTGGCCGACGCCCGGAGTTAAGTTGTTCTTTCTTAGAAGCTGTTTTGATTTTTTCGCCTGATGAGTCGAGAGGGCTGTTTGTAAAAAATCAAAACAATTTCTTATTCTACCGCAATATAAATTTCGGTCAATAATTCGGAAGGATCGGTGGTGCAGGGATCGTTCAGGTAGCGTTCCGCGCTCGGATCGTCGCGCAGGGTGCATTCCAGTTCCGGAATACGCTGGGCGTAAATCGTGTCATATACCGATTGCAATTGGTTGTACGGCCCTTTGTAGAGGAAAACGGCGTAACGGCCGCCCAACACGTTTTTTACTCCTACTTCTCCTTTGGGGGTCACTTCCGCAGAAACACGCATGCAAATATCGGTGCGGAGACGTTCGGGAAGGGTTACTTTCGGATCGTCGTGATAGATGCAAAGCGGCGACGGGTCGAGCAATTCGGCGCCTTGCGAGCGGGCAAATTCCATAAGCGCCCTCCAGGTGCCGGCATAATCTACTTGCCGGTAATCGCCGCGGCGACAGATATAAATAGCCTGCCAGGCAGGTACTTCTTTAATTTCCACCTGGAGATCCAGGTCGGTTTTTACTTTAGCTGGTTGCATAATGACGAATGTTTTATCGTTTCTGTATTGTTGAGGCGAAATCCCGTAAAACTGACGGAAGACTTTCGACAGGGAAGAAGGTACGTCGTATCCTACCTTGTAAGCAATTTCCTTGACGGGAAGGTCGGTATACCGCAGCCACCGAGCGGCCGTCTCGATGCGCATGCGGACGATGAAGGCTCCCAGCGGTTCGCCCAGGAAAGCGCTTACGATCCGATGGAAATGCCAGGGGGAAAATCCCGACATCTCTGCCAGAAAGTTTAAGTCGATTTCTTCGTTGAGATGATTGTTGATGTATTCTATCAAGCGGTTGATCCGCGCATGGTATTCTTCTTTCGTCGTTGTGTCTGCCTTCATATTTTCTGGATTTCGATGCAAAGGTAAGCGGGAATCGGTTAAAAGGCTTTTCCTATCTTGCTAAAAATAGTGTTCTTTAAGGCTCGAAAAGCAGGTTGTTGCCGTACGGGGAGCTTAGGTTTGTTTCAAATCCAAGATAGGCCGCACCTCGGCAGAATCTAAACAAGTTTTGCTTCTGCACTCGGTTTGCACTACTTTGATTCAAAGAATCAAATCCAAGATAGGCGGCGCCTCGGCAGAATCAAAACAAGTTTTGCTTCTGCACTCGGTTTGCACTACTTTGATTCAAAGAATCAAATCCAAGATAGGCGGCACCTCGGCAGAATCAAAACAAGTTTTGCTTCTGCACTCGGTTTGCACTATCTTTGTTTCCCAATAAATAAAACGAAGATATATTCATACAATTATACTTCCTAAGAAATAAGATTTGACTATGCAGAATATCACTCCTCCCCGGCTAAAAGCCGGTTTGCCGGCCGCCCTCTCCGCCCCTGAAAACGAACTGGCCGGTTCCGCTTTCGACCATGAAACCGTGGAAGAGGTAAATTGCGAATTTTCCTCCGTCAGCAGTTGCCGGTTCGACCATATCCTTTTCAGCAATTGCCGGTTTCATAAATCCCAGTTCAGCGACGTCGTATTCTCTCATTGCGATTTGTCGAATGTCAGGCTTTCGGGCTGCGGCTTTCACCGGGTGGAATTTACCGGATGCAAGCTGACCGGCACCGATCTTTCCGATTCGATCTTTAACCAGGTAGTATTCACCGACTGCCGGGCGGAATACCTGAATTTATCGGAGGGCAAACTTCGCCACCTTGGTTTCCGAGATTGCCTGCTCAGGGGAGCGGCCTTCGACAACTGCCGGCTTACCGATACGGAGTTCAGCGGATGCAACCTGTCGGAAGCCGAGTTTCATCGTACTTCCCTTGGAGGAATCGACCTTTCCGATTGCGATATTACCGGCATCCGGGTGAGCGGCATAGCGGCAGGCGAGCTGAAAGGAGCGGTAGTTACTTCGCTCCAAGCTCTCGAATTGGCCCGCCTGCTCGGTATCCGGATATGCGACTAGCCGGCATCCGGTTTGCTATACTCGGGATGTTTTTGCAGCCAGGCTATCGCATACGAGCATGAGGCCTCGGGCTTTAGCCCGTTTGCCCGGGCAAAGTCGTAGGCAAACCGCGCCAGCGCCGAAGCAATGCCTCGTCCTTCCAACGGCCGGGGAACGACGGTATGGAGAATATCCAAACCGTCGTCGGTCAGTTCGTATTCCACATAGGCCGTCAAACCCTCCTCTTTTACCTCAAACCGATGTTCGGCCGGATAATGAAGTACTTCGTATTTTTTCTGCTGTTCCATAACTATTTTTTTTACGCTAACCCTCTCTTTGTTTAAACCAAATCTTCCTTTTGCGGTACCCACAGCAATTTGTCGGTATCGTAACCGCGGGCATAAGCCTCGTCGATCAGCCGGTTCAGCGTGGGCATCGGCATCGAAGGGGTACGGCTTAAAATCCATAAATACCGGTCGGTATTGCTGCCGATCAACGCATATTGGTAATCCTCGTCCAGTTCCATCACATTATAGTCGGTATAGAACCAAAGGAAAAAAGAAACTTTCAATTGGCCCGGTCTGGCGGGATCGGGCCGTTTGGCTTTCCCCACGGCTTGTTTGTGCCGCCCGTTGAAATCGAGCAGGTATCCGCCGTTGACCACCCGTATTTTTCCGTCGGGCAACAAGCTGTAATCAGCCGTCACGCCCACCAGATTCCGCTCGAAACGATGATCGAAGCGGGCTATTTCGTACCACCGCCCCAGAAAGCGGTTCAAATCCAATTCGGGTACCGTGCTAGTATCCAGCTTCCGGTGCCGGTTATAGGTTGTAGAAGAAATATCAGAAGATGCCATATTGCTTAAAATTAAATGAATACTGTCGCAACTCCCTTAAAGAGCCGTCCTCTAATAACTTTTCCCGACGGTAAAAGTTCGGCCTTGTCCGAAAGCTTTCACTTTCTTTCAGGGGTAAGCTCTTCTTCTGTCAAAATAAACGTATCCGACGACAGTTCTTCGGTTTTCTTCTTTTTTCCAAAGCTAAAAAAGTTTTTAATTTTGGCAATGAAGCCGCCTATCCCCTTCGCTATCTTCTGTTCGGTGCGGGTAACGCCCACCGTTTCGATCAGAGCCGGTTTGAGCAACTGCCACAAATAATTGAAAGTAGAATGATAAGGATCGCGTTCCACATACCGATGCACTTCTCTTAATTGGCTATCCGGCCGTTCGGGATAACTCGGATTGTCGTGCTTGAGCAGCATATTAGCCAAACCGCTCAGGAAACTGCGATCCGCCAACTCGCCTTCGTCTTTCTTTTTCAGCAAGGCCACTTTCAGCCCCCGATAAGGCACAGCCAGATCGATCGTCCCGCCCGGACTGCCGGCGTCCATATGAAAGCGAATGGCATAGGCTTTTCCGCTTTTCACCTGGGCGCTGGCCAATGGGGTGATAATCTGATTCAGCGTCGTTAAATCCAGGCTGTCGAGGCGGGCCTGCAACAGAAAGCGGTCGTTGGCCGGATCTACCGGCAATTGCCAAACCGCGTGGAAGGGCCCTTCAGCCATCATATTGCCGGTAGCTTCCAAACGGATGTATTGATCGAACCGGGAGGGGATATTGGTCAGGCCGGAAACATGGCCGTTCATATCGGTAAAAACCAAACGCCCCAGGCTGGTGCCTTTCTTGGCCAGTTCTTCGTAAATCACGTTGAAACGGCGAATATACGCCTCGTGCACGGAAAATTTGAAAGGAGCTTGCTGGATAACCGTATATAACATCGGCACGATATGGGGCGTAATCGGTATTTGTTTGTTTTTGTAATTCTGAAGCAAAATATCATCGACCCTCAATTCGCGGGCCTCCAGGCAGGAGTCGGCGAGCAAACGCCTGCGGTTGATTCCTTCGACCACGACGGTGCGGGCTGCCACATCGAACCAATCCTTATGGTGAGGCTGATAATAGGCAAATTCCAACTTGGGATAAGGCGAAACCAGGTGTATGCTGTCGATTTGCAGCCGTTCGTCGTCCAGCGTCAGCCGGGCCATTTTCAGGGCATAGAAGCCGCCGTTCAAAGGGAAAAGAAGATCTTCGCCCTGGAAACGGAACGCGCCGAAATCCGTGGTGCGCTCCTTAGGAGAGATGACGAGATCGGCCAGGTCGAGGGATAGCCGGCTACGGTTGTCTACCGCCAAAACCGGCGAAGAAGCCGCCCAGGTATAATGCAGCCTGCCCTCTTCCAAATGAAACTTATCCAACGTAATCCGGGAAGCGTATTTCTCCAGCGTGCGGTACCAATCGGAGGCGGCTTTTTCCCGCGCTCCGCAGGATGCTGAACGGGCCGCCGGCGCGACAGAGGCAGACGACACGGACAATGCGGAAGAAGCTAACGATCCGGGCCGCCGGGAAGAATCAGCCGGCTCGGAAGGAACACAGGATGCGGAAGCAATAGTCGCCCCGGAAGAAAGCGTATCGGAAGAGGAAGCCGGTTGCACCGCTACAACCATAGCAGACAAAAGCGTATCGGGGGGCAGTGCGCCGGCTACTTTATCTCCGGGCAGAACCGGTTCCGTAATCACCACTTTGCCTACAGTATCCTTTGCCCCTGCCGCTTCTGCCGGAGCAGCGGCAGAGAAAGCCATATCGACCTCGGGAGCGATCAGATTCACCTCTCCGATATGAAACAAGGCCGGGGTATAAGCCAACGATTTCACTTCGATCCGGGCCGCCGCCGAACGAATAGCTTCGCGACCGGCCTCTTTCATGCGTATCGCCGGTTTTTCCAACCGCAGAACGCCTACTTTCCACGACCGCAAGGGTTGAGCGCTCCCCAAGCGGATACCGTGTATATCCACGCGGGGAACCGAAAGCTCCAACGAATCATTCTTCCGGTTGTCTTTACCGGCATGGGAGGGACCTCCGACTTTCACGCCGGTCGTTATCCTGCCTTTTCCGCCGGCATTTAGCCCGGCAGGCACGCCGGCCTTGGCAAGGGGCTGAGAACCTACGCCCGAACCGTTCCCGGCCCCGGAAAAAGAATCCGAGCCCGCGCCGATCAGCCGTACGCCTTCCAACCGTCCGTTTCCGGCAGCCGTCGACAACCGCCCGCTGCGGATAGCCAACCGGTAAGGCGTGCCCGGCAAGCGATTATTAAAATTCCGGAAATCGAATCCGAAATCGTCATAGGCGAAGAACAAGCCGTCTTGCCGTCCGGTCTCCCGGTCGACACGGAAACGCGTAGCATACCCGTTGAAATGATCCAAGCGGTAAACCGGGCTACCTTTTTCGGCCCGGTCGGTCAGGCTGACGGAGGCATTTTGCAACTCGATACGCCGGATGGTAAGATAACGGAAGAACGGATTTAAAACGGCATCGACATCCACCGGATCGCCGGCAACCGACGGCTTGCCTCTGCCCGCTCGCCGGGAGGCCGCTTTTACATACCGGATTTCCGGCGAGCTGATGCGGAAAAGCCCCACGCTTACCCCTTTTTCATACTCCAGACTATCCAGCCGGGCGGTATCGATACGGGCCGTCAGATAGTCGCGCCGGCTACGGAGGGAACGGGGTTGCAAATCGAGGTCTTCCATTTGCAGATACCCTTTCTCCGTATTCAACGCCAGCCGGCCGACGGAAAGATCATGGTTGCGGGAAGTCAGTTCCGCCCGGATACCCGAAGCCTCGAAAGCAATCTGTCGGAAATAGCCGAACCGCTGTTTCTCGACCGAAAGGGAATCGATCAGAAAATCGTCGCCTGTAAAATCGAAATGTTCCAGCCGGTAGGTTTCCACCGAATCGCCCAGGGCCTGGGCATACTGCAACTTGGCATTGCCAATGGCTACCTGCCCGATGGATATGCTACGTAACACGGGCGCAATCAATTCGTACAACGACAGGGCGCGCACCAAGGAATCGCCGTCGAAACGGTCCGGCCGGGCGGCCGGAACTACTTTTTTTCCCTTTAAGTTCCGATCCGCCGCCGCCTCGTCTTCTCCCTCGGAAACCCGGCGGAAAGCACGCATGCGAGGCTCGCTGATTTCGAACGACCGCGCCCGGAGGTAATTCCGCCCTTTCCGCCGCTCAAAGGCAATCCCGTCGGCCTCGACCGTCAGGACAGACGCTTCCAGGATAGGATTCGGCCGCTCGCGCCTGCCTGCCCAAAGCGCCTCTTGAGGAATAATACGCACAGGGCCGACATAAACTACCGAATCGACCGTACTAAGGCTGATACTGTCGGCAGTCAGACGGAAATCATTATTGAAGAGCAAGGTTTGAGGCTGGGCGGTATGAAAATCGAAATGATCCAGATAAAGCAATTTTCCGCTTTCCGAAGAAGTGGAATCGAGCAAAAAGCCATAACCGTGAAAAGTAGCCTTCCGGAGCGCATAGGTCATAGGCGCCACGGAATCTTCCACCGAATAAGTCAGGTCGGCATTTTCCAGATCGAGCCGGCCCACGCTCAGCACATCGATATAGGGAGAAATCAATTCGTATAAAGTCTTGCTCCGGGCAGGCTTCGCCACCTGAAGAGAAGAATCGGCCGACAAGGTGCCGAAGACTTCGATCTGCGGATCTTTCACCTCGAACGAATAAAAATCGAGTTGCTTGAAATTCCACCGCCAGGTCAGGTTAAGCCCTTTGAAACCAATCTTGCCGATAGCCGCCCGCACATAGGTATCGGGCAAGCTGTCGCTCTGCTTCCATGCCCGGAATACCGCCGAATCGGGCGCGAGCCGGATACCTTGCAGGCTAAGCTCTCCTTTGAAAAAGCTAACCGACAAATCGTCGAAACCCAACCGGTAAAACCCGTCGGTGGCCTTGGCGGTGCGCTCCACCAGCTCTTTGCGGAGATAACGTTCCAGCCTGGTGGTAAGATACAGATTAAGAGCAAAAAGGACGCCGGCCACAATCAGGGCGTCCCTCCAAAAATGCCTGGCCTTTTTCTTTTTCTTCTGTACCATAATAAGTTGTATGTCGGATAAAAACAATTGCTGTTATAGTTTCAACAAACCGCAACGGTTTTAGTTCGTATCCCGCTCCCTCTATTTGGTTGATTCTTCGAAGAAAAAACATCGGCCGGCTTCCGAAATCAACTTTCCGGCTGCACACATTCCGAATTATAATCCTATATTTGCCCCTATCCCGCCCCAAGCACGGGAAACCAAGGCAAACGAAAAGCACAGCGGTTTCTTCCGGCCCCCGTATGCCGCGCAACCGCCTTCTTTCATCGTCGCCGACGGTAAGTATGAACCCTATTAATCAGTTTTTATATGGACGCCCCCCATTTGCCCATCCGCCGGAAAGGCTACCTGATCCGTTCCTGGCAACCCGGCGACGAAACTTCCCTGGCCGCCGAAATGAACAATCCGGCTATCTGGAACAACATACGGGATGCCGTACCTTATCCGTACACCGTGGAAGATGCCCGCGAGTATATCGCCTCTACCCGGCGGAAACCCTATCCTCAGGATTTCGCCCTCGAAGTAGACGGCAAAGCCGTAGGCGGCATCGGTTTCGAGCCGCAAACCGACGTGGAGCGTTTCAATGCGGAGATAGGCTACTGGATAGGCGAAACCTATTGGAACCGGGGTATCCTGAGCGACGCCGTCGAGGCGCTGACGGCCTATATCTTCCGCCACACCACGCTGGAAAGAATATACGCCCAGGTATACGAACACAACCGGGCCTCGATGCGCGTGTTGGGAAAAGCAGGCTTCCGCAAAGTAGGGATCATGCAACGAGCCGCTTTTAAAAACGACCGCTTTATCGACGTCCATCTCTACGAATTACTTAAATCCGGGAGGAACGGCCTATGATACGCTTCGCCACGCCCCGATTGATTGTACGAGATACGGAAGAGACGGATTTTCCGGCCATTCTTTCGTTTTATACCTCCCAAGAAGCGATGCGCTATATTTCCGACGGCCGTTACGACTGGACGCTCGCAGAACTGAAAACCAAGTACAGCCGCTGCAACAGCCCCGAGCCGGGCGGCCCCTGTTTGCTTACCGTGGAAGTGAAGGAAACCGGGGAAATAGCCGGAGAAGCCGGTCTGTTCGACTCGTACGATACGCCTTCGATACGCGAGCTCGGTTATATTCTCGCCCCCGGCTTATGGGGAAAAGGATACGGCACGGAGCTATGTCGCGGCCTGATAGCGTATGGTTTCGCGCTGCCCCGGACGGAGAAGATCGTAGCCCGCATGTATGCGGCAAACGAAGCCTCGGTACGCTTGTGCGAGAAAATGCAGATGAGCCGCATCGAAACCGGCACGACCGGAACCGGCCGCTCTTTCTATACGTACGAATTGACCAAGGAGGCCTATGCGCGGATACACGAGGCCGACAAACCCTCGTCTTCCCCCGCCCCGCCTCCGCCTGCTTACACAAAAAACGAATAAAAATGGAAACACAGAAAGAACCTTTGTATTGCCAGAGTTGCGGCATGCCGCTAACCGATCCGGCGCACTACGGAACCCGGGCCGACGGCACGGCCGAAACGGATTACTGCATCTACTGTTACGCCGGCGGCCGGTTCGCCCACGACTGCACGATGGAAGAAATGATAGCCCGTTGCGTGGAATTTCTGGAAGAATTCAACCGGGATTCGGAGGTAAAATACACCCCCGAGGAAGCAGCAGCGGAGATGAGACGCTACTTCCCCACCCTGAAACGGTGGAAAAAGCAGGCTTAGGAAAAAACAGCCGAAAGGAACATTTCACCCGGCAACCTCCTTGTCCGGCTCTTGCCACAGGCCCGAAAGCCCATTACTTCCTCAGCAAATGCCGAAGCGCTTCCAAGGGAGCATACAGCAGCATGCGGGGGCCGGAAAAACGCATGACGGCTTTCATCTTCTCCCGCATGGCGGGACGATAACAATGCACCGGGCACCGCTGGCAAGAAGTTTTTTCCTCCCCGAACGGACACCGGTCTAACCGGGCTTGGGCATAAGCCAGAAGCTCCGCGCACTCGGGGCAAAGCGTAAGGTTATGCTCCTTTTTCCGGCAATACAGCCGGATCATCAGCCCCGCCACCCGCTTTTCGCGGGCAATGCGCGAGCCGGGGCCGGAAAAAGCCATCCGGTATTCCGACCGGCCGGTTGCCGGATCAGACCGGGTTTGCAACACCCGGAACCCGTGCCGCCGGTAAAAAGCCACAGCCCTCGCGTTTTCTACATAAACCGACAATTCCAGACTGGGCCGCCCGGCCATGACCCAAGCCAAAAGCCGGCTCCCAATGCCTTCGCGCTGCCGGGCCGGCGAGACGAACAAGGCGGCTATATAATTACCCCGGAGCGAAATAAACCCTGCCGGTTCCCCCGTATCGGGAGCCACATATACCCAGTTGCGGGCGGAAGGAAGATAGCGAAGGCGCATGGCATCGGCCTGCTCCCGCCAGTAGGCGGCAGGAATAAACGAATGAGCGGCCAACGAAGCGTCGAGCCAAATCTTTACCAGCCGTTCATTTTCTTCGGGGCGAGCGAGTCGGATCATTTTCAGGACGTTTTTCAGTTAAATAAGGCCAGAAGCGGGCCGGCATCATCTGGCGGTGCAGCTTCGGGTTGATTCTCTCTTTAATCGCAATCGACCGGAAATAGGTAGCCCAAAGCGATTGAAACAGTTTCTCGTCTTTGTCCATCAGCTCTTCGCTCAGCCATCCGGTGAGCAGATGATGCTCCTTTTCCGCGAAACGGATTTCCGCCACCTCCTTCAGATCGTAATAATAGCCGTACTCCCGCTTCAAATCGTACAGAAGCCACCGCTGGTCGGCAAAACGGTCTTTCAGATGCGAGACGGTAAGCGGCAGCACGTTGTAGACAGGCGACAAGGCGGCGAAAAAAATGCCGTCGGCCGTTTTCTGAAAACGCAGAAACTGCACCACATGGCCCCGCTCGTTGCCCACCTTTTTCCATATTTTCGACATTTCCAGCACGTCGGGATCGCCGAAATCGGTTTCTTTGGCATGCGGAGAATCGATTACTTTGCGGATATAGCGAAACAAAAGCGCGTCGGAACCCGGCAATTCGGAAAGCCAGACCAGCGTGAGGCCGGTAAGCGAAATAGAAGTTAATTTTTTCTGTAAGGCCTTCCATACCCGGTCGCTTTTGGCCCGGTCGGAAACCACGGTAAACACCTCGTCGCAAAACAAAGGCGGCACCTCTCCTTCCGCCAGCAGCTTGTCGGGAAACGTCCGGCGGGAATAGGCTTCGAAAACGGCCGTCAGCAACCCTTCGAATGTCTTATCATAATAAAAAATAATCATTGCTTTTTCTTTTTTCTCCTTCAACGCCCCGCCTGAACCGACGAAACAGATAAAACGGGGGGAATCGGTTACAGCCCTCGCTTCGCCGTGTGCCGGTCGTCGTCTTTCCGCAGGGCCGCCAATCGTCGTCGGCTAGCCTCACCCGCCAGTTATCCCCTAGTCGGCAAAAGGGAGAACCAACTGCCGCTCGTCGGTCTTTTTGCCCGGCTTGCGCGCCAGGATACGGCGCACGGCTTCGGGCGACAGCTCGTTGACCGTCTGCACCGGCAACTCCCGGCACGTGATAAAATACTGCGCCTTCTTCATCACCACCCCCATCTTTTTCAACTGCTCCGCTCCCAGTCGGCCATGTTTACGAGAAATGACGATGAGCTTGGCCGACTTCACCCCCACTCCCGGAATCCGCAGCAACATTTCATAATCGGCCCGGTTGATGTCGACCGGAAACGCCTCGGGATGCCGGAGAGCCCAGGCCAGTTTCGGATCGATTTCCAGATCCAGGTCCGGATAAGCGTCGTCGACGATTTCATGTACCTGGAATTGGTAAAAACGCATCAGCCAATCAGCCTGATACAACCGGTTTTCGCGCACCAGGGGCGGCTGTTTCAGGGCGGGCAGCCGGTTATCGTAGCTATTGACGGGCACGAAGCCGGAGTAATACACCCTTTTCAACGTAGGACGACGATAAAGCGCCGCCGAAAGCCCCAGGATGTCCTTGTCGGAATCGGGCGTGGCCCCCACAATAAGCTGCGTGCTCTGCCCGGCCGGGGCGAACCGGGGCGCATGCCGCATCCGTTTCCGCTCTTCGGCGCTTTGCAACACGCCTTGCTGAATATAGCGCATGGGGGTGAAAACACTTTGGAAATTTTTCTCCGGAGCCAGGGTTTGCAAACTTTGTTCGTTCGGGATTTCGATGTTCACGCTCAACCGGTCGGCATACAAACCGGCCTCGTTGACCAGTTCCTGGCTACATCCCGGGATGCTCTTCATATGGATATATCCGTTGAAACGGTGAATCAGGCGCAGATCCTTGATTACCCTTACCAACCGCTCCATCGTATAATCGGGACTGCGCACCACGCCCGAGCTGAGAAACAAGCCTTCGATATAATTGCGGCGATAAAACTCGATAGTAAGGTCGACCAGTTCCGACACCGAGAGCGTGGCCCGCGGCAAATCGTTGCTGCGCCGGTTGATGCAATACGCGCAATCGTATATGCAATAATTGGTAAGCATGATTTTCAGCAGCGAGATACAGCGGCCGTCTTCGGCGAAACTATGGCAGATTCCCCAGCCTACAGCGTTTCCTATCCCCCCTTTCTTAGACGACCGGGAGGTACCGCTGGACGCGCAGGAGACGTCGTATTTGGCCGACTCGGCCAGTATCTTCAATTTTTCGAGCACCGTTTCATTCATACCTAATACAATCGATGGCAAGGAGGACAAATATACGTTATTCCCGGTAGAGGAAGAAATATAAAAACCTAAATCTTCTTGCAGGTTTGCGCTTTCTTTTTTAATATTGCGTTTTGAATAACCCCATAGATACCTGTAAATTATGCTCGAAGCACCGGAAGCACTTTATTTGTCGGAACAATTGAACCGCGCCCTCGGCGGCAAGCGGATTATCGAAGTAGCAGCAGGCCATACGCCTCATAAATTCGCCTGGTTCAACGGCGATCCGGCCACGTATCCGGAGCGGCTCGCAGGCAAGCGCATTGAAAAAATCGTGGCCCGGGGCGGCATGATCGACTGGTTGATCGAAGGGAACACCCATCTGGTACTGAGCGACGGCGTAAACCTGCGCTACCTCCAGCCGGGCGAACCCCTGCCTTCCAAACACCAGTTGCTGATAGGTTTCGAGGATGAAAGCTGCCTTGCGGTCTCCGTCAGGATGTACGGCGGGCTGAGTTGTTTCCACGGCGACCGGTACGGGTCGATGGCAGTCGGATACTACGAAGCGGCCAAGGACAAACCGCAGGTGATGTCGGAGGCCTTCACCCTTTCTTATTTCCGGCAGTTGATCGACGCCGAAGACGTACAGAAGAAAACGGCCAAGGCGTTTCTGGCAACCGAGCAACGCATTCCCGGGCTGGGCAACGGCGTTTTGCAAGATATTTTGTACGAAGCCCGCCTGCATCCCAAGCGAAAGATCGCTACCCTGGCGGAAAAAGAAAAAGAAACGCTGTATGCCGCCATAGGCCGGACACTGCGGCGGATTTATGCGGAGGGCGGCCGTAACTCGGAGACCGATCTATACGGACGCTGCGGCGGGTATATACCCTTCCTTTCGAAGGATACGGCCGGACAGCCCTGCCCGCGTTGCGGCGAGGTAATCCGCAAGGAAAACTATATGGGAGGCAGCATCTATTATTGCGCCGGCTGCCAACCGGCGGAACCGGCCGGTTGATAAGCGGCCTGCGCCGAACCGAACGGCAAGACCGCTTGTTTAAACAAGACCGGTCAGGCATGTAAAGCCGGCCCACGGGACCGATAAAGCTAACTTCCAAGGATAAACCGGCCCGTCGGACAAAGCCGGCTTATAAAATAGAGCCGATGCCTGGGATAAGGCCGATCCGCCTACGCCATCGACCTAGTCAACCTGTAAAAAAACAGCTTATGGAAACTTACCCCTCGCCGGCATCAGACCGGATACAAATCGTACAAGCCGACATCACCACCCTCAAGGTAGATGCCATCGTGAATGCCGCCAATCAGCGTTTGCTGGGCGGCGGCGGAGTAGACGGCGCCATTCACCGGGCAGCCGGCCCGGAATTGCTGGCCGAATGCCGCACTTTGCACGGCTGCGCCACCGGAGAAGCCAAACTAACGAAAGGCTACCGCTTGCCGGCCCGTTTCGTGATCCATACCGTAGGCCCCATCTACCGCGACGGACACCACGGCGAACCGGAATTGCTGGCTTCCTGCTATCGCCGGTCGCTGGAACTGGCGGAAAAAAACGGCCTTCGTACCGTCGCTTTCCCATCCGTCAGCACCGGCGTATACGGCTATCCGGTAGAAGCGGCCGCCCGCATCGCCATCCGGGAAATCAAAACGTTTCTGGAAGCACACCCCGATTTCGGGCCGGTGGTGATGTGCTGCTTTTCGGCCGCCGATTACCGCGCCTATAGCCGGGCATTGGCCGAAGCAAGCTAAGCTGCGCGACGGCCCTGCTTCCCTTCCGGACGCCCCGCTTCCGGATCGCCCGATTGCTGCACGGGCTCCTTTCGCCGGCCGGTTCCGGCATTCGCGACGATACGGATTACTGCCGAGTCGTAATTACTGCCGGGCAGTAATATGAAAGCACCCCTGTTTGCGTTCGTGCTTCACATAACAGCGGCCCTCTTTCTTCAAATCGCGCAGCACGGCGGCCAGCACCATTTTAAGGCGGTCAGCCTGGATCGTCATCGTATCCTTTTCGTCTACCTTGACATACCGGGCCCACGATACGTCGAAGGTGGTGCCGTATTGATGAGCCGAATTCAGGCTGGAATTATAATTTCTTTTCCGCAGCTTTTTCACGTCTTCCACCGTGCGGGTCACGCTCGTGACCTTGATCTTGTACAAAGGCGCGTTCAGGTTATACAACGAATCCTGAAAATTCTTCCCGATGTCTTCCAGCAATCCCGAAGCCTCCGACACCAGAAACGGAATGGAATGGGTAAGCTCTTCCACCTCGTAATACTCATTCGTTTTGATTTCGTCCATCTTCTTCGAAGCCTTCCGGGCTTCTTCCCGCGAAGCGACCGGTTGAATGCCGATTTTGCGGGCCGTTTCCAGATGCAGGTCGTTCAGATCTCTGAAATCGCGGTTATAGCTTCCGATATACCGGATAGGCTTTAATTCTCCGCGCTTTTCCTTGCAGGAAGGGAAGGCGGCCGCCGCCGAAAAGAAAAGAAACAGCAGCGTGAGTTTGCAGATTATTTTCATTGTTTTCATTCATTTATAACCAGAATATATAAAAATAAGACAAGCTGTCGATTGCCGGACCTGGAATCTGACCGCAATCCGTAATAGGCTACGAATCAGTCAGATACAGATACAATCCGGGCAAATTGAAGTTCAAAATTACTAAATTTGCACCGGCCCGGCAACTTTTCCGCAACTTCTTTTTAGATACCATCTGTTCTGAAACGCCTTGTCGCGCGCCGATCCCTCGATTTGTCAGGATGCTTTCCAAATGCCCGTCTTCATCCTATTTTCCCATATCTCCTTGTCGGTTGCTGTCACAACAAAATCGTCGGCATGCCTTTTCCTATACCTAATACATAGATTCCCTCCCCTTCCCAGGATAACCGCTTTTTTAAAAGAAACGATTTGTTTTATCTTCCCGATTCATTTTCAAAATGTTGCCTCGCTTTAGTCCCAGTCAGGATTTTGCTCCAAATTCGGGTTTAAGACCGTCTGGTTGTAAGGGATCGGCCATAAATAATCCCGGTCGGGATTGAAAGAACGTTTCACGACCTCTATTCCCTCATTATTATTCATCATGCCATTATTTTCTTTCTCGGCGGTTTTCCAACGCAATATATCTGAATAATAAAGTCCTTCAAAGGCCAGTTCGATGCGGCGTTCACGGCGGATTACCTCACGCATCTGATTTTTCGTCAAGCCTTTCGGAACTTCCGGCATAGCAATATCCGGACGCCTACGCAATTGGTCGACGGCATCATACACCGACTGATCGGGCCCATTCGCCTCATTCTGCGCCTCGGCATACGTCAGCAAGACTTCGGCATAACGAATCAAAATAAAGTTGAAAGCCGAACGTTCTACCAAAGGAATCGTTACATCGTCCTCGTACGAAGTATATTTCTTCACACCGAAACCCGTAGTCGCCACATCTTCCTTGGTGATCGTCTTTCCTAAATACGGATAGCCGATGCACACGATCGATTTCAACAGACGAGGATCTCTGTTCTCGTAGGGACGAGCCGGATCGTAAAGCGGAGACTCCTCTATCGTCTTGCCATCGATACATAGGTAGGTATCGATCAGTTCCTTCAACGGAGCCGGGCGATTCAAACGCCAGATATTCTGATCATAATCCGTGGGATATTCCGGCAATTTCGCCTCTATATCAAAGATTACTTCGCTATTATATTTATTATCTTCGCTAAAGAAATGACGATAATCGTTAAATAATCGGTAAGCGCCGGATTGCATCGCTCCATTCAACGGATAATTATAATCGGTGACGGAGCCATCCTCCTTGATCACCTTCAAGTTCATCAGATCCACGTAACGGAATAAATCGATACGCTCGTTACCCAATTGTCCCCACGAAGCTCTCAGTTTCAGATTGTATATCCAAGCAATATCTTGCATAAACTCTTCCTCCCTCAAACGCCATCCGGCGGAGAATGAAGGAAAAATACCCCAGCGATGACCTTTGGCGAAACGTGACGAACCATCATAACGGAAATTTCCCTCGAATAAATAACGATCCTTATAACCATAATTCACCCTACCGAAATAAGACATCAAAACGGATCGGGAGGAAGTACCGGCTACGCTCGGATTACCGGAACCTGCGTTCAGCTCGTGCAACTCGTTCCCCAGAAAACCTTCTGCCTTAGCGGAAAACGCCGTTTTGTCATCGCTCTCGAAACTATAGCCTGCCAACACTTTAACGTCGTGCGCATGCTGGAACTTCTTGCCCCAGGATAAGGTATTGAACAGCGTAACCGCCAAATCATTCTTATCGCCTTTATAGGCATGGCGTGTATTCTGACCGTCGTAAACCACTCGTTTCTCCTCGCCGGTCTTCAATTGATAGGCGTATACATCCGGCGCAAAACGAGATTGCAGATAATCATATTTGTTTAAACCCACATTCAGGTTATAGACCATATCAAACGGAAGCTTATATCCGGCCGACAAATTCGCCAACATACGCAAGGACGTATGTTTATTCTCGCCCTCGTCGGCCAACGCCAACGGATGACGATAGATATTATGTCCCGGCGTACGGATAAAGGTATCCGCATAGCGACCATCGGCCGTATAAGCGGGATGGAAAGCCTGGGCTTTATAAGTCATCTCCACCAAGTTTGCCACACCTGCTACCGGCTCATTATAGATCTGATAATGCGCATTGATAGTAGCGCCGATCTTCAAGCGGCTATTTATCTGAGCTGTCGTGTTCACGGCCAAGGTATATTTATGAGAGTCCGTGCCGCGCAATACGCTATTTTAATCGCCGTAGCCTAAAGATACGGAATAGGTATATTTATCATCACCACCGGAGAAACGCATGTTATGCTCCATGATAAAGGCGTTATCGTACATGATATTCAACCAATTATTCTGCGGATACATAATCGGGTCGGTCAACATACCCTGTCTGTACTCCTCGATCAGCGCATCCGGGTAATCTACCGTCAGTTTGCCCTCGTTGCGTTGCGCCTGGTTTCTCATTTCCATAAACACGACCGGATCATACACGAAGTCGGGCAGATAAGTAGCCTGCTGCATACCGAAATAATTCGTATATTCGGCGGTAAACTTGCCTTTTTTACCGGTTTTCGTTTTTACCAAGATAACGCCATTAGCCGCACGCGAACCGTAGATAGCGGAAGAAGCCGCATCTTTCAATACGGAGATACTCTCTATATCATTCGGATTTACCGCCTCTAACGGAAACTCGATACCATCCACCAAAATCAACGGGTTATTATCGTTCAAGGTTCCCTGGCCACGAATACGGATGGTAGCCTTGTCTGAGCCCGGCTGGGCGCCGGGTTGATTCACATACACGCCTTGCGTACCTTGCAACGCTTGCGTCGAATTCGTGATCGGACGGTTCTCCAAGGTCGCGGCATCCAACGACGAGATCGCTCCGGTCAGGTTCACCTTCTTCTGGGTGCCATATCCGACAACCACAACCTCGTCCAACTTCCGGGCATCTTCAGACAGGCTGACCATTACCTGCGAAGAATTGCCCACTTGCACCGTGCGGTCTGCATATCCGATATAAGAGACTAGCAATACCGCGTTATCCGGTACTTCCAGACTGAAATTGCCGTCGATATTCGTGATTGTACCATTCGTGCTACCTTTTATCACTACATTGGCTCCCCTTTTAATTGTACATGCCGGGTTTTGCCGTCAAAACTTTTTGGATAGATCAATTGGCTATTGGGGCCCAGGCTCACCCTTGTACCGTCCGACAAGTAAACCGGCTCTATGCAACGAACGCCGCAGGCCATTACATGGATATATCGATCCTCAGGTGCACGGGCCCGGTAAACTATGTTTGCCAGGCTCAGAAGCAGCAACAGGGAAGCAGCTATCGCCGTAATCTTATAGACCCGCAGTTTAGGAGCACCCTTTGTCGCCATCGTCCGGGCTATGATTTGTTCCCACATGCGATCTCTCACCGCCGGATCGGTGCCACCTGTAGCCTCGTCCCATTGGGAGCGCATACGTTCTTCTACTTTCGGATGGCATAACAAACGCTGCCGTTCTTTCTCATCCAGAGCATCCCGCATCAACTTCCTCCATATCGTTCCGGTATTTTCGCTCATCTTTATTCTTCTTGTTCTATTTATAAATACACGCCAAGTTTTCCTTCCCCCTATGGAGGATAAAAAAATTTCGCTTAGGTATGCAAAAAATACACGGCCTCTTCCTTGCTTTCCACCCGTATATTTCCGTCCTTTGCAACCGATGAAACAAGTAGCCGACGTCCTCGGCAATATTTCTTACGCTGTCGGTAATACTTCCGACGGCATCAGCCATATTTCCCAGGGCGTCGGCTAACGATTTTACGGCATAGGAACATCTAAGAGATAAGCGTTAAATTTCCGAGACACCTTGTTCATCATTCATTTGAATAACGAGAAAAGTATGGGAAAACCTAGAAGCGGTATCCAAGTCAGTATTTACAAGACACCGGGCAATAAACAAGGCGGGGGCGCCTCCTGCGCGCGAGTCGTCACCCGCGATACCAAACGCATGAATGAGCTATGCAAGTATATCTCCGAATGTTCCTCCGTAAGCTCTTCCGACATAAAAGGCGTATTGGAAGCCCTTACCTGCTATATCGGCAGGGAATTATCCGATGGATATAGCGTGGAACTGGAAGGATTGGGCCATTTCTCGCCATCGGTAAAAAGTAAAGAAGTAGTAGACCGGGAAGGAAATATTAAATCGAGGGCCAGCATACACGGCGTTAACTTCCGCTGCTCTGCCCGGCTGAAGGAGATGGTAAAAAAGAATGCCCCTATCTTGGTTAAACGGGAAAATCTTCCCCATACGGGAATCGAGGGAAGGAAGGCGAAGATGTTATCTTATCTGGAAAGAAATCCATATATAAACCTCACCGGTTATGCCTGTTTGAACCATTGTACCCGCTACCGTGCGGGTGAGGACATCAAGCAATTTATCAAGGAAAACCAACTAACGAGCGTAGGCTCCCGCACGCACCGGATTTACGTGCTCCCGGAAAAGGAAGACGGGCTAGATAAACCAGATAAGTAACAGGATATTCTTTTTCAGGAATTTCAAGGCTTCGCCCACTTGGTTTTCAACAGTCTTCTGGGAAATATGGAGTTGGGATGCTATCTCTTTATAACTTTTATGTTCTTTCCGGCTTAAATTAAAGATAATCCGGCGTCTTTCCGGCAGTTCCTCTATCAAGCGATCGATATACTCGCCCAAGTTATAGGCGGCAATTTCTTCCTCCAGGTCGTCGTATGACGAGTTCCGCATAGCGGAGAGGACGGTCATTTTATAGAAGTCTTCGTTTAGGTTTTTGCGGTGTTGGTTAAAGATCAAGTTACGGGTGACGATGAACAGCAGGCCTTTGAAGTTATCATCCTCCCGGATGAATTCCCTCGACTCCCACACCTTGATAAAGACCTCTTGCACCACATCCTCGGCCACTTCCCGATTATTGAGATAAAGTTCGCAGAAATGATAAACCTTTTCCCAATATTGTTTATACAACATCGAAAAAGCTTCCCGGTCTCCTTCTTTCAACGACTTTATAATTTGTTTCTCTTTCATTTAGCTTCGCCTATCGTTGCGCGAAGATAATAAAATCGCACACTAATAAAAGTTAATAACATCCTTGTTCCGCAGGTCTTCTTTGTAGCGGTCGCATAGGACGAGGAATACATGGTAAAAGAAAAGAGAACAATCATATAAGCGATGTATTAATAGGTTAAGTCAACGGGCTTTCCTTATGAAAAGATGACTCAAGTTAAAAATAAAAATGTAAAAAAAGAGAAAAGTAGCAGAAGCAGAGTCAAAAAGTTGGTTTAGCCCGCTTCCTTATCACTTTTTCTCTGTGAAGAGGCTCCCGGTTCACGAGCAAACCCGGGTGGCCGTGCTTGCCGCTGCCGGCTGAAAGAAAAAAATTCCGCACCATACCAACGGATTCAGAATATTACTACCTTTGTAAGTAATAAACGAAGATAGGGGGTGCCGGGCAGATTCGACCGAACTTGCCTCTGCGCCCGGTTTGCACTATCTTTGTACCTAAATAGACGAGATAAAAACAAGAAAGAGGCAAATATCAAAAAGAAGAACGAAAATAAAATAGATGATAGAACGAATTTATATTCTTGAGAATGTAGACCCGGTGATTTTCTACGGCGTGAACAATACCAATATGCAGTTGATCAAGACACTGTTTCCAAAATTGCGTATCGTGGCCCGCGGGAATGTGATGAAAGTGATTGGAGATGAAGACGAATCGGAACTTTTTCTCAAGAAAATTCGGGAAATCGAAAAATATTGCGAAGAGTTCAACTCGCTGGGCGAAGAGGTGATTCTGGACATCGTGAAAGGCAAAACGCCTACGGTGGTGAAACAGGAAAACCTGATTATCCACGGCATGAACGGCAAGCCGATCACGGCTCGTACGGAAAACCAGCAAAAACTGGTAAAGGCTTACGAAGAAAACGACCTGGTGTTCGCCACCGGGCCGGCAGGATCGGGCAAGACATTTATTGCCATCGCCTTAGCGGTAAGGGCTTTAAAGAATAAGGAAGCGCGGAAAATTATTCTGAGCCGGCCGGCGGTGGAAGCCGGCGAAAAGCTGGGATTTCTGCCGGGCGAGATGAAAGACAAGCTCGATCCTTACCTGCAACCGCTTTACGACGCCTTGCAGGATATGATTCCGGCAGCCAAGCTGAAAGAGTATATGGAGAATAACGTCATCCAGATTGCTCCGCTGGCTTTTATGCGGGGACGCACGCTGAATGATGCCGTAATTATCCTCGACGAGGCGCAGAACACCACGACGCATCAGATAAAAATGTTTCTGACGCGCCTGGGCATGAACGCCAAGATGATCGTAACGGGCGATATTACGCAGATCGACCTCCCTCCCAGCGCCACTTCGGGGTTGATTCAGGCTATGCAGATCCTGAAAGGAGTGAGCGGGATCGGCAAAATAGAGTTTACCAAAAAAGACATCGTCCGCCATAAGCTGGTGCAGCGGATCGTGGAGGCGTACGACAAATTCGACGACAGGCGCAAAAAGGAAGCGAAAGAGAAAAAACAGGAAACTACAACTGACAAATAAACTAAAATAACAACGTTATGAAGAAGGCTTTAGTGAGAACAGATTTCAATTTTCCCGGTCAGAAAAGCGTTTACCACGGAAAGGTGCGCGACGTATACAACATCGACGACAAGGTGTTGGTGATGGTGGCTACCGACCGTATTTCGGCATTCGACGTGGTGCTTCCCGAAGGCATTCCTTACAAGGGGCAGATGCTCAACCAGATAGCCGCCAAATTCCTGGATGCGACCACGGATATTTGTCCGAACTGGAAACTGGCTACGCCCGATCCGATGGTGACTGTGGGGGTACAATGCCAGGGGTTTCCGGTGGAAATGATCGTGCGCGGGTATCTGTGCGGCAGTGCGTGGCGGGCGTATAAGAGCGGCGTGCGCGAAATCTGCGGGGTGAAACTGCCGGAGGGCATGCGCGAAAACGAGCGTTTCCCCGAGCCTATCATCACGCCTACTACGAAGGCTGAAATCGGCGAACATGATCAGGATATTTCGAAAGAGGAAATTCTGGCGCGCGGCCTGGTTTCGGCGGCCGACTATGAAGTGCTGGAAAATTATACGATGGCGCTGTTTAAACGCGGTACGGAAATCGCTGCCGGGCGGGGTCTGATCCTGGTGGATACGAAGTATGAGTTCGGCCATCGCGACGGCAAGATTTATTTGATCGACGAAATCCATACGCCCGATTCTTCCCGTTATTTCTACAGCGAAGGTTATGAGGAGCGTTTCGCCAAGGGGGAAGCGCAGAAACAGCTTTCGAAGGAGTTCGTTCGCGAATGGTTGATGGAAAACGGTTTCCAGGGGAAAGCCGGACAGATGGTACCGGAAATGACGCCGGCCATCGTAGAGGGCATCAGCGACCGGTATATCGAATTATTCGAGCATATCACGGGCGAAAAGTTTGTGAAGGGCGATACGGATAACCTGACCGCACGGATCGAACAGAATGTAACGGACTATCTGAAACAAAGATAGTGCAAACCGAGCGCAGAAGCAAAGCTTGCTTTGGTTATGCCCAGGTGCAGCCTATCTTCATTTTTCAGAAGCAAAAATAAAACGAGAAATGACAAAATACGGTTCGGAAAATGTATTGCCTTACAACCGGAAGGAACAGAAAGGCCGGCAAGTCAGGCGCATGTTTGACGCGATAGCCGGCAAATACGACCTGCTGAACCATACCCTTTCACTCGGTTTCGACAAAGGGTGGCGCAGAAAGGGAATCGCTTTTCTGAAGCCCTTCCGTCCGCAGCGGATACTGGATATTGCCACCGGCACGGGCGACCTGGCTATTTCGATGTATCGCACGCTCCGTCCGGCTCAGGTTATCGGGGCCGACATTTCCGAAGGGATGATGGAGGTAGGCCGCCGGAAAGCGGCCGAAGCAGGCTTTGCGGAATTTATTTCGTTCGAGCAGCAGGATTGTACGGCGCTTACGTACGCGGACGATTCGTTCGATGCGGTAACCGCGGCTTTCGGGGTGCGTAATTTCGAAAATATCGAACAAGGTATCCGCGAGATGTACCGGGTGCTCAAACCCGGAGGGCATCTGATGATTCTGGAATTGTCTTCGCCGGAACATTTTCCGATGAAGCAGCTATACCGGCTGTATGCGACAACGGTAATTCCCTCCGTAGGCTGGCTTTTCTCGCGCGAGAAAGAAGCCTATACCTACCTGCCTGCTTCGGTCGAAGTCGTCCCGCAGGGAAAAGTAATGACCGACCTCATCGCCCGCCAAGGATTTCTCGAAGCGAAGGCAAGACGGCTTACTTTCGGAATTTGCTCATTGTATACGGCAACAAAAAAATAAACAAATACTTACAACAGTACGGCTATGCAAAAATATGGTTTATTGGGGTATCCGTTGGGGCATTCGTTTTCCAAAACGTATTTCAATCAAAAGTTCGAAGCGGAGAAGATCGACGCGGAATACCTCAATTTCGAAATTCCCACTATCAAGGAAATCAAGAACGTATTGAGAGAAAACCCCGAACTGCGGGGATTGAACGTAACGATTCCTTATAAGGAACAGGTAATTCCTTTTCTGGACGATCTCGACGAAGACGCGCGGCTGATCGGCGCGGTGAATGTAATCAAGTTTACCAAAGGTTTGTTCGGACGGACGAAGCTGAAAGGGTATAACTCGGATATTATCGGCTTTAAGCAGTCGATCGAGCCGCTTCTGAACGAATCGCACCGCAAAGCCCTGATCCTGGGCACGGGAGGCGCGGCTAAAGCGGTTTTCCAGGGGTTGAAGCAGTTGGGCGTAGGTTCCACTATGGTTTCGCGCACGCCGAAAGAGTTTTGCATTACTTACGACGAAATTACGGAAAAAACGATGGCGCAGTATACCGTCATCGTGAATACCACGCCGCTGGGTATGTTTCCCAATGTAGACACATGCCCGCCTATTCCGTACGATTTGCTCACGCCTGAGCATTTGTTGTACGATTTGCTGTATAATCCCGATGTTACTTTGTTTATGAAAAAAGGCAAAGAGAAAGGGTGTGTGGTGAAAAACGGGTTGGAAATGCTGCTTTTGCAGGCTTTTGCGGCTTGGGAGATCTGGCAACGGTAGGTGGCGGACCGGCTTTGCCCGGGGCCTGCCGGCAGCTATGAAAATAATCAGGGGGCGGCGAGAAAATGATAACAGGATACTATTGCACAAATATTTTTTCTGAGCAAGCGAAAGAACTCATCGGGTTTTACAGGCAAATATTGGAAATACCCTTTATTAAAACCGATGATGACGATTCAAATGGGGTTTATCTCGGCTTTATAGAAAACGCCCCTACCCTTTGTATATGGGATTGCCACAAATGCAATGTGCAGCCAACCGGACGCCAATCCTTTGTGTTTCAAACCAAAGCTCTCGATTTGACAAGGGAGAGCCTGAAGGAAAAAGGGCTTGCGCTATCTGAGGCCATTCGATATGATTGGGGAACTTACGAAGTTCGCTTGAACGATACGGACGGAAACGAAATAGTGATAGTGGAATTTGTTGGATAGGCGGTTTCCCTTTATAGGGGAATGACGAACATTTCGCGTCTTACGTTTTATGGGTATAAGGCGCAGGGTTGGTTTCATAGCCCTTCTTCATCCAGGCTGTCACAGAGTATGCCGCTTTATTCCCAGGCTTTAAGAAAACTTCTATCATAGGGGGGAGGGCGCCATGCTGTGCATGAAACGATTTTCCACCCTCTGCCGGCTAAAATAACTATTCGCGGAACAAAAAATAAGATGTTTTTTCATGATAAAGGAGATAGCAGGTTTTGCCTATGATTGCAGGCATGCAGATGCTTTGGCTGATTTTTATGTAGGGTTGTTAGGGTGGGAAAAGATTTTGTCTGCAGGCGGCTGGGCAGGTTTGCGTTCTCCGCAAGGGTGGATATTGGCTTTTCAAGAGATCGAGGAGTATGTTCCGCCTACCTGGCCGTGGGAAGCGGACAAGCAGCAACAAATGGCGCATATTGATTTTTTGGTCGACGACTTGGAAGAAGCGGTTTCTCATGCCTTAAAATGTGGAGCTACCCGGGCAGACGTACAGTATTTCGAAACTTCAACCACTCTTTTTGATCCGGAAGGACATCCCTTTTGTCTGAGTACGGTAAAACAATGATTTTGCTTAACCGGCAGGATAGGCTTACCGCGTACTTCGTCTTTCCCTTGATTGCCGCCGGGATTTGGTGAAAAAAACCTTCTCCGCCACGCCGGCCGATAGCTGGGGCAGGAAATAAACCGGGTTGTACGCACGGCGTGCTCGGGCAGGGCCTGTTCGGGAATGGTTGCCGACTTATAGCGATAACGCCTGCCAAAGAGTTACGCCCAAGTCCTAAAAATACCCCTTGTATCCTTATTCGTATCCGGAAAGATCGAGCGGGTATACAAGGGGACGGTTGTTTTGAGGCGGTGGCTTCGGTTGGGGCGAAAACGGATATTCGATTCGCCCATTTCCGGCCGGGCTGTCGTTTTTTCAAAAAAAGGGGGCTCCAGCCCTTTCCGCCTGAAAGCGTTTTTATCAGGCTTCGCCTTTTACGCCGGCCGAAAATTCGTCGAATTGCGCGGTATTGGCTCCCTTTAATTGTTCTTCGAATTTATCGATATTGTCCCGCAGGGCGAAGAAAAGACGTTTGGCGTTGTCGGGAGTTAAGATAACGCGGCTTTTTACCGGAGCTTTGGATGCGCCCGGCACTACTTGGATAAAGTCTAAAATGAATTCCGAGGAAGAATGGGAGATGACGGCCAGGTTGGCGTAAGTGCCTTGCGCCATTTCTTCCGAGAGCTCGATCTGAATCTCGTTGCCGGCGGCTTTGTTGTTTTCCATATTGTTTCTTTTTTAAATGGTGATAATTAATTGCGGGGCAAAGATAGTGAAAACCGAGGGCAGAAGCAAAGTTCCACTTTGATTATGCCCCGGCGCAGCCTATCTTCGTTTCGATTCCTTCGAAACAAAGGTAGGGAAACCCCTTACCCGCCGGCCTGTCGCCCGGCTAACACCGTTTTTCCCCCGAAAAAGCAAAAACGGCTACCTATCCCAGGCAGCCGTTTTTAATAGTTGTGTTTTTAATTCTCAATTCTTTAGACCAATGTAAAAATACCTTTTGTGTTTGATATAAAATACGGTTTTGGCGTTTAAGTTAAGGTTTCTATTTAAATGCTAATCTCTTTCATTTTAACTTTACAAAAATACGGGGTTTAAAAGGAACCACCAAATACTTTTTCTACAATAAGTGATACTATTCCGTCAAAAATTGATATAAATCAATGTAAAATAGTTCAAATTCCTGTTTCAAATCCTAAAACGGGTACGGACGTATTTTTCCCGGTATTCGGTGGGAGTGATTCCTTTGCGGTTTTTGAAGGCCCGGTTGAAGTTCGATAAATTGTTGAAACCGCATTTATAGCAGATTTCGGAAATGCTGTCGGAGGTGTCCATCAGGCGGCAGATGGCTTCGGAAATGCGGATGTCGTTGAGGTTGTCGATAAAGGTTTTGCCTGTCCACTTTTTCAGGAAGCGAGTCAGAGAAGCTTCGCTCATGCTTATCAGGGAAGCCACTTCGGCCAGCGTGATACGCGACTGGTAGTTTTTATGCAGATAAAGCATGATGCTGTCCAGGCGATCGTTTTCCAGATCGGGCATTACTTTTACCGTGTTGTCTTCGCTCAGGCGGCGCGCTTTTTTGTCAAGCGAAAGTTTTTTCAGGATTTCGATCAAACGGAGCAGGTTGCGGAAGGAGTCGGGATGTTCGTCGTTGGAGAGCATTCGCAGGTCTTTGCGGATGCTTAGAACCATTTCCCGGCTGAACACCAATCCGTGGGTCGCGCCGGCAAACATGTCTTTGATGGTTTTGAAATGCCGCTTGTGGATAAGGCTGTCGAAAAGGGATTCGTGAAACTGAATCGTGATTTCGTGGATATGCTGGCTGCGGCACTTATGGTTGTTGTAGGCATGGCGGGTGCCGCCGGCAATCAGCACGAGATCGAGCTCGCCTATTTCCTCTACCGAGTCGCCTACGATGCGGTGAGCGCCCGCCGCGTTTTCAAGGTAATTGAGTTCGAATTCCAGATGGACGTGCAGCGGGTAGCTGAACCCTTCTCTGGCGCGTTGGATGACCAGAAAACAGTCTTCGGCCGAGAGAGGGGTTACTTCGTTGAATACCTCCGTTGCTTTAGGCATAGGCCGCGACGTGAATTAGTAGATTTCGATCGTGCTGACGACGGGGCAGTGGTCGGACGGATATAATTCGTTCAGGGTGTCGGTCAGTACGCCGTGGTCAAGTACGCGGATGTTTCCTTTTACGAATATATAGTCGATCCATTCCCGCTTCGCGAAAGGTATTTTTCCGAAATTATGAAAAGTCCATTCGGGGCCGTACTTCAAAGGGGCCAGATCGCGGCTATGGGTAAGATGACGGGGGTCGGAAGCATCGGTCAATACCCGAATGGGCTCGTCGGAAGGAGCGGCGTTGAAATCGCCGGTTACGATCACGGGCAGATCGCCGGCCAGTTGCCGGCTTTGTTCCAAGACGAGGGCGGCGCCTTCGTGACGGGCTGTTTTGCCCATATGGTCGAGATGGGTATTGAGGAAGAAGAAGGCTTTGCCCGATTGTTTGTCGCGAAGGACGGCCCAGGTGGCTACCCGCTCGCAAGCGGCGTCCCAGCCTTTTTTCCCGACGGCGTTAATATCTTCGGCCAGCCAGAAATTGCCGCTTCTCACTAGTTCGAACCGGTCGTTTTTATAGAAGATGGGGGCATATTCGCCTTTGGTTTTGCCGTCTTCGCGGCCTACACCTACATGGGCATAACCGGGGAGGCGGTCGGAGAGGTCGACCAACTGGTTATGGAGCACTTCCTGGGCGCCTAAGAGGTCGGCGTCGTAAAAGCGGATAAGATCGGCGGCAAAGTCTTTCCGGTTGTTCCACTGGTTTTGACCGTCGCCGGGGTTGTCGTAACGGATATTATACGACATTACTTTCAGGTTGTTTCCGGCCCAAAGGAGGGGGAGGGCCAGGAAGAGGCCCACTACGATAGAGACGATTTTTTTCATGATAGAGGTGTATGCTTTTTTACTTATAAACTGTTTTGATTTTTTTAGGAGACAGCCATTTTAATTGTTTTATGGTTGTTTTCGCCTATGCTTTCAGCGTCTTTTCGGGCAGATCCATCGCGTTTCTTCGTCGGATAGGGCGGTTATCTTCCTAATCAGTGTGACGGATAGGTCTCCAAAAGCCGGCTCAAATCATCTGTCGAAAAAATCCAAACAGTTTCTTAGATACAAAAATAAAGTTTCCGTTGCGGATTCGCAACTTTGGAAACCAAAAAAGGGCATGGAATCCACAGATCCATACCCTTTTCTTATATTGGTTGCCGGAAGGTTTATTCTTCTTCCTTATCCATCGTATTGAAGTCGACTACATTTTTGCGGTTGGCGAAGATGCGTTCGAACTCGTCTTTGGCTCCGACTACCAGCTTGTCGAAATCGCGCTGGCCGGTACCGGCGGGAATCAGGTGTCCGCAGATCACGTTTTCCTTCAATCCTTCCAGGCGGTCTACCTTGCCGTTGATGGCGGCTTCGTTCAGCACTTTCGTGGTTTCCTGGAAAGAAGCGGCCGACATGAAGCTGTTGGTCTGCAAAGCGGCGCGGGTAATACCTTGAAGAATCTGGTTGGCAGTGGCCGGAACGGCGTCGCGTACTTCTACCAAACGCAAGTCGCGGCGTTTGAGCATGCTGTTTTCGTCGCGGAGCTTACGGGCCGTTACGATCTGGCCGGCTTGCAGGGTCTGCGAGTCTCCCGGATCCATGACGACTTTCTTGCCCCAGATACGGTCGTTTTCGTCCATTACTTCCAGTTTGTCTACTACCTGTTGTTCCAGGAAGCGGGTATCTCCCGGATCGACGACTTCTACCTTGCGCATCATCTGGCGGACGATTACTTCAAAGTGTTTGTCGTTGATCTTCACGCCCTGCAACCGGTATACGTCTTGCACTTCGTTGACGATATATTCCTGCACGGCCGTCGGGCCTTTGATAGCCAGAATATCGGAAGGCGTGGTAGCGCCGTCGGAAAGCGGCATGCCGGCACGGATATAGTCGTTTTCCTGTACCAGAAGTTGCTTCGACAGGGGCACCATGTATTTCTTCACTTCGCCCAGTTTGGAGGTAACGGTGATTTCACGATTACCGCGTTTGATCTTGCCGAATCCTACTTCGCCGTCGATTTCGGATACGACAGCCGGGTTCGACGGATTGCGGGCTTCGAACAACTCGGTCACACGAGGCAGACCACCGGTAATATCGCCCGCTTTGCCTACGGCACGCGGTATTTTTACCAGTACTTCCCCGGCTTTTACCGGATCGCCGTTTTCCTTCACCACGTGGGCGCCCAGCGGCAGGGAGTAGTTTTTCAGATAATTACCGTTTTCGTCGACGATGTGTGCGGCCGGAGCCTTGGTTTTGTCTTTCGATTCGATAATGATCTTTTCTTTCAGACCGGTGGTTTCGTCGCTTTCTACTTTGTAGGTGACGTTTTCAACTACGCTTTCGAATTCGATCTTACCCGACACTTCGGATACGATTACGGCGTTGAACGGGTCCCATTCGATAATGACGTCGCCTTTTTTCACCCGGGCGCCGTTGTCGAAGAAGAGTTTCGAGCCGTAGGGTATATTGTGGGTGAGCAGCACGATCTTGGTGTTCGGATCGACGATGCGCATTTCCGCCAGCCGGCTGACTACTACCTGGTAGACCTTGCCGGTCGTTTCGTCGGTCGATTCCACGGCGCGGAGCTCGTCGATTTCCAGGATACCGTCGTATTTCGAAGTAATGCTGTTTTCGGTAGCAATGTTGGAAGCGATACCGCCGACGTGGAAGGTACGCAGCGTCAACTGTGTTCCCGGTTCGCCGATCGACTGGGCGGCGATAACGCCGACCACTTCGCCTTTTTGTACCATCTGGTTGGTAGCCAGGTTGCGGCCGTAGCATTTCGCGCAGACGCCTTTCTTCGATTCGCAGGTCAGTACCGAGCGGATTTCCACGCTTTCGATGGGCGATTCCTGAATTTTCAGGGCGGCATCTTCCCGGATTTCCGCACCGGCTTTCACCAGGATTTCTCCGGTAATCGGGTGCACGATGTCGTGTACGGATACGCGTCCGAGGATACGTTCGTACAGGGAGGCGATTACTTCCTCGTTGTTCTTGAGTTCGGTGCAGATCAATCCGCGCAGCGTGCCGCAGTCTTCTTCATTCACGATCACGTCGTGCGATACGTCTACCAGACGACGCGTCAGATAACCGGCGTCGGCCGTTTTCAAAGCCGTATCGGCCAAACCTTTACGGGCACCGTGGGTAGAGATGAAGTACTCCAGCACCGATAGCCCTTCCTTAAAGTTCGACAAGATGGGGTTTTCGATGATCTGTCCGCCTTCCGCCCCGCTCTTCTGCGGCTTGGCCATCAAACCACGCATACCCGAGAGCTGGCGGATCTGTTCTTTCGAACCACGGGCGCCGGAATCCATCATCATATAGATGGAGTTGAATCCGTCGTTGTCGTGCGTCAACTGGTTGATCAGGATATTCGACAGCTTGCTGTTCACATGCGTCCAGGTATCGATAATCTGGTTGTAACGTTCGTTGTTGGTGATGAACCCCATGTTATAGTTGGCCATGATTTGTTCCACTTCGTCGTAGCCCTCTTTTACGAGCGCATCCTTTTCGGGCGGAATCAACACGTCGGCCAGGTTGAAGGACAAACCGCCTTTGAAGGCCATGTAATATCCCAGGTTCTTAATATCGTCGAGGAATTGGGCCGTACGGGCTACCCCGCAAGTCTTGATTACCTTACCGATAATATCGCGCAGGGCTTTCTTGCCCAGTACTTCGTTGATATAGCCTACTTCTTCCGGCACGTATTCGTTCACCATCAAACGGCCTACCGAGGTTTCGACCAACCGGTTGACGGGAGCGCCGTTTTCGTCTACGTCGTTGACGTATACCTTGATCTTGGCGTGAATATCGACTTTCTTCTCGTTGTAAGCAATGGTAGCTTCTTCCGGGCCGTAGAATACCAATCCTTCACCCAGGGCGCCGCCGCGGAGTTTGGTAATATAATACAAGCCGAGCACCATATCCTGCGAAGGCACGGTAATAGGCGCGCCGTTGGCCGGGTTCAAAATGTTATGCGAAGCGAGCATCAGCATCTGCGCTTCGAGCACGGCCTCGTTGCCGAGCGGCAAGTGCACAGCCATCTGGTCGCCGTCGAAGTCGGCATTGAAGGCCGTACAAGCGAGCGGGTGCAACTGAATGGCTTTGCCTTCGATCAGTTTCGGCTGGAAAGCCTGGATACCCAGACGGTGAAGCGTCGGGGCACGGTTCAGCAGCACGGGATGACCTTTCATGACATATTCCAGAATATCCCAAACTACCGGTTCTTTCCGGTCGACGATCTTCTTGGCCGATTTCACGGTCTTCACGATACCGCGTTCGATGAGCTTGCGGATCACGAAGGGTTTATAGAGTTCGGCCGCCATGTTCTTGGGCAGACCGCATTCGTGCATTTTCAATTCGGGGCCTACCACGATAACCGAACGGGCCGAATAGTCGACACGTTTACCGAGCAGGTTCTGACGGAAACGTCCTTGTTTTCCTTTCAAACTGTCGGAAAGGGATTTCAACGGACGGTTGGCATCGGTTTTTACCGCGCTCGATTTGCGGGAGTTGTCGAACAAGGAATCGACTGCTTCCTGAAGCATACGCTTTTCATTACGCAAAATGACTTCGGGAGCCTTGATGTCGATCAGTCGTTTCAGACGGTTGTTGCGGATAATGACCCGGCGATACAGATCGTTCAAGTCGGAAGTAGCGAAACGGCCGCCGTCCAGGGGCACCAGCGGCCGCAGTTCGGGCGGAATCACGGGAACTACTTTTACGATCATCCATTCCGGTTTGTTGCGTCCGCGGGACGCACGGAAAGATTCCACGACCTGCAAACGTTTCAGGGCTTCGTTTTTCCGTTGCTGCGAGCTGTCGGTGCTGGCCCGGTGACGCAGTTCGTAGGAAAGCGAATCCAGATCCAGGCGGGAAAGCAAATCGTAGACGGCTTCCGCACCGATTTTAGCAATGAATTTATTGGGGTCGGTGTCTTCCAGCAATTGGTTTTCCTTAGGCAGGTTGTCCAGGATTTGCAGGTATTCTTCTTCCGACAACAAATCAAGTTCGGCTACCGTGTCCACACAGCCGGGCTGTATAACCACGTAGCGTTCATAATAGATGATGGAATCGAGCTTCTTGGTAGGCAGGCCCAGCAGGTAGCCGATTTTATTGGGCAGGGAGCGGAAGTACCAGATATGCGCAACGGGTACTACCAAATGGATGTGTCCCATCCGTTCGCGACGCACTTTCTTTTCCGTAACTTCCACCCCGCAACGATCGCACACAATCCCTTTGTAGCGAATCCGTTTGTATTTCCCGCAATGGCATTCGTAGTCTTTGATCGGACCGAAAATGCGTTCGCAGAACAAACCGTCGCGTTCGGGTTTATACGTACGATAATTGATCGTTTCCGGTTTGAGTACTTCGCCGCTGGAGTTTTCGAGAATCTCTTCAGGGGATGCCAAACCGATGGTGATTTTTGAAAAGTTACTCTTTATCTTGTTTTCTTTTCTAAAGGCCATATATTTTATTTATAAAGAGTTATCATATATGATAAGCCGGAAGAGGCCGAAGCCTCTCCCCCTGCTTTATTGTAGTTGAATTAATCCAGAGTGAAACTTAAACCGAGACCTCTCAGTTCATGCAGCAACACATTCAACGACTCGGGAATACCCGGTTGCGGCATCGGATCGCCCTTTACAATGGCTTCGTATGCTTTGGAACGGCCTACCACGTCGTCAGACTTGATCGTCAAGATTTCCTGCAGGATATGGGCGGCGCCGAAGGCTTCGAGCGCCCAAACTTCCATTTCCCCGAAACGCTGACCGCCGAACTGTGCTTTACCGCCCAAGGGCTGTTGCGTGATCAAGGAGTACGGCCCGATGGAACGAGCGTGCATTTTGTCGTCGACCATATGGCCCAGCTTCAGGAAGTAGGTAACTCCTACCGTAGCAGGCTGGTCGAAACGCTCGCCGGTACCGCCGTCATACAGGTAAGTCTTGCCATAGCGGGGAATACCGGCTTTGTCGGTCCATTCGTTCAGGTCGTCGAGAGTTGCTCCGTCGAAGATCGGCGTAGCGAACTTCACATCCAGCGAACGTCCGGCCCAACCTAATACGGCTTCGAAAATCTGCCCCAGGTTCATACGCGAGGGCACACCCAGCGGGTTCAGGCAGATGTCGACCGGCGTTCCGTCTTCCAGGAACGGCATGTCTTCCTGACGCACGATCTTGGATACGATACCCTTGTTACCGTGGCGACCGGCCATCTTATCCCCTACCTGGATCTTACGCTTCTTGGCAATATAGACTTTGGCCATTTGCACGATACCCGTAGGCAGTTCGTCGCCGATAGTCAGGTCGAACTTCTTCCGGCGCAGCTCGGCATCCAGTTCTTTGTATTTCTTCAGGTAATTCAGAATCACCTGCTTGATCAATTCGTTTTTCTGAGCATCGGCTGTCCATTTGCTTACCTGAATGGCATTATAATCCAGCTCTTCCAAAGCCTTGCGGGTGAATTTCGCTCCCTTGGCGATGATTTCGGCATTCATATAATCCTTCACGCCCTGAGAAACCTTGCCGCTGGTCAGCGTCAGCAGTTTTTCCACCAACAGGTTCTTCAGATCGGCCATCTTCTGTTCGTACTCTTCGTCGAGTTTCGGCAGAATCGCCTTATCCGTCAAGCGGGACTTGCGTTTCTTCACGGCTTTCGAGAATAAGGCCGTTTCGATAACAACCCCACGCAACGAAGGCGTCGCTTTAAGCGAAGCATCTTTCACATCGCCGGCCTTGTCGCCGAAAATGGCACGGAGCAATTTCTCTTCGGGCGAAGGATCGGACTCGCCTTTCGGGGTAATCTTACCGATCAGAATGTCGCCCGGCTCGATACGTGCGCCGATACGGACAATCCCCCGTTCGTCCAAATCCTTGGTAGCTTCTTCGCTTACGTTAGGAATATCCGAAGTCAGTTCTTCCATACCGCGCTTCGTTTCCCGCACTTCCAGAATGTATTCGTCCACATGCACGGAAGTAAAGAAGTCTTCGCGTACCATGCGTTCGTTCAGCACGATGGCATCCTCGTAGTTATATCCCTTCCACGGCATATAAGCCACTTTCACGTTGCGTCCGAGCGCCAATTCGCCGCGTTGGGTAGAATACCCTTCCGTCAGAATATCGCCGGCTTTCACGCGCTGGCCGCGCTGGCAGATCGGGCGCAGGTCGACCGTGGTGCTCTGGTTGGTTTTCCGCCATTTGGGAATGACATACGTTTTTACCGCGTCTTCGAAGCTGACAAATTCTTCATCTTCGGTGCGGTCATATTTGATCTTAATGCAAGTAGCATCCACAAAGACCACTTCCCCTTCGCGTTCGGCCATGATCTGCGTACGTGAATCGCGGGCTACCTGAGCTTCGATGCCGGTTCCTACGATCGGCGCATCCGTACGGAGCAAAGGCACGGCCTGGCGCATCATGTTCGATCCCATCAGGGCACGGTTGGCGTCGTCGTGTTCGAGGAAAGGAATAAGCGAAGCGGCAATCGAAGCAATCTGCTGGGGAGCCACGTCCATCAGGTCGACGGAAGAGGGCGGAACCACGGGGAAGTCGGCTTCGAAACGGGCTTTTACGCGGTCGCGTACAAAACGGCCCTTATCATCCAGCGGAGCGTTCCCCTGGGCGATGGTCATTTCTTCTTCCTCTTCGGCGGTATAATATTGCAATCCCTCGTCCGAGAAATCCACCTGGCCTTCCGCTACTTTCCGGTAAGGAGTAGCGATAAAGCCCAGATCGTTGATCTTGGCATAAACGCAAAGCGACGAAATAAGTCCGATGTTGGGGCCTTCCGGCGTTTCGATCGGACAAAGACGGCCGTAATGCGTATAGTGTACGTCGCGCACTTCGAAACCGGCGCGTTCGCGAGACAAACCGCCCGGGCCGAGAGCCGACAGACGACGTTTGTGCGTAATTTCCGCCAGCGGGTTGGTCTGATCCATAAACTGCGACAGCGCGTTCGTTCCGAAGAAAGAATTCACTACGGAAGAAATCGTCTTCGCGTTAATCAAATCGATCGGCGTAAACACCTCGTTATCGCGTACATTCATGCGTTCGCGCACCGTACGCGACATACGAGCCAGCCCGATGCCGAACTGATTGTAGAGCTGTTCGCCTACCGTACGTACGCGGCGGTTGCTCAAGTGGTCGATGTCATCCACAATAGCCTTCGAGTTGATAAGCTCGATCAGGTATTTGATGATCTCGATTATATCTTCTTTGGTCAGTACCTTAATATCGTCGCTGGTAGAAAGGCCTAACTTTTTATTGATGCGGTAGCGCCCTACTTCACCCAAATCGTAACGTTTTTCGGAGAAGAACAGGTTGGTGATCACCTCCCTTGCGCTGGCTTCATCGGCCGGTTCGGCATTACGCAGCTGCCGGTAGATGTAAAGCACGGCTTCTTTTTCCGAGTTACTGGGGTCTTTCTGGAGCGTATTATAAATAATGGCATAGTCGGACAGGTTCTGGTCTTCGCGGTGCAGCAGGATGTTCTGCGTGCCCGACTCCAAGATAGCTTCGATGTTGTCGTTGTCCAATACCGACTCGCGATCGATAATTACATCGTTACGTTCAATAGAAACCACTTCTCCCGTATCCTCGTCGACGAAGTCTTCCACCCAGGTCTTCAGTACGCGGGCAGCCAGCTTGCGGCCGATCATTTTTTTCAGGTTGGCTTTGGTTACTTTTACCTCTTCGGCCAGGTTGAAGATTTCCAGAATATCTCTATCGCTTTCAAAACCAATCGCTCTGAGGAGAGTAGTAACCGGCAATTTCTTTTTACGGTCGATATAGGCGTACATCACGTTATTGATGTCGGTCGCAAATTCGATCCATGAACCCTTGAAGGGGATGATACGTGCCGAATACAATTTCGTACCGTTCGCATGCGTACTCTGTCCGAAGAATACGCCCGGAGAACGGTGCAGCTGAGACACCACCACACGTTCCGCACCGTTTATCACGAACGTTCCCCGCTCCGTCATATACGGAATCGGGCCTAAATATACGTCCTGGATAACCGTATCGAAATCTTCGTGATCCGGGTCGGTACAGTATAACTTTAATTTTGCTTTTAAAGGCACGCTATAAGTTAATCCGCGGGCAATACACTCGTCGATCGTATACCGGGGCGGATCGATATAGTAATCTAAGAACTCCAACACAAAATTGTTGCGCGTATCTGCGATCGGGAAATTCTCGGCAAATACCTTATACAATCCCTCCTTCTTTCTCTTTTCGGGAGGAGTGTCAAGTTGAAGAAAGTCTTGGAATGACTTCAATTGAACTTCGAGAAAATCCGGATAGGGAAAGGGATTCTTGATCGAAGCAAAATTAACTCTTTGGTTTTCAGCTGTTGAAGACATCTAGTAAAGGAATTTATTGAACTTATTGAAATTATAGACACAAAAAGGTTAAGAGTCTTCGTTTACAAAGACTCTTAACCAACTCACCTGATTACCAGGTTATAAATACTATTTAAGCTCAACTTCAGCGCCGGCTTCTTCCAAGCTCTTCTTCAATGCTTCAGCGTCAGCTTTAGCGATTCCTTCTTTGATGTTGTTGGGAGCACCGTCAACCAAGTCTTTTGCTTCTTTCAGGCCCAGACCCGTTAATTCTTTTACCAACTTAACGACAGCCAGTTTATTAGCGCCGGCAGCTTTCAATACTACGTCGAAAGAAGTTTTTTCTTCAGCAGCGGGAGCAGCACCGCCAGCAGCAGGACCTGCAACAGCAACAGCTGCAGCAGCCGGTTCGATACCGTATTCTTCTTTCAGGATAGTAGCCAGTTCGCTAACTTCTTTAACGGTCAAGTTTACTAATTGTTCTGCAAAAGCTTTCAAATCTGCCATTTTTGTATGATTTAAATGTTTATTTTTCTGTGTAAATTGTTAAAAAATTATCTTTCTTCCAGCGTCTTCAACAGACCGTGGATAGTTTGTCCTGATGACTGCAAAGCAGAAATAACGTTCTTGGCCGGAGATTCCAACAGGGCGATAACGTCGGCGATAAGTTCGTTCTTGCTCTTGATATTTACCAGGGCCTCGAGGTTTTCGGCTCCTACGTAGAAGCTTTCCTGTACATAGGCAGCTTTCAAACGAGGTTTGCCTTCGCCTTTCGTGTCCTTCGTAAAATCCTTGATCAGGCGGGCGGGGGCATTGGCAGTTTGTGAGAACATCACGGCCGTATTGCCCTTCAATACATCGTGAAGGGGTGAGAAATCACCTTCCACGCTATCTAACGCTTTTTTAAGCAAGCTATTCTTTACAACGACCAACTTAATTTCCTGCTTGAAGCATTCCCGTCTCAGTTTGCTGGTCTTCTCGGCGTTCAACGCTTCGATGTCCGTCAGATAGAAATTGGAATATTCTTTTACAGTTTCGGTAAGCTGACCTATAATAGCATTTTTATCTTCCTTTCTCATTGTTCAATTGTTTTATTAAATTTCTTCAACTGATTTGGGGTCAATTTTAATACCCGCGCTCATTGTACTTGAAAGATAAATGCTTTTTATATATGCACCTTTAGCAGCAGAGGGTTTCAACTTGATCAAAGTCGAAATAAATTCCTTCGCGTTATCACGGATCTGCTCGGGATTGAAAGATACCTTGCCGATCGACGTATGAACGATACCGGTCTTATCTACCTTAAAGTCGATCTTACCTTGCTTAACTTCTTTCACAGCTTTGCCGATCTCGTTGGTAACCGTACCGCTCTTGGGGTTGGGCATCAAGCCGCGCGGACCCAATACTCTACCCAGCGCACCGATTTTACCCATGATGGAGGGCATGGTGATAATGACGTCAATATCCGTCCAACCGCCTTTAATTTTATCAATATACTCATCCAATCCGACATAATCGGCACCAGCTTCTTTCGCTTCGGCTTCTTTGTCGGGCGTACATAATGCGAGAACCCGAACTTGCTTTCCTGTTCCGTGAGGCAGCGAAACGACGCCTCTTACCATTTGATTGGCCTTACGGGGGTCGACACCTAAACGGACGTCTACATCAACCGAAGCATCGAATTTGGTGGTGGTAATTTCTTTTACCAGTGCAGATGCTTCCTTTAATGTATATGCTTTCCCAGCTTCAATCTTGCCCAAAGCCAACTTTTGATTTTTTGTAAGTTTACTCATCTCAATTGAAGTTTATTAATTATTAACCGGGAATGTCCCTTTAACAGTGATACCCATACTTCTGGCTGTACCGGCAACCATTCGCATGGCTGATTCGACAGTAAAGCAGTTCAAATCGACTAACTTATCTTCTGCAATCGTTTTCACCTGATCCCAAGAGATTTCTGCAACCTTCTTACGATTCGGCTCTGCAGATCCGCTCTTTTGTTTGGTAGCTTCCAGCAACTGGATGGCTACGGGAGGGGTTTTAACGACAAAGTCGAAAGACTTATCGGCATAGTAAGTAATTACAACAGGTAAGATCTTACCAGCCTTGTCTTGGGTTCTGGCATTAAATTGCTTGCAAAACTCCATAATATTAATACCCTTAGAACCTAAGGCAGGTCCTACTGGGGGAGAAGGGTTTGCTGCTCCTCCTTTAATCTGCAATTTGATTTGTCCAGCAACTTCTTTAGCCATTTTTCTAAAATTTAAGATTATAACATCCGATACAGAAAGGCAGCGCTTTTCGTAACCAGAGCACTATTCTTTCTCAACTTGCATATAACCCAACTCAAGCGGGGTTTTGCGTCCGAAGACTTTGACCATCACTTTGAGTTTCTTTTTCTCGGCATTGACCTCTTCGATGATCCCGCTGAAACCGCTGAACGGTCCGAAGGTGATCTTCACGTTTTCTCCCACATAGAACTGGAGATCCAGGTCGTCCTGCTGTTCCTGCAATTCGTCGACCGTACCTAAGATACGGCTGACTTCTGCCGGACGCAAGGGAACGGGGTTGTCCGATCCGCCCAAAAATCCGATTACATTGGGGATATTCCGTAGTCGATGAGAGACTTCTCCTACCAAAGCGGCTTCTACCAATACGTAACCAGGCAAATAAGCTCTTTCTTTCATCACTTTTTTACCGTTGCGTACCGTAAAAGTTTTCTCGGTAGGAATCAAGACCTGCGATACATATTCTCCTAAATCCGTATTTTTCAGCTCAGCCTCCAAATATTCTCTAACCTTGTTCTCCTTGCCGCTAATGGCGCGCAGAACATAAAACTTCTTTTGAATGTCAGACATATCCGGAATCGCTTAAAATATTTTCTCGTAGAAGAAACGCATCACGTTCTCGAAGCCCAAGTCAATAACAAAGATTAATGCGGCAATGATAAGGGAAGCAAACATAACCACCACAGCACTATTGGAGAGCTCTGTTCTTGTAGGCCAAGAAACTTTATACACAAGTTCGTTATAAGATTCCTTAATATAAGTAATTATCTTTTTCATCGAATCTATAGATTTTAGCACGGAAGGAGAGGCTCGAACTCCCGACACCTGGTTTTGGAGACCAGTGCTCTACCAACTGAGCTACTTCCGTAAAATAGCCAGCCTTTTTAGAAGGGCTGGCTACTTCTTTTTATTTGGAATCTTTCTTAGTTTTCCAGTTCCGTAATCTGACCTGCGCCTACCGTACGGCCACCTTCGCGGATAGCGAAACGCAGACCTACGCTACAAGCTACCGGGTAGATCAGTTCTACGTCGATCGTTACGTTATCGCCCGGCATAACCATTTCAGTTCCTTCCGGAAGCGTGATTTCGCCAGTTACGTCTAACGTACGGATATAGAACTGCGGACGGTATTTGTTGTGGAACGGAGTGTGACGACCGCCTTCTTCTTTCTTCAGGATGTAGACTTCAGCCTTGAAGTGAGAGTGAGGTTTCACCTGTCCCGGATGGCAGATTACCATACCGCGTTTGATTTCGTTTTTGTCGATACCGCGCAGCAACAGACCTACGTTGTCGCCAGCCTGGCCTTCGTCCAGAAGTTTGCGGAACATTTCAACGCCCGTTACAACGGATTTCTTGCCTTCGGCGCCCAGACCGATGATCTGAACTTCGTCGCCAACGTGGATGATACCCGTTTCGATACGACCCGTAGCAACCGTACCGCGACCCGTGATCGAGAATACGTCTTCAACCGGCATCAAGAAAGGTTTGTCCACTTCGCGCGGAGGCAGCGGAATCCAAGTATCGCAAGCGTCCATCAGTTCCATAACCTTGTCTTCCCACTGAGCGTCGCCGTTCAAGGCACCCAGGGCAGAACCGCGGATGATCGGAGTATTGTCGCCGTCGAAGTTGTAGAACGAAAGAAGTTCTCTCATTTCCATTTCAACGAGTTCCAACATTTCTTCGTCGTCCACCATATCGCATTTGTTCATGAACACAACCAATTTCGGAACGTTTACCTGGCGAGCCAGCAGGATGTGTTCGCGCGTCTGAGGCATAGGACCGTCGGTAGCAGCAACCACGATGATGGCACCGTCCATCTGAGCAGCACCCGTAACCATGTTCTTTACGTAGTCGGCGTGACCCGGACAGTCAACGTGAGCGTAGTGACGGTTGGCCGTCTGATACTCTACGTGAGAAGTGTTGATAGTGATACCTCTTTCTTTTTCTTCAGGAGCGTTGTCGATAGAGTCGAAAGAACGCAATTCCGAAAGACCTTTCTTTGCCAATACTGTGGTGATAGCAGCTGTCAAAGTCGTTTTACCGTGGTCAACGTGACCAATCGTACCAATGTTGACATGTGGTTTCGATCTGTCAAATTTCTCTTTTGCCATAACTTAATTGTTCTTTATTTGATTAATGATCATGTACTTGTTAAAAAAAATGAGCCTGTGCCGAGACTTGAACTCGGGACCTCTTCCTTACCAAGGAAGTGCTCTACCGCTGAGCTACACAGGCAAAATTTAAAAGAGCGGAAGACGGGACTCAAACCCGCGACCCTCAGCTTGGAAGGCTAATGCTCTATCAACTGAGCTACTTCCGCATGACGGAATGAACTTTGAAGGTATCCGCATTGTTCATTCCTTGAAGTGGGCAGTGATGGATTCGAACCACCGAAGGCGAAAGCCAGCTGAGTTACAGTCAGCCCCATTTGGCCACTCTGGTAACTGCCCAGTTTCATCATTTCGTTTCTTTCTCTTCTCCGAGCCTCTTGTCGGATTCGAACCAACGACCCCGAGATTACAAATCACGTGCTCTGGCCAGCTGAGCTAAAGAGGCGCTTGATTTCTGAAAGAAGCCGTTTCGTCACGTCACCGGGGCGAAACGGCTGCAAATTTAGGCATTATTTTTTATATACCAAATTTATCAGGCGTTTTTTTCATTTAGCCCTTATTTTTTCTTTAAATTTGATCAATTGCTTTTCCAAGGCGATCACACATTCGTCGACAGCGCCTTCAAATGTGTCACTAACTTTTTCGGCAAAGCAATCTCCGTTTTTAATATCGAGCAGAATGGCCGCCTGTTTGTTGTTGGCCGTTTCGGGTTTGACAACCTTCAGCGTAACTTCTGCCAATATAATGCCGTCGAAGTACTGTTCCAGCTTGGAAACCTTCTTTTGGATAAACGCTTCCAACTGGTTTGTTGCATCGAAATGGATCGCTTGAATTCTAATGTCCATAATAACCTCCTTCTTTTTTCGCTCTGGGGTGAGCATGATACACTTTTTTTAATTCCTCAAAGGTCGTATGCGTATAAACGCCGGTGGAAGCCAGGCTGCTGTGGCCGAGAAGTTCTTTCACGGCGCCTATCTCCGCTCCGCCATTCAACATACTTGTTGCAAACGAATGCCGTAACACGTGCGGGCTGCGTTTGGCCAAGGTTGGAATTTCCGACAGCCTTTTTTTCACTATCAGATAAACCATGCCGGCCGAAAGCGCTTCTCCGTTCTTGCGAACGAAAAACCATTCGCTTCCGGAACCCGTCTCACGACTGCGGATTTCAGTGTATGCAAGCATCAAGTCTTTCAAACCTTCCGCAAAAGGAATCAGCCGCTGTTTGTTTCGTTTGCCGTTCACGCGCAGTTGCATGGCCTCCCAGTCGATGTCGGCGTTACGGATGCCGACAAGCTCCGAGCGACGGATGCCGGTGTCGTACAACATTTCCAGAATCAGCCTATCCCTCATGCCTTCAAAATCCTCATCGAATCCGTCGCCGTCGAGCAAGGCTTCCATTTCTCCGTCTTTCACGAAGTAAGGAAGGGGCTTGCGCGTTTTCGGGCCGGTTATCAGCCGCAGGGGGTTGACAGAGACGATGCCCTGTTTCATGAGAAACTTAAAAAAAGATTTCAAAGAACTTAACTTCCGGTTGACGGTGACGGGGGAAACCTTCTCGTCCAGCAAAGAGACGATCCAGCTTCTGACGATGTCCCGATCCGTTTCCCGGGGGTCGAATATGCCTTCTTTCTTCGTCTTCACATACGCTTCAAATTGGCTTAAATCTTTCGAATAAGCCTTCACCGTATACTCGGAATAGTTCCTTTCGTAGCGGAGATATTCCAGAAAAGAATCAATCAACATATCCACGTTGCATCACTTTAATGTGCAACGAATATAGAAATAAGAATCCAATAAAACAAGCCTCGCGGGGTTTTATTCTTCCATCTGCTGCAAATGCTGTACGTAAATCGCACGCATTGTACGCTTTCTTTTTTCAACAGAGGGTTTGGAAAAAGCCTGACGGCTTCTCAATTCTTTTACCACGCCTGTTTTTTCGAACTTTCTTTTGAATTTCTTCAGCGCCTTTTCGATGTTTTCGCCTTCTTTCAATGGAACTACGATCATAATTTAATTTATTTTTTATTTGTTACTACGTCCTTAAAATGGGCAGCAAAATTACTGATTGTTTCGTTATTAGCCAAACTTTCGGGAAATTATTTTCAATCGAAGCGTACCCGGCCGCCCCGGGAGGGATAAAATATTCCCTTTTCGGTGATAATGGCGGTGATCAGTTCCGAGGGCGTGACGTCGAACGCGGGGTTGTACACTCCGACTCCTTCCGGAGCCATCCGGCGGGTATACCACAGGTCGGTTACTTCCTGCGGGGGGCGCTCTTCAATCTGGATGTCGCTTCCCGTAGCAGTCTCGTAATCGATGGTAGAGGTAGGGCCCAGCACATAAAAAGGAATGCCGTAATAGCGGGCCAGCACGGCTACCCCCGAAGTGCCGATCTTATTGGCCGTGTCGCCGTTGGCCGCTATGCGGTCGCAGCCTACCACCACGGCCTCTACCCAACCTTTTTGCATCACGGAAGAGGCCATGTTATCGCAAATCAAGGTAACGTCTACCCCAGCCCGACGCAATTCGTAGGCAGTCAGCCGCGCACCTTGCAAAAGCGGGCGGGTTTCGCCGGCGAAGACCTTGAAGCCGTAACCCCTCTCCTGCCCCAGGTAGACGAGAGCCAGGGCGGTGCCGTATTCCGAAACGGCCAGATGGCCGGCATTGCAATGCGTCAGCAACCCCATGCCGGGTGCAAGCAGCGATAAGCCATATTCGCCGATGGCCCGGCAAGCGGCCGCGTCTTCGGCATGGATCGCCCGGGCTTCGTTCAGCAAAAGCGCGTCGAGAAGAGGCCGGTCGGAGGCGGGATGCTCGCGAACCACTTTCTCCATCCGGCGAAGGGCCGCCCCCAGGTTGACGGCCGTCGGACGCGAACGGAAAAGCCGGTCGCATATCCGGCCGAACCCGGCTGAGAATTCGCCATACGAAGCGGCGGTTATCTGCCGGCTGCATACATAAGCGCCGTAAGCGGCCGCAATGCCGATGGCGGGAGCGCCTCTCACCTTCAGATGGCGGATGGCTTCTTCTATCTCGGGCAAGGTATGGAGCGTAAGGTATTTTTCTTCGGCGGGCAACAAGGTCTGGTCGAGAATAACCAGCGCCGAGGCGGTTGCGTCGAGCCGTACGGTTTGCAGCCCCGACAAGGAAGGTATCATATAAAAAGAGGTATTAGGTGAATAGTATAAAAAACGGCTCAATATTGCGTCGGCCCCAAGGTGGCTTCAATCGCCACGCCGGCCACGCCCACGGCAATGGCTCCGGCTATAATGCCTGCGTTCGCTCCTTTCACTTTCCGCACATAAAAGAAATCGCCGGCTTGCTGTTGATCGGCGGTGAAACGGGCGGGGGGCACGTCGCCTGTTTTAAACAGTTTGGAAACATAAAAGCTGCGTTCGAACGTCAGCGGCTTGGAAGGGCCTCCGCCCGGGGCAGGCTCGGTATAGAGCGTAAGGTAGCTGCGGAAATACAGAGGCGAATCTTCTTCGGTAAATTCTTTCACGCGCATCGTAAGGGAACTGCCGTCTACGGCCGAAAAGGATTGTTTGCGGTAGGCGTCGTTGGGTATCTTGTCGAAAGGGAAATCGGCCAGGCGCAGAGGCGTTTTCTCTACCTTGGTTTTCGGCGGCAGAAAACTGATGCCGGCGGGCAACGAAATCTGGGCGGAAAAATTTCCCTGGCCCGAGGTGTAGGAATCGCTGCCCCGGCGTCCCCAGGGGTAGGTAATGGTAGAAGAAGAGGTAGAAGATTCTCCTTCCACCACCGCGCCGCCTTCCGCATAGGAAGTAGCCACGTCGTCGATAATGAGGGCCGAGCGGGTCCAATCCACAAATAAGGGTTCGTCGAGTTTGTTATACACCCGGATAGTCACCGGGGCATCTTCGCCATTGAAGGAATAGGCGATGCGTACCGTATCGTTTTCCTGCACAAATTCGCGCCGGCCGTTTCGTTCGGCCGACGGATCGTTGGAACTAAGCACGGAATAATAGTAAGAGGAACATCCCGTGAGCATCGCAGCCGTGAGCATCACGATCCAACATTCTATGGGGAGAAACATCTTTTTCATAGGCTTTTCGCATGTAAACCAAGGTAGTTACAAATATAGCTACTTTTCTTTTCCGCCGGCAGCAGAGGGCCATAAAAAACGTGCCGGTTCTTTAAAAAAGGTTTTCTGCGGCCGGAAGGATTTCCTTCCTTTCGCCTGTATTTTTCCCGCGACAAGGTATTCTTAAAAAAGAAAAAAATTACAATAAGTACTCCTTCCTTAGGCGCAACCGCAACGTTTTTACATATCACTGTTTTACAGGCAGTTATGAAAACACTTGCAGGAACCGGAAAACGGATGCCGGTGAAACGGAAATTTCATCGGCATGAAAATTCAATTACACCGGCATGAAATTTTTTCTCCATCGGCACGGATTTTCGGGTAGCTAAAAAATAATACAAGAAGCCCCCCTCTTCCGAAACGAAAAAAGAGGTAAAGATGCCGGGAAGTTACAAAGAAATGGCTTTCAGGATTTGGTCGGTAGCTCCCGCATGCTGCTTGACAAAACGGCCTGCCGCCTCGCCTGCCGCTTCCAGCACTTCGCGATACGTCAGCCATTCATCCATTTTGTCGCGGAAAGCGCCGGCATCGGCCACGGAAAAACCTCCGCCTACGGCGATCAGGTCTTTGGCCTCTTTGAATTTATGGTAGCGCGGGCCGAACAAGACGGGAATGCCATATACCGCCGCTTCCAACGTATTATGAATGCCCGCTCCGAAACCGCCGCCGACATAGGCGATCTGGCCATAGCGGTAAATGGAAGAAAGCAAGCCGAAACTATCGATAATCAGGCAGTCTTTCGTAGCCAGATCCTCCTCGTGCGCTTCCGAAAGCCGGACGGAAGGGCGTTTCAACATCGATTCGATATGAAGCAAATGCTCGCGGTGAATCTCGTGCGGAGCGATAATCAGTTTCATTTCGGGATGTTGGTGGAAATAAGAAATCAAAATCGCCTCGTCTTCCGGCCAGGAGCTACCGGCTACCAGCGTCAGCGTTTTTTCTCCGCGCCGGCTGCCTACGAAGGTTTCGATCAGCGGAATCTCGCGGGCCATCGCGCGCACGTCGAGCACCCGGTCGAAACGGGTATCGCCGGTGACCGTCACGTTGCGTATGCCGAAATCGGCCAGCAATTGTTTCGACCGCTGGTCTTGCACGAAAAGATGGTCGAAGTTATGAAGCATCCGGCGGTAAGGACGGCCGTACCATTGAAAAAAAAGCTGGTCGGGACGGAAAATAGCGGATATGATGTATACCGGTATGCCCTGTTTTTTCAATTCGCCCAGGTAGTTTCCCCAAAATTCATATTTTATGAAGATAGCCATCGCCGGACGGGCCAACTGCAAAAACTTGCGTACCCGGTAAGGCGTATCGAAAGGTAGGTAGCAAACCACGTCGGCCCCGTTGTAATTTTTCCGTACTTCGTAACCCGAAGGCGAAAAGAAGGTGAGCAGGATTTTGTATCGGGGATGCTCTTTGCGGATTTTTTCCATCATCGGCCGGCCTTGTTCGAACTCGCCCAGGGAAGCGGCATGAAACCAGATGTATGTAGCCTCGGGATCGATCTTTTCGCGTAAACGGCCGTTGGTTTTCCATTGGCCCAGGCGCATCATGCGGGCTTTCCGGTGGAAAGGGGAAATCAAAGCGACGATAAAAGCATAAAAATGGACGAGGAGACTATACATGGCGGTTGTGAGCTTAAAAAAAGTTTATCGTAAAAAAATCCGCCTTTGCCGTTCCGGTCGGCCGACCGGAACGGCAAAGGCGGATGAAAGCGGTTATTTCAAAATTTCGATCGCCCGCTCGATGCGGCGGATCGATTCTTCTTTTCCCAGGGCTTCGGTGATGTCGAAAATATGCGGCCCTTTTCCTTCGCCTACCAGCGCCAGGCGGGTAGCATTCATGATATTTCCCACGTGATAGCCTTTTTGTTCGATCCAGGCTTTTACTTCTTCTTCCGTGCCTTCTATATCGAAGGGCTCGCGGCGGCGAAGCACCTCGACGAGTTCGGCCAGTTGGACGGCCGAATCGGCTTTCCAGCGTTTTTTGCGGGTTTTTTCGTCATATGCTTCCGGAGCAATAAAGAAGAATGCGCATACGTCCCATAATTCTTTCACGAAATTTACCCGGTCTTTCATCATTCCCACCACTTTTTTCACATAGGCCGGATCGGCCTGGATGCCGTGGCTTTCCACGATCGGCATAAACATTCCGGCAATTTCCCGGTTCGATTTCTTCTGGATATACTGGTGGTTGAACCATTTCCCTTTTTCATAGTCGAATTTGGCGCCGCTCTTGCTGCAATGCCTCAAATCGAACCGACGGATCAACTCGTCCATGCTCATCACCTCCTGGTCGTCGCCCGGGTTCCAACCCAGCAAGGCCAGGAAATTCACCACCGCTTCAGGCAGGTATCCGCTTTCCCGGTAGCCCGACGAAACGTCGCCCGTTTTCGGATCGTGCCATTCCAGCGGGAAGACGGGGAAACCGAGCCGGTCGCCGTCGCGCTTGCTCAGCTTGCCGTTGCCTTCGGGCTTGAGCAGCAACGAAAGATGGGCGAAGGCGGGCATGGTATCGGCCCAGCCCAAATAGCGATACAGCAACACATGCAAAGGAGCGCTGGGCAACCATTCTTCGCCGCGGATCACATGGGTTATTTCCATCAAATGGTCGTCGACGATATTGGCCAGGTGATAGGTGGGCAGTCCGTCGGCCGACTTATAAAGCACTTTATCGTCGAGCACGGAGGAGTTGATCACCACTTCACCGCGAATCAGGTCGTCGACGTGAATATCTTCGCCCGGCTCGATCTTGATGCGTACCACATATTGGCAACCGCTTTCCACCAGCGAGCGGGTTTCTTCTTCGGAAAGCGAAAGGGAGTTGCGCATCTGCCGGCGGGTGGAGGCGTCGTATTGGAAATTAGGAATTTCCTTGCGTTTGGCTTCCAGTTCTTCCGGCGTATCGAAGGCCAGGTAAGCCAGGCCGGCATCCACCAGGCCGTCGACATACTTCTTGTAAATTTCCCGCCGTTCGCTCTGCCGGTAAGGGCCGTAATGGCCGCCGAAGCCTACGCCTTCGTCGAACCGGATGCCCAGCCAGGTAAGGGCTTCGATGATATATTGTTCGGCTCCGGGCACGAAACGTTGGGAATCGGTATCTTCGATACGTAATATCAGATCGCCGCCTTGTTGCTTGGCAAACAAATAGTTATATAAGGCCGTACGCACCCCTCCGATATGGAGCGCGCCCGTAGGGCTGGGCGCGAAACGCACTCTCGTTTTTCTTTCGGTCATAATCATATCCATCAAGTAAATAATGCGGCAAAAGTAGGCCTTTTTTTTCTTATCTTAAACTTTTTTCCGTACATTTCGCCCATAAACGCGAATCTCTATGAAATTAAAAAATTACAGCATACATCCGGCCGTCACGTTCATCGTAGCGGCTCTTTTAATTGCCTATTTTTTCCCCCGGGAAGGAAAATTCCGTTATCAGTTTTACGAAGGAAAGCCCTGGCGCTACGGGCTGCTGACGGCGCCGAGCGACTTCCCGATTTACAAAACCGACGAAGAGGTAAAAGCCGAAAAAGACAGCGTGCTGAAGAATTTCGAACCGTATTACCGGCTCGACCCGGAGATAGAGGAGGCCGAAATCGACAAATTGCGTACCGCCTATACGTCGGAACTTTACCAAAAGGCCAATTCGGCTTATATGCAGTATATCGAAAAAAGCCTGGTGAAATTGTATAAAAAAGGAATTATCTCGCCCCAGCGCATGGACGAATTGAAAAAGGACGGCTATACGCGGGTGAAAGTTTTGGAAAACAATGTGGCCCGTTCGGAGTACGTAAGCGATTTTTTCACCATCAAAACGGCTTATGAATTTATTATCAATAATTGTCCTCCCAAACTCGACAAGGCCATCCTGCAATCGTGCGACATCAATAATTACCTGACGGAAAACATTACCTACGATCAGGCTACGACCGACAAGGTGCGGGAAGACAAGCTGCAAAGCGTTTCCCTGGCCAACGGCATGGTACAGGCCGGCGAACGGATCGTCGACCGGGGGGAAATTATCGACAATCATACCTACAACGTGCTTCGCTCGCTTAAAACGGTACACGAGTCGAAAGCGGGGGGCACCGGCCGCCAGAGCCTGATTGTGGCCGGGTTGTTCATTCTGGTTTTCGGAATCATGTTTTGCTTCTGGCTCTACCTCTGGTCGTTTCGTCCGAAAATCTTCCACAACCGGCGGAACGTGCTTTTTTTGGTGCTTTGCATTTTCGTCAGTTGCATGATGACGGAGATGGTCGTGACGTACGGATTGTTCAATATTTACATCCTGCCCTATGCCATCGTGCCCATCGTGGTACGTACTTTCTTCGATTCGCGTACGGCCTTGTTCACCCAGTTGGTGATCGTATTGATCTGTTCGTTGATGGCGCCTTTTCCGCAGGAATTCCTGTTGTTGCAGATTATTGCCGGCATGGTGGTGACGTTCAGCCTGAAAGAGCTATCGGAACGTTCGCAGCTTATCCGGTGCGCGTTTTTCATTTTCCTGTCGTATACGCTTTGCTATCTCAGCCTGAACCTGTTTCAGGAGGCCGACCTGAAAAAGGTGAATTGGATGATGATGCTTTACTTCGGCATCAATTTCATTCTGCTGATGTTTACCTATGTGTTGGTTTATATGCTCGAAAAGGCGTTCGGCTACGTATCGAGCATTACCTTGGTGGAACTTTCGAATATCAATACGCCCATCTTAAAGAAACTTTCGGAAACCTGCCCGGGCACTTTCCAGCATTCGCTTCAGGTATCTATCCTGGCCTCCGAAGCCGCCGCGCGGATCGGCGCCGATGCCCAGTTGGTACGTACCGGCGCCTTGTATCACGACATCGGCAAGATGAGCAACCCGGTATTTTTCACCGAAAACCAGAGCAGCGTGAATCCGCATAACCAACTGACGTTGGATCAAAGCGCGCAGATCATTATCAGCCATGTGACGGAAGGGCTGAAAATTGCCGAAAAAATAGCTTTGCCCAAGGCTGTGGTCAATTTTATCCGCACGCATCACGGCAGCGGCAAGGCGAAGTATTTTTACAACTCGTTCAAAAATCAATATCCCGAGCGGGAGATCGATGAGAAAATGTTCACCTACCCCGGCCCGAATCCGTTTTCGAAGGAGACGGCCGTGCTGATGATGGCCGATGCCGTGGAAGCGGCTTCCCGTAGTTTGAAGGAGCATACGGAAGAGAGCATCCAGCAATTGGTGAACAAGATTATCGACGGCCAGATTGCCGACGGTTTGCTTCGGAACGCGCCGCTTACCTTCCGGGATGTGGAAACCATCAAAACGGTATTTGTGGATAAACTCAAAACGATGTTTCATACCCGCATCAGTTATCCGGACTTGAAAAAGACAGAGGGCGGCGGGGCGAAAACGGCGGATAGCGTGAAGGAAAAAAGAGAGGCAAACGAAAAACCGGTTTAAAAGAAGCCGAGGAAAGACTTCTTTTAAACCGGAAAAAATCAGGTCCCTGTCCGAGCGGCCGCCGGCAAATGATCCGGGGGCAAAACACATCGTGTCAAAGGGGAAAACAGGCTCACTCTCAACGGCAAGGCGAAATGCGCAATGTATAGCGCAACGGCTTGCGGGCAACTTGGTAAACCGGCAGGGTGTCTACGTCGCGGCCGCAACTGGCATTGCCTACGCCGCGCAAAGCGGCATCCAGGTGAAGCACGATATAGGGGCGTTTTACTAATTCCCAGGTGTGTTTGGCCTGCATCAAATCGGCATCGGTATATCTCGATGCCGAAAAAGAAACATTTCCTTCCGTTTGAATGTTGATTCCTCTCCCCGAAGCATCCGTCAGTTTCAAGGCGCGTAGGCCTTCGCGGTTTCCCATCGACTGGGGTTTTACATACTTCTCCTCCATTTGCTCCACCGTGGTGGTATAACGGCCTATCAGGCATCCCTCTTTCCGATCCACGTAATTTTCCCAAGGCCCGTATGCGTAATAATCCACTTGGTTCAACGTAGAGTCGAGGGCGCACACCAGCCCGCACCGGCGCAACTCGGCCGCCTGAGGCTGAAACTGCGCTTCGATTTCCAGCACGCCGTCGGACGTAAACGTATAGGTAATATCCGTAGCGCACAAGGTGCCGCCCCGCCGGGTTTTCACCACCACTTTCCCGCCTTCTTCCAGGGCCGTACAGGTGCCGGTTTCGTCCAGCCCGTTGCCGGTTTGGGTGAACAGGTCGTTCTCTATCCACCGGTGATTGTCGTATACAAATCCCGCGCCTTGGCTAATCAGCTCTTTTCCGTCCAGTTTCCAACTCGTCAATTGCCCGGTCTGCCGGTTAAATACGGCTTGGGCAAGGCTGTTTTTTATTGTGAATGTACCCTTGTCGCCGATTACCTTCAACGCGTCTACAGGAGCGCCGACAACCGCAAGCTCGGGAAGTTTTTTCCGGGCGACGAGTTCATATTGCTGCTGAGCCGCCACATGGCCGGCCTCCGCCCACGAAGTTGCCTCGCGCAGACGCACCAGCAGGTTGATCATTACCTCTTCTCCCCTTTCGGCTGCCTCGGCCAGACTCGCGCCCGGCACCTTCAGCGTCAGTATCGTCGAATCGCCCGGGGCCACGTTGCCCGGCAACACGCTATCCGCCGCAACTACCTGTCCCTCTTTCGTCGCCTCCCATCGCAAATCGAAATCCGACAGAGGCAAAAAGGCATATTTATTCCGAAGTTGTATTTTTACCAGGTTGCGCGCGAGGTCTTTTTCTTTCAAATCGAAGCCCACATACTGGTAAACCGCTTTCACTTCTTTCAATTTCGCCGATTCGTGGCGGGTAGCCGGAACAAGCCCGTTCGAGCAGAAGTTGCCTTGATGAGGCCCGGGGAAATCATAGCCCGTATGCAGCCGGTAAATGCCCTTTTTCATTTCCTCAGGCTCGTAAATAGCTTGGTCTACCCAATCCCAGATGGCCCCTCCGATCGTAGAAGAACTATTTTCGATGCTATCCCAGTATTCCTTCAGATTGCCGACGGCATTGCCCATCGCATGGGCGTATTCGCAAATAAACAGGGGCTTGTCGAACGCATTTGCATAGGTATCCATCCAGCTCATGCCGGGATACATTTTTGAATAGAGATCGCTGAACCGGTTGCCTCCGTAAGGCTTGCCGTCGCGGGTTCCCTCGTAGTGTACCGGGCGGCTGTCCAGCCGTTTGGCTTCTTCATAGCAAGCCTGGAAATTATCGCCGCCGCCGGCTTCGTTTCCCAAACTCCAGAAAATCACGCTCGGATGGTTCCTATCGCGGAGCACCATCCGGCGAATCCGGTCGGTAAAAGCAGGTATCCACGAGGGCATCTGGCTGATAGACTGGTTGGCATGATCTTCCAGATCGGCCTCATCCATCACATACAGGCCGTAGTAATCGAACATGGCATACATTTTGGCTTCGTTCGGATAATGAGAGGTACGTATCGTATTGATATTATGCTGCTTCATCATCTGTACATCCCGGAGCATCGACTCGGCCGGCACGGCGCGGCCGTACACCGGGTGGCTGTCGTGCCGGTTCACGCCTTTAAAAAATATGCGTTTACCGTTGATATAGACCAGCGAGCCCCTGATCTCGACATGACGGAACCCGTATTTGGTGGCAAAGGCCAATTCGTCGCGGCCTTCGCTGCGCTGAATCACTTCCACGGTATACAAATGAGGCGTTTCCGCCGTCCAGGGTAGCAAACCATCCAGCTCGAACGATACGTCGACCGGACAAAGCGTATCGGCAGACGAATAGGTTACTGTGCGTTCGGCTTCTGCTATCTGCCGCCCGTCCGGGCAGATTACCCTGATCGCTATATCCTTTATCCCTTCCATCCGGTCGCGGTTATCCAACATCAGCCGGACGGCCAAATTTCCTCGGGTGTAATCCGAAGCCGGGTCTAGCCGGGCGGTGATCGCATGGTCGCGCACGCTTACCTTGGGAACCCGATATAGATAGACATCCCGGAAAATGCCGCTCATCCGAAACATATCCTGGCATTCCAGGTAAGAGCCGTCGCTCCAACGAAATACCTGCACGGCGAGTCGGTTTTCTCCGGGGCGCAGATAGCGGGTCAAGTCGAATTCGGCTACATTGTTAGAGCCTTGCGTATAACCTACGTATTTGCCGTTCAGATAGACGAAGGCCGCGCTGTAAATGCCTCCGAAATGGATAAAAGTACGCTGTTTCTCCCAACCGGCCGGCAAGTGGAAAAACCGGACGTACGAACCTACGGGGTTGATGCCGTAATTGGTTCCTCCGTCGTTGAAACCTTGGCGCGCCCGGATATAGGGGGGAGTGTTGGCATGCGGGTATTCTACATTGGCATAGATGGGGCGATCGTATCCGTGCATCTCCCAGTTGGAAGGGACGGGAATCGTGTCCCACGCGCTTATGTCGTAGGTGTCTTGTTGAAATCCCGACGGACGCTCAGACGGTTCCGGTACAAAATGAAAACGCCAGTTGCCGTTGAGCAAGCAGAAGGCGGAACTTTTGGTCTGCGTCCAGGGGGTATGGTAAAACGTTTCGTCGGCACGCATCTCCTGTTCCGATTCATAGGGTATATACGTAGCATGACCGGCTTCCTTGTTTTCGGCAAAACAAGTTTCGTCTTCCCAAGGCACTTTTTCCTTTGCGGCCGCTTGTTCTTCCACCGTCGGGGGCGCGGGCACCGGACCGATTTCGAAAGTGAAAAGCGTTTCGGCGGGGCGGCCGTTTTTCGCCGGATCGACCAGTTGTAAAGAGCCGTCCGGCATGCAGGCAACCGCCAACTCGGGCGTGTTGGCCGGAATCAACTGCATATGTTTACCCCAAGGACGGATAATCCATAGCTGGGATTCGTCCGAACCGTTGTTGCCGGTCATTCCCACGGTATTGTCCGACCGGGCATGTAGGGTTTGATTTTCAAACGGATTGATCAAACGGTAACTGCCCGACAAATCGCCCACTGCCCAATGCTGGCAGGAGTCGGAGGCATCCGGCGCAACCAATGTCGCCGTCCGGCTGCCGCTGTGGTAGCCTACTACCTTATCCGGATGCACGGCCGATAGAATCCGGTAGAGTTTGTTTTTGTCGAAAACGACCTGGGCATTCGCTTGCAACGCCCAGAGAAACAAACCGACGAAAAGATACAAGTAATGTTTCATGCTCAGTTCTTATTTCTTATTGGTTTACCAGGGTGATTGCGGCCGTCTGCCGACGTGCCGCATATTCGTCTCTTTTTCTTATTCAATATAGATTTCATCCAGGCTAATCCTCGATTCTTGTCCCGGACGAACATGATCGGGCGGACATTTGCCCGCACTTTCCCATGTAAGTTTTATATAACGCGCCCGGACGCTGCCCGCCTCTATCGATAAATTTTCGACAAAGCGTCCTTCGGTAAATATAGCTTCGTCGGAAAAAACCAGTTTCCCGGCTGGGGTAAAATTCCGGTTGTCGATCGATACTTCCAGGCATACTGTACGCGGTTTGTGCACTCCCATTCCGTAATTGGTAAGGCAGCCCACCACACAGCGACGGATAGGTTGCACGTTCAACAAATCGACTGTCACCGAGCAAGTGCCCGGCTGAGCGTTATACCATTCGGAATCGGTCTGTTTCAAGCTTCCTCTTACTCCGTTCACCAAAACGCTTTGTGCTTTGCCGGCGGGCAGCAGAGGCTTGGCGGTAGCCTGATTCCATTTCAAGGGCAACACCAAGGTCTGTCCCATAGGGCGGCCGCCGGCAAAAGTCGTCGCTTTCACCACCCTGTCTTTTTCAACCCGCAGCGGCTCCTCGTACACAGCCGAAGTGATAGAAGGAGGCGTGTTATCGAGCGTATAGCGGATTTCCACGTCCGGCCGGATACATTCCAAGCTTACCCGCAACTGCCCTTGCGAAGGCGTAACCGTATGCTGAATATTGTACATCGAGCGGGCAGGCCTCACCCCTTTATAAGCTATATGCGCCAGGTAATTGTCTAAACCTTGCAGAAAGGTTTCCCATTCTTTCCGGCCTTTCGGTACCCAGCCGATTTCCGCCAAGGCTGCGAGGCGGGGAAAAGTCAGGTAAAAAACATCTTCCGGCTTCGTGCAAAACTCCGTCCACATGCAAGCCTGCACGCCCCATAACAGCGATTCGTAGGCCGGCTTCCAGTCCGGCTGAACGGGTTCGTAATCGAACAAATCCTTGAGCGTGTTGGTGCCGAAATACGTATATGGCTCGAACCATTGCGGCCCCTGGTACCGAATCAGGTAAGCCACCCGGGCAGGCGCCATCACGAATCGATGTCCCTGCTCGGCCGCTTTCAGAGCTGCTTTGCCATATCCCTGCCAGCCCAGAATAATCGATTCTTCCGGCAGCTTGCTGTTAGTCAGTTCGTCCCACCCGATTACTTGCTTTCCTTTGCTTCGCACATACGCGCCCAGACGCCCCATAAAATAACCTTGCAGCGCTTCTTCATCCGGCAGGCCTGCCTCCCGGATACGTTGCCGGCAGAGCGGGCATTTTTCCCAATAGGTCTTCCTGGCCTCGTCTCCCCCCAGGTTCATATACCGGGAGGGGAATAGAGCCATTACTTCGTCTAGTATGTCTTGCAGGAAAGCATAGGTTTTTTCGTTGCCTGCACAGAATATAATATCGCTATGAGATTCGCCCATTCCCGGAACGACCGTAATCGCCTGATCGACCACCGGGCAAGCGTACTGCGGATAAGCCGCAAGCGCGGCGTTGGAATGGGCCGGCACGTCTACCTCGGGAATGATTTCAATCTGCCGCTCGGCCGCATAATCGATAATTTCTCTCATTTCCTCTTGCGTATAAAATCCGCCTATGGGCGTGGATTCCCCGTCTCGCTGATTGCGGCGATCGGCATAGGCCTGGTTCTCGCGATCTACCCGCCAGGCGCCCACTTCCGTCAGCCGAGGATATTTCTTTATTTCCAGCCGCCAGCCGTTATCATCCGTCAGATGCAGATGAAGGGTATTTATTTTCAGCAATGCGATGCAATCGATCATGCGCAGCAACTCCGCCTTCGGCAGGAAATAACGCGCCACGTCCAGCATGAAACCGCGATAGGCAAAACGAGGCTCGTCGCGGACGATCATGGCCGGCACGCTCCAAGTTTCCCGGGCGGGGCTATCGCTTTCCAGAGCCGGGGGCAAAAGCAGCCTAAGGGTTTGAAAGCCGTAAAAAAAACCTCGCGCGGCAGATGCTCTCAATTCGATCCGGCCGGTTCCGATTTCCAGCACATACGCTTCGGGGCGGAGGCTTGGGTCGTCAATCAGGCAGACATCTCCTTCTGCCGTTCTTTTCACCTGGGGGGTAAATCCGGCCGAGCGCGTAAATAAAGCGGCGAAACGGGTGGCCAAGATAGCTTGATCTTCATTCCCGACGGCAATCGTCGTATGCTTTCCGAACGAAAAACGGCCCTCTCCTTTCACAACCGACGCAGGTTGCGGAATCAGCATTCTTTCCTTTTCAGGCCAGGAAGCGGCGCTTGCCTGCCTGCCGGCAAAAGCCGTCAGACAAAGTAATAAGAATATTTTCGGATAAAAAAACTTTTTCTTCATGGTATGGACGTTTTTAAATTATTCTTTATCCCGTTCCGGAGAGAAACGCACCGGGTCGCCATATTTTTCCTGCAAGGCCGTCAACTCGGTTTTCAGCCCGGCGGCCACGGAATCATAAGCCGGCCGGCCGTATAGATTTTGTAGTTCGTACGGATCGTTTTTGAGGTCGAAAAGTTCCCATTCGTCTATATCATTGTAAAAATGAATCAGTTTATAACGTTCGGTACGAATGCCGTAATGGCGTTTGACTTTATGCTCGGCGGGATATTCATAGAAATGATAATACAAGGCCGATCTCCAGCGGGCCGGATGTTCGCCTTTGAGCAGCGGCAACAAGGATACGCCGTGCATATCGCCGGGCACTTCAGCCCCGGCCAGTTCGAGAAAGGTAGGCGCATAATCGATATTCTGCACCATTTCCGCAATATCGCCCCGGCGGCTTAATCCTTCGGGCAAGCGCATAATCAGGGGCGTACGCATCGATTCCTCATACATGAAACGTTTGTCGAACCATCCGTGTTCTCCCATATAGAATCCCTGGTCCGAGGTATAGACAACGAGCGTACGATCGAGCAAATTATGTTCTTTCAGGTAGTCGAGTATCCGGCCTACGTTATCATCGAGCGATTTCACGGTTTTCATATAATCCCGCATATAACGCTGGAATTTCCAGTTTGCCAGTTCCTCGCCTTGGGGATTTTTCTTATAAAAATCGTCGATGACCGGCCCGTAGAACGCATCCCAGGCCGCCCGCTGCGCCGTATCCATACGCCCCAGGAAATTCTCGTACAATGTTTTCAAACCCGATTCTTTATCCGGACGCAACATTTTGAGATCGTAAATCATATCCATATCCTTCACGATGCTCATCTGCTGGGCCGCAGCCGCCGGCCGGCCTTCGTAATCGTCGAAAAACGTGGCAGGCAGCGGGAATGTTTTGTCTTCGTACAAACCCAGATGACAGGTATCGGCCATCCAGTTGCGATGAATCGCTTTGTGATGAATCAGCAAGCAGAAAGGTTTGTCTTTGTCGCGTTTATGCTCCAACCAATCGATCGCATCGTCTGTAATCAGATTGGTAATATATCCCTGTTTCGACACCGTATCGTTGGTTTGCAGAATGAAATCGGGATTATAATAATGTCCCTGCCCGGGCACGATTTCCCAGTAATCGAATCCGGCGGGCAGGCTTTCCAGATGCCATTTTCCTATCAGGGCGGTCTGGTAGCCCGCCTTCCGGAGCAATTTCGGGAAAGTCTGCTGCGCGCTGTCGAACACACAGGTGGTATTATCGAAAAATTTATTCCCGCACGAATGTTTGCCGGTAATCAGACAAGCCCGGCTGGGCCCGCTCAGCGAGTTAGCAACGAAACTATTGGTAAACCGGACACCGTCGGCAGCGATCCGATCCAGATTCGGCGTCTCCATATAACGCTTATCGTAGCAACTCATCATCTGCGCCGTATGATCGTCGGTCATGATGTATACGATATGGTAAGGTTGCCGCACTTCTTCCTTAGGATGGCAGGAAGAGGCCGTAACTCCCCATACTGCTATTCCGGCCACCGGATAAAATAAATATCTGTTTTTCATATATTGCTCAAACTATTTGTTAGGTTTACCTGAAAGGAGGCGGCAAAACATCTTCCCGATCTTGGCTTTGCGCCGGCAGAACGGGCAAGTAAGCCAAAATAGCCGGAAAGCTTGTAAGACCCTATCCGCCGCTGCCCTCCCCGAAGCCGAACCCGGGGATTCCGGCGGATGTCTACCCACAAGCTTTCCGAAAACAGCCGCTCTATGGACGAAAATCCGTCACATTACAGAATTTAGCCGTTGTTTCTTTTCTTCTCAATAACCAAAATTATTATCTCCGTAATTAATTCCCGGATTAGCTGCTATTTCGGCGTCGGGAACAGGCAATAACAAATTCTTTTTCAGGAAATCATCTCCCAACGTCCCGTTATTGAAGAAATTGTCGAGCCAAACATTCTTCGTGGCCGCGAACTCTTCTACACTGGCTTTGGTAATTTCGTGATTATTATGCAAAGCCAGCAACTTTTTCAGCATATCGGTACCGCCTTGGCGGGTGACGTCGAACATGCTCGGCTCGCCCATCAGCTCGATAATGCGCTCGAAATACAATTTTTCCCGGATCTCTTCCTTCGACAGCTCATTCCCCCAATCCTTCGGTTCGGCAGCCGCCGGCGTAGCCGAATGGCGGGCACGCTTCAACACTTCGTTCGCCAGTTCGAGCGCTTTGCTTTTCTGATCCAATTCATTATACACGTCGGCCATCATCAGCAGCATTTCGCCGTAGCGATACACCATCAGGTTCTTGTGCGAAGCCGTACCGACCTGATTCTGGTCGTAGAGTTTTCCGTACCACGGACGTTGTGTCTGGGATCCGGCCTTGGCAAAATTGTTTTCCAGGCATTTGCGGATAGCCTCGTTATAGTATGCGTCGGAGTTACCGCTATAGTTTGCGAGGACGCTCACGCTCGGATTTTTCCGATCGGCAAACTTATCGTAAGGCAGTTTCGCTACGTATTTCTTCAGTTCCTTCGTCTTCTCTCCGTTCTTGTACACGTAGTCTTCATCGGCAGCCTTATCCTTAGGAACAGAATATGTCAGATAAGGATAAGTATAGGTAGAATCGTTCGGACACAACTGATCGCCCACCTGCGGTTTGGGATTAGCCTGGTTGTTTCCACCGCGGCTCCTGTACTGCGTTAAAAAGTTGACGGCCATGCGCGGATCGCCCGGATAACTCCCTTCGCACAAATCGTAAGCCGCCTTGCTCGACGAAAAGGTTCCCCACGAAATGCCCGTGGTGGAAGTGGGAGGAGAAAAACGATTGGCGGCGCGGTTGAAACAAATCGTCGAGGAAGTGACAAAGTTGAACTGAATGATGGACTCTTTCGACTTCGTGACATTATCGGCAAACAAATCGGCATACTTGGGTTCGAGGCCATATACACCGCTATTATAAACTTCGTCGAACATCGCCTTGGCATTGTTCAGGCTTTCCGTACGGTCGATGTCGAGCGTAGCCATTTTGTAATAGACCTTTCCTAAAAAGGCTTTGGCGGCCCAGGAATTGAACCGGCCCGACTGGGAGGATTCTTTTATCCGCATCGCTGCTTTCAGATCTTCAATGACAAAAGCCAGCACATCTTCCTTAGGATCGCGGGGCGCGGAAATACCGTCGGACGACGATGCCTTTACTTTCAACGGAACATCGCCGAACAACGTAACCAGGTTATAATAGGCCAAAGCTCGGAGAAACCGGGCCTCTCCACCCTTTTGTATTTTCACTTCATCGCTCGCCGCACTGCTTTCGAGCGATGCCAGAAAAGCGTTTACTTCGGAAACAACCTTGTACATGCCGTTCCAGGCCATATTGATCTCGCTGTTATTCGGCACCATATTCAAAGATACCAAAGCGTCGGTTTCACTGGCATTATGCTGGTTCCACGATAAGCCGGAAACGGCAATAGGCACTTCCTGCCACATCTGGCCGTAACCGTTGGAAGTAGTTATATACCCGTAACAGCCCAGCAAAGCCTGTTCGATATTCGATTCGGTGCCGAAAATAATCTGGTTGTTCTGCGTATAAAGCGGGTCTTCGTCCAGGCACCCCGTAAGCGCGCAAGCCAAGGCTAAAAATGCGATATAAGATTTATATTTTTTCATATTCCTATTCATTTAAAAGTTAGAAAGTAAGATTCAACCCGAATACAAACGAGCGCGGATTCGGATAAGCATTCATGTCGACGCCCGGACAAAGCCCGTTGAAGGCAAAACTGTTTACTTCCGGGTCGTAGCCGCTGTAGCCGGTAACGACAAACGCATTCTTCACCGAGGCATACACAGAAAGATTCTGGAAATAAATTTTGTGCATCCATTGCCGGGGGAACAGATAGCTTAGAGTAATATCCGAGCAACGCAGATAACTGCCGTCTTCCACATACCGGTCCATCACCATATTGGGAACGTCGAAAGTAGAACGCGGATACAGGTTGCTCGGATTGGTCTCCGTCCACATATTCTGATAAGCTTCCTGAGTGATGTTGTTGGAACGACGCCCCGGCGTATTGATATACCGGTTGCCCGTATTCAAAATATCTCTACCCTGCACACCCTGGAAAGTGGCCGACAAGGAAAGGTTTTTCCACGAAAGAGATGTTTGGAAACCATACGTAAAATCCGGGTTCGGATCGCCGATAATATCGCGGTCGCCTTCATCGATCACCCCGTCGCCGTTTTTATCCACATATTTAATATCGCCGGCAGCAGGCGCATTATTTTTGAACGTCTGATAATATCCGGCCGAACCATCGTCTTTGATATATTTTACTCCCTGGTCGGTAATATCTTCTTTCTGGACGATGCCCTGCGTAACATAACCGAAGAACAAGCCGGGAGCTTTCCCCGCCAGAAATACATGGCCCACGCCGAACTGGTCGCCGAGCGCATTGCCGTAATACCCCACCTGTTCGCCCAGATAGCCGAATTCGGAAGGCAACAAGCCCAGATCGCCGATTTCACCCTTGTTTACTCCGATATTCGCCGATACGCTCCATTGCCAGTCTTTAGTGTCGACAATATGCGCGTTCAAGGTAAGTTCCACCCCCTTGTTGGTGAGCGAACCCTGGTTATAATAGGTAGAGCCGAAACCGGCAGAACCCGGCAAAGCCCTAGAGATCAGCAAATCGGTAGTCTTTTTCTGATACAAGTCTAACGTACCGTTCAACCGCGAACGAAACAGCCCGAAATCGACACCTACGTTCCACGAAGCCGTTTTTTCCCACGTCAGATCGTAATTAGGCAAGTTCGTTACCACCACGGCCGTCTCCTTGTTGCCGTTGCCGTCTACATAAATAATACTGTTCGGGTTGCCGTACATCGAGAAGGTGGAATAAGGATCGATGCTCTGATTACCCGTTACTCCGTAACTCAAACGCAATTTCAACTGATTCAGCCAGTCTACTTCTTTGAGGAATTCTTCCTGCTCCATACGCCAGGCCACCGAACCCGACGGGAAATATCCCCAGCGGTTGTTGGTAGCGAACTTGCTTGAACCGTCGGCGCGGAACGAAGCAGTAATCAGATACTTTTCCAGGAAATTCACATTTACGCGCGCCAGATAGGAAAGCAGCTGAAAATCTTTCTGCACAGGCTCGTAATGGGTAACGTCTTTAGCCATATGCAAACCGTTTTCCCTCAGGTCGAAAACCGAGAAATTTTTCCCGATCACATTTTTATTCACCGAACTATAAGCTTCATACGTAATACCCGCCGTGGCATCCAAAGTAGCCAGGTCGCCGAACTTGGTATTATAACTCAGCATATTTTCCACCGAATAATTATTCTTCGCCAAATTCGATTGCGATAAATACCCTTGGTTGTTCATGCCCTGATACAGTTGCATGCCGTACCAGCGTTTGCGGTCATTCGTATTGATGTTTCCGCCGGTACGCAAGTTATACCTTAAAAACTTAAACATCTGCCAGCTCAAATCCAAACTAGCTTTAAAAGTCTTGTCATCGGCCAAATCCACATAATCGTTCAACCAACTGAACACGTTCGTTTTGTTTTCGTTTGTAAACTGAGGGTCGTCTTCCGGCATTTCGAACGGAGCATAATCCAACGCCGTACGCGAAATAGCGCCGGTAGCCCCGCCGAGCGTATTGCCGCCCGCCATCATATTATTTTGCCGCAACGAACCGCTCACCGTCATATTCAACTTCACGGTATTCGAGAGATCGGCGTTTAATGTCGCCCGCAAATCGCCCTGCTGCAAGCCGGTTTGTTTCACCGTCCCGTTAATATCTTTAAAATTGGCCGAAACATAATAGGTAGCCTTATCCGAACCGCCGTCTACCGATAAGGAATAGTTTTGAGAAAAAGCCGAAGCATAAATTTCTTTCTGCCAGTTGCGATAACCCGGCAACCGGTAGGTTGCGGGATTGTTGGGATCATACTTATCCATCGCGTCGTTGAACACGTACCTCACTTCATCTCCCACAAAATGAAACTGAACCTTTGTCGGATCATCCGGGTCGGCCGTGCGCGAATTGATATAACGTCCGTATTCTTCCAGATTCATCATCTTCATCAGCCGCGTCGCGTTGGCCACCGTAAAATTGGCGGCGGCATTTACCTTCACCGCTCCCGCTTTACCCTTTTTGGTGGTAATCAGAATCACCCCGTTAGCTCCGCGCGAACCGTAAATAGCGGTAGAAGAAGCATCTTTCAGCACAGTGATACTTTCGATGTCGTTGGGATTCAACGAAGCCAGCGGATCTTGCGCGATTTGAAAATCGCCCGCAATCCCCGAGCCTGCGAACTCGCCTGTGGAAGCCTGCGGCACATTGTCGATTACGTAAAGCGGCTGGTTATCCCCGCGAAGCGAACTGGCGCCGCGGATAGTGACCGACGAAGCCGACCCCGGATTGGCCGAAGCGGTACTTACCACCAGGCCGGCTACCTTGCCCGACAACAGGTTATCCAACGAATTAGCTTTGGCGGCATCCTTATCGTCGGGCCGGAAGGTAGTCAACGCCCCTGTCAGGTCGCTCCGGCGCGCGCTTCCGTAGGCTACTACTACCACTTCGTCGAGCGCCTGGGTATCTTCTTCCAAATTTACATTGACGACCGTTTTATTTCCTACCGGCACTTCCCGGGAAGTATATCCGATAAAGGAAAAGACTAGCACCGCCTTGGAGTCGGGTACTGTAATGGAATAATTACCGTCGAAATCGGTAATCGTACCTTGGGCAAGCCCTTTAATCTGGACATTCACGCCCGGCATGCCTTCCTTCGTAACATCCGTTACTTTTCCCGTAATGTTTTTTTGCTGAGCAAACGTCGCGGCCGACAGCATCGAGAAAAAAAACATACAGGCCCAAAAAACTTTTAGTTGTTTCATAAGACTGATTTTGTGATTAAACAAAAGTTAATTAATATGTCTGGCCCTATTCTAGTGTCATCCCCTTCCTAAAAAGCCGTGACGAAGGTAAATACACTTATTTCATAACAAGTCATAAAATAAATACGCTTCCTCTAAAAACAGTTATCCCCTTCTTTCCTAGCTATATTTAGCTATTTTCGAACCTCTTTTAGACAAAATCGAACTTTTAAGAAAGAAATAAAACAAGTTTAAGGGTAAACCATTTAGTAAAAAAAATAATTTTATCTTTGCTTCAACGAATCGAATTGAAGATCGTGTAAACACGCGAAGATGTTATGCACCCGGGTTAAACCTCACGAGCTTGCTCTTGTAGCACGTCGGGCTTGTTCCATCGCCGCAACTATAGCCTATATGAAAATGACAATAACCCACGCTACCGCCCTTCGCCTTATCCTGGTTATGGCCGCTTTGCTAGCCGCGTCGGCCGTCCGGGCAGACAATTATTTGTTCAGACAGCTTTTCGTCCGGGAAAAATTTCCGACTTCCGTTTCGGCGGTCTATGCCGAAGAAAACGGATTCGTATGGGTAGGAAGCCGGGAGGGATTGGGAAAATTCGACGGATATACGCTGAAAATGTATACCTCCGGCAAAGACGACCCCTATTCGCTTCCCGGCAACAGAATCCTGAAGATCGAAGAAGACAGCTTGCAGAACATATGGGTACTTACCGACCGAGGATTAGCAAGGTATATCCGGCAGACCGACAACTTCGAGGTTTGTCGCGACTCGGAAGGAAAAAACATCCTCGCCAGCTCGATCCGGAAAGTTGCGGGAGGAATCCTTTTCGGCGCCATGAACGAGATTTACCGGTACGACTACCGGCAACAAACGCTTCAACGTCTGGTTGGATTCGCCACGTCGAAGAATTTCGCCATACACGAAATCTGCCCCTGGGACGAACAAACTTTTCTATGTATAAATATCTGGCAAGGCGCGCGGCTGCTGGACAAGAACAGCGGAGAAATAAAGCCTCCCCCCTTCGAAAAATACGAAGACATCAACCGCCTGATGCCCGACAGCCGCGGGTATTTCTGGACGGCAGCTTATAACCAAGGAATCACCTGTTTCGACCGGCAGGGAAAGATGGTAGCTTCTTATACGACTCAAAACTCCCCGCTGAGTTGCGATGTGATACTCTGCATGATCGAGTACAAAGGGAACATCTGGGTAGGTACGGACGGAGGAGGAATTAATATCCTCGATCCGGAAAAAGGCACGGTAACCACCCTGGAACATATCCCGGGAAATAAAAACTCCCTCCCGGCCAACTCCATCGAATGCCTGTACGGGCGGGATGATTCAGACGACCTGTGGGCGGGAAGTATCCGCCGCGGCCTTGTCAATATCTGCCGGTCGTTTATCCGGTCGTACTCCGACGCCGCCCTGAACAGCCCCGACGGCCTCAGCGAAAAAGCCGTCCTCTCGTTCTACCAGGATGCTTCGAGCCAAGAGATATGGATAGGCACCGACGGAGGAGGAATAGACCGGTACGATCCGAAAGAACATACCTTTGTTCACCACCCCGCCACTTGGGGCGAAAAAATAACCTCCCTATGCAGCTATACCGACCGGGAATTGCTCGTCTCGCTATTTTCCAAAGGCCTTTATGTTTTCGATAAACGCGCAGGCACTCTGCGGCCCCTCAGGAACGGCTCGGGCGAGGCCGTCGACCGGGAGGCGCGTTACGGCCGGAAAGGAGTAAATTTATGCCAGGACGAGCCCGGCTCGGTGCTCATCCTTTCCACCCACCTTTATAGATACGATCTGAACACCCGCCGCATCCGGAAGCTGACCGACGAGACTTTCCAACCGGATAAAAACATCCTCTATATCGACCATGACAGCGTATATACCTATTTATACGACCAGCACCATATCTATGCCTTGCATCGCAAGGCGGACAATTTGCAAACCATTTACGCCGACAAACAAAAAAACCTGGGCTGCGTAGCCCGGGACAAACAAGGTGTTTTCTACCTAGGCTCGGAAGAAGGAGTACATACTTACCGCCCCGCCACCCGGCAACCGGAAAAGATAGGAAACGAATTGCTGAAAGAAGTGAAATCGCTCGTCTTCGACGATAACGGACGTCTATGGATAGGTACCAACGGCATATTGTGCGTTTGGAAAACCACCGAACACAAGCTCATCTTGTTCGGAGAATCCGACGGGGCGATAACCAACGAATACCTCGACAAAGCCATTCTCCGGGCCAAAGGCGGAGATATTTACATGGGAGGAGTAAACGGCATGATTCATATTTCCGGCTCCTTGAAAGAAGACCTCTTCCAAACCCCTCAACTGGTGTTGACCGAATTGCTGGGCAACGGAAAAAACATTTTGCCGCTGATGGATACCCGCCGTCAGGCAGTCACCCTGACCGACGAATACAAAACGCTCACGGTGAAAGTCATGGCCCGGGAAAACGATATTTTCCGCAAAAGAGTGTACCGGTTCCGCTTAGACGGCCCCGACGACCAGCTTGTGGAAAGCGACCATCCCCAGATTACCCTGCGTTCCCTCCAACCCGGCACTTATCGCCTGACTGCTTCTTGCAGCACGAAAGACGGCAACTGGACGGCCCCCGACACCATAGCCATGTTCACCCTTTTACCTCCCTGGTACCAAACCGGATGGTTTATTTCCCTTTGTGCCCTGGGGGCTAGCGGCCTGCTTATCCTGGCCTTGTGGAGCATCCTCAACCACAAGAAGAACCAGCTCAGCCTGGCTATGCAACGGCATACCCAGGAAGTATACGAGGAAAAGGTACGCTTTCTGATCAACATCAACCACGAACTGCGTACCCCGCTGACGCTTATTCAGGCCCCCCTTCAACTCTTGCTGGGCACCCTTTCTTCCGACGATAAAAACTACCCGGCGCTCCGCAACGTATACAAGCAATCCAAGCGGATGAAAGACTTATTGGATAAAATCCTCAACCTGCGTAAAATGGAATCGGGAGAAAGTAAACTCGACATACGTCCCTATCCGCTGAACGAATGGATCAAAGTAATAGCAGAGGATTACAAATACGAAGAAAAAGAACAGCAAGTGACCATAAAATACGAGTTCGACCCAGCCATAGGCGACGTAGGATTCGACGACGACAAACACATCATCATCCTGACGAATTTGTTGACCAACGCCTTTAAGCACAGCCCCGAAGGAGGCACGATAAGGGTGCGTACCGCATTGTCGGGAACGGACAATGCGCCGTCTCACGGACTGTCCGTGAGCATTTCCGTGGCCGATGAGGGGCCGGGATTGCCGGAAGGCGACGCGCAGCGGCTTTTCACTCGTTTTTACCAAGGGGCGAACGAAAAAGGAGGAATCGGCATCGGATTGTCGTATGCCAAAATATTAGTGGAACAACACAAGGGAAGGATCGGGGCCTATAACAATCCGGAAGGAGGGGCGTGTTTTTATTACGAGCTTCCGCTCCGGCAAGCGACCGAGCAAATTGTTTGTCAACCGGAAGAATATCTTAACAAACTGCTTGCCACCGACAAAGCAGAAGAGCAGGTTTCGCTGGCCAACCCGATAGACACCCGCAGGTACTCCTTGCTTTTTGCAGATGATAATCCGGATATTCGGCATCTGATCGGCGAGAATCTAAACGATCATTTCAACAAAGTATACCTGGCTGCCGACGGAAAGGAAGCCTTTCAGCTGGTCTCTAAGGAAATTCCCGATATAGTGATCAGCGACATCCGGATGCCGTCGATAAACGGGTACGAACTTTGCCGGAAGATAAAAGAAAATCCGTCGATCAACCATATCCAGGTGATTTTATTGACAGGATGTACCGACCGGGAAAGCCACTTATACAGCTACAAGACCGGGGCCGACGCTTATGTGGAAAAACCTTTTGAGATAGATATGGTACTGGAGACCGTTCGTAACCGCCTTTTCCTGCACGAACAGGCTAAAAGCCGATACAATGTGATAGCTACCCGGACAAGTACCACCTCTGCCGACGACGCCTTTTTGTATAAGCTGAACAAGACCATCGTAGAGAACCTGGAAAACAAGGAGGTAGACATCAATTTCATCTGCCGGCAGATCGGTGTAAGCCGGGCCACCTTGTATAATAAGCTGAAAGTACTTACCCAGATGGGCGCCAACGATTACATTAACAAACTGCGCATGGAAAAGGCGTTGGAACTGATCAAGCAGCCGGCTTTGAGTATTGCCGAAATAGCGGATCGCACCGGTTTTTCCTCGCCTCGCTATTTCAGCACGGTGTTCAAGGCATATACCGGAAAGACACCCACTCAATACAAAGAAGAACTCAAAGCCGCGGCTTCCCGATAAAGCGGAAACAGGGAAGCAATTTCCTCCGCTTCGCTGCCTTAAAAAAGCATCTGAGGGCAAAAATAAGGCCGGAGGGAAAAGCGGGAGCAAGCGAAGTATGCCGCAGGAAAAGCGGCAAACGGATTATATTTTGCCGGATCTCAACCTATCCAGCAAACCGCCCGAGGCATCTTCCAGCAGATCGAGCACCAATTCGAATCCCTCGGCCCCACTGTAATAAGGATCGGGTACATAATCGTATAGTTCGTGGCTGGAAAATTCCATCATCCGGCGCACTTTCGCCACCGCTTCCAGATCGGGAGCCAGGCGTTTCAACTCGTCTACGTTGCGGTGATCCATGCCGATGATGAGATCGAAATCGTAAAAATCGGACGGGCGCACCGGGCGGGAAACCGAATCCAGCACATACCCCCGGCGAGCGGCATGGGCACGCATCCGCGAGTCGGCCTGTTCCCCTTCGTGATAACCGGTCAAGCCGGCGGAATCCACTTCGATACGCCCGGCAAGACCGGCCTGCTTTACCAATTGCTTCATCACGGCTTCGGCTGAAGGAGAACGACAGATATTGCCGAGACAAACAAATAAAATTCTTATTTTTTCCTGTTTCATGAGTTCTTTTCTGCTAAACGCAACTATTATTTATTTCACATCAGGCCTTTCCCCCCGCACGCCCCGTCAGAGCGGATCGACATCGTAATGTACCAACAATTGTTTGAAAGAAGCATGTTCCTGCATCTCGGCATATACCTTTTCCAGCAATTCCCGCACGGGCGCAATAGCGGCTCCCGTCTCTATTTTCAAAACGATTTTGCGGATATGAAGCGTTTGGATACGCGTAACCGGCGGCGTAACCGGGCCGAGCACCCTTTCGCCCAATCGCCCGCGTAAACGTGCGGCATACAAGGCGGCCATCTCTTCCAACACTCCTTCCGCCCGGCTGCGGAGCACCAAGACGACCAGGCGGTAGTAAGGAGGATAACGAAACATGCTGCGCTCGCTCAGTTGCAGGTGCACCATATCTTTATACGCATACTGCTGCACCATGCGGATGAGCGGATGTTCCGGCTGAGAGGTCTGCAACACGACCACTCCCTGCTTATCCCGCCGGCCGGCCCGGCCGCTTACCTGGGTCATCAGCTGAAAAGCCCGCTCATGCGCCCGGAAATCGGGAAAATTCATCAAACTGTCGGCATTTAATATCCCTACCACGCTTACGTTGCCGAAATCCAAGCCTTTCGAAAGCATTTGGGTTCCGATCAATATCTGCGTTTTTCCTTGCTCGAAATCGTCGATAATCCGTTCGTAGGCTGTCCGGGTGCGGGCAGCGTCGAAGTCAAGCCGGTCTACCCGCGCCGAAGGAAACAAGGCGGCTATTTCTTCTTCCACCTTTTCCGTGCCGAAACCCATCATCCTCAGATCGGTTTCCTTGCACTCGGGGCATTCGGCAGGCAACCGGTAGGTATACCCGCAATAATGGCAGCTTAGCCCGTGATGGTGTTTATGATAAGTCAGACTGACGTCGCAGTTCACGCAATGAGGCACCCAGCCGCAATGCCGGCATTCGATCATGGGTGCGAAACCGCGCCGGTTCTGAAAAAGAATAACTTGTTCTCCCTTTTCCAACGCTTGGGCGGTCTTCTCGACCAGAAGGGGCGAGAAAAGGGTATCTTTCATGATTTTCTTCCGCTTCAACTCCCGGATGTCTACCGGTATGATTTCGGGCATCCGGCAATCGCCGTAGCGCGTGGTGAGTTCCACCAGCCCGTACTTGCCGGTCAGGGCGTTGAAATAGGAATCGATCGAGGGGGTGGCCGAACCGAGCAGGGTTTTGCCACCGTGCATGTTGGCCAGCACGATGGCGGCATTCCGGGCATGGTAGCGGGGGGCCGGTTCCTGTTGTTTGTAGGTATTTTCATGTTCCTCGTCTACAATCACCAACCCCAAATCGCGGAAAGGCAGGAAGAGGGAAGAGCGGACGCCCAGCACGACTACCGGTTCGTTTCCATACAAGAGCCGGTTCCAGATTTCCACCCGTTCGTTGTCGGAAAACTTGGAATGGTATACCAGCAGCCGGTCGCCGAACAGCCGGGCCAGACGCTCGGTAATCTGGGTAGTGATGGCAATTTCGGGCAAGAGGTAAAGCACCTGCCGGCCGAGCTTGAGCACTTCGTCGATCAAATGAATGTATATTTCCGTCTTTCCGCTCGAGGTAACGCCGTGAAGCAGGCAAACATCCTTGCTGCGGAATACTTCATGAATTTCATCCGAGGCCCGGGCCTGAGCCGGGGTTAGCGGAGCGGGCGGGCTGAGGCGGCAGACCGAAGAGCGAAGCCGCCCGATTTCTTTTTCGTAGGTTTCAAGAATGCCTTTCTTTACCAATCCGTCGAGCACGGCAGCGCTTTGGCCGCTACGTTCCAGCAGTTCTTTTTTGGATACTTCCGTACTCAGGGCCGGGTTCAAGGCATGGCTGAGATCGAGGAAGCCTATCAGCAGCATTTCCTGTTTTTTAGCTCTTTTCAACCCGGAAAAAGCCTCGCCCAGGCGGGTCTCGTCCCGGTAAGCTTCGCCCAAGCGGACAAAGGTTTGCATTTTCGGCGCAAATCCCTGCCGGATTTCTTCGCTTACTTCTACCGCCCCGCGATTCATCAGCGAAGCAACGACGGGTACGACGTTTCTCAGGCCGGTTTTCTTTTCGAGCTGCGAAACCGTCAGTTTCAATGCGCCGGCAAAGGCGTCGAGCACGGCCCCCTCGGCAGGGCGGAGCGGGCCGTCGGCTTCGAAGTCTTCGTTTCTGACGACGGTGGTTTCGCTTTCCAGCTTCAAACCCGCAGGCAGAGCGGCTTTATAGACGTCGCCCAGCTTACAGAGGTAATAAGAGGCTATCCATTCCCAGAAACGGAGTTGCGGACGCCGCAGAATAGGCGTAGCGTCGAGCAAAGCGAAAATTTCTTTGGTTTCGAAGGCCGGATCGGGCTGACGGCCGTGTACTTCCAATACGATGGCCGTGTAATAGCGTTTTTTGCCGAAATGAACGATTACCCGGCATCCCCGGGCGACGGCCTTTTCCAGATCGGCGGGGATGGCGTAGGTATACCGGTTCTCCAGCGGCAGCGGAAGGATGACGTCGGCGTATTTCATACCGTGGATTCGAACGCTCAGAACAAAATGGCGGCCGTAAGCGACCAGCCGCGGTTTTTGCCGCTGATTTTTTCGGTTTGCATCGAGGCGTTCAAAGGTTCGGAACTATAATTGTCGGTCAGCCCGAGACCGTAGTTGAAACCTACTTGCAAATGGCGGAGCAGTTCTACCCCAGCTCCGAAGTTCAGCCCGGCACTGAAATTCTTGGCTTCGATCTGGTCGCCGATCACGTTCCATATCTTATCGCCGCCCACCCGGAAGCCGATATAGGGGCCGGCGGCCAGATAGGCTTTCACGATGGGTAAGCCGAATTTCCATTTCAGGTTGACCGGCACATCGAGGTAATCGGTTTTTATTTCTTCCGACCGCAGCCCTACCCCTTTCTGCGAGTATAGGATAGCGGCGTCGAGACCTATGCCCAACACGGGAATAGACGTTTCGATCATCGGCCCGATCTGAAACCCGGTCACGTTGTCGGCATCGAGCACTTTGGAATCGAAATGCACCGACGATATGTTGATCCCTCCCTTTACCCCGAATTTCAACTGGGCCTGAATGTGAGGGGCCGCAAAGGTCAAGAGCGCGAGCATAGCGAGTACGATTGTTTTTTTCATCTTCTTCCTTATTATTAATTATACTATGCAAATAAACATACTTTTCCCCGAATAAACAAATATTCTCCGGCCAGTGTTCGGCTTGGCAGGAATGGGGCCGGAAGGTGTTCTTCAGGTGTCGGCAGCGGGCAGCGGCCCATGAAAAAAGCGGCGGGCGGCAGGGAAGATCCGGAGAAACGAAATGCGGGATCGATCCGGGAAAAAACCGGAGGAAAAGCGGGTAAAATAACCTAAAAAAATACAATAAGCCTTCGCCTGGCCGCCTTTTTCTAAAACATTTTATATTCAGCTCATTATCAATCCAATAGAAATCCATAAAAATACACTGCGAAGAAAAGAAAATTTCATCGCAGTGTAATTCGATTTTCATGCCGGTGAAATTTTCGTTCCTTGCTTATGAAATCCTGTTTTCATGCCGGTCTTCCTTTTTTTAAGGAAAAAAAATAACAATAACCCCGGCTTAGGTTTTCCTTAGTTTGCGGGGCGGATAGAGAAGCGTCTTTTTAACTTGCGAAGGGTGTGCGCGGGGTTGCGTTTTTCCCGCCGGACCGGTAGGGAGAGACCCTACGGACGGACTTGCAGGGGGATACTTACACGGGGATGCTTACACGGGAACAAAGGAAAGCACATACCCTCGTGCGGAGCTCATCCCGCAAGCCAGTATGTGCTTCTTTTCCTAATTATTATGGCAAAATAATTAAAAACGAATAACGGGGGAATTTCGATAGATCTCCCGGCAAAGGGGAGCAGAAAGAATAGAAAGGAAGATGGAAGGAGATGGTGCTTCTCCTTGTTTCATTCTCTTCCGGCCTTTCCTCGAAGCCGTCGAAATTCTACGCTTTGCAGGTCTTCTGACTTACTTCCGGCAAGAGCGCCTTCCCAACTTCCGAACCGACTTCTACCGGCCGGTCGGCGGAAACAGGGAGGTGTTCTTCCCTCTCCTTCCGTCGGCCGCCTCTGTCAAGTTCTTCCGGTCAGTGGCATTGGATGCTCCACCTTTTTTACGAAGCTTACAGCAGCGGGACTGTCCGGGATTCTCACCCGGTTCCCTTTTAATCCGGCGTCGCAGACAGCCACGTCGGAACAAAGCGAAGCAAAGATAGAAAATTTTTCGGGAAACCGGGAGATTTACCGGGAGAATTTTCGTGCCGGCGATCTTAAATCTCCGGAGTCTATGATTCACCGGGGTTATACCGGGTTGCCTTACGACTCTTCGAGGAAACGCCGCCGGGAAACGCCCTTGTTGCAATCCGGCCATAGCCGGTACCGCCGCAGGAAGGCCGGTCGCCGACAGGACTTTCTCTTTTCCCTCCTCCAGAAGATAAGGTTTCCTCAGGCAATACTTTCTCAGGCAAGATGACGCCAGATAAGAATGCGTCAGATAAGGTTCAGGTAAAATTTTCTCAGCTAAGATTCAAAATCCCGCGGTATACCCGCAGATAATCTTTTGCCATCCGCTCTTTGCTAAACCTTTCCTCCACGGTTTTCCGGCAGACTAAGCGGTCGATGCGGCCCAGCTCTTCCACTTTCCCAACCGCTTGGCCGACATTCTCCACCAGGAAACCGTCTACCTGATCGGTTATAAGCTCGGGCATGCTCCCTTTGCGGAAAGCAATCACAGGCGTACCGCAAGCCATAGCTTCCACCACCGATAAGCCGAAAGGTTCGCTGAAATGAATGGGGTGCAGCAATGCAGCCGCGTTGCCCAGCAACTCGTTCCGTCGCTCCGGCCCTATGCTGCCGATATAGTCGATTTCCCCCTCCTTCAGATAAGGACGAACAAACCGGTCGAAGTAAGCTTTATCCTGGATAATCCCGGCCATAATCAGCCGCCGGCCGGCTTCGCGGGCTATCTCGACCGCTTCCTTCGCTCCTTTATCCGGATGAATACGTCCGTAATACAGCAGATAATCGCCGGCCGGCTCGGGGTAAAACCGAAATCGGTCTAAATCGATGCCGTGATAAATGGTAGCGACATAATCCAGTTCGGGCGAGCGATCGGCCCGGCTGATGGAGACATAGTAGGCATGCCGGTTGTATTTCTTGTAAACGGGCAGGATGCGGGGCGACGAGAACCCGTGGATGGTAGTAATTACCGGGGTATCGACCAGGCGGGAATAAGACAAAGGCAAAAAATCGAATTGGTTGTGAATCAGGTCGAACTCTGCAGCATGCTCGAAACATTCCGAAATATGCAGGCATTCCCATACTTTGGCATCGATTTCTTTGTCTTCTTCATATCCCCGCCGGCAGACGGCCCGTAAACGGCCTCGGGTGAGCGAATCGGCCGTCGCAAAAAGCGTCACGTCGACACCCATGCGTACCAATTCTTCGGTAAGCAGGGAAGTTACCAACTCCCAAGGCCCGTAATGCCGCGGGGGTGTGCGCCAGGCAATAGGCGCAAGCATAGCCACTTTCATACCTTATTGCTGCTTCATCTGGTTCACAATATCGTCGATGCTGACCAGCGCGATGGTAGTCATCACATCGCCGATGGCGTAGGGCAACACGAGCGTGCGGCCGATGGCCATCGCCCCGCAGGTGTAAAATACATTGGGCACATACCCGAAACGCTCTTCCTTGGTGGGGGCCAGCAAAGGCTCCTTCAAACGTCCGATTACATGCCTGGGGTCGTTTTTATCGAGCAGCATAGCGCCGAGCGCATAACTTCTTATCGCTCCTACCCCGTGCGTAATCACCAGCCAGCCTTCTTCTATCTCGATAGGCGAGCTACAGGTGCCGATCTGGATAAACTCCCACTCGTAGGTGGGTTTGAGCAAGGGATGGTAATCGTACCAGAAGTAGGGATTGTCGGAAGCCATCACATAGAGCGACTCGTTGTCTTGGCGGCCCAACATCATATACAGGCCGTTTATCCGGCGCGGGAAAAGGGCCATGCCTTTGTTTTTGGCGGCCGGACCGTTGAGGGTAGATATTCTGAACTCTTTGAAATCGGAAGTTTCCAGCATCTCGGGCATCACGGTTTTCCCGTCGTAGGCGGTAAAGGTGGCATAATACCGAACGCTGTTGTCGTCTTCGGTAAATTGCACGAAGCGGGCGTCTTCCAAGCCGTTGCTTTGCGAAGGCGAAGCCGGATAGATGGCTCTTTCGGATATATTATCGGTGGAAAATGTGAGCGTGAAATTCGACAAGGCAAGCATCCGGATGTTGTTCAACGAATTTTCAAGCTCGGTCTTATGAATGGAAACATTCGAGTTCCGCACTTTATTGCAGGCCTGTTCGAGCTGTTCGAGGGTAAAATGATCGGGCAACTGGTCGAATACCGTCTGGTTCAGCTCGGAATAAATACCCAGTTCATTCGAGCTTTTCATAAACAACTCCTTCTCGTACAGATGCGAGGTGCGGTGTGGCTCGCATATCACCGGCGAGTTGGGATAGAGGGTGACGTGAAACATGGAATCCACTTCTCCTTCCATAAAGATAATGGAAGAAATATGCCCTTCGCCCAACGCGCGGAGGCTCATAATGAATTTGGTTACTCCTTCTTTGTCTTGTACCGGATGGGGCACGATGGAAGGATTGAACAAGGCGGTCGATTCGAGGGCATATTGCTGGGTGAAATAGGCCCCGATGAATTCTTGCTGTTCTTCCGAAATTTCCATATTGGAAGGAATGCGGTGCTTGATGATTTCGTAATGCCTGTGAAGAATGGTTTTCAGCAGGCGATAGGGTATATCGATCCGATCGTAGATATGCGTCAATATCTCGTGCCGCTCGGCCTGTCCCAGCGAAAATATCCGGAACAGGATATGATCTACCTGCGAAGAACTCCCCGGCACAAACGGACGAATCAGCGTCCGGGTGGGCGAGGGCGTTATTTTGATGGGAAGTTTTTTGATCGTAATCATAGTTCATATTTTAATTGTTTATTTACTACTCTTTACATACCACGCTATTTGCAGTAAAGACATCAGCCACGACAAACAGGATTCGGCTCCCTGGTTCAAATTGGCTCCTGCCGAGTGCAAGCCGTCGCGGCATCCGCGGCTGTCGGTATCGTAAAGTTGGGAAGAACAAACATTCCCGCCCCTGAACCAGGCAAATGCCTTGAGGGCATAATCGGCATAGCGGCCGTCTTTGAGGTATTCCTCGGCGGTAAGGCAGGCGTCGATCATGCCGTGCGCTTCCAAAGGTTGCTGATCGAAGAGGGCTTTGCCCTGAGGCGTCATCCACCCGGCATTGCCTATCGGCATGAAAGTATCGTCCTTAAACTGCGAGCGAATCAGCCAGTCGAGAATTTTAAGGCCCCGATCGGCCAATTCCTTCTTTTTCAACGTAAGGCCGGCCGCCATAAGCGCTTGGGGAACCCGGCAATTGGCGTAAGTTACCCGGTCTTCGAACCAGATCCATTCGCCCTCGATCGTGGGGTCGAAAAAGGCGGAAAGCTGGTCTGCTTTCTTTTCAAGCAACCGGATTACGGAAGGGTCGTGATAAACGTTGGCATGACAACACAACCCCAGGATAAGGTAGGCCAACGAGCGGGGGTGGGAAAGGCTGTCGCTGTTTTCCAGCCCTTTTTTCAGCAGGTAGTCGGCATGGTGGTAGAAGTTGCGCACCTGGGTGTAGGCCGTGGTATATCCCAAGGCCCACATCGTCCGGCCGAAGCTATCTTCCGAGCCTTCTTCCTCCTGCCATTCTCGCTGATAGGACATGAAGTTGCGGAACTTGCCGTTGGCCGGATTATAGGCGTAATCGATAAAAGAAAGATAGGTGGCGGAAAGCCGGCGTAGCTCTTCTTTGTCTTGCGCCTCGTTTTGCAACATGATGCAAAGCATAAGCGCCCGGGCGTTGTCGTCGATACAATAGCCGTGGGTACGGTCGGGCACGGTATAACGGGCATGTTGCAAAATGCCGGTACAGTCGGTAAGCCGGCGAATCTGGCCCAGGTCGATCGGGGGCAGCGAAACCTCCGGTTCGGGAGCGGGCGCCGGCCGCTGCCGGGATACGGCGGCTCCGTTTTCGGATACAAGGGTATGGAGCAACGTTATATATTGAAGGCCGATGCCGGGCCAGTGGCATCGGCCGGCTAATGCCAGGGCTTTACGGGCCATTGTTTTCCTTGCTTCGTCGTCGTCGAGCAGATGGATGATTTTTTTACTGAGCTGGGCCGAATCGTTGAAGTCGAACAAAAGACCTCTGCCGTCGGCCAGCATTTCCTCGGCATACCAGAAGGGGGTGGAAACGACGGGCTTGCCGGCGCTCATGGCATAGATCAGCGTGCCCGAGGATATTTGTTTCCGGCCCAGGTATGGAATCACATAAATGTCGCAAAGGCTGAGGAATTGCAGCAGTTTTTCATTGCTCACGAACTGGTCGATAAAAAGTACATGCTCTTCCAGGTGCAAGGTATCGACCAGCCGGTGAAGCGCATAGCGATACGATTCGCCTTCATGCTGCACGACGTGCGGATGGGTAGCGCCCAACACGATATACACTACGTCGGGGTGTTTTTCGAGCACTTGGGGCAGGGCGTTGATAACCACTTCGATAGATTTGTTTCTGGAAAGCAAGCCGAAGGTAAGGAGTATCTTTTTATTTTGTACGCCCAGTTCTTGTTTCATCTCCTCCAGTCCCTCTACCTCGGCCCGGTGTACGCCGTGGTGGATATGGGCGCATTTGCAGGCGGGGATGCCGTAAGCTTCCCCCAGGATGTCGATTCCTTTTTTCGAAATACTGATGAGCCTTTCCGACAGGCCGGCTATTTCGTGAATCACTTCTTTTTGTCCCTCGGAAGGGTCGTCGAGAATGGTATGCAACGTGGTAACGACGGGAATTTGCAGGCGTTTGAGCAGTTGCAAGATGTTTCGCCCGTCGGCTCCGCCGTAAATGCCGAATTCGTGTTGGAGAATGGCTGCATCGAAATGATGGGTATTCAAAAAATTGGCTGCGTTGATATAAGACATGATTTCGTTTTGCTCAATCTCGAATTCCACGTCGGCCGGATAACGGTACTTATTTCCGCCGTCGTTCATAGCCACTACGGAAGTATTCATCCCATTGTGGCGGATGCCGTCGTTCAGGTCGTTGGTAAATGTCGCGATTCCACATTTCCGAGGTGGAAAATTTCCTATTATTGCTATTCTCTCCATAAGAATTTTAAGTCTTTAAATCATATGATTTTTGTTCACGTTTACTTCTTCCCTGGCCCTCATCCCGCTTAACGCTAAAGGTTAATTGTTTGGATATAAGCCCAACCGTCTGTCCCGGATAGAAAAGAGCGCGTGCCGTCGCCTCTCTTTGGCCGATTTTCAAAAAGTCTCTTCTTATTCTAAGCGGTAGTAGGGATATAACAGATTTTACGGAAAAGTGGTTTTGAGTTTTGATAATATAAACAACCTGACCGGCACTTTCCGACGGCCGCAAGCCGGGCCGCCCGCAAAAGGTAAGTGTGTGTTTCTATGCTCCTTATACAACAAACGGGGTGATCCGGCGTTTATCGTCGGATCACCCCGTACAGGGCTGGTTCAGTGCCGCGGCCTCTTCAACGGCCGTATCTGTTCTCTCTCTCTCTTAGTTTTCCAGCAAAATAGCCGGTACTTCCTTTCCGAGCAGGTACTTATACCAGAACCGGTAATTGTCGTGTTTAAGATGTACGGCTTTCGGGCCGCGCCAGCCGTGGCGTTCGCCCGGATAGAGCATAAACTCGAACGATTTATCGAGGTTTTGCAAGGTATCGACCAGTTGGATACTGTTTTGCATATGCACATTGTCGTCCATCGTCCCGTGCACGATACGGAGCATCGAGCCTTCGCCGCCTCTGTAGCCGGCGGCATGATTCATCACCGAATTGAAGGCATAGCCCTCCGGATTGTCGGCCGGGCTGTCCATATAGCGTTCGGTATAATGGGAATCGTACAAAGTCCAATCCATTACCCCGAAATTGGCGATGCCGTATTGGAAGTAATCGGCAGCGTAGGTCAGCGCGAAGGCGGTGATATAGCCGCCGTAACTGCCTCCGGTAATGCCTATCTTTTCCGGATCGACAAAGGGTTTGGCACGCAGCCATTTTACCCAAGCCGTATAATCGGCCATTTCCCATTTGCCCAGGTTGCGGTGCATGAAGTTAAGGCCCTGTTTGCCGCATTTGCCCGAAGCCCGGTGATCGATGGCGATCTGGATTACGCCTTCTTTCGCCCACCATTGGTTGATGCCGGCGCCTTTCCAACCATCGTATACCGTTCCGGCGTTGGGGCCTCCGTAAATGCTGATGATAACCGGATATTTCTTTCCGGGTTCGATATGAAGCGGCCAGATCACCGAGGCCGGCAGGTCGAAGCCGTCGTCGGTTGTCATCCAGATTATTTCCGGAAGGGCCAGTTCGTAGCGGTCGAAATCGGGGCCTTTGCCGTCGGCTAAATCTTGTACCTTCCCGCTTTTTACGTCGATCAATCCCAGGCGGGGAGGTGTCGATACGTTCGAATAGCAGCAGAGGAAGCGCCGGTTGTCGGGCGAGAGGCAGATGTTGGTGTAGGTATAATCGCCGCCGGTCAGACGCCGCATCCGGCTACCGTCGAGGCGCACGGCATAAAAATCGGAACGGGTAGGCAGCTCGGCGTTGGAGGTAAAATAGACCGTGCGGTTTTTCTCGTCCACCCGCACGATGCGGGTATTCCAGAGCTTGCCGTCGGTCAGCTTCGCTTTCAACCTGCCGTCGGCGTGATGGTAATAGATTTGTTGCCAGCCGTCGAAGTCGCGGATCATCAGAAAGCCGTCTTTCAGCCAGGTAAGTTCTCCGATCCAATCGATCCAGGTAGGTTGTTTTTCGTCGTAAATTTCTTTTTTCGAACCGTCTGCCGGATCGATGGCATACAGTTTGAGGTTGTTCTGGTCGCGGTTCATCCATTGTACCAACAGCTCGCTGCCGTCGGGCCTCCAGAAAGGTCGGCCGAAATATTGGTCGTCTTGCTCGTTGAAATCGGCCCAGACTACCTCGCCTCCCGTCACCGGTATCAGCCCCACGCGAACACGGGGGTTCGGATCGCCGGCTTTCGGGTAGCGGGTGCGTTCCAGAAAGCCGTGTTTCCCTTTGGAATTATAGATCGGGAACATCGGTACTTCGCTATCGTCGCAGCGGAAGAAAGCCAGGTTCCGGCTATCGGGCGACCACCAGAACGAACGGTAGAGGGAGGCGCGCCCCAGTATTTCTTCGTAGTATACCCACGAAGCCCAACCGTTCAGAATCAGGTCGCTCCCGTCATGGGTATAGCGTACTTCCCGGCCGTCGGCCAGGCAAACGGCATACAAATCGCCGCCCCGGGTGAAGGCCACCCACTGCCCGTCGGGCGAAAGAGTAGGATTTTGCTCGGCTTGGGGGGTACGGGTAAGCTGTCGTTCCTCTCCGGCGGCCACATAGTAAATATCGCCGTTTACGACTTTCACCTCCGGAGCATCTTGGCGAGCTACATAGGGTTGCTCCTTCCCCGTTTTCAAATCGACGACAAAGAGCTCGGGACTTGCCCGGTTCCCCTTGTTCACCCGGTAACGGGTAGCGTCTTCCCAAGCCACGGGCAGGGGTACGGGGGTTTCGATACCTTTGGGGCCTTTTACGATTTGCACATCGGTAAGCGGCAGCTTCTGTGCCGCCAGCGGAAGCGCCGCCAGGCAAAAAGCGGCGACTGTTCCTAAAACTGTCTTTTTCATATATGCTCGTTATCAGATTAGAAGGTTTTTCTTTTTTACGGGGAAAGCCTGTTTGGTAAAACAGGCTTCCAAAGGTAAAAATTATTATTGGAAAAAGCATGGGTAAGCGTGTACTTTGGAAAAGATGCTTACAAGGAATTATACAAGGCGAGCATATGCTCTTTAAAAAGCTTTACCCCATAACAGGCCTTAAATTTAATCCGGGCATTTTTTCCGATTCTTTTTCGAATATCCGGATTCTCGATAAGGTAGCCGATTTTCTCGGCCAGTTTTTCCGAGGTTTTCCTAGGCGACCGAACCGGCACTTTCAGTCCTGTGACGGAATCTTCTATTATTTCCGTCAAACCGGTCGTATCGGTTACGACAAGAGGAATCTCATAACTCATCATTTCGATAGCTACATATCCGAACTCTTCGTGGCGCGAGGGGACGATTCCAATATCGGCTATCTGATACAATTCCCTGAGATTTTTCTTGGAAAGAAAACCTGTAAAGGAGATTCTTGTCCACAGCGGGGAAGAGGCCGACAACCATTTACTGAAATCTCCTTCTCCGGCTATAACCAGACGGGCCGCCGGATATTTTTCAACCGTGCGTTTAAAAGCCTCGATTAAAAGATCCAAACCTTTTACCGGATCTAACCTGCCGGCAAAAACCAGCACGATGTCATCCGGAGGTATCCGTAGCTTTTTTCTGATAAGAGACTTTTTTTCTTCTTTTTTGATATAAGTATCCCGGAGTGCATTGTTTATGAGCCGGATTTTATGCTTGTCGGCTTTATGAATTTTAATAAGGTCTTCATAAGAGTGCCGGGATATGGCTACTATCTTATCACAAAATTCTAGCATGTCCTTCTCCTGAGCCAGATTTTCCACCACGAGGCGGGAAGGTTTATCCAGCTCTTTTTCTTCTTTTTTTAGCATCCGGCGCAATTTGGCCCGGTTGCCTAATAAAGAAAAGCTCCAATCGGTATAATGAACCGTCAATACAATGGCCCCGCCTATCCATATCCTAAGATACTCCGCCAGATATTTATTTCCCATATAGTTCAGATGAAAAATGTTTTTTTCACTTTTATCTATATAAGGATACAACATAATAGGAATGCTTTTTTCGAAAGCATTGTAATTTGAATCCTTTTTGCTCAATACGGGAGCGGAAAGGAAGATATACCTCACGCCTGCTTTGTTGACGATGTCGAACTCTTTGTCTTCATACCGGATATAGACCACGGTGAGGGCATAACGGGTAGGAGACAACGTGTCGATCAATTGCCGCAGGTAAGTTCCCACGCCGTAATCGGTACCCCTGACAGAGGAATTGAACAGGTATATATGTTTCATATGATAATATCTTTTAAGATCACTCCCGTCAATCCGTTATGTATGCCCAAGGGGTAATCTGAAACATTCTTTATTTCAACAGGCAATTGCCCGAATAAAAAAGCGGGCAACGACGGCAAACTGCCGTAGTCGACCATGCCCGACATGAGTTTGCCGAATTCCATGATGTTTTCTTTCACGAATCTGTCTTCCGTAACTATTTCTTTCGCCTTCGCCTCCAGATCTTTCAGATACGGCAGGTCGAAAGGCATTTTTCTTGGGTACGATTTGATTCGGGCGTTTACATACATCAGGATTCCGCCCAGGCCGGTTGTCATGCTCGCATCTTCCATTCTGAGGGGATTCCAGGCCATTATTTTCCGATCCAAATCCTCCAGAATTTCATCGGTGTCGCCTTCTATCAGTTTATGACGTATCATATATTCGATACCCCACCCGATACCGCATAAGCCTGTTTCAAAAGAAACGGGCACATCGTCGCTCATGGTAGCATAAATATCTTCCATCAGCATTTCGGCATATTCTTCATAGATTGCGTGTCCTGTAAAACGGGCATACAGGAAAAAGAATAATACTCCCCCCATTTTGCCGTGCATCAATCCTCGCCCGGACGCATATGGATAATTGGCCAGCAAATAGGGTATGATTCTTTCCGTCAGAGTCAGTCGTGCCATATTTATTTTCAGGTGATGTGGGGAACGAAGCCAAAGGCCGGTTCCTTTAACTTATAATCAAATTAATTATTTCGATGTGCTTTGCACAAAGAACGACTTTAACACCAGAGGCGTATGAATCTTTGCGATCACCATCCCCTTTTTGTCTACCAGCAATCCGAAAGGTATGTTTTCCACACCCAACGCTTTCGGCATCTCGCCGTCAAATCCCTTAGGATCGCGCAGTTGGGGCCAAGGCATCTGTTGGGTCTTCAATGCTTGAAGCCAGGATGTCCGGTCTGTATCCAGCGAGATACTTACGATTTCAAGTCGATCGGCATACGTATCGTATATTTCCTTTAGCTTGGGGACGGATGCCAGACACGAGCCGCACCAGGAAGCCCACAATTCCAGAAAGACATATTCTTTTTTCCCGATAAACCCGGCTAACGATTGCGTTTTGCCGCCGGGAGTGGAAAAAGAAAAGTTTTCTATCTTCAAGTCGCTGATCATAGACGACGCTGCTTTGGCTTTCTCCATCATTTTCCGGTAGGAGATAAAGCGGGGATGCTTCCGGGTTGTGCCGTCGACAAAAGCGAATAGCTCGTCTACTCCTTTTTTGCTCGTGCTTATATATAGTCCCGTGGGAATAAGGCCGGCCTCCAGGTTACGCATCAAGAGCGCTTTGCCCAAAGGATTTGTAAAATTCCGTTCCGTGAAATTCATCATATATTCTCCCTGCAAATAGTACAGCTTTTCTAGTTTCGTGCCGGGGAAAATAATAACCTCATTTCCCCATTCGGGTTCTATTTTTGCTATCTGGGCCTGAAAATAGGTCATCGAATCCTGGTATTCTCTGAAGGCATCGTTCAGCGCAGTGCCTGCCAAGTAAGGCTTATCCGCTGAAAAAGAAACGGAGATGGTGCCCGATTCCAGCAATAAATCAAGTTCGGGACGTGTTTGTACTCCCTTCTTGTTTTCTATTCGAAGAGAAGATAAATTCGGAAGGAACTCTTCGCCTTCGAATGAGAATCTTCCCCGAGCAATAACGGAAGTATCCAGGGCAATGACCGTTTGATAATCGTTTTTCAAAGAAAGTATGGCCAACTGGCCGTCGAAAGACGGATCGATTGTTCCTTCGATGCGGAATTTTCCCTCCGGGACAGAAGAAAAGATTTCACCGGAGAAGATAATCCCTAAACATATACTGAGAATAATTTTTTTCATACTTTTTAGCTTACCAAAATGCGGTTGTCGGACAAGTGAATGACTGAGGTTCTCCACCCGAGCTGAATCGATCGGAATTTTCGGATGGAGAACCTGAAAATAAATTACCTGGTAGGGCTTCGCCCTTTGCGGTACGGTCTCTTATTCGCAGGCACAACTCCGGCTGTACGGGCTGCCGGTTATCGTCAGGGTACAATATCCCATACTGCCGTTTGACTTCATGCAGCTAGACGCAGCCGACGAGCAACTGTAGCTGCTGCCTGAGGTGCTGGAATTACAAGCATATCCTCCGTAATATCCTGCCTGGACATTTTTCATCTCCTCATTATTTAATTTGGAGGAACTGAATTCGATTCTTTTAAATGTTTTCATAAGCAAATTTTAATTAGTGAAGAAAATAGGTGTTATCGGTATTTCAATTCAGCCTGTAGAATGGAGCGCCGGGCATTTTTGTATCCCGGCTTGGTTTCTTATACCAAAAGGGGGATGTCGTCAATCGTATAAATTTCCGGCAATATATAACCATTCAATAGAACGGTGGGAGTTTGGTGCACATGGGTTTGTTTACTCCATAGTTCGTGTTTGCGTTGTTCTTCTATCACATCGCTGCTACCGAGGTCGAAACTATATTTGGCATAAGTTTTTCCGATGGTATATTTTTCGCCGGCAAACCATCGGTAAAATATCTGCCTGGCGGCCGTGGGCCCTTCGCGTAGATAAGCGGCGATAAGGAATTTCCCGCTGTCTTTCGCTATTTCCAAATTGAAATTCAGAAAGAGAAACCGTATGCAAATATCGTATTCGTCAAGATGCTCCAGCAATTTTTCTATTTTTTCGTGGGTGGTGGCACAGGGTTGGCAATGAGGGTTGGAGACGAGCGTAATCTGATTTTTGGCTTCCGGATTTCCAAACACGATTTTGGAAGCATCTTTTACTTCATACCTGTTGTTCGCATATAAAAGCCCGTCAAAGACTTCACGTGCCATCTTCAACTTATTAAACTCATGTTTCAAGTTACCGACCTGGAGACTCTTCGCAATGATGGGAAGCAGAACGCTTATCAAGCAAAAAGGTATGATATAAACCCATGCTACGCTAGCCAGCTCAATCGCCTTGAAGTCAGGCAAACGGATAAAGCCGGACAGCAGATTACAGGCGAAGATACAATAAAACAGCAGTTGCACGATCAAGCATAAAGCACACCATTGTTTTGCTTTCGTCTTCTGATACCAGATGCTCCATATGCTATAAGGAAGCACGCCGACATTAATCAAGCTCAGGTAAGGCAAAAGGGAGGGAAAAAATATCAGGATGATCAAATTGGACGAAAAGTAACTCAGCCCGGCTTCGCTCCATCCGATAATGCCCCAAAGTTTGGAAGCTTTGGACTCTAATACATTATTGCAATCGCTTTGTTTGAATATCGAGCAGATTTTATCAGCCGATGCACTATGGATTTTTATTTGTTTGAGCACCAAAAGATACCCTATATATGCACCGACGGCATTGAGTATCAACAAAACTATTATACCCGGTGTGATAGACGGCCATAGGGAAGCCAGGCGCCAGAGAGGAACGAGAAAAAGCGACAAGGTTAATACGGCATATAAAAGGCTGGAATAATTTTCTTTCAGCCTATGGCTTTTATACTCCGGCTCGATCGCCTGGGAATGATCGCCGATAAGCAGAGTTACTCCACTCCATTTTTCTTTAAATTCGGAAGTCGCGACCGAGAATTCTTTACCGTTTACGTAATAGTATACATGCGTGCTTGTAAGCTTCACCACGATTACCAACAAATGATGATACTGGGCCACAAAAGGTACTTCCAATTCTTCCAATATTTCTTTATCAGCGAATTTGTATCCCTCGTTATCGATGCCATACTCTTTTAATATCCGGGAGAGACCGAATAAATTATATTTGTGGGGATGTTCTTCATATAGCTGATTAAGAAACAAGTCGGTATGGCCGACTTTTAAAATACGTAGAATTTGGTATACTAGGTCGCTTTCCTTGTGCATGTGTTTAAGGCTATGTTACGCATAGCTTCGTTGTATTGATTTAAGATGGCTTAAATATAAATATAAAATTTGGAAAAACAACTAAAGGAGAAAAATTTAAGGAAATACCTATACGTACTAAGCGAATAATAAGAGCTGCCGATATAAAACAATTAAAAAAGATTGCTCGCAGAAGTGATTATAACCGAACTATTTTTGCCTTATAAGCGGAGCATATAGAAAGTAGTGGAAGGGGGAAAGCCGGAGAGAAAGTAAGAGAAAAATGAGGGAGAGATAAAAAAATAAGCCCGGCGATATACCGGGCTTATTATCTAAAAGATTTTATAACGTTCTAAGCAGAGAGGGGTGCCCCCCGCTAAGGTTGCCCTGATGAAGCTTATTCTTCGCCCAGCAGGATGTCGAGGATCTGTACGGCGGCTTTGGCTACCGAGGTACCGGGGCCGAAGATGGCGGCTACCCCTGCTTTGTAGAGGAAGTCGTAGTCTTGGGCGGGAATAACGCCGCCGGCGATGACGATGATGTCTTCGCGGCCGAGTTTCTTCAGCTCTTCGATAACTTGCGGAACCAGTGTTTTATGGCCGGCAGCCAGCGAAGAAACACCCATTACATGGACGTCGTTTTCTACGGCCTGACGGGCGGCTTCGGCCGGAGTCTGGAACAAGGGGCCCATGTCTACGTCGAAACCACAGTCGGCATAGCCGGTGGCTACTACTTTTGCGCCGCGGTCGTGTCCGTCCTGGCCCATCTTGGCGATCATGATACGGGGTTGACGACCTTCTTTCTTGGCAAATTTTTCCGTCAATTCGCAGGCTTTCTGGAAGTCTGCGTCTTTCTTTGTTTCTGATGAATACACGCCTGAAATGGTTCTGATGATTGCTTTATAACGTCCTACTACCTCTTCGCAGGCATCCGAGATTTCTCCCAGCGAAGCACGCAGGCCGGCGGCTTTCACGGCCAGTTCCAGCAGGTTGCCTTGCTTCGTGCGCACGCATTCGGTAATATCCGCCAGAGCTTGCTGAACGGCTGCTTCGTCGCGGTTTTCGCGAAGTTCTTTCAACAGGTTGATCTGTTCGTTGCGAACGGCCGTATTGTCGATTTCCAGAATATCGATCGGGTCTTCTTTGGCCAGACGGTATTTGTTCACGCCGACAATGGTCTGCACGCCCGAGTCGATGCGGGCTTGCGTACGGGCAGCGGCTTCTTCGATACGCATCTTAGGCAGGCCGGTTTCGATGGCTTTGGCCATACCGCCCATGCTTTCGATTTCCTGAATCAACGCCCAACCTTTGTGTACCAGTTCGTTGGTCAGCGATTCTACGTAGTAGGAACCGGCCCACGGGTCGATTTCCTTGCAGATCTTCGTTTCTTCCTGGATATAAATCTGGGTATTGCGGGCGATACGAGCCGAGAAGTCGGTGGGCAAGGCGATAGCTTCGTCGAGGGCGTTGGTGTGCAGCGACTGAGTGTGTCCCAGAGCGGCAGCCATAGCCTCGATACAGGTACGACCTACGTTATTGAAAGGATCTTGTTCGGTCAGCGACCAGCCGGACGTCTGGCTGTGCGTACGCAGGGCAAGCGATTTCGGGTTCTTGGCGCCGAAGCTCTTCACGATCTTGGCCCACAACATACGGGCGGCGCGCATCTTGGCGATTTCCATAAAGTGGTTCACGCCGATAGCCCAGAAGAAAGACAGACGGGGAGCGAAAGCATCTACGTCGATCCCGGCGTTGACACCGGCACGCAGGTATTCCATACCGTCGCAAAGGGTGTAGGCCATTTCGATGTCGGCCGTTGCGCCGGCTTCCTGCATATGGTAGCCCGAGATGGAGATGGAATTGAACTTCGGCATCTTCTGAGAGGTATATTCGAAGATGTCGGCAATGATCTTCATCGAAAATTCGGGCGGATAGATATACGTGTTACGCACCATGAATTCTTTCAGGATGTCGTTCTGGATGGTGCCGGCCATTTCTTCCAGTTTCGCGCCTTGTTCCAAACCGGCGTTGATATAGAAGGCCAACACGGGCAGTACGGCGCCGTTCATCGTCATCGACACCGACATCTTGTTCAAAGGAATCCCGTCGAAGAGCACTTTCATGTTTTCCAGCGAGCAGATGGATACCCCGGCCTTGCCGACGTCGCCTACCACGCGTTCGTTGTCGGCGTCGTAGCCGCGGTGGGTGGGCAGGTCGAAGGCTACCGACAGCCCTTTCTGGCCGGAAGCCAGGTTGCGGCGGTAGAAGGCATTCGATTCTTCGGCCGTCGAGAAACCGGCGTACTGGCGGATCGTCCAGGGACGCATGGCATACATGCCGCTGTACGGGCCGCGCAGGTAGGGAGGAAGACCGGAAGCGTAATTCAAATGTTCCATGCCTTCCAGATCTTCTTTGGTGTATACGGGTTTCACCTCGATATGCTCGGGTGTTTTCCAATTGGCTTCAATGCCATTGGCTTTTGCCCATTCGGCAGCATCGGTAGCTGCGAATCCGGCATTTTTAATATCTATATTTTTAAAATTCGGTCTCATGATGGTTTTAACTTAAGCGATTCCTAATTTAGCGTTGAATGCTTTCAATGTTTCGAGCACATTGCTCTTCACATTAATAAACTGATCGATGCCTTGGGCCTTCAGATCGTCCATGCAAGCGGGAGCGCCGGCTACTACAAATTCGGCGCGTCCGGCCAGCGCCTTGTAAGCGGCGGGAGCATAGTCGGCGTATTCGTCGTCGCTAGAGCAGAGCACGATGATTTCGGCCCCGGCCTTCACACCGGCTTCGATACCGGCTTCAACCGTATCAAAGCCTAAGTTGTCGATAACCTTATAACCGGCGCAAGCGAAGAAGTTGCTCGAGAACTGCGAGCGAGCCAGACGCATGGCCAGGTTGCCGATAGTCAACATAAATACTTTCGGAGTCTTTCCGCTCTTTTCGGTAGCCAGGCGCAAGGCTTCGAACTCGGAAGCTCCGCGCGAGAAATCGAGGGCGGGAATCGTAGCCTCGCCGCAACCGTGACCTCCGCCGCAGCAGCAGGAAGCGGCTTCCTTGATCTTTTCGGCAGCCGTTTCGTTGAAGTTGGGGAACTGGTTGGAACCGAGCAGGATTTCACGACGCATAGCCACGTTTTTCTTACGGGCGGCGTTGGAAGCGTTGACGGCCGTTTGGATGTCGCCGGCTTTTACGGCAGCGGCAAATCCGCCTTTATCTTCTACTTCCAGGAAGAGATTCCAGGCCACTTCGGCCAGCGAGGCGGTGAGCACTTCCACATAATAGGACCCGGCAGCCGGATCGACAACCTTGTCGAAATGGCATTCTTCCTTGAGCAGCAATTGCTGGTTGCGGGCGATGCGTTCGGAAAAGTCGTCGGGCGTCTGGTACACTTTGTCGAACGGACGAACCGTGATGGAATCGACGCCGGCAATAGCGGCCGACATGGTTTCCGTCTGCGAACGAAGCAGGTTTACGTGAGCATCGTAAATCGTCATGTTCCATTCGGAAGTCTGGGCGTGGATAGCCATTTTGCAAGCGCAGCGGCACATGCCGTCGGGGGCTTTGTTGGGGCATTCCGTCGGGCAGTGGCATACCGGATGGTAAGCGGCCACGATTTCGGCCCACAACCAGCGGGCGGCGCGGAATTTGGCGATTTCCATGAAATAATTGGAGCTGATGCCGAAGTTGAATTTAATCTTCTTGGCTACTTCGTCGGCTTCGAAGCCGGCTTCGGTAAGTTTAGCCAGCAGCTCGTTGCCCCAGGCCAGGGCATATCCGAGTTCCTGCGTGATGTAAGCGCCGGCATTGTTGAAATAGAAAGCGTTTACGGCCAGCACCTTGTAGCGGGGCAGCGCGCGGCCAGCCTTGAGCACGGCAGCAGCGGCTTCTACCCATTCGCCATTATCTTTTCCTTTCACAAGGGGTTTCTTAAAGGCGTCGTAGTTGACCGAGCCGAAGCATTTGGAAAGGTCGGCGCCCTTGGCTTTGAAATAATCGGCCAGGATGCCGATCAGTTTTTCAGCCTTGCAGTTGCAAGTACAAAAGTTCAGTTCCACGCATTCGGGGCAGATGCCTTCCAACAGCAACACGATGTTTTCGGCGTTGACCTCATCGCCTTTGATGATGAAACCCAGGGAAGTAACGCCCTTTGTAAGCAGGTCGAGCGCTTTTTCGTTGGCTCCTTTGAAGCAGGTTACCTCGATGTTCTGGCGTACCTTCCAATCGTTGTCTTTCTTCGTTCCGCGCACGTAGGGGAATTCACCGGGGAGCGACTCCGTTGTTTTCAGCCCTTCGATGTCTTCTGCACGATAGAAAGGATTTACGTTAAATCCTTCGCCTGTCTTCCAGACAAGCTTTTTCTCAAACGGTACCCCTTTCAGGTCGGCCGTGATCTTCGCCATCCATTCCTCGGTGGAAACGGGTGCGAATTCTGAGAAAAGTTTTTCTTTAAGTTCTGCCATAATATTAGTTGTTTATAAAACTGGTATTAGTAACTATACACGATATTTTGTTCAATTACAGGTGGCAAAGGTAGAATAAATAAACAGGAAGCGCAATGAATTGCCGCCTAAATCGCAAGAGTTTTTAACGCCTTTTAGGGGTGCGCGGCCCCTATTGATGGCATTCTGACAGCCGAGAAGGGGGAAAACATGAATTTTTAGGTTTAAATTATTTGTCGAATAAAAATATTCGCTACATTTGCCCTATCGAACCAGTACTTAATAAAGGCTTTTTCGCATACCCCGGGCAGCCTTCTTCCGGCGGTGGTTTCCGGTGGAAAGGAAAAGAAGATAGGCAGCCGGTTTCGACGACAAGTTGCGGTGCATTCGTCTAGTGGTCCAGGACGCCGCCCTCTCACGGCGGAAACTCGGGTTCGAACCCCGGACGCACTACCAATACAATGTAAATCACCAGGTTAAAAAGTCCGCCCCGGCATATGGGAGCGGACTTTTTACTTATTTATCCGATATGTTCAAACGAAAAATGAATAATTGGCAACCGGTAAAAGGGCACCCCCTTACCGACTTGGATACACGCGTGCTGTACTTCCAGGAAAGAGGCCACCAAGTGCCCGGCCGCCAACTTATCAAAACACCGGAACAAATCGAGGGAATCCGCCGGAGCGGAATGATCAACACGGGGGTGCTGGACTTGGTTGCGCGCGAAATCAAGGCCGGCATGTCGACTGCCGCCATCGACCGCCTGGTATACGAATACACCGTAAGTCACGGCGCGACCCCGGCCCCGCTTCATTACGAAGGGTTTCCCAAAAGCGTCTGTACCTCCGTCAACGAGGTAGTCTGCCACGGCATCCCCAGCGAAAAAGAAATTCTAAAAGCAGGAGATATTATTAATGTAGACGTATCGACCATCCTCGACGGCTACTTTTCCGACGCTTCCCGCATGTTTCTGATCGGAGAAGTGGCGGAAGAAAAACGAAAGCTGGTAGAAGTAACCCGGGAATGCCTGGAAATCGGCCGGAAAGCCGCTCGTCCCTTAGGATTCGTAGGCGATATAGGGCATGCCATCCAGACCCATGCCGAGAAACACGGCTATTCGGTTGTCCGGGCACTCTGCGGCCACGGGATAGGGCTGGCCTTTCACGAGGCCCCCGAAGTAGTTCACTTCGGGCAAAGAGGCACCGGCATGTTGCTTGTTCCCGGCATGGTATTTACCATCGAACCGATGATCAACAAGGGAACCTGCCAGGTATATACCGATCCGGTCGACGGCTGGACGGTACGAACCCGCGACCATCAGCCTTCCGCTCAATGGGAGCATACTTTCGTGATGACGGAGAACGGTTTGGAAATATTGACTTATTGAAAACATCCGCCGGAAAAACCGGTTCTAAAAAAACGGATATAAATCTGCTACCGCTATGCAAACAAAAAAAACGATCTTTCTTACAGGCGCCACCGGCACTATGGGAGGCGCCGGCCTGGAGGAACTGGCCGCCCGGCCGGATCGCTTCAACCTCGTTCTGCTGGTGCGTCCCAGCGCCACCAATAAAAAAAAGCTGGCCCCTTATATCGGCCGCGAAGGCATCCGCATCGTCTGGGGCGATTTAACGCGGTATGAAGACGTATTGGCCGGCGTAACCGGCGCCGACTACGTGCTTCATGTAGGAGGGATGGTATCGCCGGCCGCCGATTATTTCCCGAAAAAAACCCTGCATGTCAATACCACGGCCGCCCGGCATATTATCCAAGCGGTAAAAGCTCAACCCAATGCCGACGAGATAAAAGTCGTTTACATCGGTTCGGTAGCGCAAACCGGCCATCGCCCCGCTCCGGTACACTGGGGCCGTACCGGCGATCCGATTCAGATCAGCGTATACGACCATTACGCCCTTTCCAAAACCATCGCCGAGCGGCTGTTTGCAGAATCGGGGTTGCGGTATTGGGTAAGCCTGAGGCAAACCGGCATCTTATGCCCCGAGCTCTTGCTGAAAGGCTCCGACCCCATTACCTTCCACGTACCGTTGAACGGGGTGTTGGAATGGGCCACCGCCGAAGACTCGGGCCGGTTGCTGGCCAATGTATGCGAAGAGGACGTACCCGATGCTTTCTGGAACCGGTTTTACAACATCAGCAGCGGCCCCTCCTATCGCCTGACCAATTACGAATTCGAGACCAAACTGCTGCGGGCCATTTCCTGTCCGCCTCCGGAAAAAATATTCGAACCCGACTGGTTTGCCTTGCGCAATTTCCACGGCCAATGGTATACCGACGCCGACGAGCTGGAAAACTACCTGCATTTCCGCCGGTCGCCCGATTGCGATACCTATTTCCGGCAACTGGCCTCCAGGCTGCCCTGGTACTTCCGCCTTACGGCCGTCACCCCTCCTTTCGTGATCAAACGGTTGATGCGGCACATTGCCTCTACCCCGGGAACCGGTACCTTAGACTGGATAAAAAACGACAACGAGGCCCGTATTTCCGCCTACTTCGGCTCCCGGGAAACTTGGCGCGCCATTCCTGGCTGGCGCGGTTTCCCCGTGCAGCGTCCGTCGGAAACCCCGGCCTATCTCGACCACGGATACGATGAAAGCAAACCCTGGGCCGATTGGGATCTGGAAGATATACGGCAAGCCGCCGCTTTCCGCGGGGGCAAATGCTTGTCGGCATCCGTGCGGCAGGGCGATCGCGCTACCCCCCTGGAATGGGAATGTTATGCCGGGCACCGGTTCGAAGCCTCGCCTTCGCTGGTGTTGCTGGGAGGCCATTGGTGCCCCTGCTGTCTGCCGCTTCCCTGGAATTACGACGCGATTGCCAAGAAAAATCCTTTTTTCGCCCAGGTATGGTATGCTTCGCACACGCCGGAAGAAAACAACGTATACGACGAGCGTATTTTTGAAGGCCTGGAAAAATAAACGCCCGTTTTTTGTTGCGCGCCGGCGTATTTCCGGCGTTTCCTGCTGCTTTTCAGCCGTTTTCCGGGTAGCCGGGTGAACACCTTCCGGCTTTCCGTTGTTATGTTAGGAAAGCCGCCGGGGCCACGTTCCCGGCTAAGCTGCAACCAAAGATAAAGACCTATGACAAATTCCGAAATCACTTTCCGTCCGGGCCTCAGCCTCTGCACGCTAGGCATGGGCACCTGGAATATGGGCGACTCCGTGGCAAAAGAAGGCGAAGAGATCGAAGCCTTGCGCACCGGCCTTGCATTAGGGATGCAAGTAATCGATACGGCCGAAATGTACGGCCGGGGGCGATCGGAACAACTGGTCGGCAAAGCCATACATGATATTAGAGAACAAGCCTTCCTCATCAGCAAGGTACTCCCCCAGCATGCCAACCGCGAAGGCACGAAGGCGGCCTGCGAAGCCAGCCTAAAACGGCTGGGCACCGACTACATCGACCTTTATCTTCTGCATTGGGGCGGCCCCTACCCCATCCGCGAAACGATCGACGGTATGCTGGAATTGCAGCAGGAAGGAAAAATCAACTATTGGGGCGTAAGCAATATGGATGTAGATATGATGGAAGAGTTTTTCGCGCTCGAAGGCGGAGAAACCTGCGCGGCCGACGAAGTTCTTTACAACCTCAGCCGGCGCGGCGTGGAGTTCGACCTGCTTCCCTGGTGCGAAGCGCATCAGGTTCCTCTGATTGCTTATTCGCCTGTGGAACAGGGCAGACTGCTCGGCCACCCGGTCTTGCAAAAGATCGCGCTCCGGCATGAAGCTACTCCGGCGCAGGTGGCCTTGGCCTGGGTGTTGCGGCGCCCCGGCGTGCTGGCTATTCCCAAGGCCTCTACCGCCAAGCATATACGGGAAAATTTCGAATGTTTGTCGGTAGAACTCACCAAGCAGGATCTGGCCAGGCTCGATGCGGTTTTTCCGGCGCCTACCCGCAAACATGTGTTGGAAGTAATCTGACCCCGACTACGCCGAAACCTTTCTAACCCAAGCATTTTCTACTGCAGGCCGATCGACCAGGCCGGCGGTAGCCTTTCATCTTGTTGTTTTTTTTGGATTATTTTACCTTAGGGATACATCTTTTTGTACCCCCTCCTTGTTATACTATCGCATAACATTATACCAAACGTAAAACATTTTTATCATGACAAAAGGAACAATCGGTTTAAATGCGGGAGCTGTCTGGAACTTGCTTTCAGACGGAGAGCGATGGAGTTTTGAGACGTTGAAAAGAAGATCATTGTTGTCGGATGCCGAATTATGGTCGGCTATCGGTTGGTTGGCAAGAGAGAATAAAATCGAAATAGATAGTTCCGCTAGCCGGACGATATTCTGCCCCGGTACCAATTTTTATTTCTAAAGCGTAAAAGAGCGAGGTTTCATGGCAAAGAAGCCGGATTTTTTGCCACGAAACCATGTTCTATCTTCCTCCGGCACTTATTCCGCCCCTATCAATAATTGTTCCACCACAGCCTCTTCCCCGTCGTTAGGCGCGGGCTTCAACCCCAACAAACGAGCTATCAACAGGTACAAGTTGACGTTTGCCATCGCAGGCACCTCGGCCCGCTTTTTGAACGAGGGGCCGGCGGCATAAAAAATAGCCTCCATCTCGGGCGTAAAATTATCATATCCATGCGTAGCGGCATACCGCGGCCGCGACTCAGACCGAAACTGCACATAGGTGCCGATGGCCGGCATCACCACCAGATCTCCTATCCTGGGGTTGCTTCCATAGACGTATTTTTCCGGAATCTCCTGCCTTTTCCAAACGGTTATATGCGGCACCCGTTGTAGGATAGCATAGGCGCTGTCGGTATAGCCTGGCTTGGGATAGAGCAGCGTAGGCACGCCGTCGAACACATAGTCGAAACTGTCGCGAGGCAGATAGTCGTTCAGATTCACATACTTTTCGGGATAAAAAGTAGCCATCCCGTGATCAGACAATACGATGAAATCGATCCGGTCGAATTGGGGAAGCTTGCGGGCCTCGTTGAAGAAATGATGCAATACGGCATCCAGTTCTTCCACCTTCGAAAGGGTGGCCGAGGAATCGGGGGTACATACATGGCCGATACCGTCCGGTTCTTCCATATACCACATCACCAGGCGCGGACGTTCTTCTTCGGGTAATCGCAACCAGGCGATCACCGAGTCGGCCCGGTCGCGGAAGGAAACGCTTTTGTCGAATTTTTTCCACCGCGAAGGCTGTTTTCCCGGCACTTCGCTGCCCACCCAAAAAAAGGAAGCGGCTTTTACGCCTTGCTTTTCGGCCGTGCTCCATATCGGTTCCCCGCCGTAGAAACGGGGGTCGAGGTTGCCCATCCGGTAAACGCTATCCAACCGGGCGTCGTAAAAAAAGTTGTTCACCAGGCCGTGATGATCCGGATGCAATCCGGTAGCCATGCTGTAATGGTTGGGGAATGTTACGCTGGGAAAACAAGGCCGGAAGGCCGATTTCACACCCGCCCGGGCCAGCGAATCGAGCGTGGGGGTATGGGCCCGGTCGTCATAGTCGGACCGGAATCCGTCCATCGAGAGGACGACGACGTAGCGATCTGGTTTTTCCGGGGATGTACATCCGCCTATTGTAAGGGATAAAAGGGAAATAAGGCTCCCTGCGAGGAAAAATAAAAATCTGTTCATATTCATTTGCCAACTTTACTTGCTATATATTACTTCCAATCGTATACAAAGGTAGGGGTTATGCGGGGAGGGAAAAAATATCCGTTGTTTTTTATTTGTCTTTCCCTCCGCTTTGTTTTTGCTTGCCCGTTATTCGACCAACCGGGTATGTGCCAGCGGCCGGGGGTAGAGAAGCGACAACTTCCTCCCCCGGCATTTGTCTCCAGCCAAATGGGGGGGTTCTTGTATTTTTTATTTATTCCAAAAAAATGGATGCCGGGGGAATCCGGATTTCATGCCGGTGTAATTGAATTTTCATCGGCATGGATTTTTAATTTCACCGGCATCCATTTTCGGGCAACCGCCGACCACCTCGTAAATACCTGATTTACAGCATTATGAAAAACACTGTTTTTTGTCTTGCCCCAGGCTGTACTTATTGTAATATTTTTTTTTTTTAACAATAAAGAAATTCAGGGAAAAACAGGATACTTTTCAGTCGTATTCTCCTGTTGCATGGCCGGTTCTTTTCCCTGCTTTTCCTTTTGCTAGTGAAAAAAAAGAAAGGGAAGCAACTTTAAATTACTCCCCCTCCTTATCAACTAGCCGGATTTCCATCCTGCAAAAACATTTCTTCTTATCAGAAAATATATTTAATGCCGAACTGCATCTGCCAACGCGATATTTTATCCAGATTATTTTTGAATGTGCTATCCAAATCTTTCGTCATCGTATATTTCAACGTATAGTCGTTGGCCGCGCTCGGCGCGTCTTTGCCTCTGGCTACGGTCAGGAACTGGTACTGCTGGTTGCCTAATACCGTGGTTTGCTGTACACCCCAATTCCGGTTCAACAGGTTCAGGAAGTTGGCGATGTTGAAGCTGAAACGCAAGGTGTGGAATCGGCCGTTTTTCTGGAACACCTTAATATCGTGCGAAAGGCTTAAATCCAATTGATTGGCATAGGGAGCGACCGCTCCGTTGCGTTCGGCATATTCGCCTCTGTGCTTGCTCAGGTAGGGATCTTGATCGATAAAGGCGTCCATAGCCTGCCAAGCTTCTTCCTGGGTTTCGAAGCTGCCCGGTAGCAGATGGTCTTTTACTTCGTCGAAATTCCGCGGAATATACATCAGGTCGTTGGCCGATTGCGTATCGCCGTTGGCATCGCCGTTATAGCAATAAGAATAGCGGAAGGGACGGTACCGCTGGTAGATCAAACCGAAGTTCGTGGCGGCGTATTTGCTCCAATTGGCCGTATAAGAAGCCGAAATCAACAAGCGGCCGTTGAACGAACCCGACAGATAGCTTACTTCTTCGGCATTGGCATCCAAGGTAGCGCGGTATTTCCAGGCCGAAAGGGCTACCGACGAACTTCCGTCGGCTACGCCTTTGGATTCGCCGAAGGTATACGAACCGTTCAGATAAAGTCCTTTCAAAATGCCGTCGTAGAAGTTCTTTTGCAACTGAAGGGTGGTAAAGAAGGAATGTCCTTTGCTCGTATTGCGCAACATCACTACATTGCTGGCGGCTTTCTGGTTGCCGTCGCGGTCGCTGTAATAGCCGTTATAATAAGGACGGTTGTTTCCGGGGCCGCCGTCGTTTACGAACCGGTCGGTTTTATACAGTCCGATATTGTCGTGGTAAATCGCATTCAAATCTTTCGAATACAGCATTTCGACGGTAGCTACCCAACCGTCGCCGAATTTATAGTCGGCAGCCAGGTTGCTCTTCCATAAGTTGGGATATTTGAAATCGGGGTCGGTAATGGAAATATCCGCGCGGCTAGGCGTTCCTTCGGCCGGTTTGTAGGCATCGATATTGCCTGTAAATCCGAGCGTGGGACGGTTGTCGCTGATGATATTGCCTTCGCTGTCTTTTTTGGCCGAGAAATTCAAGTCGCCGAACAGGATACCGTTGTTGCCGGCCTGATTGCTGATCCATACGTAGGGAGGGGTACCGGAAAACAGCCCCGTACCGCCGCGAATTTGCAAACTGCCCCGTTCGTCGTCGAAGGGTTTGTAGTTGAAGCCGAAACGCGGAGAGAAAAGAGGTTTCGCATTCGGATATTTGGATACGTCTATCTGGATACCGTCGCGGTAGGTTTCCGCGGCCACCCGGTCGTTGGAAGGCAGGTCGGTCATGAAAATAGGCACATCCACACGCAAGCCTAAGGTCAGGTTCAGCTTATCGCTTACCGTCCATTTGTCTTGGGCGTATAAGCCTAACTGGAAGACATTCACTTCGGCAAAGGGAAATTCATCCGTCATGGAATAACGTTGGGCATAATATTGGTAGCCTGTAGAAGCCGAGTTGGTAACGCCCGTTACGGTGGGAGCAAATCCGTAATCGGCCGGATTGTAGTTGCGCATATCGAAACCGGCCAGGCTGCCGTTATGGGCTTTCATATAATCTTTGGTGGCCAACACGTTGAACTTGAAATCGTCGACGGAATTAAACAACCACGAACCGGGATAGTTCTGGGCATATCCGTTCTTGAAGCTCCGGTAGTCACTCTGCGTACCGACGGTAATCTGGTGTTTGCCGAAGTTCATGATGAAGTTGTCCTGAATCTGCCAGATGTCGGTATCCAACTGGTTGTTGTAGGAGTTGGCTTCGGTACCGAAAGCGGTATAGGAGTTTCCGTTTCCGTCCAAGATGTCGACCTGCGGGTAATAGCCGCCGTCCATATCGCGGTAATCGCGCAAACGGGAGTAGCCGATTTTCAGGTAGTTCGACATGCGGTCGTTGACGGTGGTGTTCAGATCGGCCATCCAGATATTGAAGTTATTGTTGGTGCGGTAGAAGGTAGACGAGAACGGAATGGCAAAGGCATTCGGCCCGCGGCCGTTGTTGGGCGCGCCCGAACGCGAGGGGCTGTTGGTATTGAAGGATTTCAGATAGTAGTATTTCAAACTCAATACGTTTTTCGAGTTGATGTTCCAGTCCAAGCGGGCTGTAATACGGTCGGCCTGCGTATTGGCTTTGGTTACATTGTATTTTCCGGGGTTATATCCCAGTTCGTATACTAAAAATTGAGATAAATCTTCCAATACGCCTGCATCCGCCGCCGAGTTGTCGGTGGTATAAGCTATGGGCGTTTCCTGGCGATCCATTTCTCCGTTGATGAAGAAGAACAACTTATTCTTGATGATCGGCCCGGAAAGGCTGATGCCGTATTGGTGATTCGAAAATTCGGACACGTTTACCGTTTCGTCTTTTACCCGGTAGCCCATCATGGAAGGGCTTTTGGTATACATGTACACCGAAGCGTGAAATTCATTCGAACCGGATTTGGTGACGGAGTTGATGCCTGCGCCGGTAAATCCGCCGTTGCGCACGTCGAAAGGCGCAATCATTACCTGTACTTGTTCCAAAGCTTCCAAGGAAATCGGTTCGGTGCCTTGCGCGCCCAACGACGGCGCCAACCCGAACGAGTTATTGAAAGAAGCCCCGTCGACCGTAACATTATTGAAACGATAGGATACGCCGCCGAAGTTCTTTCCGCTGCTCATCGGCGTCAGCTTAGTAAAGTCGTCGAGCGAGCGGTTGATGGTGGGCAACTTATCCATCTTTTCGCGGGTAATGATTTCCTGCGCGCCGGTACGGCTGCCGGAAATAATGGGGTTCTTTTCGCCTACCACCACCACTTCGTCGAGGGCCTGGGTATCTTCCCGCATTTTTATATTCAATTTGTATTCTTCGCCCAACGCCAGATCGATGCCCGAACGAGCTTCGGGGTTGTATCCGATATAGGAAAACTCAATCACATAGGGCCCTCCGATACGAAGGTTGTTGAACGAATAAGAACCGTTGGGTTGTGTAATGGTATAATAAACCGTTCCGGTAGGGGTATGGGTAGCTTTGATGTTTACTCCGATCAACGGTTCTCCCGAACCCTCGGAGACTTTACCACTCATACTTGCAGTCGTGACCTGTGCCTGGATAACCGAGGCTATGGTCAATAGTGTGAATGCAATAAAAAGCAATCTTTTCCTCATGACGATTAGTTTTTTTTATATTTCGCCACAAATATACGGATTGTATATTACCTTTTTATTACATTTCTATATAAATTTAACACCTTCTACGGGCAATTGGCTAAACAATGCGGGGCCATGCCTTGTTTTATATCGAATGCGGCATTTGCATTAATCTTCTTTTTCTCCCCTGATCTCGTCGGCTATATCCTGATGTTGCCGGGCCATTTCCTCCTCGCCGATAGCCCGGAACGCTTCGGCCAGGTACTCGTGGGCAGCGGCATGGCGGGGCTTGATGCCGACGGCTTGCTGGAAATCGGCGATCGCCTCGTCGTAGTATTTCAGTTGCAGCAGGCATTTGCCGCGGTTGTAGCGGGCTTTGAACAAGCGGGGACTTAATTTTACAGCCCGGTTCAAGGCTACCTGGGCTTCATAGTTTTCTCCCAAATCCAATAAGGTGACGCCCTTACGTACCCAGGCGTCGACGAAATCGGGATTCAGTTTCAGGGCTTTCTCGAAATTGCGCAAAGCGGCATGCGGGTCTTTGGCTTTGGTAATACATTCGTTGCCCATCAGATAATATTCGTGGGCATATTCCTTTTGCACGCTTCGCATGTCTTGGATCTGTTCCTGAAGTGCCTTCATTCTGGCTTTCTGGGCGTTGATTTTTTGCAATTTCATCCGGAGCAGCCGCCTGACCAGGGGATTCTCCAATTCGTTGCGCTTACTCACTGCCGTACAAAAAGCTTCTACCGCTTCCTCCATATGCCCCTGGTTGAAGGCACGCGCGGCGCGGCCGTATAATAACTCGGCTTCGCTTTCGCGCAGGCTTTTTTCAATCAGTCGCTGGTCGTTGAACTGGGCGCTGAAGGCGACGATTTCCTTGCGGACGAAGATGTCGCGCGAAGAGATTTTGCTTTTCAGCACCAACCCGTCGAGCGAGGTACAACGGCTCAGGGCCACGTAAGTTTGTCCGCCGGCAAATACGCCGCCGGTCAGATCTACCACCACCCGGTTGAACGTGAGGCCCTGACTTTTATGCACGGTGATGGCCCAGGCCAGCCGGATAGGCAATTGTTCGAACGTGCCTACTATTTCTTCCTCGATGCGTTTTTCCTTTTCATTGTACTTGTATTTGTAATTCCGCCAGGAAGTAGGGCTGACCAGGTGTTCGATGCCGTTTTCCAACAGCACGTAGACATGGCCCTCTTCGTCGATGCCCGACACCATGCCGATGGTGCCGTTTACCCAACGGCGTTCGTGGTCGTTGTCGATAAAAATCACCTGGGCTTGCTCCTTGATGGAAAGGTTCAATTGGGTGGGAAGCGAGGATTCGGGAAAATCGCCTTCTATTTTGCCGGCCGAGATGAATTCGTCGCCCGGCAATTCGGCCAGTTTTTTTTCGTTGATATAGTCTACCTGGTCGCGCCGGGTGGCCAGGGTGATGTACATGTCTTCGTTTTTAGGTACGAAGGTGGGGAAATAGCGGGCATTCAGGGTTTCGAGTTCCTGGCTGCGGGCGGTATTGCTGCGGATGCGGTCGAGGATTTCTATAAATACCGGATCGGTTTGCCGGTATACTTTCTGCAATTCGATGGGTACCAGGTTGATGGACTTGAATACGCGGGCCGAGAAGAAAAAGGGGCTGGCGTAGAACAGGCTTAATATTTCTTTCTGGTCGGAGGGCACGACCGGTTCCAGTTGGAAGACGTCGCCTACGAAAAGCAGTTGTTTTCCCCCGAAGGGAAGGCGCATCTGGCCGGAAAAGACGCGCAGAATGCGGTCGACGCAATCGATAATATCGGCCCTAACCATCGAAATTTCGTCGATAATGATCAGTTCGACTTCGGAAATAAGCTTGCGGTGTTGTTTGCGGTATTTGAAAAATTCGAAAATGCGTCCGTCTTTCAGGCTCAGGTCGGGATCGTCGGGCAGCATCGGTCGGAAAGGGAGCTTGAAGAAGGAGTGCAGGGTGACGCCGCCCGCATTGATAGCGGCTATGCCGGTGGGCGCCAGTACGACGTATTTCTTTTTGGTATGGGCACAGATGTATTTCAGGAAAGTAGACTTTCCGGTTCCTGCTTTTCCTGTGAGGAAAACCGATTGGCGGGTATGCGTGATCAATTGCAACGCATCCTGAAACTCCCGGTTGTTTGTATCTAATTGAAATTCCAAACCGATCACCTTTTTTTTGACAGATGCCCGGCCCAGCTAAGCCGCCGCCGAACGGGGGATACGAAACACGGCCGCCTGTTTAGCGACTGATAAACAACCAGGCATCTTTGTATTTTTCATTTTTTCTGAGGGTAGCCATGTATTCTTCCGCTTCTTTGCGATTGTCGAACTTATCGGCATAGATGCGGTAGCGGCCGTCGCGTACGACGCGGCTGAGGCGCTTGCATTCCGAGCGGTCGACTCCGGCCATATAGGCGTCGGCCTGGGCTTCGGTGGGGAAGCTGGCAATCACGATATGGTACATCTTCGGAGCGGGAGCCGGCGAAGCGGGGGCTGCGGGGGAGACGGCTTTTTTCGCGGGGGAAGCGGCTTTCGCCGGGGCATCGGCACGGGATGCGGACGGTCGCGACGGGGCCGGAGCTGCGGCCGGGGTTTCTTTTTTGGGCGTCAGCAAAGCGTTGGGAGCGGGTCGGGAAACTTCCGGCGTTTCCTTGGGGGACAAGAGGGCTTCGCCGCGGGCGGTTGCCGGGGAAACGGTCTCTGCTTCCGCTCTTTCTTCCGACCGCGCGGGGGCGTAGGAAGCGGAAGTTACGGGGGAAGTGGCCGGATAAACCACCATTTCCGAGGGTATGAAGCTGGCGGTATAGGCCGAAGGACGTACTTCTTTTACCGGTGTGGAAACGAGCAGGAAGAAGGCGACGGCGGCCGCGGCGGCTACGGTGCCGCGTACCCAATTCAGATTGACGGGCACATAAAGGGTGTCTTTTTTCTTTTTCTTTCCGGCCAGCAGCAAGGCTTCTTCGCGGGTAGCGGCTTCCAACGATTGCAAGGTGGCGAAACGGAAAGCGGGAAGCCCGTATGAATCGAGGCTGAATGTGTGCACTTGGCCCGGTTCGAAAATCATTTGTCCTTCGCTGCCCAGGGCGATGCTACCGACGGTTCCCAAGGAAAGGCGTCTTTCTTCCGCAAGCAAGGTTTGCAAGGCGTTTACGTCTTCTTCCAGCATGGCCTGGGCCGCCGGGTAATCGACTTGGTAGCGTTGCCGGTACGATTCGGTTAAAAGCCCGTCGTTATGTTGCAACGTGCGATTGAAAACAATCTCTTTCCGCATGGGTGAAAACAGGTTTTCACCCGGTGCGTAGGCAGCCGGAACGCTTTGCAACACAAAGCCTCCGAAGCCGGGAATGATGATGCAATCCTGCATCAACAATAACTGTTCTATATGTGCTACGATCCTTAACATACAACAAAGATAGGAATCTTCGCGGGATAAACAAGGAAGGCGGCCGTTTTTTCATCTTCCCCTGAGCGGTAAAATCAGTCGCAAGTCAGCTTGATTACTTCGCCGTAGCCGGGTACGTTCCTGAATGCTTCTTCCAAGCTGTATTTGCCGGCGTATACGTTGGCGCAGGTTAATACGCCGCCATGGGCGAATACGGCTATCCGGTCGGCTCCGCTCCGGCGGACTTCGTCCAGAAAGCCGGCTACCCGGCGATATTGGCCGGCAAGCGATTCTCCTCCGGGGGCGGGCACGTCGATCCAGTCGGCAAACCAGGCTGCGGAGCGGGGATCGGATGAAATTTCATTCCAGGATTTCATTTCCCAGTCGCCGAAATCGATTTCTTTCAGCCGGGCGTCGCGCCGGGCGTCGGGATAGCCGCAGGCTGCGGCCAGCCGCACGCAACGGCTTAGGGGGCTGCTCCAAACCTGGTCGAATACGAGGCCTTTCAATTTTGTTTGTACGGCAGCCGCTTCTTGGGGAAAGGTGTTTTTCAAGGGGACGTCGGTCTGTCCGTATGCGTATCCGGCCGGCACATCGACCGAAGTATGCCTGATCAGGTAAATTTCCATCTTGTTTTTTTAATTGATTCCGGCAACGGCCAGATAAAAACTTAATTCGCAAAGCAAAAAGACCGCCCCGCAACAATCGCCGGTATATCCTCCTATCTTTCTTTTCATCAGGGTGGTAAGCAGGTACCAGACGAGGATGGGAGCGAAGGCGGCCCACAGATAGACGGCCCGGGGCAGCCAGAGCAAGGGCAGCAGGGCCGAACCGATGCAAAGTATATATTCACCCGGCGTCATGCGGCTGTAGACGGTTCGGCTTTTGGCTTCTTCCTGCTTGCGGGCATAGGGCAACCGGTTGATGATCATTCCGGCCACGCCTTTGCTATAAGGATCGGCCGCCAGGATGGCGCATCCCGCCACTTCCACAGGCAAGCTGGCCAACGAGGCATAGAGCAGGCCGAAATAGCCGATCAGCCCGATCACGCCATAGCTGCCGATATGGGAGTCTTTCATGATCAGGAGGATTCGTTCGCGGGAGGTTCCGCCTCCGAATCCGTCGAAAAAATCGGCCAGCCCGTCTTCGTGCAAGCAGCCGGTTACTATCAAGCGGGCGATAAGGGCCAGTAAAACGGCTATCGTGAGGGGAAAGACCAGCGAGGCAGCATAGAGGATAAAAACGGTAATGCCCGAGGTGAGCCAGCCGACCAGGGGCCAATGGCTGACAATGTTTTTGAAACAGTCGGCCGGAACTTCGCCTAATCGCCAGAAAGGTAACCGGGTGAAGAAGATAAGTGCTGCCAGTATTTTTTGCATGTTAAAAGTATTTCGTAACGGAAGCCTGGCGGAAGCTGTGCATTTCGTTGATCATCCTTACGGCGGATTCCACGATGGGATAGGCGCAAATGGCTCCGCTGCCTTCGCCCAACCGCATGCCTAAGTGCAATAAGGGGGTGGCCCCTAAGACGTCCAGCACGCGTTTATGCCCGGCTTCATCTCCGCAATGGCCGAAAATGCAATAGGAAAGCATATCGGGATAAAGCTTCGACGCGGCCAGCACGCAATTGGTCATAATAAAACCGTCTACCAGGATGGTCATTTTCAATTCGGCTGCGCGGAGCATGCCGCCTACGGCCATCACCATTTCATAACCGCCGAAGTAGCGGAGAATATCGGTTACGCTATGGTCGCCTTGATAGTTGGCTAAGGCCCGGCTCAGCACGTCGTATTTATGGCGTACCCCTTCCCGGTCGAGCCCGCTCCCCGCTCCTACGCAGTCGACAAGGGGAATGCCGGCCAGACAGGTCATCCACATGCTGGAAGCGGCCGTATTGCCTATGCCCATTTCGCCGAAGCTGATCACATTGCATCCTTCCCGGTGACAATCGGTTACGATGCCGGCTCCCGCTTCCAAGGCTTGCTCCATTTCTTCCGTCGTCATGGCCGCCTCGTAGAGGAAGTTGCGGGTGCCTTTGCGGATTTTCCGGTCGACCAGGCGGGGAATCGGAGGAAAATCGAAATCGACGCCTCCGTCGACGATTTTCAGCTCGAAGCCATGCTGGCGGGCCAAAAAACAAACGCCGGCGCCTCCGTTCAGGAAATTATGAATTACCTGCCGGGTAATCTCTTTGGGCGACTTGCTGACGCCTTCGTCGGCTATGCCGTGATCGGAAGCATAAATTACATTGACGGGGTGGCGCAATTCGGGCGTGAGCGTCTGTTGAATCAAGCCTATCTGAAGTGCTATAGTTTCGAGGGTGCCGAGCGCCCCTTTCGGTTTAGTCAGGTTATCGATTTTGTCGACAAGGGCCGGCTCTAAGCCAGGGTCGGGACGTTGAATAGAAAAGGTGAGCATACTAAACTATTTTGAGGGTTATTTATCCTTTTATTTTCACGGGTATACCGCTTACCATCCACACCACTTCGTCGGCCCGTGACGCTATGTATTGGTTGATCCAGCCTTGCAGGTCGGTAAACTTGCGCTGTACTTCGTCTACGGCTATTCCCCCCATGCCCAGCTCGTTGGTTACGAAAAGGTAGCAGGCGTCGGGACGGGTAAACCGGTCGAATTCTTCTTTCAGCATTTGAAGCGATGTTTCTACTTCGCTATGATTGTCGAAGAAGAAGTTGGTAGTCCATAGCGTAACGCAGTCGATTACCGCCACCCTGCCGGACAGGTCGTGGCGGCTCAGGTATTTTTCTTCTTCGATATTCGTCCATTCGGCGCCGCGGTCGCGTTGGTGACGTTCCACGCGCTTGCGGAATTCTTCGTCCCAAATACGAGAGGTAGCCAGATAAACGGGAGCGGGTGCCAAGGAAAGCGCCCGATTTTGAGCATATCCGCTTTTTCCCGAGCGTTGGCCGCCGGTAACGAGTATAATTTTCTTTTCCATCTTATTTATGTCATCAGATAAGCAGGCAGAGCATAACAATAACTCCCATAAGCAATTCCGCATTGCTGTTCACCTGGATGGCGATTTGCATGTCGGCGGTTGTAAACGGACGGTCGCGCGTGCCGATATAAGGCTTTTCGACGGGTTGCCCGAAGTAATCGTGCGTACCTCCGAAACGGCAATCGAGGATAGCGGCCAGGGCGGCTTCGGGATAGCCGGAATTGGGGCTGGCATGCGCCGGCCCGTATTCGCTGACAAAAGCGCGCTTGCTCCACTTTCCTGCCACCAAAAGCATCAGGTAGGCCGTAAGACGGGCCGGGATAAAGTTTGCTATATCGTCTAGTTGAGCGGCAGTACGTCCGAAAGCCCTGTATCGTTCGGTTTTATAGCCGATCATCGAGTCGAGGGTATTGGCCATTTTATAGGCCATCATGCCGGGGAGCCCCGCCAAGGCAAACCAGAACATGGGAGCGATTACGCCGTCGCTCAGGTTTTCCGCCAATGTTTCGAGGGCGGCCGCTCGTATTTCCTGGGGAGAAAGCCGGGATGTGTCGCGCCCTACGATACGGGCTACCTGTCGCCGGCCTTCTTCCGTGCTACGATCTACAGCCTCGAAAACAGCCTTCACTTCTTTGATAAGGGTTTTGCCGGCCAGGCAGTAGAAGACGCCTATTCCTATCAACAGGGCGGAGAGATTGGGATGAATATGGCCGGCTAGCAGCAAAAGCGACTGGGTAAGCAGATAAGTGCCGGCAATTAATGCAAGAGCAAAAAGGGCGCCTTTCATCACCCGGTCGGTTCCTTCATTGAGTTTTTTTTCACCGGCTGCAATCACCTTCCCAAAAAGAACGACAGGATGAAACCAGCCTTCGGGATCGCCCAACAACCGGTCGGCCAGCCAGCCGCCGAGGAAAGGAATAATTTTTATCAGAGGAACAAGGGGATATGTCCAGAACATCGTCGTTTGTTATTAAGATGACAAACTTAAAATTTATTAGTTTTTTATCCAAAGAAAAGGAAAAGAAAACTACCTTTTTTCTATTCGGTAAAGTGCTATCGCCAGCACGCCCCCCCCAAAACCTGTTATCTTGCCCGCTTAGTAGGTTTGTAAAATCACTCCCCTAAGGAAATGTCTATAAACAAAAAGGAGTCGGCTCATTTCTGAACTAACTCCTTTACTTACTAAAAACGGCGGCTACCTACTCTCCCACTGTTACGCAGTACCATCGGCGTGACGAGGCTTAACTTCTCTGTTCGGAAT
>DBFWLD010000062.1:0-4976 GCA_048465615.1 Tannerellaceae bacterium
AGAAAGAGGTATATATCTGGGCCTTTTCCGTACCCATTTCCAGGGCCAGATGGTGTTTTTGCGACAAGTTGCCCTCGTTGATCATCTCTTCCCACCAATCCACGTCATCGCCGTAATCGATGCCGATGCCGTGCTCCACGTATTCGGCGGCCGAAAGCATCCGAGGCTTTCGGTAGTCTTGCTTTTTGGAAAATTCGGTGCTATAGGTCAGTTTCACCTTTCCGTCCGTATTAGAACCGCTTTTGGTGGTGATCAGGATCACGCCCGAAGCGGCCCGGGTACCGTAGATGGCGCCTGCCGAAGCGTCTTTGAGCACGTCGATCGATTTGATGTCGTCTTGATTGAGCGAACGTATGTCGCCTCCGGGAAAGCCGTCGATCACGATCAGCGGCGAACTGCCGGCATTGATGGAAGTCATTCCGCGGAGTTGAAAAACGGTCGTGGCGTTGGAGCTTCCGTTGTTAATCATCACCAAGCCGCCGATCTTTCCCTGCAAAGCGGCCGAAATATCGGAACCGTTTACGCCGAACATCATTTTCTCGGCCTGGAGGGAGGTAATGGCGCTGGTCACTTGTTTTTTGTCTAAGGTACCGTAGCCGATGGTCACTACTTCGCGCAGTTTGAATATGTTGGAAAGCATCGAGATGCGCAGGTTGGCCGAAGCAGGCACTTTTTTCCGGATCGTTTTGTAGGCCAGATGGGTTATTTTCAAATCGGCGGAATCTCCTCCCGAGAGAAAGCGGAAGTAGCCTTTTTCGTCGGTCAGGGCTCCCCGGCGGGTATACATGTCGATGACGGAAGCAAATTCCACCGGATTGCCTTTTTCGTCGGTAATATAGCCCGATACCGTAGAAGAGCGGTCGAGCCGGTCGAACCCTTCGCGGGCAGGCAGCAACAAAACCTGGGTATTCTCGATGATTTCGTACCGGATGCCCAGCGGAAGGCATAAGCTATCCAATACCTGGCGAATATCGCTCGCGGCAAGGCGCAGATCGACTTTTTGCTCCATATCGAGCAAGGTTTCGTTGTAGAGGAAAAGGAAAGGTGTCTGCTTTTCTATCTTGCGGATCATCTCCCGCAAACTTGTATTCTTTTCATCGAGTACAATAGCTCGCTCCGTCTCCTGGGCCCCGGCAGGCGAAGGATATAAGCAGAAAAGAATCGAGAAGGTTAGTATGTGCGACAAGAATGATTTCATCGTTTCTTGCGGTATGGCTTTTGTATGCAATGGCTACTTGTATTATAGGGCTATCTGAAAAAACAAAATTAGTAAAAACGCATAACCGGTGCATTTTTATCAACATATTTTATAAGTAATTAAGAAGCGCGCCTCCGTTTTGTGTTTTTGGGGAGTTGAATGGTTTTCCCGATCGTGCGCTTCGCGTGAAAAAAGAAGCTGGGAAAAGGTATAAAAACAAGAGATGCGGCCCCTCCCGAAAAGGAAGTTTTGTACGTGAAAAAATGACAATAAGGGTCGAACCGGGCAAGAGAAAAAACGGCCAATGCTAAAATGTTGATAGATAGAAGATTAAAAAACTACTTCCAATCTCTCGTTATCGGATGCCGGTGAAATGGAAAATGGATGCCGGTGAAATTTGAATTACATGCCGATGGAATTCCGACTCCATCGGCATGTATTTTTTCGAGAGTGAAAAAAAATACAATATGGTACGTTGGTTTTTTCCTTAAAAGCAGGGGAAGTTTTTTTATTTTTTCACCGCCAGATCCACGCCGGTCAAACGCCCCGTCAGTTGCAGCACGGTTTCCAGTTTTTGCTTTTTAAGGAAGGCCCCCGAGAAACGTTGTTCCGGATTTTCGGGAGCGGCATAGCGCAGCGAGACGTCGTAGGTTTGCTCGATCAGCCGAACCACTTCTTCCAACGAGGCATTGTCGTATGAAATGATTCCCTTGCGCCACGAGGTGGCCCGGTCGCTGTCTACTTCGCTTACGGTATAGTGGCCGCTTCCCAGCGAGTAATCCACTTTTTGATTGGGCGTCAAGCGAACCAGCTCGTTTTGGTAATCGTCGTTCAAACTTACCGATCCTTCGGCCAGGATCACCGAAATCGTTTCTCCTTCTTCGGGGGCCGATACGCTGAACGAGGTGCCGAGTACCTTTACAAACAACCGCGAGGCCTGTACGATAAAAGGCCGCCGCGCATCGGGCGTGACGTCGAAAAAGGCTTCTCCCCGGATGGCTACCTGGCGGGTAGCTCCTTTTTCCAGGTTGGCGTAACGCAAGACGGCGCCTTTGCGCAAATATACGGAAGTGCCGTCAGGCAATAGGCATGTCCGGTCGTCGTCGGCCGTCAGGGTGGTTTGCCAGGCCGGGTTTCTTTCCCATTCTTGGGTTTGGGTGTGACGGAAGAAGTAAGCCGTCAAGGCCGACAGGCAGAGTAAGATAACGGCGGCGGCCGCCGAAAGCCGCGGGCGCCGGGAAAAGAGGGAGAAAAAGGAAGCGGCGGGGCGAACTTCTACCGGAGCTTCTACCGGAGCGTGGGCGGGTGCGATAACGGCGGCTATGCGGTTCCATTTCCGGTCGAGCTCGCTATTGTTTTCTTCTCCTGGGTAAGCGGCGGTTCTTGCCCGGAAAGCTTCCACCTGCTCGCCGGAAGTACGGATAGCCGAAAGCAGTTCTTTTTCTTCTTCCGCCGTGGCCTTGCCTTGAAGGTAACGGGTGATAATATAGTCAAATTGTTCGTTGTTCATACTTTGCTGGATTTAAATAACAGTATCACCAAAAAAACAAATAAGCGGCGAAATGACGTAATCCTTCGCTGAATCGTTTTAAGGCGCGGGTGATATGTTTCTCCACTACTTTTTCCGTAATATTCAACTTCGAAGCGATCTCCCGGTTTTTTAATCCGTGAAGGCGGCTCAACCGGAACACCTCCTGGCATTTGGGAGGTAGTTCGTCCATAATCCGGTCGATGGTAGCCGACAACTCCTTTTGCTGAAGCTGCGAAGAAGGATCGGATACGAAATCGATCGTATATAATTGTTCCACAATTCCCATATCGGGAATGCGTTGTTCTACCTGGTCGGTTATCTGGCGGTGTTTCAGGTAATTCAAACAATTGTTCTTGGTGAGCAGGAATAGAAAAGAAGATAAGGAGATGTTTTCCAGCCATTCCTTTCTTTCCCATAATTTCAAGAACGCGTTTTGTACCATATCTTCCGCTTCGCCGGCGTCAGAGGTATATTTTCGCGCGAAAGCTTCCAAGCGGGGGGCATACTTGCGGAAGACCTGTTCGAAGGCCCGCGTGTCGCCGCTCCGTATTTTTTCAAATAGAAGCCGATCGTCTGTGTCACACTGTTGTATCCCCATCTCCATGTATTAAATCTTGTTCCTTCTAACGGAGACAAAGATAGTGCAAACCGAGCGCAGAAACAAAGCCTCGCTTTGTTTCTGCCGAGGTGCCGCCTATCTTCGTTTTTTGAAATCAAAGATAGTGCAAACCTGTTCGCTGAACCAAGCCTTGCTTTGGTTCTGCCGAGGTGCCGCCTATCTTCGTTTTTTGAAATCAAAGATAGTGCAAACCCGTCCGCCGAACAAAGCCTTGCTTTGGTTCTGCCGAGGTGCCGCCTATCTTCGTTTTTCGAAAACAAAAATAGTCATTATTCCAAGTTTATCACCCATCGGTTGAATAGTAACCCGCGCCTCGGTGCTTCCCCACGCGCCGTTTTGAAGATAAAACAACCGAAAAGGCATTTACCCGCCCTTTACGCCCCTTATTTTACACTTTCCGGGAATTTTTTTTTGAAAAGAGGGGGGGAAGGAACTCTATGGGTTGTTTTATCCTATAAAAGTGAAAAATACAATGAATAACCTTAAATGGACAGCAATGCCTATGTATAGATAAAAGAATAAACCCGTGCCGAGCGGGTGAACCCGACTTTCGGATGAAGAGTGGAAATTTATAGATTATAAATATGTTAACCTTTTAAAAATCATGAATTTAGAAAAAGTAAAAAAGGTTCTTTGTTTCAAACAAAAGGCATTTATGCCTACCGCCGCTTGCTTTACCGCCGGCGTTTTATGCTTGATCTCCCCCTGGGCGCAGGCTTCGGCCGCGACTTTGACAACCGGCGAATTGCCCGGCGTGCAAACCGTTCATCAAAACGGAAAAACCATCACCGTCACCGTATCCGACGCAATGGGCACATTGGTCGGAGCCAATGTAATGGTAAAAGGCACAACCAACGGGAATGTAACGGATATGAACGGAAACGTACAATTGCAGCATGTACCCTCAGGTGCGATACTGGTAGTTTCCTATATCGGGTATATGCCTAAAGAAGTGAAGGTTGGCAATCAGACCCAGCTGAACGTATTTCTGGAAGAAGATACCCAAAGCCTGCAAGAAGTGGTCGTAGTAGGATACGGTACCATGGAGAAAAAGCAGGTTACCAGTGCCGTAACCTCCTTATCGTCGAAAGACCTGATGGTGGGCGTGAGCGGTTCCGACGTATCGGCGGCCTTGCAAGGGAAGATCGGCGGCTTGGTGATGATTAATAACGGGAGCGCGAATGCTTCCACTACCTTCCAGTTGCGCGGCATGACTTCGATTAATGCCGGCAAATCGCCGCTGATCGTGATCGACGGCTTCCCCGGAGGCGACATACGTTCGCTCAATCAAGACGACATCAAATCGATCGACGTGCTCAAAGATGCTTCGGCAGGCGCCATCTATGGTACCCGGGCTGCTTCGGGCGTGATCCTGATCACCACTAAAAGCGGTTCCAATACGGACGGAAAGGTGAAACTGACCTATAGCACCGAATTTTCCAAAAAACAAGACTACCGCAAGCCTCAGATGCTTTCAGGCGCGGAATACAGAGAGCACGGTATCGGTAACGATTACGGCGATGACGTGGATTGGTGGGAAGAGATGATCAACGAGGGCAACTTGTCGCAAAAACACCATCTGGCCCTGGAAATGGGTACGGAAAAGGCCCAGATATATACCTCTTTCT
>DBFWLD010000063.1:0-107958 GCA_048465615.1 Tannerellaceae bacterium
CAAGATTGTGGCACGAATGTTTGCTGTGATCAAAAAAAATGATTTCTATCAGCCTTTTTTTTCTGCCTAATAGTTGCAAAAATCATAATAATATGTAATTGAAATTTCATGCCGGTGTAATTTCGGTTTCCCCCGCATCCGCGGAGATTTTCTTCGGTATCCTTCTTTTTTACATTCTAAAAAAATACAATAAGGGGGGCGGTTTCCCGTCCGTTTTTCCGAGGCCTACGGAAGAAGGGAAACCAGCGTGGCCGCAATCCCTCCTTTTCCGGTTTTGCCGGCATCCCCTCACATATTCTACCGGCAAACGTTTCCGATTGCCGCCGAACTATTGTATCTTTGGGGCCTTAAATTTTGGAAAAAACAATATGATTTCGGTTGAAGGATTAACAGTAGAGTTCGGCGGTTTTACGCTTTTCGACGAGGTGTCGTTTGTAGTCAATAAAAAAGACCGGATCGCGTTGGTTGGAAAAAACGGGGCGGGCAAATCCACCTTGCTGAAGATTTTCGCCGGGCTGCAATCGCCCAGTTCGGGCACGGTGAGCATCCCCAGGGAAGTTACCATAGGCTATCTTCCCCAGCATATGACGCTTCGCGACTTTCGCACCGTACGCGAAGAGGCCGAAGAAGCTTTCGATACGGTACGCGAGATGGAGCGACAGATTGAAAAACTCAATTTTCAGTTGGCCGAACGTACCGATTACGAATCGGAAGACTATCATAAGCTGATCGACCGGGTGACGACGCTGACCGAACATTTCGGCTTGATGGGCGGAAGCAACTACCATGCCGAGCTGGAACGTACGCTGATAGGTCTCGGATTCTCGCGCGACGACTTCGACCGTCCCACCTCCGAGTTTAGCGGCGGATGGCGCATGCGTATCGAGCTGGCCAAGTTGCTGCTGCGCCGCCCCGACGTGCTGCTGCTCGACGAGCCGACCAACCATCTCGACATCGAGTCGATCGGATGGCTGGAAACCTTTATCGCTACCCGGGCGAACGCCGTCATTCTGGTATCGCACGACCGGGCGTTTATCGACAATACTACGCAGCGCACCCTGGAAATCGAGCTCGGACGGATTTACGATTATAAGGTGAAATATTCCGATTACGTGGTACTGCGCAAGGAACGCCGCGAACAACAGCTCCGCGCCTATGAAAACCAGCAGAAGAAGCTGGCCGACACCGAAGCCTTTATCGAACGTTTCCGCTACAAAGCCACCAAGTCGGTGCAGGTGCAATCGCGCATCAAGCAGCTCGAAAAGGTGGAGCGTATCGAAATCGACGAGGTGGATACCGCTATGCTGAGCCTGAAATTTTCGCCGGCGCCCCGCTCGGGTTCTTATCCGGTGATTTTGGAGGACGTGGCTAAAAGCTATGGCGACCATCTGATTTTCAAGGATGTGACCTTTACCATCAATCGGGGCGACAAGGTGGCTTTCGTCGGAAAAAACGGCGAAGGGAAATCTACCTTGGTGAAATGTATCATGGGAGAAATCGAGTTTGCCGGCCGTTTGCAATTGGGACATAACGTGAAGATAGGTTATTTTGCCCAGAACCAGGCGCAGTTGCTCGACGAAAACCGTACCGTGTTCGAAACCATCGATTATGTAGCCCAGGGCGACATCCGGACGAAGATACGCGATATTCTGGGCGCATTCATGTTTGGCGGGGAAGCTTCCGACAAAAAAGTGAAAGTACTATCCGGCGGCGAGCGCAGCCGGCTGGCCATGATCCGGTTGTTGCTCGAACCGGTTAATTTGTTGATCCTGGATGAACCGACCAACCACCTCGACATGCGTTCGAAAGACGTGTTGAAGGAGGCTTTGGCCGCTTTCGACGGCACCGTTATCGTGGTTTCCCACGACCGCGAGTTTCTGGACGGGCTGGTAGATAAGGTATACGAATTCGGCCGGCAGCGCGTAGTAGAACATCTGGGCGGCATTTATGCCTTCCTGGAGCATAAAAAAATGGCCAGTCTGCGCGAATTGGAACGGACGGCCCGGCCCGGAGCGGCCGCAGTATCGCCCGGGGCCGCGGAAACGGCCGGATCGGGCGAAGGCACGGGCGGCGGAAACGCGGTGGCCGGCTACGGGGAAACTGCGGCCGGCAAGCTCACCTATGAAGCCCGCAAAGAGCAGGCCCGGGCTGTCAAAAAAGCCGAGAAAGCAGTGGCCGAAGCGGAAAGCCGGATAGACGGCCTGGAAAAAGAAGTCGCTGCGCTGGAATCTCGGATGGCTACGCCCGAGGGAGCGGCCGACGCTGCGCTTTATACCGAGTACTCGCGGTTGAAAAAAGAACTGGCCGAAGTCATGGATCGCTGGACGGAACTTACGCTGGAATGGGAAATGCTGGCCGGGGAAAACGGCTAGCGGATTAATTTCATAGGGTGGATGAAATTAATGGGGGAAGGATAACCGGGTTTTCGCTAAAAGTCGTTAGTTTTGTTTCGTAAAAGCGAAGATAGGCGGCACTTCGGCATAGACAAACAAGTTTGCCTCTGCGCTTAGTTTGCACTATCTTTGTTACTTGAAAATGAAAAACGCGAAAGCTTAATTCTTATCACATGTTAACTCAGATAATAAACGGTAAGATTCTTACCCCGCAGGGCTGGCTCAAAGACGGTTCTGTTCTCATCAGCGAAGGTAAAATCCTGGAAGTGACCAATTGCGATCTGGCCGTAGTAGGCGCGACGCTGATCGATGCCAAGGGCATGTATATCGTGCCCGGCGGCGTGGAAATCCACGTGCACGGCGGCGGAGGCCGGGATTTTATGGAAGGTTCCGAAGAGGCCTTCCGCACAGCCATTGCCGCCCATATGCAACACGGGACGACGAGTATTTTCCCTACCCTCTCTTCCTCCACCATCCCCATGATCCGGGCGGCGGCCGAAACCACCGAAAAGCTTATGGCCGAAAAAGACAGCCCCGTGCTGGGCTTGCATCTGGAGGGCCATTATTTTAATATGAAGATGGCCGGCGGCCAGATTCCCGAAAATATCAAGAACCCCGATCCCACCGAATATATCCCTCTGTTGGAAGAAACGCATTGCATCCGCCGTTGGGATGCCGCGCCCGAACTTCCCGGAGCCATGCAGTTCGGCAAATACATCACCTCGAAAGGCGTATTGGCCTCGGTAGGACATACCCAGGCCGAATACGAAGACATTCAGACCGCTTACGAAGCCGGTTATACCCACGCCACCCATTTTTACAATGCCATGCCGGGGTTCCACAAACGCCGCGAATACAAGTATGAAGGAACGGTGGAAAGCATTTATCTGATCGACGATATGACGGTGGAAGTGGTAGCCGACGGCATTCATATACCTCCTACTATTCTCCGCCTGGTGTATAAAATCAAAGGGGTGGAACGTACCTGTTTGATTACCGACGCCCTGGCTTGCGCGGCCAGCGACAGCCAGGTGGCTTTCGATCCGCGGGTAATTATCGAAGACGGGGTTTGCAAGCTGGCCGATCGCTCGGCCCTGGCCGGCAGCGTGGCTACGATGGACAGGCTGATTCGTACCGTGGTGCAGAAAGCGGAAATTCCCCTGGAAGACGCCATCCGCATGGCTTCCGAAACGCCGGCGCGCCTGATGGGGGTGGCCGATCGCAAAGGAACCTTGCAGCGCGGGAAAGACGCGGATATTATGGTGTTAGACCGCGACCTCAACGTACGCGCCGTCTGGGCGATGGGCCGTTTGGTGGAAGGCACCAATAAATTGTTTTGAAAAAGCGGTAAATCAGGATCAGTAAAATCGAAAAATTATGTTGACTCAACTTATAAACGGCCATATCCTCACTCCGCAGGGTTGGCTGAAAGACGGCTCGGTATTAATCAGCGACGGGAAGATATTGGAAGTAACGAACAGCGACCTGGCCGTAATCGGCGCTACGGTGGTCGACGCCAAGGGGATGTGGATCGTGCCCGGTTATGTGGCCATGAACGTGCATGGCGGAGGGGGATACGATTTTAAGGAATGTACCCAAGAAGCTTTTCGCGGAGCGGTGGCCGCTCATCTGAGGCATGGGGCGACGACGATTTTCCCCACCTTGTCGGCTTCTCCCGCTTCCGTCATCCGCAGCGCGGCGGCTGTGTGCGAGCAGTTGATGGGGGAAAAAGACAGCCCGGTGTTGGGGCTTCATGTGGAAGGGCCTTATCTGAATCCTAAGATGGCAGGCGCCTTGTATGCCGATATGTTGAAGGATTTCGATCCCGAAGAATACCAGGCGATTCTGCACGACACGCATTGCATCCGGCGGTGGGACGTAAGCCCGGAACTGGCCGGGGCGCACGATTTCGCCCGCTATGTCGTTGCCCGCGGGATATTGGCCGCGCTTACCCATACGGAGGCTGAATTTGAAGATATTAAAGCGGCTCATGCGGCCGGGTTTACCCATGCGGCGCAGTTTTACAATGCCATGCCGGGTTTCCACAAACGCCGCGAGTATAAATACGAGGGCACGGTGGAAAGCGTATTCCTGACCGATGATATGACGGTGGAAGTGATTGCCGACGGAAAACACCTGCCGCCGACGATTCTTCGCCTGGTGTATAAGTTGAAAGGAGTGGAGCGGATGTGCCTGGTGACGGATGCGTTGTCGTTTGCGGCCAATGAAGGGCGTCCGGTCGCGGACGAGCGTATCATTATTGAAGACGGGGTAGGGAAGCTGGCCGATCATTCTTCGCTGGCGGGCAGCATCGCCACGATGGATACCTTGGTGCAGACGATGGTGCAGCGGGCGGATATTCCGCTGGCCGATGCCGTGCGGATGGCGTCGGAAACGCCGGCGCGCCTGATGGGGGTGGCCGACCGGAAGGGGACGTTGCAACGCGGCAAGGATGCCGATATTCTGGTACTCGACCGCAACCAGCATGTACGCGCCGTCTGGGCGGCCGGCCGGCTGGTGCCCGAAACGAACCGGCTGGCTTGAGAAAAGGCCTTGGGGGAAGAAACCGGCTGTCCGGCCGGCAACAAGCCTTCTTGCGGATAAAGAAAAAATTCGGCATATGAAATTATACGGGGCCTGGAAACGGGTTCCGTATTTTTTTTTGAGGGTGCGGCGTATGGCAAAACCGGGCTGGAGGGGGAGCATTTCTCTGCCCGCGGAAAAGGTCGGGCAGCTAAGTTTTATCTCCTTATAGAGAAATTATATCGCTCCGAGCGTGTTCAAATCGGCAACTATTTAGTATATTTGTCATTCAAGCTAAAAGTATTGTACTAAATCGTAAAAAAACATGAAAACGAACCTTAGTTCTCAAATTACGCTGACGCGCATACCCCTCAGGTATTATCGTCCGGAGAATGCTTTCGAGCATTCGGTATTAACCCGTCTGGAAAAAATACCGACCAATATTTACGAATCGGCCGACGGCGGTTCTTTTGCCATCGCCAAGGAGGTGGCTACCAAAATCCGGCTCAAACAAAATGCCGGCGAAAATTTCGTGCTTGCCCTGCCCGGCGGCCGTTCCCCTTTAAGCGTATACAAAGAGTTGATCCGGATGCACAAGGAAGAAGGATTGAGCTTTAAAAATGTCGTCGCTTTCGTCGAATACGAATTTTATCCCCTTTCGTCGGCTTCCGCCGGCAATTTGGCCCGGCTTAAAGCCGAGCTTTTCGATCATATCGACATAGCCCCGGAAAATATCTACGCTCCCGACGGCATGATGCCCAAGGATGCCATCATCGATTTCTGCCGCCAGTACGAAGAAAAGATTCATGAAGCGGGCGGTATCGATTATATGCTGCTCGGCATCGGAGCGGCCAGCAGCATCATGTTCAACGCCCCCGGTACGCCCGTCAGCTCGCGTACCCGTCTGGTGCTTTTGGAAGGAGCGTCGCGCAAAGAGGCCGCCCGTACCTTCCCTTCGCTCGAAAACGTGCCTGCCGGTGTGATTACGATGGGCATTTCCACCATGATGAACGCGAAAAACGTCATCCTCATGGCCTGGGGCGAAGATAAAGCCGACATTATCGCCAAAACGGTAGAAGGGCCGGTCAGCGACGCGGTGCCTTCTTCTTATTTGCAAAACCATCCCGCCGCGCAGGTCGTTATCGATCTTTCGGCTTCCTACGACCTGACGCGTATCAGCCATCCCTGGCTGGTAACGAGTTGCGAATGGGATAATAAACTGATCCGCCGCGCCATCGTATGGCTTTGCCAGCTTACGGGCAAACCGATTCTGAAACTTACCAACAAGGATTACAGCGAGCACGGCCTGGGCGAACTGCTGGCTCTTTACGGTTCGGCTTATAATGTGAACATCAAGATTTTCAACGATATTCAGCATACCATCACCGGTTGGCCGGGCGGCAAGCCCAATGCCGACGATTCCAACCGTCCGGAACGGGCTAAGCCTTATCCGAAAAAGGTGATCGTATTCAGCCCGCATCCCGACGACGACGTGATTTCGATGGGCGGTACGCTGCGCCGGCTGTGCGACCAGCATCACGATGTGCATGTGGCGTACGAAACGTCGGGCAATATCGCGGTGGGCGACGAAGAAGTGATTCGTTATTGCGAATACCTGCGCGACGTATGCGATAAATATTCGCCCGACAACAAGGCGGTGAAAGATAAAGCTGAGGAAATCATCAAATATCTCCGCTACGATAAGGTGGAAAACGGCGAACCGGAGCGCAAGGACGTGCTCTTTATGAAGGGAACCATCCGCAGAGAGGAAGCTCGGCATGCTTGCCGGTATACGGGCGTGAAAGACGACCATGTGCATTTCCTCGACTTGCCTTTCTATGAAACCGGTTTGGTGAAGAAGAACGAACTGGGCGAGGCCGATAAGGATATTGTGAAAGCTTTGTTGCTGGAGATAAAACCCGACGAAATGTTCGTGGCCGGCGACCTGGCCGACCCGCATGGCACGCATAAGGTATGTCTGGATGCCGTGCTGGCCGCTATCGACGAAGTGAAAGACGAAGAATGGATGAAGAACTGCCGGGTATGGATGTATCGCGGGGCATGGGCCGAATGGGAAATGGACCATATCGAAATGGCCGTGCCCATCAGTCCCGAAGAATTGCGTTTCAAACGCAATGCCATCCTCAAACATCAGTCGCAAGCCGAAAGCGCGCCGTTCCTGGGCGACGACGAACGTTTGTTCTGGCAGCGTGCCGAAGACCGCAACCGGGCGACGGCCGAGTTGTATAAAGAGCTGGGATTGGCTTCTTACGAAGCGATCGAAGCCTTCGTGCAATACGTTCCTTTGCGTTAATCCGCTTCCGGGGCGCCGCAGGCTTTCCGGATCAGCATAGATCTTTCTCCGGAGCGGGAAGTCCGCTTTCCGTTTCCGGTAACTTACATTTATTATAAGAGGGTGAAGAGGCTGCCGTTTCCCAACCGGAAATGTGCGGGCCTCTTCTTTTTTAGCCGCAAGGCATCGGATGAGTAAACATCTTCCGACTGACGACCGGCTGCATAGGGGAGGGGGCGCCTATCTTCCTTTTCCCTTCCTTTATCCACGCCCCTTGCGGGAAAAAAGCGGGAATTAAATCCTAAAAGTTGCAACATTGCCCTAAATAGCCTTACTTTGCAAGGTTCAAAACATATACTACCGTGTTTAAATTAATCAAAGACTGGATGCTTCCCCTGGCTATGATCACGGGCGCGCTTGCTTATCCGGCGATAAGCTACATTTCGTTTCTCACCCCGTATCTTATCTTCTCGATGCTCCTGCTCACTTTTTGTAAACTCTCTCCCCGCGATCTGCATATCTATCCGGCCCATCTCTGGCTGCTTCTGATTCAGCTTGCCGGCAGCGTGGCCGTCTATTTTCTGGTGAAACTATTTCACCCCGTCGTAGCCGAAGGCGCCTTGATTTGCGTGTTGGCTCCCACGGCTACCGCCGCCGCGGTGATTACCGGCATGTTGGGCGGCAATGTGGCTTTCCTGGCCAGCTATGTGTTTTTATGCAACGTAGGTGTAGCGGTCGCAGCGCCTTTTCTTTTTTCCTTGCTTGGCACCCATAGCGATATGCCCTTTTTGCAATCTTTTTTATACATCTGCCGGCAAGTGGGGCCGCTATTGCTTCTCCCGCTTGTCGCAGCCTGGCTGATGCAATATTTCGCCCCCAAGGTACACCGCAAACTACTCGGCATCCATCAACTGGCTTTTTACCTTTGGGCCGTCGCGCTGGTGATTGTCACCGGCAACACGGTCAATTTCCTGATGAATCAACAGAATCCGAACTATATGGTGGAAATCAGCCTGGCTATCGTATCCTTAATAATCTGCATCGGCCAGTTCCTGCTCGGCCGCCGTATCGGCCGTCATTACGGCGACCCCGTTTCTTCCGGTCAGGGCCTGGGGCAGAAAAACACCATCCTGGCCATCTGGATGGCACAGGTATACCTGAACCCCCTTTCTTCCGTAGCTCCGGCTGCTTATGTATTGTGGCAAAACATCATCAACTCGTGGCAGCTGTGGAAGAAAAGAAAAAAGAATTGACAAATTGAGTATAAATAACTGATATATAGTATAAATACGATGAAACTAAGAATACAGTTATTTATAATCATTCACGTTGATGGTTTAATAATATTGAAAGATGCTATAAGATGATGAATAGAGTAATGCTTATTTTTGTACTCTTGTCGCATATAACAAAGTGCAAATGGATATAGATCAGAATTATAGAGAAGCAGTAAGGACCATAAAAGAAGCTATCCTACGCAGCCAGTACCGTGCAGCCGCCTCGGTGAACAAGGAACAGCTATCTCTTTATTACGGCATCGGACGTTACGTGTCGGAAAATTCCCGTACAGGCTTTTGGGGGAAAGGTGCAATTGAACAAATATCTTCTCTGTTGCAGAAAGAGTTGCCGGGGCTAAGGGGATTTTCAACAACGAGTATAAGAAATATGCGTATTTTTTATGAGGAGTGGGATAAGGTTTTAAATCATCAGCCAACGGCTGATGATTTGGTGTTGAATGAAAAATTGCTTCTTGTAGAAATTCATCAGCCACTGGCTGCCGAATTTAACTGGTCAGACTTCCTTTCAATCGGCTTTAGTCATCATACCGAAATAATATCCAAAGCTAAGACTTTGGAAGCAAGGCTATTCTATATACATGAATGCGCCATTCACTATTGGAGTAAATACACTTTAAGGGATTATTTAAAAGCAGACCTATACAGGCATCGGGGAACTTTGCCTAACAATTTCGCACAAACATTGCCTGATACCAAGCAAGCACTAAAAGCTGTTTGTTCATTCAAAGATGAATACCTGCTTGATTTCATTAATGTAGAGGAACTGGATGAACAAGAGGAGGATTTAGACGAAAAGATAGTAGAAAAGGCAATTGTTGCCAATGTGAAGAAGTTCATCATGACCTTTGGGAAAGATTTCAGTTTTATAAGCAATCAATATCGCATGGAGGTTGCAGGAGAAGAAATGTTCATTGATTTGCTCTTTTTCAATCGGGAGCTTAATTCCCTGGTTGCGGTCGAGTTGAAATCCGGAAAATTCCGTACATCTTATTTGGGGCAGTTGAATACTTATCTATCCGCCTTAGATACATCTATCAGAAAGCCGCACGAAAACCCTTCTATCGGAATAATACTTTGCAGGGAAATGAATCAAACCTTTGTAGAGTTTGCCGTTCGTGATTATAACAAGCCGATGGGTGTTGCTACATATCGCGCGTCCAAAGATATGCCGGAACGACTTCGCAACGCTCTGCCCGACATTGAAGATTTGAAAAAGCTATTGTAAGGCAAAAGCCTTGTTTCTTTTTTGACAGGTAATTGCCTTTTGTTACCTTTGCATAAGAAGCCCACCATAAAGCGAATTTCTTCGTTTTTTGTTTGTTATTCTTGAATATGAGCAACCGATCTAAAGAGCCTGACAGCTCGGATTATAAAAAGACTCTTCGTCATACAGCCTTGAGCAAGGCCTGTAAAGGGGGGATGATAATAATGGCCTATCAAGGTCGCGTTCCGGCTTGTGGTGTATTTTGCGGGGGATGTCCTACTTATACGCGAAAGAAAAACCCGTGTTTGGGAGCGGAATTGAATAAGGCCCGCTGTGAAAAATGCAAAACATTTCACTTGTGTTGTGTAGAAAGAGGGATAACACATTGCTTCCGATGTACCAATTTTCCTTGTGCCAAGTTGAAAGGTTTTGCTAAACGTTGGCTGAAATATGGGCAAGATTTTATTGAAAATCAGAAGTTGCTAAAGCAAATAGGTGAAAGGGAGTTTTTGAAAGAATATAATAAGAGGGTTACGGAGTAGGTTTAGTCCGTTTGTTTGTCTATCTCTATCTCTATCTATCTTCTCCCAACTCAATCTATTTGTATTCTCAGCAAAAGAGGTGCCGGCAAAGAGAAAAAAAGCTTTGTCTTCTTTCTGCGGGCATTATTTTTGTAATTTTGTTCATTCAGAGCTAAGTGTTTGTCTGATTTCAGGAAGGCGGAGGAACTGAACGAGCACGAGAGGAATGTAGATGAAAGGATAGTAGAAAAGGCGATTGTTGCCAACCTGCAATTTTCTAGGAGTAAGGGACGGACTTTTTAGCAAGGTAATATTTCCTTCGATGAAATCGACGGCGGAGAATGATTGTTAATACATAGGAATGATATGATAGTTACCAGAAAAGCTTTAAATACCGACTTAAATGAACTTAGGGCCCTCTATCGAAATACGGTACTTACGATAAACCGACGTGATTACTCGCAGGCGGAAGTGGAAGACTGGGCTTCGTGTGGCGATAATCTTTCGGAATTGGAAGAGATGATAAAAACACATTATTTTATTGTAGCCCTTAACCCCCAGACTCAGATCGTGGGCTTTTCGTCCCTTATTTCACACGGCTATTTGCATTCTATGTTTGTTCATAAGGATTTTCAGGGGAAAGGCATTGCCACGATACTTCTGAAAGAAATAGAGCGGTATGCAATCGCAACCGGAATTAGGCGAATAACCTCCGAAGTGAGTTTAACGGCCCGTCCCTTCTTTGAAAGGAGAGGGTATAGGGTGGAGAAGGAACAGAAACGCAAAGCCAACCGGCTTTCGCTTACTAATTTCCGCATGGCAAAAGAGTTGGTTATAACATAGCCCTGGCAGCATGCTGTTCCGGCTGGTGGTATGAGGGAGAAATGAAAAGGAAAAAAGTTACTCCGCCAGCAAGGTTGCAGCATTCAATTAGCGAGTCGTACAACTCGATGAAACAAGGAACGTAAATTACCGGCAGCCGCCCGTGGCGGAGAAAAGGTTCATTCCGCTATTATCCCTTTCCAAAGTTAATAACAACTTCTTGGCTTCGATCCCGCCTGCGTATCCGGTAAGCGAACGGTTGCTGCCGATAACGCGGTGGCAGGGCACAAGGATGGAAATAGCGTTTGCTCCGTTTGCATTTGCTACGGCGCGCACGGCTTTGGGTACGCCCAATCGGGCGGCCAAATCCCGATAGGAGAGGATAGCGCCGTAGGGTATTTCCATTAGGGTATGCCATACCTGTTTTTGAAAGTCGGTACCGGCGAAAAGCAGAGGTATATCGAATGCCGTACGTTTGCCGGCGAAATATTCGTCCAACTGGTTACGGGTTTCCTCGATAATATCCGACGTCTTTTCCTCGTAACCGGCTTGCAGAATTTTGCGTAATCTTTTATCTACTCCTTCCCGGTGGTTTTCCCTCGCCCAGTCGCATAGGCAAAGTTTACCCTCGAACGAGCCCAACATCAAATCTCCGCAGGGGGAATGATAACGCTGTATCTGAATAAGGTTGGAAGGTTTCATACCATTATTCTATAATAAGGCAAAATGCTCGCTTTCGAAAACCGGCTTCATGGGGCATAAGCAAAAAGGATGGCCGGCGGGATCGAGCATCACTTTCCACCCATCGGAAAATTGCGCGTCAGCAATTGTTGCTCCGCAATGCAGGGCATGCTGAACGGCTTCTTCCAAATTCGTGACGGCAAAGTCTAAATGCGCCATTTGTTGTTGTTCCCCGGGCTTTTCCGGCCATACCGGCGGCTTATAATCGGGATTGCGTTGAAATGTTATGCCCGGATAAGCGCCTTGCTGCGTTCCCGGAGCGCCTACGCAGGCCCAGTCTTCATCTTGAAACACTATTTTCCACTTGAGCAAATCCGCATAGAATTTGGCTAATTCATGGGGGTCGATGCAATCGATCGTAAGGGAATACATCTTGATTTTTACTTCATTATCCATCGTGCCGAAATTTTTTATTCTAGGATGTCATTCTTGTTATCTGCCAGGTTATCACCGAAGGAACAGACCATTGCGGTAAGGGCTGTCGTAATCCCTCCGGGGATAATTCATCAATTTTATTTTATATTCATGGATGACCTTTCAAAGATACTCCTTTTTCTTATATTTGCAAATAGGCTAGCCCGGATAGCCGGAAATGGATGTCCTGCCGTCAGCTAGCATGAACAATCCCCTCGACGTCACCTTTGGAGCCGTCACCATGAAAGGAAGAAGCCATATTGGGGAGAAATATACCTCCCGGTGTCCGATAAGCAGATCGAGCATGCAAACCTGGCGGAAGATGTATCGATGAATACAAGCATACAAGGGCAGGATAGCAAAGTAGGATATACCATCCGGTATATAACTTTTGAAAAGATAGATAAATAACTCGCCTCTCAGCCGGTTTCAGCCCAAACTTGCCGAAAGAAAGGAACTATGTAAGGGAATCAAAAACAAGAAAAAGAAGAAAAGCAAGGAAAGGCGATAAAAGGGGCTGTCCCTAAGCATCGCTTTTCTGTTGGCGGATCGGAAGAAATACGTTATTTTTGCAAAGGCCTCGCCCCGGTCTGAACTGAAGCAACGAGTCGGAAAGGCGAGTGCAAGGAGAGGTTTGAAGCTTATAAGACCGGGAAGAAGGAGAAGAACAGCCGGGTTGGTTGGAGGGGCTGGTTCTGCCAAACACGTCGCTCCGGCCGGGTGCGGCGCATGACGGGAAAAAACAAGCAAATGAAATAAATAAAAGCAATATGAAACTAAGCAACGCATGGTTTACCGCCCTTTCCGAAAACGAAAGCGGGCAATTGATCACCGTAGTGGGCCGCGACGAGCTGACCGAATTCGTTCAGTCGGGCAAATTTAAAGAGCGGGCAGAGATTACCTGGGCCTACGAAGCCGATGAAAAAGGCATGCCGGAGGAAGCCGTGGCCGAAAAGATGGAAGCCGTAGAGGAAGCTTTACGGAAAGCCGTGGAAAAAGACAAATTGGCGATTCTGACGGGAGTTTATACCGGGAGCGGTGAAAAAATATGGGTATTTTATACCCGCACGGCCCGCGTATTCGGCCAGCGATTGAATGAGGCGTTAGCTTCTTTCGAATTATTGCCGATTTCTATCTATACCGAACTCGACCCGGAATGGGAAGAATATCTCGACATGTATGAAATGAAAGAGTGGGCGGTAGATTAATAAATTTATCCGGCCTTTTTCCTAAGGAAAGATACAAGGAATGCCTCCCCCTTACGCCTGGGCGCGGCAGAGGCTGTGAAAAAGCCGTTTTCAGTTTTCCTCGGAGCTTGCCGCCGATCTGTACACGGATCGGAAAGCAAACCGGAAAATAGCTGAAAACGGCTCTTTTTTTTCGACGGGCCGAAAACCGCCTGTCACTTTTAAAACTGTTTGATAGTCCGGGAGAAACTTTATCCTTTTTCTTGAGAAAGAGCGTATAAGCCGAATCCGCAGGCAAGCGGCCTTGCTTATGCCGAGGCGTAGCCTCTTTTCGTTTTTATTCTTCAGAGCAAGGAAAAATGAAAAAGACCTCCTATGTAATGAGAAAACTGTTCGGGCTGACGGAAGATAAGACGGGGCTGCCGGATAAAAAGTAACTTGCAGACAAATAGTCCGGCAAAAGGCCCGCCGGTATCTTTCGGGGGCATGCGCTTATTGCAACCGTTCCAACCGATACAAGAGTTGTTGCACGGCTTCCTGGTAATCGTCGATAATCGATTGCGAAAAATCTTCGGGAAACAGATCGCGATGCTTTTCAACATATTGATAAAAATCCGATACATGTTTCACAATATCCGAGGGCGTTTTTGTTTCGGGAACGGTGATTTTCAGATCTCCTACCAATGCAAATGTCGTTTCGGTAATCCGGTCGATTACATCGAGCAAAGAGTCGATAGCTTCGTCGAGCGCCATATGGCGGGCATAACTCCCCGTGCCGGTTACGCTCCAATGAAAAAGTTTCAAACTGCTGTTGAAGGAGAACAGTTCGCCGATAAAAGTTCCGATAGCCTGATTAGACGTCTGGCCGGCTTCCTTTTTATGATCCGATTTCTTTACGGTTGTTGAACTCATACTGATTTCTCGTTTTTAGATTGCTAATTTCTGCATACTAAACATTCAGCCGGAAAAGAAAGTTGTGCCAATAAAATTGAATAATATTCATTCATCGTTAAGGCCTGTTTTCTTCTTCTTGCTAAGGATAAACAGCCCCCCGCCGGTTCCAGCCGGATGGCTCTCCTTAAAAAAAACGAACTTTAAAAGTCGGGTACATACCGACTCTTAAAGTTCACCCTAAGGCCCGGGAATAAAGCATTACCGGGCCATCAGGAAGGATTTGAACCCTTCGAAATCTTTCTCCAGACCGATGCTCTGTTTCTCTCCTTGCATGAAAGCTTGCAGTTTGGCCGGGATGTCTATATCGGTGCCCAGGATACGATCTACGGTATCCTTGAATTTAGCCGGATGCGCCGTCTCGAGAAAAAGCCCGGTTTCGCTTCGGCCGAGTCCGTTGCGCACCAACGCTTCATATCCGCAGGCCCCGTGCGGATCGAGCAGATACCCTGTGTCGGCAAATGTCCGCTGCATGGTTTCGGCAATCTCTTCGTCGGTAAAACGCGCTCCGGAAATCAGGCCGGAAATCTCCCGGTGCGGATCGGCATACACATCGAATAAATCCATAATCCGCGCGAAATTGCTCGGGTCGCCCACGTCCATTGCGTTGGCTATGGTAGGAACCGAAGGACGCGGCCGGTATAAGCCGGTTTGCAGATACTCCAGAAATACGTCGTTGCGGTTGTTTGCCGCGATAAAACGTTTGATAGGCAACCCCATCCAGTAAGCAAACAACCCTGCCGTGATATTGCCGAAGTTGCCGCTCGGCACGCTCACTACCAGCTCGTCGGCCTTGCCGGCCTTATCCAGTTGGGCATAGGCGTAGAAATAATAAAACGACTGAGGCAGGAAACGAGCCACGTTGATGGAATTGGCCGAAGTAAGCTGCATATGCGCATTCAGTTCGCTATCCATAAAAGCCGACTTTACCAATGCCTGGCAATCGTCGAACGTGCCGTCTATTTCGAGAGCGGTAATATTCTGCCCCAAGGTGGTGAACTGGCATTCCTGAATGGGGCTTACTTTTCCTTTGGGGTAGAGCACATAAACATGAATGCCTTCTACACCCAGAAAGCCGTTAGCCACCGCGCTGCCCGTATCGCCCGACGTAGCCACCAATACGTTCACCTCTTTGTCAGAACCTTTTTTACGGATAAAGTATCCCAAGAGGCGCGCCATAAACCGCGCCCCCACGTCCTTGAAAGCCAGGGTAGGGCCGTGAAACAGCTCGAGGCTGTAGATATTCTCCTTTACCGGCACCACGGGCGCGTCGAACGAAAGCGTATCGCATACGATCTCTTCAAGCACCTCTTTCTCCAAATCTTCCCCGAAGAAAGCGGAAGCCACTTCGCAGGCAATCTGCTGAAACGAACGGTTCTTCAGATCGGCAATCACCTCTTCGCCAAGCGTGTCGATAAACTCGGGCATATACAGCCCTTTGTCGGCGGCCAACCCTTTTACGACGGCTTCTTCCAACGATGCCGGCGGAGTTTGTTTATTTGTACTATAATATTTCATCTGTGCATAAATTGTTTTTCAATGCTTAATAGCCGGGTCATGCTTTTATAGATTAGCCCGGCTTAAAACTGGATGGGCGCATGCCCGTTTCAGAGGGCTAAAAATTGCCGGATAAACTCGTCTTTTTCCAACAACCCGTATTTCCCTTCCCGGACGGAGAACTCGTCGAAACACGTCACCCGATCGGGCGTTTCCCCCGGTTTCCAGATCAGGAAAGGAACCGGCACGTTCGTATGGGTGCGTACCGCGCAAGGGGTAGGATGATCGGGCAAGACGGCGATCGCCACCGGCTCTTCCCAGGTTGTCAACGCTTCGTAAATGATCCGGATCAGCCGGCTGTCGAGATACTCGATCGTCTTTACTTTCAGTTCTATATCTCCCTCGTGGCCCGCTTCGTCGCTAGCCTCTACGTGCAGATAAACGAAGTCGTTCGTTTTCAAAGCCTCCAGAGCAGCCTCGGCTTTTCCTTCGTAATTGGTATCGTACAGGCCCGTGGCGCCCTCCACGTCGATCACTTTCAGCCCGGCGTATACGCCGATGCCCCGGATCAGATCGACTGCGGAAATTACCGCGCCCCCCCCGATTCCGTACATCTGCTGCATAGTCTGCATGGCCGGACGGTACCCCGGCGACCAAGGCCAGATACTATTGGCCGGATCTTTTCCTTCCGCCACGCGTTTCCGGTTCACCGGATGACCGGACAATAATTCCTGCGAACGCAGAATCAGCTCGTTCAGCAACGCCGCCGTTCCGGCCGCTTCTTCCGCTTGGGCTTTTACCAGCAACGGGCGGAAAGCTTGCAGGGGCACATCATGCGGAGGCGTGCAGTCCAGCCGCTTGTCGCCTCCCTTCACCACCAGCAGGTGGCGATAGGATACCCCGGTATGAAACCGTACCCGGTCGGAACCCAGCTTCTCGTTGAGAAAGCCGATCAGTTCGTCGGCCTCGGCGGTAGAGATATGCCCGGCGGAATGGTTTTTCAGAATCTCTCCTTCCACGCAGACCAGGTTGCAACGCATCGCCATCTCGCCCGGTTGCAGGTCGACGCCCATGCTGGCCGCTTCCAACACCCCCCGGCCTTCGTATACCCGGGGCAGGTCGTACCCCAGCACGGCCATGTTCGCCACCTCGCTGCCGGGGTGAAACCCGTCGGCTACCGTTTTCAGCCGTCCGGTCGATCCCAAGGCCGCCAGTTTGTCCATATAAGGCGTTGCCGCGTATTGCAGCGGCGTCAGGCCGCCCAGCCGGTCGGCCGGCTCGTCGGCCATTCCGTCTCCTAAAATAATAATGTGCTTCATGTCAATTCACCATTTATGCCCCTCTACCCAAGGGATTTACCGGATATTGGCGATCGAAATAATATCGGCGAACACCCCTGCGGCCGTCACGTCGGCCCCGGCGCCATACCCTTTGATAATCATCGGATATTCATGATACCTTTCGGTCGAAATCATAATAATGTTGTTGCTGCCCTCCAGTTCGTAAAACGGGTGGCGGCTATCTACCTCCTGCAAACCCACTTCGCAGTTTCCCTTTTCCATTTTCGCCACGAAGCGGAATCGTTTGCCCTCGGCTTCGAGCTGTTGCCGTTTGGCTTCGAAGGTCGCGTCCAGCGTCTCGATCTTCCGCCAGAAATCCTCGAGCGAGCCTTCGAAAAAATCTTCGGGTATAAAGAAGCCTTGTTTCACATCCGCCTGCTCTACGGCATATCCGGCTTCGCGGGCCAGGATCACCAGCTTGCGGATCACGTCTTTGCCGCTCAGGTCGATGCGCGGATCGGGTTCGGCATACCCCGCTTCCTTGGCCAGCCGGATAGCCTGGCTGAAAGGAATATCGGCGCTGATGGTATTGAAAATATAGTTGAGCGTGCCCGACAGGACGGCTTCCAGCTTCAGGATATGGTCGCCGCTGTTTATCAGGTCGTTCATCGTGTTGATGATCGGCAGGCCCGCCCCCACATTGGTTTCGAACAGAAACTTGATGTCGCGATGGCGCGCCGTTTCTTTGAGTTTGATATAGTTTTCGTACGACGACGAAGCCGCCTCCTTATTGGCCGCCACCACCGATACGTTATTGTTCATCAAGGTTTCGTACAAGGCCGCGACATCCGGGCTGGCCGTGCAATCTACGAATACCGAATTGAAAATATTCATATTCAGAATTTCTTCGGCCAGATGCTGCGGGTTGCCCGGCTGTCCTTTCGTCGGCAACTCTTGCAGGCAGCTTTCCAGGTTGAGCCCTTCGCGGCAAAACAGCGCGCGCTTCGAATTGGATATGCCTACCACATTCAGTTTCAGCCCGTTTTGTTCCATCAGCTTAGGCTGTTGGATACGAATTTGTTCGAGCAGGTTGCCGCCCACCGTGCCTACCCCGGCTATAAAAAGGTTCAATACCTTGTATTCCGACAGAAAAAAGGAATCGTGAATGGAGTTGAGGGCTTTGCGAAGATACTTATGTTTGATCACAAACGAAATATTCGTCTCCGAAGCTCCCTGCGCGCAAGCTATCACGCTGATTCCGGCCCGGCCCAGCGTACCGAACAATTTGCCTGCGATGCCGGGCGTCCGTTTCATGTTTTCCCCCACGATGGCCACGGTGGCCAGGTCTTTCTCGGCCGTCATGTCGCTCATTTCTCCCTGGGCCCGTTCCAGGGCGAATTCTTCGTTCAGCACCGCCACGGCCAGATCGGCATCGGCATTGCGCACGGCGAAGGTGGTATTATTTTCCGAACTGGCTTGCGAAACCATAAACACGCTAATGCCGTTTTTGGCCAAGGTCTTGAAAATGCGGTAGTTGACGCCGATTACGCCCACCATGCCCAAGCCTTGCACGGTAATCAGGCAGGTATCGTTGATCGACGAGATGCCTTTGATAATCGCTTTGCCTTCCTCCTTCACCCGTTCTTTGGAGATATAGGTGCCCGGCGCTTCGGGATTGAAAGTATTGAGGATGCGGATGGGAATATTTTTGTGGTATACCGGGTAGATCGTGGGCGGATAAATCACCTTGGCTCCGAAGTTGCATAATTCCATCGCTTCGGTAAAACTCAGCCGGTTGATGACGTAGGCCGAGCTGATTACCCGCGGGTCGGCCGTCATAAAGCCGTCTACGTCGGTCCAGATTTCCAGCACGCGGGCGTCGAGCGCCGTGGCCAGGATGGAAGCGGTATAGTCGGAACCGCCGCGGCCCAGGTTGGTGACTTCGCCGTTTTCGGTGCTCGAAGAGATGAAACCCGGCACGAGGGCGACGGGGGGCAGCGGGTTGAAGGTTTCCTTAACGAGCCGGTTGGTGAGTTCGAAATCGACGATATGCTTGTTGAACTGGCGGATGGTTTTGATAAACTTGCGCGAGTCGAACAACCGTGCTCCCCGGATGACGTTGGAGACGATCAGCGAGGAAAGCCGTTCGCCGTAACTTACGATCGTATCGGAAGTTTTGGCCGAAAGGTCGTTGATCAGGTAAACGCCTTTGAAGATATTGCCCAGTTCTTCGAGCAGGCTCATCACCTGCTTCTGTACTTCCAGGCGCTGCGAGGGGTCGGAGATGACGCCTTCGATTACTTCCAGGTGCCGGGCAATGATTTCGGACAATTCTTTTTCATATGCCACATCGCCCCGGGCCGCGATAGCCGAGGTATTCAGCAGTTTGTCGGTGATGCCCCCTAAAGCGGATACTACTACGATAACGGGCTCCCCGATAGCTTCTACGATTTTCTTTACGCTCAGGATACTGTTTACGGAACCTACGGACGTTCCGCCGAATTTCAATACTTTCATCGAAATTGTATTTTAGCGGGGCGGCAGCAAAAAAGAGGAACGCGCGGCTTGCAAAAGAAGCCGGCCCGGCTGTCGCCGCCGGATTTTAACTTGTGTTGCTTAGTCGTGTAAAACGATAGGAATAAGGAATGCAATATAAGGAATTGCAACAAGGCGGGGACGTGGCCGCCGCGTATGTTTATTAGTAGATGCCAACCCCCCAAGGGGTCATCAAAGCCCAGGTATAATATGCAAATTCCGCACTCATGGATTTCAGTTTCGTGTTTTGTATTCTAATGCTGGGGCAATATTACATAATATTTTTCAATTGCAAGCTATTTTACCGAAATATGATACATTTTTTTCTCCTTTTCCTTTCCCCGGTGGCTAATTGACACCGTGCGGGGTTTTTCAAAGCCTGGGTTTATCAGCCAGCATCTCTTCCCTGCTTTTGCTCCGGGTGACGAGGTAAACCCCTACGAAGACGAGGGCGGCCGATAAGAATTTCCACGGGCTCAGGCTGTCTTGCCCGGCCCATACGGCGATAAAGGAAGCCACGATAGGCTGTATGTAGTTATACATGCTCACCGTAGTGGGGCGAATGCGTTTGAGCGCCATCGGGATAAGAAGGTAAGGGATGAATGTGGCGCCGAAAAGCACGAACAGCAAAGCCCCCAGCTCGCCGTAGTCGGGAGCGGGATGATGGAAGGCCGGCGATTGCCATACCCGGCCCAAGGTAAAAGGCATCACGCTCAGGGTAGAGAAAAGAAACATCCATTTCATCATCGTCACCGCCGAGTACCGGCTGGTGAGCGGCTTGGAGAGTACCAGGTAGATAGAGTAGATAAAACCGCTGAACATAATCATCAGGTTGCCGGTGAGGCTGCTCTCCCCGCCATCCCCCCGGTCGGCTTGCAGAATCAGCGAAACGGCTCCCGCCACGCCTATCAGCACGCCCGACGCCTTTTTGCCGGTGATGGGCTCTTTCAGGATGAAAGCGGCCAGGATCATGACGAAGATGGGCACCGCAGTGGCGATAATGGAGGCGTCGACGGGCGAAGTGAAATTAAGCCCCCAGATAAAAAGCCCCTGGTTGAAGCCTACCCCGCAGAGGGCGCAGATGAAGAGCAGCCCCAGGTCTTTGGGCGTTACTTTCTGGTAGGGTACGAACAGCGAACTGATCCAGAACATGACGGCGGCAAATGCCATGCGCATAATGGTAAGCGCCTGGGGCGTCACGTGCAAGGGGAGCAGGTATTTGGATACCGGCATATTGATGGCGAACAGGATGTTGGCCGCCAGAATCAGCAAATGTCCTTTTAGTTTGTCGGAAGTCGGCATGGCTGCGGTTTATTGGGAATCGGGGAGCAAACATAGCGAAAATCTTTGGAGCGGACGGCATATGGCGGCGGGAATCTCGAACGTGACGAATAATTTTCGGAAAGCATCCCGGAGCCGGCAGATTTTGTTTGCTTCCGCCGGGTTTGGGCAGTTTCCTGCTCCGGGCTTTGCATTGTATATCTGTCTGTTGATTTACATGGCCGGTTTCACACCTCGTTTGATCAGCCACCAGTTTACCGGATAGGAAAAAAAGAATCCGACCGCCATAGCGAGCTGCATGACGAACCAAAAAGTCCAGCTACCGTGCGCCACGGGGCGGGGCAGCAGGATGAAGAAAATGAGGTAGGAGCAGGCATACATGCCGATCTGCCAACTTGTAAGCGAAAGGAAATCGATTTTCAAGGCTCGCATGAATACGTTGCTAGGGCTGAGGGAAGGCAGTCCGGGGCGGATAGCGGCATATTGGAAAGCGGCTCCGAAGGCCAGGGCCAGCACATAATCCAATCCCCACATCCAGCCGATTCCCGCCAGCCCGAACGGCTTGAACAACCAGGGGCCGAATCCTTCTCCCACCAGGTCGGCCACCGTGCAGCCGGCCCCGCAGTGAAAGGTAGAAAGGGCTACGTTTTGCCAGAAAGGGCGTTCGGGCATTTGCATCTTATGCTTGTCGGGATGTTGGATCATCCCCCTGACGCGGCCGAAAGTGAAAAAAGCCCATAAAGCGGCCAGGCTGCCCCATAGGGCGGTGAGCGGCCAGACCAGGTTCATCACTTTCATAGGTTGCGGATAGGTGTAGAGATAGCTCATCAGGATGAGCGTCGAGAGCAAAGCCATTACCAACGAAAAAACGGCGATAACGGCAACTATTTCCATAAATTCCATATACAGTTGTTTTTGGAGTGAGAAGCCGGGTATAACTCCGGCAATAAAAAAACAACTAGGCGGCGCGGAAAGTTCGGCGCGCAGATGAAGGCGAAAGAAAAAGGAAAAAGCCGGGAGAGGGGGGGAGGCGAAAGAAGAGGAAAAGCCGGGAGAGGGGGCGGGGGGAAAGGTGTTGGGGGGATGACGCTGCCAGCCGGAAAGACCTGCCTGTTTCCGGCTTGCCGAGGCCTTTCCCGGCGAGGGGGGAACGGCCCCCCTAAGGCTTCCGATCTGGTCGGCAACATCCCGGTTTTATCAAAAAAAATATACAATAAGTCTTTCGCAAGGAGAAACGGGATGGTCGGTTTTTGTATGTTGTTGATAATTACGGTGTTATCAGTCTGTAAAAAAGTCGGCAAACAAGTTGCGGCAATTGCATGCCGGTGTATTCCGGATTTCATGCCGATGCAATTCGAATTACATGCCGATGAAATTTTTTTTTCATCGGCATGGATTTTTTGCTTGATAAAAAAATGACAATAAGCCCCCCCCCGGCCAACCGGCTTTTGCTCCTTCTGCCAGCTAGAGGGCAAGGCCATTCTTTCTGCCGCTTTCCGGTTACTCGCGGCTATCGGCCGGATAAGGAAAACGGGTTAATCCGTCATACATGAAGCGGTAGGTCGGTACTTCCACTCCCGTTTCTTCCGCCATGCGGATTACTGCTCCGGTCAGGGAATCGAGTTCCGTTTTTTTGCCGGCCCGGAAGTCGCTGTGCATCGAAGTGGTGAAACCCGCCGGCATCATTTTCTGGGCTTCGATGGAGGTATGTACAATGTCGTCGGGCAAGGCGATCCCTTTAGCTTCGGCTATGCTTTTCAGTTCATATCCCAGCGCGAGGAACATATCGGCATGATGGGCGATCACCTGGTCGATAGACTGGTTGAAGAAGGATGTCATCGTGGCCGCCGTCGAGATCATAAAAAACTTTTTCCAGATACGTGTGTCGATGTCAGCCGGATTAAAAGCGTTCAATCGGGCGTAGGTAAGCAATTTCAGCAGCTTGGTTTGCCGTTCTTTGTCGCCGCCCGGCCCGCTGCCGAAAAATAGCCGCTCTTTGGCCGATACTTTTTCTACAAAGCCGGGATGCTTCAGCCGGGCGCCGATGTAAGTACATCCCTTCCATACTTCCTGTCCGGGGCATTGCCGCTGAATCCGCTCAGCCGTATCCAAGCCGTTTTGCAAAGGAATAATCACCGTGCCGGCTCCCATCAGGGGCCTGAGCTGGGCTATATTTTCCTCCAGGTCGTAGCTTTTCGTGCAGCAAAAAATATAGTCTACCTCTCCGACCTCTTCCGGACGGTCGGTGGCCAGCGCCGGCACGGCTTTGAGGGTACGGATACCCGTTTTTACCCTAAGGCCGCTTTCCCGGATCGCTTCCAGGTTAGCGCCACGGGCGATAAAAAACAAATCGGCTTTTTCCGTGCCCTGGTAACGGGCTGCCAGCAAACCGCCGTAATAGCCGCCTACTCCTCCGATGCCGGAGAATGCGATTCTGAGTTTTCCCATGCTTTATTTGAATCTTACTTTGATAATTTGCTTTATTTTTAAAAACGAAGACAACGAAAGCCGCGCATAACCTCCGTTTGTTCTGGCGATGCCGGGGCATCCCTCTATCTTCGTTGCAATTTTTTAAGACAAAGATGGAAAATAAAAGCGGCCTACGCTATATCCGTTTCAATTCTTTCAGAAATCGGGGCAAACTTTGTTCGAAATTTACGCCGAAACGGTAATCCGTTTTTGCTTCGTAAGTCTTTAAAATACTAGCCGCCGTAAAACGCACGGCTATGCCGGCCGCCTCTTCCAGATTAAAATCATTTAACAAAGCCGCCACCAATGCGCTGGCAAACACATCTCCCGTGCCGTGATAATACCCCGGGATTTTGGGAACGAAAGCATACCCCGTGCGATGCGTGGCTTTATCGTACGTAGCGGCGCCCAAATCGTTTTCGTTGAAATAAACGCCGGTCAGCACTATTTGCCGGGGCCCTAATTCGCTTAGCTTTCTAAGCATCCCTTCGATGTAAGCTTTCCGGTAAGGGCCGGGTCGATAAGGCTCGTCGAGCAAAAGCGCCGCTTCCGTCAGGTTGGGTACGATAAGGTCGGCTTTTTCGCAGAGCGATCTCATCCCCCGGGCAAAATCGGGCGTAAACAATTTGTATAATTCGCCGTTGTCGGCCATCACCGGATCGACCACTATCAGGTTATTTTCCGTTTTGAACAAGCGGAAGAACTCTTTTACCAACTCGATCTGGTCGATAGAGCCCAGAAAGCCGCTGTAAATCGCATCGAAACCGATTCCCAGCGATTTCCAGTGGCGCATCATCGGCCCCAGGTCGGCCGTCAGGTCGCGGTAGGTATATCCTTCGATTCCTCCCGTATGGGTAGACAAGACGGCGGTAGGCAATGCGCTGGTTTCGATGCCGGCAGCCGAAAGAATGGGCAAGGCTACCGTAAGCGAACATTTTCCGAATCCCGACAAATCGTGGATGGCGGCTACCCGTTTCAACGTTGTTTTATTTTCCATATCTGATACTCCTTTATCTTACGGTTAAAAACACATTTCCTTCCACCCCGGAAAACGGAGCCGCTTCAAGCCTTTAAAGCGCTCCCAACATCAGTTGAATGGGTATGGCAATGGCAAAGTATACTAAAAAGCAGAGAGCGCCTATTCCCAACGCAACCGACACCTGCCGGCTTATGCGTTTTTCCTTGCGCAGATAGTTGTACGTCCAGACGGCACCCATGAAACCGATCGCAGCTCCCAGCAATCCCCCGGTAAAAACCAACAACATAGGTAGACCGCCGATGATATATTCCAGCGTGCTCAGGCGTTCTTCCAAGGGAAGCGTCCGGCCGCGGAAAGAAACGACATGTACTAAATCGATTCCGTACGTCACCTTGAGTTCCTCGGTTCCTCCGGAGGTGGTTTGCACGTGGTATTTTCCTTTCGAGCGTTTTAGCAATTGCCCGTCCTGATACAATTTTTCTTTAAAAGGGCCATATTCCAGTGTTAGCTGGCCGGCTACTCCGTCTACATTGAAATCCAGTTTGTTTATCATATCCACTTTTGTTTTTTAACGAAGTTTGTGCAGCCGTCAACCACAGGCCGGTTCGCCTCCCCCCGGCGGCCGGTCGCTTCTCTTTCTTTCCGGCCCGCAAACCGCCTACGTTCAAAAGCGGCGGGGCACCTTGGCGCGGGCTATGGCTCCGTGCTGTTTCCCTTCGTTTTCAAAAGCAAATATATAAATTTATTTGTATATGCTGAACATATAGATTTACAGATTATTATCCTCGTCGCCGTCCGACAGGTTGTTTAGTTCGACTTGCAAGTCCGTCAGTTCGCGGTGCCAGCTTTTGCGTACATTGTCGGGGGTATTTTCGGGCGCGGTATTAATCAATCGTTGCAGATCGACAATAGCTTCTTCCAGGGTGACACGTTTATTCATCTTTGCTGTTTTTTTTAAGATGATAACAGCCTGAGACCTCAATATGTTTGAAGAAGTATCGCGCGGCGATTTTTTGTTTTTTTATGATCGGCTTCTTTCCGCCGGGGTGTCCGAACAAAAAGGTTCCCCCGGTTGTTATGGTATTATATTCACTTTAAAAACAAAAGCCTATGCCGGAAAATATCATGCAATCCCTTTGGGATGAAAGTTCGGATCTGGAAAGCGACGCCGCTTCTACGAAGCCCGTTATCTCCGATACGTACGACACCCAGGAAAGAGAAGATTTACAGGATAAGCTAGACGAAAGCGACGATGCGCTGGAAGACAGCATCGAAGATGCCGTTTGAAATATTTTTACTTATCGTTTGCGATAAAAGTTTCTGAATTATTTTGAATCGGGTTTATTCAACGAGGGCCGCTACCTTTTTTAAGGGGCGGCTCTCTTCGTTTTCTGTTTTTTTCATGGAAATTGTAAACTTTTTAGGGAGCTTTTTGTTTACTACAGAAGTATAGGGTATTTCAATTACTTACCAAGGTTTTTTTAGAAAATATATTTTAAATAAGTAAACAATATGGGAAAACTAGACATTTATTTTAAAGATTGGTTAGTAAGTAGGGTGCGAACCTTTTTCCGGGGGAATGAGTCTCTGGATTGCGGAGAAGACGAAGCCATAGGCGAGCCTTATCCGATACAAGACGTCACCCATGCAATCAATCAACTGGACGAAACCTTGCGGATTCCTTTTTCAATGTACCTGGGCGGTTGCACTTACCAGGAGATTGCCACGCGTATGAATCTGCCGGTGGGGACGGTAAAAAGTCGTGTCTATTTTGCCCGCGAAGAATTTAAAAACCGGCTGCAAGCCAAACAACATCAGGAAAATTGATACCTACAGATAGAATGACGTTTAAAGTGACCTATTCGGTTTAACCGTAAGCCAGAAGCGCAGTTTGTGTAAAGCAAGCTGCGCTTTTTTCTTTTTTCCCCCAGCCGCCAGGCGACAGGGGCATTCCGGCAAAGGGTTTATCGCGGCGGCAAACCGCTTGGCGAAACGTCGGCTGTCGCTGAATAACGGGAAAAAAACGTTCCGGTGAACAGCCGGGGCGCCTCTGCTGTTTGATTACAAAAAAATATCGATAGAATGAACACATCTCCCACTACCAGCCCTCCCGACGGGCTTCCGCTGCCTTCCCGTTACTGGGCGATTCTGGCCATCGGGCTCGGGGTAACGGTTTCCGTGCTCGACGGAGCCATCGCGAATGTGGCGTTGCCTACCATTGCGGGCGATTTGCATACCACGCCTTCCGCTTCCATCTGGGTGGTGAACGCCTACCAGTTGGCTATTACCATCTCGCTCTTGTCGCTTTCTTCCATCGGCGAGATAGGGGGGTACCGCAAGGTATATACCGGGGGGCTGCTTTTGTTTAGTTGCACCTCGCTGGCGTGCGCGTTGTCCGATTCGCTCGTTACCCTGATTATAGCCCGTACCTTGCAGGGATTCGGCGCGGCGGCCATTGCCAGCGTGAATACGGCGTTGATCCGGATTATTTATCCCAAACGTTTTCTGGGGCGGGGAATGGGGCTTAACGCCTTGATCGTCTCCGTGGCGGCGGCGGCCGGCCCTACCATTGCTTCGGCTATTCTTTCGGTAGCCAACTGGCCGTGGCTGTTTGCCGTCAATATTCCGATCGGCGTCGCTGCCTTGATACTGAGTTTCAAATTTCTGCCTCCCAATCCGGTACATATAGAGGGGCGGAAGTTCGACTGGCTGGCGGGTGTGATGAATGCCTTTGTTTTCGCGCTTCTCATCGGGCTGATCGAGGCCTTTACGCATGATCTGCGGTGGTATTGGATTCTGGCCGGGGCGGTGGTCGCCTTGGTTTCCGGCTATGTGTTCGTGCGGCGCGAAAGCCGGAAGGATTATCCGCTTTTTCCGGTCGATCTGTTGCGTATACCCCTGTTCAGCCTCTCTATCATTACTTCCGTCTTTTCGTTTATCGCCCAGATGTTGGCTATGGTTTCCATGCCTTTTTTCCTGCAGCGGGTGTTGGGCCGCAGCGAGGTGGCTACCGGTTTGTTGCTGACGCCCTGGCCGTTGGCAACGATGATATTCGCTCCCGTGGCCGGGCGGTTGCTGGACAAGGTGAAGGCGGGCGTGTTGGGGTGTGTCGGAATGTTGATTTTCGCGGCAGGGCTGGGGTTGCTGGCCATCATGCCGGCGCGTCCTTCCGATGCCGATATTATCTGGCGGATGGCGGTGTGCGGCTGCGGATTCGGGCTTTTCCAAACACCCAACAACAGTACCATTATTGCTTCCGCTCCCGAGAGCCGCAGCGGGGGAGCCAGCGGAATGTTGGGCACGGCTCGCTTGATGGGCCAAACGTTGGGGGCTTCCCTGGTGGCTTTGCTGTTTAAGGTTTTTCCGGGCGATACGGCCCATGCTTCGCTTTTATTGGGAAGCGGGTTGTCGGTGGTGGCGGCTTTCCTGAGCTTGTCGCGTATCGGCCGGGCTATTCGTCAGTAGATGAGCCATCCCAGCAGAGGAAGGTAGTCTTTGAGCTTGACGCGCAGGATTTTCAGCGCCTGCGAAATACGGTAGGCGATGGTTTGCGACGATACGCCGGACCGGGTGGCTATTTCCTGGTAGGTGAGTCCGTCGAACCGGTTCAGCTCGAATGCTATGCGATATTCATCCGGGAGCTCCCGGATGGCCTTGGAAGCCAAGGCCATTAATTCGCCTAAATAAAAATCCGGATCTTCGAATTGTTCCTGAAACTTGGCGTATAGCTTTTCATGCACTTGCTGGCATACCTGCTCGTGGCTGATGCGGTTGAGGCATTTGTTTTTTACAATGGTGAACAGCAACGATTTCAGCGACATTTCCGGAATCAGCATCGCCCGGTTTTCCCATAGCCAGAGCATGACGTCCTGGATGATTTCTTCGTATTCGTTTTTCGTTACGTATTGGGAAGCGAAGGCGCATAAAGCCCGGTAGTATTGCCGGTAAATTTCGTCGAAAGCCGATTCCTGGCCCGATTTAAGTAGTAGTAGCGTTTGTTTGTTGTCTTTTAGTTCCATAGGGTGTTGAGCCTTGCGCGGTGCAAACATAGAGAATATTTCCCGAATAAGAGAAGCCGGGAAGTTAAAAATACATTTTGCGGCAGGAGCCGTTAGGCTATATAAATCGGGTGGTATGGCGTTTTTGGACGGCGCGGGTGAGGAGAAATAGGTATATTTGCCCGGTCATAAAATAATCCCGATAGAACAGTGTGTTGCCGGCGTTGGATATGCTGGATATGATTTCGCCCGACGATTGCCCCGTGTTCGTGAGCAATGAATTGCCCGGAGGCCTTCCCCGCGATCTGGATCATTTGCTGCATCACCCGGCCCATGCCGAAGCGGTGGCCGGGTATGCGGCGAAGAAGGGGGTAGAGGCGGTTCTCCATACGGGCCCCGAACGACAGGAGGCGCTCAGCCGTTTTTTGTTTCGCCACCTCCAACCCTAAGACGATTTATTTTTGTTTGCCTTGGTTGGCGACGGCTTCCATCAGTTTCTTGATTTCTTCCGGATCGCCCAGAAAATAATCTTTCTCCAGGTTCAACTTGTCGTCGAACTGGAATACGTAAGGCACGGCGGTGGGCAGGTTGAGGTGAACGATTTCTTCGTCGGAAATATGTTTCAGGTATTTGATAATGCCTCGCAAGCTGTTGCCGTGGGCGGCGATCAGAAGTTGGTCGGCTTTTTCCAACGAAGGAAAAATCCGGTCTTTCCAGTAGGGCAGGATACGTTCTACCGTATCTTTGAGCGATTCCGTACGCGGCAGGTCGCTTTCCGGCACTTCGCGGTAGCGGAGGTCGAAACGGGGATTGCGCGGATCGTCGTCGCTCAAAGGGGGCGGCGCGATGTCGTAGCTCCTGCGCCAGATTAAAACCTGCTCGTCGCCGTATTCGCGGGCGGTTTCGCTTTTGTTCAATCCTTGCAGCGCGCCATAGTGTTTTTCATTCAGACGCCAGTTTTTTTCTACCGGAATCCAATCCAGATCCATGCGGTCGAGCACCATGTCGAGGGTTTTTACGGCTCGTTTCAGGTAGGAGGTATACGCTTTGTCGAAAAGGAAACCCTCTTTTTTCAATAAATCTCCGGCCCGGCGGGCTTCCGCCATGCCTTTTTCCGTCAGGTCTACGTCTGTCCAGCCGGTGAAGCGATTTTCCTGGTTCCAGGTGCTTTCGCCGTGGCGGAGCAATACTATTTTTTTCATTTGCTATATTTTATAGATACTTTAAAATACAACAACTACCCGGCGGCGATAGTTGCCCGGGGCGTAGGGAAAAGGGGGGGATACCTTGTTTTTCTTTTTTAGTAAACTCTTCTCTTTTAGTCTCTTTCGCATTACTTCGTTATTTTTTTTGAAAAAATTCGTCTTTTCGTTTAGAAGGTTCGTTTCCTGGCCTGTATTACTTACAGAAGCTCATAAAAATGGAAACAATGAACGAAGACATACTGATTCAATATATCGAAGGAGCCCTGCCGGCCCAGGAGCATGCTGCCGTGGAAGATTGGCTGGCTGCTTCGCCGCAGCATGCCCGTACCCTCGAACAGGTGTATTATACCCTCCAGGTGGCGCGTCGGGCCGAGACCATGCAGCATGCCGATCCGGAACAGGCTTTGCAGCTTTTCAAAGGCGTGCTCCGGGCGCAAAAGAAGAAAACCGCCTTGCGCCGTTGGCTCAACCTAGCCAGCCGGGCAGCCGCTTTGCTGTTTATCCCGCTATTAATCGCCTCTCTTTATTTATTCAGCCGAAACGGGAAAGAAAACGTCGCCGAATTCCGGGAAGTACGTACCCATGCCGGCGTCGTTTCTTCTTTCCGCTTGGCCGACGGCACGCAAGTATGGCTCAACGGAGGCAGCGTACTGAAATATCCCACGGCCTTTACCGGTTCCGTCCGCCAGGTGGAACTGCAAGGACAAGGTTATTTCGAAGTCGCCAAAGACCGGGCCAAACCCTTTATCGTACAAGTCGATCCCGCTTATTCGCTCGAGGTGCTGGGTACTACTTTTACGGTTACCGCTTATGCCGACGACGATCGGATCGAGACCACGCTGGTGGAAGGGTCGGTAAGGTTGCATACCCGCTCGCTGGCCGGAGCCGAACGCGTCGACCTGCTCAAACCGAATGAAAAAGCCGCTTTTGAAAAGCAAACCGGCTCCATGGAGATAGCGGCCGTCAATCCTCTGTACGAGACGGCTTGGAAAAACGGGGAGATTATTTTCCGCAACCATCCGATGGCCCATGTGTTGAAAGTGCTTGAACGTCATTACCATGTGCGGTTCGAAGTATTCGGCGAAGAGCCGTTGCAATCGATTATAACCGCCCGTTTCAAGGACGAAACGCTTGCGCAGGTGATGGAATACCTCCGCCTGGCTTCCTGTATCCGCTATGAGATACGCAAACCGGCCATTACCGACGAGCAAACGCTGGCCCTGCCTGTTGTCGAAATATCGAAATAATATACCATGTTGAACATTTAAATCTGATTGCCCATGAAGAAAGAATGAGAGTGAAACGACCGACGATGTTGTCGGAAAAAAACAACCATCAATTCCATGTTAAATTCAAAAAACACAAAGCTATGCGATTAATAAGAAGATCGAATCTTTGTAACCCTAAATAAAAAAAATATGAGATACTATTCATTTAAGAATTACTCAGGATTCAGAAAATTGCTGGGTATTTTTATCGCGCTGATTGCTTGTTGCAATCTGAGCGCACAGAAAGTTTCCGGTGTGGTAACGGATGTACGAGACGGTTTCGGGCTTCCCGGCGTAAGTGTATTGGTAACCGGCACCACGATCGGTACGGTAACGGATATGGACGGCAATTATACGCTGGATGTGGAAGGCGGCAAAGAACTGCAATTCAGCTATATCGGATATACCACGATGACGGTGCCCATCAACGGGCAGGCTAAAATCGACGTGCAATTGAGCGAAGATACGCAAAAGATCGACGAAGTAGTGGTAACTGCCTTGGGTATCAAGCGCGAAAAGAAAGCGCTGGGTTATTCGATGCAGGAAGTAAAAGGGGAATCGCTTACCCAAACCCGCGATGCCAACGTGGCCAATGCGCTGGCCGGTAAGGTAGCCGGTTTGCAAATCAAGCAAAACGGTACCGGCGTGGGCGGCTCTTCCCGTATCGTGATTCGCGGTAACAATTCGATTACCGGCAACAACCAGCCGCTGGTGGTAGTCGACGGAGTGCCTATCGACAACTTCAGCGGGGGTACCGACGATTTCTACGGCAACGGTAATGTAGACAAGGGTTCGGGCATGTCGGATATTTCGCCCGACGATATCGAAAGCATGTCTGTGCTGAAAGGCCCGGCCGCAGCCGCGCTTTACGGTAGCCGTGCCGGTAACGGCGTTGTGATGATCACCACGAAAAAAGGCTCCAAAAGCAAAGGCGTAGGCGTGAACTACAACCTCAACTTCACGGCTGAAAACCCGATGCAGACACCGACATTTCAGGATGTATACGGACAAGGCGCCGCAGGCAAGTTCAATAATAACGTATACGGAAGCTGGGGCCCCAGGATGGACGGCTCGATGCAGGACATGGCTCTGGGCAAATTCGCCTACGCGGCCCGCGACAACAATTTGTATAAAGACTTCCTGCGTACCGGTACTTCCTGGACGAATAGTGTCGACATCAGCAAAAGCTCGGAAGATATTACGTTCCGTGCCGGCGTAACGCGTCTCGACAACAAGGGCGTCGTGCCCAATAGCGGAATGGATCGCACTTCCGTTAACCTGCGTTCCACGGCCAAATTAGCCAACTGGCTGTCGGCCGACGTGAAGGTGAACTATATCAACCAGCATACCAACAACCGCATCAAGCTGGCTACCGACCCGGATAATATTTTCCTGAACTACCTGGGCATGCCCCGAAGCGTAGCTTTCTCCGACTATAGCGCTTACGAAGCTAGCGATTGGAAACGCGCCGACGGTTCGGCTGCCGGTTTCGTGGTAGACCATAAGACGAACGCCGAAAGCCCCTTCTGGTCGGCTTACCGGATGTCGAACAGCGACAAGAAAGACCGTTTCATCGGTTTTGCCGCTTTAGACTTTACGTTTACCGATTGGCTGAGCCTGAAATTACGCTCGGGTATGGATAATTACACGATTCAATATGAATGGGTACGCGGCACGGGTACGCCGTATTGGGAAACCAACGGAAGCATGCAGGCCAAAATCGAAAAATTCAACGAAATCAACTCCGACTTCCTGCTGACGGCCAAGGGCAACTGGGATCGTTTCGGCATTGTCGGTACGGTAGGCGGCAACATCATGTACCGTTCGCGCTCGACCTATACCGAAAACTCGGGCGAATTTATCATTCCCGATTTCCATGCCATTGCCAACGGTAAAACTCATGGCGGAGAACTGGAAAAAGAACGCAAGCAAATCAATTCGTTGTATGCTACCGCTTCGCTTTCGTGGGACGATTATTTGTATCTCGATCTGACGGCGCGCAACGACTGGTCGTCGACGCTGCCGAAAGACAACGATTCGTATTTCTATCCTTCGGTAGGCGCCAGCTGGATTTTCACGCAGATGATCAACAAAATGGGCGGCAACGCCGGTTTCCTGACTTTCGGTAAGCTACGCGCTTCCTGGGCGCAGGTAGGTAACGATACCGATCCGTATATGTTGCGCGACTATTACAAAATCGGCTACGACATTAAAGGCGGTATTTTCAGTGCCAACAACGAAGACTGGATGGCCAATCCCAACTTGAAGAACGAAACGATCAACTCCTGGGAATTGGGTCTGGAACTGAAAGGATTCGAAAACCGCGTAGGTATCGACCTGGCTTACTATAAGAAGAATGCCAAAGACCAGATTCTGAAAATCGACGTTCCTTCCGCAACGGGCTTCAAAAAGAAAATGATCAACGCCGGTAACATCGAAAACAAGGGGGTTGAAATCGCCTTGAACGCCACGCCGGTAATGACCGAAACCGGATTTACCTGGGATACCCAGATCAACTGGTCGAAGAACAAGAACAAAGTCGTTTCGCTCACCGACGATACGAAAGAACAGATTTTGAGCGACGCATCGGTTTCCTTCTTGAAAATCGTCGCCCATGAAGGCGGCGCCTTCGGCGACATCTACGGCTATGCCTACGAACGCGATGAGAACGGAAAGATGAAGATCGGCGCCGACGGCGTGCCCTTGCGTACGGAAGATATGGTTCTGTTGGGCAATAACCAGCCGGATTGGATGCTGGGTTGGAGCAATACGTTCACCTATAAAAACTTCACCTTGAATTTTATGCTCGATATGCGTAAAGGCGGCGACGTTTATATGGGATCTATCGCCAGAGGTACCTCCAACGGTACGTTGGAAATGACGCTCGACGGTCGCGAAGAAGGTATCGTAGTGCCGGGCGTATTGGCCGACGGTTTGCAGAATACGAAAAGCATTTCGGCCGAGTCTTACTGGAACGGGATCAACGGTATTACCGAAGCTTGGATGTACGATGCCACCAACATTCGTCTGCGCGAACTGAGCCTGGGTTACAGTTTCCCGAAATCCATGCTGTCGAAAACTCCGTTCACCGGTTTGAAGCTGAGCTTCGTAGCCCGCAACCTGTTTATGATCTACAGCAAAACGAAAGGTTTCGATCCGGAAGCCGCTTATACGTCGGGCAATGCACAAGGTATCGAGTACGGTTCTATGCCTACCATGCGCAGCTTAGGTTTCAACCTGAACGTAGCCTTCTAAAAATCTACTAACTAAAAAAAGAATTGTTATGAAAAATATTAAGATATTAGCTGCTTGCTCGCTCCTTTTGCTGGGTGTTTCCAGCTGCGATCTGACGGGGCTGAACGAAAACCCCAACAAGCCGACCAACGATGTCGATTTTAATATGAACGAACCCCGTCTGGCCGGTACCATCCGCGGGGGTAAATTCATCGACGGAGATGTAGAACAACGTTTGAAAGCCTTGCAGGTCGACCTTTATTCGCAAATGCTGGTCGACGGCGGAGGCTGGTCGACAGCCAACTATATCCAGAACGACGGTTGGAACCTCTTGATCTGGGAAGGTTACCTCAAACAAATCGCTTCGCTGAATATCGTTATTCGCGAACTCTCCGCCCGCGACGATGCCGATAGTTATGCCAACACCATCGCCTTCGCCCGTATCTGGCGCGTGTATGTTCATTCGATGGCTTCCGACCTGTTCGGCCCGATGCCTTTCGCCAAACCTGGCGACGATCCGGAAGCGAATCCTCCTTACCGTTCGATGGAAGAGACCTACAATGAATACTTTACCGAGCTGGAAGAGGCCCCTAAGATGTTTACATCGGCCGCCAAAAGCATTTTCACGGATAAAGCCAACGATGTCGTGTACAACAGCGATACCGATGCCTGGACACGTTTTGCCAACTCGCTTCGCCTGCGCCTGGCCCTGAGGGTATCGGAAGTAGCTCCCGACGTTTGCAAAACACAGGCTCAGGCTGCTTTGAGCGCCGAAGGCGGCTTGATCAGCAATGCCAAACAGAATGCTTATATGCCTCCCAAAGCCGACGGTTCGTGGGGACAGGATTACAACTATGTCATGTTCCAGATTACCTGGGGCGGCCCGCTGAGCATGTCGAAATCGTTTGAAAAGTTGGTGACTAATATCGGCGGCATTGCCTGGCCCGAGGGCGTGGTGAATACGACGCCTACCTTGACCGGCGACCCTGCCATTCCCGTTTCCTCGGTTCATCCGGCTAAGGTCGATCCGCGCGCGCCCAAAATCTTCCAGCCCTCCATTACCGGCGGCAACTGGCAAGGTTTGCCTTACGGGCCTCGCGTAGAGGAACAGAACAAGGGCGAATACACGGTGAAAGATTATGCCGAACTGGGCTATCTCGTGGTAGACGGCGCCAAGAACAACGCTCGTCCGTACGATGTGTTCCTCTATGAAGAAGTTTGCTTCCTGAAAGCCGAATTATATGCCCGCGGCATTGTGGCCGGCGACGCCAAGCAAGCTTATGAAGAAGGCGTGCGCGCTTCCTTCGAAAAATGGGGCGTAGGCAATGAAGCCGATGCTTACCTGGCTTCTACGGAAAAGAACCTGGCCGGAACCAGCGCCAAGTACGACGACCAGTCGGGAGCAGGCAACACGGCTCTGGAAAAAATCATCACCCAGAAATATATCGCCGGCACGCCCGACCTTTCCTGGGAAGCTTGGAACGACAAACGCCGTCTGAACCTGCCGCGCCTGGACGTAGCGATTTACCGCGACGAAACGGTATTCGGAGGCTATTCCAAAGACATCAAAGATCCGCACAACTTTATCAAACGCATCAAATATCCCGTAAAGGAAAGTTTGGTAAACAAGAATGAATACGACCGCGGCGTACAAATGTTGGGCGGCAAAGACAACGTAGCCTCCCCGCTATGGTGGGACAAGAATGCCAACTACTGCACGTCGGCCGAATAATCTGCTTGCTATGTTTGATGGATTCACTTCAATATAATTGATGTTTTTTTAAACGCCCGGAGTCATTTTTCTGTGAAGAAAGAGGCTCCGGGCGACTTTTTTCCCGTCGTCTACCCCTTGTTTCACAATATATGTATATATTTACTTCGGAATAAGGCAAACACAAAGCCTATAGCAAAAGGGGAACCCTATGAGAATCTACCTATTATTGATAGCCATCCTGATGAGCGTCCAGCCGATCGGCGCCCAGCGGTACATGGCCGAAAAAAACTATCATATCGTCTCTGCCGGAAAAAAACTTGCAGACGTATTGGATGCGATCGAAGAAGAAACCCACTACTCCTTTATTTACGACGCCCGTGCTATCGACCTCACTTCAAGAGTGAAGGCAAATCTGGCGGGCCGTACCATTTTCGATCTCCTGTACGCCCTGTTCGAACCTACGGATATTGTTTATACCGTAGTAAACAACCAGATCGTGCTGAACCGTAAGAAAACCGTTCTGCGCATGCAAGCCGAATCGCTGCGCCCGGTAAGCGGACAAGTGACCGATAAAAAAGGAGAACCCATTATCGGCGCCAACATCCTGCAAAAAGGAACCCTCAACGGTGCCGTAACCGACAGGGAGGGCCGTTTCAGTTTGGAACTTCCCGGCCATGCCACCTTGCAGATCACCTATATCGGCTATATCAGCCAGACCGTACACTATGCCGGAGAAGGGGCTCTGCATATCCGCCTGGGCGAAGACGCCCGCCAGTTGGAGGAAGTAGTCGTTACCGCCCTGGGCCTGCAGAAAAAAGAATCTTCCCTGCCTTACGGTACCCAGCAAATCGGCGGAGAAGAACTGGTACGTGCCAAAGATCTCAACTTTATCCAAACCCTGACGGGAAAAACGGCCGGCATCCAGATCAACCGTACCTCGGCCGGCCCGGGTAGTTCCGCTCGCGTCACCATCCGCGGCAACCGTTCGGTATCCGGCAATAACCAGCCCCTGTATGTAATCGACGGCATGCCGATGCTCAATACCTCCAACGAGCAAGCTGTCAGCGCTATCGGGGGCACCGCCAATGCCGGCAACCGCGACGGGGGCGACGGCATTTCCAACCTGAACCCCGACGATATAGCTTCCTTGCGCATCCTCAAAGGCGCTTCGGCTGCCGCCTTGTACGGCGCGCAAGCCGCCAACGGCGTCATTATAATTACCACTAAAAAAGGACGTCCCGGCGAAACGAAAGTCGATTTCTCGTCTACCTTGATGGTGGAACAAGCTCTCAGCTTGCCCAAATTCCAGAATCAGTACGGAAGGGTAGAGGGCTCCACTACCAGTTGGGGCGAGCAAGCCATGCTGCCTGCTTACGACACCGCCGGCGATTTTTTCCGCAACGCCCTGACGGCCGTTCACTCCCTCTCGGTAGCTACCGGAGGCGAACGGCTGCAAACCTATTTCTCGTACGGCAACACCACGGCCCGCGGCATCGTCGATAAAAATAAGATGAACAAGCATAACCTGAATTTGCGTCAGACCGCCCTCTTGTTCGGAAATCGGTTGAAGTTTGACGCCAACGTGAATTTGTTGATGCAAACCATCCAAAACAAACCCACTTCCGGCGGTTTTTATATGAACCCGCTGCCCGGTCTCTACAATTTCCCCCGCGGCATGGACCTTGCCCCCTACAAATCTCAATTCGAAGTATATAGCGAAAGCCGCAACATGCCGGTTCAGAACTGGTACACTACCATCGACGATTTTTCGCAAAATCCCTATTGGCTTGTCAACCGGGTACAGAGCAGCGATAAACGCGCCCGGGCGATCGCCTCCCTTTCCGCCGAATGGAAGATAAACGATTATGTTACCCTTCAGGCCCGCGGCAGCGTGGATTACGTACACGATAAATTCCGGAGCAAAATTTATGCTTCCACCTCGCAAGGCATTGCCGGGGTAAACGGCCGTTATATCGATTACAGCTATCAGGAGACCTTGCTATATGCCGACGCCATGGCCCTTTTCAACCGCCGGTGGGACGATTTTTCGCTCGACGCGGCTATCGGAACCAGCCTGACCGATCAACGGCATTCTTCCCTCCGGCTCGATTCCCACACGGCTTCGCTATATTACCCCAACGTGTTTACCATCGCCAATATACAGATGACGGGAAGCGCTTATATCAACGAAGAAAACGACGCCCGCCGCCAGTTGCAGTCGGTTTTCGCCACCGCCCAGCTCGGCTACAAAGAAAGCCTTTACCTGGATGTGACGGCCCGCAACGACTGGTCGTCGACCTTGGCCTTTACGCCCAGCGCCAACCGCGGCTTTTTTTACCCTTCGGTGGGCCTGTCGTGGGTAGTCTCTTCCTGGCAGAAGTTGCCCGAAGCGGTGTCTTTCGGAAAAATCCGCGCTTCCTGGAGCAGGGTGGGCAACGATATTCCGCTTTTCGTGAGCAATACGGCGGGCATCATCGTCTCGGGCGGAGGCACGCAACCCAACGATAGGGCTCCTTTTACCGATTTGAAGCCGGAAATGAGCGTCTCGTACGAGGTAGGCACGGAATGGAAGTTTTTCCAATACCGGCTGGACATGGATTTGAGCTGGTATAAAACCAATACCAAGAACCAGCTCTTCACCCTGCCCTCTTCGGCCGGCGCTACCTATAAATATTACTTCGTGAACGCCGGAAATATCGAAAACCGGGGCGTGGAAATTTCCCTGGGCGCCGTGCCGGTGCTTACCAACAATTTCAAATGGAAAACCGGCTGGAACTATTCGTTCAACCGCAATGTGGTGAAGAAACTACATAAAGACCTGCCCACCTTTGTATATGGCGACGAAGGATTTTCTTCCAGCTATTCGATGCGTTTGGTAGAAGGCGGCTCGTTCGGCGATATTTACGGAAAAGCTTTCCTTCGCGATACATACGGAGCCATCGTATACGGCGAATACGGCTTGCCGGAAGTAATCGGCGACGGAAATACCGTGAAAGTAGGCAACTGCAATCCCGATTTCCTGCTGGGTTGGAGCAATAACCTTACGTACAAGGATTTCTCCCTTTATTTCCTGATCGACGGGCATTTCGGGGGCGACGTGCTTTCGCAGACGCAGGCTGTGATGGATCAGAACGGCGTCAGTCTTTCCACCGGCCGGGCGCGTCGGGAGGGCTATGTGGAACTGGAGGGACACCATATCTATAAAGTACAAGCCTTTTATGAGCAGGTAGGAGGCCGGAGCGGAGTGACGGAATATTATATGTACGATGCCACCAATGTCCGTCTGCGCGAGCTTTCCCTCGGTTATACCCTTCCCAAGCGGCTGGTCGATAAAACCGGTTGTTTGAAAAACGCCCGGATTTCGCTGGTAGGCCGCAACCTGTTTTTCCTGTATAAAAAAGCCCCTTTCGATCCGGATGCCGTCTTATCGACGTCGAACGGCAATCAGGGTATCGACGTGTTCGGCATGCCCACTACCCGGAGCATAGGATTTAATCTTAAACTCTCTTTTTAAAATCAGACAAGCAACCGGCTGTAAAAAAGCCGCTATCGACTACAAACACCAAACGATAAGAAGAATGAAACTACGCTTACCTATACCGGCAAAGAATTGCAAACAGGCTGCGCCGGCCTGCTATCCGCCCTTACCCCTTAGCCGCGAGACGCGCCCGGCCGTGCTTCTGCGGCTGCTTTTCCCGCTGATTTGCCTTGGTGCGGGCTGTTTGGCGGCCTGCACGGGGAAATTCGAAGAATACAATACCAACCAGGTAGGATTTACCGAAGAGCAAAAAGCATACGATTATAACACCTTCGGCATCTGGATGAAGGTGATTCAGGCCGGCATCTACTTCAATTACGACTGGGGAGCCGGCAAAAACTGGAATTTCCAAACCATGCAAAACCTGAGCGCCGATATGTTCTCAGGCTATATGCACGATTACAAGCCGTTTAATGCAGGCCTGGCCAACACCGTCTATAACCTGGAAGACGGCTGGAACGGCACGATGTGGGAAAACACCTACTCGGTGATTATGACCGAAGTGAAAAAAGCCGAGGACTTTACCCGCGGCAAATACCCTCCTTTGTATGCCGTCGCCCAGATTCTGAAAGTAGAGCTGATGCACCGCGTGTCCGACTATTACGGCCCCATTGTTTACCGGAAATTCGGTCAATCGAATGCCGGGGTGATGCCCGATACCCAGCAGGAAGCCTACCATGCCTTTTTTGCAGACCTGGATACGGCCCTTATGTTGCTCGCTCCCTACCAGGGAAAAGAAACCTTCTACCGGTTTGATATGCTGATGTCCTCTGCCAACCAAACGTATGAGCAATGGAAACGTTTTGCCAACTCCCTTAGGTTGCGGCTGGCCGTGCGCATCGCTATGGCCGATCCGCGGAAAGCCGCCGAGGAAGCACGCAAATGTTTTCGGTTGCCGGAAGGATTTCTGGACGAAACCAATCAGTTGGTAGCCGTTTCGGCGTTGGGAACAGGCTATTCGAATCCGCTGGGCGAGATCAACAAAGCCTGGGGAGAAGCCTTCCTGGGCGCCAGCATGGAGTCGATACTGACCGGTTACGGCGATCCCCGCCTTCCGCATTACTTCGAGCCCGCCACCGGTGAAGGATATGCCGGCCAATACCGGGGCATCCGGCAGGGAACCGGCTTCAACCATACGAAATACAGCCGTCATTCCGCCAGCACCATCGCGCAAACCACCCATGCGGTGCTGATGACGCCTGCCGAGGTCTGGTTTCTGCGCGCCGAAGCTGCTTTGCGCGGTTGGTCGGGCGAAGATGCCGGCAAATGTTACGCCCGGGGCGTGCGGGCTTCTTTCGACCAATGGGGCGTGGAGGGAGCGTCGGATTACCTGCGGAGCGAAAAACTGCCGGCCGATTATATCGACACGTTTACGCCCGAATACAATATAGAGGCGGTTTGCAAAGTGACGCCTGCCTGGAGCGAGGAGGATTCGCCGGAGATCAAACTGGAAAAAATCATCACCCAGAAATGGATTGCCTGCTATCCGGAAGGTTGCGAAGCCTGGGCCGAGCAACGCCGCACGGGGTATCCGCGCTTGTTTCCGGTATTGACCAACCGGAGCAACGGCAAAATCGATACCCGCGTGATGATTCGCCGGCTCAACTTCCCTGTCAGCATTATCAGTTCCAATCCGGCTCAATACGAAGCATTATGCCGCTACCTGGGCGGGCCGGATACGGGAGGCACGCGGTTGTGGTGGGACACGGGAAAAAATTTCTGAAAGAAGTCCGGCGATACCGGCCCCCGGTTTGTTTGCCGGCCGATTTGCGTATATAGGAGCTTTATGCTATCTTTGCCCCTTGATTTATAAAACTTCACAGATGGCGTTGAAACGTTTCGGTGTCTCGTTGGAAGACAACCTGCTGGAATCGTTGGATCAATATGTAAGCGAGAACGGTTTTGCCAACCGCTCCCAGGCCATCCGTTTTCTGATCGAAAAGAACGTAGCCGAGAAGAAATGGCAGTGCAACCACCTGGTAGCCGGTACTTTGGTGATTATGTACGACCAGGTGAAAAAAGAAATTTCCGCTAAAACGGCCGACATCGAACAGGTTTATAAAGACGTCATCCTCTCTTCCTCCCAATACTACATCAACCGCAATTTCTGTCTTCATATCGTCACCGTGATGGGAACTGCCCGTCGTTTGACCGAGCTGGCCGATAAACTGACGGCCATTAAAGGCATTAAACACGGGAAATTGGTAATGAGCCGGGCGGATTGATTTTTTTTGCCCCTTCCGGTAACACGATTTTTTACAAAGGTGCTACCCTCCGGGAAAACGACACTGTATAATCAGGTAGAAAAATTAGATATGAGAAAAAAATTATTACTTGTTTCAAGCTTGTTTACCGGTATGTTGGCCCAAGCGGCCGATCCGGCGGCTATCGATAGCCTGATCCGCCTGAAAGGCGTGGTGGTTTCGGCCAACAAAATCAAGGTAAACCGCAATAGCGTGCCCCTTTCCATTTCGGTTATCGAACGGAGCGAGATCGAAGCCAGCAGCGAATCGGCCCTGTTGCCGGTACTATCGGAACGGGTGCCCGGCTTGTTCGTCACCCAGAAAGGCGTCACCGGTTTCGGCGTATCTTCCGGCTCGGCCGGAGAAATCAACATCCGCGGGGTAGGCCAGGGAAACAAGGTGTTGGTGTTATTCGACGGCCAGCCGCAATGGGCCGGCGTTTTCGGCCATTCGCTGCCCGATACCTATGTGGCTTCCGACGTGGAAAGGGTGGAAGTAATCCGCGGGCCCGGCTCGCTGCTATACGGATCGAATGCCATGGGCGGGGTGGTGAATATCCTTACCCGCCAGCATGTCCGCGAGGGACGCCGCACCCAGGCCCGGGTGATGTACGGCTCCTACAATACGCAAAAGTACATGATTAACAACGGCTACAATATCGGGAAATTCAGTAGTTTCGTTTCCCTCAACCATGACCGTACCGACGGCCACCGTCCCGACTCGAAGTTTCATATTACCAACGGATTCGCCAAGCTGGGTTATGCCGTCGATTCCCATTATAAGGTGACGGGCGATGTAAGCCTGGCTAAGTTCAAGAATCAGAATCCGGGGCAGATTACCGATCCGATTGCCGACAACGATATGGATATTTTGCGCGGCACCACTTCTTTTGCTCTCGAAAACCAGTATGAGAAAACCAGCGGCGCTTTCCGCGCTTTTTTCAACTGGGGAAATCACGATATAAACGACGGTTACCATCTGAACGATCCCAAGGCCGGCCCGCTCGATTACCGGTTTCATTCCGACGATCATAACGGAGGTATCCTGCTCTACCAGTCGTTCCGCCTGGCGAGAGGGAATAGTTTTACCGTAGGATTGGATTATAAGAACTGGGGCGGCAAGGCTCGCAACGATTCCCTTGGCGGCGGCCGGAAGCAATTGGTGGATAAAACGATCAACGAAGTGGCCGGTTATCTGATAGCCCAACAGGATTTGTTCGATATGCTCAGCTTGAATGCCGGCGTGCGCTATGAGCATAACAGCGCTTTCGGGGGGGCGTGGATTCCGCAAGCGGGCGTTACGGTGCGGCCATTCGAGGGAAATACCGTCAAGGCTTCTCTCTCGAAAGGTTTCCGCAGCCCTACGATCCGGGAGATGTATATGTTTCCGCCGCAAAACCCGGATCTGAAACCGGAGAGCATGATGAATTACGAAGTATCGGTAGGCCAGTTGCTGGCAGACGGCAACCTGTTGTTCGAACTGACCGCTTTCTTCATCGACGGCAAAAATATGATCGAGGCCGTAAAGATGGACGGCCGTCCGAACCTGAATATCAATACAGGCACTTTTACGAATAAGGGCATCGAGTTCGAGGCGCGCTACCAGATTTTGCCCGATTTGAGCGTGGATATGAATTACAGCTATCTGCATACCAGCAAGCCTTTGCTGGCGGCTCCGGCGCATAAGTTTTTTGCCGGCGCGATGTATTCGCCGGGGCGGTTCAGCTTGTATATGAACGTACAATCTATTTTCGATTTGTATATCGATACCAAGGCGCGGACGAAAGAAGATTATACGGTGTTGAACGCCAAGGCGGCCTATCGTTTCGGAACGCCCGATAAGGGACTTTCGCTGTTTGTGAAAGGAGAGAACCTGACGGCTACCCGGTATTCGATAAACGAAGGGTTTCCGATGCCTAAGGCCATTTTCATGGGTGGTTTCGACGTGACGTTCTGATCGGCGTTTTTTTAAGTGTGCTCCGGAAAGGGCCTGTTTTTTCGCAGGATTTCGCGGAGGTAAAACCGGAAAAAGGAGGTTCTCTCTTTTTTCCGGTTTTATTTTTTTTGAGCAGGTCGGGAGAATGAAAATAATACAATAAGTACGGGCCGCGGGAAGGGATAAGAAATGGATTTGTAAAGCATTGATTTGTAGGGTGTTGTAAAATGGTCGGCAAGGGGTTTCCTTTTCATGCCGATGTAATCCGATTTTCATGCCGGTGAAATTTTGATTGCATGCTTATGTAATTCGAAATACACCGGCATGTGGTTTTTGGAACAAGAAAAAAAATACAATAAGTAGGGGGCTTAGGAAGGGTAGAAATCGGTTGCAGGCGGAGGCAAAACGCCCCGTCCGGTTCCGGGTTGCGGACGGACGGGGCGCGTATGGCTTTTGCGGGTGGAAATACTTCCGCTTTGCCGGTCTTTTTTCGTTTTTTGCTCCGGGAGTTTGCCTTGGGAGGAAAGCGTTTTTCTGGCCGCCCGCCCGGAACGATCGGTATGGAAGCCTGCGATGGGTAAAAACCGGCCCGAAGGACAATGGGCTACGCGCGGCGGGAAGCGATCAAAAGGCCGAAACGGAAGATGCCAAACCGGAAAGCGTCAAACCGGAAGACACCGAATCAGAAGACACCAAACCGGAAGGTGCCGAACCGGCAAGACATCAAACCGGCAAAGCGGCAAACGATCAGAGCAACAAGCCGGCCGCTACTTCTTCGGCTACCGCTTCGTTTTTGAGGGCGGCTACCAAGGCCAGGCCGAAATTATACACCAGGCCGGGACCGCGGCCGGTGATGACGTGGCCGTCTTTCTCTACTGCTTCGCCCGTTACCGTGGCGCCTATCAGGGTCGGTTCGAAACCGGGGTAACAGGTAGCCCGGCGTCCTTTTAGCAAGCCCAATCCTCCCAACACCAGGGGAGCGGCGCAGATGGCGGCTACTATTTTTCCGGCTTTATATTGTTCGATCAGTATTTCTTTGAGCGGCTCGCAATCGTTCAGGTTGTTGCTACCCGGCATGCCGCCCGGCAAAATCAAAGCGTCGGCATCCGAGAAATAGGTTTCCGCCAAAAGGGTGTCTGCTTTCAACGGCATGTCGTGCGCGCCGGTTACCAAATGGTTGCCGGTGATGGAGACGGTTTTTACGTCGATACCTCCGCGGCGTAGAATATCTACCGTGCCGATGGCTTCCATTTCTTCGAAGCCTGTTGCTAAAAATAGGAATGCTCTTTTCATCTTTGTCCTGTTTTTTTAATGGAGTTACTTTTCTGGATTTTTACAAATATACATATTCCGGCGGAAGGAGAAAAGAGAACGACTCGTAAACCTTTTTCACGACGAGTCGGAAATTTCAGCTTCCGGCGGATAGGTAGTAAGGATGAAACAGAAAAAAAGCGGCCAAAGTTGAGCCTATGCTCTCTTCGGCCGCTTTTCCTTATGGTCGGAATCCGGTTCAGGCTTCCAGCACTTCGTTCAATTCCTTTTCGGTAAAAGGCAGATTGTAATCCGATGCTTCCGAAAGCAAATGGTCGATTTGCATTTCACGCAACCGTGTCCGTACATCGCAACCGGGGTCCATCAGTTGCATACGTTTCATGAACTTCAATAAATTCTCTTTAGCCATAATCTTCGTTCTTAGTGATAACCTAACTGTTTGTAAAACCGGGAGCAAAGAAAATAAATGAATTTGAAAAGAAAGCTATACCGGGATGTTAAAGGGATAATTCTTGCTCTATGTCAAGAAAATATGCCAATTATAATTAACGTGAGGGAATGTTTTGTTAAAATATCTGAGAAGGATAAGGGGCTTTTAGGTAAAAGAAGACTAAAAAGGAAGGAGAAAAGGAGGACGGTTTAAAGGGCGGAGGGGGCGGCAGATGACGGGAGAGAAATTATTTTCCTTAGGAGAGAACCCAAGGGGGCGGGGAAACGGTCTATATAGTTGAAAATGACGATGTGGGAGAAATGATGTTAGGGCAAAATCGACACACCCCCTGCCCCTCGGAGAGGGGAATAGAATACTTCCGGATGCCGGAAGCCGATATGTTATTACTGGCTTGAGTAACTTTCCCTCTGCGAGAGGGGGCAGGGGGTGTGTCAGAACCTGGAAAAAACGGCTTGAAAAAATTGGCTTTTCGATGAGATCTTCTCTTTTGTCGCACCCTCTTCCCAACCATGGCCTAGGAGCGAAAAAGAGGTATACCGAAAACTATCCGAAAGAAAAAAGCGTTTTCCCTCTGTAGAAAAGGATAGGGTGGAAAAATGAACTGCACCCCAAAAGTTTTGTGTCTAACTTTTGGGGTGCAGTTCACTTTTTCCGGGACAATTCCTTCTCTCGCTTGGGAAAGGACGGGCGTAAGCCCTCCCTTACCGGAACTTATACAAATAAGTAATGGTCCCGCTCTGGTTGTTCGCGCCGCTGATGCGGTTGAATTTGGCCCGGCGAGCTGCGTCGAGAGCGCTTTTGCGCATCGAAGCGTTGTCGATATTCGTGCCGCGCCCGATTTCTGCGAAGATCACGTTTCCGCCGGGATCGACCGTAATATTAATCACGATCCGGCCTTCTTCTTGTACCGTATAGGCCGGACGAGGCAAACCGCCCGCGCCGATCGATCGGCCGTTCAGGTTGAACGAGCCGTAGCCGCCCACGCCTTCATTCGCGCCGTGATCCGAGTTGCCGAACGGGCTGCCCTGGTTGCCGCTGCCTTGAGGCGCATCGCCCTGGCTGCCTCCTTCCGCCTGGCCCATGCCGAAAGCGCCGGCCACCTTGTTGCTGATAGCCTCTTCTTTTTTACGCTGCTCTTCGGCCAATCGTTTCTTCTCGGCTTCTTCCCGACGGATGCGTTCCTTTTCTTCTTCCTCCTTGCGCCGTTTTTCGTCGGCTTCCCGTTTGCGTTTCTCTTCCTCCTTTTTCTTTTTCTCTTCGTCGAGCGAAACGCTTTCTTCCAGATCCTGCGTAATCATTTCTTCCTTAGGCGTTTCCACCTGAGGCTCGGGTACGGGGGGCGGGGGAGTGGTCGTTTCCGCGGGCAGTTCCCGGCCTGTATATTTCGGTTCGAAAAGGCCGGCTGCCGCATTTACGTTCCCGAAGTTCACCAGAATGCCCCCGTCTTCCTCGGGAACTACCGTTTTCAGGATCGAGAACCACAGAATGAGGAAGATAGCTCCGTGAAAAGCCACCGTGCCGATGATACTATATAGATCGTCTTTCTTCAACTTCATATACCTTCTGCCTTATTTCTGCGGGCGGGTGGCAAGCACCATTTTGAATTTATTCTCGTTGGCGATATTCAGGATTTTCACGATTTCCTTGTAAGGCACCGTCTCATCCGCGTACAAGGCTACAAACATCTCCGGTTCCTTGGCATAACTGTCCTGAAGGAAAGGAGTGATTTCGTCGAAAGAAACCTGTACCTCCTTTTGTTTGCCGAAAGCTACGTAATAATTCAGGTTTGCGTCGATCGTAACCCGCGTAAGCGGCTTGGCCGCCGTTTGCTTCTGGGCCTGCGGCAGCGTTACCTTGATGGCGTTGGGAATCACCACCGTCGAGGTGACCATGAAGAAAATCAGCAACAGGAAGATGACGTCTGTCATCGAAGCCATGCTGAATGCTTCATTTACCTTTGTTCTTCTTTTTAATGCCATAATGTATGATCTTCGGCGGACGCCTTAGCTGGCCGGCTCGTTAAGTAAATCCATAAATTCCATCGTGCGGGCTTCCATCTTGTTTACCACGTTGTCTACCTGCGAAACCAGGTAGTTGTAGGCAAAAAGGGTGATGATACCCACTACCAAGCCGCCTACCGTCGTTACCAGAGCTTCGTAAATACCGCCCGAAAGCAGGCTCACGTCGACGTTGGTGCCGGCGTTGGCCATGTCGAAAAAGGCTCGTACCATGCCGGTTACCGTACCCAGGAAGCCCAACATGGGCGCGCCGGCCGCAGTTGTGGCGATCAGCGGAAAGCCTTTTTCCAGTTTGGCGATTTCCAGGTTGCCCACGTTCTCGATGGCTACCAGCACGTCGTTCATCGGACGGCCCAGGCGGGTGATTCCTTTTTCGATCATCCGGGCCGAAGGCGTGTTCGTGCTCCGGCAAAGGTTGAGGGCCGAATCCACTTTTCCGTCGTGGATATAGTCTTTGATGCGGTTCATAAAGGTTTCGTCTTCTTTGCCGGCCCGGCGGATCACCAACAACCGTTGGATGAAAATATAAATCGCCATGAGCGAAAGCAACAGCAATACGACCATGATCCAGCCTCCTTTGAAAGCCAGGTCGATTACATTGATTTCAGCTTCGGTGGGAAGCGTTACGGCCGTCAGGTCGGGCATTTGGTCTGCCGGGCCTGCGGCTCCGGCAGCTTGCAGGGAAAGTAGTATGCTCATACTGTTTTTTTATTCGTCTATTTGGTAAAACAATTCAAAGGTGGGAGGGGAGCGGCGGCGAAAAGGCCGGGGGCGTCCGCCTGCGGCATGCCGCGGCTATACGTTTGACAGGCGTCGGCCCGGGCAGCGGCCGGTCGCCGCAGTGAGTATCAGCCTTGCAAAGCGGCCCGGTAGCGGGCAATCGTTTCCTGCAATCCCAGGTAAAGCGCGTCGCAGATCAAGGCGTGGCCGATGGAAACTTCCTCCAGCCAGGGAATACGCTGGCTGAAAAAGGCCAGGTTCTCCAGACTCAGGTCGTGGCCCGCATTCACGCCCATCCCCAGGTTTTTAGCCAGCGTAGCGGCGGCCGCGAAGGGAGCTACGGCGGCTTCCCGGTCGGCTTTATAGCCTGCGGCATAAGGCTCGGTATAAAGTTCGATGCGGTCGGTTCCCGTTTTGGCCGCCCATTCGATGGTATCCGGTTCGGTTCCCACGAAGATGGAGGTGCGGATGCCGCCGGCGGTAAAAATGTCGACCAGGTCGCTCAGCCGGTCGAAATGGGTTTTCACGTCCCATCCGGCGTTGGAAGTCACGGCGTCGGGCGCGTCGGGCACCAGGGTCACCTGGGCAGGCTTTACTTTCAACACCAGGTCGATAAAGGCGTCGGAAGGGTATCCTTCGATGTTAAATTCTGTTTTTATCAGCGGTTTCAGGGCGTAGACGTCGCTGTAGCGGATATGCCGCTCGTCGGGGCGGGGATGTACTGTAATTCCTTGTGCGCCGAAAGTTTCTGCGTCGAGCGCAAACCGCAGCACGTCGGGTTGGTTGCCGCCCCGGGCGTTACGAATGGTTGCGACCTTGTTAATGTTTACACTTAAATTTGTCATTGTATGTCGTATATCTTTTTTCTTTCATTACATTTGCACAAATGTATCGGCAAATTTAGCAGTATTTAGGGAATTAACGGAAAAATGTTGGTAAAAGATTTCATAACGAAAGATATTCCGGTGTTAAAATTATCCGACACGGTGGAATACGGCTTGGCATTGATGGATGATTTTAAGTTAAAACATCTGCCGGTGCTCGAAGGCGACGCCTATCGTTGTCTGGTTTCCGAAAAGGATTTGCTGGCTATGCCCGATCCTGTGGCCGAAATAGGCTGTCCGGTGCTTTTCACGCCGGCCGCGCGGGAAAACAGCCATTTGCATGAGGCCCTGGCCTTGCTTACCCGTTACGGGCTGAGCCTGCTGCCGGTAGTGACTGCCCAAGGGGCGTATGCCGGGGTGATTACCCGCGAAAAGCTGATCGACATCCTGGCCGAATTATGCAATGCCGATGCGGCGGGAAGCGTAATCGTGCTCGAAATGATGCCCCAGGATTATGCGCTTTCCGACATAGCCCGGCTGGTGGAGGCCAACAATGCCCATGTGATGAGCTTGCTTTCGCATACCGACGCCGATACGGGGCGGTTGCTGCTGACCATCAAGATCGATCTGGAGGATGCTTCGCCGGTGATCCGCAGTTTCGAACGCTTCAACTATACGGTCTTGTATCATTTTATGGAAAAGGGCATGGTCGACGATTTGTTGCAGCAGAAAATGAGCGAACTATTGTATTATATGAATATGTAAAAAAGGGGAGGCGGAAGCGTATGAAGATCGGCGTGTTCGGTAGCGAGTATCAAGTAGACAAACAAAACCTGATCAAACGCTTGTTCGGCAAACTGGCCTCGCTGGGCGCGGAGGTGTATGTGGATTGCTCTTTTTATACGTTCCTGGCGGATGCTTTCGATTTCGAACCGCCGGTAGCCGGCTTGCTTACCGACGATACCTTCGATCTCGACATTGCGCTCAGCATCGGCGGCGACGGTACTTTTTTGCGTACGGCGGCCCGGGTGAACCGGCAGGATATTCCGATTCTGGGTATTAATACCGGCCGGCTGGGATTTCTGGCCGATGTGGGCACCAACGAGATAGAAGATACCCTGGAAGAGATTTTCAAAAACTATTACCGCGTGGAAGCACGTACCTTGCTCCGGCTGCATACCGACGAGCGGATCTACCGCGGGTATAATTACGCGCTCAACGAAATCGCCATACTCAAGCGCGACACCTCTTCGATGATTACCATCCATACCTCCCTCAACGGCGAGTACCTTACTTCTTATCAGGCCGACGGGCTGGTGATTGCCACCCCTACCGGTTCGACGGCTTACTCCATGAGCGTGAACGGGCCCATTATCGTGCCTCAAAGCCAGAGCATCGTGCTCAGCCCGGTGGCCCCTCATTCGCTGAATGTGCGTCCGTTGGTGATTCCCGATTCCGACGTGATTTCGCTCGACGTGGAGAGCCGGAACGAATATTTCCTGATTGCGCTCGACGGCCGTTCCGAAGTATTTCCGGTGGGGATTCAGCTTAGGGTGTCGAAAGCCGATTATACCGCCAAGGTCATCAAGCGGTACAACCATACGTTTTACCAGACGCTGCGCGAAAAATTGATGTGGGGGGCCGACGCGCGGATGAAATAAAGCCCGCTTTTATTCCTGCCGTTAAGTTGTTGTTGGTTTTCTTTTTGGCTTCCTTACGGGGTGCAAGGAGGGGGAAGTATTCTTTCGCCCGGAATGTTAACTTGCTGTATATCTTTGCAATTTCTTTTCTTTTTGTGTTCCTTTGGGTTGATTTATCAGCAATGCAAATACATGAGAATAAAGTCGGTTTATCGGGTAAAGCCTTTTTCCGAAGGTAGCCTGATAGACTTTTACGAAGAAGAGTTACCTCCTTTCGGTTTGTCGCGTCCTAATCTTTCGAAGGTGGAAATCAGACATATTGTGTCGGACTGCGGAATGCGGCAGGTAGGAGATCATAAGGAAGCCTACGGCCCGGGCGATACTTGCCTGATAGGGGCCGGGCTTCTGCGCGAATGGAGAAGCGATGAAACCTGTTTGCGGCCGGCTAATGGTATCCGGCCTTCCGGTTATTGCATTTTATTCGATAAGGAAATTTTCAACCCTGTTTTCATCCGGTTGCCCGAAATGGCCAATATCCGCGGTTTGCTAAGCCGGGCGGGGCGGGGCGTCAAGTTTGCGGGGCGCAGCCGCGAGGAGATAGGGGCATTGATGCGGAGCATTATCCGGGCCGAAGGAAGCGCTAAAATAACCGGCCTGATTTCCCTGCTCGAACGCATGGCGGTGAGCCGGGAATATGAGCTGCTGGCCAGCGAGGAATATACCCGGGCGGCTAATCGCTTGGATTCCGTTCGGTTCGATAAAATCGACCGATACGTGCAGACGCATTTTACCGACGAGGTGACTCTTGGGGAGGCGGCCGCGCGGGTGGGGCTTACTCCTTCTGCTTTCTGTCGCTATTTCCAGAAGCATACGGGAACGACTTTCGTGCGTTATCTGAATGAAATCCGTATCGACCATGCTAAAAAACAATTAATGGAAGGAGACCGGAAAATAACGGCCGTTTGCTTTGAATCGGGTTTTCGCAATCTGTCGCACTTTATCGAACAATTCAGGCGATCGACCGGATTGTCGCCTTCCGAATACCGCAAAATATACGGAATGCCCGGCCGCGATCTGCCCGGTTGAATCGCCCGCCGGGGCATGTGTTAAGGGTAAAATACCACAACTATTTGTCAAAATCCGGAAAAGAGCCGGACGAAGGTCTTTCTATATTTGCATACTTAGTATATCCATCCTAAAAGAAAAGACCATGAAAAAAGCACTTTTACAATCGGTAGAATGGCCCGATTTCGGAACGGCCCGGCCGTTGCCGCCCCCCGAGGCCGGCGTTTTGCAACAGCGGCTGGCCCGCGTACGGGAAATGATACGGCAGCGCGGATTGACTCACCTGGCGGTGTACGGCGACCGCGAGCATATGGCCAATTTAATGTATCTCGTTCATTTCGATCCGCGTTTCGAAGAGGCGCTCCTATTGATCCGGGAAACGGGCAGCCCGCTTTTGCTGGTGGGCAACGAATGTGTGGGGCATCTTCCTTGTTCGCCGCTTTACACCGCCGGCGGCTTGCGTTACGAACGATTCCAACCTTTTTCTTTGCTCAACCAGCCCCGCGACGAAAGCCGTGCCCTGACCGCTATTTTCGACGGCGAAGGAATCGGCCCGGACGCGCGGGTGGGTTGCGTCGGCTGGAAATATTTTACGCCGGCCGAGTTCGGTTCGCCCGCCGAGGTGATCGATCTGCCGGCTTACCTGGCCGACGCTTTGCGCAAGCTCTGCGCTCCCGGCGCGGTGACGAACGCTACCGACCTTTTGATGTCGCCCTCCTATGGCCTCCGGGCTACCTGCTCGGCCTACGAAATAGCCTGCTTCGAATATGCCAACGTGCTGGCTTCGGAAGGAATGCGGCGGGTGTTGCAGCAATTCCGCGCCGGCGCGACGGATTTCGAGCTGATGCGTGCCTACGAATATGCCGGCCATCCGCTCAACAGCCACCCGGGGATGAAGAGCAGCGGCAACCTATCGTACGGCTTGTCCAGCCCGACGGGCGGCGTAGTACGCAAAGGCGATCCCTGTTCCACCAACATCGGGTATTGGGGGAGCAACGTATGCCGGGCCGGCTGGGTGGCTTTCGACGAGTCGGATTTGCCGGAAGCGGCCCGCGATTATGTACCGGCTTTTGCCGCTCCTTATTTCGAGGCCTGCTACGCCTGGTACCGCCAGATGCGGATCGGCACCCCCGGCAAGGTACTGCGCCGCCTTATCGACGAAAAGCTCCCCTTCGACCGTTTCGGCGTTTTTCTGAATCCGGGCCATCTTATTCATTATGAAGAATGGCTTAGCTCGCCCGTTTACAAGGATTCGGAAGAAATCATCCGTTCGGGCATGTGCATGCAGGTCGATATTATTCCCCGCTCGCCCGTTTACTCTTCTTCCCGGATGGAGGAAGGTATTGCGATTGCCGACGCGGCGCTCCGCCGGGAATTAGCCCTCGGCTACCCGGCCGTTTACGACCGCTGCATGCGCCGCCGGCAATTTATGACCGACGTGTTGGGCTTCGATCTGCCCGACGAAGTGCTTCCCCTTTCGAATATTCCCGGTATCGTGGCGCCTTTCTTCCTGAATCACCGGCTGATATTTACCATGCGCTCCTAAGCGGAGCGGCTGTTCGCTCCGGCCGGGCATCAGGCTGCGTTTGCCTGCGCCTAAGGCCGGGGGTGGCCGTTCAGGGTTTTCAGTCAGCCTGATCTTTTACTTTAAAACATTCTCTTACTTTAAAAAACGATATGATATGAAACAACTGCATTTATTTTTCCTTGCCTTATTCTTCTGCTTTGCCGGCCTGTCTTGTACCGACAAGCCCCGCCAATGGCGTATTCTTACCTGCGGGATCCGCCACGAATCGAATACGTTTTCCACGCTGCATACTTCCGCCTCCGATTTTACCATCCGCCGCGGCGGGGAAGCTTTGAAAGGAGAAGCCTGGGCGTCGAGCTTGCAGGCCGAGGGGGTGGAAATTATCCCCACTCTGCATGCCTATGCCTGGCCCGGGGGCGTGGTTGAAAAAGCCGCCTTCGACGCCATGAAAGAAGAAATTCTGGAGGGCGTTCGCAAAGCTGGCCGCCTGGACGGCATTTATATGGACATGCACGGCGCCCTGCATGTGGAAGGCTATGCCGACGCCCAAGCTACCTTGATCCGGGAAATCCGGGCCATTACGGGCAACGACGTAGTGATAGCCGGCAGTTTCGATACCCACGGCAATTTATCGGCCGATTTTGTAAAACATCTCAATCTGGTTACCGGCTATCGGACGGTTCCCCACCGGGATGGGGCGGAAACCCGGGTACGTGCGGTAACGATGTTGCTTGAAACGCTTCGCGAGAAACTCCGGCCCCATATCGAAAGCGTGACGATCCCCATTCTCGTGCCGGGCGAAAAAAGCATTACCGAAGTAGAGCCTTTACATTCTATTTATGCTCAGATTCCCGAAGTGTCGGCCAAAGAGGGCCTGATGGACGTTTCCATCCTGGCCGGCTATGCCTGGGCCGACCTGCCTCGTTCGGCCATGCGGGTGTTTGTAGTGGCCAGGGATAAACGCTATGCCCCGGAAGCTCGCCGCGAAGCCCGGCGGCTGGCCCAGGAAGTTTGGGACGCCCGCGGCGGATTAGAGCTCGACGTGCCTTCCGGCTCCATCGAAGAAATGATCGTCCGGGCGAAAAAACATACCGGCAAAACGGTTTTTATCTCCGACTCGGGCGATAATACTACTGCCGGCGCTCCCGGCGATAATCCCCAGGTGGCAAAAGCCTTGCTGGACAAAGGCATAACCGGCGCCTTGGTAGCCGGCATAGTCGATCCCGAAGCGATGGCCGCCTGCGTGCAGGCCGGGGTTGGGCGCACGGTAAGCCTGACTGTAGGAGGGAAGCAGGATACGGTATTCGGAAAACCGCTTTCGCTCAGAGGAAAGGTACGGTTTATCTCTCCCGACTCTCTTTTGCAGACGCCCCGCGCCGCCGCGGTCGTCGAAACCGGCGGCGTGCAGGTGGTTTTGCTCAACAGCCGCCGATCGTTTACTACCCTGAAAGACTTTGCCGAGATCAACGTGCGTCCGCTCGATTACCGCATCGTCGTGGTCAAGCTGGGATACCTTTATCCCGAATTGCGCGACATGGCTCCCGTCCATCTGATGGCGCTTACGTCCGGCTTTTGCAACCTCGACATGCGCAGCCTGCCTTTCCGCTCGGTAAACCGTCCGGCCTACCCGCTCGACGAAGAGATGATTTGGAAAGCTAACCCTTAAATTTTCCCGCCTTATGACACCGCTTTATCAGGAACTTCCCTTTACGGATGCCAGTTACATCAACTTCTATAAGGAAGATCTGCCTCATTTTATCGTTCCCTGGCATTACCATCCGGAAATCGAGATCATGTATATTCTGGAGGGCACGGGTACGCGTTTCGTAGGCGATCATATCGACCGGTACCAGGAGGGCGATGTATGTATGGTAGGGCCGAAACTTCCGCACGAGTGGCGCAACGACGACGAATTTTTCAAACAGGAGGCCGGGTTGAAGGCCTCCTGTCTTTGTCTGTTCTTCCTGAAAGACGTGTTCGACGGCAACCTTATCCGGCTGCCGGAAATGAATAATATCCGCCAACTGATCGAACGGTCGCGGCGGGGCATCAAGTTCACCGGCCATTCGCGTGAAAAAATCGGGGAATACATCCGTGAATCGGTTTCTTTCACGGGGGCTCAGCGGATTGTCCGCTTTATTTCCTTGCTCGAGATGATGGCCACTACCGGCGAATACGAATTGCTGGCCAGTATCGGTTTTACCGAATCGGTCAATTCGAGCGACTTCGATCGTTTCGACAAAGTATATCAATATATGATGAAAAACTTCCGCCAACCCATCAGGCTCGAAGAAGTAGCCTCGTTGGTAGGATTAACGCCCAATGCCTTCTGCCGCTACTTCCGCCAGCGCACGAAAAAAACCTTCGTACAATACCTGAACGACATCCGGATCGGACATGCAAAAAAACTTTTGATCGAGGGGCGTATGAAAATCTCTACATTAAGCATGGAAGCCGGCTTTAACAATCTTTCCAATTTTATCGAGTTATTCAAGCGTTCCGCCCATATGTCGCCTTCGGAATACCAGAAAAAATTCGGGGTGAAAAACAACCCTGTAATCTAATCGGACCAAATCGGATAGAATACCATAAAGATAGGTGAAAATCAATAAATTCGAGCGTCTTAACCTATTGTATCTTTGTGATATAGAGATAACAAAAAGAGAGTTCGAACTTTAATGCGCACAGCCTATGGAATAAAAAACTGCAAAGGAAAAACGGACGATGCCCAGGCTTTGTCCCTAAGCAATCAACGCGAGGTATTTTAGAAGAAAAATCAATTAACAGTAGAAATAAAAGAAATGATAACCTTAAATTTTATATCCGAAAAATCCGATAGTTTTTACAGGAAGATATGGATTTGCCTGCTCGGTCTTTCTGTGGTCGGAACTTCAGCCGCGGCAGCCGCCGGGGCCGGGCGGCCGGAGCATACGCCTGTGGTCGAACAGCAAAAAGGCCGCACGGTGCGGGGAGTGGTAGTAAATAAGAACGGAGAAACGCTGCCCGGCGTGTCGGTACTGGTGAAAGGAACGCAAACCGGAGTGACCACCGATATGGACGGGCGTTTCACTCTCGACGTGCCGGCGGGATCGAAAACCCTGCAATTCTCTTTTATCGGCATGCAAACCCGGGAAGTGCCGGCCTCGGCCAAAACCGACCTGCGCATCGTGCTTGACGACGATATGGTCGCGCTCGACGAAGTGGTGGCCATCGGCTACGGCTCGGTTTCGAAAAAGGACCTGACCGGCTCGGTGGTAAACATCTCCGACAAATCTTTTAATAAAGGGGTGGTGACTTCGGCCGAGCAACTCATTGCCGGACAGGTAGCCGGATTGGTAGTTACCAAAGCCGGCGGCGACCCCACCGAAGGATCGACCATGCGCCTGAGAGGAACCACTTCCCTATTGGGCGGGAATGCCCCGTTGGTGGTTGTCGACGGGGTGCCGGGAGCGTCGATGAATATTGTCGCCCCTCAGGACATCGAATCGATCAGCGTATTGAAAGATGCTTCCGCGGCGGCCATTTACGGGGCCCGAAGCGCCAACGGCGTGATCATCATCACCACCAAAAAAGGCAAGGAAGGACGGGCCGCCGTTTCTTATGACGGTTACTTCGGCGTGGAACAGATCGCCAACAACCTCGACATGCTTTCGGCCGACGAATGGCGGCAATACGTAAAGGAGAATAAGCTCGACGCTGTGGATTACGGCGGCAACACGGCCTGGCACAAGGAGATTTTCCGTACCGGTTATTCCCAGAATCATAACCTCAGCCTGACCGGCGGCTCGAAAGAAACGCATTACCGGGCTTCCTTGAACTTCCTCGACCAGAAAGGAATCGTGCTCAAAAACGATTTGCAGCGGATCAACGCCAGCTTCTCGCTCGAACAAAGCGCGCTCGACAATAAGCTGACGGTACGGATGAACGCCAATACCACGATCGAGAAATGGCACGATATTCCGGATAAAACGGTCTATACCTATTCCTACAACCTGAATCCCACCATTCCGATTTACGACGAAGACGGCCGGTACAAGGAAGTGCTGGGCCATGCTTATTACAACCCCGTGGCGGTTTTAAACCAACTTACTTCGGAAAAGAAGCGCAATTATTTCCAGGGACGCATACAAGCCGATTATAAAATTATTCCTTCCCTCACGGCGTCGGTCAACGGCTCCATATCGAGAGACAACTACCTTGACGGCTTTTACGCCCCCCGCGCTTCCAAGCCGGGCGAAGCCGAAAAAGGGCGAGCCAAACGAAGCACTTCCGAAAACACGTCCGACTTGCTGGAAGCCAACCTGACTTACGACGAAACTTTCGGACGACACAAGGTGAATGCCATCGTAGGATATTCCTACCAGGATTTCTCGAAAGAAAGCTTCAGTGCGCAAAACCGCAATTTCGCCACCGATTTGTTTTCTTACCACAACCTGGGGGCGGGCAATAAATTGCAACCCGACGACGTGATGAGCAACAAGGAAGCCAACCGCCTGATCTCCTTCTACGGCCGGGCCACCTACTCTTTCAACAATAAATATACGGCTACCGCTACCGTGCGCCGCGACGGTTCTTCCCGGTTCGGGAAAAACAACCGCTGGGGTATCTTCCCCTCGGGATCGCTGGCCTGGCGTATGAGCGAAGAAGCCTTTATGGACAACCTGACGTTTGTCGACGATCTGAAACTCCGCGTCAGCTACGGCATTACCGGCAACCAGGATATTCCCAACTACCGCACCATGGCGCTCTACGGCACCTACGGCTATTATTTCTCGAACGGAGAATTCTTTACCCAGTACGCGCCCAGCCAGAACCCCAACCCCGACCTGAAATGGGAACAGACGGCCCAGTTGAACGTAGGTTTGGATTACTACCTGTGGGGCGGCAAGCTCAGAGGCAGCATAGAATACTACAACAAGCAAACCAGCAACCTGCTGTACGATTATCCGGTGCCCTCGCCCCCTTACCAGTTCGGCAGCATGATAGCCAACGTAGGAAAGGTATCGAACAAAGGAATCGAGATCGTGATCGAATCTACGCCCGTCCGCAACAAAGATTTCACCTGGGATCTGAGCTTTAACTTCTCCAAAAACAAGAACATGGTGGAAAGCCTTTCCAACGACCAGTTCCAGCGCGAAGAAGTCTACACCGGCGCGGCCAGCATCAGCGGCTTGCAGGAGACTTCTCAGATCCTGAAAGCGGGATTCCCCTTAGGCACCTTCTTCGGAGCGAAATACGTCGGACAAGACGAGAACGGCATCTTCCAGTATGCCGACATCAGCGACGACGGCAAATTCGTGTATGCCGACGACCGTACCGACATCGGTTGCGCCCAGCCCGATTTCACCATCAACCTGACCAACTCGTTCGAGTATAAGAACTTCACGCTTTCCTTCCTGTTGCGCGGGGTGTTCGGCAACGACGTGCTCAACGGATCGGCCTTGTATCTGAACGACATCAGCCGCATGCCCGGCAACAACGTGCTGAAATCGGCGCTGGGGATAGCCAAGCAAAAGCTGGTGTATTCTTCCTATTACATTGAAGACGGCAGCTTCGTACGCCTCGACAACTTGCAATTGGGCTACAACTTCAAGCTGGGCGAAAAATCGAAAGTGAAAAAACTTCGCGTTTACCTGACGGGCAACAACCTCTTCGTCATCACCAAATACAAGGGGATCGATCCGGAAGTTCCTCAGGACGGCATCGTATTCGGTATCGACGCCCAGAATTACTACCCGAAAACCCGTTCGTTCACGGCCGGCGTTAACATTTCATTCTAATAAAACAGGAAAGACATCATGAAAAAAACAGTAAGAATATTCGCCTCCCTCGTCCTGGCTACCGCCCTGTTTTCGGGTTGTACCGATCTCGACGAGCGATTGTATAGCGTCATTCCCCAGGATAAATATGGAATGACGACCGAAGAAATGAATTCGCTGATCGGGCCGGCCTACGGCACGATGGTGAATTATGTGAACAACGACTTCTGGATGCAGGAAATCTCGTCCGACGAATACATGATTCCGGCCCGCGGCCTCGACTGGCTTTCGGGTGGCATCCACCTGAGGTATCACCGCCACGAATGGAGCGCCAACGAATGCCCCAACCTTTGGCGTTTCGAAAGCGTGACGACCATCAACAAAGTAATCAACATGCTCGACAACAGCGAAGTGGAATTGCCCGACAAAGACCGCATCTACGCCGAGCTCAGAGGCCTGCGCGCCTTCTGGTACTTCATTATGCTCGACGGAATCGGCAACGTGCCGATCGTAACCAAATTCGAAAGTTCGCTGCCTGCCAACAACAGCCGCAAGGAAGTATTCGAATTTGTGGAATCGGAACTGCTCGATATTGTCGACCACCTGACCGAAGAGGTGAGCGCGGCCACCTACACCAAATTCACCAAATGGGTAGGATATACGCTGCTGGCCAAATTATACATCAATGCCGAAGTCTATACCGGCACCCCCCAGTGGGAGAAGGCCCTGGAATATTGCAACCTGATGATCGACCGCAGCCCTTATCAACTGGAGACGGATGTGCGCGCTAATTTCAAGGTGAAAAACGAAGGTTCCGTTGAAAACATCTGGGCTATTCCTTACGACGCCGATTACTTCCGCGGCTACTTTATTCCCTACCAAATATCGTGGCATTATTCCAGCCGGGCTACCTATTCGTTGGTGAGCGAATGTTGGAACGGCCCCTGCGCTGTGCCGGGTTTCGTAAACAAATTCGACCGCGACGACGTGCGTTTCGGCTGGTTCATGATCGGCCAGCAATACGGAGCCGACGGGGAAAAGCTGAAGGATAGAAATGGAAACGATCTGAATATCAGTGTATCGATCGAAGATTTCGAAAATGCGACCGAGGTAGAGGGAGCCCGTTTATTGAAATGGGAGCCCGAAGTAGGGGGCCGCAACCACCTGAACAACGATTTTGCCGTTTTCCGTTTCTCGGATATTCTCTTGATGAAAGCCGAATGCCTGCTGCGCATCAGCGAAGGTAACGAACCCGAAGCCCGCGCTTTGGCGAACCGGGTACGCGAACGCAATTTCAGCCCCTATAGCGACGACAAGCAGATCAAAAAGCTTACTCTGGAAACCTTGCTCGACGAACGCGGTTTCGAATTCGTATTCGAAGGCTGGCGGCGCAACGACCAGATTCGCTTCGGCACCTTCGGCGGCACCTGGGATTTCAAGCCTTCGCCCGATAACCCCGACAAGCATACCTGGGTATTCCCCATTCCCCTGGCGGAAATGGACAAGAATCCGAATTTGAAGCAGAACCCAGGGTATTGATTTCCCCCTCCGGGTTTCCGGAGGCCCTGTGCGGCATGCTCCCGGCCCGGCAAGCCCGGCCGCTTACCCAAGAAAAACAAATTATCCGGCTGTCTGCCCCGGCCTGCCCGTCGTCCGGGGCGGGCAGCCTTCCTTCTAAAAAAACGATGTATGAGAATTCTGTTAATGATCTTTTGCCTGCTGGCCGCCGGCTTTCCCCTTAGCGGCCGCGCGGCCGTCGACACCCTTTATTATCCCGGCAAAGCCCTGGCCGGCCTGGTGGGCAACGGCGCCTATCTGGTACGTACCCTGCCCGCCTCGTTCGAGGCCGTCAGGGGAGCTGCCTGGAAAGGCGAGTTACGCCTTCAGACGCAATCCGGCCCGCTCGATCCCGGCAGCCTGGCCTGGCATTCTACCTTTTTTCCGGGCGGCGTGCTCTATAGCGCGGCAGTAGCTGCGGATACGATCCGCCTGCTGTATGGCGTATTGCCCCAGAGCGGCTATACCATCGGGGTGGAAACGCCGCCCGGCATGGAGGGGGAAATCAGCCTTGCTTCCGGCCGGCCCTTCGTTCGTACGCCGGTTCCGGAGGCCGGAGCAAAAACAACCGTCTTCTATGCGGAAAAGCAAGGCGAGACGCCCGCCTCGCTCCGCGCCATGCAACACGCGCTCTATGCGCCTTACGCCGGGCGGTTGGTGCTGGAAAGCCCCGATACGTTGTTGAACAAAGCCGTCGTCTTCTCCCAATATCTGCTCGATCTGAGCGATAACGGCCGCATCATGCTGTGCGAGCTGTTTCGCTGGCTGGATATATGGGCCCGCGATCTGGGATCGGGCCTTTTGCCGGGCGCGCTGGCTTCCGGCCGGGAAGAGATGGCCCGCCGCTCCCTTCAATACGACCTCGACCGGTATGCGGCCATGAACCCCTCCGACTGCAAAAATTCAAACGATCCTTCGCAGGGAGGAACCGCTTCGGGCATCGGCTGGACGGCCCGGTCGATCTGGAAATACTATCTCTACTCGGGCGACCGCGCCGTGCTCGAACGGGATGCCGAGGTGATCCGCCCGTGGGTAGCGCACTGGATACAACGCGATTACGACGGCGACGGCCTGGTGATAGACGTAACCGAATTCATGGATCATATGATTATGATGCTTACCACCAACGGCGTCACCACCCTGGCGGCCAATGCGATGTATGCCGGGTTGTTGCATAATTTCTCGCTGATTGAAAACGAGCTTGGCAACCGTGAGGCGGCCGCGCGCCTGCAAGGCCTGTACGAACGTACGCGGAATGCGGTGAATGCCACGTATTGGAACGAAGAAGAAGGCTATTTTAATAATATGATGCTTTGGCAGATGGTCAGCCGGCGCAGCTCGCAAGCCTCCCAAAGCATGTTGCTGAAAATCGGAGCCACCGACCACGAGCGCGCGCGCCGAACCCTCGATTATCTGAAAAGAAACAACTGGAATCCCTACGGTTCGATTACCATCGTGCCGCGTATGAACCACGTAAGCCTGGCGAACGACCAGAATATGAAAGTATGGCCCTGGTGGAATTTGTGGGAAGCCGAAGCCCGTTTCCGCTATGGCGACCAGGCAGGCGGTTATCGCCTTTTGCAAAACGCCGCCGCTACCGTGCGCGAAGAAAAATATCCCGGTTTATTGGAGGAAACGCTCGATCTGGACGGAACGACCTACGGCGGCAACGCTTTCCCCACAGGAGCCGGCAACCTGCTGGACGTAGTAACCAAAGACCTGCTGGGCGTGGAGCCTCTCGAAGCCGGATGGAAACAGGTGAAAATAGTGCCGGCCGTGCCGCAGGAATGGACGGATTACCGGTGTACGCTGCCTTCCCCCGGAGGAACGATCCGGCTGGTCTGTCGCGGGGGAAAGCTTGAGGTGGATGTAGCCGATCCGGCCGTGCAAGTGGTGTATACGACGTCCGGCACCCGGGTCCGGGGGGCGCGCAAACAAATCTATGAAGCGCCGGCGGAGCCCCGGCCGACGTATCGGCAACCGGAAAAAAAGGCCGTTCCGCCCTTGCCAGAAGGAAAAACGGTTTTGTTTTACGATCCCGCCTTTCATTCCGCTTTGCCGGATCTACCTTTGGAAACCATCGACGTGCGGCAACTCGGCCGGCTGGATAGAAAGCAGTATGCCCGGGTAGTCGTGGCCGGTTCGAGGTTGCCGCTTTGCACCCCTGAAGGCGAAAGCATCCCTCGTTCCGTCGAGCGGTTTGTAAGCCAGGGGGGAACCCTCGTGCTGTACGGCGCCGAGGCCAATGCCAAATGCGACGAAGACGGGGCCGGCATTCTGGGCGAACAAGGCGGCCTTATCGACTGGTATCAATGGCTTCCGGCGCGTCGGAAATATGATTTCGAACCGGGGCGAACCGATACGCTGCCCGGAAAGGGAAACCTGCTTTATCGGTCGGCCGTGAAGCTTCCCGATTCCTGCCGGGGGAAACCCTTGTATCTGGAAATCGGCGCCTTGCTCGGCCTCGACAGCGTGTTTGTAAACGGCGTATTGGTGGGCAATTACCGCGATATGACGCCCCATATGAAACAAGCCTATCCTACCCGTACCTCTTATCCGCATAACCATACGTATAAGCGGGTAAGCCGGATGTATGTCGTTCTTCCGGAAGATTCCGCTTACGGGGCCTTTCGCTTCGGCGGCCGCAATGAGCTGGAAATCCGTATTTCCCGCGATGCGCTCGGCGAGGGCCTGACTGCCCGGAACCGGCTCTCTATCGGCATTCTCGCCTCCGGCCATGCCTGGCAAGCGGTCGACGAGGATTTGCCGGATATGGGATTCGAGTTTCCCAAGCGCAAAGGGGTGAATTATTGGGGGAAGGAGCAGTTTTTCAATTCCTGGAGTACGCAAAACGGGTTGTTCGGCTTTGCCGTGGAAGGCTGCGGGGTGGAATTTGCCGACTCCCTCCGGTTTGCCGGCTTATCAGACCCCGGTCTCGGCGTGCAGGCCGCTTATACCGATTTCGCGCTGTTCGAGCCTTGGTTGTTCGAGCCTTTGGCTTATACCGTTACTTCCCAAGGCTTGCTGTATCCGATGAAGCAGGAGCGGTATCCTTGCATTGTCCGCATCGTGGATAGCCGGAGCGGGGGCGGCTTTCTCGTAGTGGCTCCTTCGGTGGCGGAAAATGCCTTGGGAAAAAAGGTATTGGAGCGGCTGAAAACAGGCTTTCTGAAATAAAAAAAACGACAATAAGCCACCCGGCGGAGGGATGTGGAAAACTGATTTTGCAAACCATTGATAATTAATGTATTGCAAAGGGTGAAATTTGCCTCGCCGGAAAATTCGGATTCCATCGCAGTGAAATGAAAATTTCATGCCGGTGTAATTTTATTTTCATGCCGATGGAATTGAACTTTCGTCGGCATGGATTTTTGAGAACGAAAAAAAAATACAATAAGCCGGGAGGCTTTCCCAAGATAAATCCCGGCGTTGCAAGCGTAGGTAGCCGGCTTTGTTCCGCTAGCTCCCGGGGGCTAGCCGGATGGGCCAGCCACCTGCCCGGAGACGGGCATCAACCGGATGTCCCGGCTTGCTTGCATGAACTAAAAATGAAAGCAGCATACCATGAAACAGCTACTTTGGATAATTTTATTTTGTTGCGGGCCCGTTCTGGGTTCGGGTTCCGTTTTTGACCCCGGCTTGGGTTCGGATTCGGGTTCAGGTTCGGATTCGGGCTTGGGTTTGAGTTCAGAGTCAGATTCGGGTTCGGATTCAGGTTCAGTTGTGGGCTTAGGTTCGGGCTCAGTTGTAGGCTTAGGTTCAAGTTCGGATTCGAGTTCGAGTTCGAGTTCGGGTTCCGGCGGCCCGGCGGCCCGGCCCCGCCAGGTAGATTACCGCTATGCCCCCGACTGGCATGTCTCCACCCCCGCCTTTCCCGACGATAGTTGCAAAACCTTGGTCGGCCCCCTGGGGCAACTCCTCTACGATTACGGCGGAAAAACATTTTATACCTACGCCCTCGAAAAAGGATTCCGCACGGTCATCCATTTCCTGGCCGACGAAGGGGAAAAGTTCAGCGGCCAGCAACTCCGCTCGGCCCGTATTCCCATCGTCGAAACGGATGCCACCTACCTCGGTATGTCCATCCGGCAGGAAACCTTCTGCTTTGCCGCCGATTATATGCGCAAAGGCGTCTCCACCACCCAGGGTAATCGCGAAGACGTGGTGCTTACCACCGTCGTCAATTCCACCCCGGCTGATCGGGAGATCCGGCCTTTGGTGGTGATCGATTCCGACCACCCGGTTACAGTAGAAAACGGCCAAATCAGGATTGGCGGGAAGTGCGCTTTCACCCTCAGCGAGCCGATCGTACGGGTCAGGAAAAATCTGGGCGAATGGAAAACCATCGTCGAATTGGCGCCCGTTACCATTGAGGCCGGCCAGCGGAAAATACTGGCCGGCGTATACGACAACGGGCTTCCTTCGCGCCTGGCCGCCGACTTGCACCGCGACCCGGCTGCGGTCGTCGCCGGCATGCCGGCCTTGCGCGACCGGACGGCAGCTTATTGGGAAAACAACGCCTCCATCCCCTACGGACGGATCCAAGTGCCCGACCGGGAAATTCAGAATCTGATCGACGCCTCAATCCGGGGCATCTGGCAGGCCCGGGAAATCAAAGAAGGAAACTACAGTTTTCAGGTAGGCCCCACCTGCTACCGCGGCCTTTGGATTGTAGACGGAGCCTTCCTGCTCGAAACCGCCACCCTCTTGGGCCGGGGCGACGAAGCCCGCGACGGCATCGACTATATGCTCTCCTTTCAGAAGGAAAACGGGGAATTTGCCAAACTCAACCCTACGTTCTGGAAGGAAAACGGCCTGGTGCTATGGGCTTGCGTCCGCCATGCCTTGCTCACTCAAGATAAAGCCTGGCTGCGTTCCGTATGGAGCCGGCTTTCCAAGACCGTCGATTTCATACATCTTTTGCGCCGGCGTACCCTTCTCAACGACAATCCCCTCGACGACGGCCTGATGCCTCCGGGCTATATCGACGGCGGTCTGAACGGGGGCGCAGACCAAGCCGAATACAGCAACGTGGTATGGAATCTTTCGGGGATGAAAGCCATGATTCAGGCAGCCCGATGGATCGGCGAAAACCGGGATGCCGACCGGTGGCAAAGCGAATACGACGATTTCTATGCCGCTTTTCGCCGGGCCGCCCGCCGCGACCGGCAAACCGACGCTTTCGGCAATACTTACCTTCCCGTGGTGATGGATCCGAAATATCAATCGCTGCCCCAGCGCGCGCAATGGGCTTTTTGCCAGAGTATTTACCCGGGCCAGTTGTTCCCTCCGGGCGATTCGCTGGCCGAAGGTACGCTCGGAATGTTGCATACCACCTTGCAGGAAGGCATGGTAATGGGAACCGGCTGGATTCCCGAGGGCATTTGGAACTATTTTGCCGGTTTTTACGGCCATGCCTGCCTCTGGCTGGGCGAAAGCAGCCGGGCGGCCGACGCCTTGTATGCTTTTGCCAACCACGCTTCTGAGCTCTATGTATGGCGCGAGGAACATAATCCGCGCGATTTGCCCCGCAATTTCGTAGGAGATATGCCCCATAACTGGGGAAGCGCCGAGTTTATCCGCCTGGCGGTGCATTTGCTGGCCATCGATCGGGGCGATGAACTCCATTTGCTGGAAGGGATACCCGAAGAATGGCTGGAGGGCGGCATGCAGACTTCCCTTACGGAAGTAGCTACTCCGTTCGGGCCGCTTACCTTCAGACTTTCCGTGGCGGCCGACGGCCGGACGGCTACCCTCCACGTAGACCGGCTTTCCGATCCGTCGTGCCGGGCCGTTTACGTCCGGCTGAAGGGATGGGGAACAGACGGAGGGAAAGATCCGATCCGGCTCGATCCCCGAAAGGACAACTGCATCGTATTGGGTAAAATATCATAAGTATGCGGGAAAATCGGGGAATCGGCCTGCGGGTTATCTACTTACTTTTACCTCATCGAAACAACATCAAAGAAGAAACGATATGAATACGAAAAACATTTTTTTACCGGAAGTATTTTTTCAAGGCAGCTTGCTGGCGGGTGAAAAAGTAAGCAAGTCGGCGCGGACGCTGGCCGATCTGCAAGGCATTTTCCACGACGAGGCTGCTTTCGCCCGGCTCGATACAACCCGTATCGTGTATCGGGTAAGCAGCTATCTGCCGGTAGCCGAGTCTACGCCGGGCGGATTGTATATGGGCATCACCACCCTTTTGCCGGGCAAAGTGGGAAACGAGTATTTTATGACGAAAGGCCATTTTCATGCCGAAAGAGACCGGGCCGAGTTTTACTGGGGGGTAGAAGGCGAGGGGATGCTTCTCTTGATGGATGCGGGCCGCCGGACATGGGCCGAGCGGATGTTTCCCGGCAGCCTGCATTATATTCCCGGCGGCGTGGCGCATCGCGTGGCCAATACCGGCTATGCCCCTCTGGTTTTCGCCGCCGCTTGGCCTTCCGACGCCGGCCACGATTATGCCGCTATCGCAGCCGGGGGCTTTTCGGCCCGCCTCGTGGATATAGATGGAGTACCTACCTTGTCGTAACGTTTGGAATTATGTATACAATCGGAATAGATCTGGGCGGCACGCTGGTGAAAATCGGTTTAATCCGGTCGGGGAAACTAATCGACCTTTGCATTCTGCCTGCGCAAGCAGAAAAAGGGCTGTTGCCCAATCTGCCCCGCCTGAAGGAAACCGTCAATCGGTTGCTGGTCCAAAACCAGGTAGACAGGCTTTGCCTTTCGGGGGTTTGCATGGCTTTTCCCGGCCTGGTAGACGCCGACTGCGGCCAGGTGCTGGCTACCAACGAGAAGTATGACGATGCGGCCGAGGTGAATCTCAACCTCTGGTGCAAAATGAACTGGGACGTGCCTTTCCTGGTCGACAACGATGCCCGGCTGGCGGCGGTGGGCGAATGGAAATACGGCGCGGGCCGGGGATTGCGGAATCTGGTGATGATGACGATAGGCACCGGAATCGGAACCGGGGTGGTGATCGACGGACGCGTACTTTACGGCGAGCATTTTCAAGCCGGTTCGCTGGGCGGCCATTTTGTGGTGGATTACCGCGGCCGGACCTGTACCTGCGGCAACGTGGGGTGTGTCGAGGCGATGGCTTCCTCTTTTTTCCTGCCTTCCATTATCCGCGAGCATCCGCTGCTTTCGGCTGCTTTCAAGGAGAAAGCGGAAAATTGCGATTTCCGGGAAATCTTCTCGCTGGCCCAGGCGGGCGATGTAGATGCCATTTTGCTTCGCAACCAATGTATGGATGTATGGAGCGCGGCCATCGTAACGTATATACATGCCTACGATCCGGAAGTGGTGGTGGTGGGCGGCGGCATCATGAAAAGCAAGGAGGTGATTTTGCCCTATCTGAGCGAACGGGTCGGAAAGCTGGCCTGGTGCCCGACCGCTCCGGTGCGGATCGTGGCTTCCGAATTGGGAGATAATGCCGCTTTGCTGGCTTCGGAATATAGTTTGTCGAATAAAAAAAGAAAGAATGAACATGTACCTGTCAAAAAATTCGAATTACGATAAATACCCCGTCGTGCGCGTGCCCGAACCCTATGCCGGTTGTTGTGTGTCCGGATGGGAGGCGATCGGCGCCGAGTTGCGGACGCGGCTGGAAGAGCCGGTTGCGGGAAGGGAGGCCGCTCATGCGGCCGTTTCGCCCCGGATACTGGTGGTGGAATGTTACCAGGGCGTCGACGATGCCGAGATAACCGGCGCTTTGCGACAGGCTTTTCCGGAAGCCCTTTTCCTTTGTTCGGCCGAGGCTATGAAGAGCGAAGCCGAACTGAATGCTTTGCTGGCCGACGATATTACCGACGACGAGATATTCGGCTTCCTGACGCGCCGGCAGATCGATTGTTATTTCGATGCCGGGAAAACGGTCGCTTTCCGGGAACGCGTTCGCGCGGCTGGGGAAAAACTGGTGATTGTTTACGGCACAGGAGCCGCTTATTTGCAACCTCGTTTCCATCTTCTGGTGTATGTCGACATGGCGCGCTGGGAAATCCAGATGCGTTTCCGCCGGGACACCGTCGGCAATGTGGGGGTGGATAATCGGGCCGAGCGGCCTTCTTTGCAATACAAGCGGGGCTTTTTCGTCGATTGGCGCATCCTCGACCGGTTCAAAAAGAAACTGATGCCCGGGTGGGATTATGTGCTGGATACGCATGTGAGCGGACAGCCGAAAATGGCGACGGGCGAAGCCGTGCGGGCCGGGTTGAAGCAGGCCGCGGCTCAGCCTTTCCGGGTGGTTCCCTTTTTCGATCCGGGCCCCTGGGGCGGACAATGGATGAAGGAAGTATGCGACCTGGATCGCGCTACCCCCAATTTTGCCTGGTGTTTCGATTGCGTGCCCGAAGAAAACAGCCTTTACCTGGGCTTCGGCCACCTTCGTTTCGAAATCCCTTCCATCGACCTCGTGTTCGCTTATCCCCGCGAATTGCTGGGCGATCCGGTACACGGCCGGTTCGGCGACGAGTTCCCCATCCGTTTCGATTTTCTCGATACGATGGGCGGGGGCAACCTGAGTTTGCAGGTGCATCCGCTTACCGAATATATTCAGGAAAAGTTCGGCATGCACTATACCCAGGACGAGAGTTACTACCTGCTGGATGCCGACCCCGGCGCCGTGGTTTACCTGGGGCTGAAAGAAGGGGTCGACGCCAGCGCGATGATCGCCGACCTGGAGGCTGCCCGGGAAACCGGCCGGTTCGAGGCTGAACACTATGTAGGCGTCTATCCGGTGGCCAAACACGATCATGTGTTGATACCGGCCGGTACGGTCCATTGTTCGGGAGCGGGCAGCATGGTGCTCGAAATCAGCGCGACGCCCTACATCTTCACCTTTAAATTATGGGACTGGGGGCGTCTGGGCCTCGACGGACGGCCGCGGCCGATCAATATCGCTCACGGTGGGAGCGTAATCAGGTGGGAGCGTACCGAAGAATGGGTGCGGCGGGAAATCCTGAACCGTATCCAACCGGTCGCTTCCGGTGAGGGATGGCGCGAAGAACGTACCGGGCTGCATGCGCGTGAGTTTATCGAAACCCGCCGGCATTGGTTTACCGCCCCGGTGTTGCATCGTACCGAAGGAAGCGTGAATGTGCTGAATCTGGTAGAGGGACGCGAAGCGGTGGTGGAAAGCCCTGTCGGAGCTTTCGAGCCTTTTGTAGTGCATTATGCCGAAACGTTTATTATCCCCGAAGCTGTGGGGGCTTATACGATTCGTCCGTACGGCGAATCGGAAGGTTGTCAATGTGCCACGATTAAAGCCTATGTCAGACATCATGAATAATTTTCTTTCTTTCGATCCCGGGCTGGCCGTCGAGCCTACCCGGCAACCGATGGGGTTTCGCTACGGCCGCGGCGTATTCGGCCCGGTAGTGGAGAACCGCCGCCTTGCCGACATCCGCGGCAGTTTGATGAACCCCTTATGTACCGGCCCCGACCCGGTGTATGCCATTGCGATGGACGTAGGCAAAGAGGCACATCGGGAATTGCTCGAATCTCTTCACCTCTTGTACGGCGTCGTTACCTATGCCGCCGGCAAACTGGGCGACGAGCCTATCCGTAGCCAGGGGCATATCCATAAAGTGTCTGCCCTCAGCGGATGGTCTACGCCCGAGGTATACGAAATCTGGTCGGGCGAGGCCGTTATCTATATGCAGGAAAGAGCAGACGACTCGCCGGGACGCTGCTTCGCCGTCTATGCCGGCCCCGGCGACGTGGTGGTGGTTCCTCCTTGTTGGGCGCATGCCACGATCAGCGCCAACCCCGGCAAGCCGCTTACTTTCGGAGCCTGGTGCGACCGCGATTACGGATTCGAGTATGAAAGCGTCCGACGGCATAAAGGAATTGCCTGGTATCCGGTGTTCGACGCCGGCAATCAGATTTGCTGGACACGCAATGCGTATTACGGGCCTTCCGAGCTTATTTGCAAATCGCCCGGCGATTATACGCCATTGGGATTGGAAAAGGGAAAGTCTATTTACCGGTTGTTTGAAGAAAACTCTGAAACTTTCCGGTTTGTGCCTTTCCCCGCCGTCAAAGAGGAATGCTGGAAAGGGTTTGTGCCTTGAAAGGCGATCTTTTTCAGACCTGTCTTTTTGCCTGCCATACAACTCCCACCTGAGTAACATTTAAAAACAACAATAACCATGAAAAGCGAATACAACGGGCGGCTTATCTATCTGATCGCCGCCATTGCCGCCACCGGAGGCTTGCTCTTCGGTTTCGATACCGGCGTTATTTCAGGCGCCATCCCCTTTTTTCAGCAGGATTTCCGAATCGACGACGGCATGATCGAAATCGTTACCTCGGCCGGTTTGCTGGGGGCTATCCTGGGCGCCGTAGGCTGCGGCCGGCTCACCGACAAGCTGGGGCGGCGGAAAGTGATTCTGGCCTCGGCCGTGATTTTTGCGGCCGGCGCCCTTTGGTCGGGTATGGCCGCGGATGCCTGGAGCTTGGTGGCCGCCCGCCTTTTCCTGGGGGTAGCCATCGGCATTTCCTCGTTTGCGGTGCCCCTGTACCTGGCCGAGATTTCCCCCGCGGCTATCCGGGGCCGGCTGGTTGCTCTTTTTCAATTGATGATTACCATCGGGGTATTGGCGTCGTATCTTTCCGACCTTTTCTTTGCTGATGAAGCGGATGTAAGTTGTTGGCGTCCGATGTTTTACGTCGGGGTTGTCCCGGCCCTTGTCCTGCTGGCCGGAATGTTCTTTTTGCCCGAAACGCCCCGCTGGCTGATGAGCAAGGGGCGCGAAGCGGAAAGCCGCGTCATCCTGGAAAAAATAGAGGGGAAAGAAGCGGCCGGCCGGTCGATCGGAAAAATGCGGGAAGAAATCGCCAAAAGCGCGCTGGAAAAATCCGACTGGAAAGCCTTGTTGCAACCTTGGTTGCGTACGCCGCTGCTGATTGCTGTCGGCATCATGTTTTTCCAGCAATTTATCGGCATCAATACCGTCATTTATTATAGCCCTAAAATTTTCCTGATGGCCGGTTTCGACGGAACGGTGGCGGCTATCTGGGCTTCGGTAGGGGTAGGCGTGGTGAATGTGGTCTTTACCTTGGTCTCTGTCTATTTCGTCGACCGGCTGGGCAGGCGAAAACTCTATTTTACCGGCGTGGCGGGTATTTTTATCTCCCTCTCGCTGCTGGGGCTTTGCTTCCTTTGCGCCCCGCAGTTGGGCGAACTGGGGAAATGGATCGCCATCGGGCTGGTATTCTGTTATATTGCCTGCTTTGCCCTGAGCATCGGCCCCTTGGGATGGCTGATCATTTCCGAAGTGTTTCCCGGCAAAATACGGGGGATGGGTTCTTCTATCGGTTCGTTTTCCGTCTGGTTTTTCAATAGTATCGTGTCGTTCACCTTCTTTAAGATCGTGCATGCGTTTACGATTCCCGGCCGGGAAATCTATGTAGAAGGCGAATCGTTGGGGAATCCTGCCGGCGCCTTTTGGTTTTACGCCTTGGTGGCCCTGGCCGGATGGATATGGGGCTATTATTATGTGCCGGAAACCAAAGGAGTATCGCTCGAAAAGATAGAAGATTTCTGGCGAAGCGGGGGGCGGCCGCGTGAATTGAACAAATAAATTAACGATAAACACCCGAAAAAAATGAAGAAAAATCTGCTAACTATGCTGATGATGTGTCTCTTGGTTTCGGCCGGATGCACAAGCCGGTCGAAGCCGGGCATTTATTCCGAGTGGAGCCTGCAAGCGCGTTCTACCGGACATTATTTATATGAGGAAAACGGCCGTTTGAAAATGGGCGAACATAGGGCGGGCGACCGCTACCTTTGGATAGCGGAAGCCACTTCCGGCGAAGGCGTCCGTCTTAAAAACAAGCATTCCGGACGTTACCTGCAAACTACCGGCGGAAGCCTTGCCTGCGGGGAGGCGTCCGATGCGGCTGATCCGGCCCTTTGTTGGCAGTATCAGGGTTTCGGCATCCGCCAGATGGCAAACTGCGGATGGTATACCTTGACAAACGAGGCCGCCGGCAATAAAAAATACCTGGCCGGCGACGGCCGGGCGGCTGTGCTGCGCGAAACCGACCGGGCGAACGACCGGAACGCCCACTGGACGCTGGTGCGTGAAAAAGGTTCCCGCCTGCCTTTTGCCATAGGCCCCGACAGCGTATCCGACGCCTCTTTCCTGGGCATGCGAACGGCTAAGGCGCTTTCGCCTGATGAGATCGTTTCGGATTATCACGGAGAGGGAAACCGTTGGAAACGCTCCCGAAGTTTAGCCGGCTTGCCTGCTTTTTCGGCCCCCGGTTATCCGCTGCTGGCGGCTTTGTACAACCTGGCGTTGGAAGAGATGCTGCTCGATATACGTACCGACAGCACGTTTATGGCCGGAGCTTTGTGGCCGGATACCTGGACGCGCGACGCCGTTTACAGCATTTATTTCTCGTATGCCTGGCTGCTGCCGGAGATTTCCCGCCGGACGCTCGATAAGCAAACCCTTAGGAATCCGCCGGAAGCTTTGCAGGATACGGGCAGCGGCGGTTCGTGGCCGATTTCCACCGACCGGGTGGTCTGGGCGATGGCCGGATGGGAATATTTTCTTTCCAGCGGCGATACGGCCTGGCTGGCCGGCGCTTATGCGGGGCTGAGCGAAACGGCCCGCAAAGATATTCATGTGGCGTTTGATGAAACGATCGGTTTGTTCAAAGGAGAAACCTGTTCGATGGACTGGCGTACGCATACTTATCCCAACTGGTTTTCGAATGCCACGATCGGCGAGTCTTTCTCGGCAGGAACCAACGCCTTGCATTTGTTTTTGTATGATTTCCTGGGAAAGGCCGGAACCATTCTGGGAAAAACTTCCGCGGAAATTGCGTTGTGGAATACGTATCATGCCCGGGTGAAGGAAGGAATCGACCGGCATTTCTGGGATGAAGAAGCCGGGATGTACCGCTGCTATCTTTATCCCGGTTATCTGGGGTATCGGGCCAGTGGCCGGGTAGGAGCCATGTCGAACGGCCTATGCGCTATCCTGGGAGCCGCTTCTGCCGAACAGATCGACCGGCTGGTGAGGGCCTTTCCCCACTATCCCTATGGCGCGGCAGTGCTCTATCCTACCATCCCCGACGATTTCGCTTACCATAATAAAAGCGTCTGGCCGGTTTGGGAGACGCCCTTGATGTATGCCGCCCATCAGGCAGGCAACCGCGCGGCTGCGCAGCACGTCATGCAGTCGCTTATCCGCCAGTCGGCCCTTTTCCTGACCCATAAGGAAAATATGACCTACGATACCGGCTACGACCGGAATACCGCGCTCAATTCCGATCGCCAGCTTTGGTCGGTAGCGGCTTATCTGAGCATGGTATACCGGGTGTTGTTCGGCATGGAATTGTCGGAAAGCGGTTTGTCGCTACGTCCGGCTGTGCCCGACTGGGTGAACGGGCCGCTTGCATTGAAGGGATTCCGGTATCGCGAGGCCGAAATCGACCTGTATGTGGAAGGTTGCGGAACCAAAATCAAATCCTTGCGTTGCAACGGCCGCGAGCAATCGCTTCCCTTTATATTGCCGGCCGCAGCCAAGGGAAAACAGGAGATCCGTATCGTATTGGAATCTTCTGGCCGGCAGGACGGCGAAATGACGCTGGTGGAAGCCGGCCCCGGCAAATGCTGGTCGCCGTCGGAACCGGTGCTTCGCCGGGAGGGCGACCGGATCAGTTGGACAGAGGAACCGGAAGTTACCTATTATTTATATGGAAACGGCGATAGCCGCCAGGTGACTTCGCCGGCCGATTTGCCGGCCGGGTGTCCGGGATATTATGCCGTGTACGGCGTGGACGCGAAAGGCTTCGAATCGGATCTTTCGCGTCCGGTACTCGTCTCTCCCTTCGTAGCTGTGTATGAAGCGGAAGAGGCGGTATTTAGCGGGAAAGCCGAGCGGAAGTTTGCCGGTTATTCGGGTGGAGGATATGTGGCTGACCGGCTGGCTGCTCCCGCCCGGCTTTGTTTTACCGTTTCCGTTCCCGAGCCGGGCGATTATGAACTGACGCTTTGCGGAGCGAACGGCTTCGGCCCCGACGGGGTGTATTGCGCGATCCGTTCGGTATTTGTCGACGGGCGCGATGCGGGCACCTTCATCCTCGAGGCGTCGGGACGTTGGGACAAATGGACGCAATCGAACCATATCTTGCTCGAAGGGCTGCCCGGCGGTACGCATACGGTGTCGCTTGCCCTTAATCCCGAAGGCAAAGGCTTCGACTCGAATATGTCGCGCGGGAAAGCCAACGTGAACGATTGCGCGATCGATTACTTGCAGATCGCGCGGGTACGATAGGCGTACGGATAGGAATACAATTCAACCCTTTTCCCTATCTGCGGAAAAACGGGCGGCATGAAAACCAGCCTAGCGAAGTGAGGCTAAATAAATTACTTTTTCCTAAGGATAAATCATGTGGACGTTTATATTCATGCCGTCCGGCTTTTTTTTGTGTACAGAAAATTTGTACAAATAATAACTTATCAAAATAAATTTCTATCTTTGTCAAGCCAATGGTTATAGCGATAACCTGAAGTGGCATTTTTTTAGAAAGCATTTTTTAGCTTTATCCTAGAACTTTAAAACATCCGAAAAATTTCTAACAAAACTAGGTTAATTGCAACGAAGTGCCTATGTCGATTCTATATACTCATCTATAGGAATCATCTGGCGTGGGTTCTTGTTGTTAATTATCTGTTTTGTAGAGAAGAAGGATGTTTATAAGTTCAGATAATTACAACTCCCCACGCCTTTTGATTAGTTTTGCCGTAAAGTCCTCGTATCCGCCTGACGGAAAGGGGCCGCTTTTTACCGTTTGTCGTCTGACGGACGGGATAGGTCGTTTTTGCCCTGATCGGGCTGTTGGTCGAAATAACGGCTTGTTTACGAGCCGGATACGACCTGCCCTTGGGTTTGGTGAAAGCAAGGTGCTTTTCTCCTCTACTTCCTGTCTGCCGGAAGTTTCGTATAAAGTGAAGCTTTGTTTTTCCTAGGAGCAATAGCACGATCCTATCCGATAGGAGGATAATATAAAAACACATAGCAATGAGAAATAGTTTACTGACGATTGTCGGGATGATTTGCCTTGCAAGGCTTTTTCGGTTTGGCTGCCGGCGTGTTGATTTCGGCTATACTAGGAATCGTGTACGGCAGGATAAAAAAAGACAGACTTGTTTTCCGCTACGCTTTCGCCATGTTGCTAATAGATTTGGCGGGGATAACGATATTTTACATCGCCCTGAAAGCTTCCGGCATGTAAATAAATATAAAAAAATATCCGGTTTTACGCTTAGAAGGCAAAACCGGATATTCCTGCGGAAGGTCCTTTTTATTAAATTTTGCGGAAAGAGAGGGATTCGAACCCCCGGTACAGCAGTGCCGTACAGCGGATTTCGAGTCCGCCCCGTTCGACCACTCCGGCATCTTTCCTGGTCTGATTACGGGCACAAAGGTAGTAAAAAATTAATAGGTTGTTGCTTTTCGAGGGGAAAATTTTCATAAAAAGAAAAAGAGCCTCTCGTCGCCGGGAGACTCTTTCTTGCCATCATGGAACTAATACCTTGAAAATTACTTAAAGTAACGATTATACAAACCTTCGAATCCTTTGCCGTGACGGGCTTCGTCCTTGCACATTTCGTGTACCGTATCGTGGATAGCATCCAGGTTTTGCTGTTTGGCCAAGGTGGCGATACGCTTTTTGTCTTCGCAAGCGCCCGCTTCGGCTTCCATCCGTTTTTTCAGGTTGGTTTTGGTATCCCAAACCACGTCGCCCAGCAATTCGGCGAATTTGGCGGCATGTTCGGCTTCTTCCCAAGCGTAACGTTTGAAGGCTTCGGCCACCTCGGGATAACCTTCGCGGTCGGCCTGGCGGCTCATGGCCAGATACATGCCTACTTCGGTACATTCTCCCATAAAGTGGGCGTTGAGTCCTTCCAAAATAACCGGATCGACACCTTTGGCTACGCCGATTACATGCTCGTCGACAAATTGAAGAGCGCCTTCGCTTTCTACCAATTCTTTGAATTTCGATTTAGGCTGTTTGCATTGGGGGCAAACTTCGGGAGCTTCGTCGCCTTCGTGTACATAACCGCAAACTGTGCAAATCCATTTCTTTTTCATGTCCGTAAAATTTTTTATTGGTTGTGTGATAATTTTATTGGTTTTCCGCTGACAAAATTAAGTAAACATCCGGCTAAAACAGTATAATTTCGATAGAAATATTCTATGACTTTATTGATAAAACCTATGAACTAATAAAGTCTTCGTCTTGTTTCAATGGAACTTAAAGAAAATATTTACGCTAATGACTACCTCGAAAATTATACAATTGCTGGGCGACCGGAGCGATTATTACCTCACTCACGTCTGTAAAACAATCGATAAGTCGATGCTCCACCTGCCTTCTCCTGCCTGCATAGATACTAATTGGATCGATACCGATCGCAATATACGTACGTTAACCAGTTTGCAGACGCTGCTCGGGCACGGCCGTTTGGCCGGTACGGGCTATGTGTCGATTTTGCCGGTCGATCAGGATATAGAGCATACGGCCGGTTCTTCTTTTGCTCCCAACCCGATCTACTTCGATCCGGAAAATATCGTGCGTCTGGCCATCGAGGGAGGCTGCAACGCGGTGGCTTCCACCTTCGGCATACTGGGAGCCGTAGCCCGCAAATATGCCCATAAGATACCGTTTATCGTAAAACTCAATCATAACGAATTGCTTACTTATCCCAATTCTTACAATCAGGTGATGTTCGGCACCGTGCACGAAGCCTGGGAAATGGGCGCCGTGGCGGTAGGTGCTACCATTTATTTCGGTTCGGCCGAAAGCCGGCAGCAGCTCATACAGGTATCGGAAGCGTTCGAAGAGGCGCATGCGTTGGGGATGGCTACCATCCTGTGGTGTTATTTGCGCAACAGCAGTTTCAAGAAGGAGGATACCGATTATCATGCGGCCGCCGACCTGACCGGGCAGGCCAATCATCTGGGGGTAACGATTAAGGCGGATATTATCAAACAGAAATTGCCCGTGAACAACGGCGGATTTACTACGCTGGGGTTCGGGAAAATAGATAAGAAGATGTATACCGAATTGGTGACGGAACATCCCATCGACCTATGCCGCTATCAGGTGGCGAACAATTACATGGGGCGCGTGGGGCTGATCAATTCGGGCGGCGAGTCGCATGGCGAGTCGGATTTGCAGGAAGCCATCGTAACGGCGGTGGTCAATAAGCGGGCCGGGGGCATGGGGCTCATCAGCGGGCGGAAGGCCTTTCAGCGTCCGATGCGCGACGGGGTGGAGTTGCTGCATGCCATTCAGGACGTTTACCTGAATCCGGAGATTACGGTTGCCTGAACGGAATGGCCGGAGATAGTGGGCCGGGAGGGAAGTTCCGGGCTTGCGGATGGCGGCCGGACGGACCGGTCCCTGCCGAACGGAAAAGAGCAAACCGCCGGGCAGCTCTGCCGAATAAAGAAACAGGATTCGGAAAATTGCGCGGATAAAGAAGTTTTTATGTAGCGTTTAGGTTGATAGCGAAGGCTGCCTTTTCTTGACAAGCGGGTAGAATACCGGTTGACAAGAAAAAGGCAGCCTTCTTTTCTTTTTGTATGCGTTTCACGAGGCATTTATGTGCCCAGCCGCCTGGTTAGAGGCTGACAGGCGAAGCGGCTTTTTGCGGCCGGCTTATTTTTTAACCCATCGGTCGAGCCATTCGAAGAAAGTGCGTTGCCAGAGCACTCCGTTCTGGGGTTTGAGCACCCAATGGTTTTCATCCGGATAGATCAGGAGTTCGGCCGGAACGCCCCGCAATACGGCGGCATTGAAAGCGGCCATGCCCTGGTTGGCCAGAATGCGGTAATCCTTTTCGCCGTGGATACAGAGAATAGGCGTATCCCAGCGATCGACGAATTTATGGGGCGAATTGGCAAAGGTGCGCTGGGCCGTCGCGTTTTGTTTTTCCCAGTAAGCGCCGCCCATATCCCAATTGGCAAACCACATTTCTTCCGTTTCCAGATACTGCATTTCCATGTTGAAAATACCGTCGTGGGCGATGAAGGCCTTGAAACGCTTGTCGTGGTGGCCGGCCATCCAGTATACCGAGAATCCGCCGAAGCTGGCGCCTACGCAACCCAGCCGGTCTTTATCCACATAAGGCTCTTTGGCCATTTCGTCGATGGCGGTGAAATAGTCGCGCATGCACTGTCCGCCGTAGTCGCCGCTGATGGCTTCGTTCCATTCCATCCCGAAGCCCGGCAAGCCGCGGCGGTTGGGGGCTACCACGATGTAATCGCCGGCAGCCATGATCTGCATGTTCCAGCGGTACGACCAGAACTGGCTGACGGGGCTTTGGGGGCCGCCTTGGCAGAACAACAGCGTGGGATACTTCTTGTTCGGATCGAACTCGGGCGGATAGATAATCCAGGTGAGCATCTCTTTGCCGTCGGTGGTTTTCATCCAGCGGCCTTCTACCTTGCCCATCGTCAGTTGGTCGTAGATAGCCTGGTTTTCGAAGGTGAGCTGCGTTACTTTGTTGTCGGCCGAGAGGTCGATGGCGTAGAGCTCGTCGCCCATGCTCAGGGAATGGCGTTTGACGATCAGTTTGTCGGCCTCAGGCGTATTTCCCAGAGCTACCGATTCGTAGTCGTACATGCCTTCGGTCAGGGCCGTCAGCTTGTCGCCTTCGGTCAGGTCGATTTTATATACCTGCACTTCGCCATGCCATACGCCCGTAAAATAAAGTGTCCGCGCATCCGCGCTCCAGCAGAAATCGTTTACGTTGGAATCGAAATCTTTGCTTGCGAAACGTTGCTCGCCGGTTTCCAGGTTCATCACCATCAGGCGGTTGCGGTCGGCTTCGTATCCGTCGCGCTCCATGCTGAGCCAGGCAATGCTTTTCCCGTCGGGAGAGTACTGCGGATTGGTGTCGTAACCCATGATGCCTTCGGTGATGTCGGTTGTTTCGCCGGTAGCCAGGTTATATATGTAAATATCCGAGTTGGTGGAAAGGGAATAGGCCTTGCCGGTTTTTTTGCGGCTGGTGTAAGCAACCTGGTCGGAAGTGGTGTTCCAGGCCAGTTGTTCGATGCCGCCGAAGGGTTTCATCGGGCTTTCGAAAAGTTCGCCTTCCATTATGTCGATAGGCTTTCCCACTTCTTGCCCGTCGAAATCGGCCACGAAAGGATGGGGAGCGGTGGTTACCCATTCGTCCCAGTGTTTATACATCAGGTCGGTGATGATGATGCCGGTGGCTTTCGGCAGGTCGGGATATTTGTCGGCCGTGGTGTTCACGGTTTTTACCTGCGAGATGAAAAGCACTTTCTTCTCGTCGGGCGAGAAAGCAAAGCCTTCGATGTTGCCCTCGTAATCGGAGAGCCGCCGGCGGTCGCTGCCGTCGGGGTTCATTTCCCAGAGCTGGCTGCTGCCGCTTTCGTTCGAGAGGAAGGCGATTTTCGAGCCGCCTTTTATCCACACCGCGCCGTTTTCTCCGTAGGGGGTAAAGGTGATCTGCCGGTTGTCCGAGCCGTCGGCATTCATAACGAATACTTCGCGGTTGCTTTTGTCTTGCGGCACGCTGTAGTAGGCCACCGTATACACAATCTTTTTCCCGTCGGGCGAAACGTGGAAGCCGCCGATACGCCCCATCGCCCATAGCGCTTCGGGCGTCATGCGCCCGTCGGCGATTTTGATTTCCGACCGCCCGATCAGCGGTTCCCGACCCTCGGCCTGCCCGCTTTTTCCGCCTGCTTCGGCACTGCAAGCACTTAATACTAGGGAGGTTGCCATCATCATGGTTCCGATAGTTTTATTCATGTACTTTATAATATATTATGTTTTACCGGCGAAAGTACAAAATATAATTCATATCTTTGCACATCTTTAAATTTAAGAACTGAAGAGTATGAATAAGATTTGGTTATTTGGAGCCTCTATATGTATGGTATTGGCATTCGGCTCATGTAAACCTAAACAGAGTGCGTATAAGGCTGCCTACGAACAGGCCAAGGAAAAAGAATCGACCACGGCTCCTGTGGAAGTAGTGGAACAGGAAGAGGTGGTGGAAGAAGTGGTTGCCCCGGTTTCCAAGCCGAGAACGTCAAACGTAGCTACTCGTTCGGAGCGAATCAATGCCGCGCAGGGGGAAGATGCCAGCCGTCTGAAACGGTATAGCGTAGTGGTGGGAAGTTTCAAGAATAAAACCAATGCTTACGCGCTGAAGGAACGGATGCAGAACGACGGATACAACGCCGTGCTGGGCGAAAACGAACAAGGCATGCTGCGGGTAATCGTGGCCAGCTACGACGACAAGGCTTCGGCCGCTGCCAGCCGCGATGAGATCAAAGGAAAATATGCTCCCAATTTCCAGGATGCCTGGCTGCTGGAACGCGCTTATTAACGGGCGCAAGCAAGGGGAGAAAAGGAATCCGGCTTTTGTTGCGAGTGAAGCGACAAAAGCCGGATTCTTTTTTTAGGGAGCAGCGGGATTAAAGCGAAGTTGCCCGAGCAGCCCCTTGGGGATTGAGGGAGCGGCAGGTTTGGAAAGAGCGGAAAAGAGCCGGCGGGCGGTGTGAACCGGCGGTACGGCAGGAGAAACCATCTTCCGATTTTCTCTCTTTTCAAACAGAAAAAAACGACAATAAGCAAGACCGAAACCAGGGAAAAACAGCTTGTTTTGTATTTACCTGGCCGACAGTGTATTATAAAGGGTCGGGAAAAGGCTTGAAAATGGATGCCGGTGGAATGAAAATTTCATCGGCATGTAATTCGGATTACACCGGCATCCAATTCCGATTGCATCGGCATCTGTTTTCCCGCAAAAGAATAAAATATACAAGAAGGGGGGCTTCTTCCGGACGGTTATAGCCGACCGATAGCGTTTCGCCGGATAAGCCCGCCTGCCTTTATTTCCGGTAATGGCAACAAGCGGGCAATTGGTCGTATACCGCTTGGCCGGCTTTATCCATATCGGTGTCGTGGCCTACGGCGGCGACGGCCCGGCTGACGGCCCGGAGAGAGGTAAGCGCGGGATCGTATTGCAAATGCAGCATCTGTTTCTCCTTGTCCCAATGCGCCGAAGCGACGCCTCGCACGCTAAGCGCGGCTTTTTCAATCCGCGTCCGGCACATGTCGCAGGCGCCCCGCACGCCCAACATGGCATGCTCGGTTTTCTTTTCCCGCGCCTTGCCGTCCGTGTCCGTAGGCGTTTCCGTCCGGTTCATCATCGAAGGCTTGCCTTCCAGTTGGGCGCTGGCGTCGACGGCAAAAACGCCGTCGGTTACAATCTCTTCTCCTTCTTTCAGCCCCGCTAAAACCACGTACGCGCCGCCCAGCGACGGCCCCAGCTCGATTTCGCGCATGCGGAAGGTGGGTATTTCGGTATCTGCTTCTTTTACGTATACGATGGCCCGGCGTCCCGTCCACAAAACGGCGGTTTGAGGAATGACGATTTCATGGCGGTAGTGTTTCAGAGGGGCTTCGATTTCGGCCGTGGCATACATTTCGGGTTTGAGTCTTAGCCCCGGATTGGGCACGTCTACCCGGACGCGGGCCGTGCGGGTGGACGGATTCAGGAGGGGGTCGACAAACGAAATTCTTCCTTTGAATTTTTGGCCCGGGAGCGCCTGCAAGGTAAAGGTAACGGCATCGCCCTGGCTCAGGAAGGGCAGATCGACTTCGAAGGCGTCGAATACGGCCCATACCCGCGAGAGGTCGGCAACGTCGAAGAGGACGGCTCCCTGCGCGACATAATCGCCGGCGCTTACCCGTTTGGCCAGCACGATGCCGCCGGTGTTCGATTTGATTTCCACCAGCGGTGAGGTTTTTCCCGTCTGTTCGACGGCTTCGATTTGCCGGGGCGTCATTTTCCATAGGGCGAGTTTTTCGCGAGCCGCCGCGATCAAGGCCGGTTGCTGCATCCGGATCGCCTCGAGCAGTTCTTGCTGGGCGGTGAAAAGCTCGGGCGAATAAAGCACGGCCAGGGTCTGCCCGGTGCGTACCGTTACGCCGGTAAAGTCGACTTCCAGGCTTTCGATCCGGCCGCCCACGTGGGCCGTCTGCGATTGGAGGCTGCGTTCGTCGGGTACGATTTTTCCGTACAGGCGAATGTGTTTCACCGGGTTTTCCCGCCGGATAGGCGAGGTCTGGACGTCAGCCAGGGCCATCGCTTCTTCCGAAAGCTGAATGGCATCCGGATGAGGCGTACTGCCGGAACCGCTTCCGGCATGGGCGTGCAAGGGGATGAGATCCATGCCGCAAATGGGGCATTTGCCCGGTTTGTCCTGGCGGATTTGCGGGTGCATGGAACAGGTCCATACGGTGGCGGCTTCCGCTGCTGCCGTTGTCTGGGCCGGCGAATGGCTGTGGCCGGCCGCGGCGTCTGTTTCGCTTGTGCCGCCATGCGTAGGCGAAGCGGTTTCCGGCGCGCTTTTATGGAAGAAGATCCAGCCCGCCAAAAGACCTACCAGTACCCAGATGACGGCGCGAGCCTGGGGCGAGCGGAAGCGTTCTTTTATCGTTTTCATATCGTTGTTTTTAGTTGTTTCTGGTGATGTTATCTTTTTGTAGCCTTATCTTTCTCCCGCGCCTTCGCCCAGAAGACGCTCGATGCCTGCCACGACGGTATTATAGGTAGCAATCGCTTCGCTTTTTTTCAGCCGGTAATCCAGCCATTGGCGTTCTACCCCGATTACGTCGGTCAGCGGCGAGAGGCCCGCGGCGAAGGCGTTCACCATCAACCGGTAGGCGGTGGCGGCCCGTTCGGTTTGAGCCGTGTACAGCTTCACTTGCCGGCCGGCATCTTCCAGTTGTTTGCTTAAATCGGTATAGTCCGCCAGCAATTGGCGGCGGGTATTTTCCTGTTTCAGCCGGCTTGCTTCCCGGTACAGCCGGCTTTCCCGCTGCTGGGCGTTGTATTTGCGGCGGTAAATGGGCAGGCTTATTTTGAACATCGGCATAAACATATCTTTGCCGTTCATCCCGGCCATGCGCGCCATGCTTGTATCGTCGGATTTTCCCAGAAGCGAGTATTGCAGGCCGATACCCAGCATCGGGTAACTCATCCGTTTGTCCATCCGGGCTTTGGCGCGGTAGGCGTCGCCTTCGGCTTCCAGCATGGTCAGCATGGGGTTGTGGGTTTCTATTCTTTCCTGCAAGGTGGTTCCGCCGGGTAAAAAGGTATGCTGCACCAAACTGTCGGGCAGACAAACCGGGCTCCCGGCCTCCCGGCCCAGCAAGACGTTGAACCGGGCCAGGGCGACTGCCTGCGCCGACCGGATGGCGGCCAGCTTGTCTTCCGTCTCGGCCTTTTCCATCTGGATGCGAAGCACGTCGGCCAGGCTGCCGCTGCCGGAGCTTCCCATTGCGCTGCTTCCCATCGCGCTCATGGAGGCCGCGGCGTTTCCGGCCGTCAGGCCGGCTCCTGACGGTGTAGTGATACCTGCGGCCGGGCTGCTAGTCGTTGCCGTGCTGGGGGCGGATGCGCTGCCCATGCCGCCCATGCCCGACATGCCGCCGGCGGAAGCGGGGGCTGAAGGCATACCGTCGGAAGGCGAAGGGGCGGCGGACGGATTGCTGCCTGCGCTGCCGATTCCGCCGGCGGCAAACCGGTTGACGGCCAGTTGCTCCAGCTTGTCGAGCAGCGAGAGGTTGGCTTCCGTGGTATGCAATTGGTCGTTGAGGTTGCAGAGCCGGTACCATTGGCTTTTTACTTCGTAAGCCGTTTGATTGCGGGCGTCGCGGAATTGTTCATAGGTCATGCGGGCCATTTTTTCCGACTCGGCGCGGGCTGCTTGCCGCGATCCGAACCAAGGGAACATTTGCATAAGCGTGAAGTTGGCGATTTGTTTGCCGCCGAGTACTTCCATCGGCTTGACAAACCAGCCTATTTCCAGTTCCGGATCGGGTAGGGCGAAGGCTTGGGGGACCTTTTCCAACGCGGCCTGATAGGTGGCCCAGGCAGCTTTCAGCGCGGGATTCTGGCCGGAAGCTACCTCGATGTAAAGCGCCAGGCTGTCGGTGGCCGTCGCCGCCGGGGGAAGGGCCGCCGGGGCGGTTGGCGTTATGCCGGGGGAAGTGGCTGCGTCCGGCCGGATAGCTGGGGAAGTTGTTTTGCCGTCCGGTTGCGTGGCCGAAAGAGGGGTCTCTACGTGCGGCCGTGCCTTCGGGAGAGCAAGGGCCGCGGCCGTTGGTTGCGCCGGAGCGGAAACCGCGAAGCTCAGCCAGGTCAGGCCTGCGGGGAGTATATGCCGGAATAAGATCGATCTAGGGTGCATAGGGTTGAATCGTTTGGTCGTTTTGTTTCTTTTTTTCTTTGCGGAGCGCGCTTTCCCGCCACCAGCATTGCAGTACCGGCACCACGAACATCGTCATCGATTGAATCAGCATGCCGCCGAAAGTGGGAATCGCCATCGGTACCATAATATCTGCGCCCCGTCCGGTGGAGGTAAGCACGGGCAGGAGGGCGATCAGGGTGGTGGCCGTGGTCATGGCGGCCGGTCGTACCCGTTTCAGGCCGGCTTCTACCACGGCTTCGCGGATGGCTTGTTTGGTGCGGGGATTGCGTTCGAGGAAGACGTGGTGAATGTACGTGCCCATCAGTACCCCGTCGTCGGTGGCCACGCCGAAGAGGGCGATAAAGCCTACCCATACGGCTACGCTCAGGTTGATGGGGTGCATCTGGAAAAGATCGCGCATGTTCACGCCGGCCAGCGTGAAATTCATAAACCAATCCTGCCCGTACAACCAGAGCAGAATGAAGCCGCCGGCGAAGGCTACAAATACGCCCGAGAAATGAATCAGCGAGGCGGGAACGGTTTTGAACTGGAAATACAATACCAGCAACACGATCAGCAAAGCCAGCGGCACCACGATCAGAAGCCGGGCCGTGGCGCGGGCTTGTTGCTCGTAGTTGCCGGCAAAGCGATAGCTTACGCCTTTGGGCAGCGACAGCTCGCCGTTTCTTATCTTCGCTTCCAGTATCTCCGAAGCTTCCCGCACCACGTCTACTTCCGCCTTCGAAGCCAGCTTGTCGAAAATGATGTAGCCTACCAGAAACGTGTTTTCGCTTTGAATCATCTGGGCGCCCCGCGTATATTCGAGGGTAGCCAGCTCCTGAAGAGGTATCTGCGCGCCGGTAGCCGTCGGCACGAGCAGCATAGACAAGGCTTCCGGGTTATCCCGCAATTCGCGGGCGTAACGCAGCCGTACCGGGAATCGTTCGCGGCCTTCCACCGTCCGGGTGAGCGTCATGCCTCCTACGGCTGCGCTCAGCACTTCTTGCAAATCCTGCACGTTCACGCCGTATCGGGCCATATTTTCGCGGTTTAACCGGATTTCCAGATAAGGCGCGCCCACGGCCCGGTCGTAAAATACCGACGAGGGAATTACGGAAGGAACCGTTTTCAAGGCCTGTTCGATGGCTTTGCCGGCTTCTTCGATCGTTTCCAGGTCCGGGCCCGATACCTTGATGCCCATCGGCGCGCGCATACCGGTGGAAAGCATCACCAGCCGTGCTTCGATGGGTTGCAATTTAGGGGCCGAGGTCAGTCCAGGCAGGTGGGTTACATTCACGATCTGCTGCCAAATATCGTCGGCATTCCGTATTTCGGGCCGCCATTGCCGGAAATAGTCGCCTCGCGAGTCGGCAATCAGGCTGTCGGCCGGCACCAGCCTGAAACCGTCGGCCGGCTGATAAGTGCCGCCCCCTTTCAGCAGAAAAGCTCCGTCGCGGTTTACTTTGAAACGTGCCCGTCGTCCGTCGGCGTCGAGCAGATATTCGGGCCGGTAATTAATCGTGTTTTCGAACATTTGTACCGGAGCCGGGTCGAGGGCCGAATTTACGCGTCCCCATTTTCCTACTGCCGTTTCGATTTCGGGAATGGCCGCCACCCGTTTGTCGAGCGCTTCGATATAGTTCAGATTCTGGGCGATTCCGGTATGGGGCATGCTGGTGGGCATCAGCAAAAAAGATCCTTCGTTCAGACTGGGCATGAATTCCTCGCCCAGCCCCGGGAATCGGGCGTCGGCGCTTTGCCAGAAATGGGTTTGGCGTATGGTTTTCCATCCCAGTTTTTCGAAGCCGCCGGCCAGGAAACCGAACGTTCGGTCGAATCCCATCCAGATCACCCAGCCCAGCAGCAAGGTGAAAAGCGGCACCAGCATAAACTGCCAGCGGTGCGAGAGGCACCACCTTAGCAGCGGTTCATAATAAATGACCAGCAGCCAGAGCAAGGCAAGAATGATCGTCACGCATCCTGCTACGAACAGCAGGTTGGGCAGCATTCCTTTCTGCGGCCCCAGCGGCAGCCATTCTCCGCCCAGGTAGTAGAGCGTCACCGCGAGGGCGATGCCGATGGTAATATAGGTGGAAGTGGCCGGATTTTTCCAGTAGCCGGCCGTCAGGTTGTTGAGGCCTACCGCGGCGAGACCCAGCGCGGGCAGGCTGTAAAACCGGATGCAAAGGAAAATACCGGCTGCAATCAACACGTAATTGGCTATTTTGCGTACCGTGCGCGAAGAAATGCGCAGGGAAAACAAATAATAGGAAAGGGTGGGCAGCAGAATCAATCCCAATACATAGGCCGAAGCCAGGGCAAATGTTTTCGTATAGGCCAGGGGTGTGAACATTTTTCCCTCCTGCGCCTGCATGGCGAAAACCGGAAGGAAACTGACGATGGTGGTAATCATGGCCGTGCTGATGGCTCCCGATACCTCGCCTACAGCCCGGTATATTAAGTCGAGCAGGGGCTTTCCGCCGCGTATCGCCCGGTTTTCCGGCATTTCCCGATAGCGGATAATGCTCTCCACAAATACGATGCCTACGTCGACCATCACCCCGATGGCTATCGCGATACCCGACAGGGCTACGATATTGGCCGCAATCCCCAGGTAACGCATCAAAATGAAAGTGGCCAATACCGCAATGGGCAGCATGCTGGCAATGACGATCGACGCGCGTAGATTGAGTACCAGCACGATGATGACGATGATGCAGATCAGTATTTCGTGCGAAAGCGCGGTTTCGAGCGTGCCGATCGTTTCGCGGATCAGGTTCGTCCTATCGTAAAAGGGAACGACCGTCACCTGCGATACCGTGCCGTCGGCAAGGGTTTTGCGGGGTAGTCCGGGAGCCAGTTCCGCGATTTTTTCTTTTACCTGTCCGATTACTTCCAGCGGATTCGCGCCGAAACGGGCTACCACTACGCCGCCTACCGCTTCTACGCCTTCTTTATCCAGGCCGCCTCGCCGCGTTCCGGGCCCTATGTTGACATAGGCCACGTCGGAAATGCGTACCGGAATCCCGTCGCGCGCTACGACTACCGTATTCTCCAGGTCGCTTACGTTCTTGATGTATCCCAGCCCGCGGATCAGATATTCTACTTTGTTTATTTCCATTGTCTCCGCCCCGATGTCGAGGTTGCTTTTCTGCACGGCGTTCATCACGTCCATCACCGAGATGTTGAAAGCATACATGGCATCCGGATTCAGTTCGATCTGGTATTCTTTCACAAATCCGCCTACCGAGGCCACTTCGGAGACTCCTTCGGCGGCCGAGAGGGTGTATTTGACGTAAAAGTCCTGAATCGTCCGCAGTTCTTCCGCGTTCCACCCGCCTGTAGGCCGGCCGGTGGCCGGGTCGCGCCCTTCCAGCGTGTACCAGAAAATTTGTCCCAAAGCCGTCGCATCCGGCCCTAAGGTGGGCTGTACCCCGTCGGGAAGCGTGCCCGGGGGCAGCGAGCTGAGTTTTTCCAGGATGCGCGACCGGCTCCAGTAAAACTCGATGTTATCTTCGAAAATGATGTAGATGAACGACATGCCGAACATCGAGCTGCTGCGGATAGTTTTTACGCCGGGAATGCCCAGAAGGGCCGTCGTAAGCGGATAGGTTACTTGATCTTGCATGTCGCGCGGCGAGCGGCCCATCCATTCGGTAGCGACGATCTGTTGATTATCTCCTATGTCGGGAATCGCATCGACCGGAATCGCATCGCGCGGAATGATTCCCCCGTGCCAATTAAAAGGAGAGGTGGCGATGCCCCACACCACGACAAGGACGAGAATGAGCAGTGTGACGATCCGGTTTTCCAGAAAGTAGCGGATGATTTTATTTAGCATCGGGTTGTATGTGTTTAAACATGATTTTATTTTCTTCTTTAAATAAAACAAATTCTCCCGCCGGTTGTTCGCATAAGATGCACGCCCAACCGGCGTAACAAACCGGTGAAGGGCTGGTTTTTGGCTTTCCCGGCCTGCGGGGCGGGGGAAATGTGCCTGCCCGGATCGTCGGAGGGAAATGCCCGGAGGGATAGTTTTGTAAAGGTAAATAAATTTTTCACAACGAGTTGTCTGCCTAAGGGAGAAGTTGAATATAAAAGCCTGTCGCCGTCAGATGCCGTTTGCGGGGGAGCGCCAGGAGAGTTAAGGATGCAACTTTTTCACTTTTAACTTGTTTTTTCAAGGTAATTAATCTAAACGCTAAACATTTATGAGACTATTTTTACAAAGAGCGGCTCTCCTTATCGGAGTGGGCTTGTGTACCTGCAAGGCCCAGGCCCAGGAGGTAATTATTGAAGACGAAGAACCGAAGGCTGTCGTAGTGGTCAGCACCGACCAGGCAGGCGACGAGATTATCCGGATTATGAAAGAAACCCAGATCCCGCGGTTTCACGAGCCCAAGGCTCCCCGTTTTTTATTGATGGATCAGAAGGGACGCTTTGCCCTGGGTATCGGCGGATACGTAAAAGCCACGGCCGAGTACGATTTCGGAGGCATATCCGACGATGTCGATTTTTATCCTTCCCTGATTCCCAACAAAGGCCAGTCGTTTGTCCGCAACCAATTTCAGATGGATGCTACCACCAGCACCGTGTTTCTCAAACTGGTAGGACGTACCAAGCATCTGGGCGACTTTATCGTTTACACGGCCGGTAATTTCCGCGGCGGAAGCAAAGTATTCCAACTTCAGAATGCGTATATCTCTTTCCTGGGCTTTACGGCCGGGTACGATTACGGTTCTTTCCTGGATCTGGCTGCCATTCCGCCTACGATCGATTATGCCGGGCCCTGCGGCATGTCGATCTATCATGCTACCCAATTGCGGTACGAACATGCTTTTCCCGGCGGATTCAAATTCGGTATCGGCGTGGAAATGCCGGTTGTCGACGGAATTACCAACGAACATCTGCAAATCAGCAACCAACGCATGCCCAACTTCCCGGCTTATATCCAGTACGGGTGGAACAGCCAGAGTCATCTCCGCATCGCAGGTATCGTGCGGAATATGACGTATGACGACCTCGTCGCTCGCAAAGCCGAATCGAAAGCGGGCTGGGGGGTACTGGCTGCTACTACGTTCAATCTCGGTACGAAGCTGAACGTTTTTGCCGAAGGCGTATACGGCCGGGGTATCAGCCAGTTTATGAACGATATAAGCAATCTCGACGTCGACCTGGTTCCCAATCCCGAAGAGCCGGGTAAGATGCAGGTACTTCCCATGATGGGCTGGTATGCCGGGCTGCAATATAATTTCTCGCCGAAGGTATTTATTTCCAGCACCTACAGCCAGACGCGCGTGTACAGCGAGAAAAATTACCCCGCTACGCCCTCTGAACAATACCGCTACGGCCAGTATCTGGTAGCTAATCTTTTCTACAACGTCACTTCCAACCTTCAGCTCGGCGCCGAATATCTGCGCGGATGGCGCACCGATTTCAACCGCCAGACCCGCCACGCCAACCGCCTGAACGTGTCGGTACAGTATAATTTCTGATTTGGAGCATACCTTTATCCCTTATCTGCTACGCTATCCCTTGCCAAAGGAGGGAAGAGTACGGATAAGGGATTGGTTTATCTACACGTTTTTCGCAGGAAAAATGAACGCAATCAAACCTCGGCTCCCGTTTTTCTTTTTTATTTTTTTTACCTTTGTATGATGAGTTAACGACTTATATGCTTCATTCCTTTTTTGTAGCGTAAAAAACGTACCCTGACAACATAGCGAAAAAACATACCATGAAGAAACTGAAACTTATCTTTATCCTGTTGGCCTTTACCGGATTGGGCTATACGGCCGACGCGTGCACGGTGATTGTGGCCGGGCGGAAAGCCACGGTAGACGGAAGCGTCTTGAATTCCCATACTGATTGCGGCCCGGATTGCCGGATCCGGATCGTGCCGGGCCGGACTTATCCCGAGGGAACGATGGCTCCGGTTTGCTACGGCTTGCTCACCGCCAATCAGACAGAAGAGGAGGAGCCGGAGATTCTGGGTTATATTCCTCAGGCGCGGCAGACCTACACTTATTTTCATTCCGCCTATTCCCATATCAACGAATACCAGCTTTGTATAGGCGAAAGCACGATGAGCCAGCGTCCGGAATTGCAGGTTGCCAAGGGGGAAGGAAAACAGATTATGACGGTAGAACAGGCCGCCGTCTTTGCCTTGCAACGGTGTAAGACGGCCGGGGAAGCGCTCGAGCTGATTACCCGGCTGATGGAAGAATACGGCTTTTTGCCTTCGTGCGGCCCGGAATCGGAATGCCTCACGCTGGCCGATCCCCGGGAGGTATGGATTCTGGAATTGTTCAGCGTCGGAAAAGGGTGGACGCCCGGTAGCGGAAAGCCCGGCGCGATCTGGGCGGCCCGGCGTTTGCCCGACGATCATGTGGCGGTTATTCCCAACTGGAGCATTATCAAGGAAATCGATTTGTCGCGTCCCGACGAGTACCGGGCTTCTTCCAACTATCGCGAGGTAGCTATTGAGAAAGGATGGTACGATCCCGAAAGCGGACGGCCTTTCTGTTGGCAGGAGGCGTATGCGCCGGTTCCGCGCGAATGGTCGATGAACCGTTTCTGGTTGTTTTACGAAACCTTTGCGCCCGGAAGCATTGCGATTCCCCGCCGGACGGCCGATCCTTACCGCAATCTCGACCAGTATACTCAATATGTCGAGCCGCTCGGCGCCTATCCTTTTTCGGTGGTTCCGGCACGCAAATTGAGCGTGCAGGATATAATGGCTTTCCAGCGTTCCACGTTTGAAGGCACGATTTACGATAAGGAGAACGACGCGGCCTGGTACTACCCCGACGCCGCTAGCGGCAAAGCGATAAAAAGCAAACTGGCAACGCCCTTTCCTACCGCCGAGATGCAGAAGTTGATGAAGACGACGCGCCGGCGCGCAGTAGCCCGGATGGACGGCGAGTACGGAATGGTGGCCCAGCTTAGAAGCGGATTGCCCCGCCAGATAGGGGGCATATACTGGGTATTTGTGGATAATGCTTATACTTCGCCTTATATGCCTTTTTTTACCGGAGCGACTGCCGTGCCGGAAGCCTACCGTACCTATAATCCCGATATATACAGCGATAATTCGGCCCGCTGGGCGGTGGATTTCGTAGATAACCTGCTCTATTTGAACTGGCAGGAGGGGAAGCAGGATTTGCAGGCGGCGCGCGAACCGTTGGAAGCCTCGTTTTTCACCCGGAATGCGGAGATCGAGCGGGAATATAGGGCACTGGCTTCGAAGAATCCCCGGAAAGCGGCGGAGTTGCTCGATACGTATGCCGAAACCTGCGCGCGGGAGATTATGCAAACCTATCGTACGCTCAGGCATACGCTTTTGGTGAAGTATACGAATAATAGATAATAAAAGCTAAAGGATTTTCTTTATTTCCCGTTAAGGAATATCTGAAAGGAATGTGTAGCAAATGGATGAGAGGGAAAAGCTACGCGGATAGATGTCTTCTAAAAAAGGGATTATAATTTATATGTTTTTACATATGAAATAATACTTGCTCTCTTCTTTAAAGTATGTATTTGTAAATTTTATTCCTCTTGCGTTAATGAATAGTTTATCGTATTAAAAAATGTAGTCGAATGTCTAACTTAGAAATAACAAGTCAAGAATTACAATCGAAAACAATTAGTTTTCTTCGTTTTCCTCTTATTGTAGCCGTTGTGCTGTTACATGCACGTTTTAATGAAATTGTTTTCAATGGGGTAGATTTAATGAAAGGTGGTAATTTTCCGGTATATGCCTTTCTTTCTTATTTTCTCTCGCATATTATAGCGCGAATGGCCGTACCTCTTTTTTACTTTATATCAGGTTTCTTATTTTTCTATAAAACAATTTCTTTTAACAAGCTAGCGTATGGAAGTAAACTCAAAAAGCGTGTAAAAACTCTTCTGATACCGTATATTTTTTGGAATTTGGCAGTGATTGTATTCTTTTTTCTGTCTCAAACTTTCTTAACGGAACTCGTATCGGGAAAGAATAAGTTAATTTGCGATTATACATTTTCGGATTGGCTATGGGTGTTTTGGAATACGAATAAGATTAACTCGTCCGTTACTGCTGTTGGTTCCGGCGCCTATCCTATTTGCTACCAATTTTGGTTTATCCGCGATTTAATGGTAGTGATGCTCTTTTCACCTCTTGTTTATTTCTTATTGAAGAAGTTACGTCAATATGCCGTGATTGGTTTAGGGATACTTTGGCTTTCAGGGTATTGGTTTCACATAGTCGGTTTCAGTATTACGGCTTTCTTTTTCTTCTCCGCGGGAGCTTATTTCAGTATCTATGGAAAAAATTTTGTTGCCCTGATGAAACCGTTTTTACCGGCTGCCGCGGTGCTATTTGTCGTTACTACCATAGTCGAACTATGGTTTAAGGAGCAGGCGTGGTGCAATTATATTAAGGGACTGAATATTCTTTTCGGTATCGTTTTGACAATTGCTATCTCAGCCTATTTTATTGGTAAAAGAAAGTGGAAAGTCAATACGTTTTTGTCGGATAGTAGTTTTTTTATTTATGCCTATCATGCTATTGTTCTAGCCTTTATTGTTAAATTTCTGTTTAAAGTTATTCAACCCCATTCCGATGGAATAGTTGTGTTGCTTTATCTTGTAAGCCCGGCAATTGTTGTTTTTATAGGATTATTTCTTTATTATATCTTGAAAAAATATCTGCCTAAAACTACGTCATTCATTACCGGCGGCAGATAGTTGCCGGTAGAGTAAGGGAGAGATGAAAGTAACGAGAGTAGATTTAGTTAGAAAGAAATAATTATGTCATAAGTAGCAGGTAGCTTCTGGAAATTATAAACTGAATCTGGCCGGCAAAGAACAAGCATGGGTACTTTACCGGTGCAGTTTAATTTATTCTATTTATCGTAGGAATTTTGACTCCCGGGGGCAAAACCAAGAAAGAATTTCATCGTGCGAAAGGCTATTTTCGTCGGTTTGAAAGGAAACCGACGGAAATAGTCATCTGCTGTCTTTATTCGATATTCTTGCGGATCTTCGTCAGATATTCCTTCATGCCTTGGGAATCTTTGTTATGGATGATTTCCTGAAGGATGGATAATTCGCTTTGGATACGCTCGATTTGTTTCGGGGTACGCGGGTTGAAGAGGATTTCCGTCAAAAGATAGTCGTCTTCCGACAACAGGCCGCGGGCAATCTTCATATGCCGCTTGAAGGTGGTTCCCGGGGCATCCTGATGTTTCATGATGGAGGCGAACACCATAGTCGAGGCAAAGGGAATGCCCAGCGAGTAAGCTACCACCCGGTCGTGCTCTTCGAACGTATACTCGCGAATGTTCAACCGCAGGTTGGCATAGATGTCTTTGAAAAAGATTTTTCCTAAATGGTCTCCCTCGGAAATGATGATCGTATTCTCCTTTTCCAGATTCCCCAGATTGGCGAAGGTAGGGCCGAACATGGGGTGCGTAGATACATAGGGAAAACCGCAGGTATCGTAAAACTCTTTCAGATGCGTCTTCACCGAAGCGATGTCGGAAATAATGCAATAGGGTTGCAGATAAGGCAGTACGGCCTTGAAGGCGTCGATCGTATAATTCAGCGTTACGCAGTTGATCACCAGTTCGGGCGCGAAATCGGCCACTTCTTCCGGCTTTTGCAGCCTGAGTGCATTGTAGATAAAACGCATCCGCTGCGGGTCTTTTTCCAGTACGGCCACCTCATGGTCGAAACTGAGCAGGTCGGTGAAGAAAGAACCCATCTTTCCGGCCCCTAATATCAAAATTTTCATCTTATTGCTCGTTCATGATAATCATTTGCTGACGTACCGATTCTTCGTGAATCTCCTTCAATATTTCTTTCACGAAGTCGCTATTCAACTCCATCGCTTCCCCCATGCTGGAACGTTTTTCCAGAATTTCGCTGTAACGCGGCGATTGCAGAATAGGCATATTATGCTCCTTTTTATACACCCCGATTTCACGCGAAATACGCATGCGCTTGGCCAACAGCTCGAGCATCTGCTCGTCGATGGCGTCGATCTGGCGGCGCAGTTCGGCCAGGTTTTCGGTGGTCTGGTTCACGTCGCGGATCACCAGGAGGTTCAATACGTAATCCAGCACGTCGGGCGTTACCTGCTGCGAAGCGTCGCTCCAGGCGCAATCCGGGTTGCAATGCGATTCCACGATCAAGCCGTCGAAACTCAAGTCCATCGCCTGCTGGCAAAGCGGGGCTACCAGTTCGCGCTTGCCGCCGATATGGCTGGGATCGCAGAAAATAGGCAGAGCAGGCATGCGGCGGCGCAGTTCGATAGGGATATGCCAGAGCGGCAGGTTGCGGTATATTTTTTTGTCGTACGAGCTGAAGCCGCGGTGAATCGCGCCCAGACGTTTGATACCGGCCCCGTAGAGGCGTTGGAAAGCGCCGATCCAAAGTTCCAGGTCGGGATTGACGGGGTTTTTGATCAGCACGGGGATGTCGACCCCTTTCAACGCATCGGCAATTTCCTGTACGGCGAAGGGGTTTACCGTGGTACGGGCGCCGATCCAAAGCACGTCGATGCCGGCTTTCAAGGCTTCGAACACATGGTCTTTCGTAGCTACTTCGGTGGCTACATACATGCCTGTTTCTTTTTTCACCCGTTTGAGCCATTGCAGCCCCTCGGCGCCTATTCCTTCGAAACCGCCCGGTTTCGTACGCGGTTTCCAGATACCGGCGCGGAATAATTTCACGCCGCGGTCGGCCAACCCTCGGGCTGTTTCCATGACTTGTTCTTCTGTTTCGGCACTACAGGGGCCGGCAATGACGATGGGGCGTTGCGGGTCGATGCCCGGTAATAAAATAGATTCCAGATTCATTTCCATAAGGCTATTTTGTTTTTATTGTTTTCAGATATAAGTTAATTTGTTTCAGACTGGGGGCGGCAGGCGCCGGACGGATAAGAAGAAGCTTTGCCGAATACGTTTTCAATCCGTTCGAGAGCCTCTTGCAGTTTCTCGTTTTTGCAGCAGAGCGAAAGGCGGATATAGCGTTCGCCGCCGCTGCCGAAGATAAAGCCCGGCGTTACGAACACATTGGCTTCGTACAGCACCTTGTCGGCCAGGGCCTCGCTACCGGCAGCCGTATGGGGGATACGCCCCCAGAGGAACATGCCCACCTGGTTGTCGTCGTACGTGCAGCCCAGCGCGTGCATGATGCGGCCCGCCAGGTCGCGGCGGCTGCGATAAGTACGATTCATGCTGTCATACCATTCCTTGGGCGCTTTCAACGCTTCCACGGCTGCTTTCTGCATGGGGCGGAACTGTCCGGAATCGATATTGCTTTTTACCTTTAATATCCATTGCACGAATTGAGCGTTCGAGGCCAGCATCCCCATCCGCCACCCCGGCATATTATGGGCTTTGCTCATCGAATTGAGCTCGATGCAGATGTCTTTCGCTCCCTCTACGCCGAGAATGCTGAGCGGATGCTCGTTCAATATAAAGCTATAAGGGTTGTCATGGCAGATCACGATCTGATGACGCCGGCCGAAGTCTACGATCTTTTCATACAATTCCCGGCTTGCATTCGCCCCGGTCGGCATGTTCGGATAGTTCGTCCACATCAGTTTCACGCCGCTCAGGTCCATTTTTTCCAGCGCGTCGAAATCGGGCTGCCAGCCGAGCTCTTCTTTCAGTTCGTACGGAATCAGACGCGCTTCCATCAGCCGGCTTACCGAACTATAGGTGGGATAGCCCGGATTGGGCACCAACACCCCGTCGCCCGGGTTGAGAAAAGCCATCGAGATATGAAGGATACCTTCTTTCGAACCGATCAGCGGCTGGATTTCCGTTTTGGCATCGAGCGTTACCCCGTACCAGCGCCGGTACCATTCGGCCAGGCCTTCGCGCAGCTCGGGGATGCCTACGTAAGGCTGATACCCGTGCGCGTCCGTCCGGCGGGCCTCTTCGCATAAAGCGTCTACCGTTTCCTTCGAAGGAGGCAAATCGGGGCTACCCACGCCCAGGCTGATTACGTTTTTACCCCGGGCATTCATTTCGGCTACCTCTTTCAGTTTCTTCGAGAAATAATACTCTTGCACGCTGCTCACGCGCTCAGCCGGCGTGATGCTACACGCTTTGTTTTCCTTCTGCATATTCGCCTAATATTTTTAAGTCTTTTGTCAACGGCCGGATCGCGTCGAGCGCTTGCTTGTAACGCAGGAAATCGGTAAAGGTAAGGTTGATGTAGAACAAATACTCCCATTCGCGCCCGATGATAGGCAACGATTGAATCTTGCTCAGGTTCATATCGTAAAAAGAGAGTACCGAAAGCACTTTCGAAAGACTGCCGGCCGTGTGAGGGAGCGCAAATACCACCGAAGCTTTGTTCTTGTCGGTATCCCGCAGCATCTCGTCGGCCGTCCAGCGATCGGCAATAGCCAGGAAACGGGTAAAATTGCGTTTGTTGGTTTCGATACCCTCGGCCAATACTTCCATCCCGTAAATCTGAGCAGCCAGTTTGCCGCAGATGGCAGCATGCCCTTTCAGCCCTTTTTCAGCTATCCACCGGGCGCTGCTGGCCGTATCCTCTTTTTCCACCACTTTCGCATTCGGAAGCGTATCGAGAAATTCGGTACATTGCATAAGCGCGATAGGATGGGAGTTCACCTCCTTGATCTCGTGGATCGACGTGCCCGGCAAAGCCACCAGCGAGTGGGAAATACGTAATTTATATTCGCCGATGATGCTCAGCCCGCTTTCCCGGATCAGCTCGTGGTTTTGCAACAGGCTGCCTGCAATGGTATTCTCGATCGCCATCAACCCCAGTACGGAAGGATCGCGTTTGATCGTGGCAATGACCTCCCGAAACGTGCCGCACGGAATGGTTTCGATAGTTTCCCCTTCGAAGAAATTGCGGGCGGCGATGTCGTGATACGATCCGGCTATGCCCTGGATGGCTACTTTCTTTTTCATCTTTATTCTGCTTACTGTTTAAACCAAAAAAAAGTCCTGCCGCATGTGGCAGGACTTTATACTGTTTATTGATATATACGTTCTACTTATCAATACTTTACATACAAACTCCCGCCTTCACTTTGCTAAAGTAAAAGTAATAGAAGTAATATGTAAAGCTAAATCGGTTCATTGATCGGTTTGTTTTTTAATACGTGGCAAAAGTAACGCTTTTTTGGAAAATACAAGCAAAAAGTAATATTTTTTTTCGCATCCGCCCCGATTTTACCTACAAGCCTAAAACGGAACAGGCCGGTTTCCGGTCTGTCGGGCCGGTCGGCTGAAAATAAATAGTCGCCGCTTCTTCCTTCCACCCGGATACGGTATAGCTGGAAATACGGAATCAACATGCTCCTTTCTTTATAGAAAGAAAATAACAGCCATCAATAGATAGGGGCTACGGATTGCTTCAAGGGTGAATACATCTATTATCTATGCTACTATTAATTGCCTCGTCGATGGGTAATTTCAATCCGGTAAAATGGTCGGGAATTTAATTAACTGTAATTTAGTAGTCTGAACCTTCTAAAAAGAAATATTTCCGTTGGAAACGGCCGGTATATTTAAAGGAAGTATTTACTAGCCCGGAGAACCGGATGGTAAACGATGGAAAGTGAGCAGGGCCGGAAAAAGAGTTTTCTCCCGCTCGAAGCGATAAAACCTATATTTTTTTTCTGTCGTCTATCTTATGATTTTTAAGCTGTGCACGCATTACACATTAAGAATGAAAATGATACCTGACGATAAAAATGTAAATTGTATAATTTATATCTTTATTAATTATTACCTTTGCGGCTCGTTTTTGAATATTAGGGTTAAAAATTTTATAGTTGAAGTAAAGACGATGGAGAAATCGCAATTTTACAAAAAGATCGTAAGCGTACAAGAAAGCATGCTTACGGTTGCTTTGAGATTGACGGCCAATAGAGACGAGGCCAGGGAGTTGATGCAGGAAACAACCTTGCGTGTGTTATCCAATCGGGAAAAATACGTAGAGAATACGAATTTCAAAGGTTGGTGTTATCAGATTATGAAACATATCTTTATCAATGACTATCACAGAATTTTGCGCGAGCGGTTTTGCCTGAACAAAGATGCCGATTTGTATAATTTGCAGGAAGAATATAATTATGGTCTTACCACACCGGGCGATCCTTGCGATCTGGAAGCGATCAACGCGGCGATCGACGGCTTGAGCGAAGAGCTGAGAATTCCTTTTTCGCTTTATCTGGCAGGTTTCAAATATGTGGAAATTGCCGAACAATTGGGAAAACCTTTAGGTACGGTGAAAAACCTGATTTTTACAGCCAGGCAGCATTTGAAAAAAGAATTGGTGGATTTTCGTTTGAAATAACCTGCCGGAAGAAATGCAATCCGAGCCGGTGCGCAAGCAGGCTTGAAACAAAGAATTAAACCGTCGGTTGTGAAACTAATCCTTCGCGAAAGATTAGTTTCACAACCGACGGTTTTTTTACTTCTTTGCCTTGGTGGCCGAGGTTTGCGCCCACTTGCTGAACAATTTCATAAGCAAAAGCGGAGCAATCCACTCTCCGAGGTAAAATGCCGGATGCTTCCGGCCCAGATGTTTGAAAACCATAGCGGTAGCTACCGATAAAATACTTCCGGTGAGATATATCCCCGACGTTTGAGCCGGCATCTCGGCCGACGAAGGAAGCGCCCGGCCGTAGGCGCCTTTTTTTGCTGATAATATATTCCGTAACATAATAACTTGATTGATAAGTTTATAATCTTATGTTACAACAGCTTTCGAAGGCTATTTGTTGCTCTCGTCTTTTCACCTGCCGTTCTTGCCGGCTTTCTTTTATTTTTGCCGGTCGGAATGGGAGATTATTATTATCTTTGCCTCTGTATTCGTTTTGCACGCTCTTGGCAAAGATTCAAAAAGAATACAACATAATCGATCGATTTTAATAAGAAGATAATACTATGAAAACAAACAGAAGAGACTTCCTCAAAACACTGGGAGGAATTGCCGCTTTCACCATTGTGCCTCGCCATGTATTAGGCCAAGGCTTTATCGCGCCCAGCGACCAGTTGACGAAAGGCATTATCGGAACCGGCGGCATGGGTCGCGGCCATGTAGACTATGCCGGAACCCGCCTGGTTGCCGTATGCGATGTCGATAAAAACCATCTGGAACTAGGCAAACAATTAGTAAAGGACAAGATAGCCGCCTACCATGATTTCCGCGATCTGATTCTCGATCCGAACGTCGATATTGTCCATATCGCCACCCCGCCCCATTGGCACGGCATCATGTCGGTAGAAGCCGCCAAAGCCGGAAAGGATATTTGGTGTGAAAAACCCATGACGCGCACCATAGGGGAAGGCAAACGAGTGATGGAAGCCGTGAAACAATACGGCCGTGTTTTCCGTTTGAACACCTGGTTTCGCTTTGCCGATCCCTTCTACGGGCTAGGCACGCCGGTACGTCCGCTGAAAAAGCTGGTACAAAGCGGATTGCTGGGCTGGCCCCTGAAAGTAACCATCAGCAAGCATACCGGCTTCGACTGGAAATTCTACTGGGTGGGAAAAGAATACCTCGAGCCCCGGCCCGTGCCCAAAGAACTGGATTACGACTTCTGGCTCGGCCCGGCTCCCTACAAGCCCTATAATCCGCACCGGGTACACCAAACGTTCCGCGGGTACTGGGATTACGACGGAGGCGGCTTAGGCGATATGGGCCAGCATTATATCGACCCGGTACAATATTTCCTGGGAAAAGACCATACCAGCCCCGTCAAAGTGGAGGTAGACGCTCCCCAACAGCATCCCGATGCGGTAGGTACCTGGCGTTCGATTACCTATACCTACGACGACGGGTGCCAGATCGTGCTCTGGGGAGGCGATTACGGCGATCCCGGCACGCCTTACATCGCCGGGCCGGGCGGAAACGTCTATAAAAACTTTGTCTGCGATATTCCCGATTGGGAAAAGAAACTGGCCGACTATCCGGAGCCCGAGCCGCAACAAACCGATTTTATCGAATGTATCCGCACCCGCCAGCCTTTTGCCCTGAATGAACGAAACGGATTCCGGTCGGCTACCATCGTAAATATGGGAGCTGTCGCTTTGCAATTGAACCGGACGCTTCATTTCGATCCGGTGAAACTGGAGTTTGTGGGCGACGAGGCGGCCAACCGCCTGTTGAACCAACCTATGCGTGCGCCTTGGAACAGTTAGCCGCGCCGGATAGCTCCTTATTTTACGAATAACAGCAAAATGATAAGCTCTTAAAAGAAACAGACATCCAGATGAAAAAAATATATTTATCGATCAGCGCCATTTTACTATGCGCCGGTTTGCTGACCGCGCAGACGCCCGCCCAGCGGACGGCTACCACGATAGCGACCGATGTGCTGGCTCAGATGCCGGCTCGCGACCAAGCTCTCTATAATCAATTAATCCGCGATTTGGCCGCCGCCGGCGAAGAAGGAATCGACCTGCTGGCCGGCCGGTTGAACGCTCCGGGCCAAGGCAGCAACGCCGCGGTGGAATATGCCCTGAGCGGACTCACTCGCTTTGTGACGGCCCAAGCAGACGAGCAGGCCCGTTTGACGACGGCCCGCGCCTATATCCGCGCCCTCGACAAAGCAGACGACCGGGAGAAAAAAGCCCTTCTGATACGTGAGTTGCAATTGCTGGGCAAAGACGAATCGGTAGAAGCCCTGGCCGCCTACCTGCACGACGAAGCGTTGAGCGGCCCTGCCTCGCGCGCCCTCTCCGCTATCGGTACGGAAAAAGCCGGACAAACCCTGCTGGCCGCCTTGAAGCAACGCGCCGGCACGCCCCAAACCCGCAAAGACATCATCCGCGCCTTGGCCGACGTGGGGGCGCCGGGCGCCGAAACCGTTTTGCAAACCTATCTGGGCAGTGCCGACGAAGCCTTGCAAAAAGAAGTATGCTATGCGTTGAGCCGCCTCGGAACCGAAGCTTCGCTGGCCCCCTTGGCCGAAGCCGCCGCCAAAGCCGGCTATACGATGGAGCCCACCGGCGCCAACGAAGCCTATATCACGCTGATCGGCCGTATAGCCGGAAAAAATCCTAAAGCGGCGGAAAAAGCAGCCGCCGATTTATTGAAAAAGGCTACCAAGGCCGGCCGCACGCAAACCCGGGAAGCCGCCTTGCAAATCCTGCTCGAGGTAAAACCCGAAAATGCGGTGAAACAGCTGCTGACCGCCTTGAAAGACCCTTCCCGCGACTATAGAAATGCAGCCCTCGGCTTCGCCTCGGCCCGCGCCGACGAAAATCTATATGTGGAAGTGCTCAAATACATGATGAAAGCCGGCGACGAAACGAAGGTCGACATCCTGAACTGGATCGGCCGGGAAAGCAAACGCGACGGCCGGCAAGCTCAACTGCGGGATCTGGAAATCCGTTTCGATTTACCCGCCCGCCAGGTGCTGGTAGATTGTTTGCAGTCGGAAAATTTTCAAGTACGGCAAGCCGCCGCCTGGACCCTGGTGAAACTAGGCGATAAAGCGAACATACCCGTCTTGGCCTCCCTGTTGAAGAGTACCGACAAGCAAACCGTACTCCTGGCGGAAGACGCCCTGGCCGCTTTCGACGGCGATATTGATGCGGCGGTAGCGCAAGCCCTCTCCGCCGCGCCCACCGACGCCGGCAAAATAGCCGGCTTGGAACTGCTGGCCATGCGGAAAGCCGACGCCAATGTGAATACCGTACTGGAACAAATCAAGTCCGGTTCGCCCCAGGTAAGCGAAGCCGCCTATCAGGCATTGAAAGACGTAGTGACCGCCAAAGACCAAACCCTGCTGTTCGGCATGCTGGAAACCGCGCCCGCCCAGGCGATAGCCCCTCTTCAACAAGCGGTAACGGCCTCCTTGTCGGCGCTTCCGGCCTCCGAGCAAACAGCCCTTCTTAACCGGCGGATGATACAGGCCGGCACAGACAAACAACACCTCTATTATAAGGTATTAGCCTCCACCGGCGATAAAAGCGCGCCCGCTGCCCTGACCGAAAGCTTCCACCGGCGTACCGGCGAGGCCAAAGAAGCCGCCTTCGAGGCTTTGCTGAGTTGGAAAGGAACGGAAACGGCCGACGAATTGTTTGCCATCAGCGCCGATCCCTCGCAAGCCGCCTTTGCCGGCCGGGCTTTGACTGCTTATATCGAATTGGCCTCCGATGCTTCGTTTACCCCCGAAAACCGGGTGCTGCGCCTGCGTAAAGCCATGGATATAGCCACAACGGCCGACCAGCGCAAAGCCATTCTGCGCAAAATCGGACAATCGGGCACCTTCCAGGGCTTACTCTATGCCGGCACCTTCCTCGGCGATGCCGCCGTGCAGCAGGAAGCCGCCGGCGCCGTGATGACCATCGCCCTGGCCCATCCCGAATATGCCGGCCGCAACGTACGCGCCTTGCTGGAAAAAGTGATGCAGGTGCTCGATAACCCCGACGCCCACTATCAGAAACAAGCCATCCGCAAATATCTGGACGAAACCCCCCAGACGGACGGCTTTGTGTCGCTCTTCAACGGCAAAGACCTGGCCGGTTGGAAAGGATTGGTGGCCAATCCCCTGGCGCGCGCCAAGATGAAACCGGCCGAACTGGCCAAAGCACAGGAAAAAGCCGACGCCCAGATGCGAAAAGACTGGAAAGTAGAAAACGGCTTATTGGTATTCGACGGAACGGGTTACGATAACATCTGTACCGAAAAACAATACGGCGACTTCGAAATGTATGTAGACTGGATGCTCGACCCCGCAGGCCCCGAAGCCGACGCCGGCATCTACCTGCGCGGCACCCCCCAAGTGCAAATCTGGGATACGGCCCGTGTAAACGTAGGCGCCCAGGTAGGTTCGGGCGGCCTGTACAACAACCAGAAAAACCCCAGCACGCCCGCCCGGGTAGCCGATAACCGCCTGGGCGAATGGAACAGCTTTTACATTAAAATGACGGGCGACCGGGTGACGGTAGCCTTGAACGGCGAAACGGTGGTCGACGACGTCATTCTGGAAAACTTCTGGGATCGCTCCCAGCCTATTTTCCCCGTCGAGCAAATCGAGCTCCAGGCCCACGGCAGCAAAGTATACTACCGCAATATCTATCTGAAAGAACAGCCGCGCACCGAACCCTTCCGGCTTTCTCCCGAAGAGGAGAAAGAAGGATTCCAGGTATTGTTCGACGGCACGAACATGCACCACTGGACGGGCAATACCACCGATTATACCTTGGAAGACGGCTGTATCTCCCTGAACCCCAGCAAAAGCTTCGGCGGCAATTTGTATACCAAAAAGGAATACGGCAATTTCGTCTACCGTTTCGAGTTCTGCCTTACCGAGGCTGCCAACAACGGCGTAGGCATCCGCACGCCTATGGAAGGCGACGCGGCCTACGAGGGAATGGAAATCCAGATCCTCGACTGCGAGCATCCCGTTTATAAAGATATTACCCCGCTGCAACACCACGGTTCGGTATACGGCATTCTGCCGGCCCAGGCCCATGCTTCCAAACCCGCCGGAGAGTGGAATACCGAAGAAATCAGAGCCGAAGGCGACCATATCCGCGTGACGGTCAACGGCGTGGTGGTGCTCGACGGGAATATCCGCGAAGCCGTAAAGAACGGCACCCCCGACGGCAAGGAACACCCCGGCTTATTCAATAAAAAAGGGCATATCGGTTTTCTGGGACACGGTTCTCCGGTAAAATTCCGGAATATACGTATTAAGGAATTGAAATAAACAAGGCAAGGCGGCCGTAGCAGAGCCATTTCGCTCTGCTACGGCCGCCTCTGGCTAGAAACTCTGTTTTGAGTATGAAAGATTTGGAGACCCCCCTTACCGCCCATGAATACCAACTCCTCTTGGAAAACGTGCAGACCGGATGGTGGAAGGCGGATTTTGCCGGCAAATATTACGAATGCTCCGAGTACGTGGTCAAGTTGTTCGGCCTGGCAGGCTCCCGGTTGACTTTTCTCGAATTTCAGGATTTGATCCGCCCCGACTACAGCAACCACGTTTCCAGGGAATTTATTTCCATCCGCGACCAGGACATTTATGAACAGGTATTTCCGGTTCGCACCCGTTTCGGCGAACAATGGGTACGTTCCAAGCTCTACCGCAAAGAAACCGACGCCGGGGGCAACCTGACGGCCTACGGATTGCTTCAGCTTTTGCCCGATTGGACTTTCGAGAAAAAAAGTCCCTCCCGCTCGCGCCCCCTCACCGATGTACTTCAACATTTAGGCAGCCTTTCGCGCTCGCTTATGTCGTTTATCCAGACCGAAGACATCTCCGTTTCCATCCGGGCCGCTTTAACGGAGACCCTCCATTCGTTCGGGCCCATCCAAGGGCGGGCCTATCTGATGAAGCTGGATTGGGAACGCCACGTTTTAAGCTGCACCCACGAATATTGCAGCGAGGGGGTGAGGTCGCTAAAAGCCAATTTCAGACACCTGCCTTTCGCCCGGATACCCTGGGTAGTAGAAAAAATGCGTCAAAACCAACCCTTGCCGATCAGTACCCTCGACGATCTGCCGCCCGAGGCGGCTCCGGAAAAAGCCTTATGGGTAAAAGGCGAAGTAAGCTCTACCATGCTGATACCCCTGGCCATCAAAGGAAACGTATCTGGATTTATGGGGGTCGATACCGTGGGGCGGCCCCGTTATTGGACTCAGGAAGACTACCAATGGCTTTCGTCGGTAGCCAACCTGATCAGCATTCTTACCGAAATGACCAAAGCGCGCGACGCGCTCGACCAGAAAGGGAAATTATTGAAAGACATTTACGCCAATATCCCGGTAGGAATCGAGCTTTACGATAAAGAAGGCTATCTGGTCGACCTCAATAACAAGGATATGGAAATATTCGGCATCCGCTCGAAGCCGGACGTCGTGGGCGTGAATATTTTCGAAAATCCCAATATTCCGCCGGATATTGTGGTACAAATGAAAAAACGCAGGCCGGTTACTTTCCGGCTGGACTTTCCGTTCGACACGCTGGAAAATTATTACTCCACCCGGAAAAAAGGCCATGTGGAAATTACCACCAAAGTAAGCATGTTGTACGATAAGGAAGGCGAACTGCAAAGTTATATACTGATCAATATCGACAATACCGAAAAGGTGATCGCCTACAACCGGATTGAAGAATTCGAAACCATATTCACCCTGGTAAGCACCTACGCCAAAGTGGGATATGCCAAATACGATCTTTTCTCGGGCGAGGGTTTCGCCATCGATCAATGGTATGAAAACATCGGCGAAAAGCCCGGCACCCCGTTGAAAGACCTGCTTTGCATCTACCCCCATATCCACCCCGAAGACCGGGCGGTAATGCTCCACTTTTTCGAAAAAGCCCGGCAAGGCCGCGCCAGCCAGATCAGGAAGGAATTGCGCGTCGACACCGGTGAGGGATGGAAATGGATCCGGGCTTACGTAATGTGCAATATCCAAGGTATCTCCAAGGGCCGGTTGGAAACCTATTGCATCAATTACGATATTACCGAGTTGAAAGAAAACCAGTTTCAACGGGAAAAGGCCCAAGAGCTCGACCGCCTCAAATCGGCGTTTCTGGCTAATATGAGCCACGAGATACGTACGCCTTTAAATGCCATCGTAGGCTTTTCCACCCTGCTGGCCGAAACCGACGAGCCGGAAGAAAAAGAACTCTTTACCGACATCATTCAGAAGAACAACGCTTTATTGTTGCAGTTAATATCCGATATTCTGGATTTGGCCAAAATCGAATCGAATACGATGGAGTTTAATTTTTCCCAAGTCGACGTAGCGGAAATGTGCCGGGAAATAGCCGCCTCTTTCCGCATTAAAATGCCCCCGGGCGTGAGTTTGATCTTTGAGCCGGAATCGCGGCCCTGCGTGATCTGCTCCGACCCTATCCGGCTGACGCAGGTGCTGACCAACTTTCTGAACAACGCCGTCAAATATACTGTGGAAGGAAGCATTACCCTGGCTTACGAGCAACTTCCCGGCGTCTTGCGCTTTTCGGTAGCCGATACCGGCGAAGGAATGCCCTCGTCCGTATGCGAACATATCTTCGATCGCTTTTACAAAGGAAACCCGTTCAAGCAAGGCACGGGGCTGGGGCTTTCCATTTGCGAAACCATCGTAAAGCGCTTCGGCGGCCAAATGGGGGTAGAATCGGAAATAGGGAAGGGAAGTACTTTCTGGTTTACCTTGCCCGGCTGAGCAGGCGACGGCTGCCGCCGGCTTATTCTTTTTCTCCATAAGCCAGATCGCCCGCGTCGCCCAAGCCGGGAACGATATAGGAATGTTCGTCGAGCCGGTCGTCGAGGGCGGCAATCCAGAGCGTGGTTTTCTGGTCGGGCATTTTTTGTTGCAGGTAGTCGAGCGCCTCGCGGCTGGCGATAATCGAAGCCAGGTGTACTTCGGCCGGTTCGCCCTTCGTGCGCAACGCCTCGTAAGCCAGTTCCATCGAGCTGCCGGTAGCCAGCATGGGGTCGGTAAGCACCAGCGTTTTGCCCTCGAGCCACGGCGAAGCGATATATTCGATATGAATATCGAAATTCAGCCGGTCTTTATATTTCCGGTAAGCCGAAACAAAAGCATTTCCGGCATGATCCAGACAACTGAGGAAACCCTGGTGAAAAGGCAGCCCGGCCCGGAGTATGGTGCCGACCACCACCCGGTCGTCGGGCGTACGTACAGCCGCCGTCCCCAGCGGCGAACCGATTTCTTTGGTGCTATAAGTGAATTTCTTACTGATTTCATACGCCATAATCTCGCCGATACGTTCCATATTGCGGCGAAAACGCATGCTATCCTGCTGAATGTGTACATCCCGCAATTCGGCCACGAACTGTCCCAGAACCGAATCCGTCTTTTCCAGATTGATGATTTTCATACGATATGATATGCTTGTTCCGGACTCAAAAGTAAGGATATTTGCCTGGAGGTACAAATTCCGGACGGGAAAAATAAAGCGGCGCAAAAAACGCCGGTAGGGGGGAATAGGTTTCCCGGCTACCGGGCTTCGCCGCGTGGCGGTTTCCCTGCCCAAGAGACAGTTTGTTTTCTCTTTCCATTCCCCCTTTTATCAAGAAAAAACGACAATAAGCAAGGCTTCCGGCCAAACAAAAAATGTACTTTTGTATCTTTTTGAAAATCAGCCTGTTGTGCGAGTGTTGCCACCGGCTTGAAATTTCATGCCGGTGAAATGAAAATTTCATAAGCATGCAATCCGAATTTCATCGGCATGTATTTGGAATTAGTCGTGGTCGGAAGAATATTTTTGCATGTTCACAGAGAAAATTCTGCCTCCTTCTGTATTTCGAATTAGGTGGCACTACCAAATACTAGTTGGTATTATCCTTATTTGTTTTAT
>DBFWLD010000064.1:0-17746 GCA_048465615.1 Tannerellaceae bacterium
TTGTTACTTTTGGATCAAGCCAAAAGTAAAAGAAAAAAGCGGCAACGCCGCTCTATGCATAAAAATCTTTTGAAGAACTCCCCACCTTTCCGAAGTGAACCGAAATACGCCTTTTTCAGAAAATCCCTCTTTCTTCAGGAAATATACCTTATTTCAGAAAATCCTCTTTTTCCCAAAAAATACCCCTTTTTTTCAAAAAATACCCCTTATTGACACCCCCCGCCGCCCCCCTATTTCCAAAAAATAATTATTTTTACTCCCGATACCCCTCCGGCAAGCCCCATACAAGCCCCGGCGGGAAAAAACAACGCCCCGACAAAGGCGAAAAAACAATAAAACCCCATCCCCTATGCTAAAAATCAAAGACATACTGGCCGCCATCGAGCAATACGCCCCGCTGCCCCTGCAAGACGACTTCGACAATGCCGGGCTCCAGGTAGGCGATGCCGCCCGGCCCGCTACCGGCGCCCTGCTCACGCTCGACGTCACCGAAGCCGTGATCGACGAAGCCATCCTTCGCGGCTGCAACCTCATCATCGCCCACCATCCGCTGGCCTTCCGCCCCTTCAAATCGCTCACGGGAAGCACCTATATCGAGCGGTGCATGATGAAGGCCTGCAAATACGACCTGGCGGTCTATGCCGCCCATACCAACCTTGACAATGCCGTGGGAGGCGTCAACTACCGGCTGGCCGAGCTGATCGGCCTCGAGAACGTACGCATCCTCAAGCCTTCGCAAGCAGCCCTGCTCAAACTCGTTACCTTCGTGCCCGAGGCCTATGCCGAGGCTACCCGCGCCGCCCTCTTCAACGCCGGCGCCGGCCATACCGGAGGCTACGACAGTTGCAGCTTCAACCTCACAGGCGAAGGCACCTTCCGCCCCCTGGAAGGAGCAAACCCCTTTGTGGGGCAAATAAACCGGCTCCACGCCGAGCGCGAGGTACGCATCGAGACCATTCTGCCCGCCTACCGCGAAGCCGCCGTCCGGCGCGCCCTGCTCTCGGTACATCCTTACGAAGAACCGGCCTTCGATTTCTACCCCCTGGCCAATAAGTGGCAACAAGCCGGAAGCGGCATCGTGGGCTGCCTTGCCGAGAGCGAAGACGAGCGCGATTTCCTGCTCCGCATCAAAGAACTCTTCCATGTAGAAAGCATCCGCCATTCGCCTTTTACATCCCGTCCGGTGCGCGAAGTGGCCGTATGCGGCGGGGCGGGGGCCTTTCTGGCCAAAGAAGCCATAGCCTACGGAGCCGACGTTTTCCTGACCGGAGAAGCCAAGTACAACGACTTTTACGATGTAGACGGGCGCATCCTCCTGGCCGCAATCGGGCATTACGAGTCGGAAATATGTACAAAAGATATTTTTTATGACATCATATCGAAAAAATTCCCTACCTTTGCCGTACATTTTTCGAATGTAAATTCAAACCCAGTAAAATATTTATAGAATGGCTACAGACAAACAATCAGCTGAAAAGGAATACACGGTGGAAGAGAAGCTTTCGACTTTGTACCAGCTTCAGACGATGATGACTGAAATTGATAAAATCAAAACCCTCCGCGGCGAGTTGCCCCTGGAAGTACAGGATTTGGAGGACGAGATAGCAGGGTTGGAAACGCGCCTGCAAAATTATCAGGCGGATATTGAGGATTTCGAAGCGGCGGTTGTGGATCAGAAGAACAGGATCAACGAATCGACGGGGTTGATTGAACGATATAAATCGCAGTTGGATAATGTACGCAACAACCGCGAGTTCGATAATTTGTCGAAAGAAATCGAGTTCCAGGGGCTGGAGATCGAATTTTCCGAAAAGAAAATCCGCGAGGCCGGCGAGGCGATCAAGGACAAAAAGCAGGAAATTGCTTCTCTGACCGAAAAGCTCGACGGACGCAAGGCCGACCTGGTGCAGAAACAGAGCGAGCTGGAGCAGATTATTACCGAAACGAAGCAGGACGAAGAGAAGTTGCGCGAGAAGGCGAAGAAGCTGGAAGCTACCGTCGAACCGCGCCTGCTGGCTGCTTTCAAGCGTATCCGCAAGGGAGCGCGCAACGGTTTGGCCGTGGTGTATATCCAGCGCGATGCTTGCGGGGGATGCTTTAATAAGATTCCGCCTCAGAAGCAGATGGATATTAAGCTGCGCAAGAAGATTATCGTTTGCGAGTATTGCGGACGTATTATGATCGACCCGGAATTGGCCGGCGTGGAGCAATAGGGAAAAAGGGAGTGAAGCCGGGCGATGGGCCCGGGCTTCCCTGAAAGAATTGATATAGCTGTTCCTCAAAATAATAAGATCATTTTCTCGAATAATAAGATCATTTTTAGATTAGGATGAGAGGAAGGCGCAGCCATCTGCCGGGTCCGGATAAGGCCGTGAGGTTTCGGGGGCAGAACGGTCTGCGCCTTTCCGTTTTTTTACGGGGAGAAGTGGCGGGGGTAGGAGGGGCTTGCCTAAAAAGAGGGTGGGTTCCGCTTCTCCCGGACGGAGCCGGTTGGTTCTGAAAAAAGGGAGGAAGCGGTTTGGAGAAACCGACAAAGAAGAAGGGACGTTTGTGGAAAACGAAGCGGGGGATTCCGAGCAAATAAAGATCGTTTCTTCAAGGGTGAAAAAGCCTTTCCGGGAAAACTGGAAAAGGAGAGTTGTCTTCTGAAAAGGGCTCTTTGGATTCCGAGCAAATAAAGATCGTTTCTTCAAGGATGAAAAAGCCTTTCCGGGAAAACTGGAAAAGGAGAGTTGTCTTCTGAAAAAGAAGCGGCCGATCCCGGAAAAAGAAAGGGCAATTCTGAAAAAAGGAAGAAACGGACCGAAGCTCAAAAAGAAGGAAACCCGGGTTAGGGTTATTGTCATTTTTTTTCAGAGGAAAAAAGTCAACCGGCAGGAAATTCGGATTGCATAAGCAAGAAATAAAAAATGGATGCCGATGAAATTCGAATTTCATGCCGATGGAATTTTTGTTCCTTCGGTATGAAATCTCTGTGAATTATATATGATTGATAATGAGGTAAATACAAAACATCTTCGGAAAGAGGGTTTCTGCCGGGGCTTATTGTATTTTTTTAGAAGAATACTCCGTCTTTTTTCTCTCTTTTCTCTCCCTTTTTTTATCTTTTTTACCCCCGGTTTCATCCCTCAGCCCCCATCTTTCGCCTCCCGGGCTCGTGGCCGCCTCGGCGGTTGCTTCTTATTGACTGATTCATCTTTATAAAAATAGCTATACCTTATGCTCCAACGCATCCGCGCTTATATCGAACAATACGGGCTGTTGCCTCCCGGGCAAGCCGAACGGTTTGGACAAACCGATCGTTCTGGCCAAGCTGAACGATTTGGACAAACCGATTGCCCTGAGCAAACCGATCGCCCCGGACAAACCGATCGCCCCGGACAAGCCGAACGCCCTGCGCAAACCGGTCGCCCCGTCGTGGTCGGCCTCAGCGGGGGGGCCGATTCCGTGGCTTTGGCCGATATACTGACGCGTCTGGGCTACCCCGTGGTCGCTCTGCATTGCAACTTCCACCTGCGCGGCGAGGAATCGATGCGCGACGAAGCCTTCGCTCGCCACTTCGCCTGCCAAACCCTGGGCATACCCTTTTATAAAACCGACTTCGACACCGCCGCCTACGCCGCCCGCCAACACCTTTCCATCGAAACGGCCGCCCGCGAATTGCGCTACGCCTGGTTTGAAGAAATGCGTCGCCGGCTGGATGCCGAGGCTATCGCCGTGGCCCACCATCGCGACGACAGCGCGGAGACCCTTCTTATGAACCTCGTGCGCGGCTCCGGCATCCGGGGGCTTACCGGCATCCGCCCGCGCAACGGCTATGTGGTGCGCCCCCTTCTGGACGTCAGCCGCGAAGAAATCCTTGCGTGGCTGGCCGACCGCGGTTTGACTTACGTGACCGACAGTACCAATCTTTCCGACGATTATACCCGCAATTTTCTCCGCCATCGAGTTATTCCTTTGCTGGAAAAAATCAATCCCGCCGCCCGCTCTACCCTGGCCCGCTCGGCCGCCCATCTGGCCGAGGCCGAGACGATCTACAGTTCGGTCGTCGAGCAAGCCCGCGCCTCGGCATTCCTTTCGGCCGGCCAGATTTCCATCCCCGCGCTCTTGGCCTATCCTTCGCCCCAAACCGTTTTATACGAGTTGCTGCGTCCCTACGGCTTTACCCGGACGGTAAGCCGCGAGGTGTTCCGCGCCCTGAACGGTATTTCGGGCAAACAATTTTTCTCATCTTCCTATCGCCTGATAAAAGACCGCGGCCGCTTGCTGCTCGATCCGTTGCCGGAAGGCCGGAAGGCCGGAAAAGCAGACGCCCCGCATCCTGCTTCCCGCCCGGAAAGCAAACCCGGTTTTGCCTTGCCGCATCCCGCTTCGCCGTCTGCCCCGCAGGCCTCCGCTGTTTCGCTTTGCCCGCCGTCTGCCCCTCAGGCCCCGTCCTCTTCATTTGGCCCGCCGTCTGCCCCGCCGTCCGCCGGCCCCTACGAAATAGGCGAAAAAGGCTCCGGACCCGGTTGCCCCGTGCAACTAAGCTGCCGGAAAATTGTTTTAGCAGAACGGGAAACAACCTTCCCGGGGGGAAAATACCCCTTCGACAACGATCGGGCCACAGCCTGCTTCGATTACGATAAACTCCGTTTTCCCCTCTATCTGCGCCGCTGGCAACCCGGCGACCGCTTCGTGCCCCTGGGCATGAAAGGCCGCAAAAAAGTAAGCGACTATTTTACCGACCGCAAGTTCAGCCGCGCCGAAAAAGAAAACGCCTGGCTGCTCTGTAGCGCCCAGGACATCATCTGGATCGTAAACGAACGCCCGGACAACCGCTTTCGCGTGAGGGAGGAAACAAAAAATATGCTGATGGTGAAAATTTTCTTTCAAAAAGACGAAGAACTATGAAAATATTGCTACATTTGCTGGCGAATTACTCCCGAGTTCTGAACTAAACATTCGAAGTTAGTTGAACCATCCGGTTTTTTTTTACATGAAACATATTTATTTTTTAATCAAATAAGATAGGGTGACCTCAAGCGTCCATGCGTCTTATCGACCGTATGGCACGTCCGGCATTTTTATCATTCACTTCTCAATATGCAAAAATATAACATTCTAGAACTAAACGAGAAACTTCTGCCCGAGCTCCAAAGCATCGCGGAAGAACTAGGAATTACCAAGGTAAACAGCCTTAAAAAAGAGGAACTGGTATACCGCATTCTCGACGAACAAGCCATCTCTTATGCCGGCATTCATGCTGAAAAAATGAAAGAAAAAGAAGCAAAGAAGGCCGAGCAAAGCCGTCCGGAACCAGGCCGCAAACGAGGCCGTCCTTCCAAAGCCGCCAAAGCCGCCGAAGCCGCCGCCAAAGCCGCAGCCGCCGGCCTCGCGTTCGAAGCAGCCGCCGGCGCGACCAACGCCCCCGCCCCCGCCGCCAACGCCACGCCGGGCGAAGCCGAAAAAGCCAACGCCGCCCCCGCGCCCGCCGACAAAAAAGAACAAACCGAACGAAAGAAAAGAGTACGTATCGAAAAGAAAGAAAAAGTAGCCGGCGCCATCGCCCCGGCCGTGGAAGGCGAAGACGTGGTAGTATCGAAAAAAACGGAGACCATCTCCACCGTCACCGAACTGCCCGCCCCGGAAGCCACGCCCCATAAGCCCGGACGTCAGGCCCACCCGGCCGGACAAGCAGCCCCGGGCGCGGGCGCCGGAAACGCTTCCCGCCAGGAAAAAGCCGACCGCCCCGCCCCGCAAGCAGGCCCCGCCTCGCAAGCCGGAGGGGGCCAAGCAAGTCAAGCGGGGGCCGGCCAAACGCAAGGAAGCCAAGCGCAAGGAGCCCAAACGGGGGCCGGCCAGCCCCAACCGGGCGCAGGAGAAAAACCCCTGTTGCCCCCCGTGGTAGCCGAAGGAGAACCGGAAGAAACCCGCGCCCAAAGCGAAACCGCCGCTCAGCCGGCCTCCGCTTCCTCCGCCTCTTCCGCTCCCCAGCAAGCCGAAGGCGAGTCTCCCCGCCGGGTGGTATTCCGCCATCCCGACGCCAATTCGGTACTCGACCAAATCTTCCCCTTCGCGCCTTCCAAGTCCGACCCCAACCGCTCCTCGGCCGACGCCAATAACGCCGGACAGCCGGGCAGGCAGAACCGCCAGAACAATCACAACAACAATAACCCCGGCAACAACCGCCAGAACAACCCGGCCGCCAGCCAGTCGCAAGAAAAGCAATACGAGTTCGACGGCATCCTGATCGGTACCGGCGTGCTGGAAATGATGCCCGACGGTTACGGCTTCCTGCGCTCGTCCGATTATAATTACCTCACTTCGCCCGACGACATCTACGTATCCCAATCGCAAATCAAGCTCTTCGGCCTGAAAACGGGCGACGTGGTGGAAGGCGCGATTCGTCCGCCCAAGGAAGGCGAAAAATATTTCCCCCTGGTAAAGGTCGACCGCATCAACGGCCGTACCCCCGAGGAAGTACGCGACCGCGTGCCCTTCGACCATCTCACGCCGCTTTTCCCCGACGAGAAATTCATGCTCACCACCCGCCGCGCGCCGAAAGTATACGATAATATCGCCGTGCGCGTGGTCGATTTGTTCTCGCCCATCGGCAAGGGGCAGCGCGGTCTGATCGTGGCCCAGCCCAAGACGGGTAAGACGATGTTGCTCAAAGATATAGCTAATGCCATCGCAGCCAATCATCCGGAGGTGTATATGATTATCCTCCTGATCGACGAACGCCCGGAAGAAGTGACCGACATGGCTCGCAGCGTCGATGCCGAGGTGATAGCCTCTACCTTCGACGAGCCGGCCGAACGCCATGTGAAGATTGCCGAGATTGTGCTCAACAAGGCCAAGCGTATGGTGGAATGCGGCCACGACGTGGTTATCTTGCTCGACTCCATCACCCGTCTGGCGCGCGCTTACAATACGGTGCAGCCGGCTTCGGGCAAGGTGCTTTCGGGCGGTGTGGATGCCAACGCGTTGCAGAAGCCTAAGCGTTTCTTCGGGGCCGCGCGTAATATCGAAAACGGCGGCAGCCTGACGATTCTGGCTACGGCTCTGACGGAAACGGGTTCGAAGATGGACGACGTGATTTTCGAGGAATTCAAGGGTACGGGCAATATGGAATTGCAGCTCGACCGCAAGCTCTCGAACAAGCGGGTGTATCCGGCTGTGGATATTACGGCTTCGAGCACGCGCCGCGACGATTTGTTGCAGGATGAAAGCACGCTCAACCGGATGTGGATCTTGCGCAAGTACCTGGCCGACATGAATTCGATGGAAGCGATGGAATTCGTGAAGAAGCGTATGGAGCAGACCGTAGATAATATGGAGTTCCTGGCTTCGATGAACGGGTAGAGTTTGCCGGTAGGCGGCTTTGTATAGGAAAGTGGCTGCCGGATTATAGGAACCGGATGCGGGAAGTGAAATATAAGCTGCCGGCATCGGGTTTCTATGGTCCGGCAGCTTTTTTGTGGATGTTGGGGTGGGGGAGCGGGGGTTTTTTGGTGTAGGGTTGGGTGGTTTTTTGGGGTGTAGGGTTGGGGTTTTGTTTTTATGGAGTTTTTGTGTTTTGTTTTTGTGTCTTGTTTTGGTGTATGGTTTGTGTTTCGTTTTGATGAAGTTTTTTGTGTCTTGTTTTTGTGAAGTTTTTGGTGTTATGTTTTGAGGTAGGTTTTTGGGATTGTTTTGGTAGAGACTTTTTAAGATTTTAGCCGGTTCTTTTCATTCGTGTAAAATCATCGTAGCCGAGGAAGATAACATCCTTTTATCTTTGGCCCTGTCACACCCCCCCTACCCCCTCTCAAGAGGGGAAAAGTTACCTTCTGTCGCCAGAATGAATACCCATATAGTATATAATAGCATATATATAATAGGATATATATAATAGGATAGAATAGTACGGGGTATCCGAGAGTATTCCCTTCCCCTCTTGAGAGGGGGTAGGGGGTGTGTCAGATTCCTTCTTGAAAAGCCCGGCAACGTATCAGCTCCCTTCTTGGAAAATCAGTATCGTATCAACTCCCTTCTTGAAAAGCCCGGCAACGTATCAATTCCCTTCTTGGAAAATCAGTATCGTATCAACTCCCTTCTTGAAAAGCCCGGCAACGCATCAGCTCCCTTCTTGGAAAGCCCCGCACCCCATCACCCCCATTCTTGAAAAAAAGACAAGCATACCAAATCCCCCCGGAAAAAAGCAAAAAAGGTAAAGTAAAAAGAGAAAACCGGCAAACACACAATCAGGATACATTTCAAAATAGCCGGGCAAACCACCCTTCTCTACATCTTCCGCGACCTATTTCACCTTCCCTCTGCCTTCCCTTCCATCCATCCCCTCTTGCCTTGCCAGTTATTTTATCCCGCCAAATTAATTAAACCTCCTAATCCCCCTTCAAGCTTTCTACCACCCCATTTGGTCGACCGGATTGTCGTGTTTCCACCCCCTTCAAGCCTTCTACCACCCGGTTTTGTCGACCTGATTAGTGGAATTCCACGCACTGCCCAGCTGTTGGACAACCGCAGGCATAACCCCCGTCGAAGCAACCACCCGGCTCGTTGCCCCGGCAACCGCACTTAAAATAGTAGCTGCATGCTCCATATCCACGCTGAAAAAATTCTTCTCGATACCAAATTCGCTTGTACTCTCCTTCTTGCCTCCAAATTTATCCGCGGTACTCCGAACCCCCTCGCCGCCCGCTCCTATCGTCCCCACCATCGTATCTAACGCCTTGCCGGGCAACCGAAATTCCACCAAATAATAAACATGATTAGCATGAACGGCCGTATCCCTTTTTTGCTGTTGGAAATAATTCATCGCCTCGCCTAACGACCCGCCATGCCCTTTCAAACTCGCTGCGTCCCAGGCATATTTCGGCATACTTCTGTAAATTCGCATATCCCTATCCCCCACATGCCCGGGGTGCCTTCGGGTAGGATCCATGGCATATTCGCTCTGCTGGTGAGGCGTACCGATTATCGGAGAACGATTATCTTTCAGGTATAGGTAAATGTCCTGCCCCACCTGATGAATAAGTGAATCATTATCCGTTAAATTTAATGTTAACGTTTGGTAGATAGCCCAAAGATCGTTTTTTAAGAGAATCCCCTTTGTCGGATGCAAGTCGGTCAGGCCCTTCTTCAAATAAGTTTTCTTTTGCTTATCCAACCACCACTCGCTTTTAAATGCCGATATGATCGCTGCTGTCAGCACGTCCTCCGTAATATCCTCGCCTGCCACCTGCACCAAACGTTGTACGACAACTCCGGCCGGCCTTTTCCCGGCCGCTTGCAAAGGCAAAGCCTCCCCGGTCGTCAGGCCCGTTTGCCAACCGGCCGGCATAGCCGGGATATTTCTCCGGTAAGCTTGCAAAATCTCCGTCATGGATGCCTGCCGGGAGACCTTAGGATGATGGTCAGGCGTACGGGATACGCTTTCCGGCTGTGGGATAGAGGTTTTCATGGGGAAATAATTTAAAGGTCAATCATATGGGAGTTTAAAAGACAACTGCCGCAGAGGGGGGGAAGAGTCCCGTAAACCGGCCGGCAAACTCCTTTCTCCGGTCTCCCTGAAAAAGAAACAGGCTGCCTATCCCCGTTTTTTCCGCGGAACGCGCAGCCTTTCCTCTATCCGGACCGACAATTGAAGCGAGCGTCGGTTCGCGCCCGGAAAACACCCCGGGCGGCCGGGCATCACTTCCTGGCCTGCCCCCGCTTCTGGTAGCCGCCCGATTTGCGCGCGCCGCCCGCGCCCCCTCCGTTCTTGGGCGGACGACCTCGGCCGCGACGCACCATGCCATATTTCTGGGGCTCGTACAAAGGCGTCTCGCCGAACTTGGGATCGATAGGAATCTTATACACCTCCTTGTCCAAAAACTCCTCGATGCGCTTGAACTGCGCCTGCTCGTCGGTCGAGACGAACGTAATGGCCAATCCCTCGCCGTTCGTGCCGCGCGCCGTACGGCCGATGCGATGCACGTAATCCTCCGGATCGTGCGGAATATCGAAGTTCACTACCAGCTTGATGTCGTTGATGTCGATACCCCGCGCCACCACGTCGGTAGCTACCAGAATATCGATATGGCCGTTCTTGAACTCCTTCATCACCTCCTCGCGCTCCGACTGCTCCAGGTCGGAGTGCATCGCCGCCACGTTAAACTTCATCCGCTTCAACGTGCTGGCCAGTTCCTTCACCTTCATCTTCGACGACGAGAAAATAATCACCCGCTGCGGCCGGCTTTGCGAAAACAAATCCTCCAGAATCCACAGCTTCTGAATATCAAAACAAATATACGCCGTCTGCAAGATCGACTCCGGGGGGCGCGAAATGGCAATCCGTATCTCCTCCGGATTCTTCAGAATGGTCTTGGCCAAGGTACGGATTTTGGGCGGCATCGTGGCCGAAAACATAATGGTCTGGCAGGTGGGGGGCAGCAATTTCTGAACCTGCATGATGTCCTCGAAAAAGCCCATGTCCAGCATCCGGTCGGCCTCGTCGAGCACGAAAAACGATACCTTCGACAAATCGACCGTGCCCAGCTTGATATGCGACAACAACCGCCCCGGGGTAGCGATCACGATGTCGGCGCCCTTTTCCAGGCCCCTCTTCTGCTGCTCCCAGGCAATGCCGTCGGTTCCTCCGTATACCGCCACGGCCGATACGGGGATAAAGTACGTAAACCCCTCGATCTGCTGATCGATCTGCTGCGCCAATTCGCGCGTGGGGGCCATGATGACCGCGTTTACCGCATTCTGGTCGTGCATGCCCTTGCTCAGTTCGTTGATTACGGGCAGCACGTATGCCGCCGTCTTGCCCGTACCGGTCTGGGCGCAGGCAATAATATCCTTCCCTTCCAGAATCACCGGAATGGTGAGCTCCTGCACCGGCGTAGTTTCCTGGAAATTCATAGCGTCGAGGCCGTCCAGGACGGCTTCTTCCAGCTTCAATTCATCAAATCTCATCTTTTCTCATTAAATTCGGAGGGTAAAGATAGGTAATATTCAGCAATATTTTCTACAATATGGCCTTTGTTCGCTTCAAAATGTCTCATTTTTTTAGGCAAAAGGGTATTATTTGCGGCCCGGCTGCCTCGTCTTTCGGGAAAAATCAATACCTTTATGCCAATTTATACCGAAAAAGCAACTGTTTACATCAAAAAAGCAACTGATATGGAACACCGCGAAGATTCGAAAAATCTTCAATCGAAACTCATTCGAAGCGCTACGGCTTGTATGGATTTGCAGGAATTGATTACTACCATTCTCGACAAACTGCCGATGGGCGTTTTCGTGAAAGATGCCGCCAACCATTTTACCTATCTTTACTGGAACCGGTTCATGGAGGAAATTACCGGCATCGGCACGGGGCGTATCGAGGGACGCGACGATTTTGAAATCCGTTACGACTCGTGGCTTACGCCGGAGGAGAGGGCGGCTACCGACCGGCGGATTATGCAGACGGGACGGCCGGCCGAATTTTATTGCAAGATCGAGGGGGCCGACGGTAGCTTGCATCATCTGGAAATTACCAAGTATCCGCTTTCGCTGGCCGACGGGCATCCGCTTTTGCTGGTGCTCTGGCGCGATATTACGGCCAAGCTGGAGGTGGAGCACGATTTGAGGCGTACGCGTACGTTGACGAAGATGGCTCTTCAGACGAGCGATGTGCGCATCAGCTCGATCAGGGTGAATCCGGATAGCCGCTGCGATTTCGACGATACGGTTATCAGCCTGAGCGACACGGGGTCGAATACCGACCGGATGGTGAATTATCCTTGGCCGGTGTTTGCTTCTTGCGTGCATCCGGACGACCTGGCTTTGTATGTGAAGGATTTCAAGCGGCTTTGCAAGGGGGAGATCGAGGATTTGAAGGCGGAGGTGCGGTTGCGGTATAGTCCTTCCGAGGCCTATTGCTGGCGCGAGACGTCGACTCATGTGTATGAGCGCGACGAGGCGGGACGTCCTACGGTGTTGCTGGGGTGTTCTACCAATATCCAGGAGCGGAAGAATCAGGAGTTGAGTTTGGAGGTGGCCAAGAGCCGGGCCGAGGCGGCCGATAAGATGAAGTCGAAGTATCTGGCGGATATGAGCCACGAGATTCGTACGCCGCTGAGCGCGATTACGGGGTTTTCGGAGTTGATGGCGTTTGCCGAGACGGATGAGGAGCGGATGCAGTATTACGAGATTATCAAGACGAATAATCAGCTTTTGATGCAGCTTATCAACGATATTCTGGATTTGTCGAAGATAGAGGCCGACGTGGTGCAGATAAATTATTCCGAGGTGAATGTGAACGATCTGATGGATACGGTGTTTGCTTCGGCGCGGCTGCGGACGGCCGAGGGGGTGGAGATGCGTCTTTGCAAGGGGGCGGATACGTGTGTGTTTGTCACCGATCCGGTGCGTTTGCTTCAGTTGGTGAATAATTTGGTGAATAACGCGATCAAGAATACGCGCTCCGGGTCGATTACCTTGGGGTATGAGCCGGGGGGCGAAGGGAGTCTGAGGTTTTACGTCAGGGATACGGGCGTGGGTATTGCGCGGGAGAAGTTGGAGACGATGTTTCAGCGGTTTGTGAAGTTGAATGATTATGTGGAGGGGATCGGCCTGGGGCTGGCGATCTGTAAGGGTTTGGTGACGAAGATGGGTGGTTCTATTTCCGTGGAGTCGGAAGAGGGTGTGGGCTCGGAGTTTTCGTTTGTGTTGCCGGCGCGTGGGGGGTAGGGTTTTTTGCGAAAGGCTTTTTGCGAAAGGCTTTTTTTGAAAAGCTTTCTGCGAAAGGCTTTGTTGTAGGCAAGAGGATGTGCTTGCAAAAAAAATATGTATAGGGATGGGGCGGCGTTGCCGCCTTTTTCTTTTACTTTTGGCTTGACCCAAAAGTAACAAAAAGTCAAGGGCTGAACCGTCTGGGCTACTCCGGGCAAAGTCTTCGCTGTCACCGCCTAAACTCGCTGCGCTCAGACAAAGGCGGCTCCGAACCGCTCAGCCTTCACCCTCCGCTTCACGCCCATCCGCTAAGGCCCTTTGTAGAAAGCTGACGCTTTCTGTGGGGATGGCCGATGCCGATAGTCATTTTGGTTAGGTGGTTGTTTGAGATGGCGGATGTTGGTTGTTGTTTTGGTTAAGTGGTTGCTTGGGGATGGTTTTTAAGGGTGTTCGCAATGATGTGGCTTATCTTATTCTATATGGATTCGTAAACAGGTATACATGGCTTAACGGCTTTCCGGGATAATCCCTGTTTGGGGGAGAGGAAGAAGTGCAAAAGAACTGTTTATGTGGATTTCTCAAAATATGGACTGCAATCTGCCAGAAGCTGGCCTTTTATTTGGTTGCGAATGGCTTGCTCGTAAGAGGCAAGCTTTGCGATAATGGCGTCGGCCATTGTTTTTTCAAAGCCGTTTACTGCGTTTTTGACTTTTATATTGCCTGCTTCCGCAGCCGCGGTGGGCTTATTATATTTGAATCTTTTATAGGTGTCGTCTGTGGCCTGGCGATATTTGTCTTCACCCGGTTTTTGGGTGGGCTGGGTGGTTTCGGGGGAAAGGTTTTCATGTAGTAGCACATTGTGGTATTCAAGCAATTGGGTTTGCTCGTTCGATAGGGGGGAAGGAATGGCCGGTATGTTCAGGTATTGCTTGAAATGTCCTAACTCATGGAGTAAATTACGTTTGCTATAGCTATCCGATTCAAGGATGACCATATTTTTTGCAGGGTGGTAAAAGGCTCCTCCCGCGGTTTCCGCGATGGTTTGCCAGATGCCTTCTGTGGCTTCGCTTACTTCTTGGGGGCCGGAGGTACAGATGGGGGCATACAGAGCGTGTTCCATGACTTTCCAATTATAGTATCCTTTCGGATTCGGACGCTGGGAGGGCGGAGGGGGAGCCAGTTTTTCCTCTTCTTCGGCTATGGCGTTGATAGCGTTGAATATCTGATCGTATAATTGATTGTCATCTACTTTGTTTACCTTGTAAATGCCAAGGGCTTGAAAGGCGTCGGAGGTGGTGTCGAGGCCTAGTAAGCCGGCACAAGAATGAATATCGGCGGCTGTGTGAGGAAGCGCGATGTGAGGCGCTTTTTCTGTGCTGAAGCATTGCATAGGGCCGGGGTGGGGTGGGGAGATTTCGCCCTGAGAACGGGAGCGGGTTTGTGTCGTGGCTTGTGCGGGATTTGGTATCCGGAAAGCTTGTGCAGGAACTTGTCCCGGCTGGACGGATGGCAGCTCTGCTTCGTTTTTCAGGGTTGTAGGAAAGGGACTTCCGTCGGAAAGCTTTCCCGGGATTTGTAATAGGTCGAGAAGGGAAGGTTGGGCCGATGTGCGTGGGGCGTTATCCAACGTGCGGGTTGTTTTTTCGGGATTCGAAGCATATGTTTTCATGAATGCCGGGTGTGTCGGGGTGTTATTTTTTCTTTCCGTAGTATTTTTGGTAGATTTTGTCGAAGGTGCCGTTTTGGTGGAGGCGGCCTAGCCAGGTGTTCAGGCTGTCTCTGAGGGCCGGGGAGTCGCGACGGACGGCCCAGGCTTGCAATTGGGTGAAGCTGATGTCGGTTTGGATGTCGAGCTCGGGCAGGCGGGCGGCCGATTCGGCGGCGATACGCTGGTCGCAGACGGCAAAGTCGATGTCGCCTTTGGCTACCATAATGGCGAGTTGTTCGGAAGAGTATAGATCGTCTTCTATGACGTAGATGGTGTCGCCGATTTCGTGTTCCAGGTTTTTTAGCCGTACCAGGGCGGGGGAGTCTTTGGGTATGTAGACGGTTTTTTGGGCTAGTTCCAGTTGGTTGCGCAGGGGTTGGGCCTGGCTGCCGGCTGGGGTTTTGCGTTGTACCAGTACTTGTTTGTTTAAAACGAGGGGGTCGGTAAAGAGGTATTTTTCGCGGATTTCGCTGTTGACGGGGATGTTGCGCGCTACGATGTCTACCTGGCCTTCGGATAGCATGCGGAAGCTTTCGGCCAGGTTCATTTCGAGGGCTGTTTGTATTTCCAGGCCCGATTCCTGGGCTATGGCGCGGCCTAGTTCGTATTGGAAGCCTTCAATGGTGTCGCCGGCTATGTAGTAGCCGGATTGGTTGTATTCGGTTACCAGCCTGAGGATGCCTTCGCGGGCTATTTCTTCGTAGTCGCGGGGTAGGACGGGCTCTGCCGAGGGCGGGTTTTTAAGCGTCCGGAGGGCGGTCATCGTGCCGGCGGCCAGGGCCAGCAGGAGGAGGTAGAGGTAAAGTAGTTTTTTGCGTTGCATGGCGGTTGCGTTTTAATGTGGGGCCGGCGGCTCGCGGGGCCGGGAAGCGGGGGCGCGAAACAGGCCTAATGGGCTTGTCCGGCCGCGCGGGCTGCCGGTTTAGTTATTGAATGTCACCGCGATTCCCATCTTCAGCACCATCGGGTCGAGCGGGTAATGCGCCAGCGAGAAATAGTTGGGGCTGACGAACTTTTGGCTCAGGTTGTATCCCATCACGAAGAAGCGCGCTTGTTTCAAATGGAAATTCACGTAGGCGTTTATCAGCGGGTAGTTGCCTACTTTTACCCGGTTGTCTTTGTCTTGCAGGCGGAATTGCTGCGAGGCGGGCTCGTAGTAGGGGGCGTAATAGGCGGTGTTGTAGTATACGTTGGCGCCTAGTTGCACGGTGAGTACCTTGGCCAGCTTGAATACCAGGTACATGTTGGAGTAGACGCTGAGCGCGGGAAGGGGCAGCACGTCTTGGTTGCTGCTCAGTTGGTAGGCGGCTTCGTTTTCCCAGCCGAAGGCGCGGTAGCGTACGTCTTGCTTGAGGCGGAGGGTGATTACTTGCAGGTTTTTGCCGTATTGCTCGGGGTAGCTGCGGCTGTTGAAGTAGACGTAGTTTTGGATGCTTTCCACCCCGCCCGAGAGTTGGGTGCGGGTGGATTCCAGGTCGATCTTGGCGCCGGCGTAGAGGTGTTGTACCATGTTGAGGTCTTTGTCCCACCAGAAGTAGCGGCCGTGGTAGTGGCGTTGGTAGAAGGGCGGGTTGGTGTTTTTCAACGAGGCTTCGGCCCGGATGGAGGCTTCTTTGCCCAACAGGGGGAACTTGGTTTGCAAGTCGCCGCCCGCGCGGAACTCGCCGAAGTCGCTGCCTGCGATGCAGAGTTCGCCGTGGGCGTTGAAGGTGAGCAGGTTGCCTTGGCGTTTGGAGAGCTCGGCGCCTATGTAGGTGGAGAATTCGTCGTAGGTCTGGGCGGGCTGGAAGTCGAGGTGATCGGGTATTTTTATTTCTACGCCCGAGTGGGCCCGGGTGGCCGGCAGGGTGGCGGAGCGGCCGGGGGTGCGGGCATGGGGCAGGGCGCGGGCGGCGGCTTCGTCGGGTTCGCCGCCGCTCAAATCGGGATAGTCTAGCCCGGGCACGGCGGCGGGTAGCTTGAAGCGGCGTTTTTCGAAGCTTACGTAGGCGGCGAGGCCGAATTTTACCCAGTCTTGGAAGCCTTCGCGCAGCGAGAGGGCTACGGTGTTGCGTAGTTTCCAGGCCGAGGTGAGGTCGTTCAGGGCGGAGTCCATGCCGAATACGTGTTGGTAGCAGGTGTCGATGTAGGGGTCTTCCGAGAGGAAGCGGCGACGGTTGTCTTGGTAGTCGACGGTGTGGATGATGCTCGATACGGGTACGAAGACGTGCTGGGGCAGTTCTTCTTCCGGGGCGTCGTTGTCGGTTTCGGGGGCTTGGCCGGCCGGGGTTTCTTGGGCGGCGTGGTCGTGGCGCCGCTGGCGGGCGGCTTCTTGTTTTTCGCGCTCGGCTTGTTTTTCGCGCTCGGTCATCTCGCGGTAGAAGCCGAGATTGTAGCGGTGGGTGAGGAAGTATTGTTTGCCGCGTACGCGGTTCCAGGTTTGGGTGTAGCGCACGGGGAAGGCTTTGGGGTCGGTCTGGCGTTTGTTTTGGTCGAAGTCGTCGGGGCGGGTGATGTAGAGGTCGTTGGTGAGGCCGCCGTTTTCGAAGTTGACGAAGTTGAAGTTGCCGGCGAAGGCGTTGGCTTCGTAGCGGTCGCTGCGGTAGCTGGCGAAGAAGCGGTAGCTTAGCAGTTTGTTGCCGTTGGAGTTGTAGTGGCCGCGGCTGTAGATGTAGTCGATGTCGGCGCCTACGTTAAGACGGGGGCCGAAGTTCATCGTCAGCACGCCTTTTAGTTGCTCGGCTTTGTTTTGGCTGGCGCCGGCGGTGGTGTACATCACGTTGGTGTAGGGTATTTTGGTGTCGTAGAAGTAGGCGTTTTCGGGGGTGGTGATGTAGTAGTCGTAGGCGTCGGCGAAGATGAAGTCGCGTTCTTCTTTGCGTTCGGTGAAGATGCGGGTCTGGGCGGGCGAGCCTAGGTTGGCCAGGTAGCCGATGGCCAGCGATTTGGATTCGACCAGGGTGCTGTTGGCGAAGTTGAGCCGGCCGGTGTCGAGGGGGGCTATGTAGCGGTCGCCTAGCACGGGGGTGAGGCGGTAGGCGGTGAGCCGCTTGGTGTTTTGGGCGGCGCTGTCGGGTGCGAGCAGGCTGTCGGGTATGTTTTTTTGGGCTGAGGAGAGGTTGGAAAGCGAGAATTTGCCGCGTTCTGCTCGTCCTCCGCCGCCGGGGCGTTGGGCGTGTAGGGTGTCGCTGCCTGCGGTAAGCAGGGCGAGGATGGTGATGATGATGGAGAGTGAGTACTTCATGGGGTGCAAAGATATAATAAAAAGGGCGTTCGTTGATAGGGGGGAGGGGGAGTTTTCCCCCTTGTTTACCCTCTTTTTGTCTTTTTCGGTTTCTTTTATGTTTTGGGGGTTTTCTTTTTCTTTCT
>DBFWLD010000065.1:0-15033 GCA_048465615.1 Tannerellaceae bacterium
TAATCAATGCTCTGAGAGCCAAGATTGTGGCGCGAATGTTTGCTGTGATCAAAAAAAATGATTTCTATCAGCCTTTTTTTTCTGCCTAATAGTTGCAAAAATCATAATAATATGTAATCGAAATTTCATCGGCATCCATTTTTCATTTCACCGGCATCCGATTTTCAGTCGCCTTTGAACATTTCGTAATACATTGTTAACCAACACTATACAAAGCATCTTGGAAGAAAGGCGCCCGATACGATACTTATTGTATATTTTTTCATTTACACCCGGGCTTGCGACCGCTCTTTTCCCGGCGTCGTTTACCCTCGAAAAGTTTTTGGAAAGGCGCGATGGACAGACCGGGAAAACAGGACAGAAAAAAGACAAAATGCAGGCAAGTGCAGAAATTTATCAACCTGCCTCTCATTCTTTCCGGCTAAAAACTTATCTTTGTATCAAATACAATAATATCTTATATACTTGGTATTATCACTTAATAGATATAATAGTATGTCTTTAAGATATAGTTTCGACCTGGAAACGCCCGGCGAATTGCTTAGTACGCCGGCTCGCAACCTGCGGCAACGCCGGTTGGAGAAGGGGCTTTCACGAGAAGCCTTATCCGTTGTGAGCGGGGTACCGGCCCCTACCATAGCGAAATTCGAACAAAAGCATACCTTTCTTTGGCTTCCTACGTGGCACTGGCCCAAGCATTAGGTTATTCCAAAGCTATCAAAGCCTTGTTGGCCGAACCGCTTTACAGCACGATGGAAGAACTCGACGTTATAAACTGGAATAAAAACAGAAAAAGAGGACGCAATGAAACGGGTCAATAAATTAAGTGTACACTATCACGAGCAGAAGGTAGGAGAAAGCATCCGTATTCCCAGGAAAAAAGGTTGGAAAATAATCCGGCAGATGGCGGAACAATGCGGCGAGATTTTGTCTGACGATTATAAAGACTGCCTGAAAAAGGCTGAACCTTAGGCGACGGCTTTATCTCCCGGCTGATAGAAAGCATACAACTTCAAACCCCGTTTATATGAAAATAATCGATAAGGCCTTGCTGGACAAGACCACCGAAAAAGCCCTGCAATCGCCCAGGTTGCGGATGAACTACAATTTCCACGAAAACTTGAACGACCCGGTAAACCGCCTGCTCAATGCGATGGAACCGGGCACCTATGTACGGCCCCATCGCCATCTTCACCCGGAAAAAGAAGAAATATGTATCGTATTGCGCGGAAAGGTAGCTTTGTTTACTTTCGACGAAAGCGGCCAGATTACGGAAACCTTCCTGGTAGCTCCGGCGGAAGGAACCTACGGAGCCGAGATTAAAGCCGGCCTATGGCACGGGTTGCTGGTGTTGCAAACCGGCACCGTCATCTATGAAGTGAAAAAAGGGCCTTTCGCCCCTTTGACGCCCGAAGATCTGGCGCCTTGGAGTCCGGCGGCCGAGGATGAAGAAGCGGCAAAAAGGTATATGGAAAAACTGGAAAAAACGCTGGCTAAGATTTGACGCAACGAATCAATGCCTTCTGTCCATCGGCCAGGGTGGTAGCGAACAGGTAGGTATCGCCGCCCTCCTTCAGTTTCAGCCGCTTGCGCAATTCTTCAGCGGAAAGAGGAAAGTTGCGGACGGTCAGGTTAGCCTGCGGGAGCGTGCGGCCAAGGTTCTTTACGTTTTTTCCGTGAAAAGGAATCACTTCTTCTACCCGGAAAACACGGCCGGGGAAATCGCCGGCCAACCGGTCGGAAGTATATAAATGGCTGCTGGGATGAAGCTTGGTTACGTGCAGACGGAGCGCGATGCTTTTGAAAGCTCCCGCTTTCAGGATGGAAGCGTTGGGTTCGTACAAATAAGCGGCGACGGCCGTCGCCGGCGGGGCTATGGCGGCCGCTTCTTCCCGGAGCGTAAACGTGTAGGTTTCCTGCTTGCCGGAGGCGGTAAAATTCACGCAGGTTATTTCAGGCGAGCCGGCAGAGGCATCTTGACCGGCAGAGGGACGGGCGGGTTTTCCGCCTGCTTTCTCCGCATCGCGGTCGATACGGAAAATCAGTTCCTTGCATTCGTTCCGCACGGAAAGAATATGTACCGCAGTCGTGCCCGGCAACAGATCGAGCGTAAGCTTTAAATCGGCCATCGGTGAAAGTTTGGCCAACACCGTGGGGGCCTTGCCGAGCAGGCGGGGCAAGAGGCGTGTCAGATCGGGTTCGCAATCCGTGAGGGCGAACACCCGGCGGTTGCCTTCTGCGCGCCGGGCCGGGTCGATGTAAAAAACGTCGATGCCTTCCACGGCTTCGCATAAAACGGTGGAATCTCCTTCCATTACCCGGATATTGCCCGCGCCCAGGCAGGCGAAATTATGGCGGGCCGCTTCCGCATAAGCGGGAAAGCGTTCCATATAAATCACGTGGCCGGCTTTCAGGGAAAAGTAGTAGGTATCGATGCCCAAACCGCCGGTCAGGTCGCAAAGCCTTGCCCCGGGCCCGATCAGTTGCGCCTTGTAAAGGGCGGTTTGTTCCGACGAACATTGTTCGGCCGCAATCCGGGAGGGAAAATAGAGCGTTTCGTCGGCATGCCAGGCGGGGAGTTTATCGCGGATTTGCCGGCGCGCCGCGATCTGGAGGACGGCCTGGGGCAGGTCGATTTCCGGATAGCGGGAGGCGCTGAGCAGTAGCCGGGCAAGGTCGTCGGCAGCATGCTCGCGGATAAAGGCGCGAAGTGTATCGGTGAGTTTCATGGGAGCAAACTTACATAAAAACCACCGGATTCCTTGTTTTCATTTCGGGGAAATCCTCTTATCTTTGCTTCCTTTGTATCGCGGTTGCCTTTATCGGCTGCCGATCTTGGTTGCATCTTTCTAATCGAGCTACTCATTTTATAGCTGCATCATCATGAAAAAGAAATATCCTACGATTTTAATAGACCTGGACGGAACCGTCACCGATCCGGGGGAAGGCATCACGCGCTCGGTGGCCCACGCACTCGAAAGCCTGGGCATCCGGGTAGACGACCGACGCACTTTATATCCCTTTATCGGGCCGCCTTTGCAGGCTTCTTTCCGCGAGTTTTACGGTCTCGACGACCGGCAGGTAGCGAAAGCGATCCGGGCTTACCGGGCTTATTTTTCCGAAAAAGGTATTTTTGAAAACGAGGTATACCCGGGCATGGAGGCTTTCCTGCGGCAGCAAACGGCTGCCGGAAGCCGGATTTACCTGGCTACGTCGAAGCCGGAAGCTTTTGCCGTCCGCATTCTCGATCATTTTCATCTTTCTTCCTATTTCGCCGGGATAGCGGGCAGTACGCTGGACGGGAAAAGGGTGGAAAAAGCAGAGGTGATCGGGTACCTCTTGGACCGTTTCCCTATCGATCGCAACGAGCCGGCTGTGATGATAGGCGACCGGAAATACGATGTGGAAGGGGCGCACCGGCACGGTCTGCCGGCTATCGGCGTATTGTACGGTTACGGTAGCCGGGAGGAACTGGAGAAGGCCGGGGCCGACTTGCTGGCCTGCGACCTGGATGAACTCGGCCGGTTGCTCGACGAGTAGGAGCTGCGTAGGCAAGGGAGGGGAAGCGTACGCCCCAGAGGCAGGCGAAAAATATCAATAGCCCACGGTAAACCGTTCGCGATGATGGGGGCCTTCTTCCAGCTCGTCGATCATGGCGGCTGCGTAATCTTCCACGGAAATATGGCTTTTCCCTTCTTCGTCTACAATCAGGTCGTCTTTTCCCGTGCGGTAATTTCCGGTGCGCTCTCCGGGCGTCATCTCGGCAGGGGGGCTGAGGAATACCCAGTCGATTTCTTTTTCGGGCAATAACAAATCGGTGTATACCTTAGCCAGGCTTTTGATGCCCGGCAACATTTTCTGGGGAATATCGGGTTCGTCCATCAGCAGCTTGCCCGGGCTTACATACAGGCTGCCCGCTCCGCCCACGATCAGCAAGCGCGGGATGCGGCTCCACCGGGCGGCGTTGAGGATGGAATGGTAGCCTTCCAGCGTTTCCTGGTAAATCGAAGGGTTCGACCAGCCGGGGTTGAAGGCGCTGATCACTGCCTCCTGACCCCGCATCTGAGCGGCCAGAAAATCGGTATCGGTCACATCCCCGCCGATTACTTTCAGCAGGGGATGCCGTAATTTCAAGCGGGAAGGATCGCGCACGAGGGCCGTTACCTGGTAACCGCGGTCGAGCGCTTCCTTGAGAATGGCCGAACCGACGAACCCGGTGGCTCCTATCAAAACAATCTTTTTCATACCTATACATTTACGTTGTATAGTATAGAACAAAAGAAAAAACGTTTTGATTAGTTCTGAAAGACTTTCGTCGATTTTATCATGACATCGCGCAAGGGCCGGTCGTGCTTGTCGGTTTTTACCAGCGACATTTTTTCCACAATATCCAGCCCTTCCGTTACCTCGCCGAAAATAGTTACCGAGCCGTCCAGGTGAGGCACGCCGCCTATTGTTTTATAGATTTCCCGGCGATCGGCCGGAATCGTGGCGCGGCCGAGCTGGGCCAAGGTATCTTCTACCCGAATCAGGGCTTCCACATGCCAGAGATTAGCGAGCGAATCGATTTTCAGGGAATCGGCGGCCGTCAAGGCTGCGCCGGCCGCGGCCGCGGGCAGGGGATGTTCCTGCTGCAAGGCTTTCCTGAATTTATAGTAAAGCCAATTGCGGCGGATTTCATTGATCCGCGCTTCTTTCTCGTCGAGTTCGCGGTCGGTGAGCTTTTTTCCCTGCACAAAGCAGAATTGGGTACCGGCCGATGCCCGTTCGGGGTTGTCGGCGTCGATTTCTTTGGCGTCGATCAGCGCGCCTCGTTTATTGAAATGGTTCGAACGAATCTCGGCGGGCACGGTATAGCCTCCGTCGCCATCTCCGTATATCACGCCGGGCTCGTGGGCTTTGCTTTCCGGGTCGCCTCCCTGCACCACAAAGTCTTTGATGATGCGGTGGAAGAGCATTCCCTCATAGGTGTCCGACTGGCAAAGGCGGATAAAATTATCGCGATGCAAAGGGGTATCGTCGTAGAGCATGACGGTTACGTCGCCCATGGTCGTGGAGATTTTCACATATACCGGTTTATCCGGATCGAGAGTTTTCGACGCGCAGGAAGAAAGCCAGAGTATCAGGCTAAAGGAAAGGAAAACAAGTTGTTTCATATCGGGTTTGTTTTTAGAATTTATCATCGTTGCCGTCAGCTTATCCCTTTTCGGCCGGAGAACAGCCTTGAGGCGTTTCTTCCCGGAAGACCAGCATCCGGCAAGCTTTGCAATCGAATTGCAACCTCAGACGGGTATCTTTATATACCAAAAAGTAAGGTTCTTTATAAGGCGAAGGGGTATGCCGGCGAAGAGGGCACCAACCCAAACTAAAGCGCAGGCAGTGTTTGGCAAACATCAAGGGGACGTCGCGGGGAGCGAACTGTTCGAAGGCCGGTTCGATTTGCTCTACGCCGTGCCGTTGATAAAAAGCGGCGGCCAGGCTGTTGGATACGTTTCCCCGGTAGGTCAAGCGGCGGTGAGGATACGGAGGGATTGTTTTCGTTTCCGCTCGGCGGGCCAGCTCCCGGCGGTAACGCATCCGGCGGACGGCCAGTAGTTTTTCCGCCGTCAGTCGCCGCATCTCGGCCAGCAGGGAAGAGGGTACGAACCAATTTTCCGACAGGCATACTTCCACTTCCTGGGGCTCGAAGGGGGTCTGGCCCAATTTCGATAATTGGATGCGGATATTATCGGCTTGGTCGCGACGGGCTAATTCCTTGGCAAAAGCCTGGGTACAAACGGCACGTGCGCCGGTCTCGTCGGTCATCGCCACCGAAAAGCCGAAAGGATGGTCGCGGAACTCGATCCGGACAGCCAGTTTGCGCTGGGAAGAAGGTTTGCTCATTTGCTTCTCGAAAGCCAGATCGTAATTCCGGTACAAGGGCGTTTTAGGTGCTACGGGAGGCATCTCCAACGGAAATACCCGGCCTGCTTCCACCCGGTTTACCCGGAAACCTTCCAATTCTCCGCGCGGATTGAAAAACACCAGGCCGTCGCCGTTGTTCAACGGCTTCAATCCCGCCACGGTAAAGGATTTGTCTTTGATTTCTTTCACCGTCCCTACCGGTTCTCCCAAGGATTTAGGGGTATGGAAAGCGGTTATATCGGCTGTGCGGCCATGTAAGAAGAAAGGGGTGAATCCGCGGTTGAAACTTTTTTCCACGGCCGGTTCGAACGAAAATGTAGAAACTCCCGCCGAGGCACGTCTATATTCCGGACGACGCTCCAGAATGGCGTCCAGCTTGGTACGGTAATAAGCCGTCACGTTTTTTACATAGGCAACGTCTTTCAATCTCCCTTCGATTTTAAGCGACGTGACTCCCGCATCCAGCAAGGCTTCCAATTCTTCCGAACGGTTCATGTCTTTAAGGGAGAGCAAATGTTTTCCGCTGATGATTTCCCGGCCTTCGGCGTCGACCAAGGTATAGGGCAAACGGCAATATTGGGCGCATTCCCCCCGGTTGGCGCTCCGGCCGCTAAGGGCTGCGCTCAGATAGCATTGTCCGCTATAGCTCACACAGAGGGCTCCGTGTACAAATACTTCCAACGGTACGGCGGTTTCCGCACGGATGGCGCGGATTTCGTCGAGCGAAAGCTCGCGGGCCAGTACCACCTGGGTAAAACCGGCGGCTTCGAGGAACTTCACTTTTTCAACGGTTCGGTTGTCGGTCTGGGTACTGGCATGCAAAGGGATAGGAGGAAGATGCAAGCCGGTGATTCCCATATCCTGCACGATCAGCGCGTCGGCTCCGGCTTCGTACAGCCGCCAGATCAGGTCTTCGGCTTCTTTCAGTTCTTCTTCTTTCAGAATGGTATTCAGAGCGACGTAAATGCGCGCGTCGTATACATGCGCATATGTACAAAGTTCCGCTATGTCGGCCAACGTATTGCCGGCTGCCGCACGGGCGCCGAACTTGGGAGCACCTATATAAACGGCATCGGCTCCGTGGTTGATGGCTTCGATGCCGCAGGTAAGATCCCGGGCGGGCGAGAGTAATTCGATTTTGCGTGTCGCGGCAGTTCCTTTCATATGTCGTTTTCTTTATAAGTCGCCCAACTCGCTGATCGCTTCGATACGGAACGGAGTTTCCTGGTATACATAATAGTTCAGCCAGTTGGTAAAAAGCAGGTTGGCGTGCCCGCGCCATCTTACGACCGGCCCTTGGACGGGATCGTCGTTGCGGTAATAATTACGGGGAACAGCAATCGGCAATCCTTTGTTCACGTCGCGGATATATTCGTCGTTCAAGGTATAGGGAGAATATTCGGAATGGCCGGTGATGAAAAATTCGCGGCCGCCCCGGGCCATAGCCATGTAAACGCCCGATTCTTCGCTTTCCGAAAGCAGCATAAGCCCCGGCTTCTTCAGAATATCTTCGCGGCGTATTTCGGTATGCCGGCTGTGGGGTACATAAAACTCGTCGTCGAAGCCGCGGAAAATGGGCAGGAAAGGTTCACGCAAGGTATGCCGGAAGACGCCGAACATTTTGGCGGGAAGGTCGTATTTCGGTATGCCGTAAAAATGATACAGCCCGGCCTGGGCAGCCCAGCATATATACAAAGTCGACGTTACATGCCCCCGCGCCCAATCGAAAATACGCATGATTTCCTCCCAATAGTTCACTTCCTCGAACGGCATCTGTTCTACCGGCGCGCCGGTAACGATCATCCCGTCGTAATACCGGCCGGCCATTTCGTCGAAATCTTTATAGAATTCTTTCATGTGTTCGATCGGGGTATTCTTGGGCGTATGGCCTTTGATTTTCATAAAATCGAGCTCGATCTGCAAAGGCGTATTGCTCAACAGGCGGATCAGGTCGGTTTCCGTCGTTATTTTCAACGGCATCAGGTTAAGCACCACTACCCTGAGCGGACGAATATCCTGCTCGGAAGCCCGCAGCGAATCCATCACGAAGATATGTTCCTGCTTCAACAATTCGATAGCCGGCAGATTTTTCTGTAGATTTAATGGCATGGTATCCTTCTTTTAAGTCTGTTCGGTGTTATACGGGAGGCTAAGATAGTGCAAACCGAGCAGACAAGCAAAACTTGCTTGCATTATGCCGGGGCGAGGCCTGTGTTTGTTTCATTTCTTCGAATCGAAGATAAGCATTATCGCCGCGTCAGCCCCAACGGAAGAAGCCCGGTTTCAATATCCTCCGCCCAAAGCCTTATACAAATAAACCACCGAGAGCAACTCGTCGAGCACTGCATTATTCAAACCGATCTGCGCATCCAGCAAGCCGCGTTGCGCGTCGAGCACATCCATATAGCTCGTCACCCCGTTGATATACTGCAACTGGGCCAGATCGAGATATTTCCGTGCAGCCGCTTCCAGGCTGGCCCGCGACGACCTTATTTCCTTCACCTTGCGAATCGTGACCAGCGCATTGTTCACTTCCTTGAACGCGCCCAACACGCTTTTCTGATACCCATACACCTCCTGTTCATACCGCGCCTTGGCTGCTTTCAGCCTCGCTTTGTTTTTCCCCATTGCAAACAGCGGTTGCAACAAATCGCCCGCCAGAAACCAAGCCGGGCTTTTGATAAAATCGCCCAATTCCTCGCTTTCGAATCCCAGGTTGCCCGTGAGCCGTATTTTCGGAAACAAGTCGGTATGCGCCACCCCTACCCGGGCGTTCGCCTCCCGCAGACGCTGTTCGGCCTGACGCATATCCGGACGCCGTTCCAACAGCGAAGAAGGCAACCCCACGGGCAACCTATCCGGCAATTGCTGCTCGCTCAGCAACCGGCCCCGGGGAATATCGCCCGCATACCGGCCGAGCAACATCGACAGATCGTTTTCCTTGAGTTTGATCTCCCTTTCCAGCGAAGGAAGCAAGGTTTCGGTACGGGCCAGTTCCACCTGCGCCTGGCTGTAGGCAGTCTCGGAAGTCAAGCCTCCTTCAAAACGCAGTTTAGCCAGGCGCAGCCCTTCGCGCCGGGCCGCCAGGGTTTGTTGCACAATGCCTAATTCCCGGTCGAGGGCGCAAAGCTCGTAATAGCCGGCCGCCACCTCGGCGATAATCGTCAGTTGCAAGGCCCGGCGCGCCTCTACCGACTGCATATAAGCCGCGATCCCGGCTTCGTTCGCCCACCGCAGGTTCCCCCAAAGATCAAGCTCCCACGAAAGGGCCAGCTTACCCCCGTATTCCGGATCCGGCTTAGGATTATCTCCCCCGTAATTCAGTTGTTCCTTCTGACCGTATATCCGGGCATCCACCGTGGGAAACATAGCAGCAAACGAAATCCGTTTGGCCGCTATCATCTCCTTGATCTTCGCCGCAGCTATCTTCATATCTTTATTATTTTCCAGGGCCACGGTAATCAGATGCTGAAGAACCGTATCGGTATATAAACTTTGCCAAGGGATTTCGGCCACCGAAGCCGAGTCGGCTCCCGCCTCGAGCTCGGAAGGAAGATTCAAGTCGGGACGGGCATACTTCTGCCCGATCTTACACGAGGAAAAACCCAGGAAAAGGCAGGACACCAGAACTATATAGAATTGTCGTTTCATTATCTTATCTTGTATTCGAATTAGTTATACGCTTCTACACCCTATTTGCGGCGCATCAAACGTTCCATCCGCAATTTCCCTTTCAATTTGTATATCAAGACAAAGAAGAAAGGCACCAGCACAATGCCGATCGTAATCGCTACCAACATGCCGAAGAAAACCCCTGTCCCGATACTATGCCGCGAGGCCGAACCCGGCCCGCTGGCCAGCACCATCGGCAACATTCCGAGCACAAAGGCCAGCGAAGTCATCAAAATAGGACGAAAACGCATCCGGGCGGCATGGATAGCCGCCTTTACCACACCTACGCCGGCATCTACCTGCACTTTGGCAAACTCCACGATCAGAATCGCATTTTTAGCGGCCAAGCCAATGAGGGTAACAAGCCCGATCTGGAAATACACATCGTTTTCCAACCCTGTCAGCCACACGCCCAGATAGGCGCCGAGCGCAGCCACGGGCAATGACAAAAGCACGGCGATCGGAACAATCCAGCTTTCATACTGGGCCGCCAGGAAAAGGAACACAAAAAGAAAAACCAACGCCATGACAAACCCCGTCTGCCCGCCCGCCTGTTTTTCCTGATAAGAAAGACCGCTCCATTCCAGCCCGATATTCTCCGGCAAACGTTCGCGGGCAATCCGCTCCATCGCCGCCATCGCCTCGCCGGTACTGTAGCCGGGCGAAGCCACGGCGCTTACCGAAGCCGTCGAGAACATATTGAAACGCTTGATCGTACCCGGGCCGGTCGTATACTGCGTCGTACCCAAAGCCGTAAGCGGCACCATAGCTCCGTTTTTAGCCCGGACGAAAAACAGCCCGATGTTATTTTGCGTAGCCCTGTAGGGCGCTTCAGCCTGGATATACACCCGGTAAATACGGTTGAACATATTGAAATCGTTTACATACACCGACCCGAGGTAGGCTTTCATCGTCGAGAAAATATCCGCCAGAGGAATGCCCAGGAATTTGGCCCGGTCGCGATCGACATCGAAATACAATTGCGGAATTTCCGATTGCATGGCCGAAGAAACGCCTTGCAACTCGGGCGCTTTCGAAGCGTAAAAAAGAAAGGTATCGGTAGCATTTACCAGATTATCCCAGGTAGCGTCGCCGCGGGCCTCCAACTGCATTTCCAATCCTCCGCTTTCCCCCAAGCCGGGAATCACCGGCGGACGATTCAGATAAGCCTTGATCTCGGGATAATAATAAAACTCTTTGCGGGCAGCTTCCATCACATCCTCCACCTTCATGCCCGACGCTTTGCGTTCCTCCCACGATTTGAGAATCACCGTCAGCGTAGCGCGGCTCTGGGAAGTACCGATGCGCGGACTACTTCCGGTTACATTTTGTACATAAGCTACAGCTTCTTGTTTTTCGAAATACTCGATGGCGCGGTCGGTCACCTGGCGGGTACGTTCCAACGTGGCCCCTTCCGGCATTTCCAACTCCACGGTAAAGAACCCCTGGTCTTCTTCGGGGATAAAACTGGTAGGAAGGGCCCGGTTTAACACGAAAATAGCTACCAACGCCATCCCGAACCCGGCCAATACGCGTCGCGGATTGCAGATTGCTTTTTCCAATATCCGGGTGTATTTCTTGTTGCCGATAGAAAGCCAAAGGTTGATTTTCCGGAAAACAAAAGGCTTCTTACCATGCGACGGCCGGAGAATAATGGCGCACATGGCCGGACTAAGGGTAAGCGCCACCACCGTAGAGAGCAATACCGAAACCACAATCGTGACGGAAAACTGCCGATATAGCTGCCCCGTGATTCCCCCCAGAAAACTGACCGGCACAAAAACGGCCGCCAACACCATAGAAGTGGCAATCAGCGCGCCCGAAAGCTCGCGCATGGCCTTATGGGTAGCCTCGCGGGCCGAAAGCCGCTCCTCGGCCATAATCCGCTCGACATTCTCCACCACCACGATGGCATCGTCTACCACGATACCGATCGCCAGGATAAGCCCCAGCAACGTCAGCATATTCAGCGAGAAGCCCAGCACAAGCATAAAGCCGAAGGTACCGATAAGCGAAATCGGCACGGCAATGGTGGGAATAAGGGCGGCGCGCCAGTTCTGCAACGACAGGAACACCACCAGAATCACCAGAAAAAGCGCTTCAAACAAAGTTTTATATACTTCGTGAACCGATTGGGAAATATATTCCGTCATATCGAACGGGAAATTATATTCCAACCCTTCGGGAAAGTTCCGGCTAATATCCTTCATAGCCGTTTTCACATGTTCGGCCACCTCCAGCGCATTCGCCCCGGGCAGCATATAAATCCCCAGAATAGCCGCATTCTTGCCGTTAATTCCGCTCTCGGTAGCATACGACGAGGCTTCGAGCGACACCCTGGCCACATCGCTCATCCGGACGATCGAACCGTCGGAATTGGCCCGCACCACAATATCTTCGAATTCCTTCACGGTCGACAAACGTCCCTGCGCCGTAACAGGCAAGGTAACGTCTACATCCAATACCGGTTGCTTGCCGAGTTCTCCGGCAGCCGACTCGCGATTCTGGTCTTTCAGCGCATCCTGCAAATCCTTTACGGTAAGCCCCATATTGGCCAACCGGTCGGGATACACCCAGATCTGCATGCCGTAATACCGGCTTCCGATATTCGATACGCGGCCCACGCCTGGAATACGGCGCAGCACATCCAGCACATTAATCGTGGCAAAATTACTCAGGTAAATCTCATCGAATTTAGGATCTTCCGACATCAAACTGAGCGTCATCAACTGGCTGGGCGCCTGTTTTTCGATGGTAATCCCGTTTTGCACCACTTCGGCCGGCAACCGGCTCTCGGCCAGCTTGACGCGGTTCTGGATCTCCACGGCCGCCAGATCCGGATCGGCGGAAACATCGAAGGTAACGGTAATACCCAGCCCCCCGGAATTGGAACTGCTGCTCTGCATATAAATCATGCCCGGCGTCCCGTTGAGCTCCTGCTCGATAGGAGTAGCTACCGCCTGCGAAACCGTAAGCGCGCTGGCTCCCGGATACGAAGCGTTTATTTTCACCACAGGCGGCGTGATCTGGGGATACTGGTCGACCGGCAGCATCGCCAGCCCGATAATCCCCACAATGACGATCAAGACCGAAAGAACGGTAGAAAATACCGGCCGGTCGATAAAGAACCCCGGTTTCATTGTTCTTCCTCCTCTCTAAGCAGGCGGATGGCTTTCTCGTCACCCGAAGCGATGGGATGCACCTTCACGCCCGGCACCAATTTATGATACCCTTCGATCACTACCCGTTCGTTTTCGCCCAAGCCGCGTTCCACCACTACATTGTTGCCGATTTCGGGGCCGGTCTGCACAAAGCGTTTTTCGGCCGTATCATCCCGCCGGATCACATAAATGAAGGCTCCCCCTTTCTCGATGGAAACCGCCTTACGGGGCACTACGATGGAACGTTCGCGCACGTCGAGCAACAATTTCACCTTCGTAAACTGTCCGGGCAACAACTTCTGCGCCGGATTCGACAATTCGGCCCTGACACCGAATGTTCCTGTTTCGGGATCGACCAAGGGGTCGGCAAAATCGACGATACCTTTTACCGGATATTCCGAATTATCGGCCAAAGTAACCGTCACCGTAGGCTGCCACGAACGGGTAGTATCTTGTTCGCCGAATTTCACGTTTCGCCGTTCGGCCCGCAGATAATCGAGGGCCGTCATTTTAAAATCCACCAGCACCGTATCGCTTTTCACCACAGCCGCCAACTTGGATTTGGCTCCCGGCCCCACCAAGGTTCCTATATCCACAAACCGTTCGCTGATATAACCCGACAACGGAGAGGTTACTACCGTATAACTCAATTCCAGTTGGGCCTGGTCGAGATCGGCCTTGCTCATGGCTATATTCGCTTCCGAATTTTCGAGGGCCGCCGTAGCATTATCGAGATCGAGCTGGCTGGCGGCATGTTGTTCGTAAAGCGGCTTCAACCGCTCCACGTCGCGTTTGGCTTTCGCTGCCTGAGCTTCGTCTTTTTTCAACTGCGCCTTGGCTTTTTCCACCCGGGCGCGGTATTGGGCGGAATTAATAATAAAGAGAGGATCGCCTTGTTTCACCCGCTTTCCTTCCTCAAACAACATCTTTTCGAGATAACCCTCCACGCGGGCATGAATTTCCACGTAGCTCGCCGGCCGGATACGTCCCACATACTCCCCGAATATCTGTACATCCTCCTTGGCCGGCTTTTCCACGATAACCAGAGGCAAACGAGGCTCTTCTTTGCGTTTGCAAGCCGTTGTCAATATACCTAACAATCCTGTTATCAGCAGTATCTTCTCCAATCCTTTTCTAACCATGTATTCTATACCTATTATAATTATCATTCAATCTGCCGTTGATGTATGGAAAGAATCATTCCAACCTATAAAATAAAGGCGTTAAATATCGTTATCTTGCTCATAATAAAACCCATACGGGATAAGATGGCATAAACGGCACATGCTTCAAACCAGCCGTTTGTAGAAATATTCCCCACGGGTTGTAGAATTCTACAACTTCCCCACATTCTGCTCGTTAAGGCAGGCAAAGTTAGCAATTTCCGGAAATTCAGCGAAATAGGGAAAGAAAAGAAAAAAGGGAGGAAAAAATAAATAGAGTAAAAAATTGTTTTAATCTTTTCGGCTGATGATTTGAGATGGTTTTTCGAGGCCTATCCCTTCCTCTGATAAGGAAGATAGCCACGCTATCAAACGAAAAAGAAGGGCGGATCTGAGCGGAAAGACGCTCAACATATAGGCAACAACAATCAGAGAATTAAAAAAGGTTCTCTGGAAAGAACCAAAACCGTTTCTAAGTTGCAAAACGGTCTGAAAAACCGTCCTTACGAAAGATTTTTCAGACCGATTCGGTTATTCAGACATTCTGTCTTTAGCCTTTTGGGCCGATTCCTGAACGCTATGAGCAGCTTCATGAGCTTTTTCCTTGGCCGTATTGCCCATTTCCGTGGCTTTTTCTTTAGCCACATTGGCAGCATGCTTGGCGTCATGTTTCATGTTGTCGGCCATATCTTCCAGACCTTCTTTGGCTTCATGACCGGCCGATTTTGCATGTTCCTTGGCTGCGTTCATATGCGCTTTTGCATCTTCTTTGGTCATATCGACCTTTAAATCTTTTTCTGTATCCATACGCTTAAAATTTTAGTGTCATTCCTATGACAAGAAAAAAAGAGAAAAAGTTCGCATCTTTAATGAAGTTTGAAAATTAAGCGTTTATATTATTAAAGGAGATTGAAAGGATATAAAAGAAAGAAAATCAGGAAATACTTAGTTCGCCGTTCCAGGCTGATCCATAATCTCCTTTACGGAGGCCTTTCGGCAGGGTATATAAAAAACAAAAGGAGTCGGCTCATTTCTGAACTAACTCCTTTACTTACTAAAAACGGCGGCTACCTACTCTCCCACTGTTACGCAGTACCATCGGCGTGACGAGGCTTAACTTCTCTGTTCGGAAT
>DBFWLD010000066.1:0-24508 GCA_048465615.1 Tannerellaceae bacterium
TAAACTCGCTTCGCCCGGGACAAAGGCGGCTCCGAACCGCTCAGACTTCACCCTCCGCTTCACGCCCATCCGCTAAGGCCCTTTGTAGAAAGCTTCGCTTTCTGTGGGGATGGCCGATACCGGTAGTTATTGAAATAGCTTTGCAACGATGGTGACTGATAACGGCAGTCAGTGAAATAGATTCGCTACGAGGAGGGCGGATAAGGGCCATTATTGAAATGGCTTTGCAACAAGAATATACCTTATCTTTCGTTCAGGGTATGGACAGGGATGTTTAGCTTCTGGGACTTTCGCGCCGATTTGTTATTCTTATCTACGAAATCCGGTTCCCTGAAAAACAATTTCACCTGATGCCCACCCATATACGAGCACAAACGAAAGCAGATCACTTCAAAAAGCTGTTGAGCTAAGCATCCCTATTCGCAAGCCTGAACAAAAAATAAGAAATCGAGACAAAAATAAGAAAGGTATATTACCCTAGCGAATATCCTTACAAAGCCATCCTTCAAAAACCCCTTCACCAAAACAACCCCCGGCATCGGCCATCCCCAAAGAAAGCGAAGCTTTCTCGAAAGGCCCTAAGCGAAAGGGCGTGAAGCGGAGGGTGAATTTTGAGCGCCCGGAGCCGTCCCTGTTTGAGCGAAGCGAGTTTGGACGGTGACAGCTCAAAATTTACCCGGAGTAGCCCTGGAGGTTCAGGCCTTGATCTTTTGTTACTTTTGGACGGGGCCAAAAGTAAAAAGAAAAGGCGGCTTTGCCGCCGCCCATCCCTATAATGCTTTTTTTAGGAACTCCATACCCTTCCGATAGAAAATCAAAAACCAGCCATATACCAGGCGGGGAGCAAACGAAAAGCAGTGCCCAACCTGTCGCCCCCCCCGGTATCGGCCATCCCCAAAGAAAGCAAAGCTTTCTCGAAAGGCCCTAAGCGAAAGGGCGTAAAGCGGAGGGTGAATTTTGAGCGCCCGGAGCCGTCCCTGTCTGAGCGAAGCGAGTTTGGACGGTGACAGCTCAAAATTTACCCGGAGTAGCCCTGGAGGTTCAGGCCTTGACTTTTTGTTACTTTTGGACGGGGCCAAAAGTAAAAAGAAAAGGCGGCTTTGCCGCCGCCCATCCCTAAAATTATGTAGAGAACTTTCCGATATAATCCCCGAAAGCCCGCTATATACCCGGCTACCCGAGGCATAAAGCAACGCCCCTCTTAAATAATCGAATTCTTTTTCGTAAAATCGATGATCTCATCGATATACCCGAAAGCCAACCCCGTCACAGTATCCGCACAACCATAATATACGGCAATCCGACGCGTCTCAGGATCGTGCAAAGCCGCGCAAGGAAATACCACATTCGGCACATCCCCCATACACTCATATTCTTTCTGCGGAGACAAAAGATAAGGGCCGCTGCGGAATTTCACTTTCCACGGCTGTTCGCGATCGAGAATAGCCGAACCGAAGCTATAAACATACCCGTTGCAGGAATGTAACACGCCATGATAAATCAGCAACCAACCTTCCGACGTTTCAATGGGAATAGGTCCCGGCCCGATTTTCATACATTGCCAGGCACTATCTTCAAAAGGCGCCGGCGACATCACATGCCGGTGCTTGCCCCAGAAACACATATCGGGCGATTCGCTATAGAATATATCCCCGAAAGCAGTATGCCCGTTGTCGCTCGGACGGCTGAGCATGGCAAAATTACCGTTGATCTTTCGCGGAAACAACACACCGTTCCGATTGAAAGGCAGATAAGCATTCTCCAACTGATGGAAAGTTTCGAAATCGAAAGTATAAGCTACACCGATCGTGGGGCCATGATAACCATTGCACCAAGTCACGTAATAACGGTCGTCGATAAAGCAAACGCGAGGATCATAAGCATATACGAACTGGCCGATTTCCTTGTCGTCGCATTCGAATTCCAGTTTGTTTTCCGAAATTTGCCAATGGATGGCATCGGTGCTGAAACCCACATGCAACCGCATCCGGCGATTGGTGTCATCGCAACGGAACACGCCGGCATAACCATCTTTGAAAGGCACCACCGCGCTGTTGAAAACGCTATTGGTAGTCGGCAAAATATCGCGGGGAATAACCGGATTTTGGGAATAACGCCACATCACATGCTTGCAGCCGGTCGGGCGATCTTCCCACGGCATATCGGGCAACGGATTGCCCATGATTTTCAGATTTTCCATTTCCTAATCGTTTTATTTCACTATAAAAATCTTATTCTTTTTGATTCAAAAAACCAAACCAAATTGAAGATAGCGGCCCCCCGGGCAGAAGCAAAGAAAACCTATCCCCCGCCCCCGGTTTGCACTATCTTGACCCCGAAAAAGAAGGTTTGCCCTTCAAACCCGATGATTCCGGTTCTCGGGGCAAACGGAGCAGATACCGCCCCGACCGCTTTCCGGGCGACCAGGGCGATCCGGGCGATGATCCGGCGAATGATCCGGTAAAAACCGCCACCCTTACTTTTCGGCGGCGTCTGTATCTTCATCCAGTTTCAACTCTTCCATCAACGCGTTGTATTCCTTTTCTTCCCGGTTCATCTTGTCGTACCAGTTCTTTTTCAGAATCAACGTAGTGATGCCCAGGATAAGGATGGAAGTAAACAACGGGAAACCTTCTTTGATGACAATATACATGGGGATCACCGTCAGGCAACATTGCCAGACAATGCCGATGGCCACATTAAACATATCCCGTTTGAAATGCGTATTGCGTTTCACCTGCGGGTAACGGGCGACAGCTTTTTCGGCTACCGGCCCCCACCATCCCCACGGACGGACACGGACGTAGAAATTGACAAGCGTTTTCTCGTCGGTGGGCGGCGTCATCAAGGTTCCGACTATGCAGCCGATAAGCGATACCAGCATCAACAGAGGGAAGTAATAAAGCGGCAGGGTATGCGGGAAGAACTGCGGCACGATCATGGCGGCCAGGATACCCACCAGCATGCCCCAGAAATAACCGTGGCCGTTGAAACGCCACCAATGCCATTTCAGCAGGTTGGCTGCAATATAGCCGCCGTAGAGAGCCGATACGATCCATTGCAATACCGAGTTGATGTTTTCCACAAAGAAGCCGATCACGGTGCTGATTACCACCACCAGAACCGAAATCAGGTAGCTGGCGCGGATCTGCGTTTTGGCCGTAGCCTTCGGATTGATGTATTTCAGATACACGTCGTTCACCAGGTAAGCAGGAGCGGCATTCACCGTAGAGGCGAAGGTCGACATAAAGGCGGCCAGCAAGCCTGCCAGCAACAAACCGGCCAGTCCGACGGGTACAAATTCGCTGATGGCCCGGGGCAGGATGGTTTCGAAATCGATAGCCGAACCCATCGCCCGGAAATCTTCACTGAAAAAGACGATCGCCAGAACGGCAAAACCCATAATCATCAGATAACGCGGAATCAACAGGACAACCGGTACCGACCCGCTCATCAAAGCAGCTTCTTTGGGGCTTTTGCAGGCCAGCACCTTCTGCATGTCGTAATTGGGAGCCGGGCCGGCCATGCTCAGGAAAATGCCTTTGAAAAGCATCATCATAATCACGATCGTAAACAGTCCGTACTGGTCGGAAGCCATTTTATCCATCACGGCCGGAATAAGCTGGCTCCAATCCATCTCGAGCGTCCAGCCGAAAAAGGGCGTATCCCAACCCACGGGTACATGAACGGAAAGAAGCTCGGGGGTTACTTTCATCATGGCGATCACGGCGATGACCACGCCCGAAACCGTCATAATGGCAAATTGCACCACGTCAGTCCATACGATGCTCAGCATACCGCCCAGCATCACATAGAAGGTGGCGATGGTGGTGAAGAAGATGCCGTATACATGGGGTACATATTCGGGAGCTACCGTAAAGGGCACGTATTGCGAGACGACCTCCCAGGGGAAGAAGATTTCCATAAACTTGCCGATGCCGATAAAGCCGTAGCTGAGGAAGCCCAGCACGCCGATCACGGCATAGCAAACTACGATGGTATGCGAGAGGTTAGCCCCTTTGCCGTAGCCGAAACGGGTACGAATCCAGGCGGCCCCGGTCAGCACGTTGGAACGGCGCAACCAGATAGAGAGGTAGATCATCAGGAAAATCTGGTTGAATACGGGCCACAGCCAGGGTATCCACAGGCTTTTCAGACCATACACGAAAGCCAGGTATACCATCCACATCGTGCCCGAAATGTCGAACATTCCCGAAGCATTGGAAAGCCCCAGCATATAAAAAGGCAAGGTTTTACCTCCGAGGAAGTAAGAGTCGAGGTTTTTTGACGCGCGTTTTTTCAGCATCAGGCCGATGATAATCATAATCAGCAGATAAATTCCGATAATCACCACGTCGATTAATTGCAATTTCATGGTATTACATCTTTTGGTTTAAGTTTTAAAAGCAAATACAAGGCAAACCGGGAGCGGAAATAAAGCCTCTTCGGTTATGCCCGGGGGCGAACTCACATTCATTTCTTGAAACAAACAGGATACAAACCAGCCGCAGGCACAAAGCTCGGTCTGGTCATGCCGGCACGCAGCCTATCTTCGATTTGATTCTTGAAACAAAGATAAATAAAAAAACATTAATCGACCGGGCAAATGGCAGAAATCATGCCGAAGGCCGCATTGTCGTTGAGGCTCCAGATCATTTTCCCGGATTTATCCACTTCGATTACCTGCGGGAAACCGCTGGAAGCCGCTTCATGATCGTGTCCCTGCCAGTTGCAGATATACACGCCTCCCTCGGAAGTGGGCAGCAATTGAGCCACGAAAAAGAGACGAACGCCGTCTATATCGCCGGCCTCTACCTGGCGAACCACCTGGCCGGTCTCATAGTCCAGTTCGACATACCGGTGCGCGTCGCCGCAAGCCACCAGGTAACGGCCGTTCGAAAGGGGAGCTACACTAAAAGGATTCCCGCTTACCTTGACGCTTTTCACCGTCTCTCCCGCCGGATCGATCTCCCGGATCTCAGACGTAGCGAACAAGGGAACAAGGTAATTGCCGCGTTCGTTCTTACTTACTTGCCGGAACTGGGCGTGCGGCTGTTCGATGCCCGTTTCGAAATCGGTTTGAGAAATAATTTCGCCTTGGGGATTCACCTCCAGGACAGATGCCGGATGGCCGCACCAGGCCAACAGGTAATTGCCGTCAGGCAGCAACCGGGCCGTTTGCATTTCGCAGCCCTCGGGAGCCGGGATATTCCAGATCTCCTGATGGTCCCGGGTAATCAACTTGGCGCCTTTGGCATAGGAAAAAAGAATATTCCCTTCGGGAGTAGCTGCCACGGAATTGCATTCCCATCCTTTTTCGAGCGGATGCTCCCAGGTTATCTTTTTAGAATTTTTATCGACAATAGCTATTTTATCCCATCCCGAACCGCCCAGCAACAGGCTTTCGGATGATTGACGGCAAGAGGTGGAGGCCAGTATAAAATAAGCTGCTAGAAATAAGGTATAGATTTTCATACAAAAGAAGTATTTCAGGATATATATTTGGTAAAAACCAGAAAAGAACACAGAGCGCACTTTCCTCTTCCAAGACGGCTTCGCTTCGCCCTCCGGCAAACGGGGGCACGTCTGTTTCGGTACCGTGTCATCTCTCTCTGTGTTCTCTTTCCGTGGGGGTTCACCTTAAAATAAAGGACATGAACCTGCCGGTCTCTTTTCGGCTCACCCGGCGGTTATTTGGCCAGGTCGCGGAACATTTCGTAAGCCTGGTCGGGAGTAAACCCGTCGTGTACCACGGCGTTTACGGCCTGTATCATAGCGGCAGGCGCTTCGCTCTGGAACACGTTGCGGCCCATATCCACGCCGGCTGCCCCGTCATTGATGGCGTTATAGCAAAGTTCCAGGGCTTCTTTTTCCGGCAGTTTTTTCCCGCCTGCGATAACAACCGGTACCGGACAGGCTGCGGCTACCTTTTCGAAACCTTCGCAATAATAAGTTTTCACAATGGAAGCTCCGTTTTCGGCGCAGATGCGACTAGCCAGGCCGAAGTAGCGGGCATCGCGAGCCATTTGTTTACCTACGGCCGTTACGCCCATCACCGGAATGCCGAAGCGGTTGCCTTTATCGACAGCCTTCACCAGGTTGGCTACGGTTTTCGCTTCGTGGGGGCCGTCGCCGGCCGAGAACATGACCGCCATAGCGGAGGCATTCAGTCGGATCGCGTCGTCGACGTCGATCAGGAGGTTGTCGTTGAGCTCGGTCAGAATCGACGTGCCGGCGTCGGAACGCAGGCAGATGGGTTTATTTACATCGGCCGGAATGGCTGTCTGCAAAATACCCCGGGTACACATCAAACAGTCGGCATACTGCGTAAGGGGAACAATCGTCAGGTCGATGCGTTCCAGGCCCGAGGTAGGCCCCATGATGAAGCCGTGGTCGAAGGCGAGCATTACCGAACGACCGCTCTTGGGATTGAAAATACGGGATAAACGGTCTTTCATGCCCCAAGGCAAATTGGCCGCTCCTTTTACGTGAAAGTGATTTGATTGAGAAGCTTGTCCGATTCCGAAATTGTCTGCTTCTCTGAAACCATCCATATCTGGCATAATCTTTTCTGTGTTTTTAAATTTATACTAGGTTGTTCGTGTTATCGTTGGGGAGCATATCCGGCGTGGTTGCAACCGGCCGCCGGATACGCTTCTTCTTTTTAGTCGAAAGGTATCTCCTTCCCGGCTTAAAGCGCGTCGGCGAAAGCGGCAAACATGCAGCTCCACGACGTGGCGCCGCTATCGGCATACCCGATCGAGCGTTCGCCGTAATTGCGTGCGCGGCCGAAATTGGCTTTCATCTGAACGGTTTCTTCCGCACCTTTCAAAGCGGCGTCGGCACCGGCCGTCAGAATTTCCTTGATGTCGTCGGAAGTAGAAGCCTGGATAGCTTCCACGGCCGGAATAAGGGCGTCCATCATCGTCTTGTCGCCCCGTTGCGCTTTGGTTTGTTGCTGTACATTCGCCAGGCCGCCGGCAAACATTCTTTTTACCCCGGCCGCGTCCAGTTCGGTTCCGTCGGCACAGTCGGACATGCCCAGGAAGAAAGCTCCCAGCAAGGTACTGGTCGAACCGCTCACTTCCAGCATCACGCCCATGCCCATATCGCCCAGCATGGCTTTAAACTCGGTGCCGTTCTGAGCAATGCGGTGGATAGCCGAGAGGGCGGTTACGATGGCCGTACCATGGTCGCCGTCGCCGATGACGGCATCCAGCTTGGAAAATTCGTCTTCACGTGCCTTGATCTGTTTCAGCGCGTTGTCTAACATGGCTTTGAAAGCCTCGATAGTAAGTTGTTTCATGTTTTTTGTTATTTACCGATAGTTGTCCAATAGGGAGCGTCCGCCCGTTTATTCTTCAGATAGTCGATATGATCTTCGTCGAGGATAGCCATGATCATCTGGAAGCCGGCCTGTTCCTGCACCGTCAGGATTTCCTGGATGCGCGATTCCACCACTTCCAGCCCGCGGGCTTCCAGTTCCCGGTAAGCTTTGCGGAAGACGATGTTCAACTCCATATGCGTAGTAGCCCCTACCCCGTTCATAATCAACAGCACCTTGTCGCCTGCCTTGGGCTGCAACTGCTGGCAGAGCAAATCCACCATCTCGGCAGCCGTAGCATCGGCCGATACCAAGGGTTTCTGTCCGCCGCCGCCTTCGCCGTGCTGCCCCATGCCGATTTCCATCACGCCCTCGGGCAGGTTCGTAATCGTACCGCCGTTTTGCGGATGCGTGCACGAACGCATGGCCACGGCCAACGTAGCTACTTTTTCGTTATAGCGTTCGCCTATCTCGATCAGTTCGTCGATCGACTTGCCTTCTTCGGCGGCTGCGCCCAGGATTTTATACAAAGGCACGCAACCGGCCAAGCCGCGGCGATCGCCCGCGTCGGCTCCGATCCCGGCGCTGATGTCGTCGTGCGTCAGCAATTGTTTTACTTTGATGCCCATCCGGCCGGCCAATTGGCAAGCCATGTTAGCGCTCATCACGTCGCCGGAATGGTTCAGCACCACCAGCAGGATGCCCGCTTCGCGTTTCATCAACTGCAAGGCCTGGAACACGCGCTGCGCGCCGGGAGCTGCAAAGACGTCGCCTACCACCGAGCAGTCGAGCATGCCTTCGCCTACGAAACCGCTCAAGGCGGGTTCATGGCCGGAACCGCCCAGGGTTACGATCGCCACTTTGTCGTCGGCTTTCGGATTGGCCCGCACAATGATATTTTCGCCGCCGAATTTCACCTTGTCCTTATAAGCCAGCACGTAGCCTTCCAAGAGTTCGGGCGTGATTTGTTCGGGATCATTTATGAATTTTGTTTTGATGTCTGACATGGTATTGTCCTCCTTTTTTTATGGTTGATTTGTTGAAAATAATACTAGCTTGACGCCGGTCGTTCTTCTGTAAGGATACCGGCTTATTTGATTTCCATAATCTCGATCGCGATGCCTTCTTCTTCGATAAAAGCGATGGTGAGGTGCTCGTCGCATACGGCCGGCCCGAAAATCACTTTTTTGCCTTCCAGCTCGGCGGCCAGACTGGGCACGGTATAGGCGATATGCCCGTTGTTCTGCACCAGTTCAGGCAGGCAACTGCCCGGTTCGAAGGTAAGAAACTCGATGCGGTTCGGACTTTTGCTGTAATCCGTCAGCCATACTTTCAGGCCCTCGTTATACACGGCTTCTTCTTTTTTTTCGGTGGTAACGATACCCACGTGGTTGAATGTTCTCATGACGTTTTCTCTATTTTAAATATGAAACTATTTAGAATGTAAAATTATTTCGTTGTATTCTTCTTATACCGCATATACGACCAGCCGCCCAATATCAACACGGCGACTACCGCGGCATAAAGATAAATAAAGATTCCTTGCACATTGTTGTTTTGTCCGTACGAATGCATGCCGCTCAGGAAATAATTTACCCCGAAAAAGGTCATCAACACCGAAGCGAAAGCCAGGACGGAAAGGAAATTGAACAGCCAGACGCTTTTGCACTTAGGAATCAGGCGCAAATGCGCCACGATAGCATACACCACCAAGGTGATCAACGCCCAGGTCTCCTTAGGGTCCCATCCCCAATATCGCCCCCACGATTCATTGGCCCAGATAGCGCCCAGGAACGTGCCGGTCGTCATCAACGCCAACCCTATCAGCAAGGCCATTTCGTTGACAATCGTCAATTCTTTTATCCTGGCGGCCAACAGGCCGGCCTTTTTGCCTCCGCCCAGCCCCAGCAAAACCAGGTCGGTCAACCCGATAAGGCAGCAGATGCCGAAAAAGCCGTAAGCGGCTACGATAACGGCCACATGAAACATCAGCCAGGGCGATTTCAGCACCGGAACCAGCGGACTGATCTGAGGATCCATCCAGCTCAATCCGGAAACAAACAAGATGATGCCGCCGAACAAGGTGGCAAGCGCGAACGTGAGCATGCTGCGCCGCACAAACAACAACCCGGCCAACACCGTAGCCCACGACACATATACCATCGTTTCGTACGAATTGCTCCAGGGAGCATATCCGGCAATGTACCACCGCATCCCCATACCGTATATATGGTAACAAAACACGGCCAGCACGCCCAAAGCAACTATCCGCCCGGCCACGCGCAACGCCTTCGAAGGCCGGAAAAGGGCGGCAAAAGAAAGCACCAGCAGCAATCCGCCCAAAATAAGATAGCCCTTTTTGCATGCGCGGAAAACCTCCAGCTTGTTATACTTTATTTCAGCCCGGATTTTCTCCGGGTTTATATCCAAGGTCTTGTTTTTGGCCTGCTGGTAAGTATGAATCATCCCTAACACTTCATCGGCCTTCGTCCAGTCGCCGCTTTGCAGGGCCGACTTCACTTCGCCGGTATACCAGGTCATGATGCGGGATACGAACATGGAATCTTTTCCGCTGAACGCCGACAAATCGTCGCCCGAAGCATACCAGGTATGATTGGGATCGTCTGCCTTGGGAAAAAGATTCAGCATCTGGAAATTAATCAGTTGATGAAATATATTGATCTGCTCGTCCAACTTCATCAAATCCTTGTCGAAGCGGTTTCGGTCGGCAGGCATTTTACTGTAGGCCTGTTCGAGCTTTTCCTGCAATTTATAGGCGCCCCGGTTGTCGAACACCTCCAGGTAAGCACACTGGCCGGGCGTCAGGTCGTAAAACATAGCCAGCTCCTCGCTGGGCAAAGCGACGAGCGGCACGCGTATCCACATTTCCGGCATGGCCAGCAGACTTAATAAAAACTGATCGGAATCGAGCGATCCGAAGCGGTCGGATTTATGCAGCTTGCGGAGAATCTGGGAAGAAAAGGTATTGACGGGAAGCATCCGGCCGCTAGCCGACTGCACGGGCAATTCCCCGAAACGGGCGGCATGCCCCCGATCGACGGCATATTTCTGCACGGCTTCATATAAAGAGGCGGCCGGCATAGACGGCGCAGCCGAGGATCGGCCCGCCCCCGAAACCGAAGCAGGCTCAGCCGACGAAACAGAAGCCGAAGCAGAAGCGGAAGCGGAAACGGAAGCCGGTTCTGAAACGGAAGCGGAAGCAGCAGCCCGCCCGGACTCCGAAGCAGTAGTCGAAACAGCTACCGAATCGGCTCCTGCTAAACCCGAACCTATGCCTTCCGCGGCTTGCGCCTGAAAAGAAAGGGCCGTAAAAACTGCCAGAAGCGCCGCGGCCCCGGAGGCGTTCCGTAATTCTTTCAACCGGCGGCCCAGCCTCCGGAAACGGGAATCCTTTCCCGTAAAACACAACACAAACCCGATCATCAACAATACATAACCGGTATAGGTAATATTCCGTCCGGCCACGTCCCGGTTGACGGATAAGACGGTCCCTTTCTCATCGGGATCGTAAGAAGCTTGAAAAAAACGATAACCTTTTACATCCAACACATTATTCATAAAAATACGCTCCCGCCGGGTGGCCCCGTCGACATGCACCAACACTTCGCTTTCGTAAGCCGAAGGGCTGGCCGAGCCGGGATAGCGCGTCAACGTGAATTTGACCAACTCTACCTGGAAAGGCAGGGAATGGGAAGCTGTTTGTCCGTCGGGCGTACGCACGGCTATCGCGTTCGAAGTTTCCCCCTGGCGAAGATGCAGAATGCCTTCCTCGCCAAAAAGAAAGGAGGTGAGCGCGCCGGCCAGAATCACCATCAACGCAAAATGCGTGACCAGCATTCCCCAGCGACGGGTTTTCAGCAATTGGCGGCGAATCAGCACCGCGATAAAATTGACGACAAACAAGAACTGCAACAGAATGAAAAGAGGCGAATAATATACCAACGCCTTCGCCGCGGCCGTGCCGTGATACTTCTCGATAAAGGTAGCTGCCGCCAAAGCAACGGCATAGATTGTCAGCAAGACGATAGTTGTTACATACGAAGAAAGGATTCTGTCCAGTACTGTTTTCATATTAAGTTTGTTAGCTAAGGGCGGCCCATGAGGGGCCGCCCTCAGGAAATTAGTCTTCGATAATTACCCGGAAGCCTACGTTAAACACGCGCTGCCACGGATAATATGCCTTGCGGGCATAGGCCGTTGCAAACTTCGGACGCTCAATATACGAACCTCCGCGCACAACTTTATATTCTGAAGAAGTTTTAACTTTTTCGGAATAAGGATACGGCAGGTAATCGGAACGCGTCCACTCGGCGATGTTGCCGTGCATGCTGTACAAGCCGAACGGGTTGGCCTGGTAGGTTTTAGAGTCGGCCTGGATCATGTTTCCATCATCCACATTCTCCTCTTTCGGCAAGTAATTATAATACTTGTACCAGTAAGCCGTCTTGGCCATCGGCTGCGGGTCGATGCCGCTTACCGCCATCTTGGTGGTCGAAGCATCGGCCAGGTTCTCCTGTTTGCCGAAATCGCTGTTCAGGTCGCCGAACCAGAATGCCTGGTCGCTACCTGCCCGGCAAGCCCATTCCCACTGCGCTTCGGTAGGCAGGGTAATCTGCAAGCCAGTCTGTTCGCTCAGCTTTTTACACCACGCCATCGCATCCTCGTAGCTTACCCGGATAACCGGCTGGCAAGGCAGGTTGGCATCGTAACCCGGACGGGTATGATCCTTCCAGAGCTGGTCGACATAGCGGCTGTCGTGTTCCGGACAAAGCACGCCGTATTGTTCGTTGGTTACTTCCACCTCGGCCATCCAGAAAGGCTTGTCGATTTTCACCTTCGCCGTGGGGCGGCAATCGGGTTCGCCCTGGTAGCTGCCCATTACGAACTGGCCGGCCGGAATGCGCACGAACGTCATCTTCACGCCCGGAGCCAATTCCACCACCTTGCGGGTTTCCTCGCCCGAGAGCATCGCCTTCGCCTCTTCCGCGCCGAAAGGCCATCCTTTCGCCTTCACGTTCTTTTCCTTGACGGGAGCCGCAGGCTCGGGCATCACCGGCTTGATTTCGCCTTTGCCTTTCAGATAAGCGGCATAATCGGCAATCTCCTTCTGCCAATCCACGCCTGCGCCGCAAGCATACTTGTCCGTCAGTTCCTTCCGGCGGGCAAACTGGTCGAATCCCTGATAGGGGAAATCCTTCACCTTGTTGGCATTGAAGTAGCCCTTGTCGGGCGCATTATAATCGATCCAGTTATACAACTTGCGCCATTCCGCATCGGTAAGTTGCACATTATGGTGTCCCTTCTTCAGCATGCGCACCAGCTCGCTGGTATTGGGATGATATTCGTAAGGCTGCAACACCGGCATATCCGCTTCCGGCCCCTGGCGGCGCACATACGGATGAAGATTCAGATAAGCCGGGCCGTAACCGCGTTTATCCTTTTCGCCCGCACGCAGGTCGAAGGCCTTTCCTTCGCCGTTGTGGCAAGCGATACAAGCCCGGTCGAGAATAGGCTGCACTTCCAGATCGAAAGTAAACGAGCGAACCCCGCCTTCGGGAGCCGTGAGGGCTACCGGCGCTTTCTGCGACGCGATCACGCGCTTGGGAATGGCGATCTGGTTCTGGTCTTCGTGGCAACCCACGCAAGAAACCACTTCGCCCGGCTGACCGGTAAGCCAGCTACGCATCCACTGTACCGCGGCTCCGTCTTTGTCGACCGGCTGGATGGAAATAGGCGTGTTGGCCGGAATCTTGAAAATCACCGAACCGTCTTCTTCCACGGGTACCGTACCGAGCAATCGTTTAATATCCCATCCGCTCTGGATGCCGTGCCAGTTGAAGTCGGACTGCGTTTTGATATAGGCATATTCATAGGCATGCAGGCGAAGTTCCTTGATCGTGCCGCGAGGCACGCCGCGCAAACCTTCCCCTTCGTAAATATCCTGAATAAATACCGTAGCTTCCTTATCGTTCAGTTTCACGCGATCGGGAATAGCCGGAGGCGTCGCCGTCTTGCGCACCACGATGGGGCTGATATAGCCTTCGCCTTCCACCTTCCGGATACAGGTGACGTTGTCGAACACATCGACCAGGTAAATACCCCACAAATCCTTGGGATCGAGCTTGGCAGCCACCAGGAAATACTTGTCGTTGAGCGGCGTAGGCTTAATAAACTGCGGCCATACGCCGTTTACCATTTCGTCTTTTACAATCGGAATGATCGGCCGGTTGCGGTAAGGAATCTCCTGAATCATCCCCTCCACCCCTTTGCGGGCTTTGGTAGGATCGAACAGGATGATACGGCCCGAGCGGGCAATACCGTGGTGACCGGAAATAATCCCCACGAAAGCTGTCGAATGGCCGGGCAAAGGCTGAATATCGAACGTACTGTTGGGGAACATCGAGCCGCTGCCGAACAACGCCTTCTGTTCCGTTCCGTCCGGATTCATGTGCATCACGATACGCGAATAATAATGCGTCAGGTCGGTATATTCCCAACGGGTATACATCACCCGCCCGTTGTGCATAATCACCGGGTTCCAGTTGGCATCCTGGTCGAACGTCAACCGGCGCATATTCTTGTCTTTCGGATTGTAAAGCACCATATTTCCTACCGGATCGTCGCCGCTTACGCAAGGCACGCCCTGGTAGCCTATATTCGAATTGGCGATGATACGGCCGTCGGGCAGATAAGTACCGTCGTAAAATTCCAGATCGGGCTCGGGACATTCCACCAGCGGTTTGCAACCGGTACCGTCCAGCTTCACTTCGTATACGTTCCACCGTTTGTCGGGCATGGTTTGGGTAAACATCACCCGGTCGCCGTCCCAATGCAGTTTCAGATCGGCTACCGACGACGTGTTCGAGGGTTTATAAATGGTATTCACCTTCACGTCGCCGCGCAAATCGGTCAGTTCCACGATGTCGGCATCGAAGCCTACCCGGCGGGCCGACTCCTGGTTGCTCCAGTTGTTGGCCTGGGTACCCAGATCGGGCGCCATCGCCTTATGGGCATGCACGCCCAACTTGAAACGGCTGGCTACGATCTTGTCGCCGTCGAGGAAGGGATTGGCCATCAGGATGGCCCGCTTGTTGGCAATTGCCTTTTCGGCAGCCGCCAGCGCCGCTTCGTCGGCCGAATAAATTCCCTTGAAACCGTTTTTCACCAATTGCTCCAGTTCGTCCATCACCGGCTGGTACTTGGCGGCATCGAAGCCCTTGATGCCCTTCATATCGGCGAATGCCAGACGAACGGCTTCCATGTTCAGCCAGCTCAGGTCGCTTTGCAGGTTGCACACGCGCTGCGCCGTTTCGTACAATTGCAGGTAAGCCCGGATCTGGGCATCCATATCCTTTTCGGCTTCTATCTGCTTGACGGCATTTTTAAAGTAGCTCGGATCGTCCATCCGCTCGGCCAGATTCAGGATAATTTCCTTTTCCGTCGAGGCGTCGGCGGCCGTCAGCCAGTTTTCCAACCCGTCGATATTGGCGTTGAACGCGCCCAGTTCCTTGGGAAAACGCGTCAGCAATGCCGCCGCTTCTTCCCGCGGAAACACATTCATAATACGGAAATACACGCTTCCCACCGTCGATTGGTCGGCCAGCCCTACTTCCGATTCGAACCGCACGTACTCGCCCCCCAGGTCGAATACCATCACGCCGTTGGCATGGCAGAGCACGCTATGGTCGTATTTTTTGCCGCCGATCGTCAGCGGGTTTCCATACAAGTCTACATTTTTGCGGATGCTGCCCGAACCCGATACCCAATAAGAGGGGTCGAGCTCATCCAGCCATACGGCGCTGCCGTCGGCTTTGATCAAACGGGCGTTCGCCCAGGTACCCCAGTCCCAATCGTTGCCGTCGGGGCCGGCTGCCGTAACCAGCACCAGCTTCTGCTGCCCGGTCACGTCGGCAGAGAGCGGAGCGGCTTTCTGCTTCGCTTTCATCCAGACCGATTCCACCGGCATGTTGGCTTTTTGCAGCGATGCGCGGAGCTCGGATTTCTGTTGCACGGAGGCATCGATCCAGTTATCCTCTACCTTCTTCTGTTTCGGACCGGCCGATACCAGCAAGGAGGAAGACAACAGTAAAGATACCAAAACAAAGTATTTATTCATGTATTTAATTATAAGGCGTTAATAATGAAGTCGGTAAAAGTGAAGGGAGGGAACGGAAGCCCTGAAAAGCCCCTCGGGGCGCAAAGCTGCGGGGAGCTTTTCAGGGCCGTATCCGCCGGCTGCCGATTCTTATAACGCAGCTTTCGTGTTGGTAAAACGAAGGCCGTCATTGTCGTGATAGCATGCCCATTCGTCGACGATCGCTCCTTCGGGGCCGGCCATCATGAAGTGGAACGTTTCGGGTTGTTTCAAGCGCAACACATCGCCCACTTTCTGTACGACGAAATTTTTGCTCTTGATCGGTCCGTGTCCGGCCGGGATAGCCGGCGCATCGGGCGTTTCGTCGCCCACTTCCGAGAAGTTGTAAACCCATCCTTTTTCAACCATCCACGATTCGTGTTTGGCGGGGAATTTGGTTTTCACGTGCGCATGTTCGGGAATCATCTGGCCCGGCAGCAGGTAAATGGCATGGGCGAAATATCTATATTCCGAATCGTTCACCCAGAAAATACCGCCCATACCTACATTTTCAAAATCGCCCAGACCGAAGTCGGTTACCCACATGTCTTTCGCCATCAGCTCGGTGAAAGGAACCCCGTAGAAGTCGAACATGTCTTTCATAGCCGCCATAGCGACTTCCTGTTGAAATTTGCCGTCTTTGTAAAAATCGGCATTCGTGTACTTTTTAGAATAAGCCATCTCTTTATTACTATTACAATTGGTTTGATTACCGCATTTGTTCGGACAAGCGCCGTCGCATTGCTCGGTACACTCGCCCTCGCCGGCCGCCTGGCAACAAGCCGCGTTATCAGCCGTTTTTCCATTGCATGCCATAAGGGATGCCAAGCACATCCCCAGAGCCATTTTCTTTACATTCATACTTTTTCTCATGTTTACGTTGTGTATTTGTTAGTACTAAAATTATTCCTTCGCAATTCCTTCTATCTCGATCAGCAACTCGTCGCGGCATACGTCGGCCCACATATACGAAACAGGAATATCCAATCCATAGGCGTTCATCAGGTTTTCGGCTTCGGCATAATCGGATTTATGTTTAAGGTACACGCGGAGCATGTCCAGCCGGGCATTGCCGATCAGTTCCGCTATGTTTTCCATCGTGATGTGAAGCTGGCGTTCCAACCCCACTCCCGTCAGGCTCTCTTCGCCCCGGATAGCCGCCGTACCCGAAATATAAATCACCCGGCGGCCGGCAAACACGAGGCTTCGTGCCCGCTCGAACTTGGGCGTGGTTTTCTTCCGGCGCGCCTCTTCCAGCACCTCTTCGGAATAAGCATGCGCCGCCACCTGCAACTTATTGTCGATCGGCAGGGTAAAACAATCCTCCCGGTAGAACACGGCCGCGTCGGCATCGATCAGGATTCCGCCCAGGTTGGCCCCTATCCCCGTTGCCGCCGGGTATCCTCCCGACCAATCGGTACGACCGTAAAAATCGCCCCGGGCATTATTGAACGTCTGGTAGTGTTGGTCGGGCCCGTCGAAGGCCGTAATCCGCTCGATATAATTCCATTGCCTTACGACGCTGTTTACCGGGAAACCTTCCCGCCTGAGCACTTCGCCCATCAGCCGGTACGCCTCGACGGCCTGCTGCTCGATCCGGAAATGGATTACATCGCCCTGGAAACCGCCGGCATACAGAAAACGGCCGGCCGGATTTTCCAGCAACACATAGGGGATGCCGCGGTGGTGGCGAAACGTAATCCTATCGTCGGCGTCCGGCACATAGCTATGCACCTCCATGATAAGCGGCGCGTTCAGCGGAGGCTGGGAAACATAACTCAACGCCGGTTCGCATTCGCCGTAGCGGCGACGCACTTTTTCGCGCAGGTTGATCCGGCGCGACACATATTCTTCGTTGGAAGAGGGCGTTCCGAAAAACGCCAGCCGTAAAATAACCTCGTATTCCGGCAACTGGGCCAAGAGGTTGTCCACCATGGCCGGAAAAGAATCCGGCGAAGCGGTATAGAGACGGTAATGTATTTTATCGCAATAATTCATGGTATTCTTTTCTATAATGAATTCACGTATTCCGTGAGGGCCTCGATCTCCTTTTTGGATATTTTCTTTTTCTCCAATCCATGCTTGTATACGCCGAACACTTCCTCCATCGTAACCGCCCGGCCGTCGAACAGGTAAGGCGCCGTACGCCATACTTCCCGCAGGGTGGGCGTATCCCAGCCGGCTTCAAACTCCACGTCTTCGCCGATACGGTGCATTTTCAGGTCGGTGAAATAAGGGCCGCTATGGCAGTCGCCGCAGCCGGCTTTCTCGAACACCTTGCGTCCCTCTTTCGCCCGGTCGGAAAGCTGGCCGTTCACCAGATAGGGGCTGGGCACGGGCCGGAGCGACTTCAGGTAGGCGTCGACACACTCGGCATGTTCGGGATCGATTTCAAAAAACTGGATGAACTTGAACCCGGCGTGCACGGCGATTTCGGCCGTAGCCCGGATGCCGGAAATCATGCTGGGCGGGGTGACATGGCTGAACAGCAAACTTTTGCAGTTTTTCGAATTGCCCACTCCGTCGTTCATCAAATCCCAGTTCATCCCGTCGGTACGGGCGTCGCCCGGATGGCAGCCGTTACAGCTCTGCCAGTTCTGGAAACAGTTGGCGGCATCGTTGAAATACCGTTCGCCCCGGTTCTCGACCGATTCTTCCCGGTCGGGATTCAGCGGAACGCTCTGGAGCGAAAGGTCGCGAATATCGAGTATATTGAGAATATCGGCGAAATAGGTCGGCACGATCAGCTTGCCGTCGGTCAGAATCAGGTTGCGGGGGCCGTTGCCTGCGAGGGGCACCCGCTTGCGCAATCCATATAAGAAGGTAAGGTCGTAATCGAGCACGCTCTTGTCGGGATACGATTCGAATTTCTTGCGCATGGCCGGATGATCGATCACGCTCACTTCGTGCGTGCCGGAATGGGTGATGAAAATCGATTCGTCGTTGCAGGCAATGCTCCAGATGCCGGCGGCTCCCCGATCGGGCTCGTCGACCACCACGGCTCCGAGAAATTCCTGTTTCTCGACGTCGATCACGCTGAACGCGCTGGTGTTCATCCAGCCCTGCTGCAACTGGGAGGTGGGCACGGCAAACCGGCCCAGGTTGTGCGATACATAGATATATTTGCCGTCCGGGGTAATGCAAATGCCGCGCAGGGCGTTGCTGCCGTTGGCCAGCCGGATGTCTTTCACCTTGGTGAAGCCCTTCATCTCGATCACCGATACCGAAGCGGCCACATAGTCGACGTCGGCGCGTTGGGCCGGCAGGAAGTTGGTAACGAACAGGTAGCGGCCGTCGCTGCTGAATACGGCCGACTTGGGTTCGCGCAACACCTCTACGCTGCGTACCACTTTCCTGAGCGCGGGATCGATTTCCGTTACCGTGCCGGCAAACTGGTTGCAAACGTAAATATGTTTCTTATCGGGGCCGAATATGGGATGGCAAGCTCCGGAACCGGTCGGAACGGAAGCTTCCACGCGGCCTGTTTCGAGCGAGAGGATTTGCAACCGGCCGGTCTGCTCGAACGTCGTGACATAAGCCTTGTCGCCGTCCGGCAGAATACCGGTAGGCGTTTCGTCGAGCGGAAAAGAATGCAGAAGCCGGGAGCCGTCGGCCGAAAACACGTCGACGCGCTTCATGCCTTTTTGGGTGAAGAGCAGTTCGCCCGACGCGCCCAACCTGACGTCGGTAGGAAAGAAAGGCGGGGTGCCTGCTGAAGCAAGGGTGATGCAACAGCAGGCCAAACCGGCCGCCAACGAGTTTTTAATCATGTATTTTCGTGTTTTCATGGTTGTTTTATCTAGTTTCATGCTTTCAGCGCTTTACTGTATCCCAATTCAGCGGAAATACGGCCCGCCACCGCCAGGATGTTATTGGCCGATTGGCGGATGACGTCTTTCGACAAGCGGTCTTTGGGGCCGGAAATCCAGATGGCTCCGCAGGGGTATCCCGTATAATTGAATATCGGAGCGCCCACGCAGATCACGCCGCTCAGTTCTTCTTCGTTGTCGAGGGCATAGCCCGACTTGCGCACGTTTTCCAGTTCCTCGAGATAAGCCTCGCGGGTAGCGATGGTGCGGTTGTTGTAGCGCGTAAACTCCATATACGACAGATAGCGGTCCCTTACCGTATTGGGCAGGTAGGCCATAATCGCTTTTCCCGGGGCCGAACAATGCAGGTCGAAGGGTTTTCCGGGCGATAAGACGAACCGGAAGGTATGATGCCCTTGGGCCTGCTCGATGAAGATGCCTTTGCGGTCGCCCAAGACGCCGAAACAGGCGGTTTCCTTCACCTCGTCGCGCAAATCGCGGAGCCGGGGGAGCACGGTTTCGAGCAAATTATGCTCGTTCAACGAGCGAAAGCCTAAAGTTAATAATTTTCGTGAAAGTTTGTAGCGTTTTGTATCTTCATTATAATTTAAATAATCCAAACGTACCAGGGTATTCAAAATGCGGTAAGCGGTAGTTTGCGATATATCTACGTCTGTTTTAATATCTTGCAAGCTCTTTCCGCCCGAATAGAGAGAAAGATACTCCAGCACGGCAATGCCTTTTTCCAGATTCGGCACTTTGTAATTCTCTTCCGCCTTTTCCACATTTGAAAGCCCACTTTCCATATTTGAAATACTATTTCAGATTTGAATCAAATATAAAGTAGGCTTTTTTAAGTGAAGAAGAATATATGTAAAAACTTGTTAAGTATGCTGCAAAGCATAGTTTGCCGCTTTCGTTCTTTAAAAAAGAAGCATCCTCGCTCTACCCGGCCGTTATTTTCGTACCTTTGTCTGATCCGCACGAAGGATACCTTAATTAATTTTATCGATATGAAACAAGAAGTCATCTTTCTGCTTCTTCCCGAGTATGCCGATTGGGAAGGGGCTTTTCTAGCTTCTTCGCTGCATAGAGGCGTGATGCCGGGCAGCGAAGTAAAGTTTGTGGCCAAAACCGTAGCCCCTACCCCGGGCGAAGTATATTCGCTGGGAGGGTTCCGCACCGTGCCCGACTATACTTTCGATACCTTGCCGGCCGATTACGCCGCCCTGATACTGATAGGCGGCATGCAGTGGGATTCTCCGGAGGCCGGGCAGGTAGCCCCGCTGGTAGAGCAAGCGTTGGAAAACGGCAAGATAGTGGGGGCCATCTGCAACGCGGCTTCGTTTATGGCCAGACACGGATTCCTGAACCGGGTAAAACATACCGGCAATACCCTGCCGCAGTTGAAACTGTGGGGCGGCCCGAATTATACGAACGAGGCCGGCTACGTAGAGGCGCAAGCCGTAAGCGACGGGGGGATTGTAACCGCCAACGGTTCGGGATACCTGGAGTTTATGCGCGAGCTTTTGCTGCTTTTGCAGGCCGACACGCCTTCGAGGATACAGGAAGCTTATGATTTCCATAAACACGGATTATACCGGTAAGGGAAAGAGGGAAAAGGCCCGGAGCCTGTCCGGGACAAGAAACTGTTTTGATTTTTTCGACTGACGGCGGGGAATGGCTTTCCGCGGCCTATCCGCCACGCTGATAAGGAAGACAGCCGTGCTATCTGACGAAGAAGGCGCGCGCGGATCCGACCGCAAAGAGGCGGACCTGGCTGAAAAGAGACTCAAACAAAGCAGAAGCGAAAACAACCCTGAAACAATTAAAAAAGGCCGGTTGTAAAAAATCAAAACAGTTTCCCGGAAAAACAAAAACAAAACAAAAGAAAAACGAAGTAAAGCAATGAAACTAAAACTCCTGGCTTTTCTGGCAGCGGGCTTCTGCATGGCGGGTTGCGCCGGCAAACAGCCCAAAACAGCAACGGAAAACCCGGCGGATACCCCGGCAACAGCCGCCCCGGCCGGCCATGGGAAGATTGCCGACCGGTATCCCGATCGGGATACCGTCGTTTACCGGCTTCCGGAATGCGCCTTGGTTCGTACGGATACCTTGCCGGCCGGGTACGCGAACAGGGAGATAAGCATGTGGACGGAACGAAGCATTTACTGGCCGGAAGTGCGGGTAATCGACGTTTTCGTGGCCAATCCCACCGACCGGCCTCTTTCCTTCGGTCGCGGATGGAATCTAAAGGTATGGAAAGCAGGAAAATGGGAACTGCCCGACCTGAAAGTGGCCGACTTGGTCTGGCAGTTGGACGGTTTTATGGTGGAAGAGGCGCCCCTTTTGTATTTATTCCGTTTTCCGGTAGGAGATTATTACCGCCTTCCGGTAGGGAAATATCGCCTGGAAAAAACATTCTACAAAGGCCTCGAGGGCAGGCAGGGAATCCCGTTGAAGGCTGAATTCGAGATCAAGTAGCGATCGGCCTCTTCTCGCTTTTTCTCCGCCGGGGGGAAGAAAATAAGGTCGGGACCGGCCTGCAAGCGTTAAGGCAAGAGGCAGCCCGGTACACGAGGCAGCCCGGTATATCGTCTTCCCTCCCCCTTTCCGCGGCCCAGCCCGGCTTACTTCTTGCGTTTTATCAGCATAATCACCGGATTCGACTCTTCATCCAGCGAAGCCGCTATTTCTTTCAGCCGCCCCTTTAGCTGTCCTTTTTCGTAAGCTTCCGCCAGGGCGGGGGTATCCAGCGCCTCATAGGTTACGATCTCCGCGTTCACCGGCTTCGACTCCAACGATACTTCCCGGGGGATAGAGAAATCCGTATTATATAAGGTATAGGCAAACAGGGTATTCTCCTGCTTATCGTATATCAAATCGGTTGAGGGGTATCCTTTCATCGTGTCGAAATCGATTCCCTTCTTCATAAGCTGCATCCAATAATACCGGTCGGTAAAGGCGTTGAGGAAAAGAAAGACCTCGGGGTCCATGGAATGAACCGAGGGAGTACGGACAATCAAAGGCTCCAGCCGGCCGTCCGGCCGGTAAGCGTACACCGTATCGGAAGAGGCCCTTGTCAATGCCCAACCCTCCGCGCCGGGGACGGTCTGGTAAAAAGCAGGCGTTATCGTAAATTCTCCTTTTATCACGACCGGGGTTTCCGTCTCCTTAACAGATATGCGTATCTTCCGGGCGAACCGGAGGGTTTCACCCGGGTCGGCCTTTCGGGCTGCCTTTACAATTTCAAGGCTTTATTTTCTTCCTTGATCCGGACATACAGCATCGCCCCGTTCAGCAAGGTGAACACCACGGCGGTGATATATAAATGAAAAATAAGGGGAATCAACGCCACTTCGGCTATCACCACCACATAGTTGGGATGCTTCATCCACCGGTAAGGCCCTTTCTTTACCAGCGGATGGCCGCTGACGCGGAAAATCTTGGTATTCCAGTATTTGCCCAGCGAAAGGATGACCCATGCCTTAAAGCCCAGCAAGAGGAAATAGACAGCGAGTAGGGGCACGCTGTAGTAGCCCGTCGAAGTAAATACATATTCCGTAATGAGGGACACAAAAAAGAGGATATGAAGGGCCACTATATAGCGATAGTGCTTCTGGCCGTATTCCACGGCTCCGTGGCGCAGCAGCCACCGTTCGTTGCGGCGGGCCAGCCACAACTCGCCCAGCCGGAGCAGGATTAAAAAGCCGACAAATAGGGTAAATACCATATGCTTATCCGTTCATTTCCAGTAACACCATTTCGCTCGAAAAGCCGGGGCCCATAGCCATCATCAACCCGTACCCACTTTCGTAGCCGCGCAAGAATTGTTCGAGCACGTAGAATACCGTGCAACTCGACATGTTGCCGTAGGCTTTCATCACCTCGCGCGATACGCGCAGGAAATCGCCCTCGGCAGCCAGGGCTTCCTCGTAGGCGCCGAGCACTTTTTTTCCGCCGGGATGAAAGATGAAGTTTTTAACGGCAGGCAGGGCGAGGGCTTGTTTGTCGAGGAAAGACGTTACGTCTTCCCGTACATGTTCGGCTATCAGGGCCGGTATGCCGGGGGAAAACAACACCTGAAACCCGTTGTCGGTAAAATTCCAACCCATAATATCCAACGAGTCGTAATAGAATTTGCTCTCGGAGGCTACGAAGCGTACAGGCTTGGCCGAGGTTTTTTCGTAGGCGTCGCCCGTGATGAGGCAGGCCGCCACGCCGTCGGCAAAGAGGCTGGAACCTACGAAATTGCTTTTGCTGTAATCGTTTCTCAGAAAGGTAAGCGAGCATAGTTCTACCGCTACCAGCATGACTACGGCCTTGGGATTGGCTTTTGCCAGGGTGGAAGCCTTGGCAAAGCCCGACACGCCGCCTCCGCATCCCAGGCCGAACACCGACATGCGGTTGACGTTGCGGTTGAGCCTCATCCGGTTGATAATAAGGGCGTCGAGGCTGGGCGTAGCCAGCCCGGTGGTGGAGATGACGACCAGGTCGGTGATTTCGTCGGCCAAGATGCCGGCCGAGGAAAGGCAGCCTTCGATCGCTTCGATGGAATAGGCAAGCGCCAGATGGATAAATTCGCGGTTTTGTTCTTCAAACGTATGGAGCCGCACGTAATAATCGAGCGGCTTGCATAGGTTGCGGGTGACGATCTCGGTATGATCGAAAACCGGAAGTATGCGCCGAATATCGGTAAAGGTGGAGGCGAATACGCCTTCGGCAAACTCCTTGACGGCTTGCTGGGAGGTTTTATAAGGAAAATCTATTTTCGAAACAGATGCTAATGACGGCATGATTGTCAGGCATTTACGTTAAGCATAAATGTTGGGGGCGCATAGCCGGCGGCTATATGCCGTTTTACTGGCTTATAACAACCGATGGCGGGCCATTGTTCAGTGGGGGACAAAAGGTTGGCAAAAGGCCGCCGCCGGGAGCCGCGACAGGGCCGCCGGGGGCAGGAAAACGAGCCCGGTTTTCGGGCTAAATTTTACAATAAGCATAGAGCGGGAGAAGAAAAAAACGGTCTTTCGCAACAAGCTGATAAACAATGGATTATAGACAGCTCTGCAAACCCTCCGGATTCCATGCCGGTGTAATGGGAATTTCATGCCGGCCTTAGATTTACATCGTAATAGGAAAGATAAAAAAGAAACAATAGATTTGTAGCATAAATGAAAGGGAAGCCGAGAGTGAACCGGTCATGCCAGTGAAACACAG
>DBFWLD010000067.1:0-46365 GCA_048465615.1 Tannerellaceae bacterium
GCCGAGCTTTTCCAGGCATCCATAAAAGGTGACATATAGTTTTCCAGTTCGGGATAAGCCGCCAGGATCGGGAAAATCTGTTCGTACGGCTTATTGAGGAACTCGATGGCATGAGGAAAAGTACAGTATTTGCCGCCTTCATAAATCCGGAGGAACCAGATAATGGCCGCGAAAAGTACAATGGGCGATTCAACGAAAAAATCTCCCTGCTTTTGAATCCAAGTTTTGTTAAGATTTAACATAATCACATAGGAAGCTTCGTACGCATCCAGAATATCGGTCATGGTGGCCGGATGGAAGGGATTGCATCGGTGGCTTCTTCTGGGATCATCGAAATTTATTACATAGAATTTAGGTTGGATTTTATAACCTTCCATATGGTTCACTAAGTGGTTATACGTTATTGTCGACAAATCCGGAAACTTGAAATGTAGACTAAGTAGCCGACGCCGTGCCATTACTATGGTCGGTTTCCGAAAACTCGCCTCCGAACCGGACGTACACCTTCCAGCGTATCCGGCTCTCCACTTCGATATGCAGTTTAAATCGTTCCATAATGAATCTTTTTATGGCAAGTTCCACAAAGTGCAATGGTTTTCCTTTTCCGAGCAATTATGTGCCTTTCCCAAGGCTCTTTATTCTGAAGATTCTTGAGTTTGCGTACATGATGCATTCCTAAATGTCCCTTGGCACCGCACAATTCACACATTTCAGCTTTCAGCTTATCCATAAGACTGGTAGGGCTGGTGTGTATTATGAATTTGGGAAGTATGTCTATTCTGTTGTCCTTTGATGGTTTTTGGCGTTTGAAACCTCCTTTATAGAAGTACTCTTTTTTTGTTTGCCTGTCTTGTTCTAATACTTGACGCAAAATATTCCGTTATGCTTGTATTTTCTGCATATCTTCTTTACTTTACTTCGATACTTGGCTGCAAACGTTTTGTACATACTATATTCCATGATATAACCGAAATTGAAGAGTTTGTCTGCACAATTAACTGCTATGCCGAAATAATTAGACAAATCTCTAATTTCAGAATTATACCTGCGCAGGATTTCCAAATCATCGTTGAAGTTCAGTTCGGGTCTCGCTTTCGGTTTCCATATTTCCTTGCCGTTGTGTCTCTTTATTTCCACAACGTCATATGCAAGAAGTTTCTTCTTGACCGTATCTTTAGGGATTTTAATTTCCACCGTCTTGTTCCGACTTTTCTTTTTACGACCAAGAGAATCCCTTTGGTTTCCATGCACTTGCGGTTTCTGATATGAAATCCAAGAAATTTAGCAAGTGTTTCCGAGTGAGTTATAAGAGTTTTCTCGTCAGATAATTCCAACTTCAACTTATCAGATATAAATTGCTTTATGTCTAACTTGATTGTCATTGCGTCTTCTTTACTGTCTATAACCCCACACAAAAAATCATCCGCATATCTCACGTATTTCAATCTTTTAAAGTTGCAGTCCATATCATTTTTAGCTGGGGTCTGCAATATAAGATTATCATATTCCCGTAGCTGCTCTACCAGCAGTTTTCTTTCTTCAAGACTTGCTGCTGTTTTCAACGCTTTTTTAGCTCGTTTTTTCTTACGTTGGTAGTGTCTGTACTGTGGATTCATCTCCTTACGGGCATTCCTATCAAATTTCATAGCATACTCTGTCATATACTTATCCAATTTGTCAAGATAGATATTGGCAAGTACAGGACTGATAATGCCCCTTTGTGGTATCCCGTTATGTGTGTGAAAATATTCCCAATCTTCAATGTACCCTACATTCAGGAACTTGCGGATAAGCCGAATGAAACGGACATCTTTAATGCGTTCTTCGAGGATTTTTATCATCACATCGTGGTTGATGTTGTCAAAGAATCCCTTTATATCATCCTCAATGTACCATTTCACTCCACAAAAAGATTTTTCAATCTGTTTGAGAGCAGTATGGCAGCTCCATGTGGGGCGGAAACCATGCGAGGTGTACTCAAAACTTTCCTCGTATATGGCTTCCAATACCATTTTAACCACCTCCTGCAATAACTTGTCCTCCGTAGCCGGAATACCAAGAGGACGCATTTTTTCGTTTTTCTTGGGTATATATGTCCTCCTTGACGGTTGGGGCTGGTAGCTTTCATCTTTCAATGATGCTATCAGGTCTTCAATGCGCTTAATGCTCATACCGTCAATAGTTTTGCCGTCCGTTCCCTCTGTCATATTGCCGTGTTTTGGGGCAATTCGCTGGTAGGCAACGGCGTACATTTCCGTATTGAAAAGAATACGGTACAGACGCTCGTACTTGTAATTCAAATCTTTGTCGTGTCGATTCAAACTGTTTAATACTTTTGCTGAATTTCTCAGAATGTCTCTCACATCATTCTTTAATCGTATTAAAAAATCTCGGCTGTCCCCTTTCGCCATGTACAAGCCATTAACTTGCTCGGACTACTACGGGGACTCCGTTACCATGTCGGAATTTCGGGAACTACTTCCCATAGCCTTTGCAGGCTCCGATTTAGGTAATCCCAGTTGACTATATTTTAACTGTTGGCATGACAAGCTGTCGGATATGACTTCCACCTTTTACCGTATATTACGGTTGCGCTGCAACAAGTTCTTGCTCTTTCTACTCTACGACTGCAAAAAGAGTATTGCAGTGATGACGGTTTAGAACTATCCATACAACGGTAGTTCCCATAGTTATCTTACGTCACAGTCTTGTACAGGGACCGCTCAGATTATCATTCAACCAATTCGGGTTTTATCCTCATACTTGTCTTATCATCGCTATTCAGTCGCAGTTTGGTAACTAACTGACTTATAGTTGTCGCGACGTGCTACACTCCCTGCCGTCTTTCGTTGGACAGATGAGTCGGTGATGATAGGTCGTTTTCAAAGAACACTTGCCTAATCCTTGCCAAAGGGACGATTAAGATATAGCCTTGACTGGCGTACCGTACACGTACATCGGAAAAGCCCTTTTCAATTTGTTGTTTTATGAATTGGTTTACCACGGCATAGGATTTCCCGGAGCCCGGTGTTCCGAGGCAAATTACTACCCTAAAGGGATTTACGATATTTATCCAGCCTTTCCACTGCTTCTTTTTATACCAGAATTTCGTAGGCAAGTTGACCAAATAATCGTTCACCATCAGTTTAGTTTCCTGCATAAAACTCTCGTTTTCGGTATTGAAAACGTCGTCCATGAGATTGCTTTTCAGTAAGCGGCTCATCCATATAACCGCCATCAGGAGTAGGATATAACCGACTGATATGGTAAAAATGTAGAATCCGGCATTGGTGATGGGCGGGAACGGCAAAATCAACAGCCACCAATTCAAGAAGAAGAAAACAAACCCGGAAATCAGGCAGATGTAGATTTTATTCCAGGTTACTTTCTCGTCTTTTACGCTCTTAGTACCCAATCAGGACAGGGCAAGGAATACGACCACGAATATTCTCGTCCACAGGATGGAGGTAAACAATCCGGCGGTGCGGTTGAAATTGAGCAGGATTTTATCGACCACGCCGATATTGATGCCCCAATCTTTGATTGCGCCGTAACAGAACCAATAAATGTTTATCACGACGAACAGGATATTTAAGGCCCGCATAAAGTCCATGACTTTTGCCAAGCCTCTCAAATCATCTTCTTGGTGCATAATCAATTTGTTTTTAATTGTTTGACAATGGATTGAAATGCGAAAGTAAGAAGACAAAAACGCCTCGAAGTTATGTTTCCGAGGCGTGGCAGCTTGTAGCGTCGATATGGCAGCTTGTGGCTTAGACTTAATGAAATATAAGAAATCGTAGGCCAGGAAAGAAACTAACCCGATGAATTTAAAGGCATATCAATAAAAATTGTACCTTTGCGAAATAATAACTAAGTGTTATTTACCTGATATTGAGTGCAACTAAAATTAAGTAAGAATATGACAGGATTAGAACAAGGCATATCCAAGAGGATAAGCAGTGATAGAAGAGAAGAAACCCAGCAATGGTTTCAAACATTGATTCAACAGGAGGAATATGTTGGAGAACTCTATTCTATTAACTATGAAACTGCCAGAGTTATAATCCATGATAATGAAAGGAAAAAAGTGGGTGGCATTCCGAGCCTAAGTTTCCTTGTTGCTACGAGGGTTGACCCTACCAATGCGTCTGATTTAGACTTTAAGTCAGAAGATGCATCATTCATCTTATTAAGGGTTATGGATAGTGCGCCTCTACCTCAGGATAAAGAAGCTGAACGAATAAGGGTTGAAATAGCCCAACGAGTTAGCGGGGAAACCGAAAAACATTGGGATAGCGATGGTGCAATGGACACCAAAACGAGAGTGCTATTGGGTTATGCGGGTGTTCAATGTAGAATAATTGGAACTTTCTACTTGGAAGATAGCGCTACAAATTCCGAAGCACCACTTGCATTGAAATTCGGAAGTGATATTTCAAATTATTATCCGAACAGGGGACTTAAAGTATATAAGCCTAATGCAAAAGCCTTAGAGGAGATCATCAATTATTGTGATCCCATAAACAAACAAGAACAACGAGAAAAATATCATAATACAGAAAAAGTAAAGTTGGGGTTTGTTCGATATGCCTCTACCAACAGAAAGTATCAGCAGATAGATGATGTTCCCGTTTATATTTATCCTGCAGACCTATTGAGCCAAAAATCTGCATTGTTTGGGATGACAAGAACGGGGAAATCTAATACAACTAAGATTATTGCAAAATCTGTTTTTGAACTACGAACTCCCGCAAATTCAGAAGATATTGCTCTTAGAATTGGTCAAATTATTTTTGACCCCAATGGCGAATATGCAAACGAGAATACCCAAGATAAAGATGGAAAGGGAAATCCCAATGCATTAAAAAATATATGGGAATTGGTTCCTAAAGCAGAAAAGAAAGATGAGGTAATAACTTATGGAATAACGCCTCATCCTAATGATCCGGATAGGATATTGATGCTGCTAAATTTTTATCTTGACGAAAACCTCCAAATAGGTAAAGATATTGTTGATACTATTCTTTCAGATGACACAGCCAAGTTTATTAAGAATTTTGTTCAAGTTAGATTTGAAGAACCTGATATAAATGACAGAAGTGCGGTAACTCGATATAAAAGACGAGTATTGGCCTATAGAGCTTTGCTTTATAAAGCAGGGTTTCCTGTAACAAAAAGCATTATACCTGATACCAATGGATTGTTTGGTAAAGAGCTAATTAAATCATTAAAAGAAGACACTTCTAAAAATTCCCGAACATACAAATCTGTTGCTGAAAAGTTGGAAGATTCAAATAAAAGCTGGGCTAAAATTGTCCAAATCTTTGACGGCCTGGGAGAATACATAAATGATTCTAAAAGCAATTACAGCCAATTTGAAGCAGAATATGTCAAGACCTCATCTACAGGGGACAATTGGGCTGATGATAACCTTGCAAAAATATTAACCATGTTCTGCTATCCCAATGGATCAAGACAAATAGGAAAAGCAAAAGAACAACATAGTCCAGACACAACAAATGATTATGCACAGGATATTTACAACCATTTGAAAGAAGGGAAACTTGTCATAGTAGACCAATCTAGTGGGGATCCTGAATTAAATAAATCTTCTGCAAGTAGAATTATGGCAAAGATTTTCAATGAAAACCAGAAACTTTTTACGCAAGGGTCACCAAGTATCCCTGAAATTTTAGTATATGTTGAAGAAGCGCATAATATTTTACCCGCTGGAAATAATTTAGATTTATCTGATGTGTGGGTAAGAACAGCAAAAGAGGGTGCAAAATATAGAATTGGTATGGTTTACGCCACACAAGAAGTAAGTAGTATTCAAAAGAATATTTTGCGTAATACATCGAATTGGTTTATCGCTCACCTAAATAATACTGATGAAACAAAAGAATTGTGTAAGTATTATGATTTTGCTGATTTTGAGCCATCGATAAGGCGTGCGCAGGACAAGGGCTTTTTAAGGGTAAAAACGTTGAGTAATCCATTTGTTATTCCCGTTCAAATTGACAAATTTCAAATTGAAAAGCAATGAGTTTCGAAGGTGAATTTGCCAGTTATGAGCCTTTAAGGAGGGTTCTTGATAGTCTAAAGATACAAGCACTGCAAGACCGTATGCGTGTTCGTAAAGCAGAAGCCAGCGAACATGAAAGCATAGGTGATTTGCTGACAGATAAAAAAGACTTACCACAAAGTACAATACAGCCAGATTTGATATTAGCCATTGACGGGAGTTATATGGCTGCGAAAGCTGCTAATGGATTTCCTGGGGCTGAGTTTGGGTATATCACCATTGCTTCGGTATTAATAGACCTAAAGCTAATAAAACAACTTGCAACAGATGATTTCATCGACCCTAAAAAATTCAGAGAAACAGAGAAAGCATCTACCATAGAAAGCGTATTTCCTGGATGCAATATAATTCTCGATTCGGAGAAGTGTGCAAAATCTTCTTTAAGGAGAGCTTTGTTTGAAGAGCTAAAAAGCAATATCATTTTCTCGGAAGGGGAAACATTGCTTGATACATACGAGTATCTTTTTCGTATCAAACAAGAAAAATTCTCTGAGAGAAACTTGCCCAATAGCCCAATAGACGGTGTTGATAAAGAAATGACGTATGGTTATGGTGAATACACGTGCCCTCATTCGGGAGAAGCATTGTTTTCAACAGATGCTTTGCGTTTACATGAATTAATGAATCCGGGAGGTAGCAATGGGGAATTGTTTGGGCAAATTATGTCAACCCTCGAAAAATTATGGTTGATACATATTTTGCGTTCGTTTGAGAAAAAAGGGTGGTTAGGAACTCTTCGCAGAGTTGCATTTGTCATGGACGGACCTCTTGCTGTATTTAGCACGTCTTCTTGGCTTACAAAAGTAATTGAAGTAGAATTGCGACGAATTAATGAGCTTCAAAAACAAGTTAATGGAGAAGATTTATTGATAATAGGCATAGAGAAATCGGGAACATTTTTCAACCATTTTATGGATATTGACACCAACCAAGATGGTATTACAGATGAGTTCCCAAGACAATCTGCGCTATTACTTACTGATGATTATATCAAACGAAATATCATTTTTTCTGAAAGTACGAAGCCTTATGGTCAAGATACCTATTTCGGAAGGAAGTTTTTCTATAAGGCAGCATCAGGACAAAAAATTGTTCCGGTTGTTGCGTGGTTTAATGATAATCAAAAAAATATTGCAACAGCAAACCCTAATCAATTTACGCGCTTGGGTGATGTTATGAATTTGCTTGACCAACTTGTTTCAAGCCGTTATCCAAATTCTGTCTCCCCGCTTATTTCGGCTCATGCAGAGGCCGCCATACCATTGAATTTAGGGAAGCGTATATTTGAAGATATTGCACGTGAAATCAGAGAAAGAGTAGAAGCATGATAAATACATCACAAATATTGAAAGGTCACCAGACCGCAGAAGCAAGATGGGCGCGTTTCGGCCCATATTACGCGATGTTTCCTCTGGATTTTGCTTTCGATGTTGTGAGGAAATATTCAAAGGAAGGTGATTATATCATTGACCCCTTTGCCGGAAGGTGTTCGAGCATTTTCGCTGGGGGAGTTTTAGGTCGTGTAAGTTTAGGAATAGAAATAAATCCAGTGGGATGGTTATACGGGAAAGTAAAGTTAGAACCTGCATCGAAAGATGAGGTACTTGATCGTTTACTTGAAGTGTACTCTAAACGAAACTACTTTTCTCAAAGCATTAAAAAGATGCCAGAGTTTTATCGCATTTGTTTTTGCGATGAAGTCTTGAAATTCTTATTGGCTGCACGTAAATATTTAGATTGGGAAAGAAATAATGTTGATGCAACGTTGATGTCAATTATTCTCGTATGTCTTCATGGAAAACTCGGAGAAGGTTTATCCAACCAAATGAGAATGACAAAATCAATGGGTATGGCATATTCCGTAAAATGGTGGAAAGAGAAAGGGCTTACAACTCCACCACAAATAAATCCTTGCGAATTTCTTGCAAAGAAAATTGAATGGCGTTTTGAAAAAGGTTTGCCAAATATATCTGCGGATAGTCGGGTGATTTTTGGAGACAGCACAGTTAAATTGGTTGATATAGCAAAAAAATCGAATGAACATGATATAAAGTTTTCATTGCTATTTACTTCTCCTCCGTATTGTTCCATTACTGATTATCACGCAGACCAATGGTTGAGGCTTTGGATGTTGGGCGGTTCTGAAAATCCTCAATACTTTAAAGAGAAGCATAAAGGGCGATTTGTGAACAAGCAAGAATACTACGATTTGCTTGACAGCGTCTTCGGGTTATGTTCTAAAATGATGGAAGAAGATGCGACAGTATATGTTAGAACTGATGCTCGTCAATTTACATTTGATACGACTTTGGAAATATTAAAGAAACATTTCCCAAATCATCAAGTCAAAGTACGAAAAAAACCGCTCAAAGAAGACACAAGGACGCAAACAAAACTATTCGGAGATAAATCAATGAAGCCGGGTGAAGTCGATATAATCCTAACAAGATGAACGATCACTACACTTGCCTTATATAGAAATAGATAGTATGAAAGAGCAAAAACCGATTGTAGTCCATTTCCACGAAAACGAATGGGAATTTGTTTTTCCACCCTCTATTGATAATAAGCAAACATATAATCAGTATTGGGAAGGGGTTGAATTATTAGACTACGATGATGTGGCAGCGGAGCAAATTTTTAAAGCTGTTATTAAAAAGCACCCTTATCATATTGATGCTTATAATCATTTAAGTATTGCTTTTAAGAACCAGAAAAAGCCTTTTGAAAGTTTCTTAACCGCAGAAAAGTCATACCTTATCGGAAAATCGTGTTTGCCAAAAGAATTTAAGCAATCCAAACATAAGTTACGTTGGAGTAACCTAGATAATCGCCCGTTCTTACGGTCTTGCCATATCTTAGGAATGGAATATCAAGACAGAAAACAATATGAGAAAGCGATACAACTCTATTCCGAAATACTCGGTTATAATGAATATGACCATCAAGGAGTGAGATATTTATTGTTGGAATGTTTTTTCGCACTGAAAAACTACGAAACTGCCACCAAATTATTGAGAAAGCATAAGGATGATTGGCGAATTGAGTTCGTTTATGGAAGGCTGCTGCTTGCAATAATCCATGATGAAAAAGAGAAATTGGAGTCTCTTTTGGCGGAAGCAATAAAGCGAAATAAGTTCGTTCCTGAAGAAATAATAAAAAGCAAACATATTGCTCCCCCGCCTTTCAGGATTCCCGGAGAGCCATATTTTGATGCAGGTATTCCTATGGGCTCCATTCAAGAAGCATATGAATACTGGAAAAACAATAAGTCCTTATTAACTGACAAACGAGTTAAAGCCTTTTTCAGTTTCATAAAATAAAGAAACAAAGAGCCTTGGTTTTGCCCCGATAATCCAACATGGACTTTCGGGGCAATTTAATTTGCGACTATAGCTGCCGCCCATACCTCTGTTTTTTTCTTCTGGCGTTTTTTAGGCATAGGTTCATTGTTATCGTACTGATCCGGCTCCGGTGTCAGCACCGAAAATAAACTGCCGATGAAAGAATCATCCCCTGAATATCCTTTGAAGGCTGCCGGTTGCTTGTTATCCGGCTCATGTTGCACGGACGGGCGTAATGTTTCTTTCGCTGGTGCGGATGGAACGGGTTGCAGATCCTCGCGGCCTTCCGTCGCAAAATCTGCGAACCGTGCGCCGAGTGCATTAGCCGAAAACTCCTTACCCCGCGCGGAACCGTTCAGGACGGTACGGCTGTTGTGGTCGATGAATGTAGCCCCGAACAGGCGTCCCCCGTTACCGTAACGTAGCACAAGGCCGATACCTTTACCCTGTAAGGCCGCTCGGAACTCACTACCTGTGCGGGAACCGTTCAGGGACGCCGAAACAAGCGCTTTTGTCTTTGCCGCTTGTTTACTGGTTTTGATTTCTTCGCCCGATTGCTTCATCGCCTGCTCCAATGCCTCGATACCATAAGACTTCCCGAACAGGGAAGATTTTAGTGGCGACACGGTTGCCGTTGGTATCCAATGCCGAATACACCAGCCCTGTGTATTTGTGTCCCTGATTATCTCCCTCGACCTTCTCTACCCCCATATTATATAAGGAAAGCAACGCCCGGAACTCGCCGAGCGATTGAAATTGATACATGGTCGCCAGCGGTTTGATAACGTTGGCGACCTGCTTTTTCAGGTCGCTGCGTGAAGCGTCCACCGGCGAAAGCTGCCAAGCCTCGCCCTGCTTCTTGTCCTTCAAGTGCAAGCCGTGTTTCTTTTCCGGACAGTAGTTTGCCATAAGTGAGGGGGTAGCCATAATAGAACGTATTCTTATGATATTTCGTGGCATTGAATACTTCTGTAATAATTCTGCCTTTCCCAGTCGCATTTAACTGTTTGGCTAATGTTTGATTTTCTGGTAGTTCTTTCATGGCACTATCTCTTTGTTATTTTTTTCAATAGGAATATATATTTTAGTCAATAAATTAGTAGAGTCTTCTTCTAGCGGAGTATTAATATATAACTCGAAACTTAATGTGCTTTTTTGTCGATATTCACTTTGCAGAAGCCATATTAAGTAAATGTATCTATATAAATCGGGCAATGATGAATAATCACCTTTACATTTGAATACCGCCTAATATCCGGCAGGTATTTCCATGATGCCGAATTTTCCTTTTGCTTCGACATTCTGCTTAACAGTAATTCCGATAAAAAAGCGGCAATTGCTATAAGTTGTAATAAGTGGGGCGTCCAGACTAACGCTTACAAACTTGTTTTCAACACTTTTAATAATATTGATTTCCGCAAAAGATAATAGTTCTTTCCATATATCCTTGTAGGTTGTCATTGTAGAATATGTATTGTCAATGGCTCTATAAATTATACTTAAACTACTCATGTTCTTAATTTGAGGTAATCTTTCTTCTGAAAGTATTGGTATTTTATTACAAGACCGTTGGCGGTATCGTTGTTTATAATGAGACGGAGATAACCCAAAATGTTTCTTAAATGCTTTAGATAGACTATGCTTGGTTTGATAGTTAGTTTGCTGCACAATGTTGCTCAAAGAAAAGCTTGTTGTCAGAAGCAAATGTGCGATATATTCCAATCGTATACGCTGGATATAAATTCCTATACTCTCACCAGTATACATCTTAAATATACGCATAAAATGAAATTTTGATAATCCGGCAATTTGAGATAATTGCGCAGTATCCAGCATTTCATATAAGCGGCTATTGATATAAATCTTTATTCGATTTATTATTTCGTGATATATATATTTTCAGTGTCAACCTTTTGTTACCATCGTTTAAGGCTAGGCAGTCTTTTGTTAAGAACCGCCCTGAGCTCATGGGGGGGGGTGTATTTTGTATGGACATGATGATTAATACTTAGCTAATCAATTTATATAATACAAATATAGAAAAGATATATCCAAAAAGGTTATCCGATGTTGCTATCTTACGGTGAATTCACAGTTTTCAGCACCAGGCGTCCGGCGCCAGATGCAAGTAGGGGTGTATATGCGCATTTGCACATGGCAGTTATCTTATAAGGATTAAATATCAACGACTTGGATATTCGGAAAATAATGTATAATTTTGAACCCAAGATATAAGTAGGCAGCTACCAGACAGCAACGGACGATTTCTTACAACTAAAACGTGACGGATACAAGCAGCCAATATGAAACAAAAATGATATATAAAACTGATAAAGGCTATATAAAAGTCATTTCTCTCCGGAACTTTCCTCACTATTTGGAAAGAGCTATTATTTATTTTCAAAGTAAATGGGCGAACAATGCCACAAAGATGGTTTATGACAACTGCCTAAAGCATTCCATCACAACAAAGAGTCCTCTTCCTCAATGGTATCTTTTAATGAGAAATGATGACATTATGGGATGTGCAGGCCTTGTTACCAATGATTTCAACTCTCGAATGGATTTATATCCTTGGTTAGCGGCTTTGTTTATAGAAGAAAAATATAGAGGAAATAACTATGCAAGCCTTTTAATAGAACAAATAAAGAAAGATACGCTTGCGATAGGATATTCAAGATTATATCTAACTACGCAACATTCTTCTTATTACGAACGTTTCGGATTTACCTATATAGGAGAATGTTATCATCCCTGGGGCGATCATTCCCGAGTATATGAAATCGCTTTAATGAAAGATTAATATAGCACGATGATATGAGGATAAAAAAAGCAGAAATAGAAGACGTAGACGCTATCCACGCCATAGTATATCATTCGATTAGTAATACGTTTGCAAACTATTATCCCCAAGAGGTAGTTGAGTTTATTTTGGATTATCATAAAATAGAGAATATAAATCAAGATATACTACGTGCTAAGACTTATACCCTTTCCGAAGGTAATAACCTTATTGGTACAGGGTCTATAAACGGCGCTGAGATCAATCGCGTCTTCCTATTACCTCATTATCAAGGAAAGGGATATGGTTCTAAAATGATGGATTTTCTAGAAAAAGAAGTATTCAAAAAATCAAATAAAGTTCGCCTGGAAGCATCTCTTCCGGCTTCCAAATTCTATCTAAACAGAGGATATAAGTTAGTTGAATTTCAAGAATACCCAGTCAGCAATGGTCGATTTTTTTTCTATCCGGTACTTGAAAAACAGGATTTCAACGGAACAGGAACACAGAATATATTAAATACAGGTCTTTGATGGGTAGGCCATAAACATTAAAAACTTTAAACGAACAGGGTTATGTCAGAAAATATTCTTCAGCAAGTGCGCCAGACGCTCCGTGATTGCATAGACCGGAAGACCTTGCAATCGTCCGATCGCTTTTTCAAGCCGGGCGAACAGGCAAAAGTTTACGGCGTACGTATGGCAGAAGTGAGCAAAATAGCGAAAGAATTTTCCAAAACAATCGGCCGGCAATCGAAGGCTGAGATATTCGCTCTATGTGAAGAGTTATGGCAGTCGGGCTATCTGGAAGAGGCGGTGTTGGCGTGTGAATGTGCTTATTCCCTTAGAGAACAGTACCAACCGGATGACTTTGAAGTGTTTGAACGTTGGCTGTCGGTGTATGTAGATAACTGGGCTTCGTGTGATACGCTTTGTAATCATACCATCGGCACGTTCGTGGAGCATTATTCGCAATATCTTTCTCACCTGAAAATATGGACAACCTCAGCAAACCGCTGGGTACGTCGCGGGGCGGCAGTGACACTAATTATCCCCGCCCGGAAAGGATTGTTTTTCGAAGATATTCTTGACATTGCCACAACATTGCTCCATGATCGGGATGATTTGGTACAGAAGGGGTACGGCTGGATGCTGAAAGCGGCCAGCGAATCTTATCAGGAAGAGGTACTTGAATTCGTTATCCGCCATAAAGCCACTATGCCACGAACAGCCTTACGTTATGCTATCGAGAAAATGCCGGCCGAACTACGAGCAAAAGCGATGAAGAAATAGCAAGAACAGACAAACCCTTTTGTTTGCTTTCTGCTATTTTTACCGACTTATCAAATATCACGTCTCTATGAATATACAGGAAAAAAGCAGAAGAGAGTATTATGCAAGAATCAATCGGGTAATGGATTATATCGACCGTCACCTGGAACAAACATTAGAACTGAAAGACGTTGCCGCCATAGCCAATTTTTCACCCTTCCATTTCCATCGGGTCTTTACTTTCCTGATAGGTGAAACACCTATCGGTTATATTCAGCGTCTAAGGGTGGAAAGAGCAGCGATAAAGTTACAGCAAGACCCCCTATTATCTATTACCGAGGTAGCATATAGTTGCGGATTCGGCAGTACCTCTCTATTTAGCCGGACATTCAAGAAGTATTTCGGCACTACTCCAAGCCAGTTCGGACAGGCTGAAAAGCCTGTATTTGCCTACAACGGGCGATTGCTTAGCAAGAATGGGCAAATGCTCCGCAAGAATTTGAAAAGGCAACCGGACGGAGATCCCGAACTTTGCAGCGTAGAATTAAAAAACGTCTATTTTATGAATGCAAACGTAGAGATCAAAGAGATGCCTGAAATGAAAGCTGTGTATTGCCGCCACATCGGTCCCTTCCACCTGATTAGCCAAGCGTATGGAAACCTCATGCAGTGGGCAGTTCCGCGGGGACTGTATACGCCGAATGTAAGTCTGACAGCCACCGTAACACATGATGACCCGACAGTTACGGATTTGGATAAGATCAGGCAAAGTGCCTGTCTTATCGTAACGGAAGACGTAAAGGTGGAAGGCGAAATTGGTAAAATGACGATCCCCGGAGGAAAGTACGTCGTAGGACACTTTGAACTGGGGATGAATGTTTTCGAACAGGCGTGGAATACCCTTTGCCACTGGTTTACCGAAAGTGGCTACCAGCAAGGAGACGGATGCCCCTACGAGTTGTATCACAATAATTTTACTACCCATCCGGAAAAGAAGCACATAATCGATATTTGTATCCCGATCAAGCCGCTTTAATATGCCTCATTTTACGATGCTTCAAAAAAACTCTGTCGCTAAGTCATTTATTAGCAGCAGAGTTTTGTCATTATAGAAAAAACATCTATCTTTGCGTCATGACAAAAACAAATAAGAAGGATTTGGTTTAGTAAACAATCTGCATTTCCGATGCAGATTGTTCTTTTGCTTACTCTCGGATAGTTCTTTCCGGGGGTGATTCATTATATATTTATATTTCCCATTAATAACCTGCATACAAGGATGTTTGGCACCGTTATGCCTTGACCTGTATGCTCTATCCATTACAATAATGAGTAACGAATATAAAACTATTCACGAATTCGATTTCAACTTAATCTGCGAATACTTTTCAAACGTAGAACGTCAGGGACCGGGTAGTCCTGAAATAACCATCAAAGCGTTGAGCTTTATCGACAATCTGACCCTCCGATCCCGCATCGCCGATCTCGGCTGCGGTACCGGAGGACAAACGATGACACTGGCTCAAAACGCTCCGGGCGAGATAACCGGACTTGATCTTTTTCCCAATTTTATCAACATCTTCAACCGGAATGCCCACGCTCTCGGCCTGTCTGATCGGGTAAAAGGCGTTGTAGGCTCCATGACAGAGGCTCTGCCTTTTGAGAAAGAATCTTTAGACCTGATTTGGTCGGAAGGAGCTATCTATAACATCGGCTTTGAACGAGGGCTGAACGAATGGAAGCAATACCTGAAACAAGGCGGATATATTGCCGTGTCGGAAGCATCGTGGTTCACAGCCGAACGTCCGGCAGAAATTGATGACTTCTGGATGGCGCATTATCCCGAAATAGATACCATTCCGAATAAAGTAGCACAGATGCAAAACGCCGGTTATGTGCCTGTTGCGACCTTTATTTTGCCTGAGTATTGTTGGACGGAACATTTTTTTGCTCCCTGTTGCAAAATACAGGAGGCGTTTCTGAAGAAACATGCAGGCAGCCAAACCGCGCAGGAGCTCATAGCCGGGCAGCGTCATGAGACGGAATTGTATTACAAATACAAAGAGTTCTACGGATACACATTCTATATCGGGAAGAAAATCTAAATAAAAACATCCGGGGGATTATCAACCGGCGACAATCCCCCCGGATTTAAAATCAAAAGCAATGAACGATCTTCAAGCAAATGGATGAAGGAAGCCAGAAATTATCATCGTATCCCACTATGAAGGGAAATGGAGATTCAAAGACTGTCAGCACGTGAGTGAAAAAGAAGCTTCCCTCGTCGAAGCATTTCAAAAGGGAGAGTGAGGTAGTGACATAGGGATATAAAAGAAAAAATTCCACAACCAAAAGATAGCTATTTATGGTAACTTCCTATGTGAACTATTGAATATCTTTGCATTCAAATAGTAGAAAGGTTATGAAAATAAATATTGAAACAAAATATTGCCAAACTTGTGGCATACCTTTAGATGTAGATTATGCTAATCTAAAAGAAAACCAGAATGAAGAATATTGCAACTATTGTCTGAAAAATGGAGTTAAGCTGTATGATTTTTCAATGGATTATCTTATCTACCTTTGGGGACTTTTCCCCGAGGAGTATAATAAAGAGGTAGGTACAAGCTATACTTCGACAGAATTGAGAGGGATTTTATCTAAGCGACTTCCGGAGATTAAGAGATGGAAACAAAAAATCAACACTGCTCATATTCAGTATGAATTAATTATAAAAATTCAGGAATACATTAACCGGCATTTATTTGATGATCTTGATTCCCAGAAGCTATCCCAAGTGGCAGGTATTTCTAAATTTCATTTTCGTAGATTTTTCAAGGCTGTTAGCGGTGAGAATCTGGGGAAATACATCCTACGACTAAGATTGGAATATGTTGCATTTAAGTTAATCTCGACAGATGCAAAGGTTCCTGAACTTCTTAGCCAAATCAATTATCAAAATAAACATACGCTTTCAAGAGCATTCAAAAGCTATTTCAATTGTTCTATACCTGAATTTCGTAAAAAATATTCCCATGGTTGTCCTGAAGGAAAGAACCCTATACGGGTTGAGTTGAGCATGGAAAAAGTACCCAATATGCGTATTGCCTATTTAAAATTAGAAAGGACTAACGACACCAGTCAGAATTTTTCTGTCTTATGGAAACAGATCATCCAATTCTCCGAAAGATATGAACTGTTATCAAAAGGATGCAAATACGTAAGTCTAACCCTTGATTATCCTTTGATTACGCTTGAAGAACACAGCCGTTTCATGATTGGGGTAACATTGCCACAATCGTTTAAGATTCCTAAAGGCTTTGGCACTTATGAAATTCCTTCAGGAGAATATGCAATTTTTCGTTTCAGAGGATTATATCATGAACTAAATAGGGCGTATCGCCATATCTATCTTGACTGGTTGCCCGGAGCCGATTATACTTTGCGAGAGCCATTCACCTTTGAAACTTATATCAATACTCCTGAAAAAACTCCTGTTTCAGAATTGATAACAGATATTTATGTCCCTATTGCAAAGAAATAAAAATGAAATACTTGAATCAGGAAATAAAAAACGAATCAAAAAAAGAGTATAAAATGGATTACAAACACAAGGCGATACATTGTGTCAAAGATACGATATTGCCAATGCAAAGAAAGCAATTTGAAGAATGCGGTTACTGTTTAGACGAACAGTACAAACGATATGGGAATACAGAATGGCTGTTCGCAAAAACAATTGAAAAAGGCCATATTTACGAAATTGGTTATCCTGCATGCGTCTGTCCAGACGTGATAAGTGGAAAAGTAAAAGACGTATCACATTGCGAATGTTCACGTCAGAGCGTATTGTATATTATCGGCAATTTGTTGCCCGATAAAAATATCCATGTGGAAATAATTGAAACTGTTTTGGGTGGTGCTGAAAAATGTCGTTTCAAGATAACTGTGGAATGAGACAAAAAACATTAATCGCGGGATTAAAGAATATAGCTGTCCGTCGGGGGAAGCGTAGTGCAAACCTGATCTCTCTGCTTGGCGAAAAATCAGAAATAGATTACACTGCTAATTTCACCTGTCTACAAAAGAGAGTATCCGAAAACAAGATTCAGCGCAAGCGGGTTTGATACCGCATAGAAACGTCAAGCCCTACAAGGAAATTATAACCTAATGACTTCATACATTCTATCTTACATTGAAAAATAACCAAATGAAATATACCTACAAACAAATCTGGCTTATCACCTACCCCATCCTTATCAGCCTGCTGATGGAAATGATGATAGGAATTACGGATACCGCTTTTTTAGGACGTGTGGGCGAAGTGGAATTAGGAGCCTCGGCCATTGCCGGGGTATTCTACCTGATTATATTTATGGTGGCATTCGGTTTCAGCGTGGGAGCACAGATACTCATTGCCCGGCGCAACGGCGAAAAGCGATACGAGGAGATAGGCAACCTGTTCTATCAGGGAATATACTTCCAGATCGGTTTAGCGGCTCTGATGTTTCTTCTCTCCTATTGTTTTACGCCGATGGTATTGAAACGCATTATAGCATCCGAACAAATTTATCAAGCGGCGGCAAGCTACCTGAACTGGCGTGTGTTCGGCGCTTTCTTCTCGTTCACCGGCGTGATGTTCCGGGCTTTCTTCCTGGGAACGACACAGACCAAGACCCTCACGCTCAACTCGATCGTTATGGTGATGAGCAATGTTGTATTCAACTATGTTTTTATCTTCGGCAAGTTCGGATTGCCGGCTCTCGGGATTGCCGGAGCAGCCATTGGATCGTCGTTGGCAGAACTGGTTTCACTGGTCTTCTTCGTGTTGTACACCCGCAGTCGCATCGATTGTGCCAAATATGGTTTGGAACGGATTGCGAAATTCAACTTCGCGGCATTAAAACGTATCCTTGACGTCTCTTTATGGACTATGATACAGAACTTCTTTTCCATGTCTTCCTGGTTTGTCTTCTTCCTCTATATCGAACAGATGGGAGAGCGCGCACTGGCTATCGTGAACATTGTTCGTAACATCTCGGTGATATTGTTTATGATTACCATGGCATTTGCCTCTACTTGCGGTTCGTTGGTCAGCAACCTTATCGGCGCAGGCGATGCCAACTATGTTCAGGCCACAATACGCCAGCACATACGTATCGCCTATGTATTTGTCGTCCCCCCGGCATTGCTATTTGCATTATTTCCCGAATGGGTATTGAGATTTTATACCGATATACCCGACTTGCAGCAAGCATCCGTTCACACGCTTTGGGTAATGTGCGCTTCTTACTTGTTGCAAGTTCCGGCCAACATCTATTTCGTTTCCGTTTCCGGAACCGGAAATACCCGTACCGCATTCGGATTGGAGATGATAGCACATGCAGCCTATTTCATTTACATCACCTATATCATCTTCTACCTGAAACTCGATATTGCACTTTGCTGGACTTCGGAACTTGTGTATGCCATCGTTATCCTGTCGATTTGCTACCTCTATATCAAGCAAGGAAAATGGCAGGAAAGAAAAATATGATCTACTTTCTGCAAAGGCCCGGAAAAGCGCAACAGAACGGATTTCGCCTCCCTACAAAAAACATCTGTTCGTCCTTTTCCCGGAAGAGACGAAGGAAAAGAGTATCTTTATCGCCTCATCCGATAGGATGCAAAACGAAAAGGGTCTGTGAAAGAGACAATTGCTTTCTATCGTCAAATGCAAAAGCAGTTTATGAAAATTACATTAAAGCCGCTGACGGAAAAAGATATGCCGCTGCTGGAAAAGTGGCTCGACAAGGAGTATATCAAAAAGTGGTTTGGCGACAAAGAGGATTGGCTGAACGAGATAAACGAAAGGAACGGGAAGTATGGTTACTTAACGCATTTCATCGTGCTGCATACCGGCCGGCGAATCGGTTACGGCCTCTATGGAGATTGTTTTTATATCAAAGACCTGGAAGAAGAAGGCCATGATTTTAAAAACAGGTATGGGGATATAGCAGACAAAAACCATACCTACGAAATAGGTTATCTGATTGGCGAAGAGGAGTATTTGAAAAAAGGCATCGGCAAGAGGATCGTTCAGTTGTTGGAAGAAGCAATCAAGAGCATCGGAGGGAAAGAGATAGCGGCCGATCCCGCCGAAGAAAATACCATCTCGGTGAAGACACTGGTGGCTAACGGTTTTCGGAAGAGAAGCGACGGAGATTATAGAAAAACAATCAGCACTCGTTAACTTATTCAAGTATGGAGATTACGATACGCGATTTGGACAGCCGGGAAGTGGCTGCGGCTACAGAACTTGCCTGGGAAGTATTCATGGAATTCGACGCTCCGGATTACTCGCCCCAAGGGAGGAAGGAATTCCAATGTTTTCTTGCTAATCCGAAGGAAATAAACAAACTCCGTTTCCTCGGGGCTTTCACCGGGGACAAGCTGGCAGGGATTCTTGCTATGCGGCAAGATCATATCAGCCTGCTTTTCGTCGCCAAAGAGTTTCACCGGCAAGGAATTGCCAGGAGTCTTTTCGGGTATATGCTCTCTGAGGTCGAAAAAGATAGGATTACGGTAAATTCATCGCCCTATGCGTTGGAAATTTACGGCAAACTGGGGTTTACGGCCACAAGCGCGGAGCAGATCACCAACGGAATACGCTATATACCTATGATGTATACAAGCAAGGGATATAGGATAGAGCGAGGCGTTCCGGCTGATAGCGACGAGCTGGAAAAGCTGTATGACGATTTGAACGATTATTTGTTGGCTACCGTTAATTATCCCGGATGGATAAAAGGTATTTATCCCACCGGGAAAGATGCGGCCCGCGGTATAGACAACCATACGCTATACGTGGTCAGGCAGGGAGGAAAGATAGCGGGTTCGGTGATTTTAAACCATCGGCCGGAAGAGGCATACGATCGGGTAAAATGGAAAGTAGACGCGGATTATAGCCGCATTTTGGTAATCCGTACGCTTGCGGTGCATCCTTCGTTCCTGAGGATGGGCATCGGCCGGGCTTTAATGGATTTTTCCGTAGAGTCGGCTCGAAAACAGGGGATGCGATCGATTCGCCTGGACGTTTACGAAAAGAACTTTCCGGCCATAGCGCTTTACGAGAGATGCGGGTTCGAATATATCGGCCTCGCGGATTTGGGCTTGGATGAGCATGGGCTGAATTGGTTCAGGCTATACGAGAAGGTGCTCTGACAGCATATTTCGGCAGGGAATAGGAAGGGAAGATGAAGGGGGAAGCCAGGTAGCAGCCAAGCCGCCTGATGCCGATCCTGAAGGCGGGCTGCCGCAACAGAGGCGGCCCTGTTTCTTTTTCAGCCGGAGGCCCGGAATGCCCCTGCGTCCGGCTTTTCGGAACCTGCCAAGGGAAAGAGCGGCCCGAATCCGCTAAGGGAAAGGCGGCCCGGAACCCGTTAAGGGTAAGAGGGCAAAGAGATAATTAGGGGAAGTTTATGCCTGCCTTGCGGGCCTGCGCATGTTGTAACTGGCGTTTGATGTGGTAGAGTTTGCCGTCTTTCAGGAATTTGGCTCCGGTTTGCTTAAACCAGAAGGCTACCTGATGTCGTACGCATACGTCGCGAAGTTGCGTCACCCAATCGAAATCGCAAGGACGAGATTCATAACCGGATTCTCCCCCGGCCACTACCTGTTCTATCCACGTGCCTATATCGAAGGGCTGTAGGTCGATTCTTTCCAAAAGGGGCTCGCATATGATGATTTTATGCCGGATGGGGGCTGATTTGTAAAGGGGCAAACGGTAATCGGCGCAGGCTTGGGTTTCGACTGTGCAGCAGATGGTTACATGCTCGTATCCCTCGCCCCAGTCCGGGGGTAAGCAAAGGGCTAGGCAGTCGATGCGTTTGGTGATCATCAGAAAATGCAGGTCGCTGCGCTGCCGTATCATTTCCCAGGCTTCCTGGCGCCACGGATCGGCGTCTTCCACAAAGAAATCGGAGGTAAAGCAGGTGTAGACCAGCGTTCCGGACGGAATTTTATAGTCGCCGTTGCGTTTTTTACGCAAAGGGAGATCAAAATTCTTCGTTTTCGTGACGACGGAGCTATCCACGTCTCGTTTGGCGTCGCCGCGGTATACGTAGCAATGCTTGCAGCCGGGGCTTACCTTGTGGCAACCATGCCAGAGGTTCCACATGACGGAACCTTTTTCTATAGCGTTTGTAGGCATACGATAAAGTATCAATATAGAATGCAATTGTCTTTCCGGGGCACATTTCCAGCCGGTTCATCTTCCGCAGAGACAGGGCACGCTCATTGACGGGCCTGTTGCGGGCTGTCCCCGCCGCAGGATCGACAAATACGGATGAATGAATTTTCAAAATTAATCAAAACGGCGCACTTATCCAACCGATAAGGCAAGAACCAAAAGAGTACTCCACCCCTACGCACGGAGGCACCTTATTGTATATTTTTTTCTATCCGTAAAAACGGATGCCGGTGAAATCCCAATTCCATCGCAGTGGAATGAAAATTTCATCGGCATCCATTTTTCATTTCATCGGCATCCGTTTTCCACCGCTTGCCGGACGCGTTATAACAACTTATATATCAACAAGATACAAAAAGGTGTTTTTCGCATTGCCCCCAGCTATACTTATTGTATTTTTTTGCCGCTCGGCAACTTCTGCCGATCTGCCGGAATAAGCGGGGGAAACCGCCGGCCGGCGCGTCCGGTATCCGACCGGGATTCGCAGCATCCGGCCACGGCCCGGGGTCTTTAACGATACATGATCAAGGCCGAAGAAGCCTCCACGCGGGTACGTCCGCCCGGCAGCGTCGTTATTCCCCCCAGACGGATTACGCCGTCTTTGGCCACTGCCGTCCAGGGGCCGGCGGGAAGATCTACGTCGACTGCCTTGCGATGGCCGTTGAAGACGACCAGGATTTCCTTCCATTCGTCGCCGTTGGCATGCTCCGACAAGGTATATGCCACTACGCCCGGATCGGCTATATCCAGAAAACGGAGGGCCTGGCGTACTCCCTCGGCCGTGGGGATACGGAAGGCGGGATGAGCTTTCCTAAGCGCAATCAGGCCTTGGTAATAATCGAAAATCTCGCGATGCCTGGCTTTGAGCGACCAATCGATTTCATTGATCGAATCGGGCGATTTGAAACTATTCTTCACTCCTTGCTTGCTATGCAACACTTCCTCGCCGGCACGCATAAAGGGCACGCCCTGCGAAGTAAAGACGATGGTCTGCGCCAGCTTGTCGAATTTCACCCATTCTTCGGGTCGCATCCCTTTGGGAGCGGAAAGCCGGAGCTTGTCTACCAGGCATAAATCGTCGTGGCAGGAAACGTAATTAATCACCTGCGTAGGCTGGTTGGCATACGGGGCCTTGCAATACAATACCTTTTCGTAATCGATCTGGGGATGACGCACGGCGCCTACGATACCGAATTTGACCGATTCCGTATTTCCTTTCACCTTACCCGATACAAACCCGGCTTCTTTCGCTTCGAATACGCTGCCTTTCAAGGCATCGCGCAGATCGTCGCTGAACACGGCCACTTCTTTCAAACCCGGGGCGTTCACTTTTATGGCCCGCTGCTGCACCGGAAGAGGAGAATCGCCGGCCGTCCATCCTTCGCCGTATACGAAGATAGTGGGGTCGATCGCCGCCAGTTCGGCTTTCACCCGGTTCATCGTCTCCAGATCGTGAATACCCATCAAATCGAACCGGAATCCGTCGACATGGTATTCGCGTACCCAGAATTTCACCGATTCTACGATATACCGCCTTACCATCTCGCGCTCGGAAGCCGTTTCGTTGCCGCAGGCGGAAGCGTCGGCATACGAGCCGTCGGGATTATGCCGGTAGAAATAGCCCGGCACGGTTAGTTCGAAATTCGAGCCTTCGGCGGTGTACGTATGGTTGTATACCACGTCCATAATCACTCGTATTCCCGCCTGGTGAAGGCTTTGCACCATTTGCTTGAACTCGCGGATGCGCGTGGCCGGCTCGTCGGCGCGAGTAGCATAACTGCCTTCGGGCACATTATAGTTTTTGGGGTCGTATCCCCAGTTGTATTGGTTATTTTCCGGGCGCGATTCGTCGACCGAGGCATAATCGAAGGAGGGCAGAAGGTGTACGTGGGTAACGCCCAGCTCCTTCAAATGGTCGATGCCGGTGGCTACGCCTTCGGGGCCTTTGGTTCCTTTTTCGGTCAGGGCCAGGAATTTGCCCTTATGCCTTATGCCCGAATTGGCGGCCACGGAAAAATCGCGGTGGTGCATTTCGTAGATGATGATGTCGGTAAAGGCGGCTTGCGCGGGGGCTTGGTCGGCGGCCCAGCCTTCCGGGTCGGTAGAAGCCCAGTCGATGATGGCGCCCCGGTTGCCGTTGATGCCGACGGCTTTTGCCCAGATGCCCGGCGTTTCGTCGAGCCAGCCGGCTTGGGTTTGAATCTGGAAGGTATAGAAGAGCCCTTTCAGGTCTTCGCTTACCGTGGCGCGCCAGGTTCCGGCGTCGGCCTGTTTAAGGGCGATCTGCCGCACGGGGCTTCCTCCCTCGCCGGCTTCGTACAGGTTCAACCGCACTGCAGCGGCCGTAGGCGCCCAGAGCGTAAACTTGGTTTGTCGGGGAGAATACACTAATTCCATATCATTTCCCTCGTACAGGGGGTACTCTTCGTAAGAAGAATAGGTTTTAGGAGATTGGCAACTTAATAGAAGAGCCAGGCATACCGAGGCCGGTAAAAGATGTTTCGTCATGGAAAATTAGAATTATTGAATGAACCATAACGAAGATAAGGCAAGTCGGGCACGCAGGCAAAGCTTGCCGCTCTCTGCTCGAGGCGCAGCCTGCCTTCGCGTAGTTGCGGCAAGGATAGCGCAGGAGCTTCGTAGCAGTGAAGCTTGCTTGGGTTAGGCACGGAGGCATAGCCTATCTTCGCTTATTTGGTACAAAGATAGTGCAAACTGAGTGCAGAAGCAAAGCCCCGCTTTGATTATGCCCAAGTGCAGCCTGTCTTCAATGCTTTTGAAGCAAAGAGAGTAAAAACCGAGCGAAGAAGCAAAACCCTGCTTCGATTACGCCCAAGTGCAGCCTATCTTCGATGCTTTTGAAGCAAAGAGAGTAAAAACCGAACATAATCAACACAAATTTCGCGTATGCCCGGTTGAAACCCGATTTCGCTTTTTCACCATCGCCCTCCGATCAAGTATTTCTCTCCGGCCCCTTTTGTCTCGCAACACCGTTTTTTTAGTAAATTGCCTTTCATTTATATCACGTCTTTCAAATTAATATGCTACTTTTGCATGAAATAAAGATAACAGATCATATATAACTCTATATGGAGAAGTCAATTCTTTTAGTAGATGATAAGCCGGAGATTGCGAAAATAATCATGCTCTACTTATCGGGCTATAAAGTACATTACGTGGAAAACCCGATTAAAGCAATCAACTGGTTGACGGAAGGTAATATGCCCGATATTATTATTTCAGACCTGAACATGCCTGAAATGAGCGGAGAAGAATTTTTGCTGTATCTCAAAGCAAACGAATTATTCAGCGATATTCCGGTACTGATTCTATCGAGCGTGGAAAGCAGCGCCAACCGGATAAGGCTTTTCGAAGAAGGTGCGGAAGACTTTATTCTCAAACCCTTTAACCCGGAAGAGCTGAGAGTGCGCGTCAAACGAATACTACGGTAAGCATGAAGTATATCTTTTTCGGAAATAATACGCAAAAAGCCGATTGGTTAAAAGAGTTGTTGCAAAAGGATGTTGCCGTTTGCACGAACTATCTTCAGATCAACAATATCCTTTCTCTGGCTAAACGGCAGAAAAAAGCATTGACCGACTTTTGCGTATTCGTGGAAAGAATAGACCAGGAAAAAGATATTCCCCGCATCCGCCAGCTCCACGGCGCCTACCCCGAACTCTTTATCGTGCTCTTGGGCGAAGCGTTGAAAAAAGAAGCAAAGGTGCCCTATCTGAAAGCAGGCATCGATTGCATGATTACCCCCCAGAGCCGCAGGGAAGAGATCGATAAAATCCTTATTTTCGCCGCCACGCTGAAAACTAAAGCGCGGCACGGCGACTGTATGCCGGCCTCGGATCTGACGATTTTCAAGCTTCCCTTGTGGAAACGCCTGTTCGACATTATGGCCTCGGGAGGAGCTATTCTTTTCCTCTCGCCCATCCTTGTCGCCACGGCCGTAGCCATCCGGCTGGAAAGCAAAGGGCCTGTCGTCTATAAAGCCAAACGGGTAGGCAGCAACTACAAAATATTCGATTTTTACAAATTCCGTTCGATGTATGCCGATGCCGACCGACGCCTGGCCGAGTATAGAAAGCATAACCAGTATCAGGCGGAACAACCGCAAGAAACAGCCGTCTGCGCGAGCGGCCTATGTGCTTCGGGCGAAACGCAAGAAAGCGACATCGTTCTTTTCTCCGACAATCAAAGTACCTCGGAAACCGATTACTTGCTGACCAAGCGGACGGAACGCACAAACGCCTTTTTCAAGCTTGAAAACGACCCGCGGATTACCCGCATCGGCCATTTCATACGCAAATACAGCATCGACGAGTTGCCCCAGCTATTCAACATCCTCAAAGGCGATATGTCGGTAGTAGGCAACCGCCCTCTTCCCCTTTACGAAGCAGAGTTGCTCACAAGCGACGAATACATTCAACGCTTCATGGCGCCGGCCGGCCTGACAGGGCTTTGGCAGGTGGAAAAAAGAGGCAGCGCCGGCAAAATGTCGGCCGAGGAGCGTAAACAGCTCGATATTCGCTACGCCCATAATTTTTCATTCGTCCTGGATATGAAAATTATATTGCGCACATTTACGGCCTTTATCCAGAAAGAAGATGTTTGACAAACGCTAACGCCTTTACATTATATGCGTACATTTATATTACAAATAACATTGGCTATAGGGCTTGCCACGGTGGCATATGCCCAAGAGAACACCTATTTGAACGATTACCAGCGGCGGTTGCAGGAGTTGATAAAAATGGAAGAAGAACATTCTACCCTGCAAGCCGAAGAAGCAGCCAAGGAAAAAGAAAAACGCCTTCGCGAACTTGCCGAAGGCGACCGGCAACGGGCCCGGCAGGTAACGGAAGTAAACGACGAAGCGAAAGAAGCCGTCGATGCCATCGTGGTAGACAACGAATTGCAGAAGCTGCTCGACCAGACGGAAAACATCGATTTGCCCCCGCTGTCGGTCTTCCTCGACGCCGCCTACGAAAACGCCACCATCAAACGCCAGGAAGCGGCGATGGACGAGCAGACGGCCGCCTATACCATCGTCAAGCGGCAATGGTTGAATTATTTCCGCGTCAACGGTTCCTACTCGTACGGCCGGTTTAGCGCCCTGACCAACCGTTCCGACATCGACACCCCGCTTTTCGAAGCCTGGAGCGGGAGCGCGCAGCATACCTACAATATCGGCGCCGGCTTCTCGATCTCGCTGGGCGATTTGTTTAGCCGCCATCAGCAGTTGAAAGTACAAAAAGCGATTATGCGCCAGGCCCAGTACCAATACGACGAAGTAGTGGAAGCGAGAAAACTCAAAATTCTCGATGCCTACAACAGCGTAGTAGAACAATTGGCCACCATTAAAGCCAAAGCCGAAGCGGCAGCCATGTACAACGCTCAGATGAAAATTTCGGAAAACGAATTCATCAACGGGCAGGTCTCGCTGATCGCCCTCTCGCTGGAGCGTTCGCGGCGTACCAGCGCCCTGGTGACGTTTCAGGAATGCAAAGTACAATTGCACAACGCGATTACCCTGCTGGAACTTCTTACCAACATAAAAGTACTCGACCAAAGCAGCAAGAAAAACAAAAACGACAAATAACAACCTATGGATATCCTACAGTATATTTTCCGGTTCTTCTATCATATCCGCTATTGGCTGATATACGGAGCCTTGATAGTAACGGGACTGGTGATTTACGTCACCCGCTTCCTGCCTAAATCCTACACGGTCAGCACTACGATATTCACCGGCATCGTTTCCGGCACGACCATTATCGACGGCAGCCAGCCCACTCCGGTAAGCAATGCCTTCGACAACATCATCAACTTGGTCAGGGCCAAGAGCACCCTCGAAAACGTCTCGATCAAGTTGCTGGCCATGAGCCTGATGTATGGCGACGCGGAAACCGACAACACCTACATTACGGCCCGGAATTACAATAAACTGGTAGCCCTTGTGCCCGAAGACGTGCTCAAGCTGGTCGATAAAAAGTCGCTCGACAACACGGTAGCCAACCTCAATGCCTACAAAGACGAATCGCCCGACAACTTCGTGTATGCGCTTCTGAACTGGAACCATCCTCACTATAGCTACAAAGCCCTGAGCGCAGCCCAGATCAAGCGGCTGGGCAGCAGCGATATTATCGAAATCGAATATTCCAACGACGACCCGGGGCTTACCCATCATACGGTGAAACTGCTCAGCGACGAACTTTTCAAGAAATATGAAGAGATACGGTATAAAAGCACCAACGACGTCATCAAATACTTCGAAGAACAGTTGGCTATCCTTTCCGCCAATCTTCATAATATGGAAGACTCGCTGACGGATTACAACGTGCGGAACAAGATCATCAACTACATGGAGCAGACCAAGGCCGTAGCCGGGCTGAACAGCTCGTACGAGATAAAGCTCGAGCAGATGATGCTCGACTACAACAGCTCGTCGGCTCTCTTGGCCCTGCTCGACAAGCAGATGGAAGGCCGGGCGGAACTGCTCCGTTCGAACAGCGACTTTCTGAAAGCTCTCGACGATCTTTCGGTCATCAACGGGAAAATCACGGAAATAGAATCCTTCAATTCCGAAACGACGGCCGAGAAGAACGAACTGCTGGCCCGGTACCGGAAATTGCTGGCCGATACCGAAAACCGCATTCAGCGGATTTCGAGCAATATGAACTCGCTCAAGATTTCGAAAGAGGGCGTCGCGGTAGACGATATTGTCAATCAGTGGCTTACCGAGCTGGTGCGCAACACCAAAGTAAAAGCCGAGCTGGAAGTAATGAAGAAACGCAGGGAAACGCTCGACGAACAATACAATATTTTCAGCCCCGTAGGTACCAACCTCAAACGCCGCGAACGAGAGATTACGCTCACCGAAAACTCCTATCTTCAGTTCCAACGCGCCCTCAACGAAGCGCGGCTCCGGCAGAAAAATATCGAGATGAGCACCACCTCGCTCAATGTGATCACCCCGCCGGCCTTCCCGCTGATGAGCAATCCCGGCAAACGGATGTTGCTTGTTCTGGCCGCCTTTTTCGGCAGTCTGATCTTCATCACGGGGTTCTTCCTCCTGATCGAACTGCTCGACCGCACCCTGCGCGACGCCGTCAGGGCCAACCGGCTCACGAAGCTGCCGGTGTTAGGCGTTTTCCCCGGGAAAGGCAAATTGCGGTACAGAGGATACAACAAGGCTTGCAACCGTATCGCAGCCGCCTATGCCTGCAACCAGCTAAGCAATTATCTGGTAAAGGGAAAGACTTCCATCATCAACCTGGTAAGCTTTGAAAAAGAAGAAGGGAAAAGTTTTATAGCCGAATACCTTCAGGAGTATTGGGAAGAAATGGGCTTTACGGTGAAAATCGTTTCCTACGAATCAGACTACGAAGTTCATACAAAAGCTTTTATCCAAGCCTCCAGCTTGTACGACGTATATCGGCCCGAAGCCGGCGAAGCCCAACCCGATATTCTGATCGTAGAACATCCTGCGCTGAAAGATACCCATCTTTCCACCGCTCTCCTGGAAGAAGCCCAGATCAACCTGCTGGTAGTAGACGCCTGCCGGGTATGGAAGAGCAGCGATGCCAAGCTGCTCGAACATTTCATGCGGCAGATCAAAGATAAACCGCTTTACCTGTTGCTCAACAAAACAGATCGCGAATTCGTGGAAGACTTTACCGGCCAGTTGCCTCCCTATTCTTCCTATAAAAACCTTACTTTCCGCCTGAGCCAGTTCGGTATCACGGCTGAAAAGGTATAAGTTCAATCAAAGCGACAAAACGCAAGGAAAATCGCCGCATGTTGTATATCGACAAGATAAAGAAATCCATTCCGCGCCTGCTGCCGTATACCTTTCTGGTAGCCGGTCTGATCCTCCTGGCCTGGACGTTAGGCCAGGCCGATCTGGTCATGTCGGCGGCGGTAGTGGCCGTGCCGTTCGTATTGCTTTTCATAGCCGCTATCCTGATAAGTCCCTATTGGGGGTTTATCGCCATCTTTCTGGTAAATTATTTCCTGAACGTGACGATGAAATATACCCAGATCGACGGATTGAGCGTGCTGCTGGACGGGCTGGTGGTTTTCACTTTTATCTGTATCCTGTTCAATACGGCAGCCGGCAAAGAATATCCCTGGCACCGGGCGAAAAACAAGCTCCTCGCCCTCTCGCTGGTCTGGGCGTTGTACGTGGCGTTGCAAATTCTGAATCCTACGGCCCTGTTTTCGGCCTGGATTTACAATCGGGGCGCCATTTATTCGTTCACCGTTATCGTGTTGCTCACCTCCCTCCTGCTCGACCGGTTCAAAGACATGAAGCGCATCCTCTTCCTGCTTTCCGTCCTTACCTTGATAGCCATAGGCAAGGCCTTCTGGCAAAAAGCTTTCGGTTTCGACGACGCCGAATGGAGATGGCTTCAGCAAGGAAGCGCCAGCACGCATATCATAGCTTCGGGTATCCGCTACTTCTCCATCTTTTCGGATGCGGGCAATTTCGGTTCGAATATGGGATTTGCCATGGTGGTATTCATGATCATGTCGGTATATGTGAAAGAACGCGGACTGAAGATTTACTATTTTATCGTAGCTCTGCTGGCCGGGTACGCCCTCTCTATTTCGGGCACGCGCGGAGCCATGATCGTCCCTTTGGGAGGGATGGTGATGTATATCGTGCTCAGCAAAAATGTCCGGAGGATGGTCACTGCAGGCTCTATTCTGTTGGTTGTTTACATCTTCTTCGCCCATACCTGGATACTGGAAAGCAACCCGCAGATCCGGCGTATGCGAAGCGCTTTCCGCCCTACGGAAGATGCTTCTTTCAACGTGCGGCTGAACAACCAGAAACGTCTGGCCCAATATATGAAAACCCGTCCTTTCGGAGAAGGTCTCGGTTTGGCGGGGGTAGAGAACCGGCGTTTCTCGCTGCGGTTCACGACCATGATTCCTACCGATTCCCACTTTGTCAATGTCTGGGTGCAATTCGGCATAGTAGGGCTTTGTTTGCATATAGCTATCCTGCTGTTCGTCATCATCTACAGCGGGTATCTTATTGTATTCCGTATCCGCGACCGCGAGCTCAAAGGTTTGCTGATTGCCATGAACTGCGGGCTGTTCGGCATCATGCTCAGCGCGTACGGCAATAACTTTTTCTTACAGTATCCGACGGGATATATTGTATACATGTGTCAGACCTTCCTTATCCTGGGGGAAGATTACGATAAAGAAATAACTGAAAACAAGAAACTTAAACAATTACAAACTGTAGTATCATGAACTGGATAAACGACGAATGGTGGATTTACAACGAAGATAAGATGGCGTTGTATATAGACGCGGCAATTTTTTTATTGTTTTTCCTGGCCGTTTTGTACATTCTTATCTTTGCGATCGCTTCCTTGAAAAAACGTAAAGATGTCTATCCGCCCGCTAAGAAAAAACACCGGTTTGCGGTCTTGTTTCCCGCTTATCGCGAAGACACCGTCATAGTCAATTCCGTCCGTTCGTTCTTCAATCAGGATTATCCGTCCGACCGGTACGAGGTGATCGTGATTGCCGACATGATGCAACCGGCCACCATCGGGGAATTGCGCGCGATGGGAGCTACCGTGCTGGAGGTGAAGTACGAGAAAAGCACCAAGACCAAGGCCCTTCAGTTCGCCGTCGATTACCTGAAAAAGAAAAAAGAAATACGATACGACGTAGTGGTTATTCTCGACGCCGACAACGTGGTGAAGCTCTCCTTCCTCGACAAGCTGAACGATGCTTATTATTCCGGTTGCCTGGCTATTCAGACCCACCGCGTAGCCAAAAACCGCAATACCAGCATCGCCGTGCTGGATGCCGTAAGCGAGGAAATCAACAACTCCATCTTCCGTAAAGGACATACCAACCTGGGGTTTTCGTCGGCCCTGATCGGTTCGGGCATGGCCTTCGATTACAATTGGTTTAAAGATAATATTTACAAAGCCGACCATGTAGGCGTCGACAAACAGCTCGAACGGTTGCTGCTCACTCAGAATGTGTATATCGAATACCTGGTAGACGTTTATACCTACGATGAAAAAGTACAGAAAAAAGGCAATTTCTACGCTCAACGCCGCCGGTGGATCGCCACGCAGTTCACCAACCTTTTTTCGGGTATCTTTTCCCTGCCGAAAGCTTTCTTTACCGGCAACTGGGATTATTGCGACAAGCTGCTTCAGTGGATGATGCCGCCGCGCGTCATCCTGTTCGGATTTATCATCCTCATTGCGGTGGGCCTGACGGGGTACGACTGGATTCTTTCGCTCAAATGGTGGGGGCTGCTTCTGGCTCTTTGCGTAGCTTTCAGCCTGGCCGTGCCCGACTATCTGGTAGACAACCGTTTCCGCAAAGCCATCCTGAGCCTTCCGATCCTGTTTCTGCTGATGTTTTTCAACATCTTCCGCCTCAAGGGAGCCAACAAAGAATTTATCCATACCGAGCATAATCATGCGCCGGCCGATATTCATCCCTCTGATGCTGCGCCTGAGGAAAAAGGATAGTTTCAAAGGATATAACTTCTAATTCAACCGATATGAAAATTGCCATCGAAGCCCAACGTATTTTCCGTCCCAACAAACACGGGATGGATTTCGTAGCGCTGGAAGCCATTCGCTGCCTCCAGCAACTCGACCGGGAAAACGAATATTATGTATTGGTCAGCCCGGGTGAAGACCGTTGTCTGGAATCTTCCGACAACGTGCATATCGTTGAAGTAAAAGGCCCCACCTATCCGGTGTGGGAACAAATCGCCTTGCCGCGAGCCGTGGCCCGGATTCGCCCCGATTTGCTGCATTGCACCAGCAATACGGCCCCTATCCGCACGACTTGTCCGCTGGTGCTCACTCTGCACGATATTATCTTTCTCGAACCCCGGGAAGCCAGCAGCCCTTCTCTTTATCAAAATCTGGGCTGGTATTACCGTCGGGCCGTGGTGCCGCGCATTCTGCCCAAATGTGAAAAGATCATTACGGTATCTCAATTCGAATGCAATCGCATCCGGAAGGCCCTTCAATTGCCTGACGACAAAATCGTAGCCCTCTACAACGGCTATAGCCGCCACTTCCGGCCCGTGGAGCATCCCGAGGCCGTAAGCGGCAAATATATGCCTTCTACCGGCTACTTCTTCTTCCTGGGCAATACCGATCCCAAGAAAAATACGCTGCGCACGCTGAAAGCCTATCGGCTCTATCTGCAACGTTCCGCCGTCAAACGCCCGCTTCTGATCGGGGATCTGGGACAAACCTATCTCGACCAGATACTGAAAGATAATGCGTTGGAAGATATACGCCCCTCATTGCATCTGTCGGGGTACATTCCCAATACGGAACTGCCTTCCGTCTACAGTGGCGCCTTCGCCTTTCTTTATACCTCCCTGAGGGAAAGTTTCGGCATTCCGTTGCTGGAAGGCATGGCATGCGGTACGCCGGTAGTCACTTCCAACACTTCGTCGATGCCCGAAATAGGCGGACGCGAAGCCATCCTGGCCGACCCTACCGATGAAGAATCGATCGCCACCCAAATGTTGCGGCTCGAACTCGATCCTGCTTTCTATCGCGAGCAAGTGGCGTACGGGCTGGAACGGGTAAAACTCTTCTCCTGGGAACACACCGCCCGCAAACTGCTCGCCCTCTACCAGACCGTAGCCGGACAGCATTAGCGGCAAACAACCGAAAAGCTTATGGAAAATCGCGACTTTATCATCACCAGCCTGCAATCGTGGGACATCGAAATCGGGAGCACCATCAAAAATACCGCCCTCGAAATTTCGAAGCGCAACCGCGTGCTTTACATCAATACCCCGATGGACCATACCACCTGGCTGCGGGGCGACCGGAATGCGGCCTACCGCCAGCGTTTGGACGTGATACGCGGCCGCACCCCGGCCCTGAGGCAAATCAACGAGCGGATGTGGGTAGCCGATTGCCCTTTTATGATTTATTCGATAGGCAAATTGCCAGGTACCTGGCTCTTCGACCGGGCCAACCGGTCGAACAACCGGAAAATCGCCCGGCGCATCCTTGAAGCTGCCGCCTCGCTCGGTTTTCGCGACTTCATTCACCTGATCGACACCGATATTTACCGCAGCCAATATCTGAAAGAGTTTATCCGTCCGGCCCTCTCCATTTATTATTGCCGCGACTTCGTGATCGGCGAATCCTATTGGAAAAAAAACGGCGCCCGGCTCGAACCCCTCCTAGCGGCGAAGTCGGACATCGTACTGGCCAATTCCACCCGGTTCGCAGCCCGCTTCCAGGCTTACAATCCGCATACTTTCCCCATTGAAACCGGGGTGAATCTGAATCTGTACGACGCTGGGAAACACTGGGAAACTCCGCCCGACCTGGCTGCCGTACCTCACCCGATCGTGGGCTATGTAGGCACCGTCAACAGCACCCGGCTCGACGGCGAGTTGCTCTACCGCCTGGCCGAAGCCCGGCCCCAATACAGCTTTGTATTTACGGGGCCCGAAGACGAAGCCTTTGCCCGCGAACCCTTGCATAAGCTGAAAAACGTCTGGTTCCTGGGAAAAAAACCGGTGGAACAGCTCCCGGCTTACATCCAGGGATACGACGTGTGCATCAATCCGCAGATGGTAAACGAAATCACCGACGGCAACTATCCCCTCAAAATCGACGAATACCTGGCTATGGGGAAACCGACCGTCGCCACCAGCACCCATACCATGCGCGACATCTTCCGCGACTACGTCTTCCTCGCTACCGGCGAAGCCGAATACCTCGACGCCCTCGACCGCGCCTTGGCCCAAGCCGGCGACAACGAACAAAGAGATGCGCGCATCCGCTTTGCCCATACCCACAGTTGGGAAAAAAGCGTCGACAAAATTTACCGGATTATCGAACAATTCCAAACAGCAAACAAATGAATTACCGAACTATAGCCGATATGAACCAAGCTTTGTTGAAAAGGCTCGACATCCTTCCCCGCGATTTCGACCTCATTGTCGGCATCCCCCGCAGCGGCATGTTTCCGGCCAACCTGCTGGCTCTTTACCTGAACCGCCCCGTTACCGACCTGGGTTCGTTCATCAACGGCCATATCTACCAGACAGGCGCGCGGGGCCAATTCATCGACACGCGCGCCTGCCGGAAAATCCTAATCGTCGACGACAGCATCGCTTCGGGGGCCGCCATGCAGAAATGCAAGGAAGAAGTACGCCATCTGGCCGACCGGTACGAGATACGTTACGCCGCCGTTTACGTCATTCCCGGCAAAGAACATCTGGTAGACTATGCTTTCGATATAGTTCCCCTGCCGCGCTACTTTCAGTGGAATATTCTCAACCATACCATCCTTGAAAAAGCCTGCATGGACATCGACGGCGTGTTATGCGTCGACCCTACCCCCGAAGAAAACGACGACGGCGAACGCTACATAGACTTCCTGCTGCACGCACGCCCCCTCTTCCTGCCCGGCGCCCGGATCGGCACGCTGGTAAGCTCGCGGCTCGAAAAATACCGTAAAGAAACGGAAACCTGGCTGGCCGAACACCAGGTAAAATACAACAAGCTCGTGTTACTCGACCTGCCCGATAAAGCCGCCCGCATGAAAGCCGGTTGCCACGCCTCGCACAAAGCCGCCGAGTACAAGGCCGGCCACTACGCCCTCTTCGTGGAAAGCTCCCTCCGGCAAGCCGTGGAAATCAACAAGCTGACCGGCAAACCGGTATTGTGTACCGAGAATTTCGAAATGATTTTCGATACCCAATCCCTGCTTTACAACATCAAATCCGGGCAATCCCTGCCTTTTATCCGGCGCGGATTGCTTAAACTCAGAGACCGGTTGCGCAAATAATGCACCCCGTCCCGGCCCCCGGAACCCTATGGCAGAAAAAAACACCCATATCGAAACCCTGCGCGGCATCGCGATCCTGCTGGTCGTGATGGGCCACGTAATCGGCATCGACGGCAAAGGCGGCATGCAAGTAGCCGACAACTCCCTCTTCCGCTACTTCTACGACCTGTTTGCCAATATCCGCATGCCCCTTTTCACCGTCATCTCCGGCTGGGTGTACGCCCTACATCCCGTAGGGAAAGGCGAAACAACGATTTTCCTTAGGAAAAAAGCCAGACGCCTTTTGCTCCCCCTTATTTTCGTAGGCACCACCTATTTCCTGGTGCAATACTTCATGCCGGGCACCAATAACAAAGCCCCTCTGGCCGACATCTGGCGTATCTACTTTTTCCCCTACACCATTTACTGGTACCTCCCCGCCCTCTTTCTGCTCTTCGTCGGCATGGCTCTTATCGATGCCCGCCGCCTGGCCGACACGGTAGGTAAATGGAGCCTATGGCTGTTCGCCGCCTGCGCGCTCTGCCTGATAGAGCTCACTCACTTCCTGCCCGCTTCCGTGCCTAACTATTTCGCTTTCAAAAATGCCTTTTACCTGGCTCCCTTCTTCGTGGCCGGCATCGGGCTCAACCGCTTTCAATCCCAGCTCGGCAGCTTGGCAGCAAGGCGTGTCTATCTGGCCGGCCTCGCGGGCGGCGTGCTCCTGCAACAACTTCATTATTTTTTCCCTCACGCGCTTACCTTCTACCAAACCCTTCATCTGGCCATCTTCATCGGATTGCTTTCCTCCGCCTATTTTATCAACCTCCGCCTGAACAACCGGTTTTTAATCTGGCTGGCCCGTTATACCTATACCATTTACCTCTTCCACGGATTCGGCACGGCCGGCGGGCGCATCCTGCTGATGCGGCTAGGCGTACACGCTCCGTTTATCATCTTTCTGGGAGCTACCTTGGTAGCCACCTTCCTACCTGTAGCGGTAGAAAAAATACTTATCCGCTGGAAATTTACCCGGATATGCTTCCTGGGAAAGAAATAACCGGCCTTTCGCCGCCCCCTCTCCTATCTTATATTAAAAATAGAACATCCCGGAAGAAGTGTTTTTCCTTTCCTTTTTCGGTTATCTGCCGTCGAGGCTCAGGCGTAGGGACAAGCAAACAGGTCATTTAATCCCAGCCGAACACTTTTTCCCCTCTCCCTATATCCTGCGCTCTATCAACACTCTACCCACACAGCTTGCTCGAAAACCTTCGGCTACCTGCCGGGTTCCGGAATGAAACATCCTCTTTTCAAGCCGCCGCCGCCCCCCTTTTATTGCGCCGGCTTTGCCGGCCGGCCCCACCCTAAAAATTAGCCGGTAAATTTGGGAAATCGTCCGGCAATCCGTACATTTGTCGGTAATATCGGGTTATTAACTAAGTTGTGCTATCTCCAACCCCCCAGACAAAATGGAATCGTATATAAATCTTTCCCGAGAGGAATTGATCGAAGAAATAAAAAGATTAAAAAACTTGCAGCAACAGCCGACCGCTTCAGGTGCCGCTTTTTCCCAAGAAGCACCGGAAATAAAGAAAAAGGAATCGAGCCGGATGCTTGCCAATATGATCGGCCTGCGCAAAACCATGATCGAAGTATTAAGGCTGCTGCTCAGTTCCGATCAGACGGTCGTAATCGACGAAGCATTGCTGGTTATCCTCCGCTTCTTTGAAGCCGAGCGCGTATATATCGGCATTATCGACGAAACGAACGATATTGTAGATTTCACCCACGAAGTAACCAGCCAAGGCATCGTTTCCATGCGCGACGAATTGCTCCGGCAACTGCCGGGCAGAGAATACCCTTGGTGGATCGAAAATATACTTAGCGGCAATGACATTGTAATTGCCGACGTAAAGGATATGCCTCCGGCAGCCCGCAGCGAACAGGAAATTCTCCGTGCGCAAGGCGTGCTTTCCCTCCTGACCCTCCCAGTTTACCATCAGGGAAAAATAAACGGTTTTATCGGCTTGGACGCCGTAAGCAAGCCCCGCGCCTGGAATGCGCTGGATATAGAAAACCTCCGGCTGCTGACCGATATTATCTCCATCGCCATCGAGCGGGAACGGGTGCAGCACTTAATGGAATACTCGGCTCGCCAAATGTTGATGAGCGAGGCGAAATTCCAGATCATCTTCGACAAAATGCCCTTAGGCGTAGAATTGTACGACGAAACGGGCACCCTGCTCGACATCAACCAAGCCGATCTGAACATTTTCGGCGTAACGAAAAAACAGGCGTTGGGACTGAAGATGTTTGAAAATCCCAATATTCCGGAATCTGTCAACCGGCAGCTCAAAGCCGGAGAAGATGTGGTATTTTCTCTCGACTATAATTTTCAGACGGTACAGGAAAACGGTTATTACGAATGCTCGCCACAGACGGAGACTAAACATTTGCAGGTGAAAGGGGTACCGCTGAAAGACTCCCAGCAATATATCTTCGGCTATCTTTACATCGTATCGGACGACACCGAAAACCACCATAAAGCCGAACAAATCCGCGATAACCTGGCCAAACTGAAAGTTGCGGTCGATACCGGCGATTCCATCATGTGGGAATACGACGTGGCCAGCGAGAAACTGACGGTAGACTTCGGGCTGAACGACGATCTGGAAGGCAACGACGATCTGGTATACATTCATCAACATCAGCTTACCTGCTTGCAGGATTTTATCGAGACCCTGCATCCCGACGACCGGAAAGCCATCTACGAACGACGTTTTTTGCCCCTGCTCCGGGGGGAAATCGAAAACTACACGGCAGTATACCGGCGCATACTGGGAGACAAAATATACTGGTTCAACTCTAACGTACGTTCCTATAAATTCAATCCCGACGGCACGCCCAGCAAGGTGGTAAGTTATACCTCCAACATCACCCGCCAGCGCGAAAGGGAAATCGAGCTGATCAAGGTAAAAGAGGCCGATAAGCTGAAATCGGCTTTTCTGGCCAACATGAGCCATGAAATCCGCACGCCGCTCAACGCAATCGTAGGCTTCTCGACCATTATTGCCGAGACCGACAATAAGGAAGAAGTAAATCTTTATCTGGACATTATCCGTAAAAACAACGATCTGTTGCTCCAGCTTATCGACGATATTCTCGACTTTTCGAAAATTGAAGCGGGTACGCTGGAATACCACTTTTCAAAGGTAGACATAAAAGAATTGTGCGGGGAAGTGGCGCTGACCGACTCGCTCAAGGTAGGCCCCGACGTTGCATTGATTTTCGACAACAACTCTCCTTCCGTCTTCCTTCATACGGATGCCCACCGGGTAGTACAGGTTCTTTCGAATTTTGTAAACAACGCCATCAAATTCACCGAAAAAGGAAGCATCACCATTTCCTACCGGCAAGAGAACGAAATGCTGAAAGTAAGCGTGACGGATACGGGCGTAGGCATTCGCCCCAGCGACAAAGCCCGGATATTCGAACGTTTCGTAAAGGCAAACAGTTTCAAACAAGGTACCGGCCTGGGCCTGACCATCAGCAAAACCATTATCGAGGCGTTGGGAGGCACTATCGGGGTGGATTCCGAATATGGCAAAGGAGCCACCTTCTGGTTTACGCTACCTTTGGAAACGGAAAAAGAAAAGACGGAAGAAAAAAAACCGGAAGACGAACAGCTAGCCCAGCTCTCCGAAGCCCGCGTCAAAGCCCCGCGCAAGATTCTGATAGCCGAGGATATTGAAGAAAACTACTTGCTGCTTCAGACCTTGCTCCATAAGCAATATGAGTTGTATCATGCCTGGAACGGCAAGGAAGCGGTAGACTTATTCAACCAGGTGCATCCCGATCTGGTGTTGATGGATATTAAAATGCCGGTGATGAATGGTTTCGAAGCCACCCGGCTGATCCGCCGACAGTCGGCCACCGTGCCCATCATCGCGCTGACGGCGTTTGCCTTCGAAAAAGAGAAGCAGCGGGCGCGGGAATGCCGCTTTACAGACTACCTTGTCAAACCGGTAGACATAGCCGAACTCCGCAAGCTGGTGCTTCAGGTGTTCAAATAAGAGAACCGGTAAAAACGAAATACCGGCTTTCCCTCCCGGCAAGCTTTTTATTTCCCTATCCTAACAACCGTCTTCCCCCTTCCCTCTGGCAAGCTAAAAAAGAAAGCTGCCTTGGAAAACCCGGTTATCCGGCCTCTCCAAGGCAGTTGTTGTTCATTATCTGTCAAATTCCTTTACTCAGACAGGGCGCCCACGGAAGGCGGAGGCGTAGAAACACCCCATTCCTTATTCGCCTTCGGGCCCATTTCCAGCTCCAACAAACCGCCGGAAGCAATATCGCTATGGTTGAACCAAGGCTGATTCAACGCTACCCCGTTCAAGCGCGCCGACTGCACATACTTATTCTCTTTCGAGGCATTTTTAGCGCGGATTTCGAAGGTATTGCCGCCGCCCATATCTACCTTGACGTCGGTAAACGCCGGACTGCCGATATTGTAGGTAGGCGAACCGGGCGTCACCGGATAAAAGCCCATCTGGCTGAACACCACGAAAGCCGACATGCCGCCTCCGTCTTCGTCGCCAGGCACGCCCATCACGTCGTTGCGGAACCACTCGTCGAGCAATTTGCGGATACGCTTCTGCGTCTTCCAAGGTTGCCCGGCATAATTATACAGATAGGGAATATGCAAACTTGGCTCGTTGGCCATCGAGAACATGCCCACATTGCCCGTATGGTCGGGCAGGAAGGAATAAAATTGCCATTTCGACATGCCCAGCGGGGTGTTGAACATCGAGTCGAGAGCAGCCGTAAACACCTTGTTGCCTCCGATCAGGGAGATCAGGTCGGCAATATTATGCTGCACGTCCCAGCGATAGATAAAGCCGTTGTTCTCGTCGTAATAATCGCGCGCGCCCAGACCGCCGTCGTAGCGGTAATCGAGCGGCTCGATAAACTTGCCGTCTTTATCCTTGGGATGGAAAAAGCGGGTGGCGGGGTTGAAGAGGTTGCGGTAATTGTACGACCGGCGTAAATACTTCTCGGCCTCGTCTGTCTTTCCCAACTCCTGCGCGATCTGCGAGAGGCACCATTCGTCGTAAGCCGTGCCCAGCGTAACGGCTACCGGCTGCCGCTTTTCCCAGATCGACACGTTAGGCACCGTTTCTTCTTCACCCGGACGAAGTGCGGGAATATACCCGTGTTCCTTATAAAAATCGTCGAGCCAGCCGGCAGGCTTAGCCGACCACGGAATCAATGTTTTTTCCTCGATGCCCTGCTTGCAGGCCTGATACGCTTTATCCAGCTCGAACCCGCGCAGCCCCTTGCGGTATCCGTCGATTACCGTAGCCACGGCATGGTTGGAATTCATCCGTCGCGAGTCGCCCGTCACTTCCGGGAAAGTCGGCATCCAGTTGGTACCCATCTGCTCGGCCATCAACAAGTAAGAATTAATAATATCGTTTTCGCGCTCCTTGTCGATCAACACCCTTAGCGGATGCGTAGCCCGGTAGGTATCCCAAATCCAGTCGTCGGTATAAAACGCCCGGCCGCCGTCGTCGTGCACTTTCCCGTCGAAAGCGCTGTAATAGCGGCCGTCTTCACTCAGATTCACCGGCCGTTCGTAACAACGATACAAGGAAGTATAGAAAACTACCTTCTCATCATGCGTGCCGCCGGCCACTTGAATCTTGCCTAGGGCGTCGTTCCAGTCGTTGCGCGCGATCTTGGCCACCACGTCCACATCATAGGCAGCAATTTCCCGCTCGAGGTTTTTCTTAGCCTGGGCCTCGTCGATAAACGAAATGCCGTAGCGCACGCCCAAATTCTTCACCCCTTCGCCGAAGGAAAGCACCAGCGCGGCATTCTCGCCTTCCACCCGGTGCGTGCCTTCCGCTATCCGGCCGTCCGCCAAGGCGCCGACAACTGCCGGCTGCCGGTCGGTCTGGGCATACAGATAGACCTTTGTCTTCTTATCGACATATTGATAACCGCTCACCGCGCCGTCCTGGTAGGCAAGCGCGCCATTTCGGGTATTGAACACCAGATAGGCCGGCTCTTTCTCTTTTTCAAACGTCAGGCCGTACACCGCGCTCTGGTGCGAAGGCGCGAAATCGACATCGATCTGCTCGTCGTCGAGATACACCTGGTACCGGTAAGGCAGAATCTTTTCCCGGTCGTAGCTATAATCGATCACCGGTTGCAACCCTTCCGCAGGCCCCTGGTAAGGGCTGAGGTTGAAAGCCGAGCTACCCCGGTGGCTGGTGACGATGACCGGCAGGCCGCCCAAAAGGTCGCCTGTAAAATCGGCCCGTTCGGGATAGACGCGCAACATGCTGTTGGGCAAATGTACCGTAGGATAGGTAGGAACCAGCAGGTGGCTGATATTCCCCATATACGGATTCACATAATCCACCGGCGAAGCCACGCCGGGACTTTCGCCCTCCTTGGGGCCACAAGCGCCCAGCAGGACAAGCGAAGCCAGCAGGGCTAAAGTCGTTTTACATTTTTTATTCATCTCTATTTCAGTTTTTAAGTTGTTCTATGTGTATGCAATTGCCGGCAGTAACCTGTTTGTTTGCAGCCTTCCCTCCCAAAGCCGACACACTGCCTGCCCTTTAGGGGAATCTCACCGGAAGCCGGCCGCCTACAAGGTCGTTTCCCGGGCATGCGGTTCCTCTTCCGGCAGGTTGCACCGGAGCCGGTTCAGGCCGCTCCCCCGCCCCCGGGCCGGGAGGAAAATGCGAAAAATGCCAGGCATACGCATATGCCTGACATTTTCCGTATATAAGTCCGTTTCATAAGGACGCGTTATTTTTTCTTCTTCGTTTTCACGGAAATCGGCGACAGCTTGCTTATTCCTTCTTCGTCTACCGAGAAAGAATAAGGCAAATCTTCCGGATTCACCCCGCGGTTGAAGTTGGGTTTATCGCCCATCTGGAAATCCAGCACGCCCCCCTTGTAGAGTTCGTTATGATCGAGGTAGTTCTTGGTATAATTCTTGCCGTTGAACGTGAGCGATTCGATATAAATGTTCTTCTCGCTATTATCGGGCGCGTTGATCACCAGATTCTTGCCGTTTTCGAAATGCAACGTAGCCTTCTTGAACAAAGGCGCGCCGATCACGTACTGCGTGGTGCCGGGCGCGACGGGATAGAAGCCCAGGGCCGAGAAGACATACCAGGCCGAGGTCTGTCCGTTGTCTTCGTCGCCGCAATAGCCGTCGGGCGTAGGCGAATACATCCGGTTCATCACCTGGCGCAACCAGTATTGGGCTTTCCAGGGCTGCCCGGCATAGTTATACAAATAAATCATATGCTGGATGGGCTGGTTGCCGTGCGCATAGTTGCCCATATTCATTACCGTCATTTCCCGGATTTCGTGGATCACCTGGCCGTAATAGCTGTCGTCGAACACGGGAGGCACGGCGAAAACAGAGTCGAGCATCATCACAAAAGAGTCTTTTCCGCCCATCAGGGAAATCAATCCGGCCGGATCGTGGAATACCGACCAGGTGTAATGCCAGCTATTGCCTTCGGTAAAGGCATCGCCCCATTTCAGCGGCGAGAAAGGCGCCATAAATTCGCCGTTTTCGTTTTTCCCGCGCATCAGCTTGGTTTCCTGGTCGTAGAGGTTCTTGTAGTTGAGGGCGCGGCGGGCATACAACTCCACTTCCTTTTTAGGCCGTCCCATATCCTTGGCCAGTTTCCAGATGCACCAGTCGTTGTAGGCATATTCCAGCGTACGGGCGGCGTTTTCGGCAATCTTCACATCATAAGGCACATAGCCCAGCTTGTTGTAATATTCGTGTCCGAGGCGGCCGGTCGAGGAAACGGTGGGATGTACGTTTTCCGTACCGTGAATCAGGCCCTTATACATCGTTTCCAGGTCGTCGACCTTGATGCCTTTCATATAGGCGTCGACCAGAATGGAGGCCGAGTTGTTGCCTACCATGCAGCCGCGATGGCCCGGGCTGGCCCATTCGGGGAAGAAGCCGCTTTCCTTGTATACGTTGATCAGGCCTTCCTGCATTTCCTTGCTCATCGTGGGATACATCAGGTTGAGGAAGGGGAAGAGGCTGCGGAAGGTATCCCAGAAGCCGGTGTCGGTAAACATATAGCCGGGCAGCACTTCGCCGTTGTAGGGGCTGTAGTGCACCACCTGGCCGGCAGCGTCGATTTCATAGAATTTCCGCGGGAAAAGCAGCGAGCGGTACATGCAGGAATAGAAGGTACGGAATTCGTCGAGGCTTCCTCCTTCTACTTCAATTTTGCCCAGAACGTCGTTCCATACGGCTTTTCCTTTTTCCACCAGGGTATCGAAGCTATCGTCTCCCAATTCTTTCATATTGAGGGCGGCCTGGTCGAAACTGATAAACGAGGAGGCTACGCGGGCATGTACGATTTCACCTTTGCGGGTTTTAAATCCGATCACGGCCCCTACATGGTCGGCCGTCTGTTCCTTGGCGCCTTCCTTGAGAGTAGCGTCGGAGAAGGTGGCTTCGTAGGTGAAGGGCTTGTCGAATTCGATAATGAAATAGTTCTTGAAATTATCGGGTACGCCGCCGCTGTTTTTGGTGGTGTAACCCATAATTTTGTTTTCTTCCGGGATAATTTTGATATAGGAACCCTTGTCCATGGCATCTACCACGACGTAGGAATGGTCGTTTTCGGGGAAAGTGAAACGGAAAAGGGCGGCGCGGTCGGTGGGCGTAAACTCGGTTACCACATCGTGCTCGGCCAGGTATACCTTATAATAATAGGCTTTGGCTATTTCGCCTTTGTGCGAGAACCAACTGGCGCGTTTGTCCTGATCGAATTCGGGAGCGCCCACCACAGGCATGATGGCGAACTGTCCGTAGTCGTTGATCCAAGGGCTGGGCTGGTGGGTTTGCTTGAAACCGCGGATTTTATTGGCGGTATATACATACTGCCATCCGTCGCCCATTTTGCCGGTCTGGGGCGTCCAGAAGTTCATTCCCCACGGGCGGGCGATAGCCGGGTAGGTGTTGCCGGTCGACAATTCGAAAGAGGATTGGGTACCGATCAGCGGGTTGACATACTGTACCGGATCGAATGCTTCCGTAGCGGCGGCGGCCGGAGCAGGTTTGCCCACTCCTATCAGCATCAACGCCAGCGCGAAAGCCCATACGCTTTTTTTCTTCATGATATAGTTTCTATTAATGAATATATATGTACTATTATTTTTCGTCGGAAGAAGTGGCTAAACTTCTTTATTTGCAAATATAAGGATACTTCGCATAAATAAGCATACAAATATCTTTAATTTACTCCCAAAATACTCGAATCAGGCCCTTTTTGGCAGCAAAAGCGGCCGGATATAAAAAAGCCTGTCTCGTTGGTTGCAACGAAACAGGTTTTTTAAAAGCGTATTTCCCTGCCCCGCGTGCAGGGGGCGCGTTAAACGCCGGGGCGGCCGGGGCGACTTGAAAAGGCAGGGAAAGTTTCAGCGATTGGAGAAGCCTTCACACCTTTGAAGATCGGGAAGGTTCCGGCGACAGGTCTTACGGCAGGGTGCTGCCTAGGGCATCTTCCAGTTTTTGCATCACCGTTTCCGCCATTTCTTTCGAGCTGAAGGGGTTTTCCCCAGTCACCAGGTTTCCGTCTACCACGACTTTCGAGGTCATCGGGATCAATGCTTTTTCGTAATCGGCTCCTCTTTCTTTCAACGCTTCTTCCAAATCGAAAGGCACTTCTTTCTTGCGCCGCGCCAGGCTTTCCTCAAACCAGGAATATCCGGTAAGCTTTTTGCCTTTTATAAGGTAGGTTCCGCTGGCAAGCTTCACGTTCAGCAGCCCGCTTACGCCGTGACAAATGGCGGCCACCAGTTTGCCGCTTTCATACTGATGGCGGATAATGGCTTGCAAAACCGCGTTGTCGGGAAAATCGTACATCGTGCCGTGGCCGCCGGCCATATACACGCAGTCGAACTGCCCGGCAGCTACTTCCGCCAAACTGCGGGCATGTTGCAGTTTCTCGCGGAACACCGGATTTTTCCAATAGTCTTTGGAAAGATCGTCGAGCGCGAGGGGTTTCAAACTTTCCGGATCGACCGGGACGTGGCCGCCTTCCGGACTGGCTATGGTCACTTCGTATCCCTGGGATTCCGCCCGATGGTAGATATGGGTAAGCTCGCTCAGCCATAATCCGGTGGGCAGGTCTTCGCCGGCGTACCGGCTGGTGCTGGTAACGACCGTCAACATCTTTCGCGTATTCATAATTTATCTTCTTTAAAAATTAAAATAAGGTGAACTTAGAACAGCCGGGCTGTGCGCAGGGTAGCAGATAATCCGGATTTTTAACATTATTTGCCTGTCGTTCTTTTTCCCCAGTGAAGACGAACAGCTCGGTAATCGAGGTTATAGAATCGGTAATTCATCTACCGGGCGTTTCGGCTTTTTTAGCCACCTTTGCAGCAGAAAAATAAATTTTTATACCCTATGGTACAAAGAGAATGAAAAAGTATTGATTTTATCTTCCAGCCCGCGCCGAAGCAGAAATTCGGATATGCTTTGCGACGAATTCAGCCGGGGAAATAAAGAGCAATCCCGCCATGCCGGAATCTTACGAAATGGGAAAGCTGGTGTAAACCCGAATCGGGAAGAGGGATCTACTTAGTGTATTTTTTAACACACACGAAAAAATGCGTGCCGGTGTAATCCGGATTTCATCGGCATGGAATTCGGATTACATATTATTATGATTTTTGCAACTATTAGGCAGAAAAAAAAGGCTGATAGAAATCATTTTTTTTGATCACAGCAAACATTCGCGCCACAATCTTGGCTCTCAGAGCATTGATTA
>DBFWLD010000068.1:0-57601 GCA_048465615.1 Tannerellaceae bacterium
AAGTTTCTTATCGCCATTACTATTACTAGCAAAAAGATTGGGCCGCTAACAACGGCTCTTTCTTTTTATCCTAGATTAGAATTCAGTACGCAGGTGACGGAAAAACATGTTAAATTGATATCTGAAAAATTCCCCGGGTTGAAAATTTGGAAAAACATTTTAAAAGGAGGACGCACATGAACTTGGCAATTATCTTTGCTCTCGGCGTTTTGGTAGGCGCCATTTTTACGGGTATTGTATTTCGACTTTTCTTAGTCGGAACGCTTCGAGTCGATCATTCAGATCCGGATGGTCCTTTTTTGTTTTTGGAACTATCGAAGCGGGTTGAAGCGATAGTTTCAAAAAAGTATGTCGTGATGAGAGTCAAGGCTAAAGACTTCATTCCGCACAAATAACACTTCCTTTTATGGAACCCAGTAAACGAAAGGAGAAATGCAAAATGGGCGAAGAAATTAAAAATTTGTTGGAAAAGGAAATCAAGAATCAAATCGAAAACTTGGCTTCTCTCGAACCAGGAAGCGAAAAACACTCTACAGCAGTGGAAAGCTTGGCGAAACTTTACAAGGTGAAGCTCGATGAAGACAAAACTTCAATGGAGTATCTGGACAAAACTCAGAATCGTGAAAGCGATGAGGGCTTTAAGGTTGCTCAGATTGAAGAGAATGTCAAAGATCGGTATGTCAAAATTGGTATTGCAGCCGCCGAGCTTGTGCTGCCGTTGATGTTCTACGCATTCTGGATGCGAAAGGGATTCAAGTTCGAAGAGAAAGGAACTTATACCTCTACGACATTCAGAGGTTTGTTTAGCCGTTTTAAACCAACCAAGAAGTAAAATGGTTCCGAAACGAGGAGTTCGTGGATATCACACGGCCTCTTCGTTTTTCTCCGTTAAAATCGCATCCACTATTATGAGAGATGTAAAAGTGCTTTTTATCTCTTGATAATTCAAAGGTGGCGGTTATACTTAAAATTGCCACACAGTATCAAGGAGGTAATTTGCAATGAGCTTTTTTAACGACGCGCAAAAGGACGCATTACTTACTGGCAGGTATATTTGCAGTAAATGCGGAGCAAGGATGCAGTTCGAGGATGAATGGGAAGATATATTAGTATGCCTCGAATGCGGCCATTCCGTAGAATTGGAACGGTACGGAATGGAAGACGATGAGGAATATGAAGCTCTGTATCCTACCAGAGAAGAGGTTTGCGGAGAATTTGACGAAGATTAAATAAGATTATTAGCAAAAGGGAGAGGGTCCTGACGAGGGCTCTTTCTCTTTTCTTTTTGGTGGTGTATATGAGATACCATTTTGATAAACCGGAAATCTATCTGTCTATGTACGGAAGCCGTTATATTTGCGATCATCCCGTTTACAACAGTTGCACGCTATACACGATCGGAGAAAAAGGACTGGCCGTGATACAGCAGAGATTTGATGCGGAAACCAAGAGTACATGGTGGAGTGAGGTTGACCCGTGGATTACCGACGCTTTATATTTGCACCCCAATTTTCGGGAATACTTTGACGCCCGTTCCGGAACTTGTACAGACGGCCTCTACCCCACCGTTACTGTCCGACAAATTATGTGGGCGCTGAAAATGAAACCTATCAAACGGGAGCGATGGGAAACAGTCTTTGACAGACGGGAAATTTAAGTTCGCAAAAATCGCATCTTCTTTTACGGAAATCAATGGGTATTTGAAAGGAGTAAAAGGAGTATGGACGAAATGAAAATAGGGTCGAAATTCACGACGGGCATTCTGTCGAAGTTGATAGCTATGCTAATCCGAAAGAAGTTTGGGTATGATGTGGAACTCAAACTTAATGAGGTGAACGCAACGGTTATTGACGGAAAGACACATGTCCATCTGGATGTAGATGCTGAACTCGAAAAAGACGAACTTATGAAAATTTTAAAGAACATTGGTTTGTAAGGAGAAGGGCCGCTAATAACGGCTCTTTTCTTTTGCCGCGCGAAAATTACAACGCTTATTATGAGGGAAAGAGAGTAACCGATTAGGATAGTTGAGGTTGCCATAATAGTAAGTTTATGCTTGGCTTACATCTTTCTCTTTTAATTTTTTCACGAAAGGAGAAGACCATGAGCATCGATCAGCTTGAACTAATTTTGTATGACATGTATCACATGGATGCTTGGATGCCTCCGTTGTTCGGAAAATGGACAGAGGAATTCAAGAAAAGCAGTTATTCACAATGGGCTGTCGACGAGCTCAGAGATTTTATCGCCGAAAAAATATATCCGAGAACATCGGGATCAATCGATGAATTCTGTGAACTCGCCCACGAATTCATGGTGAAGATGTTTGCTTATTCAAAAGTAAATCCGAGAACAAGCCAAATATTTAAATCGGCCGGCAACATGGCTGTAGATATCCTGGATTTACTGAGAGCTATGAGATGAACGAAAGGAGAAAAACATGAACAAAACCCCTGTTATTCAAAGGGCGATCCACAAGTCGGGACTATATTTGAAAAAATATTCTCCTGTTGCTTTGTCATGCGTAGCGTCCGTAGGAGTAATCGTAACTGTTGTTACAGCCGTTAAAGCTACTCCAAAAGCTGTAGAACTTGTCAAAGCGGACAGCAGAAAAAATCACGATGGAGATCCATACGCCTACACCAGAAAAGAGGCGTTTATGTCAGCGTGGAAATGTTATATTCCAACTGCTGCTTTTGGCCTTTCCACGATAGCCTGTATTATGGGAGCCAATGCGCTTAATAGCAGAAAACAGGCTGCGCTAACAAGCGCCTACGCTCTTATTAACCAGTCCTATAAGGAATATAAGGACAAGTTGAAAGAGCTTTACGGAGAAGAGGCACATAATGCGATTGTGGATTCCATAGTGAGCGAAAAGTGTAAGGACGTTTATATTTCGTCACCAAGCTTTATCAGCAGTTCGAGTCTTGACTTTGGTGAAGGAATGGAACCCGAGATAATTCGTACTTTCTACGACAGCTTTTCCCAGAGGTATTTTGAGACAACCATCGCCAAGGTCATAGAGGCGGAATACCATTTGAACCGCAATTTTATGTTTCAAGGCGTAATCCCATTGAACGACTTCTATGAGTTCCTTGGGCTTGAAAAAACCGAATTTGGAGAAACCGTAGGTTGGTCATCCTGCAACGGCGATATTTACTGGATTGATTTCAACCACCATAAATTAACGCTGGAAGACGGGATGGAAATCTTTGTTATTGACATGGTTTTTGAACCGACCGCCGAATGGATGGAAGATCTTTAAATCCGCAAAATTTACAAGTCGTATTATGAAAAGGAGGTAGCGCTTTATGATTAACGCTAAAATGGTAAAAATTCTTGGTATTGTCGCCACCGCAGTAGGTATGGGAGCAACACTGCTAACCGACTGGGTGAACGAAAAGAAAATGGAAGAGAAAATCGATGAACGCATTAACGAAAAGCTCGCCGCACTTAATGACGAAGAGGAAGAGTCCTAACAGGGGCTCTTTTTCTTTGCTCGACAAGCTATCGTGTGCGATTCGGAAACGGCTGTTTCGATTATCAAGGAATATGTAGACCGGCATTTATTCAGTCCGTCGTTCTCATGGCCTAAAGACGAATTTGAAAAACGGTCGTATTCGCAATGGGCCGCTTATGAAATTATCAATCGAATTATGGATAAGCCCTTTGAAATGCCTATCTGTATTATCGAAAGTTTTATCTGCGAAATGGCTATGTATGCTTGTTACGGCGAGGACGAGCATCGCAGTTTGATATTTCAGACAGCGGTCGAAACAGCCGAAGAATTGATTTTGTTATTTGTTTAAACGAAAGGAGAAAAACATGAAGAGTAAGTTGCGTGTTGTTTTCGGTATTGGAGTATTCGCAGGATTAGCCGGCGGATTTGTTGTCTCTAAAAAATGCATCTTAAAATCGATGGAAAAATATCTTCAGTCTGATGAATGCAAAAACGAAATAAAAAGCAGAGTCGATAAACTTTTAAATGACTTAGTTTCTGAATAAGAAAGGAGAACTCAAATGGGAAAACACAGTTTATCCAGCATTGCCAAGAGTGTACGGACGGCGATGAAAAAGCATAGTCCGGAGATACTTACAGGTATCGGCATTGCTGGAATGATTACAACTACAGTCATGGCGGTGAGGGCAACGCCAAAAGCGCTGATTCTTATCGAGGAGAAAAAAGACGAACTTGAAACAGACCAGCTAAGCGGAAAGGAAATCGTAAAGACAGCATGGCCTTGTTATATTCCGGCCGCAATCGTTGGCTCAGTTTCTGTTTTCTGTCTTATTGGCGCCAGTTCGACAAATCTGCGTCGGAACGCAGCGCTTGCAACTGCCTACACACTTTCCGAATCGACTTTAAAAGAATATCAGGAAAAGGTCGTGGAGGCGATTGGCGATAAGAAGGAGCAGACGATACGGGAATCGATGGCGAAAGAAAAAATCGTGAAGAATCCCGTTCGGGAAGTGATTCTGACCGAAAAGGGCGGAAATACCATCTGCTATGACGCTATCTCGGGAAGATATTTTAAGTCGGACAGAGATACCATCAACCGAGCCGTAAACGAATTGAACCGGCAAATGCGGGATGACATGTATGTAACGCTCAACGAGTTTTATTATGCGCTCGGATTAGACGGGACGAAATTGGGAGATGATCTGGGTTGGAATATCGAAAAGGGATATATCGAACTTGATTTTAGTTCCCATCTTGACGCGAACGGCACCCCTTGCCTGGTTATTGATTATCGGGTTGCGCCGGTTTACGATTATCACTCCTGGTAACGACATCACTGAGAAAACCGCGCGAAAATTACAATTACTTTAATGGAAGAAGTTCCACATTTTCAGAATTTGAAAGGAGAACATAAAATGGAAAACAATGCGATCATGAACAACAAGGTTATCGAAACTACTGAGGAAGTCATTGAAAACACAGGTATGAGCAAGGGTATCAAGATTGCAGCAGGCGTTGGTTTGAGCGTAATTGTAGGCTTTGTAGTCTATAAGTACGTAGCAAAACCGGTGATTGCGAATATCAAAACCCAGATCGAGCTGAAAAAGATGGCTGCTGAGGAGAAGACAATCATTGTTGACGAAGCAGACGTTTCTACAGAAGAAAACTGAAATTTGAATCTGTGAAATTCGGACAAGGGAGAGTGCCTTAAACAAGGTGCTTTCCCTTTTTTCTTTTTACCAAAAAGGAGGGTACGAGAATGAAAGCGTATTACTACGACGGACCAGTCATGCGTTTTGAAAACTGCGTGCAAAATCGCTGGAAAGCGTCTACCTACGCCCCGTCGGAAGCGAAAGCTAAGAGCAATCTTGCTTATCGGTATAAAAAAGAAAACGGCATGACGCCGAATACCAAAATCACTCTGCCTGGCAAATTGATCCCGGCTTAAGAAAGGAGAAACCTAAGTGGAGGAATACAAAACCAATTCAGATAAGTCTCGTCAAGAGCAGTCTGAGAAAAAAGTGGAGGCGGTCATCAGCGGAAAAGCAAAAACCCGAAAAAAGGGTGAAATGCAGAAATTCGCCGATGTGTTCATTGCCGAGGACGCCAACAATGTAAAGTCTTATATTTTGCTGGAAGTCATTGTGCCGGCAATTAAAAAGGCTATTTCCGATATCGTTACTACCGGAATCGATATGATTCTTTACGGTGAGGCAGGAAGAACAAGAAAAAACGGTTCTGCTTCCAAAGTATCGTATCGGAATTATTACGAACGGGAAAGCGAACGCACCCGAGCCGGCTCCGCTATCAGACGGACAAATTTTGACTACGATGATATTTTGTTCGATACTCGCGGAGATGCGGAAGCGGTGCTGGATTCCATGAACGATATTATCAGCCAGTACGGTATGGTAAGCGTGTCGGATTTTTATGATTTGGCTAATGTTGCGAACGACAACTACACAATGAACCGTTACGGCTGGACAAATATTGCTGGAGCAACTGCTGTAAGGGTTCGGGACGGTTATATTTTGAAACTTCCAAGAGCCATACCATTGAATTGAAAGGAGAAAAAATATGCTTGAGTGTAAAATCTGCGGATGCAAATTCAATGCTGTTGAAGAGCGTCATTATATTTCTCGCGACAACGGAAAAAGCGGGTTAGCAGTAGCCTTTGGCTCGGAACCTGAGGAAAAACTGTACGATACTTTTGACTGCCCTTCATGCGGCTGCCAGATTGCGGTTAAGGAACGAAAGAGAATCTATATCCCTTGCTGTGAAACCTGTGAGGAGGACGAAGAGTAATGTACGAATCCCCTGACAAAATGGTGTCGCACCCGGCACATTATCAATCTGAAACCGGTTTGGAAGTTATTGATGTGATAGAAGCTTTTACTTTTGACCTCAAAGGCATCGAAGCAACCGATACCGGCAATATCATCAAATATGCCTGCCGTTGGAAACAGAAAAACGGCATTCAGGACCTCGAAAAGATTATGTGGTATACACAGCATCTTATCGACCATCTCAGAAAACTCGAAAAGGAGAATGAAAACTATGAAAAATAAGACCGAAATTGTAAAGAGCGTCAGCGGCGCTATGAATAAGACCATGATGAAGGTCAGAAAGCACAGCCCTGAGATTCTCGTAGTGGCCGGAATCGCGGGGACGGTTGTAAGCGCCATTATCGCTTGCAAAGCCACAACCAAAGTAAACAAGATTGTGGAGGATACCAAGAACGATATCGATAAGGTTCATACCGCAACGAAAACCGGTGTTACCGAAGCGGGTGAATCTTATTCCGCTGAGGATTCCAAAAAAGACCTCACCATCATTTATGTGCAGACCGGCATCAAGTTTGCCAAGCTGTATGCTCCTGCCGTTATTCTCGGAACGCTGTCCATTACCAGCATCCTTGCGTCCAACAACATTCTTCGCAAGAGAAATGTAGCGCTTGGCGCGGCTTATGCGGCTATCGACAAGAGCTTTAAAGAGTACCGCAGCCGAGTAGTCGAGCGATTTGGCGAGCAGGTAGACCAGGAACTGAAGTACAACATCAAAGCGAAGAAGTTTGAAGAGGTTGAGGTAGATCCTGAAACCGGAAAGGAAAAGAAGGTAAAGAAAACAGTCCAGGTGGTTGACCCCAATCTTCAGAGCGATTATGCTGTTTACTTTGACTCGAAGAGCCGCAATTACGAGACCAATCAGGATTACAACCGCATGTTCCTGAAGGCGCAGCAGGCGTTTGCCAACGATAAGCTTCAGACACGTGGGCATCTGTTCTTGAACGAGGTTCTGGACGATCTGGATCTCCCCCGTACACCTGCCGGTCAGATTGTGGGCTGGACTGCCGATGGTCCGGACGGATATGTCAATTTCAGAATTGTAGAAGTCGAGCGGGAGACCGAAGACGGAAGGCACGAGCCGGTTCTTCTTCTCGATTTCAATGTAGAGGGAAATATCTGGGAGAAGATGTAACTTTAACGCTTCCAGATTGATATTGGGGGTGGTCGCTTTATAAGAGAGGAGTTTTAAAAATGCGAATTATATTAAAGGGTGCTGTGTTTCTTCTGAGCCTTATCCTTTGCTTCATTATTATAGCGAGGATAGCCGCAGCCCCGGCAAAAGAGAAACCCGTCGAGGATACATATAACGATGCGTCTTCGACGGTATCTATATCCCCTATCGAAACTGTGCTGGAACCTTCGCCGCCTGACGAGGAACCGGAACAGGTTGAGGAAGAATGGCCGTACCCTATTTCACAGGAAGAAATTGAACTTATCGCACTGGTAACAATGGCGGAAGCGGAAGGTGAAACGGAACTCGGGCAGAGGCTGGTAATTGACACGATTTTAAACCGGGTCGACGATTCGCATTTTCCGGATAATGTAACCGATGTTATATTTCAGCCGAATCAGTTCACATCCATGTGGAATGGGAGAGTCGACCGCTGTTATGTGAAAGAAGAACTTGTAGAGCTTGTAAAGGAAGAGCTGCTAAAACGGACGAATTACGAATGCGTGTTTTTCACCGCAGGCGGATACAGCGATTACGGTGTTCCGATGTTCCAGGAATGCTGCCATTATTTTTCAAGCTATGATTGAAAGGAGCGTTTATCATGAAAGCATTATTTTCTTATGTGTTTTCTACAATGGCCGGTTTGTGCTTAATCGGCGGTATTGCCATTTTGTCTGGCGGAAGGGAGTAATCAAACGTGGATATGCTCGACGATTTCATAAATCTGCTTGACTCCATATTGGACAGCAAGCGGAAAAGACATATTACCGGCGGGATTCTCCTGAGCGCTGCATTGCTGTTCGGAGGTCTCGCCGTAACTGTTGTTACGATAAAAAACGAGGAGGATTACTATGAGCAAGATTAACTTCGCTATGTTTATGGCCGGTCTGACTATCGGGTCGGCCGCAACATGGCTTTGCCTTAAAAAGCGATACGAGCAAATTGCCCAGGAGGAAATTGATTCGGTGAAAGCGGTCTTTGCGGAAAAGAAGCCGGAAACGGTAATCCGCAAAGAGGAAAATGAAAACCTTGACAAAGACAATAAAATCAAGGCTGACCAGGCTAAATTGAAACCGGATCTGATTAACTATGCTGCTAAGCTCGCAGAGGAAGGCTATACGAATTATGCCTCGACAAACAATAAAAACGTGAAAGAGGAGAAGGTAAATATGGTTGAAAAACCTTATATTATCTCGCCAGAGGAATTCGGCGATTTCGACGAGTATACCAAGCTCAGTCTGACTTATTATTCGGACGGGGTTCTGGCGGATGAAAACGACGAGATTGTCGATGATATTGATGAGACCGTGGGCGCTGATTTTGCAGATCATTTCGGCGAGTATGAGGACGATTCTGTGTTTGTCCGCAACGACCGGCTGAAATGCGATTATGAGATTCTGAGGGATAATCGTTCCTACTCGGATGTCACAGGCAGATACCCCGGTCAGATGGAGGATTAAATGACTGAGAAAGAGCTGAATAACGAATATTTTGAATGGATGTGTCAGCTCGTATGCAATGAACGATATTCCAGGGGTCTATCCTATCAAAAGCTGCTGAGGCATCTTCACAATATTGATTTCCAATATGTGATTCCAATGGATGGTAACAGGGCTGAAGACGGAATAGACCTCCGTTACCGTTTTGGATATGAAAAATCATACGAGGGTCCTATGATTGCCTCTTTTCTGGACAATCGATCTTGTAGTGTGCTGGAGATGCTGATTGCTTTGGCGTTTCGTTGTGAAGAAAACATCATGAACAATCCCGATGTTGGCAATCGAATGGGCCAATGGTTTTGGAATATGATTGTAAATCTTGGTTTGGGTTCCATGAGCGATTCCAGATTCGATCCGAAGTATACGGACGATGTTATATTTCGCTTTATGGACCGCAAATACAAACGGGACGGTGAAGGCGGCCTATTCACGATTGAGCACTGCAAGTACGATATGAGATCGGTTGAGATTTGGTACCAGATGAATTGGTATTTGGACAGCATCCTGTAAAGAAAGGAATTCTGCTATGATTCACAGCAAAGTGTTTGAGTGTTTTCAAGAACATCTGCCGGCGTTTGCCGAAAAGGTTGAAACCTATTTTCCTAACGGGAAAAACAGTATCCGTGTGCGGCAAAAGGACGGCAAGGAATTTATATTTTCGTTTAACGGAGAAAAAACTTGGCGGTTTGAAACTATCGACCAGTTTCTTGCAGGAATGAAAGGAGGAAAAGTTCATGGATGAAATGGTCCGTTATATTTTCGGAAGCCTTCGGAATTCGGAAACGATGTTCCGGGCAATCGGGAAATCCATCAGGAAACAGCAGTCGTTTAACCATAATGTTACGTTTTGGGTAACGGTTGTAACGGCGCACCTGATTGTCAAAGAGTTTGAGATTCGCAATATGCGTTGCCAAATCGAGGCTCTGAAAACTGAAATTAAGGAGCTAAAGCAGACGGAAGGAGACTAAAGAACCTCGATGATCGACTTTTTAATGATTTCAACACGTAGTACGAAGCGTGGTGTAATAGAAATCTACCCGAAGTTTATCATTAAGAAAAGCTCTGATCTTATGATTAGAGGCGGCGACTTCTATGCCATATGGCTGGAAGACCGGGGTTTATGGTCTACGGACGAGCAGGATGCTTTGCAGCTTATCGACCGGGAACTCGATCGGTATGCAGAAGAGAATCGCAAGAATTTTGATTCAAGTGTTAAAGTCCTGCACATGTGGGACTCTGAATCTGGAATGATCGATTCGTGGCACAAATACTGTCAGAAACAAATGAGAGATTCGTTCCACATGCTGGATGAAAAACTGATATTTTCAAATACGCCTACGAACAAAAAAGATTACGCAAGCAAAAAGCTGAAGTATCCCCTAGAAGAAGGAACCATCAATGCCTATGACAAGCTGATGTCTACTCTTTATTCTGAAACGGAGAGAGAAAAAATCGAATGGGCAATCGGTTCTATAGTCTGCGGGGATTCTAAAAAGTTGCAGAAATTTATGGTTTTGTATGGCGCCGCAGGAACCGGCAAATCCACGGTTCTTAACATCATTCAGCAGCTCTTCGACGGGTACTATTCTGTGTTCGACGCAAAAGCGCTTGGTTCTTCGAGCAATTCGTTTGCTTTGGAGGCGTTCAAGAGCAATCCGCTTGTTGCTATTCAGCACGATGGGGATTTGTCGCGCATTGAGGATAATACCAGGCTGAACAGCCTTGTTTCCCATGAGTTGATGACGGTAAATGAAAAGTTCAAGTCTACTTACGCAAACCGTTTTAAATGTTTTCTGTTTATGGGCACGAATAAGCCGGTGAAGATAACTGATGCGAAATCGGGTTTGATTCGACGATTGATTGATGTGTCTCCATCCGGCGATAAATTGAGCCCGAAGGAATACAAAACGGTAATGAAACAAATTGAGTTTGAACTTGGCGCTATCGCATACCACTGTCAAAATGTATATCTGGCAAACCCAGGCATGTACGATGATTATATTCCGGTCGCGATGCTTGGCGCATCCAATGATTTCTACAACTTCATCATTGATTCTTACCACGTGTTTAAGAAGGAAGACGGAACGACACTGAAAGCCTCTTGGGAAATGTATAAAACGTACTGTGATGAGGCAAAGGTGCCGTTTCCGTTTTCTCAGAGGATTTTTAAAGAAGAACTGAAAAACTATTTCCGCGATTACAAAGAGCGGTTCAATCTGGATGATGGCACTCGTGTCCGAAGCTATTATATCGGTTTTCGGACGGAGAAATTTGAAGAGCAGACGATTTCGGAAAAGGAGGAACCGGAACAGAAGCTCATTGAATTCAAAGCGCAGCCGTCCATCTTTGACAAAGAGTGCGCGGACTGTCCTGCTCAGTATGCGACTTCATCGGAAATCCCCACATCCAAATGGGAGAAAGTAAAAACGAAGCTGAGCAGTATTGATACGTCGAAACTCCACTATGTAAAAGTTCCGGAAAAACATATTGTTATCGACTTTGATATTCCGGATAAGGATGGAAACAAGTCTTTTGAACTGAATCTGAAGGAGGCGAGCAAATGGCCGCCCACTTATGCAGAACTGAGCAAAAGCGGGCAAGGCATTCATCTGCATTATATTTATGCGGAAGATCCGGCAAAGCTGAGCAGAGTCTATGACGACCACATCGAAGTTAAGGTTTTCAACGGCAAAAGCTCTCTGCGCCGGAAATTGACAAAGTGTAATAACCTGCCCATCGCAACCATCAATTCTGGTTTGCCACTGAAAGGAGAAAAGCAAGTGATAAATTTTGAAGGGGTGAAGAGCGAGAAAGGTCTTAGAACGCAAATCAAACGGAATCTAAACAAGGAATACCATCCGGCAACTAAACCCAGTATCGACTTCATCTATAAAATTCTTGAGGACGCTTATGCAAGCGATCTTCATTATGATGTTACAGATATGCGGAACGCTGTGCTGGCCTTCGCTGCAAGCAGCACGCATCAGGCGGATTACTGTATCAAGTTGGTCAATAAGATGCAGTTCAAATCTGCCGACCAATCTTCGGGAACAAAAAACGATGACGCTAAACTTGTGTTTTATGATGTTGAGGTGTTTCCGAATCTGTTCTTGGTCAACTGGAAAATTGAAGGCGAAGGAAAGCCGGTTGTCCGTATGATTAACCCTACGTCGGCTGAAATTGAGGAACTGATGCGGTTTCGTCTTGTCGGTTTTAACTGCCGCAGATACGACAACCATATCCTCTATGCCAGACTCATGGGTTATACGAATGAACAGCTATTCTCGCTTTCCAACAGAATCATCAATGGAAGCGCTAACTGTTTCTTTGGCGAAGCCTATAACGTTTCTTATACGGACGTTTACGATTTCTGCTCAAAGAAACAATCTTTGAAGAAATGGGAAATCGAATTGGGCATCCACCATCAGGAGCTTGGCCTTCCGTGGGACCAGCCTGTTCCGGAAGAGATGTGGACGAAAGTCGCCGAATACTGCGACAATGATGTAATTGCTACCGAAGCTGTTTTCAATGCGAGAAAAGCTGACTTTACGGCTCGGCAGATTCTGGCGGACGTGGCCGGAATGACGGTCAATGACACGACCAATTCTCTGACCACTAAGATTATATTTGGCAACAACCGAAAGCCGCAGGATCAATTCAACTACCGTTTTATGGGTGAAGTAACTCCCGATTGCGAACCGTGGACTATTACAGAAGATATGGTTTTGTACGACCATTTGGGAGATGAAAACTTCACCCTGTTTAATAAAGACGGAAAGCCGGTGTTCCAAGGCTACACTTTCGAGGGCGGTAAGTCCATTTATCGCGGCGAAGAAGTCGGCGAAGGCGGTTATGTCTACGCCGAACCCGGTATGTACAGCAACATTGCGTTATTGGATATCGCGTCCATGCATCCGAGCAGCATTGTAGCGGAAGAACTTTTTGGACCTGAGTATACGAAGAGATTCAACGAAATTCTTCAGGCCAGAATTGCGATTAAGCACAAAGAGTTCGATAAAGCCAAAAAGATGCTGAACGGCGCATTGGCAAAGTATCTGACGGACGAAGCTGCTGCGGCTGATCTGGCTCAGGCTCTGAAAATTGCAATCAACTCTGTATACGGTCTTACTTCAGCAAGCTTTGACCATCCGTTCCGAGACAATCGCAACAAAGATAATATTGTGGCTAAACGCGGCGCCCTGTTTATGGTAAACCTCAAACACGAGGTCCAGAGACGGGGCTTTATTGTTGCCCACATTAAGACGGACTCCATTAAGATTCCGGACGCGACTCCGGAAATCATTCAGTTCGTTATGGACTATGGCAAGCAGTATGGCTACAACTTTGAACATGAGGCTACATACGACCGCATGTGCCTTGTAAACGATGCTGTTTATATTGCGAAGTATAAGGACGGTAAGCACGCCGGAGAATGGACCGCGACTGGCACCCAGTTCCAGGTTCCTTATGTCTTTAAGAAACTGTTTAGTAAGGAGCCGATTGAGTTCGAGGATATGTGCGAGACCAAATCGGTAACTTCCGCATTGTATCTCGATATGAACGAGGGTTTGCCAGACGTATCTGAATTGGAAGCGGAGCGGGATAGGCTCGCTAAAAAAGACCCGCTAATGGAAAGAGAAGGTTTAAGCGAAGAAATTGCTAAAGGCCATAATTATCATTTCATTGGTAAGGTCGGTCAGTTCTGCCCCATCAAACCGGGATGCGGAGGCGGTATCCTGCTTCGCGAAACGGAAAATAAGAAAACCGGAGAAAAAGGATATGCGGCCGCAACTGGCTCAAAAGGTTTCAGATGGCTGGAGTCTGAGATGGTTCGGGAACTCGGCAAGGAAAACGATATCGACCGCACTTACTACAACAATCTTGTAGATGAGGCGGTGAAGTCTCTGTCTTCTTATGGAGATTTCGAACGGTTTGTTGCGGACGAGCCGTTTGTTTCCGACAACACTCCCCCGTGGTTTGGAGCCGGAGAACCGCATGAAGAAGAGCCGACGCCATTTGATGTGAGGTGATACCTTTGCTTGTTTTATTGGTTATTGCCCTTGTGATATTTGTGTTGGTTAAATCCGACTTTAGCAACACTTCTTGCGACTGCACCGATGAAGAGTGCAGATCGTGTCCGTTCCCATGTGAAAAACACAATTTTTGAAAGGAGACCAGTCATGGCTTATAAGAACGTAGACAATATCATCATTGAAAATGCGCACATCATTTTCAGAAATTTCAAAGGAGAGGAATCGAAGTACAACCGTGCTGGAAGCCGCAACTTCTGTGTCATCATCGAAGATTCAGATATGGCGCAGAAGCTGATTGAAGACGGTTGGAATGTGAGGGTTCTCTCCCCTCGTGATGAGGACGAAGAGCCCCGTCACTATATTCAGGTTGCGGTAAGCTTTGGCAATATTCCGCCCAAGGTCGTTATGATTACCAGAAGAACACAGACAAATCTTGATGAAGAGTCTATTGCTACTTTGGACTTTGCTGAAATCAGAAAAGTCGATTTGGTGATCCGCCCTTACAACTGGGAAGTCAATGGCAAGACCGGCGTTAAGGCTTATCTGAAAACGATGTATGTGACCATCGAAGAGGATGAGTTCGCTGAGAAGTACGCTGCGGAGGAAGGTCCGGAAGAGGCTCCGTGGCATTGATATTTTAGAAGATGGATAAAGGGGTGCCTGATATTGCTAGCAAGGTAAATGTCCCAAGGCTAGAGGAAACAGCCCCGTTCCATCAATTACCGAAGGGAGAAAAACAAACAGCATAAAGGAGGCGAAATCAATTGTTTTGGAAAAAGAAAAAACCTAAACGAAAACAACCGGTTAAAAAACAAATTCCGAAGCATATCGCTGATAATCTGAAATATGGAGAGAAAGTAGCCGAAGGATTTAAAAAAGGTGTTTCTGAGGTTTCGGAAAAGCCTAACCGAAAAAAGCCCGCCGGTAAAAATTCGGAAAAGCATTTAGACGATCGAAAAGAATTTCTGCGAGTGTTCAGACAGCTAACCTATCGGCATCGCTCTTGGGATATATGGAGCGACTTCATTATTATGTTCGCTTGCGCTTTATCGAATCCGGTGGATAAAGACCACTTCGACGAGAGAGAGGCGTTATATTTGCGGGCTATTAAAAAGTACAATAAGCAGGAGCAGCCGTTGTTTTCCGAACTTGCTGCATATACGGTAGCAGCTTTGGAAGAAAATCAAGAGCAGGACTTTTTGGGAAGTATCTATACCGAACTTGGCCTTAACAGCAAAGAACACGAGCAGATTTTTACACCTTACCATGTTTGCGAGTTGATGGCAGAAATCACCATGAAAGATATTGTTGAAAAGGTTAAGAAAGACGGATACATTACCCTGAACGATCCTTGCTGCGGCGCTGGAGCTACTTTGATTGCTGGTATTCACGCGGCAAGAAAAAGGTTGGAAAAAGCCAATCTGAATTACCAGAATCATATCTTGGTGGCTGCTCAGGATATCGACATGGTAGTAGCTTTAATGTGTTATATTCAGCTATCTCTACTCGGCGTTGCCGCTTACATCAAAGTTGGAAATTCACTAACCGAACCAATGACTGAAAACGATTCTCTGGACAACTATTGGTTCACAATGATGTATTTTTCTGATATATGGTCAATGCGGCGACTTCTTAGGAGTTTGTAATGGCCGGTATATCACTAAGAGATTATCAGTTAGACGCTGTTGACAGAATGAAAAACGGCTGCATTTTGTGCGGCGGCGTTGGAAGCGGTAAGTCCAGAACCGCGTTAGCCTATTACTATAAACAAAATGGAGGCGAACTCGGAACAAAGAAATATGTGATGATGAAAAGTCCTAAAGATCTATATATCATCACGACGGCGAGAAAAAGGGATACGAAGGAATGGGAGGGTGAGCTTTCGCCCTTCCTTCTTTCTACCCATCCCGAAGCAAATTCATATTCTAATAAGGTGGTAGTCGATTCGTGGAACAACATTGGCAAGTATGCAACGGTAACGGATGCATTCTTTATATTTGATGAACAGAGGGTCGTGGGTTCTGGAGCTTGGGTAAAGGCGTTTCTGAAAATAGCCAAGCTTAACGAGTGGATTCTGCTTTCTGCCACACCAGGAGACACTTGGGAGGATTATATTCCGGTGTTTGTAGCCAATGGGTTCTATAAAAACAGAACAGCTTTCAAAGAAGAACACATGGTCATGACCTGGGTAAACGGCAAGTATCCGAAAGTAGACCGGTATTTGGGCGTCGGGCGTTTGATTCGTCTTCGAAATCGAATTCTTGTGGAGATGGATTTCAAACGGGAAACTATCTCGCACCACGAAGATGTTTACGTGAAGTACGATGTCGCCAAGTATAAGGATGCTTCAAAGCTTCGATGGAATCCCTATAAAAATGAACCGATTACGAATGCCGGCGAGCTGTGCTATGTATGGCGAAGGATCGTGAATTCGGACGATTCCAGGCAAGTCGCTTTGATGGAACTGTTTGAGAAACATTCGAAAATGATTGTTTTCTATAACTTCGACTATGAACTTGATATTCTTAAGAATCTCTATTACGGAGATGGTGTCGAGGTTGCGGAATGGAACGGTCATAAGCATCAGCCAATTCCCACTTCAGACAGTTGGGTCTATCTGGTGCAGTATACGGCCGGAGCCGAAGGATGGAACTGCATAAGCACCGATACCATCGTGTTCTACTCGCAAAATTACTCTTACAAAATTATGAAGCAGTCTGCCGGAAGAACTGATAGGCTAAATACGCCTTTCAAAGAACTGTATTACTATCACTTGAAATCCAGATCCGCTATCGATTTGGCGATCAGCCGTGCTTTGAGTGAGAAACGGAATTTCAATGAAACCAAGTACGTAAACAGTTATTCCAAAAGAACTGCTTAGTCAGGAGGATACCAATGATTAAACTGGATGTCCAAGAATACTGTCATGGGTGTGCCAATTTTACGGCTGATGTGAAGGAACCGGAAAAATATTATGCCGGCTTCGATATTATCGAAATGACAGATACTCTTGTTCGCTGTGAACATCGCAAATTATGCGAAAACCTAGTTCGATATTTGAGAAAGCAGGTGGATCTTGATGAAAAATCCGAAAATCAATGAAAGCTTGATTATTGGCGTTGATTTCTCCAAACGAGATGACGGTGTGCTTATTGTTGGCCGCCAAAAGAATGGAGATGTCACAATCATTAACGCTTTTCAAGGTAAGGAAGCCTTTGATATTTATAAAAAGCTGATTACAGTCAAGAAAGGAGGCGGCAACGATGGGTCTGTCAAGACTAGCGGAACAATGCCGAAAATGCCCGTTTAAAGATAACTGCAAAAACAAACGAATAGAAGCACTCGGATATTTGCCGGAGCCGATTGTAGCTGAAGCAGGTGCGTCGTCTGCTGCTGAATTGACTCAACCGATTCTTCGAGAGACTGTAAATACGATTATTGACGGCAAAGTTGTCAAAGTGTATAAGGACGAGATTGAGAAGCAGCTTTATAAAGAGTTATATTCTCATCTAGGTCTTCAGTTTGGAGGTTAATTATGGAAAGCAATAACAAAAATAGTCTTGGATATGAAGTCGGACAAGCTTTGGCTTTTGTAATTGGAGTTTGTATTGCGGCTATTTTAGTCGCTTTGACTGTGAAACTTATCCTGTGGATTTTGTGATGCTCACAACCGAAAGGAGAAAAACATGAACGAGCAAATTATAGCCGTTGACTTCGATGGCACCCTTTGCGAAAACAAATGGCCGGAAATCGGAGAGCCAAATACTAATCTTATTGGTTATCTCATTGAGATGCGGAAATCATTTGGCGCTAAGATTATTCTATGGACTTGCCGCGTTGGAGAAATGCTTGATAAAGCTGTGAACTGGTGCTCGGAACACAGACTTGAGTTTGATGCGGTCAATGAAAATCTTCCTCACATCGTTGAACGTTTTGGCAGTGACACGCGAAAGATATTTGCGAATGTGTATATTGATGATCGAAATTTCTGGTATAATGACAAAAAGGTTTTATATCTTTGCGATGGTGGACAGTGCGAGATTTGTTCAAATGAATGTAATCATACAACTGACATTGACCATGCTAAAAACTTCAATAAGAAATTTGGCTTGTATGTAGAAAAGGAGGAATAAAAAAACAATGATGTTTAAATTAGAACAGATTGGCGAAACACATACTGATGAAACTACTAATTTTAAAGTTGTTTTAGACAAGCCGTATACAGTTTCGAGTTTTATTGATACGGTTCTAAAAAACACGTCCGATTGGGGATATATAGGTATTAAAAACCAAAATTCATTTTTTGGAGATCCTTCTTGTGAATATAGATACGGAAAACTTCTATCTGCTATGCCTCAAGAATATTTAAATCGTGAAATCAAGGAGGTAACATCAAGCGGTGGTTGGACGCGTATGGATTATATTTTAACTCTTAAGTAGTTCTCAAGGAGGTAAAACATGATTAAAATTGAAAATTCCGAAGTTATGGGCTGGGAACACGCTATTCGTGGTATGCGCAACCCGATGAACTCTTGGGAGAAGAGTGATAGCGACTATCGAAAATATCTAAGCCAAAAATGCGACGAATGCGGTAAATACAACGTTCCCGACGAAAATAGTTGTGATGGATGTTGGGTTGATAATTACAAATTTCCATATAAGGGCTTTATAGTTGGCCCCAATGATTTCGATTTAATGACTCGTCTTCGTAACGCCGGAACTGACCATCGAAAATTCATGCGGATGATTGTAGTTTATCTCGATATTACTGCTCCGCTGTACTGGTGGAAAGAATTTGATACCTACAAGGTGGGAACAGTAGTTAATTCCTGCTCTACCATGCATAAAATTGCGGATAAGGAGTTTATGTTGGAGGATTTTGGTCACGAGCATCTCATTGATTATGATTTATATTCTTGTGATGAGGTTGACGGACCTGTAATCGATGGCGCTCCCCACGTTGGGTGTGGTGGGGTTCAGTTACTTAATCTAACAATTAACGTTCTCAACTATTACAGGAATAAGTACCTTGAGACCAAAGACAAGAAATACTGGTGGCAGATGATCCAACTTCTTCCCTCTTCTTACAACCAGAAACGAACAGTCATGCTCAACTATGAGGTTCTGGCCAATATTCATAAGAGCCGGCGGAACCATAAGCTTAATGAGTGGCATACATTCTGCGACTGGATTGAAGAGCTGCCGTACAGTGAGATTATTACGGGTTATGAGGAGGAGAAAAACGAATAATGAAGAATCTAGTGATATTTTCAGCCGAAGAACTGTACGAGTTAATTCACGACAATCCTGTTGTTGATAAAAATTCTGACACTATTTATATGAGTACAGACTGCTATGAAAACGGTGGTTACAAAAACTTGGCAGATGAGGCTTAACTGTACGAAAAACGCATCTCCTATTGTGAAAGGAGGTAATGCTATGAATTATTTTCTAGCAGTGAATGACAGGCAACTCGGCACTTGTTTGAGAATGCTGTTTGCTGAAGGAATTCAAGGAATTGTTCAAGTTGTGCTAAATGACAAGAACAAGATTGAATTTCATATCAGCATTGCAGCAGACGATAATTTGCTCGAGAGCCTGAAGGAACGCTATACGATTCTAATTTCGTAAGCTACTCGATTTCAAAGGTAAAGGGGCCTGACAAGCCCTTTTACTTTTATGCTTTTTGTGATAAAATATACTTGTAGATGAGGAGGCGGTGCCCGTGAAAGTTAAATCTAAAATGGTTTGTCCTGTTCGTCAGAAAGATGGAACATGGACAACTGTTATTAAAGAATTTGAAGAAGACATACCGGATCTCGGACGAGAAGAACTCATTTGCAATAAATGCGGACGACCAGATTATCCGAAATGTAAGGAAACAGTTTGCAAAGCTTGGATGTATCATAAAGCAAAGAAAAGGGCTGAGGATTAAACCTCGGCTCTTATTTTTGCGCTGAAAGGAGATAAAAATGAGTGATTACGGTGTAAAAGAAACCCAGTGTACACGCTGCGGACACAGAGAAGTATGCTCTCTGAAAACAGAATTTCTCGAAGCTCAGAAGGCAATTGATGAAGTATATGTAAGTCGCCCTTGCGAAGATGGCAAAAAAGTAGGCATGATTCGCATCCGTGATATAAAATACATTGAGCCAGTCGAACTTCACTGCAAACACTACATATCCAACACAGGAGTGAACATCAGATGACGGATAACAAAAAGAGAGGCAGACCGAAAGCTATAAATCCGAGAAGTAAGCAGTATCGTATTCGTCTAACAGACGATGAATGCGAAGCCCTAAAAACTATCGCCAAAAAGCATAATCTTTCTGTAAGCAAACTTATTCGTACCCAAATAATTGAAGGTGAATATCAGATGACAATTAACGAGTACCAGAAAGCCGCCTACCGTACTGCCAATCAATCCCTGACCGACTCTCAACAGCTCCAAAATGGACTCATGGGCCTTAATGGCGAGTCTGGAGAGTGCATTGATATTTTGAAAAAGTATCTCTTTCAAGGACATGATCTCGATAAAGCTCACATCGCCAAAGAGCTTGGGGACGTGGCTTGGTATCTTGCGGTGAGCGCACAGGCTCTCGGTTTTGATTTGGAAACGATTTTGCAGATGAACGTGGAGAAGCTAAAAGCGCGTTATCCTCATGGATTCAACGCCGGACACAGCCAACACCGTTCTTCTGGTGATATTTAAGGAGGACATCATGTGGAGCAAAGAAACAATTAAAAACAAAATTTACGCCCTGGTGCTTATCGGCATCGGGGTTCTTTCTATTTTCCCGGAAAACGACGCCACTGCTTGTATGTTCTTTTGCATAATCGGGGTACCTTTGTTCTTCGCTAAGGAAAACTGGATTATGAATGGAGGAGGTTCCGATTATGTATACGAAAAAAGCCGGAGGGAAAGTGTACGGAGCGCATCTGACTGCCGCCGAAAAGAAAGCGATGGATATCGAAATCCGCAGACAGCTCGCAGAGTACGATCTCAAACACGCTAACGAACTTGACGCCATGATCTTATGGCATTTGCATGAGGAATTTGGTTTCGGGCCGAAGCGTCTGAAGCAGTTCTATGACACTTTTGCCGTAAGATTGAACGAACTGATTAAACATTATGAGATGACTGATTCTGATATAGTTTGGCTGTGTACGTACAAGCTGAAACAATACGGAATCGACATTGAAGAATGGAACAAACAAAGGAGGGACTGATGGGTATCGCTAATCGTGAAAACAATCCCCGAAAGAATTCGGAGGGATATTCTGATCCAACGGCTTTCGAGGCTTTGCGGAACATTGATAAGGAAGACGAAAGATTTCACAGACTGCTTCATACATTATTTTATATCTGTGAGCTTGCTGATTTCCAAATCGAAGGCCGTATTGTGTTGATTGACAAACAGACCGGACGGGTTTGGAGATGAGAAAAACGTCCGTACACTCTTTGAAAATCTGCAAAATTGTGGCCACTTTTATTTTTAAGAAAGTGGGCTTTGACCAATTTTGGGGAAATTTTGGAGCTTGTACGGACGAAAAATCTCATTTTTGGCCAAAAAAAGTGGGCAAAAGCCCGGTTTTGCGAACCAAAAGTGGGCAGAAAAAATCGGGTGCATTTTCTGAAAACAGCACTTTTTTGGCCATTTTTGGCCATTTTTGGCCGATTTGCGCAAATTAGGTGTTGAAAAACCACTAAAAAGCCCACTTGCCCACTTTTATTTCTTATTTAATTGCGATAAAAAGTTTTAATATTTAAATAAATAAGGCGAACAAAAGTGGGCATTTGGCCACAAGCCGGAATTACATACCACAAACCAAGCAAAAAGTCAAGTGGTTTGCAAATAAAGTCCTTTCTTTATTTTGGCTTTTGTGCTATACTGTAAGAGCCACACAATCTAATAGTTTTCAAGTTGCAAGGGAAAATTACTTTGGTAAAAAGTGTTTTCTCTCTTTACTCATGTGTCCTTTGCGACTTGATTGAGATTGTGTGGCAACAATGAGGGATTTACTTTTTCGGTGCGTCTCTCATGTGGGGGCGCACTTTTTTATTGCCCTTATGAAAGGGGATAGGACAATGAGCGGAGAGAAGAAAACACCTAAAACCACTAATAATATCGCAACAGGCATCGCTATGGCTGCATCCATAGTGCCTCTTGTCAAACCTGCTATCGAAGCTGTTCGTGATTATGCGGATAAGACGATTGAGGAACGCAAAAAACTGGTCGTTGTGCCGAAGCTATATTCTTCGGAATATCGAACCACGTCGGAGCAAGCTGTAGAAATACTGACAAGCCTTGGGCTAAAGGCAGTCCTCTCTCCGACTCTTATTGATGACGCCGACGGAAAATATAGAAACTGTATCAACAATCAGGTGATTAAATCTGAGCCAAAAGCAAAACAGAAAGTCGAACCAGGGACTACTGTTCGCGTTTTGTATATAACGCAGGAAGTTATCGATGAAAGTCAGCGTCTGTTCAATGAGTCCGAAAAACGAAAAGCAGAACTATTGCTTGAGAAAAGTATAAGGCGTTCTGAGAGGAAAGAAAAAACAAAGCAAGTGGTATCGGATGTTGCTGATACTGTTAAACGAGGAGTCGGAAAAATTCCATCGGTTCTTCATAAAAAGAACAACGACAAGGAGGAACACAATGAGTAAGAATGGTAAAAAGCGAGGCTTTGGCGGTTTGCTGCTGGATTTTATTTTGGTGCTCTGTACCGGAGGATTGTGGCTCATTTGGATTTTGATACGCTATCTTCGAAATAACAGCTAAACGCTAAAACTGAATAATTGACGCGGCCAAGATGCTTAACGGTGTCTTGGCCTTTTCTTTTGTCTATTTTTGCCGCGCGAAAATTACATGCCCTTTTATGAAGAGAGGGATAGAATAGCTATTTTTAAAGATAGACATTCCCTTTTCCGTTTTGCAAAAAGCACTGAAAGGAGGCCCATTAACCATGCTTGAAAGTCAATTCCAAGCAAAGCTCATTAAAGAGCTTAAGAAAAGATTTCCTGGTTGCATCGTTATGAAAAGCGATTCGGGATATTTGCAAGGCATTCCCGATCTGCTCATTCTCTACAACGATAAATGGGCTTCTTTGGAATGTAAACAAAGCGCTGGCGCAAAGAGACAACCGAATCAAGAGTATTATGTCGGGAAGATGGATGAGATGTCGTTCTCAAGATTCATCTGCCCGGAGAACAAGGAGGAAGTGCTGCATGATCTTCAACAATCATTCGAATCTTGAAGGGCAACACGCTTTTCTCGGTGCCAGCAAATATCATTGGATAAACTACAGCGAGGATAAGGTAGCGGAAGCGTATTCCAAATTCCTTGCCACGCAAAAAGGAACCGTTCTTCACGAATTTGCGTGCCAGTGTATTCGCCTTGGGCAGAAATTGCCGAAGTCTCAAAAAACACTGAACATGTATGTCAATGACGCGATCGGTTTCAAAATGATACCAGAGCAAATTCTGTTTTACTCAGAAAATTGTTTTGGCACCGCCGACACTATCATGTTTCGAAACCGGTTCCTTCGTATTCATGATTTAAAGACCGGAGCTATTCCGGCGCACATGGAGCAGCTTAAAATATACGCTGCTCTTTTTTGTTTGGAGTACAAAATAAAACCTGCTGATATCGATATAGAACTTCGTTTGTACCAAAACAATGAAATTCTGTACGATGAACCGACAGCGGAAGACATCGTTCCGATTATGGACAAAATCATCACTTTTGACAAGGTGATTCGAAAAATCAAAGAACAGGAGGGTTAAACCATGAATTCCTTTGTGGAGGAAATGCTGATGCACTACGGAATGCCGAGACGTTCCGGTCGTTATCCCTGGGGTTCTGGAGATAACCCTTACCAGCACAGCGGGGATTTTCTGTCGCGAGTGGAAGAGATGAAGAAATCTGGATTCACTTTCACAGATAAAGATGGGAAAACTTACACTGGTGAAGTAGCCATTGCCAAATCTATGGGCTTGAGCACAACGCAGTTCAGGACACAGATGAGCTTGGCGAAAGATGAAAGAAGATCTGCCGACGTTTCGACTGCTAAGGCGCTTCGGGAAAAAGGTTACAGTCTGAACGAAATCGCGGAGAAGATGGGATTCGCTAATGATTCTTCCGTCCGTTCTTTGCTCAACGAATCGTCCGAAGCCCGCATGAACCAGGCTAAAACCACGGCTGAATTCCTGAAAAAGCAGATTGCGGAAAAAGGGATGATAGATGTTGGAACCGGCGTTGAGCGGGAACTTGGTATCTCTAAAGAAAAGTTGAACCAAGCTCGTTATATTTTGGAGATGGAAGGATATCCGATATATGGAGGCGGTGTTCCGCAGGTTACGAATCCTGGAAAGCAGACCAACATTAAAGTCATCTGCCCTCCCGGAACAGAACACAAAGAGATTTATAATTTTGAAAATGTTCATTCTGTGAGGGATTACATCTCTTATGATGAAGGCGAGTCTTTCAGAAAAGCGTTCGAATACCCGTCTAGTATGGATTCCAAACGGCTCCAAATTCGTTATGCAGAAGATGGTGGGATTCAGAAAGATGGCGTTATCGAGCTTCGAAGAGGCGTGGATGACCTTTCTCTTGGCGACGCACATTATGCGCAGGTTCGTATCCTTGTAGATGGAACGCATTATCTTAAAGGGATGGCCGTTTATTCCGATGACCTTCCTGATGGTGTTGACGTCGTGTTCAACACTAATAAGAAGAAGGGCACACCGACACAGGATGTGCTGAAGAAAATTAAGGATGACCCGGATAATCCTTTTGGCTCGGCGATTAAAGAGCGTGGCGGCCAGAGTTATTATGACGACCCTAATGGAAAATACACTGATCCGGTGACAGGAAAGAAGCAATCACTTTCGCTTATTAACAAAAGAGCCGAAGAAGGCGATTGGGGCGAATGGGCCGATAAACTTCCTTCGCAGTTTCTTTCCAAACAACCCAAGTATTTGGTGGATAAGCAGCTCAATCTGGCAATAAGCGATAAGATGGCTGAGTTTGATGAGATTTGTTCTCTGACCAACCCTACTGTCAAGAAATCGCTGCTCAGTTCTTTCGCCGATAGCTGTGATTATGACGCCGTCCATCTGCAAGCAGCCGCCCTTCCCCGCCAGAAGTATCAAGTTATTCTTCCGATTACATCGATGAAAGATAACGAGGTCTATGCGCCAAACTATAAGAATGGTGAAACCGTAGCTTTGGTTCGTTACCCGCATGGCGGAACCTTTGAAATCCCGATCCTCACCGTCAATAATAAACAGGCGGAAGCGCGAAGGGTTCTCGGCAATACTCCGAAAGATGCCATCGGTATCAACAGCAAGGTTGCAGAGCGCCTTTCCGGAGCTGACTTTGATGGCGATACCGTTATGGTTATTCCATGTAATTCAGGAAGAAGCAAGGTTAAGATTACTTCCACCCCGCAGCTAATCAAAGATTTCGACCCCAAGCTTGAATATGGTGGAAAGAAAGAAGGAACTTTTAAGCAGATGCGGGACACCCAGAAAGAGATGGGCGTTATCTCGAACCTGATTACGGATATGACCATTAAGGGAGCCACCAGAGAAGAGCTTGCGAGAGCGGTTCGCCATTCAATGGTGGTTATTGACGCTGAAAAACACAAGCTGGATTATAAGCAGAGTGAGATTGACAATGGCATCAGTTCTTTGAAGAAGAAATATCAGGGTACTGTGGAAGACGGTCGTTATCATGAGGGCGCTTCTACTCTTATTTCCCGTGCAAAATCGGAAGTATCGGTGGTTAAAAGACAAGGAAGCCCCAAGATTGATGAAAAGACCGGAGAACTTGTGTGGAAACCGGTTGACGACCCCGTTTATGTGGACAAAAGGACCGGTAGGACTAAGGTTAGAACACAACCAAGTACCAAGATGGCTGAAACAAAGGACGCCTACACACTTGTATCCGATGTGGATTCCCCGATAGAGAGAGCCTATGCGAACTACGCCAATAAAATGAAGGCCATGGCGAATCAGGCGCGTCTGGAAATGCTGTCTACTGGCAAGGTTCCATACTCCGCCTCCGCTAAAGAGACCTACCAGGCCGAGGTCGATTCATTGACCGCCAAGCTCAATGTTGCGTTAAAGAACGCCCCCAGGGAAAGACAGGCACAGACCATGGCCAATGCGGTAGTAGCCGCCAAGAAACAGGACAATCCCGGCATGACAAGCGGTGAAATCAAGAAGGCCAGTCAGCAGGCTCTTACACAAGCCCGTTCAGCGGTTGGTGCAAAGAAAGAGACCATTAAAATAACAGACCGAGAATGGGAAGCAATTCAGGCTGGAGCTATCAGTGAGAACAGGCTGCGCCAAATCATAGACAATGCGGACATTGATGTACTTAGGCAGCGTGCTACACCAAGAGCATCTACTACTTTGAGCACTGCTAAGATGCAGAAGATTACTTCTATGAATGCTTCTGGTTACAGCACATCTGAAATCGCTGAAGCTTTGGGAATCTCTACGAGCACTGTGTCGAACTATTTGAAATGAGAGGAGTGACCTAGTGTGAATGGTTCTTGTGCTCTTACTACATTTGACAATCCTTTCGATCCGTTTGAACGGTTCTCCGATTGGTTCTTGTTCGATGTAGGAAAAGGTTACAATACTTGTTCTTATCTCGCTCGAATCGCAAAAACTTCTGAACAGTTTTCAGATGAAGAGAATGAACAAGAGATTGAACGAGCAATCGATGAGATCATTAAACATGATTTCATGAACATTTACAAGAAAGTAAAAAGGAATTCAGCAACGACTTGACTAGTGTATGGATAGATACCATCGCTCGTCTTGTCGTTTTTATTTTGCTGTTGATTCTTACTTTTTTGTGAAATAAGTTTTCGGCGATTTCTTCGCCATGCGATACGACTGTACTGCTGCTTCGTGGGTATAGGGGGGAGTCGAAAAAACTTCACCCCCTCCCACATCGCGGCGGTCTTAAAAAGATCCCCGGGGGGTTATTTTTGGGGTTCGCTTTTAGGAAATGATGCAGTATTTGAGCGAGCTTACAGGGTTGGTGGCAGCTTTTCTTCATGTGCTCCTCCTTCTTCCTTTCATGTTTTTCTCCTTTCGGTGATTGATGGAAGCCAGCTCTGTAAGTTCTCTCAAATACTGTATCAAAACCTATGCGAAACAGGTACTTGCAAAACAAATAGTACATGGCAACAAACAGAGAGGAGGCAGTAAGGATGCCAAAAGGTAAAGCTGCAAGCTCTTCTGAGTCGTCAAGAAAGATGAGACCGGCTTTATCTCCGGAGGCTAGAGAAAATCAGTTAGTTTCTTTGGCTGTTGATCTTGCTGAAAAGCAGTTAAGAGAAGGAACTGCTTCTTCTCAGGTTATTACTCATTATCTGAAACTTGGTTCGACTAAGGAAAAGATAGAAAAAGAAATTCTTGAGAAGCAGAAAGAGCTTATCGAGGCTAAAACACAAAATCTTCAATCCGCAAAACGTGTCGAAGAACTCTACACCAATGCTCTTAACGCTATGCGTCATTATTCTGGTGCCGGGGGCGATGAAGATGAGTGTTAGAACTTATACGGAACTGATATCTCTTCCGACATTTGAGGAACGATTCCGTTATCTGAAGTTGGATGGGAAAATCGGCGAAGCTACTTTCGGTTTTCAAAGGTGGCTTAATCAAGAATTTTATCATTCCAGCGAATGGCTGAGTTTTAGAGACGACGTTATCATTCGAGATAATGGGTGCGATTTGGGAATTGCCGGCCATGAAATATTTGGACCGGTACTAATACACCACATCAATCCGATTACTTATGAGGATATCATAAATCGAAATCCTTGCGTCTTTGATTTGGAAAATGTGATATGCACGCAGCTAAAAACACATAACGCTATTCACTACGGAGACGAAAGTATCCTTATCTTAAAACCGGTTCAAAGGAGCCGCAATGATACTTGCCCTTGGCGAAAAAATTGAAAGGAGTACATTTTATGAGCACGATGTATGAAGATGTCGATATGGAAAACCCCGACGGAGTTTCCGGAGATGGCAGCGATGTCTGCGACGGTCTTATTGGCGTAGTGGTTAATTGTCTGTCGCTGAATATCCGAGAAAAAGCTTCTGCCGATTCAAATGTAATCGCGGAAGCAAAGGCTCTCGATGAGCTGAAAATCGACATGGCAAATTCCAATGATGATTGGTATGCGGTCTGTACAGTTGCCGGTATCGAAGGCTTTTGCATGAAGAAATTCATCGCCGTTAGAGAGTGAGGTAATTCGATATGGACAGCATACTGACATCAATTAAAAAACTGCTCGGAATTACAGAAGAATACGAGCACTTTGACCCGGATATCGTCATGCATATCAATTCGGTATTTTCTGTTCTTACTCAACTTGGTGTCGGTCCTGCTGAGGGATTCCGTATCGAAGATGACGGCGCCGAATGGTCTGAATTTCTGCAAGATGATTTCCGTCTTGAGTTTGTTAAAACTTACATTTACCTAAAGGTTCGGTTGGCTTTTGATCCTCCGCTTAGTTCAGCAGTTATCGAGTCTATCAACAGACAGATAAGCGAGCTTGAGTGGAGGATCAATGTTTCTGTCGACCCGAAACCAGCAGAGAAAGGAGAAATTCAAAATGGATAATACTTCGCTTTCTCATCATGGTATCAAAGGAATGAAATGGGGCGTTAGGAGATTCCAGAATAAAGACGGATCTCGAACAGCCGCTGGAAAAAGAAGAGCGAGGGAAAACGCTTCCGAAGAACCAAGCCATGATGATTATAAAAAGGCTCATAGCGGCAAAAGCGTAAAAACCATGAGCGACGCTGAGCTTCGCAGCCGTCTTAATCGTCTGCAAATGGAGCGGCAGTATAAGCAGTTGTCTAGCAGTGATGTTAATCGCGGTAAGGAATTTGTTTCTAAGACAATGAAAGCAGCTACTGGAATAGCAACTGCTACCACCACAGCGATTACGCTTTACAACAACTATGACAAGATTAAGAAAATCGTCAGTGGCCTTAGCAAGAAGTAAAAAGGAGATCGGTTGCTTATGGCATTATCAAACACTGCCGTCCCCAAATATTACGGTATGTTTCGTGATGCCGTTCTTCGAGGGGAAATCCCGGTAAACAAAGAAATCTCCATGGAGATGAATCGCATTGACGACCTTATTGCCAATCCCGGTGTTTACTATGACGACCAGGCGGTTGAAGGATGGATCGCCTATTGCGAAGCGGAACTGACTCTTACTGATGGGTCCGATCTTTCTTTGCTGGACACATTCAAGCTGTGGGGCGAACAGATTTTTGGATGGTATTACTTTGTTGAACGAAGCGTATATCAGCCAAATCCAGACGGTCATGGCGGACATTACGTTCGGAAGAACGTTAAGAAGCGTCTTATCAATAAACAGTATCTTATTGTAGCCAGAGGTGCTGCAAAATCAATGTACGCTTCCACTCTACAGGGATACTTTCTCAACGTTGACACTTCCACCACGCACCAAATTACCACGGCGCCGACCATGAAGCAGGCGGAAGAAGTTATGTCTCCTTTGCGTACTGCGATAACGCGTTCTCGCGGACCGTTGTTCCAGTTCCTGACGGAAGGTTCTTTACAGAACACCACCGGTTCAAAAGCAAATCGCACCAAATTGGCGTCAACCAAAAAAGGCGTGGAGAATTTTCTTACCGGTTCTCTTCTTGAAGTTCGGCCAATGAGCATCGCCAAGCTCCAGGGTTTACAGATTAAGGTGGCAACGGTTGACGAATGGCTTTCCGGCGACATTCGAGAGGATGTTATCGGTGCAATTGAACAGGGCGCTTCAAAAGTAAACGACTACATTATTGTAGCAATCAGTTCCGAAGGTACAGTCCGTAACGGAAGCGGCGATACAATCAAAATGGAGTTGATGGACATTCTTAAAGGAGATTACATCAATCCGCACGTATCCATATGGTGGTACAAACTCGATTCGATTGACGAAGTTGGAGATCCGGAAATGTGGCTTAAGGCCAATCCGAATCTTGGTAAAACCGTGAGTTACGAAACTTACCAATTGGACGTGGAAAGAGCCGAGAAAGCCCCCGCCGCACGAAACGACATTCTCGCAAAGCGTTTTGGGTTGCCCATGGAGGGATATACCTATTACTTTACTTATGAAGAAACGCTTCCTCACCGAAAGAGAGACTATTGGCAGATGTCATGTTCTCTCGGTGCAGATTTATCGCAGGGTGATGACTTCTGCGCCTTTACGTTTTTGTTCCCGTTGTCAAACGGTTCTTTTGGCATCAAGACACGAAATTACATAACTTCTATGACATTGATGAAACTGCCCGCAGCTATGAGGATCAAATACGATCAGTTCATGGCCGAAGGCAGTTTAATTGTTTTAGAGGGCGCTGTGCTCGATATGATGGACGTTTACGAAGATCTCGACAATCATATTTCAGAGTGCGGCTATGACGTTCGCTGTCTTGGCTTTGACCCGTATAACGCCAAAGAATTTGTTGCCAGATGGGAACAGGAAAATGGTCCGTTTGGCATTGAAAAAGTTATTCAGGGCGCCAAAACGGAATCGGTTCCTCTTGGGGAATTAAAGAAGCTTTCCGAAGAAAGGATGCTTCTCTTCGACGAGGAACTCATGACTTTTGCTATGGGTAACTGCATTACCCTTGAAGATACCAACGGAAATCGAAAATTGCTCAAGAAACGATACGAGCAAAAGATTGACGCTGTTGCCGCGATGATGGATGCGTATATCGCATACAAGCTCAATCGTGATGCGTTCGACTAAAAAGGAGGTGATGATTCAAATGGGAATGTCTTTTGGTTCTAGACTGAAACATGCTTGGAACGCATTTACGGGAACTGATTATACAACCTATCAGGATGTTGGACCTGGCTATTCGTCCAGACCCGACCGTATCCGCCTTACCAGAGGCAACGAGCGGTCCATTATCACTTCTGTGTATAACCGGATTGCTTTGGATGTTGCGGCGTTAAATGTGCAGCATATTCGTCTGGACGAAAATGGACGCTTCTTATCCGTTATTCAGGATGGTTTGAACACCTGCCTTACCGTAGAAGCAAATATCGACCAAACCGCCAGAGCCTTTATTCAGGACATTGTCGTGTCCATGCTTGATGAAGGCTGCGTGGCAATTGTGCCCGTTGATACAACTTATGATCCTTCCGTTACCGGTTCGTATGACATTCAAACCATGCGAGTCGGTAAAATTTTAGATTGGTACCCACAGCATGTTAGGGTCCGCCTCTATAACGAGCGGACCGGGACAAAAGAAAACATACTGGTGCCAAAGAGTACAGTAGCGATTGTTGAAAATCCTCTGTACGCAGTTGTGAATGAGCCCAATTCTACTATGCAACGGCTTATTCGAAAACTTAACCTACTTGACGTCATCGATGAACAGAGCGGTTCCGGAAAATTAGATTTGATTATCCAGTTGCCCTATGTCATCAAGACGGAAGCAAGGCGCCAACAGGCCGAAAACAGGCGAAAAGATATTGAAGCTCAGTTGTCCGGTACTAAATATGGTATTGCTTATGCCGACGGTACCGAGCGTATTACGCAGTTGAATCGTTCCGTCAACAACAACCTTATGTCGCAGATTGAATATTTAACGAGTATGCTATACAGCCAGTTAGGTATCACTCAAAGCATATTGGATGGTACGGCGGACGAGAAAACGATGCTGAACTACAATAACCGAACGATTGAGCCTATTATTTCAGCTATTGTTGACGAAATGAAACGAAAGTTTCTAACAAAAACCGCCCGATCACAATCCCAGTCGATTTCGTTCTTTAGAGACCCGTTTAAACTCGTTCCCGTCAACGATATCGCTGAAATTGCTGATAAGTTCACTCGAAACGAAATTATGACATCGAATGAAATTCGGCAGGTTATCGGTATGAAGCCTTCGGATGACCCGAGAGCGGACGAGCTTAGGAACAAAAACCTCAGCGCCCCGAGCGAGTCAGAGCCGGAAATCAATCCGCCTGTCGAAGACAAAAATGTTGAAACAGAGTAGTTTCGAGAGTAGGGTCTCTAAAACAAAAACGAAATAAGGAGGAAATTCAAAATGGAAAGAGCATTTCAGCCTGAAGCCTGCGATTTCAGCGGATGGGCAACCAGAAACGACCTTAAATGCTCTGACGGAAGAGTGATTCGTAGAGACGCGTTCAAACACGATGATGGAATCAAAGTCCCTCTCGTATGGAATCATCAGCACAATGATCCACGCAATGTGCTTGGTCATGCATGGTTGGAAAATCGTCCGGAAGGTGTTTATACCTACGGCTTTTTCAACGATTCCGAATCCGGCGAGATTGGAAAGATTCTTGTTAAGCATGGGGACATTTGTGCGTTGTCTATCTACGCCAATCAGCTTCAGCAGAGAGGGTGCGACGTTCTTCATGGAGAGATTCGTGAAGTAAGCCTGGTCCATGCCGGTGCAAATCCTGGCGCTTTTATTGATTCTATGCTCAAGCACGGCGAAGACTCGGATGACGAAGCGATCATCTATACGGGTATGCCGCTCTATCTGTCGCATTCCGATGCTGATAAGCAGGAAGACAAGGCAGACAACGGTGAAAAGAAAGAAACTTCCGAAAAGAAGGATGATCCTGAGAAGAAGACCGATTCCGATGAGGAGAAAACTGTCGCCGATGTAATCAACAGTATGACCGAAGAGCAGAAAAACGTTATGTACGCTATGATCGGTCAGGCTATGGACGACCAGGGCGAATCTGACCCCGAGTCTGAAGACAATAACGATGACGATTCTAAAGGAGGAACTAATACTATGAAACATAACGTGTTTGATAAGGATGACCGTCAGAAGGAGAATGTTCTCATTCATTCCGATGGGTCTGAGGTATCCAGCGAAGAGATTTCCACGATCTTTGGAGATATCAAGCGCTACGGCAGCCTGAAGGACAGCGTGCTTGCTCATGGCATCGACAATGTGGACTATCTGTTCCCTGACGCCCAGACTTTGGCCAACACCCCCGAATTTATTCAGCGTGATACCGGTTGGGTAAAGAAGGTTATGAGCGGTGTGCATCACACCCCGTTTTCCCGCATTAAGTCCATCTTTGCCGATATCACCGAGGACGACGCCCGCGCAAAGGGGTATTTCAAGGGCAAGCTGAAGAAGGAAGAGGTCTTTGGTCTTTTGAAGCGCACCACTACCCCAACTACCGTTTACAAAAAGCAGAAGATGGATCGCGACGATGTTGTCGACATCACTGATTTCGACGTTGTGGCGTGGCTGAAGTCTGAAATGCGTATGATGCTGGACGAGGAGCTGGCCCGCGCTTATCTGATTGGCGACGGCCGTCTTGCTTCCAGCGATGATAAGATCAATGAGCAGAACATCCGTCCCATTCTCAAGGACGAGGAGCTGTATACCATTCAGGCTATCGTCAGCGTCCAGTCTTCCGCTACTGAGGACGACAAGGCCCGCGAGTTTATTCGCACCGCTATCAAGGCCCGCAAGAACTATAAGGGTTCTGGTCAGCCTACTCTGTATACCACTGAAGACATTCTTACCGACTGCCTGCTTCTGACCGATACCACCGGCCGCGATCTCTACACTGATGTCGCTCAGCTTGCAAAGAAGCTCCGCGTTAAGGAGATTGTGACCGTTCCGGTTATGGAGGGTGTAAACGGCAAGAACGGCGGCGCTCTGATGGGCATTATCGTTAATCTGGCGGATTACAATGTCGGCGCGGATCGCGGCGGCGCTGTGAACATGTTCGACGATTTCGATATCGACTACAACCAGCAGAAGTATCTGATTGAGACCCGCTGCTCCGGCGCCCTTATCAAGCCTTATTCCGCTATCGCTCTTGAGCTGAGCACTGCCGGTTAAAATCAACAACATACAAATAGCAAGGAGGACTAATCAATGAATAACATGACTGTTGTTTACGCTGACGCTGAAGAGAAATATGTGAAAAACGTTATTCTCTATGGTAAGACGGCTGATAATTACCTGTACACGGACAGCAAGTGTTCGGAAGCGAATAAAGTTGATAAGGATACCCTTCTCAATCTGCGCAAGAAGGGCGTAATCATCAGCTATAACAGCACATATTACATGCCGCTGTTCTTCAAGGAAGAGTCTGGCGGCAGCGTATCCGTAACCTTTGCGACTGCTGTTTCCGCATCTGCTTCTGCGGCGACTACTCTGTATTCCAAGGAGTATTCCGCTGATTAAAGGGGTGAAAATTCAAAATGGCGAAGTTTTATGGACCAATCGGCTATGCTGTTACTGAAGAAACGACCCCAGGCGTATGGGAGGATCGTATCTCCGAGCGCATGTATTTCGGCGAACTTGTCAGAAATACCCGCAGACTTCAGACAGCCGACAAACTCAACGACAACATCAACGTTTCGAATGAGATTAGTATTTTGGCCGATCCATTTGCTCGCGAGAATTTTCACTTGATGAAGTACGTTGGGTTTATGGGTGCTAAATGGAAGATAGAAAGTGTCGAAGTTCAGTACCCTAGACTAATACTGACTATAGGAGGGGTATATAATGGCGAATAGACTAGATCTACAGGCTTTGCTGGAAGATCTTCTGGGAAGCCGAAATGTGTATTACCAACCTCCCGAGTCAGTTAAGATGAATTACCCCGCCATCGTTTACGCTCTCGAAGATATCGAGAACACGTTTGCTGATGACGGGGTATATTTGTCTAACCGCAAATATCTGGTGACGGTTATCGATAAGAATCCGGACAGTTCTTTTATCGACATAATGGCAAAATTGCCTACTTGCCGGTTTGTGCGGCATTACAAAAGCGATAACCTGAACCATTACGTTTTTACACTTTACTTTTAACAAGGAGGAACGAACCTATGAGTAAACTTGTTTGGGATAAAACCGGTGAACGTTTGTACGAAACCGGCGTAGACCATGGCGTTCTCTACCCTATTCAGGCCGGCGGTCTTTATAATAAGGGCGTTGCCTGGAATGGTCTTACCGCTGTTACCGAAAGCCCCTCCGGTGCGGAGGCGTCTCCTATTTACGCGGATAACATCAAGTATCTGAACCTGATGTCTGCTGAGGAGTTCGGCGCGACTATTGAGGCTTATACTTATCCGGATGAATTCGCTGAGTGCGACGGCTCTGCTGAAATTGCAACCGGCGTGACAATCGGCCAGCAGGCCAGAAAGGTGTTCGGCCTCAGCTATCGTACTGTCATCGGTAACGATGTTGACAGCAACGACCACGGCTATAAGCTGCATCTGATTTACGGCGCTCTGGCTGCACCTTCCGAAAAGGGATATACGACTATCAACGACAGCCCCGAAGCCATCACCTTCTCTTGGGAAGTCAGCACGACTCCTGTCAACGTAACCGGCTTTAAGCCTACCGCTTGCGTGATTATCGACTCTACCAAGGTGGATGCTGGTAAGCTGAAAGCGCTGGAAGAGATTCTGTATGGCAAAGATCCTACAGGCCCCGAAACAGAAGACGGCGTAGATCCCCGTCTGCCTCTGCCGGATGAGATCATCACTCTGATGACCCCCGCCGGTTAAGCATAAGAAACAAAAGATTTAAGAATAGGTACAAGGCCGTATTCAGGTAAGCTGGCGGCTTTGTATTTTTTTTATTTGAAAGGAGAAATTTCGCATGATTAAAAAGACAATCACTTATACCGACTATAACGGTCTTGAGCGCACTGAGGATTTCTGGTTCAACATCACGGAAGCCGAGGCTCTCGAAATGGAGATGAGTACAACCGGCGGTTACGGCGATATGATTCGCCGAGTTGTCGCGGCTCAGGACATGCCGACCATCATCAAGGTGTTCAAAGACTTTATCTTTAAGGCATATGGCGAGAAGAGTCCTGATGGTAAACGGTTCGTCAAGTCTGAGGAGCTTTCCACCGCATTCTCCCAGACCGAGGCATACTCTCAGTTGTATATGGAACTCGCCACCGATGCGGACAAGGCCGCCGAGTTTATAAACGGCGTGATCCCGAATAAGAAACCCGCAGCAAGCCAGCATCCGGCAATCGCTCCTGTCAACAATTGATTTGACAGTTATGGAGGACTGAAGAATGCTTCGAATTACAATACCTGCTGAGGAATTCTGGGATGAAGTCAACGAAGAGTTCATCTACACGAAAGAGCAGACCTTGCAGTTGGAGCATTCTCTGGTCTCTCTTTCAAAATGGGAATCCAAATGGTGTAAAGCGTTTCTTGGCAAACAAGACAAAACAGAAGAAGAAATTCTGGACTATGTCAAATGCATGACGCTTACCCAGAATGTGAATCCCGAGGTATACAAAAGGCTCACTGCCGCAAATTACGACGCGATTAACGCTTATATCGAAGCGCCGATGACAGCGACTTTCTTCTCAGAAGATTCGCTGCCAAAAAACAGCCGGGAAATTGTTACGGCTGAGCTCATTTATTACTGGATGATCGCTTTCAACATACCAGTGGAGTTTCAAAAATGGCACCTCAATAAACTTCTCACACTTATCAGGGTATGCAATGTGAAGAGCAACCCGCCTAAGCGAAGAAGTAAGCGCGAAATCATGAAACGGAATGCGGCTTTGAACGCTGCTCGTAGGAGCCGTCTCAATACGAGGGGGTGAGATTACGAAACGGAAAAAACGAGGTTATAAGAAGTGGCTCGAAACCTACACCAAGAGGGCGGTTGCCGTTATTCTTGCTGTTTCGCTGATCGATTTGCAGTTGTCGTATGTGCTGGCTTTTATGGGACAAGTACAGATTGCAGAATCGCTTTCCAGCACGATAGCGAGCACCGTTGTAGGAGTTATGCTCGGCTATTTCTTAAAAGCGTTATTTGAAACGTTCTTTGAAAAAAGAGAAGAGCGTTTAAGAAGTAAGGAAGGTATTCACGAAGACAGTGTGGATATCGAGGAGGTTTGAAAATGCCTATTTATTTTATGACAACGGCTCTTTTGATTGTGTCCCTGGTGACAAACCTTACCGTTGAGGGAATCAAGAAGCTTTTGAACGAGACCACCATTAAGTATTCGTCTAACGTTCTTGCTGCTGTGGTGGCCGTTCTGATGTCGTGCGCTGTATGCGCTATTTATCTCATTATGAATGATGTTGCTTTTACGCTAAAAGTCGGTGTCGAAGTTTGTATTCTTATGTATCTGAGCTTCCTCACCTCTACCGTAGGGTATGACAAGGTTATTCAGATGATTCAGCAAATCCGAGACACAAAGGAGTATACAACTCATGAGTAACAGTCCATTGGTGTCCTATACCAAATTAAGTCCCAATCATTCCGGGCAGAGAACCCATGCTATTGACCGTATTACGCCCCACTGTGTTGTCGGGCAGTGCTCAGTTGAAACACTGGGCAATATTTTTGCTCCGACCTCCAGGCAGGCGTCCTGCCAGTACGGTATTGGCGTAGACGGAAGAGTCGGTATGTATGTGGAAGAGAAAAACCGTTCCTGGTGTTCTTCTTCCAACGAAAACGACCAGCGTGCCGTAACGATTGAATGCGCGAGCGATACCACCCATCCTTATGCATTTAAGGATGTTGTCTATAACAAGCTCATCGAGCTTTGCGTGGATATTTGCAAACGCAACGGCAAAAAGAAGCTCCTGTGGCTTGGTGATAAGACAAAGACGCTTAATTACAATCCTGCCGCTGACGAAATGGTTTTAACCGTCCATCGTTGGTTCGCAAACAAGAGTTGTCCTGGCGATTGGATGTATTCCCGCATGGGCGATTTGGCTTCCAAGGTTACTGCAAAATTGGGAGGAAGTTCGGCCAGCAATCCCGGAACTGCCGGCGGTAACGTTTTGTACCGCGTCCAGACAGGAGCGTTCAGTAACAAGGCAAATGCGGACGCTATGTTGTCCAAGGTGAAGGCGGCTGGCTTCGATACTTACATGGTCAAAGTCGACAATCTTTATAAGATTCAGGTGGGAGCCTACAGCAACAAGGCAAACGCGGACGCTATGGCCGCCAAGCTGAAAGCTGCGGGCTTCGATACTTATATCACTACTAAGAGCGGAACGGCTGTTTCTTCCACTGCTAAAAAGAGTGTTGATGAGCTTGCCAGAGAAGTGATTCAGGGTTTGTGGGGAAACGGGCAGGATCGTAAGAACCGTTTGCAGGCAGCCGGCTACGATTACAACGCTGTCCAGAAAAGAGTAAACGAACTTCTGTAAAAGGATGATTCAATGATAAGGTTCAGACACAAGGGCGACTTCTCCAGAACAACTCGGTTTTTGGAGAGAGCGAAAGAGGCCGTCCGAATCGGGGATCTTGACAAGTATGGTCGAGAAGGGGTCGCCGCCCTTGCTTCTGCAACGCCTATCGATAGCGGGCAAACGGCCAATTCTTGGTATTACAAGATTGAAAACCGAAACGGAACGGCAAAGATTACGTTTTACAACTCAAATGTTCAAAATGGGGTTCCGATAGCCATTATTCTTCAGTATGGTCACGGGACTCGCAACGGTGGCTGGGTGCAGGGTCGAGATTACATCAATCCTGCTATCCAGCCTATTTTTGACAAAATTGCAGAACAAGCATGGAAGGGGGTTACTAAGCTATGAGCACTACGATTGACGAAAGAGTCGTAGAAATGCGATTTGACAACAAGCAATTCGAAAGTAATGTTCAGACCAGCCTTTCCACTTTGGATAGATTGAAGAAGAGCTTGAATTTATCCGGCGCTGCAAAGGGTTTCGACGAAATAGACAGCGCTTCCAAAAAGGTAAATATGAACGGCCTTGCGAATGCTGTGGAGTCTGTGCGTCTGAAGTTTTCAGCTTTAGAAGTCATGGCGGTAACAGCCCTTGCCAATATCACCAATTCCGCTTTGAACGCGGGAAAAAGGATTGTTTCGGCGCTTACGATAGACCCAATTAAAACCGGTTTTCAGGAATACGAAACGCAAATCGGCGCGGTGCAAACTGTCCTTGCCAACACTCAGCATGAAGGAACAAACCTTCAGCAAGTAAACAGGGCGCTGGATGAACTGAACACCTATGCGGACAAGACGATTTATAACTTTACCGAAATGACCAGAAATATCGGTACGTTTACCGCAGCCGGTGTAAATCTTCAAACTTCCGTTGATTCTATCAAGGGTATCGCTAACCTGGCCGCAGTTTCAGGTTCAACCTCTCAGCAAGCTTCTACGGCAATGTATCAGCTTTCCCAGGCATTGGCAGCCGGTAAGGTTTCGCTTATGGACTGGAACTCTGTTGTTAATGCCGGTATGGGCGGTAAGGTGTTCCAGGACGCGCTTGTAAGGACTTCTGAACTGCTCGGTACCGGAGCGAAAAACGCCATCAACATGTACGGCTCGTTTAGAGAGTCCCTTACCAAAGGCGAGTGGCTGACCACCGAGGTTCTCACTGAAACCTTGAAACAGTTTGCCGGCGCTTACAGCGAAGCGGATCTGATTCAACAGGGTTTCTCGGAGTCTCAGGCCAAAGAAATTGCTCAGATGGCGAAAACCGCAGAGGAAGCCGCAACTAAGGTCAAGACCTTCACTCAGTTGTGGGATACTTTAAAGGAAAGCGCTCAATCCGGATGGACGGCAACTTGGGAAATTTTGATTGGCGACTTTGAGGAAGCAAAAGACCTGCTCAGCGAAGTATCCGAAACCATCGGCAACGTGATTGGCGAGGCTGCCCAAGCGAGAAACGATCTGCTCAGCGGCGGTCTCAGTTCCGGATGGAAACAGTTGCTGAACCAGGGCATTGCCGATGAAGCCGGCTATATCGAATCTATTCAAGAGGTTGCCAGAAAAAGCGGTGACGCCTTCGACAAGATGGTCGCAGATTCGGATAATTTCAGCGACGCTCTTAAAAAAGGGTTGCAGGAAGGAGTTATATCTTCCGATACCCTTTCGGATGCCGTCCATAACCTTAGAGATAAAATGACCGGCATGTCTCAGGAAGAGCGTAAAGCCGCCGGTTATACCTCGGAGATGGTGGAGCAAATCGAAAAACTGGACGAGGGGATCAAAAACGGCTCCGTTTCCATGGATGAGTTTACGGAAAAGATTCTTAAACCGTCCGGCCGAGAGAACCTGATTCAGTCGATTTGGAATGCCGCTAAAGGGTTGATGAGCGTTATTGCCCCTATTAAGGAGGCATTCCGAGACATCTTCCCGCCTATGACTTCCGAACAGCTATACGCTTTTACAGAAGCGTTGAGAAATCTCACGGAAAGAATGAAACTCAGCGAAACGACTTCTGAGAATTTAAAGCGTACTTTTAAAGGCTTATTTGCTGTTCTTGATATTATCAAACAGGCTGTGACAGCCGTGTTTAACGCTGTTGGTTCGCTTCTTGGCGGTGTTGGCGATCTTGGCGCCGGAATACTCGGCGTGACCGGTACTTTTGGTGACTGGCTCGTTAAGCTGGACGAATTCATCAAGCAGGGCGACGTGTTCAACAAAGTTCTCGGAACAATCGTGAGCGTCATCAAAACGGTTGCCACCGCGATTCGTGATTTCGTAAAGGTTGTAGCTGAAAAAATCGCTTTCCCGGGATTTGAATTGTTACATTCCCTTCTTGAGAGACTGCACGCAAGGATGTCCCAGATTGGCGACGCAGCCGGCGGTATGAAGAGCAGCGTTTCCTCAGCGTTTGAGGCAATGGGGAACGCCCTCGCTAACTGCCAGTTTATGCAGCTACTTCAGGCGATATGGGACGCGGTCAAAGCAATTGCCGGGGGCATCGCTGATGCGATGGGGAAAGTCGGTTCTTCGCTGATTGACAGCATCGGAAACGCTGACTTCAGCGGCGTTATCGACCTTCTCAACGGAATCTCTTTCGGCGCGATTGCGGTCGGTATTACCAAATTTGTAGGCGCTATCAAAGAACAGCTCGATTCCATCGGAAGCATCAAGGAATCTTTCATCGGTATTCTGGACAGCGTAAGAGGATGTTTCGAGGCATACCAGTCTCAGTTACAGGCTGGTACCTTGCTGAAAATTGCGTCTGCCATTGCGATTCTGGTAGCGTCGTTGGTGGCACTTTCTCTTATCGACAGCGCAAAATTAAGCGCTGCTCTCGGCGCCATTACTGTTCTGTTTGCTGATTTGATGGCTTCCATGGCGATTTTCAATAAAATCAGCGGCATGGCAAGCGGCGTTATAAGAAGCACGACCGCGATGCTGGCGATTTCCACTTCTGTGTTGATTTTGGCGAGCGCTTTGAAGAAACTTGGAGATTTGGACGCTAAACAACTCGCGACGGGACTTACCGGCGTTGTCGGTTTAACCGCCACGATGATTGTTGCCGCAAAATCACTCAGCAAAGGCGGCCCCACTATTATAAAGGGCGCATCCCAGATGGTTATATTTGCCGCAGCAATTAAGGTTCTGGCTTCTGCGTGCGAAGACTTATCCGCACTTGACTGGGAAGGACTTGCCAAAGGACTTGTCGGCGTCGGCGTGCTGCTTGCGGAAGTATCGTTGTTTATGAACACAGCAAAATTTAGCGGCCAATCCGTTACAACGGCTACCGGAATTGTGATATTGTCCGGAGCAATTAAAATTCTCGCGTCCGCCTGCGAAGACTTTGCACAAATGAACTGGGGCGAAATCGGGCGAGGGCTCACTTCAATCGGTATTGTCCTGGCGGAAATTGTGGCGTTTACCCGTCTTACAGGGAACGCGCAGCATGTTATAGCAACCAGTGCGGCTTTGATCGGCATTGGAGCCGCTATGAAAATCCTTGCAGCAGCGGTAAAAGACTTTTCCGCTATGAACTGGAGCGAACTCGCCGTTGGCCTTGTTGGAATGGCGGGAGCTTTGGCAGCCGTTACGATTGCCGTCAATTTCATGCCTAAGAATATGATTGCGATTGGAACCGGTCTTATTGCTGTTTCTACTGCTCTTCTTATTATGGCTTCGGCTCTTGAGAATATGGGCGGTATGGAATGGAACGAAATTGCAAAAGGGCTTGTCGCTCTTGGCGGTTCGCTCGGGATTATGGCCGTTGGTTTGAGAGCTATGACCGGAACCTTGTCTGGATCTGCCGCCATGTTGGTGGCCGCATCCGCGCTGGCTATTCTTACACCTGTTCTCAGCATTCTCGGTGCTATGAGCTGGACTGCTATCGTGAAGGGTTTGGTGTCGCTGGCTGGTGCTTTCACCGTTATTGGTGTTGCGGGAGCAGTTCTCACTCCGTTGGTTCCCACTATTCTTGGTTTGAGCGGCGCTATGGCTCTGATTGGTGTTGCCGTTTTGGGGCTTGGCGCAGGACTTTTAGCTGCCGGAACCGGCTTGTCCGCAATCGCTGTAGGCTTTACTGCACTGGCAGCGGCAGGAACAGCCGGAGCGACCGCTGTAGTGGCGTCTTTAACCGTTATCATCACAGGCATTGCGGATCTTATTCCGGCTATCGTTGCAAAAATCGGCGAAGCCATTGTTGAGTTCTGCAAAGTGATTGCCAATAGCGCAGGTGAAATCGGGAACGCAGTGAAAGAAGTCGTTCTAACTCTTGTGGACGTACTTGTCGAGTGTGTTCCGGCTATTGCAGATGGAGCGTTAAAGCTTATCGCTGGTGTTCTTGAGGCGTTGGTCCAATATACTCCGCAGATTGTAAATTCCCTGTTCCAGTTCCTCATCGGGGTGCTTGAAGGAATTGCCCGTAATCTGCCCGGTCTTATTCAGGCGGCCATCGACGTGCTCATGGCATTCTTTGCCGGCATTGTTGACGCTTTGAAGGGGATTGATACTGCAACCCTGCTTCAAGGGATTGTCGGAATCGGTCTTCTGGCTGCTATTATGGCGGCTCTGAGCGTGGTTGCAGCTCTTGTTCCCGGAGCCATGGTTGGTGTTCTCGGAATGGGATTGGTTATCGCAGAACTGGCGTTGGTTCTTGCCGCAGTCGGCGCGTTGGCTCAAATTCCAGGTTTGCAGTGGCTCATCAATGAGGGCGGTAATTTACTGCAAGGCATCGGTACCGCCATTGGCAAATTTATCGGCGGTATTGTAGGCGGCTTTATGAGCGGTGTTTCCAGCCAGTTCCCGCAAATCGCTACTGATTTGTCCGGATTCATGACAAATATTCAGCCGTTTATTCAGGGCGCTTCCGCTATTGACCCGTCGATGATGGACGGCGTAAAAGCCCTGGCTGAAACCATTCTTATCCTGACTGCTGCAAATATTCTGGAGGGGCTGACTTCCTGGTTTACAGGCGGGTCTTCGCTTACCGGGTTTGCCGAGGAACTTGTTCCTTTCGGCACAGCGATGAAGCAATTTTCGGATGAGATAGCCGGAATTGACGGAGAAGTTGTGGCTAATGCGGCGGTTGCAGGCAAAACACTGGCGGAAATGGCCGCTACGCTTCCCAACAGTGGAGGCGTCGTGGGTTTCTTTGCCGGTGAAAACGATATGGGCGCGTTTGGGGACCAGCTTGTACCCTTCGGCGAAGCAATGAAAGCTTTTGCTGACTCGGTTGCAGGCTTGGACGCCAGTGTGGTTACAGAAGCTGCAAATGCCGGAAAAGCTATGGCTGAGATGGCGTCTACGATACCGAACAGCGGAGGGGTCGTCGGCTTCTTCGCCGGTGAAAACGACATGGATGCTTTCGGCGAACAGCTCGTCCCGTTTGGCGAAGCGATGAAAGAATTCTCAATAGCCGTTACCGGACTGAACGCGGATGTGGTTGTCAATTCCGTTACTGCGGGTAAAGCGCTTATGGAATTGGCAAATACCGTGCCGAACAGCGGAGGTCTCGTTGCATTCTTCACAGGCGAAAACGACCTTGACATGTTTGGAGAGAAATTGGTGCCGTTCGGAGAAGCCATGAAGCAATATTCCATTGCCGTTACAGGGCTGGATGCCAACGTGGTGGTAAATTCCGCAAATGCGGCGAAAGCTCTGGTAGAGCTGTCCAACAATCTTCCGAACAGCGGCGGCATCGTCAGTTGGTTTACGGGAGATAACGATATTGCCTCTTTTGGTGAAAAACTTGTCTCCTTCGGTCAGTCTTTCGCGGCTTATTACGCAAGCGTCAGTACCGTGGATGTAGCGAAGTTAAGCGGCGTTGTTGCGCAGTTCCGCAATCTTGTGGATTTGGCGAACGGTATTACCAGCGTTGATACGAGCGGGATGTCCCGTTTCGCTCAGGATTTGACGAATCTTGGCAACTCCGGTATTGAAGGCTTTATAAATGTTTTCAATAATGCCAGTTCCAGAGTGAGCGCCGCCGCGACATCGATGCTCACAACCTTTATCAATGCCGCGAACGCACAGAAGTCGGCAGTTGTTTCAACCTTTACCACAATGGTGAACAGCGTTATTTCTTCGCTTACAAGTCAGCAGTACCAGTTTACGACTATCGGCAGCACAATGATGACGAATTTCATCACTGGTATTCGTGGGAAAGACAGCTTGGCCAGAAACACTTTCTTGACCATGATTAACGGATGCCTGACCACTCTTCGAAACAAATTCTATGAGTTCAACACCGTGGGTCAAGCCGTTATGACCAACCTTATTGCCGGAATCCGTTCTAAGGACCAAACGGCAAGGGATACTTTCGTCCAAATTGTCAGCGGATGCCTTACAGCGATTCAAAACAAGTATACGGATTTCTATAATGCCGGTAAATATCTTGTGGAAGGATTTGCCGACGGTATCACCGCAAACACCTATTTGGCGGAAGCAAGAGCGCGGGCTATGGCAGCGGCAGCGGCGAGAGCAGCCGAGAGAGAACTGGACGAACACTCACTTTCCAAGGTGGGTTATCGAATCGGTGATTTCTTCGGCCTTGCCTTTGTCAATGCAATTTCGGACTATGCCGATAAATCTTACAAAGCCGGCACCAATATGGCGGCAGCCGCTAAAAACGGTTTGAGCAACGCAATTTCCAAAATCAGAGAATTTGTCGACGGCGAAATGGAGGTTCAACCTACAATTCGTCCTGTTTTGGATCTTTCCGAAGTACGTTCCGGCGCCGGCCGGCTTACCGCTATCCTGAGCAGAAGCCAGGCGATGAAGATCAGTTCTTCGATGAACCGGGAAACAACCGGGGAAATTCAAAATGGAGATGGCACGCCATCTGTTGGAAATTCCTATTCCTTTGTACAAAACAACTATTCACCTAAAGCACTGTCGAGAATCGATATCTATCGCCAGACGAAGAATCAGTTCTCCGCTTTGAAAGGATTGGTGGAAACATGATTTATTCGATTGTTGTCACCAATTATTTAGGTGACAGAATCAAGCTTGAGCTGGGGAAGCCTGATGTTTCGGGCTTCCTCATCAAGTCTGTAACCGGCTTAGGTCCGGTCAAAGCAACTGTCAACACAACGGAAGTCGTCACTAATGACGGCTCTATGTTTAACTCCGCCAGATTGAGTCAGCGGAACATCGTTTTCCAAATCGTATTCGTTGACACAGTCTATGGAGAAACGATCGAGGATGTACGGCAGAAATCCTACAAATACTTTCCGGCAAAGAAAAGCGTTGAAATCATTATCGAAACTGATAACCGATATGTACGAACAAGCGGTTATGTGGAATCGAATGAACCGAACATTTTCAGTTCGCAGGAAGGTACATCAATCTCAATCATTTGTCCTGACCCATTCTTCTATTCAGCCGGAGAGGATGGAAACAATGTAACGGATTTCTACAGTATTGACCCATTGTTCGAGTTTCCGTTCTCGAATGAGTCTCTGACGGAACCGCTGCTTGTATTTGGTGAAATCCAAATCAAGACGGAGGGTGTCATCACTTACTATGGCGATGCCGAAATCGGTGTAACAATCTACATCCATGCTATCGGACCGGCAAATAACATTAACATCTACAATACGGAAACCAGAGAAGTCATGAAGATCGATACTGGGAAGCTCCAAAAGCTGACTGGAAAGGGTATCGTCGCAAGTGATGATATCGTCATTAACACCTCAAAGGGCGATAAGAGCATTACTCTGATTCGTGAAGGCGTTTCGTACAACATCCTGAACTGTTTGGATAAGAATACCGACTGGTTTACCTTAGCAAAAGGCGATAACATTTTCGCCTTTACTGCTGATAGCGGTGTTACGAATCTTCAGTTCAGAATTGAAAACAAAGTAATCTATGAGGGGGTATAACTATGGAGCTTTTGGTCTTAAACACCGACTTTGAGTCCATAGCCGTCATAGATACTTACGAATCCATGATATGGACTGACCGGTATAATTCGTATGGAGATTTCGAGATATTCTTCGCTATGGATACACAACTCTTGCAGTATTTGAAAGAGGATTACTATCTGTGGCTGAAGGATTCGGAGCACTGTATGATTATTGAGGACATCAAGATCAATACCGACACAGAAGAAGGAAATCATCTTATCGTCACAGGCAGATCGTTGGAGTCTATTCTTGAACGCCGCATCATCTGGGGGCAGCGAATCTTTAATGGAAATCTTCAAAATGGCATCCAGACGATGTTGAATGAGTGCATCATTTCACCGTCTATTGCCGATCGAAAGATTTCCAACTTTGTGTTCGTGCCTTCTACTGATCCTAAAATCACAAGTCTGAAAATCGACAACCAATACACAGGTGACTGCCTGTACGATGTCGTCAAAGGACTTTGTGAGGAAAACAATATAGGGTTCAAGATCGTACTGACAGATGAAAACAAGTTTGCATTCAGTCTGTATGCCGGCGTTGATCGCTCTTATGAGCAGACAGAAAATCCGTATGTTGTTTTCTCTCCAAACTTTGAGAACATCATCAACAGCAACTATTATTCATCCAGAGCGAGTTTTCGAAATGTGACTCTGGTCGCAGGAGAAGGTGAAGGGGCAGCAAGGCGAACTGCTATCGTTGGCTCAGCCTCAGGGCTTGGTCGGCGTGAGCTTTTTACAGATGCTCGTGACATCTCATCCGATACTGAGGACGGGACTCTTTCTGATGCAGAATATATGGCGCAGCTTCGGACAAAAGGTTTGAAGAATCTGGCAGACCATATTGTAACCACTGCATTCGAAGGAGAGGTTGAAGTTACTCGACTTTTCAAATACGGCGAGGACTTCTTTATCGGAGACATCGTTCAAATCGCCAATGAATATGGCAATGAGGGATCAGCTTACATTTCAGAGCTGGTCATCTCAAACAGTGAGGAAGGATTGTCAATTTATCCGACCTTCAAAACTATTTCAAAGTAAGGAGGGAGAAACTGAATGAGCGTATCAAGCGGATTTTTCAATTCACTCAACGGTGACCGCAAATACGATGCTGCACAGATGTCAGCTATCTTTGATGGACTCATCATCGATGGTGTATTTGCTTCTATCGGAACCGCTTTTGCTGTGAAGGCGGCAGGCGGTCTTACCGTGAATGTCGGTATCGGCAAAGCCTGGTTCGACCATACATGGACAGTCAACGACAGCATCCTGCCGATGACTGCCCCGGAAGCAGAAGTGCTTCTTGATCGCATCGATGCTGTGGTTCTGGAAGTAAACGGAACTGAGTCGGTGCGTGAGAACACCATCAAATTTGTCAAGGGTAATCCGTCCAGCGCACCGTCGAGACCGACTTTGACGAACGAGGGAAATGTCCATCAGTACCCTCTCTGTTATATTTACAGAAAGTACGGCACTGCGGTCATTAACCAAGCTGACATTACCCCTATGGTTGGCACAGAATCTACTCCATTTGTAACTGGCATTCTTCAGACGATCAGTCTGGACGAGTTGCTTGGCAAATGGCAGGATGAGCTTGATCGGTTTACTGATGCACGATCTCAGGAAGTCGATGACTGGATTGCTCAGGAGGAAAGCGATTTCACGGCTTGGTTCAATAAAATGAAAGCGGACCTCCAACAGGAGCAGACCGTTCTTGACCAGTGGATCGCATCTGAACAGGCTGATTTTCTTGCCTGGTATAACCAGATGAAAGACCAGCTCAGCGGTGATGTCGCAGGAAATTTACAACTTGAGATCGACAAGGAAGAAGTCAAACGGATTTTGCTGGTTGGCTTCGAAGACGGAACCAAAGAGTTTTCGGACGACGGTACGGTTATCACTTCTACTGCAAGTGACGGCAGAACTTTGACGAAGACTTTCTCTGACGGATTCCTGACAATGACAAATGTGCTGAAAAGTGCTGGAGCAGAAGTGGCGAGAGCCGTCAAAACTTTTGACTCCGATGGCAAGCTTATCAGCACCGTTGTAACTTATTCTTAAAGCGAAAGGAGAATAATCAAAATGGCAGAAGAAGATCTGATTTTCGGTAAAAACCGACATTTCTTTGGCGGCATTGAGCCGTCCAATATGCTGGCATTCAGCGTGGCTGTTGAGAGTGGCGTTGTGAAAGTCACAGCAACACTTCCTAACGACACGGTCGTGAACAACCAGACACTCTGCACCGTGGAAGGTGCGATTATCCGGAGGAAGACAACCGATTATCCTAAGGACGAGTTCGATGGTGATCTGGTCGCCAACATCAAAGCGTCCACTGTCTTCGCAGATAGTGGTGCATCTCCTACCGGAACTTACTACTATGCAGCATTCCCTTATACCACTCAGGGTGTGTATAACCGAAACAAGGCTAACCGTGTAGTCGTTAATGAACCGGAGCCGATGCAGGAGTTTTCCGCTAAGTCGGTGTATGTCTCAGCGTCTGATACCGTTAAGGTAGAAATTACGGCGAAGCTTCCGAGTGGCGTTGCAGGTGCAGTTATCCGCAGGAGCACTACTGGTTATCCAACCAGTGAAACGGAGGGCGAACTGTTCAAGAACATCACTGCAAACGGCACTTATACAGATACTAATGTGACGGTCGGCGTGGTATATTACTATTCCGCATTCCCTTACACCAGTACCGGTGCCTATAATCGCAGCGAGGCGAACCGAACCAGTGTTACCCCGAAGAAGAGAGATTATCTGTTTGGTTACGATCTGGTGAAAGCGACTTCCAGCCCTACCGGACGAGTAACTTATCCTTCTGATGTGGATAATGCGGCATTTACTCCGGCAGCTATGAATTTCAGCACCGGTAAGTTCAACTATGGTGGTTGGGCGTTTGATCCTGGTGAAAAGTTCATGCCTCGTCCTTGTATGCTGACTTATGCAGGTGTTGTAGATCACTATCTCAATCCTAACGACTATACCAAGAAGGTCGACGGCACCACATCCAAGGTTACGGATACTTCTTTCGGCGGCAACGCCATGATGGAATGGCCGAAGATCTATACAAAGCGTTGGGAATCGAATGGTGTTTACCATTTCCGCTGCTCCGATATTCCTCAGGACGATACTTGGGATTGCTGGTGTAACTATGACCGTAATAACAACCAGATCAATCATTTCTATACCCCCATCTATTTCGGTTCTCTGGTTTCCGGTAAGCTGCGTTCTATCAGCGGTGCAGCTAACAGCGTAAATACCACGGCGGCTAACGAAATCGCCTATGCTAAGGCAAACGGCAATGACTGGTATACCGAGGTGCTGGCTGACAGACTGCTGCTCCAGGATCTGCTGGTTATGATGGCTCGTTCTACTGAGTGCCAGACTGCATTTGGCTACGGACGGTGCAAGAGTTCCAATAGCAATGCTATTGCCCCCGGTACGATGAACACCAAGGGTATGTTCTGGGGTTCCAATGATCAGACTTCCGGCGTGAAGGTCTTCGGTATGGAGAATGTCTGGGGTAACCTGTGGCGTCGTACTGCCGGTTGGATCAACGCCAATGGTACGCAGAAGGTCAAGCTTACTCGTGGTACTCACGATGGTTCTACTGCAATCGACTACAACACAGACGGAAACGGTTATAAGACGATCGCAAATGCTACCCCGGCTGGTTCTTCCGGTGGCTACATCAGCAGCATGAAGACGGAAGCATTCGGACGGCTGCCTGTTACTGCAAGCGGTTCGAGCAGCACTTATGAGGCTGACGGCATGTGGTACAATAACAGCCAGGTCAATTATGCGTATGTCGGCGGCTCCTGGCACTATGGCCTTATGGTCGGTCCTTTCTGCGCTAATCTGTACAATGCGGCGTCCATTTCGAACTCGTACTATGGCGCGGCTCTCTCTTGTAAACCGCTTGCTGCTGCGTAAGCAGCGAGGAGAGGACGGGAGAACCTTAGGTTCGCCGGGTAAACGAAAACAATTAAATATTAGGGGTATACACTGCGCCCAGCGCGTATGTCGGCGGCAACTGGAACAATGACCTTATGGTCGGTCCTTTCTACGCTAATCTGAACAATACGGCGTCCAATTCGAACTCGAACAATGGCGCGGCTCTATCTTATCCATAAGAAGCTCTCTATAATGCAGTGTATGCCGCCATTTTGAAATGGCAAGAGATATCCGCATCTCTTCCTCACCACTTGGTGAAAATTAACTCGGTGCAAGCATCTGTGAGTAGCTGAGAACAAGTCGAAAGCGGATGAGAGGATAAGAGAGAACATGAAATCCTATAACCACTTGTACGAAAAAACAATATCCGAAACGAACCGACGGTACGCTCTGTCTCAAGCAAAGCACAGCAAGAGATTCCGTAAAATCATGAAACACCGGCACATGTCTGACGATGCCGCAGTTGAACAATCCTTAGACTGGATAGTCAACTACGAAAACGCCGAGCATGTGCCGGTTTACATTTATGATGGGATTACTCGCAAGGAGCGCACTATTATTGTCCCTACGATGGAAGAGCTGCTTGTTCAGCATTGCATCGTAAATGCCATGAAGCCGATGTTCTGCAAGGGAATGTACGAACACAGCTATGCCAGTCTTCCGGGCAGAGGTGCCCATAAAGGAAAGCAGGTAATTGAGAAGTGGATCAGGACTGACCCGAAGAATTGTAAGTATGTCCTCAAAATGGATATTCGTCATTTCTTCGATACTATTCCACACGATCGTTTGAAAGCCAAGTTGAAGAAGACCGTTCATGATGAAAAGATGCTGGATTTACTATTTCGCATTATTGATGTCACAGAGGTTGGTATTCCACTTGGCTTTTATACTTCTCAATGGCTTTCTAACTGGTATTTGCAGGGTTTAGATCATTTCATCAAGGAGCAGCTCTGTGCCGTGCACTATATGCGCTACATGGATGACATGGTCGTTTTCGGAAGCAACAAGAGGGTTTTGCACCGCATGAGGCAAGCAATTTCCGATTATCTGGAAATGGAGCTTGGCTTGGAACTTAAAGCGAATCGGCAAGTCTTTCGCTTTTCCTATGGCAACAACCAGGGGCGTGACCTGGACTTCATGGGCTTTCGCTTTTATCGTAATCGAACGATTCTTCGAAAATCCATTATGTACAAGGCCACGAGAAAAGCTCGCAAAATCTCCAAAAAGGAGAAAGCAACCATACTTGATGCTCGTCAAATGTTGTCTTATCTTGGGTGGATCGACTGCACCGATACCTATTTGATGTATCGGAAGTGGATAAAACCATGTGTTAGCTTCCAGCAATTGAAGCGAAAAGTTTCACGATATGACAAATACGATGAGAAGCGGGTATATCAAAAACTCGTCAGTCTTTACACTGCGAAAGGAGGAAAGTCGCATGGAGTTAAATTACAAATATGCCGAGAGCACAGTCCAACCGACTGCACTTGAGGTTACTGTTGGAACCGTATATCTCCGCAAGGACATTACGAGTATTACACGAACTTCAGAACAGGGCGATAAAACCACTTACTGGACTTATCAGGAAGCGGCGTTGACCCCTCAGGAGTTCAATGAATACACCAATCTGCTTATGGCTGAAAACGCCATTAAAGGTACAAATGATTCGGACAACATTGTTCAGATCATGGCAGGTCAGGAAACTGGAGATTCCCAGCAGCTTGCTATCATGGAAGCAATTGCTGATCTGTACGATGCCGTCGCAGCAATGATTCCTGAATGAGGAGGTAGCAAAAATGGTCAATCTTTACGCCACGCTTATCATCAATAAGCGTAGAACCTTCGACCAGGTGCCTGAAAAATTTAAGGCAGATGTCGAGGCAAAATTGTTAGAATATGGCTACGATACCAACGGCGATCTTATCGCTGAGGAGGAGTAACCATGTTTTATATTTTATCCAAAATTTTGATAGGAGGTAACAACATGGTAGCACTGTATGTCGCACTCATCATCGCAGGTCGTCGGACCTTTAATCAGGTTCCGGCGAAGTTCAAGGCTGCTGTCAAGGCTGATCTGGAAGCTCTCGGTCTTGACGAAAATGGTAATCCTGTGGATTAACCGAAATTGGCAGGGAGTCTACTTTGCGGTGGGCTCCCTCGCCTAATTAAAAGAGGTTTGGGGTGATATTTCCTACAAGCTTCTTAATTCATTTATGACTTCAAGGAGGATGATACATGGAAATGGAACCCTGGCTGCAAACGCTATTAACCATTTTGGGGACGATACTTGCTTCTTCTGGATTTTGGGCATATATCCAAGAGCGAAGCAAACGAAAAGCTGCTGAGAATAAGCACAACAATCTTGAAACGCAAATGCTCATTGGTTTGGCTCATGATCGCATTATCTATCTCGGTATGGCCTACATCGAGAGGGGCTACATTACACAGGACGAGTATGAGAATCTGTATGAATACTTGTACAAGCCTTATGAAAAATTAGGCGGTAACGGTTCGGCTAAGCGAATCATGACAGAAGTTGACCAACTTGCGATTCATAAATCAACTTACAATGCTTGAATTGGAGGTGAGATTATGAGTTATTCTGTTTCTGGCACAATGATTACTTTGACTCGGGGTGATACTTTTTCGGCGCTTATTACGATTACTGATCTAAATGACAATCAGTATATTCCAATGAATGGTGATCGTATTCGATTTGCCATGAAGAATGACTATAATGATGAAACTCCTCTTCTTATCAAGGAGATTCCGATTGACACGATGATCTTGACCCTCAATCCGGAAGATACAAAACATCTTCCCTTCGGAAAGTACGTCTACGACATTGAATTAACGAAGGCCACAGGAGAAGTTGATACTTTCATCACAAAAGCAATTCTTAAGCTAACGGAAGAGGTGCATTGACATGAGTAGCATAAAAGCGTTTGAGTGCCTTACTGGTCATATCTCTGGACTATGCACATTATCTGGTAAATTAACTTGCTTTGGAAGTTTGTCTGGCAAGCTGTCTGCTGTGATAGATTTTAATGCTTATTCTGGAGAATATGAAGTGGTGCCGAACGCTTTTAACACTCAGGTCTTGCCAACAGCCAATAAAGTGCTTAAGAAAGATATTGTTGTTCAAAAAGTCCCATATTTCGAAACCAGTAACAACTATGATGGGGTTACGGTTTATATTGCAGAGGAGGTTAATCAAAATGCCTAACCAAAACGTTAATAAGGTTATTTATGGCGGTCGTGTTCTCATCGACCTTACTGGCGACACCGTAGACCCCAGTAAACTTCTCAAAGGATCTAAAGCTCACGACAAGAGTGGAGCTCAAATTGAAGGTGCTTGCACATTTGATGTTGATTCTACGGATGCCACCGCTGTCGCTGCTGAAATCTTGTTTGGAAAGACTGCGTATGTAAGTGGCAATAAACTAACTGGCACAATGAAAAACAATGGTGCCGTTACTAAGAAGATCACCACCAGAGACGAGGAAGTTACAATTCCTCAGGGTTTCCACGATGGCAGCGGTAAAGTGGGAATCGACGCAACTGAAAAAGGCAAGCTGATTGCCAACAATATTCGAGAGGGCGTAACTATCCTCGGCGTTGAGGGTACAATGTCCGGCTCGGAAAACATGAAACCACAGGCTAAGACAGTTACACCGTCCACCGCGAAGCAGACGATTCTGCCTGATACAGAGTATAACTGTTTGTCTCAGGTAGAAGTTGAAGCTATTCCTTATGTGGAAGCAGATAATCCTGCTGGAGGAGTGACGGTAACGATTGCGGGGTGAGAGTAAATGGCTGTAAATAAGGTCGTTTACAATCGCCGGACACTAATCGATCTGACCGCCGATACCGTCAGCAAAGAAACTCTTAAAAAGGGATTTACAGCTCATCAAGCCGATGGTACAATGATTACCGGTGAGTTTATTGGCGATGATTACGATGAAATTGACCGAATTCTTACAGCCGGTTTAACGGATGGCTATAAACATTTTTCGGACGATGGTACAATCATCAGCACAATCGATTCACAGGGTCGAACACTGGTTAAGACTTTTTCAAATGACTTTTTGACCTGTATCACGGTTCTAACTGATCCGGACGGGAATGAACTTGGTCGTACTGTGAGGTCTTTTTCTGACAATAGCAGCACGATTATTACTACCGACTCTAAAGGACAGAAGCTTGTTAAGAAGTTTTCGAATAACATGCTTAACATGGAAGCGGTTCTTACGGATGCTGCTGGTAAGGAGCTTGCCCGTCTTACAAAGGTCTTTTCCGCAGATGGGAAGGACATCACTTCGACCGTGGTTTATGGGAAATAAGATGCAATTTGAAGCCGTTGCGTGTAGGTTATTTCTGCATTATTCCTACACTTTGGCTCAAAAAGCCAGTAATTACGGGATATTTTGCTTCTATAATAGAAACTTACCTTAATTTACCCACTGCTAAAGCCCAGTAAATACGCGGTTTTAAGAGCAGTTAGATGTGAGAAAAAGCCGAGAAATGTAGGTAATTCATCTATCATTCCTGCATTACTCCTATACACTTATTCCTATACAAAAGAGAGCCTCCTTGTGGTATCGGATGCCTTAACCGGCGTCCCGCTGCGAGGAGGCTTTTTCTTTGTTATAGGCAAAAAATACAAGCTATTTTATTTTTTCTATTTCGTCTTTTAGCCATTCAAATTCTCTCTGTGTATAAACCTTTTCGGTTATATCGGAAATCTTATGTCCTACCATATATTTAATGGCGTATTCATCAACGCCGTATTTTTTAGCCATGGTAACAAAGTGTTTGCGTCCGTCATGGGGTCTATGCTCCGGATTAAGTTTCAGTTCGTCCCGAATCATTCCAAAAGCCTTTTGATATCTGTTGTAGGTCAAAGCCGTATTTTTGACCCTGCTGCTTGGATTAGCGTAATTGAACAGATATACGCTTCCCATTTTCTGAGCCTCTTTATAGTGCCGTTCTACCAAGTGTCTTATTTTCGAGTGGATTGGAACAACACGGTTAGTACCTGCGTCGGTTTTCATTCCCCCGCTGAATGTGCCGTTTTCAAGATCCACGTCTTTCAGTTCCAGCAAACCAATTTCCTGTGGCCTCCATCCGGAATAGCACTGAATTAAGATAACATCTACATACATTTTATCATCTACGTGCTGCCAGAGCAAATCCATCTCTTCTTGTGTAAACGGTATGTGCTCTTTCTTTACCGTTACAATTTCTTTGATGGTTTCTTCGGTTAGATTGAACGTTCTCGAATAGTTGCGGTCCACCAATTCATATTCCAAGGCATAATCGAGCATTAAGTTGAACAGTGACTTAATCTTGTTCTTCATTGATGCGCTCGGGGTTTGTTCTTTTCCTCGTACTACGGATATCCCTTCTTCCATACAGCCTTTTATATGACGCGCTCGGACATCAATCACTCTCATGCTGTACACGGACGAACAATATCCCCAGGCGGATTCTACTGCTCTGCCGCTCGCTTCATTCTTCAGAGTTTTCAAGTATTCCGGTTTCCATCGTTCGTACAATTCTTTGACAGTAAGAGACGGCTCAAGATCGTAGGGGTTCTTGTTATATTCCACGAGAGCGGCATAGGCGTCATTATAGGTGGGAAAATAGGATTCCGGTTTCAGAGGTTTACATATTGGGCGTCCGTTTTCTGATTTTCCTACACTCACCATCGCCCTGAAAGGATTACGGAGATTACGGTTTTTAATTTCGCTGATCTGTCCGAACCCGTTTGGTAAACGGCGTCGCTTGTTGTTTTTGTTTCGAGGCTTTCTTGATTTAGTGCTTGTCTGCATCGGATATCCGCAATGCGGACAGGAAACAGCTTTATCACTTACTTGCAATTCGCACTCCGGACATTTTATAAGCATAAAGACCACCTTTCCATTGATTTGCTATTAGTAATCATATATCATAAGTATAGGAATTGTCAACTCCTACACACAACAACTTTTCTTGCTACGATTGGAGGAAAAGATGAGATATGATTAGTGACAGCAAATCAACCTGTCCCAAATGTGGCGGGCAGTTGAAATATTACGACACCGTAAAAAGGATTGTACGGACGAAATACGGCGTCAAAAACAAAGTAGATATTCGAAGGTTCCGATGCCAAAAATGCAGCGCTATGCATCGGGAACTTCCGGACTTTATATTTCCATACAAGCAGTACGAAGCAGAAATCATCATCGGTGTTTTGGAAGGGTTTATTACCTGCGAAACGCTTGGCTTTGAAGATTACCCTTGTGAAATGACGATGATCCGATGGCGGCTGTCTCCACCTAAGTTGTTTTCACTAAAAGCTGTTTCTAACCTAGAATAGCAGTTGAAAGGAGGCAAAAGCCAATGGATGAAGTTATATTTGCATCTGGTTCAGTACCAGTAGCCGTAGCAGCGAGGGTTTATGGAAAAGACGCTTCATGGATTCGAGCCGGCATTATATCTGGATGGCTGCCCATCGGTAAAGCAACCAGGAACGGAAAACTTATCACCAATCTGGAAGAGATGAATTCGAAATACGGACGAATCAACTTTTATATCTCTCCAAAGTTACTATGGCAGGAAACGGGTTATGTCTGGCGAGGTGAACGGGTATGAGCACAACGATAAGACCGGAAGTATCTGAGAAAAACCAATACTGGATTGAAAAACACCGGTATTACGAGTTGAAGCATTTCTGTCTACAGTATCCGATATGGCGGAAATCATATGCCATGCTGGATGGGTTTCCGAGCAGTTGGCCGAAATTGATACCGCCGAGCAGGACAAATAACATCAGCGATCCGGTTGCTAAATGCGCGATGGCAAGGCTGTTTTACTCGAATCGGATGGACATGGTCGAACGGATGGCCAAAGAAGCAGACGAAGAACTTTACTGTTATATTTTGAAAGGTGTAACGGAAGGGGTTTCTTATGATTACATGAGGGTTAAATTTTCTATCCCATGCTGCAAGGATACTTATTACAACTTGTACAGACGGTTCTTCTGGCTGCTCAGCCAAGAAAGAGGGTGATAGAGTGAAGATTGTAGATGTGGCTGTTAAGAAAGTATATCGGTTCAATTGCCCGAACTGACAGACATAGGCGGTAAGGTAAGTAAGTTCTATTGCCCAGTGTGCCGAAAAGAGCGCTATATAACCTGGTCTGACTTGAGGAAGAAAATCGTCTATGAGGGTTCGCAAGAATAACAAGCTCCTTTATGAAAGGAGTGTAAGCATATGAAATTATTTGTATTAGCTTTTTTAACGGGAATTGGATTTAAATTTGGAGAATTCTTAATAGACTTCTTATTTAGTCTAATTCCTCGAAAACGAAGAAAAAACAAAGTTTCTTATCGCCATTACTATTACTAGCAAAAAGATTGGGCCGCTAACAACGGCTCTTTCTTTTTATCCTAGATTAGAATTCAGTACGCAGGTGACGGAAAAACATGTTAAATTGAT